>BOLD01000006.1 GCA_016861345.1 Oligoflexia bacterium
GAGAACGGCTCATGAGTATCTCAGGGACTATAAAGTATTTTGCGAAAGCACCGAACAGGGGCAAGTACTAGTAGCTGATCTCAAAAAAGCAGCATGATCTTGCTGACAAACTCAACCTCGGCCTACATGTTATGAGAAAATAGTGTTTCAAATTGAGTCAGAAAGACAAAGAAATTCTCAGTAAACATGATCTGATTTTATTTGTTATTAGTGAAAACAGCAACGATAGGGCTTTGTAATTAAGGAATATGAACCCCCATTTGTTCCCTGATACAGCTCCCAGGTTTCAGGGCTGCATCCAGAGTAGCTTACGATAGAGATCGCCCCGCCACCGTCATGATTGCTCGTCCACTCATGATTTGGGTTTGTTATGCCGTCAGAAATTTGTGAAATGATTGTCAAGGCGACGCCTCCTTTTCGGCAGGCAGTGACGCGTTCTTCAATACTGCATAGTCGCGCGCCGAGATCAAAGCAGCTATCCAAAGCCCCACTCCATGTGGCAGCTGTTTTTTGATCGGAAATACAAAAAGCACTTCGAGATCCTGCCGTTCCGACAAGCGTGTATCCGGTTGGACAATTAAATGGTCCGAGATTTCGATCCTGCCAGGTCGCGTTTCCTGACGCATCTGTTGAAGCGAGGACTCGTCCGACAGCGGGTGTTCCGCCAGAGACCTTGAGGGCAGCCGTTTCAAAGGATCCTGTGTCATCGTAAAAGCGGAAGAATTTTCCGCTATTTGTTCTAACCAAGAAGGTATTTGAAGACCCTGTATATATTTGAGTATATCCAGTGTTGTTTTTTATATTAATTATTGAGGTAATTGAGTTACTTTCAAAAGTGGCGCCAGTGCTTGTGGTATCATAGACATGAAAAGTTGCACCTGGGGAACTTGTTCCCACTCCAACTTTTCCATTCAAGATTGTGTGGCCTGCACCACTAGGCGTAAGCGTCACGTTTTGATTTGTGCCGCCAGCAGCAAAAGTCAAAGCACCTGTACCTGTGATTGATCCTGTTGTGGAGCCCGTGCCGCCATTTGCGAGACCCAAAATTCCAGTGACATCAGATCCGCTTAAATCAATAGCTCCCGTCGAAGGATTTCCATTGGCATCCGTTTTCATCGGCAAGTTGATGGACATCACATTAGCATTTTCAACAATAGCGCCGCCACTTGAAATCATAATTTTATTTCCAATTAGAGTTGTGCCGCTATTTGTGCCCCCTCTTGCGATTGGAAGAATTCCAGAAGTTAACTTGCTCGTGTCAAGATTTGGGATGTCCGCTGTGCCACAAATCCAACGTAAAGCAGTGTTGTCCCACTTGAGCAACTCTCCGTTGGCGCACGCTGTGCCATTGGGAGCATAAGTAAAATATTTCCCAGATCCACTTGTGATTTGATCCACAGAAACTGTTATCGATGGCAAGAGTGCTGCTGGGATTTTTCCGGCGCCATCAAGCTGTGGAATTTTTCCTGCCGTTGTTCCCACGTCCACAGCAAGCGTTCCTGATGTGGTGATTGTGCCACCTGTTAATCCTGTTCCAGCAGTGATGCTGGTGACAGTGCCCGTGCCACCACCCAGTGTTGTGGGTTCCCACTTTCCAGAAGTTGCATCGTAAAGAAGAGCTTGCCCGTTTGTTGGTGGTGTTGTCGAAATTTCAACGCCGCCCATTTTTAAAGCCTCTCCCGCTTTTTCAGCGTAGAGAGCCACAGGCACAGCTTTCATGGATTGTTTGTTTAAAGAGGTATAGGTCACTCCGTTGTCAGTTGAAAATTCAATTTGAACTTGGCGATCATCTGTAGAGGCGACCGAGCAGGCACCAGAGACTCCATTAATTGAAGTAACCGAGTTATTAAAGACCTCTGTGATTGAAGAAATGCCGGCATCTTTTTCTTGGCTTGAGCCTAGCCCTAAATAAAAAAGAAATAGCCCATCAGTTGTTGAAAGATTTTGAGTGTGTGTTTCTCTCCAGAGAAGGCAAGAGCCGCTCGAGACCGCAGTAAATACAGAAACTCTGAATTTGACACTGGTTGCAGTTAAGGGCTGGCCGGTTTGCTCATCAAAAATCTGACCCTCGATGGGAATAGATTGATAGGTATCCGCAGCAATGGCTTGCAGAGAGAAAATGGCTAAAAAAACAAATACCCACTTTGATAAGTGATTCATAGATATCTTATCGGACGTTGAAGTTTGAGACTTTAATGATATTTTTCTATCATAAGTATATGTAATTATTCATGATTATTTAGCGCCACTGGACTTGGGCAGATTGTGGGCTGATCTTGCTCAACTTCTTGAACTCTTTTGGGAATTCACGGTACAACTAACATCTTCAATGCGAACGAGAAAAATTTGAAGGAGAGTGTCTCATGTCATCGGAAAAGTCAGGTTCACCAAAGCGAAAAACCATTATTGAGCCATTTAAAATTAAGATGGTTGAACCCCTTCCCATGACCACACGTGAGCAGCGACAAGAAATTTTAAAAGCAGCTGGGTACAATCTATTTACCGTGGCTGCGAAAAATGTGACTTTTGATTTCTTAACTGATTCTGGAACAACAGCCATGAGCGCCAAGCAGTGGGCGGCGATGATGGTTGCCGATGAGTCCTACGCAGGATCGCAAAGTTTTGAACGCTTTGATAAAGCAGTCAAAAATGTGACTGGCTATAATTTCGTTATTCCCACTCACCAGGGGCGTGCAGCCGAGCGGCTGTTGTTCTCTGTTTTAGTGAAGTCGGGGCATAAAGTTCCATCCAATAACCACTTTGATACAACCCGAGCCAATATTGAATTCATGAATGCCGAGGCAGCTGATCTGGTCATTGAAGAGGGAAAAGATCCCCAAAACACTCACCCCTTTAAGGGCAATATTGATCTCAAAAAATTAGAATCTTTCTGTCGTGAGTATCAGGGGAAAATTCCCTGTGGAATGCTGACGATCACGAACAACACCGGTGGCGGTCAACCCGTGTCACTTGAAAATATCAAGGGCTGTTCAGAGATTTATCACAAGTACAACATTCCATTTATCATCGATGTTTGTCGATTTGCAGAGAACGCATTCTTCATTAAGGACCGCGAGCCTGGTCAGAAAAATCGATCTATCAAAGACATCGTTGCCGAGATTTTTTCATATGCAGATGGCTGCATGATGAGCGCAAAAAAAGATGGAATGGTGAATATAGGTGGGTTTATCGCTTTGAAAGAATCGAAGTGGGTGGATCAGCTTCGGAATATGTTGATTCTCACAGAAGGCTTTCCGACTTACGGGGGGCTTGCTGCCAGAGACCTTGAGGCCCTTGCTGTTGGATTAGAAGAAGCCATGGATGAAAATTATCTTTCTTACCGAATTGCTGTGAGCAAGTATATGGCACAGGGATTAAACAAGGCGGGGATTCCAACATTGCAGCCTCCCGGAGGCCATGCTGTTTATATTGATGCAAAGGCTTTTTTGCCCCACATCCCGCCAGAGCAGTTCCCGGGTCAGGCCTTGGTTTGTGAGCTCTATCTAAGCGAGGGAATCCGTGCCTGCGAGATTGGTTCAGTGATGTTTGGAGCAAAAAAAGATGGAAAATTTATACCCTCTAAAATGGAGTTAGTTCGTTTAGCGTTTCCTCGTCGAGTGTATACCCAGAGCCATTTCGATTATATTCTCGAGGGGATGGCGGATATTGTTGCCCGCAAAAATGAGCTTAAGGGCTTAAAGATGACCTATGAGCCCCCATTTTTAAGGCACTTTACTGCAAGGTTTGAGTTGCTTTAAATTCAAGTCTGTTTTACAAACAGACTCTTCATGCAGAGCCCCAAACAAGAGAAATTACAGCAGAATTTGTTATCCGAACTTCGTCGTCGGCCATTTGCTCTAGCGCCAATGGCGGGCATAACAGACCATGCTTTTCGCTCATTCATGAAAAAAAACGGAGCTGGCATTGTGGTGACTGAGCTGGTGTCGGCGACAGGGCTTGAATACAAGTCAAAAAAAACACAGGCCCTGATGAGCTTTGATGAAGACCAGCGTCCTGTTGGTATTCAGTTATTTGGTGATAACCCCGAACATCTTGCACATGCAGCAAAACTTGTTGAAGAAGTGGGTGCAGATTTTGTTGATCTCAATTTTGGCTGTCCTGTTCCCAAGGTTGTAAAAAAGGGAGCTGGTTCTGCTATGATGAAAGATCTGCCAGCAATGAAAAAAGTTTTGCAGTCGGTTGTTAGGGCTGTGGAAATCCCTGTGACTATCAAAATTCGTACAGGTTGGGATCAGTCTTCTCGAAACGCTTTGGATGTTTGTCGCCTTGCTTTAGACGAGGGGGTTACTTGGGTTGCGATTCATGGTCGTACTCGAGCCCAAGGATATTCCGGATTAGCTGACTGGGATTTTATTGGTGACATTAAAGCAAAAACTCAAATCCCCGTTATTGGAAATGGCGATATACACACTGGACATCAGGCTGTCAGCAGACTGAAAGATTATGGATGTGATGGGGTTATGATTGGTCGGGGCTGCCTGAAAAACCCACTTATTTTTCAAGAGGCCCAAAACCTGCTGGAAAAAAACAATATCCATGTTGAAAAGGACTACGTTCGCCTCTTCTCTGGACTAAAGCAGGAGCTTGTGTCGCGCTGTGATGATCATATTACACAGATTCAACTGAAAAAGTTTGCGGCCTGGTTTGCCTCGGGGTTTCCGGGCGCCGCCCAATTTAGAAAAAACATTTTTCAAAGTAAGACAACTGATGAGATATTACTCACGGCCAATAATTTTTTTGAAACAGTTAAAATCTCACACCAAGAGGATACCTCGGGAGAGGGGTTCTTGTTGGGTGGGCATGGTTAAAGAAAGCTAAGGAGACAGAATGCTTGAACCTGCTAAAATTCGGAATATTGCCATCATTGCTCACGTTGACCATGGTAAGACAACTCTTGTCGACCATTTGATTAAGCAAGCAGGGACATTTCGCGACAACGAACAAGTTGATGAACGATTAATGGACTCGATGGATCTTGAAAAAGAACGTGGAATCACAATCGCGGCAAAGAACGCCTCGTTCGTTTACAAAGATATCAAAATTAATATCGTGGATACTCCCGGCCACAGTGATTTCGGTGGAGAAGTTGAGCGTATTTTGAACATGGTGGATGGCGCCATTTTACTTGTTGACGCTTCTGAGGGACCACTTCCTCAAACTCGATTTGTTTTGAAAAAAGCTCTTGAGCAAAATCTCAAAGTTATCGTCTGTGTAAATAAAATTGACCGCCCAGATGCTCGAATTCAAGAAGTTCTCAATGAAGTTTTTGATTTGATGATTGATTTAGATGCTTCTGAAGAGCAGGCCGATTTCACACCTGTGTATGCAATTGCCCGAGAGGGAATGGCGACCCTTGATCCAAACGTGAAAACAAATTCTCTTGAGGCACTTTATGAGAAAATCATTAATGAAGTTCCGCCGCCCAAGGTCAGCGAGAACACTCCACTTCAGGTGATGGTCTCTAATCTGTCTTACAACTCTTTCGTGGGTCGATTGGCCATTGGCCGTGTGCGTTCTGGAATGATCAAAGTCGGCGACGAAGTTCTTTGTATGCAAGATAAAAACATCAACAAGAAAGTAAAAGTCTCTGCCCTTTATCAATACAAGGTGAATCAACAGGTTCCCGTTCAAGAAGTTGGCGCAGGCGATATCGCCATCATTGCAGGACTTGAAGATTTTAATATCGGGGACACCATCACCTCTGTCACTGATCCACGACCACTTCCGCGAATCCGTGTGGACGAACCTACGGTGGGAATGATTTTCTCTGTTAATGATGGTCCATTTGGTGGACGAGATGGAAAAAATGTGACCTCTCGAAAAATTTTAGAGCGCCTTGAGAAAGAGCTTCTTCACAACGTTGCTATTCGAATGGAAAAGACTTCGAGCAACGAATCTTTCAAGGTTGTTGGCCGAGGCGAGCTTCAGCTTGCGGTCTTGATTGAGCAAATGCGACGAGAGGGCTATGAGCTTTGCGTCTCGAAGCCTCAGGTTATCTTTAAAGAAGAAAATGGCAAAAAACTTGAGCCATTTGAAATTGCCATTGTTGATATCGAAGACGCCTATGTCGGTGTTGTCACAGAAAAGATGGGCCTTCGAAAGGGAATCATGACGAACATGAATTCAAAGGGCACAGGTCGTACACGATTGGAGTTCCGAATTCCTGCTCGTGGTTTGATTGGATACCGATCAGAGTTTTTGACTGATACTCGCGGAACAGGTCTTCTCAATACCCAATTTGATGGATGGGATGACTACCGGGGCGAGATCAGCTCTCGCAACACTGGAGCCATGATCAGTGATCGTCAGGGCATTACCACGGCCTATGCGATCTGGAATCTTCAAGAGCGAGGTCGAATGTTTGTTCTGCCTGTTGCTGATGTTTATAACGGTATGATCGTTGGCGAGCATGCCAAAGAAAATGATCTTGAAGTGAATATCACTCGAGAAAAGAAATTAACAAACGTTCGTGCTTCCGGATCTGACGAAGCCATTCGTCTGGTGCCAGTAAAGCCAATGACACTTGAGCAAGCGATGGAGTGGATTCGTGACGATGAGTTGATCGAAGTGACACCGAATCACATTCGACTTCGTTGCCGTGAGCTTGACCCACATAAGCGCAATCGTGCTCGAGCGACAGATAAAGAATAGGATGGGTTTTGAAAACAGTTGTCGAGGCTAAAGGGCTAGTTAAGCAATTCGCAGACAAACTTGTCGTTGAAGGAATCAATCTTGAGATCCATCGTGGTGAGTGTTTTGGCATTCTTGGTCCGAATGGGGCCGGCAAAACAACAACAATGAAAATGATGTACTGCTCAAGCCTGGTATCATCGGGCGAGCTTTACGTCTTGGGATTGAATGTCAAAAAAAATCATCGTGAAATTAAAGCCCGCATTGGGGTAATCCCCCAGGAAGATGGGCTTGATGTTGATTTTACGGCAAAGGAAAACCTGCTTATATACTCAAGCTACTACAACATTGATAAACAAGTTGCGGCTCGTCGGGTTGATGAGCTGTTACGCCTTGTTCGTTTAGAAGAAGATAAAGACAAGTTTATTCATGAACTCAGCGGGGGCATGAGGCGGCGCTTGGCCATTGCTCGTGGAATGATTAATCAGCCAGAATTGCTTTTTCTTGATGAACCAACAGCGGGATTAGATCCGCAGGCCCGGGTTTGGATTTGGGAATTTTTGAGAAAAATTAAAGCTGAAATGGGGACGCTGATTATCACCACTCACTATATGGAGGAGGCTGAGCAGCTCTGTGATCGCATTGCTTTGATGGATCATGGAAAGGTCTTATCAGTTGGTACCCCGAAAGAACTTATTGCTAAGTATATCGGAAAAGAAGTTGTCGAGTTTGAGTGCAGTCAAAAAGACTTGAATTATTATCTGAATCGCTTGCGAGAATTAGGATATAAATATCAAGTGATCGGTCGTATGGTGAATATCTACATTTTGCCTGAGCAAGAGGGGAAAAAAGTTTTTGATCTGATTTCAAGTCCACGGATGACAATCCGAAGACCAACATTAAATGACGTCTTTTTAAGCCTTGCGGGACAGTATTTGCACGAGGAGTTCATGTGAAGAACCGCATAAGGTCCTCAATTGCTGATTCACTGACATCCATTTCTCGAATTTGGGCTCGTAATTTTTTTCTTTTTAAACGAGCTTGGTTGGTTTCAGCATTTTGGATCGTACTAGAGCCACTTTTTATTCTTGGTGCCTTAGGGTATGGATTGGGTTCGTATGTGACGACAATTAACGGTCGCCCTTACGTGGATTTTTTCTTCCCCGCCCTTCTTTGCAATAGCTCAATGTTTGTCGCTTTTTTTGTCTCAACATATGATAACTTCTCAAAACTAACTTATCAAAGGACTTATTTAACGCAAATTCTGACTCCAATCGAACCAAATGAAATTGTACTTGGAGAGATCCTGTGGGGTGCGACTAAGGGAACGATGAGTGCAATCGGGGTATCGATTATTGCCATGTTTTTTGGTCTTGTTGACCCAGTGACAATTTTGCCAGCATTTTTGGTTATTTTTATTTCATCAGCGGTTTTTGCGGCGCTCGGAATGATTGTGACAACGATGGTTCATAATTATGAGCAAATCATTTACCCCTCTTCAGGAATTATTATTCCGATGTCATTGTTTTGTGGCACATTCTTTCCCGTTGAAAGTCTACCCATCGGTATCAAGCAGGCGATATATTTACTGCCACTGACGCACTCAGTATCTGCCGTGCGGTCGTTGCTGCTGAACGGTTTTGAATGGACAGTATTACTGCACAGCCTTATTTTGATTATTCTTCTTGTTGTCCTTACTCGGATTGCTATTCGCCGTTTAGCAGGAAAACTTCTAAACTAATTTACATGTTCGGGCGCAGCTTCAGACTCCGCCTCTGGATCAAGCTCGCTCTCAGATGGTGATTTTGATTCCTGAACTTCTCCGGCAGGATTGAGAAATCGCGATAGCTCATCTTTGGCTAAGGTATACTCATCTTCGCTGATGCGGTGATATTGAAATAAATTATCAATAATTTGGTTCAGTCTTTGGCGAGCAAATGGCGTTAGCTGTTTCTTTTGAAAGGAAACAGAATATTTTTCTGGGCTTGGTAAAAGAAAAGTCAGAAAGGCTGATTCCACAAGGGTTAAGTCTTTAGGTCTTTTTGAAAAATAATATTGCGACGCCTTTTGTATTCCAAAAAGATCTTTTCCGAACTGTACGACATTCAGGTAGCGTTCCAAGATCTCAGATTTCTTCAGTGTTTTTTCGATTCGGATAGTAATGAGAGCTTCCATGAGTTTGCGAGATAAAGTTTTTTCTTTGGTTAAAAACATATTTTTCGCTAATTGCTGAGTAATTGTTGAGCCTCCTCGAGCAAATCGTTTTTCCTGAATGTTTTTTTTCAAACTTTTCTCAAGCTCTTCAATGTCAAACCCATTGTGATTCCAGAAAGAGGCGTCCTCTGTTAGAACCACGGCCTTTTCAAGATAGGGTGAAATTTGATTTAATCGAACATACTGATCTGAACCTGGGCAAAGGTGGACATGATACATTTTGGTGGTCAGGCATCCACGAATTTCCTTATCGCTCGGAAAAAGGCTCCATACCCAAAGAGCAACAAAGGTTGATAAGAAAAACAGCGCAATCAGTATTCGAAGGAGCAAAGCAAGAGTGCGAAGAGATGTTCTAATGGGCATAATTATTTTAACAATCCGTGCTCAGCCATCCAGCCGACGCTTTTTTCAATGGCCTGGCGAGCGGAGCTTGGGCAGAAGTGAAGCTCATTTTGAGCTTTTGTTGAGTCAAACCAATGGTACAAGGTTGCAGTCCAGGCATTTTCACTGCTAATCGAAGATGAGAAGCCAAATGTTGATAAAAGATCTCCAAAATAACCAAGCGTGTGAAGGGCAAAGTTTGGCATGTATAAGCGAGGGGGCTCAACATTCGCCGCCCTTGCAATTTCAGTAAAGAGCTGCTCGATTGTCAGATTTTCCCCAGCAAGGATATATCTTTCTCCGGTTCGGCCAATGTTCCAGGCGCTGAGAATTCCATGCACAACATCTTCAACAGCGACAACGTTGACACCACCGGAAGTGTAGAAGGGGAACTCGCCTCGGGCGACTTTGATTTGAGTTTTTCGACTGCCCTTTTTGGCATCGCCGGGCCCATAAATAGTGCTGGGATTAAGAATAACCGCATCAATTTCCTTTTTGGCACAGGCTTCTCGGACGAGTAGTTCTCCTTGATGTTTGGTTTCAAAATATCCCAAATTCAAGTGATGGACGTTGTATTCAGAATTTTCATTTAATACTTGGTTAGGGCGAAAGCCGGCGCCAATTGCAGTGACTGAGCTTAAATGAACAAGTCTTCTGACCGAGTTTAATTTGCAGGCGTGAATGACGTTTTCTACTCCGCCCACATTAATTAGATCCATCTTCTCTCGCTCTGATTTTTTATAAGCGATCAGTCCTGCTAGATGAAAAACTGAATCCTGTCCCTGAAAGGCTTGGATCAGGCTTTCTCGATTTGTGATATCACCATAAAGATAGTGACAAGAAAGATGTGCTAACTCCGAGACGTCGCTGTTTTTACGAACTAAAACTGAAACTTCGTGACCCTCGTTCAAGAGTCCCTTGACGAGCCAACTGCCTAAAAAACCATTTGCTCCAGTAACAAGAACCTTAGCCATATTTTTCTGCCACGCGCTTTCGAAGAAGAAGAAAAATTCGAGAAATCATGAAGCCAATCAGTGAACCAACAAGAGCACCAAAGATGACGTCGGATGGATAATGAACTCCGCAGTAGACTCGGCTATAGGCAACCAAAAAAGCATATGCGAACATAATCCACCTCATACGGGGGAAAAAAGCTGTCACAAAAACAGCGGCGCAAAACATGTTTGAGGCATGGTTTGAGGTAAAACTAAATCCGCCAAAATGAGGTGCGCGTAGGATGACCTCGATTCCTGCAACGGGGGGGCGGGGGCGCTCAAAAAAAGGTTTGATCAATTTTCCGCCGATAAAATCATTCAAAGCCAAAGAGCTAACTAGACCACCTAAGAAAATAGCTCCATTCCATTTTCGATAAACAACAAAGAAAAGGATAAGGCCTGGAACGAAAATATATTTAAATGCGTTTGTGTGGTGAAGATCAGTGATCAAGGGAAAAAACAAATCAAAAAAGCCGTTGGTCCAGCTCTTATTGATAAGCAGAAGTAATTCTTTGTCGAGATCAATTAAATAATTCATGAATTCTTCTCGGACTTTAGGTTGAATCTCAGAAAATGTCTAGTGAAGACAAATTTCGTCTGACATACTGTGCTTATGGAAACCACTGCAATATTTGGACTCTTACTTGGAATTGGCGGAATTTTACTTGGAAATGTGATCGAGGGTGGCCACGTTGGCTCTCTGGTCCAGGGTGCTGCGGCTGTGATCGTTTTCACAGGAACTTTTGGCGCAGTCCTGCTTTCTTCGAAAAAACGAGATGTGAAGCTTGGGCTTCAGATGCTCAAAAAGGCCTTTGCAGAAGAAGATCAAACGGAACCCCGTAAAATTTTAACCGAGATTATCGAGTGCGCCCGAATTGCAAAAAAAGAATCTATTTTGGCTCTCGAGGCTCGAATTCCAAACATGCAAGACAAATTTTTACAGAGTGTGATGAAGGCAGTAGTAGACAATGTTGAACCTTCAGTGATGAGAGATGTATTTAATAAGCAAATCGATCTGGAAGAAGAAAAACTGCTGAATGCTGCAAAAATTTGGACTGAGGCCGGCGGCTACGCTCCGACAATTGGAATCATTGGGGCTGTTCTGGGTTTGATTCATGTGATGGGAAATTTGTCAGATACAAGCAAGCTGGGCGCAGGTATCGCTGTGGCCTTTGTTGCGACAGTTTACGGAGTGGGATCTGCGAATCTGATCTTTTTGCCAATTGGAAGCAAGCTTAAGAAACGCGTGGCTGATGAAATCAAAGTGAAGGAAATGATTCTTGAGGGGGGACTTGGTATTCAGGCGGGAATGTCGCCCTCGCTGATTGATTTAAAACTAAAAGCATTTTTTGAAAAACAGAGATGAAAGTAACAGATGAGAGCAAAAAAGCACGAAGAGCATGAAAATCATGAGCGATGGCTGGTTTCCTACGCCGACTTCATCACCCTGCTCTTTGCCTTCTTTGTCGTTATGTACGCCACCTCAACTCGGAATGAAGAAAAAGAAAAAAATTTTGAAAAAACAATTCGAGCGGAATTTAAGCTTGCTGGTAACTATGGCCAACAAGTTGGCTCTCATGGCGGAGTGGTGGGCCCAGTTATTGATTCTCTGGAGCCTATGCAAAGGCGTGGGGTACGTAATGATGAAATCAAAAATGCTCTTGAAAAGGTCCTGCAAGAGGCCATGAAGGATGAAGAAAGAAAGCTCGCGATTCAAGATATTCGTGCAGATCAAAACGGAGTGCGAATTAGCTTATCCGCAGAGGCCTATTTTGCCTCTGGCTCAACCAAGCTGAAAAGGCCAGCTCTTCAGTCGCTGGATAAAGTCGCCAAAATCATCAAGGCCATGCCTTATCGGATAGTTGTTGAGGGGCACACCGATGATTTACCCCTTCCGGGCAACACAAAAGAAAGCAATTGGGAGCTAGCCAGTATGCGAGCGACAAGCGTTGTTAAGTATCTCATCCAGGTTCATCAGCTTGACGGCTCTCGTCTTTCCGCCACATCTTTTGCAGATCAAAAACCACTGGTTCCAAATACCAATGCCGAAAATCGGATGAAGAACCGTCGTATAGAAATAGTGATTATTAATGAAGAGCCTTAAGCGGCTTGTTGATGACCGACTAATGCTGGGATGACTACCACAAACTTTGTATGCTCAGAGGTCTCATCAAGATAAAGATCTCCGCCATGATCTGTCGCAATACTGTGAGAGATCGTCAGCCCAAGCCCAGACCCATCTCCAACCTCGCGGGTTGTAAAAAATGGATCGAAGATTCGCTTGCGATTTCCAATTGGAATGCCAGCGCCGGAATCTGAAACAGAAATTTCAATTCCCTTCAGAGAGCTAATCACTTCAAGTTTGATCCAGGCATGATTCTTAAATTCGTTTCGTGCGGATCTTGAAGCGTGAAAAGCATTTGAAAGTAAGTTCAAAATAACAGTTGTAATTTGTGCTTCTCGACAACGGAGTCGAGCCTCTGGACAATGAATTTGTATTGAAAAATCAATTTCATGATTCTTCAGGCGGGCGGCCCAGAATGTTTTTACGTTATCTATCAATCTTGTAATCTCGATGATAGAGATGGGCTCTTTGGTGCCGTCTTTAGTAATTAGGCGTAGCGCACTGACGATACTGCCAATTCTTTGACTTGCCTCTTCAACTTTAGCCATGCTTTCTTCGAGAAATTCAGGGCTGAGAGAACTTTTCTTTGAGCGAATTTTAACCAGTTGTGCGCGACCTAAAATAATGGCGAGAGGATTATTGATTTCATGGGCAATTCCTCCGGATAACTCTTTAATTGAATTGATAGAGGCGCACAGTTCTAATTGTGATAACCCTTCACTTAGAAGATGATTCGAGTTCGGCCCCGTCGAGCAGTCTCTGTGTCTACCAAGGAATGGAAATACTTTCTTTAAAATGCGATTAACCTTAGCCATCAACGGATTTATCGGAAATCTCAAGAAAAGCTAAAGGAAAATAAACTAGACCTTGGTCTAAAAATTCAATTATCTTAGTTTGTTTAAGCTATTTTACTGTCTCAAATGCTGAGAACGTAAACCATCCCTGCATGTAGAGTGGATCATTGTCGGACTTAATTCCAGCGACACGCCAGAAATAATGCATACCTGGAGCAAGGCCGCTGACCTGGTAAGTTGTTCCCTTGTGAAGAGGAGCTTCTGCGACAATCCATTTAAAAGCTGGGTCTTTTGCGACTTGAACATTATAAAGGTCAGCTTTCTCTGCCGCTTTCCACTTTAATGTTGCGGATGTACCGCTGACTTTTTCCATGTACGCAGGAGATTCAAATTCGATTTTTCCAGGGCGGAGAACCTTTGTGCGGTCTGGTTGAGGTGCTGCCATCAGATCCAAGTTAACTCCACCATGTCCCCCAGCTTTTGGCGCTCCGCCACTGGCTAGTGCTACTGAGGATGCGAATAGAGCTAATGAAATCAAGTACTTCATGGAGTAATCCTTTCCCTTTGGATAAACTTAAAGAGCCAAATTAAAAGACCACTGGACAAAACTCAACCGGAAACCGACCCTTGTGGAAAATGCCGTGGTGTGCTAGCTTACCAATGGTTTTGCAGATGATCGCTTCTGCTTTGGCGCAAGCCAAGGTGGGGGAGGAAAGTCCGGACTCCATAGGGTAGCGTAAAGGTTAACGGCCTTCGCGGGTAACCGTAGGAACAGTGGAACAGAGAGAATGTCCAGGGCTATGAGCCTTTTGCCGGGAACGGGAAGCTTAAGGGGAGCTGCTGGAGTGAAAACAGCCAAACTCTACGTGGAGCAAGATCAAATAGGAGGGCTCTTGTTTCTGAAAAGAAACAAAAAGTGCGACCCGCACGTGGCCTTCGGGTCAGATCGCTAAAGCCCTTTAGTAATAAAGGGACGAGAGGAATGATCGTCATCTCTTTTGGGTTGGGAAACTGAAAGAGAAACAGAATCCGGCTTATCGCAAAACCAATTCCTACTTATGAGGCGCTGAGATGAAGAGTTTCAGCGCCTCTTTCTTATGAGAAACTCGTCAGGGCGAAGATGAAAGATATTTTACTCTGTACATTGACCGGTCGCTATCACCATCCCTCGCTGGGACTGAGATATCTTTTTGCGAATTTGAGTGAGTTTCAAGCTCAGACGAAAATTTGTGAATACGTGATTCAAAAACATCCTCGGGATGTGGTTGAAGATTTACTTCAATATCATCCTAAAATTGTGGGTTTTGGAGTTTATATTTGGAACGCTCCGCAGACTTTGCAGGTGATCTCAATTCTGAAGAGAGTGGCTCCTGAGGTCACTGTTGTTGTCGGTGGGCCAGAGGTCAGCTTTGAAATAGAAACTCAAGAGATCTGTCAAATTGCTGATCATGTTTTTAAGGGTGAATCGGATATTAGTTTTTATCAGTTCTGTAAAAGTTTTTTTGAGGGCCACCGGCCACTCAATAAAATCATTCAAGCCGACTTGCCAGATGTCGTGACATTAAAAAGTCCGTATCCTTATTACACCGATTCAGACATTAAGCACCGAACGATTTATGTCGAGGCCTCTCGGGGTTGTCCCTTTAAATGTGAATACTGTTTGTCGTCGCTCGATACAGCGGTTCGCAATTTTCCAACGGAGCAGTTTCTAGCGGATATTCAAGCTTTAATGGACCGGGGAGCAAGACAGTTTAAATTTGTAGATCGCACTTTTAATTTGAGTCCCACAATTAGTACTCAGATTCTTAAATTTTTTCTCGACCGAGTGGATTTGGGATTATTTTTGCATTTCGAGTTAGTCCCAGACCGACTGCCGCCGGAGCTTAAAGAATTGATGAGCCAGTTTCCTGCTGGCAGTTTGCAATTTGAAATTGGGATTCAAACTTGGAATCCTGAGGTCGCCAAAAATGTGAGCCGCAGACAAGATTATGAAAAAATAAAAGAAAATTTTAAATACCTGCGCGAGCACACCAAGGTGCATACTCATGCGGATCTGATCTTTGGCTTGCCCGGCGAGAATCTTGAGAGCTTTGCCAGTGGTTTTGATCAACTTTACAAGCTTGAGCCTGATGAAATTCAGCTTGGGATTTTAAAACGCCTCAATGGTGCTCCCATCTCAAGACACATGAAGACCTACGAGATGGCTTTCATGCTCGAAGCTCCCTATCAAATTCTGAAAACCAAAGACATTGATTTCGTCACGATGCAAAAGTTCCATCGCTTTTCTCAGTTCTGGGATCAGATTGCGAATAGTGGAAATTTTATTTTAACAATGAAACAGTTGAAAATCGTGGCAGAGGAAAAGTTCTCAGGATCTTTGTTCTGGATGTTCTGGTCGATGACTGATTTTCTCACAAGACGTCATGGTCAATCGCATTCGATTTCCTTAATCAGTTTATTAGAATCAGTTTATTATTTTCTCATCGATGAAGTAAGGTTAGACAAAGATCAGGTCCGAACACTATTAGCAGAAGATTTCTGTCGACATGAAAAGCGAGATTTGCCGAGTTTTCTTAAAACACAGCGCCGAGAGATCCAGAGCGAAAATGGCGGCAGAACCAAGGCTACTCCATCCAGGCAGAGACGGCATTTAAGACCGTAATTACTTGTCTCCCGAGTCTCTTTTTTTCTGAAACCCGCCACCATCATTTGATATTTTCTTAAAAGTTTCAGCGTCTCCATAGTCAGCGAAGTGCTGATAATACTGGTGGGGATCATAATTCGGTTTACGTGCAGCCTTAATCGGACACCAATATCTTTCTGTTCGGCCACCAATCTCAACAGCATAGGCGAAAAGCCCGTTCACGTAGGTGCAGTACATGCAATTCACTTTTTCAATAATGTTCAGATAGGACAAAAACCGGCGATCAAAGACAATGTAATCAGATCTTTTGACCTTCGGAATTTGGTAAAGAGGAAAGGCAAAAGCTTGATACATCCATAAAAATAGGTCTAAAACCACGGCGGGTATAATCATCGCATAAATAAAGGGCGCAGAAAGAATATTTCGTATGCTTGCGGAAAGTACATAGGAAACCAGTCCAGTTCGAACGTGGATGTGGTACTGGCGCATTTGCTCAAGAAAAATGATTTTTCTTTTCTGAAAAGAGTACTCGTATTTTTCTGCTAGGCGAGCGTACTCTTTTGAAAGTTCTTTCTGTAGGTCTTCAATTTTTGCTATTAGCTCATTGATTTTTGATTTCATAGGTGCTTTTTATATATGGAAATGCCTTAATATTCAAACCAATCTATATTCAGGCAGCGTACCACCTCGGACTTAGAGGGGATAACCATTTTGCTGAGTTTTTCAATAAAGGCAGTTATTCCAGCGCAGGATTTTTTAATCCAATTGGCGCAAGGCGCTTATCTCTGAAGTGAGTATAAGTTCGGTTGGCTCGGTTCCCAAGATTGGTGTCTTCAGTTCTAAAAGGGATTTTTGTGTTAGTTCAGGCAAGTGACCTCTGTCTTCTGAGGGTGGACTATGCCGACAGTCAAGATTGTGATTAGCCCGTCCTAGGCATTTCTGCTGACGTAGGGTACTTTGCTTAAAACCGCTCCCAGAACTGACGTTGAGCTTGGGCTTGGGACTTAAACATCAAAAGTCCTGAGATGTATTTGGCTCCCGTGATTTGGCAATATTCTTTTGCTCTTGAATCATCCCGGTAGTTGAGATCAATAACTCGTTTGGGGGTCCAATTGTGTTTTGGCAATTCAGCATTTGGTGCCGCCGCCCAAATCAGTGTTTCTGGATTTGCGGTAGGGGCTTCGTCGGCGTCCTCACCTCTCATCTGGCCTGTTCGAGACGAGTAGGAAATTGCGCTGGGGATAAGCTCGTGGATAACAGGCAACGTGCCCCCGCCACCCCAAATGACAACTTCACCCAGATCAGACTCGGTTTCAAGTAGAGAGCTTAGGCCCTCAAGGTCAGTGTTGTGAGCCCACCAGCCATGATTTGATTCAAGAACAAGAGTGTTCGCTGATTGAAGTTTCTGTGCAATTTCTGTGTGGTCTTTTGCAAAATGAAAGGCTTTTATTTTTAGAGGCGAGGTCACCGCCGCATATCGTAGCCCCATTTTTTCAAGTAAAGGGAGAGATTCATCCCATTCATGCTCAGAAATATCAATTGCAAAGAAGGGAATTCCTCGGCTTCGAAAATAGGGCTGGTGTTCAGCAGGGGAATAGCTATGCATCACTGGGTGTCCCAGTACAGCTGCAAATTCTTGATGGCAAGAAGAAATGTTGAGCCATTCGCTCAGAGTGGGCTGATCCAGATGGGGACTGCCAAAATCATGTATGAAATTTAATTTTTGTTGATGCTTGAGCCACAGTCGAACCCAGGTCCATCTGCCGCTTTTTGATCGTGGCAAGAAGGATCGATTCTTTGGATCTTGGCTTTGCCAAGATAAACACTGACGTAATTCTGAGTAATTATGAATTTCAATAGCCAATTTCAGGTGTCGGTTTTTTCCGTTGGATTCAAGATCATTCAGAAGATCAGAAATTGATTTCTCACCGCGCTCGTGAAGAGAAATAATCGTGGGCTTGATTTGGTCTGGAGTGCCCAGCTCAAGAGCCCAATCTGTTTCATAACCTTCGGCATTCATCTTTTGCAGGATCGTCTTTGTCGGTTGAGTTCGACATGAGATGAGAATTTGATTCTTAGGAATCAAAGTGAGAGCTTTTTGAAATTCAACCTCTGTTAAGAGATCATCTCTGAGTTCATATTGATCAAATCCACGAGAGAAATAATAGTTTTTAAAAATCTCGGCATTTTGTAGGTGAGCTGCGGTCAAAGTTAAAATTCCACCAGCATCATCCACCTGGTTCAAAAAAATCATTTTTTCAATTTCGTTGGGACTGGTGAGTCCTTCAGGCATTTCGTAATGCCAGTGAGCAAATCGTGAATACAATTCAGATCTTTTCTGGTAACGCTCTTGGAATTCTTCAAGCGGAGTCAGATTTTGATTGAGTCTTGGACGATCCAGAAAAATTCGACCCAGCGAATCTGTTTTGCGTGACACCCAAACGATTTCGACATCGGGATGAATTTGGATTTGAGTCAGGTCGAATCCAGCTCCCAGAGAAATAATGAACTCGGACCTTCGCATCAGGTATTCCAGGGTTTTCAATTCAATCTGGCGAAATGTTTTTTCTCCAACCAGTTCAAAGATATCAGCAATCTTTGCTTGAGCCCCTTTTTCGATCTCACGGTCCAGATCATGGACGGCTATCGACGATCCCCGAAGCGAATGATAAATCTGCAGTCTTTGGACTAAGGCAGTTTTTCCGACCCCCCGATGACCGATGAGCAGCATTTTCATAGGTTGACTCCGATTGTTGACCAGAACTCAGGAAAACTTTTACTAACAACTTGGGGGCTCTCAAGCTTGATATCAAACCCAGCTCGTATCAAAAGACCAGCGGCCATAGCCATTCGGTGATCATGATCGGGATTAAATGCAAACGATGTGGGCTTAAGTTTTCGACCCTTGCCGTGAATAACAAGGCCGTCCTCTTTCATGTCGCAATCAACTCCAGCGAATTGAAGAAGCTCCCAGGTCTTTGCAATTCGATTGGATTCCTTATGAACCAGATGGGGGGCACCGCTTAGACGCGAGATTCCATTCGCAAAAGAGCAAAGAACTCCAAGGACAGGAAAGAGATCAGGGCAATTCTCTAAGTTCATTTCGATGGGCAGAAGTTTTTCGGTTTGCTTGATTTTCAAAGTATCGTTTTGAATTTGTAGATCAGCGCCCATTTCTTTCATCAGTCGAACAAAGATGTAATCTGGTTGAAGGCTATGGGTGTTGAATCCAGAAATTTCAACTTCTCCACAAATCGCTGCTGCAGCAGCCACGGCAAAGGCAGAAGAGTAATCTGGCTCCACAGTAATTTCAGTAATCGTGACCTTTTGATTTTGAGGAATAACAACGTGATGCTCATCTTCACTGAACGTCATCCCAACCTGGCGGACAAGATCAAGGGTCATTTGCCAATAACTGTCAGATACAGAGGGTCCGCTGAGATCCAACTCAAGCTCAAAGGGCAATTCCCAAGCGTTCAATAAAACAGCAGAGGCAAACTGACTTGATCTTTCTCTCTGAATTTTCAAGGCCCCATTGGGCATGCGCCAACCTGTTGTTTCAATAATTAGAGTGTTCTTCTCAATATGTGCAAGAACCCCTAACTGATGAAGAGAAGAGAGAAGTTCACCCTGAGGTCTCTCAAATAGTCTTGGGGAACCTGTTAATTTCCACTGCCCGGGAATTCGAGAGGCTCGAAGCGCCATAAATCGAAAGGTTGTTCCGGCTTCGCCACAAAAAATTTCTTGATTGGCAGTTAGGCTTTCAAGGGCTTTTTTCATGTGAACAACATCATCACAAAGGGAAAGGCCATTGATAATTAAGTCTGGAAAATAACTTTTCAGAATAAGGCAACGATTCAGAATTGATTTTGATCCTGGAATTGTTCCCTTATATTGAAAGCAGTTAGACACGAAGGGCCTGCCTTTTCCATTCGGTAACGAGTTCTGAGATTTTAACTTTTGTGACAACAATTTTGCCCGGGCTCTTCACAAATATATATCTGATCTGGCTGTGTGCAGAAATTTTTTTATCTTGTGAAAGATAAACGCCAGGATTGTTGATTTCGGCCAATTCGTTAGAAAGGATCCATTGGTCAAGGGGCAGAGTGAGTCTTGGTTGGGTGATTCCTCTTTTTTTGCCCCAGTTTAGAGCAAACAATGTTCCCAGTAAGACGGCATATCCATGGGGAAGTCCCGAGGCCGACTCAAGCACATGACCTACGGTGTGCCCCAAATTAAGAACGTGACGAAGACCTTTTTTTTCATAAGGGTCTTTATTGACGATTTTTAATTTGGCTTGAACAAGGCTGGGAAGAAGTTTCCACAACTGTCTTTCGTCCCAAACCTTTATTTGAGAAATATTTTTCCATAAGCCCCCACCGGATATGAGCCCAATTTTATAGACCTCACCCAGAGCCTCAAAAACTCTTTCTGATGGCAAGGCCGAGAGAACAGATTTCACGAGGTAGACTTTATCGGCGGGATAAAATGTGCCAATTTGGTTTTTAAATTGAGCACAATTCAGAGCTGTTTTCCCGCCATGAGAAGAATCAATGGCTGAGAGCCAAGTACTTGGAATGTGAATTAAGCCCACGCCGCGCTTTAGAATACTGGCGACAAACCCGCCAAAATCACCAACAGAGCCTCCGCCAAAAACAACAATTTGCATTGTGTCCTTGGGGATCCCCTCTGAAATTTTTAAAATGGTATCCAGGTGTGAAGAAAAATGTTTAAGATCTTTAAGATTCTCCCCAGA
Source organism: Oligoflexia bacterium (assembly GCA_016861345.1). Lineage (GTDB taxonomy): Bacteria > Bdellovibrionota > Bdellovibrionia > Bdellovibrionales > Bdellovibrionaceae > BOLD01. The sequence continues at coordinate 20,561 of BOLD01000006.1, forward strand.
GCTAACCGAATATCGCCTTGGAAATTTTTTGATCCAGGAAGAATATTTATTACTCAAAATCTGGTCATAAACCAGAATTTGATTTTTGAAATCGACTTTCGGTAACGAATTTGAAAAATGCAGTTGAGATTTTTTAAAGCTCATGTGTGTGTTTATTTCTTTTGCTCAGACGAAGATTTATCAAACTCATCCTTTGCTTTTTTAAAGGATTCTTTCATTTTATCTAAAGCGAGACTCATGCCCTTTTCAATTTCATCCCAAGCTCGGCCACTGCTTTTTTTCAATTCCACTAATTTTGATTTCAATTTTTTTTGCTCTTTTTCGAGCTCAGCAATTTCTTCTTTGATTTCTTTTTTGGCAGAGTTTGATTTGCTTTTTGCTTCTTGTTTTAAGGACTCGATCTTCTGATCCATATCCTGAAGTGCTTCTTCGAGTTCTTTTTGGATTTTATCCTTGGCTTCTCGACCTTTTTCTTGTGCCTTATCGACAACATCTGCGGCAAGCGTCGCAGAAGGTAATCCAAGAACTAGGAATAATGATAAAAAGATTGTCAGGACTAGCCTCATAAAATGCCTCCGTATGTCTCAAGTTTACACACCACCAGAAAATCAACAAGTTGATATAAAAAATCATTAAGTTGCTGGGCATCATTTACCGATAGAAGGTTACTTTAATTATAAGGAGACAATTGTGACAAAAAATAAAACATACAAATTTGGTGATCTGACATACAAAGCATATTGCAAACCAGCAGGACATGGCTGGGAAGTGGGCTTTACTTATGGTGGCAAGCCAGTATTTGTGGGCAACTTTGTACATGCCTCAGAGGCTAAGCAGTGGTGGAAAAAGATGTGTTATGAAATGACATATTTTTGCAAGCACCATGAGTACGTTCCAACTGCTTCGCCCGCTTGGTACAGCAAGTATTTCGGTAACTATATGTATAAGTCTTATTATACATGGCTGGATAAATGCTTTTCAAAGTACACTCGTGAGTACACGACAGCGACGAAGAATGACTATAAGAAGTATAAAAATTACGAGAAGCACTTTCATTATAAAACTGCTTAATTTGAATTGGGCCACAAATTCCTTGTGGCCCAACCCTATTTAGATGTATCAAATCCCTATGTCTGGGAATTCATTTGGCCGACATTTTATTATTCACACATTTGGCGAAAGCCACGGCGCGGCCCTTGGTGCTATCGTTGATGGCTGTCCTGCAGGATTGGATTTTGATCTTTCATTTCTCCAGAGTGAATTAGATCGTCGCCGCCCCGGCACGAATCAATCTGTATCAAGTCGTCAAGAGCCTGATCAGGTCGAGGTTTTAAGTGGAGTCTTTCAAGGAAAAACTCTCGGTACCCCAATCGCACTGATCGTTCGCAATCAAGATCAGCGATCTGCTGACTATGACCAGATTCAAAATCAACCTCGTCCCGGTCATGCCGATGATATCTGGCGACAGAAGTACGGCCACGTTGATCATCGTGGTGGGGGGCGATCCTCGGGCCGCGAGACGGTCTCTCGGGTTCTTGGTGGAGCAGTCGCCAAGATGGTGCTTCAAAAAATATATCCAAATTTAAAATTTGAAACCCGCATTATCCAAATGGGGCCATTTCAGAATCCATCAGAGACTCAAATTGCAGAGGCTCTTGAAAAAGCAAAGGCCCAGGGGGAAAGCTTCGGAGCTCAAATCGAGCTTCGAATTCAAAACCCCCCGCCCAGCCTTGGTCAGCCTGTTTTTCATAAGCTGAAATCAGATTTGGCTGGTGCGATGATGAGTGTTGGAGCGACAACAGCAATTGAATTTGGCGCAGGCACAGCTGCGGGCTTTGCAAAGGGCACCGAGTTTCATCGGTCAAACCAGGCTGTTTATGGTGGTCTACGGGGCGGAATCAGCACTGGTGAAGACATTGTGATGAAGATCACAATGAAGCCCACCTCTTCAATTCTTGACGTAGCAAAGCAGGGTCGCCATGATCCTTGCATCGGCCTTCGAGCTCGTCCCGTGTTCGAGGCCATGGCCGCACTTGTTTTAGTTGACCATCACCTTGGATTAAATCAAGATCAGTTTCGTTAATATACTGCCGAGGTTATCATGAAAAAACTAATTCTTTTGCCCCTTCTTTTCTTCTCTCTTATTTCCTGCGAAGCCTTTAAAGATCGTGATTTGAAATTGGCAGCAGTCGATACCGCAAAACAAAATTATACATTGGCTGTCGAAAAAGAGGCGGCAGAGGCACTTGGTAAAGACCACACCCGTTTGCAAGATTGTGTCTCCTACTTTGTGAATCATACTGAATTTTTGATTGAGAATATCGAGCGAGGGGGTGAGGTTAAGGCCACTGTTGGTATTGAGATGGTTGCGCTTTCAACACAGGTTCGTAAGCATATGTTGGGTATTCTTTCTCAAGCGCAGGGTAAGACTGTGAATTCGTTTAACTTTACTGAGGCACTGAGACTAATGAAACAGCAGGAGCCCAAGCTTGCGGAAAATGAATTTCACAAAATGAAAGTCAACTTGATCAAAACCGATAAGGGCTGGGTTGGAGCCAATTAGTCCTTTTTAGTGCCGCGGTAGATGTAGGCCACGCCACCCGTTAAAGATGTGTAGTCACAGCTGTAAAAGGCGTCAGTTTTTTTCATCAGATTCAAGAAGTCCTGTCGGCAAGGGAACAGAGCTGAAGACTTCTGAAGATAGCGGTAGGCCTCTTTTTCGCCAGTCACCCATCCGCCAACAACGGGAAGAATTTTCTCGGAATAAAAATTAAAAATTTGGGCAAATCCAGGCATGGTGGCTTGACCGAACTCAAGCACCATGACTCGCCCGCCAGGCTTTGCAACCCGGACCATTTCTTGAAGGGCCTTGAGAGGATCGGCGACGTTTCGAATACCGAAAGAGATGCTCACAACGTCAAAGGTGTTGTCTGGGAATTGAAGATTCATCACATCAGCTTGGGTAAATTCAATGTCTAGATTTTTGGACTTTGCTTTTGCAGGAGCAGGAATCATCATCTCTGGGCAGAAGTCTGTGCCGATCACTTTTCCCTCTGGCCCGACTGCTTTTTTAAACTCAATCGCCAGGTCACCTGTTCCTGTTGCGCAATCAAGAACCGCATCGCCGTGATCAACCTCAGAAAGTTGAACCAATTTTTTTCTCCAAGCATGGTGAATTCCCATAGAAAGAACAGAGTTGGCTTTGTCGTACTTGTTCGCCACGCGAGCGAACATTTGTCGTATTTTTTCTGGCTGGGGCGAGTGCGTCTGTTGGCTCATATTACAACTTCTGAAGTGGGTGGTTCAGGGCTGATAAAACGCCCTCAATTTGCTTCATTAATATTTTAAAATCTTCAAGGGTCAGTGCTTGCTTGCCGTCAGAGAGAGCCTCTTCGGGACGTGGGTGGACCTCAACGATCACGCCATCGGCGCCAACGGCGGCTGCGGCAAGAGCGACTTTTGGAACGAACTCTCGAATTCCAACTGCGTGGGAAGGGTCAACGATGACGGGATAGTGAGTTCGAGCTTTTGCGAAAATCACAGCATTGAGATCAAAAGTATAGCGAGTCGCCGTTTCAAAAGTTCGAATTCCCCGTTCGCAAAGAACGATTCCCTCGTTTCCTCCAAGAGAAATGTATTCTGCAGCTTTGATCCACTCTTCAATCAGGGCTGAAAAACCCCGCTTCAGCATGATGGGTTTTCGGCTCATGCCGAGCTCTTTTAGAAGAGCATAGTTAAACATATTTCGAGCCCCGACTTGGTACATAGCTACATAGTCATCGAGTACTTCAATTTGTCGAGGGTCAGTCACCTCTGTGACAAGGCCCATCTTTGTTTGATCAAGCACGTTGCGGATAAAATGTAGGGCCTCAGATCCTAACCCTTGAAAAGCTTTCGCGCTGGTGCGCATTTTCCAGATGCCACCGCGTAAAAGAACGGCACCAGAGTTTTTAACTCCTTGGGCAGTTTCAAGAAACTGACCGTAGCTTTCAATTGAACAGGGACCTGCAATGACAGAAAAATCAGGTCCGCCAATTTTAATATCGCCGACTTGGACTGCCTTAGTTTTTCGTAAAGGCAACACTGCGCCATGAGTTCTAAGAAGAGGACTTGTCTCTGAAGTAATTTCCATGTATCCGCCTGTTAAGGTGAAGGTGGGAAGGTATACCATTATTTTAGATTAGAGAAACTACTTCAGGTGAAGTTTTGTAAGAAAGCTAGGGTATGACGCAAGAGTTTTACAGTGCCTTAAACCGTTTCGATTGGGCCCAGTTCCTGGAGCAGGGGGCTTTTTTACGTTTAGATGGACAGCATTCTTTGATCTGGAGTGGGCCTTTTCAGATTTCAAAAGAATTAGATTATTCAATAGGTTACGCCGATTTCTTTGCCGGGTCAGTTCAGTGGACGAAGGCCCCCCGGGGGCCCCTTCGGGTGTCCAATGCTGATTTTATTCAGGGGCTTCGGGACTTTGTTAAAACTCAGGTCCAAACTCTGTCAAAATCCGATTTTTTAAACCCCTCTCGCCAAGATTTTGAAACTTCTTTTCAGGTGATCCAGGGCAAAATTCAGCGCGAAGAAATTGAAAAGGCAGTTCCCATTGTTGTCTCGGCCACAGAAAAGCGACCCGCAGCTGCAGATCAAGCCAATTGGATGATTTCCTTGATGGATCAGCCCCAGGCCCTTCGGGTTTATGGATTTTGGCAGGATGAATCTGGAATATTGGGGGCGACTCCTGAAATTTTGTTTGAACAAAAAGGTGGAGTAGTTCGAACCATGGCCTTGGCGGGAACTCGGGTCGTTACTCAAGCTGAAACGAGAGAGGAATCTGCAAGAGCTTTGTTGTCTGATCGAAAAGAGCTTCATGAGCACCAAGTTGTTGTCCAAGATATTGAAAAACGCTTAGAAACAATTGGCTGGGTTCGTCGATCAGAGACCAGGGTTCTTGAGTTACCCCATCTTCAACATCTTCTGACCGAACTTACGGCAGAGGGCTCGCAAAAGACACCAGCAGAACTGATACGGCTGCTTCACCCCACTCCAGCTTTGGGGGTGGCTCCTCGCGCTTATGGATTTCAATGGATGAAGGACCTGTCACCACAAGAGGGTCGAGAGAAAATGGGCGGACCGCTCGTGTTCTCACTACCCAATGGGGAAAGCCTGTGTCTGGTTGCTATTCGCAATATTCAATGGAGTCCAAAGGGCACAAAAGTCTTTGCTGGATGCGGAGTTGTACGCGAAAGCCAACTTGAGAACGAGTGGAGAGAAGTACACCAAAAGCTCGATTCCATTTTTCGATCGATCGGACTGGTTTCATGAATATAGATCTGAGCGAAAAAGTCATCCGTTTACTTGTGCAAGAGGGAGTCTCTTGCTTTTGTATCTGCGCCGGCGCCCGCAATTCGCCATTGGTGAGAGTTCTCTCTTCTGCAGCAGGAATTCGAGTTCTACATTTCTTTGATGAAAGATCAGCAGCCTTTTTTGCCCTGGGGATGATTCAAGCCAATCACAATCCTGTGGTGGTGGTGACAACCTCGGGCACAGCTGTTGCTGAACTTCTGCCCGCAGCAGTTGAGGCCACATACACATCACTGCCCCTTGTTTTTCTGACGGCTGACCGTCCGCGGGCATATCGAAATACCGGGGCCCCGCAGTCAATTGAACAAGTGGGAATATTCTCCCACTATGTTGAGACGACACAAGACATTGAAAGTTTGGACGAAGAAATCAATTTAAGTCAGTGGACGAAGAGCGGGCCTTTGCATTTGAACATTTGTTTTGATGAACCTTTGCTGGACAGAGCTATTGAGCCACTGGATTGTTCAAAACTGGTTTTAAATAATCGCCAATTTCCGCAATTGGTCTCAGAGCAAAAGCGACTATTGAATAAACCCATGGTGATTGTTGGTCCACTCAAACATAAGTATCGCGCCCAGGTTGTTGATTTCTTAAAAAAACTAGGGGCGCCCATTTATGCCGAGGTCCTTTCAGGCCTAAGAGGAGAGCCCAGTCTTCAGAATTTACTTTTACAAGGAGGGGAAAAATCTGTTGAAAAGGCCTTCCAAGAAAATCTGACTCAATCTGTTTTGCGAGTGGGGGGCGTGCCAACATTAAGATTTTGGAGAGATCTTGAGGTCAAGCTCTCGCATGTGCCCGTTTATTCGATTTCAGATAATGACTATTCGGGTCTTTCTCGCCGCGTGAGCCATTTGGTGGGTTATCATAATCTGGATTTAATCCAACTGAAGTCAGTGGCAGATAAACAAGAGCTTGAAAAAATTTTCTTACAGGATACAGACATTGCCAACCGTCTGCAGGGACTATTTCAAGATTATCCCAAAAGTGAGCCGTCCCTGGTTTCGCGCTTGGCAAAGATGCTTCAAGAGAAAACAATTTACATTGGGAATTCTCTTCCAATTCGAGAGTGGGATTTAGCCTCGCATACAAGTATTCATTATAAGCAAGTTTTTGGGAATCGGGGAGCCAACGGTATTGACGGGCAGATTTCAACTTTCTTGGGAATGGCCTATGAGCTTCATGAAAATCAGGCCTGGGCCGTTGTTGGCGACTTAACAGCGATGTATGATCTCAACAGTCTTTGGATCACACAGAAAAATCAATTTCAAAAATTGCGAATTGTTGTCGTGAACAACAATGGCGGAATGATTTTTAAAAATTTATTTGGACGTGAAGAGTTTTTAAATCGTCATGAAGTTGGCTTTCAGCACTGGGCAGAGATGTTCGGCTGGGGTTACGTGCAGTGGACGGATGTTCACCCGAACCAAAATTTGCCAGATCATTGTATCATTGAGCTTCTTCCTGACGAGGATTCATCAAATCAATTCTGGAAAAAATATCGTGAAATCTAGAAAAAGAATTTTTTTTCTTCACGGTTTTTTAGGCCTGCCAAGTGATTGGGATGAAATCATCAAAGATCTCAATCTTGACCACATTCAAACTGAGTTGATTCGAGTTGACCTGCTGAACGACGCTCAGATTTGCCCTGAAATAACCCTTGAACAGTTTGGAAAGCGTTTTCTTGAGAGATTTCAGATTTCAGAAAAAGATGAAAATTATCTCGTCGGATATTCGATGGGTGGCAGGCTCAGTCTTCATGTCGTTCAAGAAAATCCAAAACTCTGGTCCGGAGCACTTTTTGTTTCAACAGGGACGGGATTAAAGACTCAGGCAGAAAAAAAAGACCGGGTTCCTGCAGATCAGAAATGGGCCAAGCGGTTTTTAGAAGAGGAATTTCAGTCCGTGCTTCGTGATTGGAATCAGCAGCCGATTTTTCTGCATGGATATGAGCCCGCCAGAGAAGAAAAGAACTATGATCATGGCATGCTTGCTCAGGCTTTAACAAATTGGTCGCTGGCTAACCAGAAGGATTTTACCCAGATTGTTGGCGCTTGGCCAATGAAGCAAATATGGATCTGTGGAGAGGGTGATCCAAAATATCAAAAAATCTATAGCGCATTGCCAAAGTCAGATCAGATTCAAATTCAAATTGTAAAGAACGCGTCTCATCGCCTACTCTTTGATCAGCCCAAATGTGTCAGTGATTTGATTCAAAATGAACTGATTCAGAAATGATAAGCACTATGCGAAATGTCTACCTTCTGATTTTGTTTTTTTCGTTGGGCGCTCACGCTGCAGAAACAAATTTTTACCAAGACCAAATTCAGCCGACACTTGAAAAATCGTCAGACGAGATCGGAGTAAAGCTCTGGCTCGGGGGAGTGGCTTCGGTGCTCGTTGCCAGACACTATGATGACCAAGTTCGCGAGCAGTGGCGGCTTAATCAAAAAATGTCGAGAAGCGAAACGAGGTCATTTAACGACTATATTGATAACGGTGTGAACTTTGGAATTGCACTTACGCAGTACTTTGTTGATCGTGAAAACGGGATTTCACATCTGCGGGCTCTTGGGTTTACAGCGGTGACCACAACAGCGATGAAAAAGGCCTTTCGACGTGAACGTCCGAATCAATCTAATCATGATTCATTTCCCTCGGGACATACCTCAAGCGCTTTTGCGACAGCGACATCGTTGACGCATGCTTATGGGTGGAGGGCCGCAGTCATTTTTTATCCACTTTCAGTGGGGGTTGGATTAAGCCGAATCTCTTCAGATGACCATTGGTTCAGCGATGTGGTGGGCGGAGCTTTTCTTGGGTTTATTTGGGGACGCGCGGGATATTTTCATTCGACTTCGAATTCAGCAGTGGTGCCATGGATCGAGGGGGATGCGGGTGGCTTAATCTGGACGGCAAGGTACTAAAAAAAAGAGGCTCGTCCTGAGCCTCTGTCTATAGTGGTTTTGTGTTCAGTTCTAACTACAACGAGAAAAAGTTTGCAGGTTGAGCAATTGGCTCAGGTTTATACTTTGGAGACATCAATTCTGCTGCAGTTGATTTTAACCAAGACATATGGGCTGAAACGCTCGTGTAGATCGAGGAAACTCCGCATGTATCTCGGGGATCGTTGATCCCACGGCTAGTGACTCCCATCAGTGCTGATTTGCCGCCAATCGTGACATAGGCTGGACCGCCAGAATCACCATGGCAGGCACCTTTTCCTTTGCTTTGGTCAAACATGACTTCTGTTTCGCTAAAATGAACGGACTGAATTGAAACTGTTGTTTTTCTCATTTCCGAGGATTCGGTTTTCTTCACCCCGTCCATTAATCCAAATCCTGCAAGGACGGCGAGCATGCCATCTTTTAAGGATTTTTTGCTATTGAGAAGTCGCGCAGGTTTAAATCCCTCTGGTAGTTTTCCAGAAAATTTAAGTAGTGCAATGTCGCCCCAATTCTTTTCTTGATTGTTTTGCAACTTTGCCCAAAGTGGCGAAGCCTTTCCGCCAACAACGTGACGAATTGTTTTTCCCATAATGTCGTAGATTGAGTCTGGCAGAGTCGTGCTAAAAATAACGACAGTGCTTGTCGGATCTGAAGATGTACAGTGAGCTGCTGTTAAAACAAGATTAGAGGCAACAATTGTTCCTGTGCAAAGCGAGCCACTGCTAATGTCCATAAGAGCAACAGTGGATTGCGAAAGCGGGTCAGTCGAATCCACGACTGACCCACCAATAATACCCTCTGAAGATTCAACAATCTCCAAAGGTGAATCCGGCATAGAGGAATCATACTTTGGACCGCATGCGATTAATGAAGAAGCAGTCGATATTGCGAGTATGCCGATTTCTAAAATCCCTCTCACGTTTTTCATAGTTCCCCCGGGGTCCCCCCATACTTTTCTTCAAGCTTAGATCTTCGATCACCATTCTTGAAGCCGACACTTAATGCGTCAGTTGGACCAATAAACTACAGGGCCTTGTTTTTTCACAAGACGATTCTTTTCAGAGGGAACATAAGAAAATCTTATGGATATTTTGGGGCCCTATTTGATCTCGCGGAACTGATCTGTAGCTTCGACAAGAGCACTGCAAATGCCTGATTCCCATGCAGAATGGCCAGCATCGGGTATTATTTTCAGCCGTGCTTCGGGCCAAGCTCGGTGTAAATCCCAAGCGCTTCTCATGGGGCAAACAATGTCATAGCGACCTTGAACAATCACACCAGGAATATTTTTCAGCTTGTGTGCGTTTTCTAATAGGTAATTGTCTGTTGAGAAAAAGGCCTTGTTCACGAAGTAATGACATTCGATACGAGCAAAGGGAAGAGCCTTTGCAGGATCGTCGTACTCTTCGATGGCAGATTCCTTCACAAACAAATAGGATGTCGAGGACTCCCACTTGCTCCAGACACGAGCCGCATCCAATCGAACCTTTTCATCTGAGCTTGTTAAGCGCTTGTAGTAAGCGGAAACAAAATCATGTCGCTCGTTTTCGGGGATGTGATTGTTGTAAATCTCCCACTGGTCTGGGTAAATTTGGTGAGCACCCTCTTGATAGAACCACTTAATTTCAGAGGGACGACAAAGAAAAATTCCCCTCAATATCAAAGCGCTGACTTTCTCGGGATGAGTGACCGCATAAGCAAGAGCCAGTGTCGATCCCCAGCTGCCACCAAAGACATGCCACTTTGAAATTTGTAAATGAGTTCGTAATTTTTCAATATCAGATACAAGATCCCAGGTGGTATTCTCGCGCAACTCGGCAAAGGGAAGGCTTCTTCCGCAGCCACGCTGATCTAAAAGAACAATTCGGTAATGTTTGGGATCATAAAAACGGCGATGGTCAGTGCTGCAGCCTCCGCCAGGTCCGCCATGAAGAAAAATGATGGGGTAGCCTTCAGGATTTCCGCACTCTTCGAAATAGATTTGATGAAGATCAGAGACTTTTAGCATTCCAGAGTTAAAGGGCTGGATTTCGGGATACAACTGGGGCATGACAAGTCCTTTCAGTTCGTGGTAAGACCAAGACAGTTTTCACTAAAAGAGGTGCTTATGTCTATCAGCGTATCGTCAATCTTTAACAAAAGCTGGGCTGCAATGAAGGATCAACTGCCTTTGGTCGCAGGATTGACTCTTGTAAATGCAGTGGCGCTGATGACTTTATCTATGATCCCCCTTCTGGGCGCCTTTCTTTCGGCCCCGATTTCTGCAGGGTATATTGTGTGTCTGCTTAAAATTCGCAAGGGCGAAGCTTTTGAATACAAAGATTTTTTCTGGGGATTTCAGGATTTTAATCGACTGCTTCATTTGGCGCTGCTCAATGTTCTTATTTTCTTGGCAGTCTTGGTGGGAGTTATCCTGCTTGTTATTCCTGGTATTTATGTCGGTGTTGCGATGGCCATGTCGACTCAAGTTTTTGTTCTACGCAAGCAAGACGCGGTTGAAGCGTTTAAATATTGCTTGCAACTTGTGTCGGGTCGTTGGTGGAAAACTTTTTGGATTTTGATAGTGATTGGCCTGATCATGCTGGCGGGGGCAATCTGCTTTGCGATTGGTCTTCTGGTTTCCACTCCACTAGTCACATTGATGCTTGTTCATATGGTCGAGGCCTATGAAGAAACTCAAGCCGCCAACCCTGTTGAGCCTGCGAATGCGGTCACTCACCAGACGTAATGGCGATATTTTTTATTGAATAGGCCGTGGCCAGTGTTTTTGTTTTTCTGCTAGCGGAATAAAGCTGGCTCGAGCGGCGATATCGTTTAAGTGATCAAACTCGGCTTTTGTGAAGCTGTATCTGGTCGCCAAAAGTTCATACTCGTGGGGTAAATCAATTCCAAAAATCCCGGGATCATCCGAATTCAAAGTCACCAAGACGCCTGCGTTGATCAGTTTTCGAATAGGGTGAGCGTCAACAGATGTAATGGCGTTCGTGAGCCAATTGCTGGTGACAGAAATTTCAAGTGGGATTTTTTGGTCACGAACAAAATTCAGAATCTCAAGATTGTTGATGATCTGCAGTCCATGTCCAATGCGTCGGGCGCCGAGAAGTTTGATCGAGTCTTTGACATTTAGGGGCGAGGTTGGGCTAGGCGTTTCTCCAGCGTGAATGGTGATGGGTACGCCTGCATTTTGAACACGTTCAAAAAGTTTTTGAAATTGGTTTGCTGGCCCAGAATCTTCATCATCAGCAAGGTCAAAGCCAACCCAAGTGTTTTTACATTCAAGAGCGAAATCGAGAACTTTTTCTGATTCTTTAAGGGGTAAAGTTCTTTGTAGAATACAGATTAAACCCACGGCGATTGGTAAATCCTTGGCCATGGCTACTCCGCGAAGAATGGCTCGATGGATTTTCTCAAAAGAAAGATGTTCGTGGCCCAAGCGCATAAACGTTGGGGCATATCGCAGTTCAAGAATACGGATTCCCTCGTTCGCGGCGTCCTCGATGCATTCATAAGTGATACGAGTGATGATTTCCTCGGATCGAAAGATTTGCTGAGTGCTTCCAAAGGCATGGATGACGGCGGCAAGGTCTTTCATGGGTTTTAGGACCAAATATTCAGCTCTCTGCTGAGCAAGTTCGGCCGGAACCTCAAGCCCAAGGGATTTTCGAAGTTCAATTAGGCTTGAAAAACGCACAGCGCCTTCAAGATGGCGGTGCAGTTCAACTTTAGGATATTCGCGAAAATTGATTTGACCCTCTGACATTCAGAAAGGATAAAAGAGAGGTCAAAAAGATGCAAGAAAAGGGGATGTTATGACTCAACCACTTCCGATCCAAAATAAACTTGCGGGCAATCCATCCGGAGATCTTCAATTTGCTATTCCAGTTCAAACGAAAGATGGGGTCGAGATCAATCTTGCGGACCCTCGGGCAACAAGAGCTCTGGTGGCGCTGATGGACATGAATGCGGTTATGGGCGGAGCAGCCAGTCACTATGGTGGGCCAGCCGCTTTCGCTGAGTTGATGTCTGCCCTTCATGGTTATGCTTTTTACGACGCGAAGAAAAAGGGTCAGAACTGGTACGAGTTATACAATCTCATCAACGATGCTGGTCACTGTGAAAATGGACTTTACGCGCTGAAAGCCAATTATGGGTTTGCAGGTTTAAAATTAAATGACCTGAAAGGTTTTCGCTCTATTGAAAGTCGTCTGACCGGCCATGGAGAGTCTCATTTATTTCCAGAAGCAGTGCTCTTGAGCAACGGTCCGTTGGGATCTGCACTTCCTCAATCTCAAGGACTGGCAATGGCCGATGCTCTTGCTGGAAAAAGTCGAGTTACTGTGACTGCGATTTCTGATGGCGCTTGCATGGAGGGCGAAGCTCGTGAAGCGATGGCTGCTATTCCTGGACTTGCAGCTCGAGGGCAGCTGGCTCCCTTTGTGATGATTATTAGTGATAACAACACAAAACTTTCTGGTCGAATTGATAAAGAAAGTTATTCAATGGGTCCCTCATTCCAAGCCCTTGCGACTTTGGGTTGGAAATTAGTAAAGCTTGAAGATGGCCATGATCTACGACAATGTTTTGATGTTGTTTCTGCAAGCATTGAAGAGGTTCGTCAAAATCCAAAAGTTCCCATTGCGATTCATGCGAAAACAATTAAAGGCATCGGCACGAAAAAGACGGCAGAGTCCTCTTCTGGGGGACATGGATTTCCATTAAAGAGTCCGACAGAGCTTGGAGCTTTTCTCTCTGAAATTTACGACGGCCAATCCTATCCAGCTCTGTTTAATGAATGGATTGATGAATTAATCGCTGTCGAGAAAAAAATGAAGGCTGAGGCCAAACCCCCAGCTCAACCTGAAGAGAAAATTCAAAAAGGAATTTCTGCCGCCATGGTTAAGGCCAAGAAGGCAGGGCTTCCTGTGATTTCAATTACCTCGGATCTTCCTGGCTCAACAGGAACAGCTGAATATCGAAAAGAATTCCCGCATGACTCTTATGATTTAGGTATTGCGGAAAGCAATATGGTCTCAGCTGCGGCGGGATTTTCAAAGTGTGGTTATATTCCTGTGGTGGATACCTTTGCACAGTTTGGCGTGACGAAGGGAGCTTTACCGCTGACGATGGCCAGTATTTCCGAAGCTCCTATTATTTGTGTTTATTCTCACACAGGGTTTCAAGACGCGGCTGATGGGGCTTCTCATCAGGCTCTGACTTATTTATCAATGACAAATTCAATTCCTCATTGCGATGTTTATTGTCTGACATGCAGTGAAGAGGCCGAGGCCCTGATGACCCAAGCGCTTCATCAATTTGCTGATGCTCGAAAGTCCGGTAAGGTTCCTCGATCAACTATTTTCTTTTTAGGAAGAGAAAACTTTCCGAAGAATTTTGTTCAAGGGGCGACTTATGATTTAAACAAGGCTCAGATACTTCATGATTCATCATCTCAGTATCCCAAGTCTGTCACCGTTTTAGCTTCCGGGTCCTTAGTTCCGCAGGCTATGCAGGCGGTAAAAGAGCTTGAGGCCCAAAAGGTCGGTGTTATTGTCGTGAATCCAGGAAATCACAATCGCCCTGATTTAAAAACAATCACGGCTTGTGTTGAAAAGACCCAAGGCCGCTTTATTACCGTTGAGGATCACCAGGCGATCGGTGGATTGGGTCACTTGATGACTGCTGAGATTACTCAGCACCAGATGAAGAACAAGGTTCGCATTCTGGGTGTGCACGATCAGTTTGGTCAAAGTGCTTACAACGCCATTGACCTTTATAAAAAGCATAATATTGATGCTTCGAGTATTGTTCGAAATGCGCTAGAGTTAGCGAAAAGTTAGAGGTTAACCTTTGAAGCTCTTCAGTCGTCAGGAAAAGGCCTTGCTGGCTCTGCTGGCCTTTATGCAGTTTAGTCACATTGTGGACTTCATGATCATGATGCCCTTGGGTCCACAACTCATGCGTATGTTTGAAATCACTCCAAAGCAATTTGGTCTTTTGGTTTCCAGTTATACTTTTGCAGCAAGCTTAAGCGGATTTCTTGCCGCTTTTTTCGTGGATCGATTTGATCGTAAAAAGACAGTGCTTTTCTTTTATTCAGGCTTTGCCCTGGCAACGTTACTCTGTGCCTTAAGTCCCAACTATTATTCATTGCTGGTTACTCGCGCGATGACCGGCGCTTTTGGTGGAATTCTGGGATCTCTCATTTTTGCTATTGTCGGAGATTCTATCGAAGCTGCTCGGCGAGGCTCCGCGATGGGGATTGTCATGGGAGCCTTTTCAATTGCATCGATTTTTGGAGTGCCATTTAGTCTTTACTTAGCGAACACTTTTTCTTGGCATGCGCCTTTTTTCTTTTTGGGACTTGTCAGTTTACTGATTGTTGGCGTGGCGGGAAAACAACTGCCTGCTGTGAATGCGCATTTGCAAAAGGGGATGAAGCACGATTCTCCTGTTCAAACACTTTTTCGTGTAGCTACTGATTCAAATCAATTGCTTGCACTTTGCTTTTTGTTTTTACTCGTGATGGGACAGTTTACTGTGATTCCTTTTATGAGCCCCTCGTTCGTTGCTAACGGAGGACTCTCTGAAGCCCAATTGCCACTCATTTATTTATTTGGTGGAGTTGTCTCTATGGTAACATCTCCTCTTGTTGGAAGAGCCGCAGATAAATATGGAAAAAAAAGAGTGTTTACTATTGGCGCTTTAGGCTCGATTATTCCTCTCTATCTCATCACCAATATGGGGCCCTCTTCTGTTTATTATTTGATTCCTGTTTCTTGTCTGTTTTTCCTTGGTATGGGAGCACGGATGGTGCCAGCAATGTCGATGGTGACATCAACAGTGAAAATGCAATATCGAGGAAGCTTCATGAGCCTTTCTAGTTCAACTCAGCAAATGTCAGCTGCTTTTGCCTCGTTTATTGCAGGTCTTATTGTTGTGAAATCAGAGACAGGGACTCTCGAAAATTATGATATTGTTGGTTATATTGCGATCATTGGGACGATCTTAGCTGTTTTGGCTGCACGGATGATGAAATCCGTTGAAGCTCACGGAGAGTAGGTTTTATTTCATCTGAGCGTAGACAAGAAGCTCTTTTCCATTTCTATTTTGAATGGACTGGTGCCATCGGCCCCAGAAAATAAAATGAAAATATTTTTTTAATCGCTCACGAAGTTCCCACTCTGTGCCACCAAAAGGTGGCGCGGATCTTCGTTCCATAGCAAAGAAGACTCCGAGCAAGTGGCCACCAGGGCTTAATAGGCGGCGCCAAGTTTTAACCAATTCGTTTCGGCGTTCAGGCTGAATGGCGCAGTAACAGGTGTGTTCAAAGATCACATCAAACTGACCTGAATATTCTTGTCCAAGAGTGAAAACGTCAGATTCAATAAAGGTGAGATTGGTAAGATGACCGTACTTTGACCGTGCTCGCTGAAGAGCCTCTGGTGAAATATCAATAGCAGTGACAAGATGTCCAGCTTGAGCGAAAAAAGCGGCATCGTTTCCTGATCCGCATCCAAGGACAAGCACTCTGGACTTTGAAATTTTCAGTCGCGGGAGCATATCCACAAGCGCGGGTGCGGGTTGATTGAGCTCCCATCGAGGTTCCTCAGTCTGATAGATCTTCGTCCAAAACTGTTCTTTCGATATTTCAGGATCAGAGGTCATCCACGGAGTAACAGATATTTTTTTCCCATTTAGTGTGATGGAGTCATCATCATACTCATCAGCAATTCGAAAAAGTTCCGCCTGAGCCTTTCGAGTGAGAACAAAGGGAACTCCATTAACAGCCACACCATGAAAGCGGTCCCATTCGTCTACGGTGAAAGTGGTGGGATTAAATTTGAACTCGACAAAATAGGGCAGTTGAATTTTCCACTCAGAATCAGTTTTCAAAATTTGTTGGACAACGTAAGGTTCATCAAAGGCTTCAACAAAGACTTGTGTGCCTGCAAGCTCAGAGACAAAGGCTCCATTCTCGTGGATGCGAATATTTTTAAGAAGTTCGGCGCCGACTAAGGGATCTGTGACGCGGACTTCTCCGAAGAGGGGGAAGCCCTCTTCATCAATCGCGACATATTTATCTGGAAGCGACATTTATTTTGATTCGCCAGTTGAAACAAGAAGGGCATCTTCAAACACAATGACATCATTTGTGGTTTTCACTTGAGTCAGAGCCCACTTTTCAACTCCAGGCTCGCCGTCTTCTTGACGCTCGAGAAGACCGTTTCCAGTAATTTGAACATTGGCAGTGCCCTGATTGTCAGTGTCTTTAAAAGAGTAAGTGAAGTGGGCACGGATGCGATTTCCCATAAGAAGCTCAGTCCAAACCTTTTCAACCTTGATGTCCAGGGCTGTCGGTTTTTTTGCTTGAACTGTTTCAACGATGAGCCCAGAGAGGCGCTGCTGTATGCCGGAGTGCGTCTCGAATGAAACACCTTGTTTCGTGTGGATAACGTTCCAAGTCCAAATCAAAACGACGGCGAAAAAGACCACACTTAAATATTTCATCGCTTCCTCCCTTGAATATCTGCTCGATATCAGCTTAATTCCTAATAACCATGAGATTACGCGATTTTCAACAGAATCTAGATAAAAAGTTCCAAAGCAACATCAATAAGATAACTAATCTTGTTGAAGAGGTCGCTGGTCACTTAGAAACTCCGACGCCAAAAGCTGCCTTGAACTTCGCGTTAGAGTTATTGAAACCCTATCTGCGATCGATTGATTTAAGAACCAGTCGACTTTCGCCTACTCATGTTGAAGTCATTGTTCCAAATAAAAAAAAGAATCTCAATGAAAATGAGGAAGTCGACGAAGGCATTTTATTGTCATCAGCCATATACGCGGCAGAACTGCTCTGGAAGAAAAAACAGCCTGAGGGTGGTTCTACATTGCGAATGACCTCTGCACAAATTGAGATTTTAAAGCCACGCAAAACTCATCTTCGGCTTAGAACTGAGCTGAGCTTGATTGCTCGAGAGGCCATCTTTGCCGAGCTAGCTGAGAAAAATGAATCTCACCAGGATTTTACAGTGCAAATTTACGATGCCGAAGATCAAATCGTGGGTCAGATATTCTTAAAAATTACCCTTCATTACCAACCCGTTTTGAAATGGAAATAAACTATGGAAGTCATTCAAAGTGAAATAGATGTTCACTCGCCAGAATTTAAAGCAAACAAAGAAGCAATGCTTTCTTCAGTGGACCTTTTTCGTGACCGTCTAGCCCAAGTAAAATTAGGTGGCGGCGCTGATGCCATTTCAAAACACAAATCAAGAGGAAAGCTAACCGCTCGAGAGCGGATCGAAGCTTTAGTTGATGCGGGAACTTCCTTTTTAGAATTTTCGACACTAGCTGCCTGGGACATGTACGAAGGACAAGCTCCCTCGGCGGGTGTGATTACAGGAATTGGAGTCGTCTCTGGTCAGGAATGCATCATTGTTGCCAATGATGCCACAGTCAAAGGTGGAACTTATTACCCCATGACTGTGAAAAAGCATTTACGGGCTCAAGAGATTGCTTATGAAAATGGTCTGCCTTGTATTTATTTGGTGGACAGTGGGGGAGCATTTTTGCCTCTGCAGTCGGAAGTTTTTCCTGATCGCGATCACTTTGGACGAATTTTTTATAATCAAGCGCGTATGTCGGCAGCGGGGATTCCTCAGATTGCTGTTGTGATGGGTTCATGCACCGCAGGTGGAGCTTACGTTCCTGCGATGTCTGATGAAAACGTGATCGTGAAGGATAATGGAACTATCTTCTTGGGTGGGCCACCGCTTGTGAAGGCAGCTACGGGTGAAGAGGTTTCAGCCCAAGATTTGGGTGGAGCCTATGTTCACTGCGAAATCAGTGGAGTGACTGATCACTTTGCTGAAAACGATGAGCATGCAATTCACATTACTCGTCAGATTGTTTCTCATTTGAATAAGAAAAAAGCTGTTGTCATGAAAACAATGACGGTCGAAGAACCACTGTATGACACAAAGGAAATTTACGGTGTGATTTCAAAAGATCCAAAGGTTCCCTACAATGTGCGAGAAATCATTGCTCGCATTGTGGATGGATCACGTTTTCATGAATTCAAAGCAGGGTATGGAACGACATTGGTATGTGGTTTTGCTCATATCTGGGGATACCCTGTGGGTATTGTCGCCAACAATGGAGTTCTCTTTAGCGAAAGTGCATTGAAGGCGACACATTTCATTGAGCTCTGTGAGCAACGTGAAGTTCCACTAATTTTCTTGCAAAACATTACGGGCTTTATGGTGGGACAAAAATACGAAAATGAGGGGATTGCCAAGCACGGAGCGAAAATGGTGATGGCCGTTTCCAATGCTCGTGTTCCGAAGTTCACAGTGGTCATTGGCGGCTCTTATGGTGCTGGTAATTACGGAATGTGTGGCAGAGCTTATCAACCTCGACAGATGTGGATGTGGCCAAACGCAAAAATTTCAGTTATGGGTGGCGAGCAGGCAGCGAATGTTCTTCTCACTGTGAAAATGGACCAGATGGCCGCAAAAAATCAAAAAATGTCTCCTGAAGAGCAAGCTCAATTCAAAAAGCCAACTCTTGATAAATATGAACACGAGAGTTCTGCTTATTATGCATCTGCTCGAATTTGGGATGATGGAATTATTGACCCAGCAGATACTCGACGAGTTTTGGCATTGGGAATTGCAGCAAGTTTAAACAAGTCTTGGGGTGAAAAATCTCAAGGCGTCTTAAGGATGTAAGAATGAGCTTAGTTCAAGTTACAGAATCTCAATCCATTGCGACCGTCACTCTTCATAGACCTGATCTTCGCAATGCCTTTAATCCAGAAATGATTTCTCAAATCACAAAGGCCTTTCGCCAGTTCTCAGCAAGTTCAGGTATTCGAGCTATAGTTCTAAGGGGATCAGGTAAAGTTTTTTGTGCTGGCGGGGATTTGAGCTGGATGCAAGAGATGGTGAACTACGATTTTGCCCAGAATAAAAAAGACGCTGAAATATTATTTGAAATGTTTCAAGCAATTTTAACATGTCCACTTCCGGTGATTTGTGTTGTCCACGGGGCCGCCTTTGGCGGCGCCTTGGGATTGATTGCAGCCTCAGACTACGTCATTTGCGAAGAGAAAACTCAGTTGTGTTTTAGCGAAGTCAAACTGGGTATTGCACCAGCAGTGATCAGTACTTTTGTTCTTCAAAAATCAAATTTGGGCCTTGTAGGACCGGCAATGTTGACAGGTCATCCTTTTACGGCAGCTGACGCAAAGATTATGGGACTTGTTCATGATATCTGTGATGAAGAATCACTGAATGATAAAATTTTAACAGCATGCCAGTGGTTTCGCGACAGCGGACCAGAGGCCGTCCGCGCCACAAAAAAACTGATTCATGAAATTTCAGGGGCATCGCCCGCTCAGGCCAAAGACGCTGTGACTCAGGTTATTGCAGAGAGAAGAGTCAGTGCCGAGGGGCAAGAGGGGCTCAAGAGCTTTCTTGAAAAAAGAAAACCTTCTTGGAGGCTTTCATGAAGCCACAAAAAATTACTCGTATTGCGATCGCCAATCGTGGCGAGGTCGCTGTTCGAATCATTAAAGCTTGTGAAGAGATGGGAATTGAAACAGTTCTTCTTCACTCTGAAGTTGATATGGGAACTCGGGCTTATCGAATGGCGACAAAGACGATTTGTATTGGCCCCGCTCCCACATCAGAAAGCTATCTCAATATTCAGGCGAACATTGATGGGGCTTTGGCTGGTGGAGCTCAAGCGGTTCATCCGGGTTTTGGTTTTTTATCTGAGAATGCAGATTTCGCTCAAGCCTGTATGGACGCGGGTTTAATTTTTATTGGTCCTTCACCAAAGGCGACGCGCACTCTTGGGGATAAGGTGAACTGCAAAGCTTTGGCGCAAAAATTAGGACTTCCCCTTGTGCCAGGATATCAAGGCGCAAACCAAGAGCTTAAGCATCTGATTCACGAGGCTGAGAGAATTGGATTTCCTTGCATCGTGAAAGCTGCTGCGGGCGGCGGTGGTCGAGGCATGAAAGTGCTGAGAACAAAAGAAGAGGCGGGAGAATTGATCGAGTCCGCTCAGCGTGAAGCTCAATCGGCCTTTGGCTCCGCGCAAGTTTTCTTGGAAAAATATTTAGATAGGGCAAAGCATATTGAGTTTCAAATTTTTGGCGATGCGAGCGGAAAGGTGCATAACCTTTTTGACCGCGAGTGCTCGGTGCAAAGGCGTCACCAGAAAATAATTGAAGAGGCCATTTCTCCATCTCTGACGCCAGAGACGCGAAAGAAAATGGGAGAGGCCGCCTGTTTGATCGCCGAAAGTGCTGGATATCAAGGTGCCGGCACGGTTGAATTTTTATATCAAGACGGAGAATTTTATTTACTTGAAGTGAACACAAGACTTCAGGTCGAGCACCCTGTCACAGAAATGGTTGTGGGAGTGGATTTGGTGAAAGCTCAGATTCTGACAGCTCAGGGTGAGCCGGTTTTCAACTCGAAAAATCCGATGATTCCTCGGGGACATTCAATTGAGTGTCGATTGTACGCTGAAAACCCTTACTTGGGCGGAGTGCCCAGCACCGGAGTGCTTGGAAAAGTGGAGTGGCCAGAGGGGCCAGGGCGACGATATGAGTATGGCTTTGAAGAAGGAGATGAGATCACTTCTTTCTATGATCCTATGATTGCCAAAGTGATTGTATGGGATGAGACCCGCCCAAGAGCCATTCAAAAAATGATTCGCGTTTTAAAAGATTCCGTTGTCTTTGGAGTGCACACGAACATTCCTTACTTGATTGAAATCCTTTCTCACCCAGAATTTGTATCTGGCGAAATGACAACACGATTTATTGAAAAGCATTTCTCTGAGCCACTGCAAGTTCAGGTATTAACGGAACAAGAAAAGCAAATTGCAGAAGAAGTGGCAAAACAACTGGCTCCAACTGCAGCAGAAAATAGAATAATATCAGAAACGTCTCCGTTTCAAACTTTCTGGAGGGGCATCTGATGATCACTCAAGTGACAATCAATGGAAAAACAATTCCTGTTCTGGCCCAAAAAGTAAAAGGCCAAATTTGGATTCACTTCAATGGGCGAACTTTTCAATACGAAGATGAATCAAAGAAGAAATTTGGATCTCAATCCAGTCAAACGGGTCATGCCGGGGATATTCTTGCTCCCATGCCCGGCAAGGTAACAAAAATTCTGAAGCAAGCCGGTGATTCTGTATCTAAGGGCGAAGCGGTCATTGTGATGGAAGCTATGAAGATGGAATACACGCTCAAATCTGACGGTGATGGGGTCATTCAGAAAATTGGTTGTAAACTTGGTGAGCAAGTGAGCTTAGGAAAAGTTCTTGCCCATATTGATCCCAAAAAAGAGGGCCAGGCATGAAGACTAAAGTGACAATCGTCGAAGTGGGCCTTCGAGATGGATTGCAAAATGAAAAGTTTCAGCTCACGACTGAGCAAAAGGTGCAGTTCGCCCACAAGTTGATTGATGCGGGCATTGAACGAATTGAGCTCGGGGCTTTTGTTCGTCCGGACTGGATTCCTCAAATGGCAGGGTCCAAGGACGTGATTGATCAAGTGCTTCAGGCCACAACTCCAAAAACAAACAAAAAAATTCAAGCGGCCGCTCTTGTCCCAAATGAACGGGGAATGCAAGATGCCCTTGAAACCAAAATTAAAGAAATTGCGATTTTTGCCGCGGCCTCTGAATCATTCTCAAAAAAGAATATTAACTGCACAATTGAGGAAAGTTTTGAGCGATTTGTGCCAGTGATGAAACTTGCAAAGAAAAACAAAATTAAAGTGCGCGGCTATCTTTCAACCTGTTTTGGCTGCCCCTATGAAGGAAACGTACCTGAAAAGAAAGTTGTTGAACTGGCAAAAAGACTTTACAAAATGGGCTGCTATGAAATTTCAATCGGTGACACGATTGGCGTGGCTTCTCCAGCACAGGTTGAATCACTTTTCAAAAAACTAAAAAAAGTTATTCCAGTTAAAAAACTTGCCGGTCATTTTCATGACACCCGAGGCACAGCTTTGGCGAACATCTATGCTGCCTACAAGCTGGGAGTTCGCGTCTTTGACACAAGCCTTGGCGGTCTTGGCGGCTGCCCCTATGCTCCCGGCTCTGCAGGAAATGTGGCCACCGAGGACGTCGTTTACATGTTTGATCAGATGAAAATCAAAACAGGCATTGATCTTAAGAAATTGATTAAGACCAATACCTGGGTATCGACACTTATGGGCAAGGAATTGCCATCGCGAGTGAGTAAGGCCGAGAGAAACTAAGCCCTCAAATTGCAAAAGCAAGCCCCTGCAGACTTCGCCAGGGCTTGCTTTTGAGGCCACATCCGAACCGGATTTTGGAGGTTCGTATGTCGGACAAAACACAGTTAGTTGCGTCTCGGCGAAAAAAGAAAAAAACTGAAGAATTTTTGAGGTTGGTTTTAACCATTCTTGAAATTCTTAGGACTATTCTCGACCTTTTGAAATAGGTTTACCCAAGGGTGCTTCAACATGTACAGGTCCTTGGGAGGGGACTTTAAATCCTTCTGGTGTGGTGTCAGGGATGTAGGTCTGGTGCGAAGTCTGCGCTTTATGCCCTCATTTTTTTGAGATTTTTTTTCCCACAAATGAGGCAGATTATCCGCAACACATACAGCCATGCAGGTTATTTTTCAGTTTAGATTGGAACATAAATTGCTCATATAAAAAGGCAGAAGGAGGTCAGGGATTAGAAAACAAAAGTTTTTGAGATCTTCTACGGGACCGTCCGTAGCTCCGATTAAAAAATTAAATATGGGTATGTTAAATACCCGGCATTGCAAGATTAATTGCAATTATTGAGATGACGACTTTTCTGCCGTCAATATTATAAAGCCCAAGATGTTGTGATCTTGGGCTTTCCTATTTTTATCTTTGGCCCTGGGCTTGCTACTCAAATGGCATGTCCCAAAAAACAGTTACATCTGCTCTTATTTTCGTCCTCTGTAGCGCCCTAATTGCATTTGCCTACATCGCGCGAAAACCACTTTGTATAGATTCCAAGATTGTCGAGAAAATTGACAGAGTCAGTGTCGAAGCTACTTCCGAGGCCTATCGCTGCGGATTGGGTCATCATGTCCCCTTTGATGAAAAGCTCTATTCAATTCTACCTGATTTGGCTCGGCGACTTTCACATTTTGAACGACTTTTTGAAGATGTGTCGCCATTAAAATATCGAATTCAAATTAGCTTGCTTGAGGGAGATCGCGACAGAACTTATAAAGTTCAAGATCATCATATTTTTTTAGGAACAAAATTGCTTCAGCAGCCAGGCGTTCTTGAAAAGGCAGTGATCAAAGTTTGGCTTCAAGAAAAAATTGCTCCTGCCGTTTTAGCCGTGCCCACGTTTGAGGGTATTTTTGAAGACCTTTATTACAATGCGGTCACGGGAGAAAAAACGACCACCCAAAGTCGATGGCCCTTTGTTCTGAAGAATCTTCGATCTTACTGTCGAAGTGCAACACTTGCGCCAGAGCATATTGCAACTTGCAGTCAAGCGAATGAGGGGCAACTGCAATCTGATCTCGAAATAGTTCTTCCAAGTCTGCGGCCATTAATTACGGAGTCGCTCGTCTCAGCCTACTCTCAGTTGAATGCTGAAGAGCGTATTCAGCTTTTGCACGGACTGCTTGCAGAAGCTCAACAGTGGAAAACGCAAAAAAAAGAAATCGTTTTCTCATCAGCTCTTATGCATGAACAAGTCTATCTGGCGGCACAAGAAGTAGAAATGGTCTTGGATAATCTCTTGCGTTGGGGAAGGGATATCCCAACACTTTTGAAGCTTGGGCAATTGTTTGAACAAGAGCTGGGATTGCGGGGCTATTCTCAGTCTGGAGCTGCAACCTATGTGGATTATATTTTTATTCCTCAGGATGGGCTCGAGTTTTCAAAAGAATTTACAACTGATTTATCAGCAGCAGCAGATCGTCGACCAGGTTTAATGGCAGCATTATTTGTAGGTAATAAACTGCAATTTCTGCCAAACTTGGAAACAATTGATCAGGCATTATTCTCAAATATCCGTGCGCACCGAGCAGTCCTTCTTTCGTGTGAAGTTCCTAGTCACGACAAACTTTTATTCTTAGCAAAAAAATCAGAAAAGCTTTTGGTCGTTCATCAATGTCTTGAGCTCGAAAAGTTAAAATTTAATGGTTATTTTAGTCATGGAATCGAGGGCTTTGCCCGAGAAAATCCAAATGTATCCTTTATTCAGTTGCACATGCCCTCGCTGTTGCAAGCTTGGCACTCTGGAGGAGCTAACCCACTGCCCTTGATTATGAGTCAGAACTGGAGAGATCCATTCTTTCAAAAGTTAGGCTGGCAGACGCCGAGATGGGACCAGCAGCTCAAAATCTATAAGCCCCAATCAGCGATTGAGGCTGTCGAGGCTTATCGATTAAAACCATCTTTATGATTTTTTCTTGTGAACTTCGAAGCTACGCTTTTCTTTAATTTTATTTTTCGAATCGACAAAAACAACAGTGGGTTTGTGTTTTGGAGCCTCTTTGGCGTCCATTCCGCAATAGGCGCAGATAATCACAAGATCTCCCTTTTGAACATGGCGTGCGGCTGCGCCGTTCAGGCAGATGTCACCGCTTTTTCCTTCGATGACGTAAGTTGAAAATCGAGCCCCATTATTGCAATTATAAATATCAACTCGCTCATTCAAAAATAAGCCAGAGGCCTTGATCAGTTTCGGGTCAATTGAAATAGATCCTTCATAATTCAGATCGGCATCAGTGACAGTGGCGCGGTGAATTTTGCATTTCAACATTGATACATTCATGTGAGCCTCCTTTACGAATTGAGCTTTAAAGCAAGTAGAAGACCTTTCAGGACAAGGTCAGGTTGGATTTCATCACAGATATTTTGCTTTTCAAAAAGGCTTGAGAAGCCTCCGGTGCCAATAATGTAAGGCTTCTCGCCTTGAAAACATTCTTGAGCAATTTGATGAGAAATTTCTCGCATTGTTCCCATGTGGCCAAAATAAAGACCCGACTGGATACTCTCAACTGTAGAGCGGCCGAGAGCTTCTTGCAGGGCAATGATTTCAACTGAGGGAAGTTTTGCCGTCTTGCTTTCAAGAGCCTCCATGCAAAGGCGAAGTCCCGCGACAATCGATCCACCTAAGTATTGTTTCTCGCGAGAGATCGCGCAAAAAGTTGTGGCTGTGCCCAGATCTATAACAATCATATTCTTATTGGGATACATGTGAGTTGCTGCAATGGCATTGGCTATTCGGTCGGCACCGACCTCAACAGGATTTCGATAATTAATTTTAAGACCTGTTTTGACTCCAGCCTGGAGTAGAAAAGGAGTGATATTAAAATATTTTTTGCAAGCGTTTCGGAGTGAGTGAACCACGTCAGGAACGACTGAACAAATGGCAATTTGTGTGACTTGCTTTGGGTCAATGCCGTTTTCTCGCAATACTGAGCGTAGAAAAATCCCGGTCTCATCTGAAGATGATCCACTTTTTGAGGTTTTGCGGAATCGAAACTTTAATTCATCTTTCTCAAAGACGCCGCCGAAAATTTGGCTATTGCCGACATCAAGGGCTAAAATCATATAAGTACCTCTGATAAATACTGGCCCAGGTATTGGCCCAGTTCTGTTTTGCTATTTAACGTTATTGAATCCTGACCGCTCTGGTGAGCATGAAAAATATGAAGGCCTGTGTCCCAATTCATCTCGCTCATGTCGTTGTGAATGACAAGATCTGGCTTTGATCGAGATAAGACTTTATTGACAGCTTCTTGCCATTTGGCTTTTTGGTGAGTCGCCGTCATTTTGAATGCGACAATCTTAATAGCTGAATTTTTTGAAAAGTCTCTGATTTGATCTAAGAGTTTGGGATTTCTCTTCAGTCGGATAGTCACTTCTGACTCGGAAGAAATTTTTTGGTCGGGGTTTGGCTCTAGGGTTTCGTCCCCTGCCTGAATTGATAAAATTGAAAAATCAGACACCGCAGCAGCATGAATAACAGCAGCGTAATCATTGGTCTTCAACAAACTTTGCAGTTGACGTTCAAGATCAAGAAAAGTTTCAAAGGTCACTTTTTCACAAGAGTTCTGGGGTCTGACTGCATTCTTCGCATGCAGATAAGTGACGTCAAATCCAAGTTCAATCAAAACATCAGCAAGATGGGCACCAGTTGTGCCTGTGCTTTTATTTGAGAGAACTCGGACTTGATCTATGGGCTCCGCAGTTCCGCCCGAGGTGATGAGAATTTTTTTTGCTTCACTTTTTCGAATTGGCTGTGTTTGAGTGCTCGCGGGGCGTTTTAATGCTGTTTCGATTTCGTGAAAAATCAATTCAGGATCAAGAAGTTTTCCATAGCCCACTTCGCCGCAGGCAAGCACTCCAGAGGCTGTTTCAAGAATGCCCACACCAAGGGCCTTCAGTTTTTGGATCGAGGCCGCAGTTACAGGATGCAGATACATCGCTGTGTTCATCGCAGGAGCGATGAGAAAGGGTTTTTCAAATTGATGAGATAGAAATAAGGTTGTTGCGATGTCGTCTCCGACCCCTTGAGAAATTTTGTTTATATAGTTCGCTGTGGCGGGGCAAACAAGAACAAGGTCTGCCCAGCGGCTCAGGTGAATGTGGTCCATAATCGTT
The DNA here is from genome assembly GCA_016861345.1 of Oligoflexia bacterium. Lineage (GTDB taxonomy): Bacteria > Bdellovibrionota > Bdellovibrionia > Bdellovibrionales > Bdellovibrionaceae > BOLD01. The sequence goes on from BOLD01000006.1 coordinate 47,528, forward strand.
CCACGTTCCCACATATCCGAGACCACAGGCTTTCCGGTAAGGCCCTCTAGCGTGGCGTTTCCCACAAACTGAAGTGCCGACTTGGTGGCAACAACTTGGACTTCAAATCGATTTTGAACCAGCTTTGAAATCAATGCGCAAGCTTTGTAACAAGCAATTGATCCCGTCATAATGAAGAGAATTTTAGATTTGGACATTGTCAATTAACCTCACTTCACCTAAACGAACGGCAACAAAGCGGCGACCGAGTAAATCCACACAGTAATCCACACCAAAGCCCGCCTGTGTGAGCTGATGATGAGCTTCTGTTGCTGATATTTTTTGATTAATAATTCTGTAAATTTCTGGAGCTTTTTTTCTTTCCTCATTTGAAAGACGAACATTGCGAGAACTCATCGCAAGCCCATCTGATTCGCGCAGGGTTGGGCAGGGAACAATTGTGACAGGAAGAAAGAAAGCCTTGACCATGTTTTGAATCAAGGTCAGCTGTTGAAAATCTTTTTCGCCGAAATACGCCCGTGTCGGCTGTACAATTTGAAAGAGCTTCATAACAATTGTCAAAACTCCGTCAAAGTGGCCGGGGCGGTCTTTACCACACAAAAGTTTACTGAAGTCAGACTCAATAATTTTATAGGTGTATTGGTCAGGGTAAATGGATTCAAAAGTGGGGGCAAAAATAATATCGACCCCGTTTTTTTCTGCGAGAGCAAGGTCAGCATCCCAGGTCTGGGGATATTTTTCAAAATCCTTCTTGTCGTTAAACTGAGTTGGGTTCACAAAAATACTCAACACAGAGATTTCATTTTCCATTCGAGCTTTTTGAAGCAAAGACTCGTGTCCAGCGTGTAGAGCTCCCATTGTTGGAGCAAATCCAAGGCTTTTGCCCGCATGCGATTTTCGAAGCTCGATATATTCAGCAGGAGTCCGTGCAATGATCATGAGTAGGATTCCTTATCGGTCGGAAATTTTTCAGCAACCACGTCTTCGTGATAGTCATTTAGTGCGCCCAAGAGAAGATCATAGCCATTCAAATATTTTTTTAAAAACTTAGGAGCAAATTTATTGTTCATTCCTAACATATCTTGAAGAACCAAGACCTGGCCATCGGTGTGGACTCCGGCACCGATTCCAATTGTGGGAATATCTAGCTTCTCAGAAATTTCCTTTGCAAGTTCAGATGGCACACATTCAAGCACAATTGAAAAACATCCCGCTGTTTGCAATTGTTCTGCTTGCTCGAGAATGTCTTCATACTCTTGCGGAGTTTTTCCCTGAACTTTAAATCCGCCCAGCTGGTGAATCGATTGCGGAGTTAGTCCAATATGACCCATGACAGGAACTCCGCTCTCAACGACGTGACGGATAAAGCCTAAATTTCCTTTTGCGCCCTCAAGCTTCACGGCGTGGGCACCGGCCTTCATAATTTTTTCGACAGCAGTCATGTTTGTTGTGAGATCTTTTCGATAAGAGAGAAAGGGCATATCGCCCACAATAAATTTAGAGGGTGCACCCTTAGCAACAGCTTGGGTATGAAGAGCCATCAGAGAAACGCTGGCGTTCAGAGTGGTTGGGTGCCCGTGCATGACCATGGCCAGGCTATCACCCACAAGAACCGTATCGATTTCAGAGTCATTAATAATTTGTGCTGACCAGTAATCGTAACAAGTGACCATTGAGATTTTTTTTCCAGATTTTTTGTGAGCAGCAAAATCACTGATTTTCATAGAAAGATCCTTTGTATTCGGGGAAATAAGTTTGAACGAAGGCAGAATAAATTTTTTGTCCAGCATGTCCTTGAAGGGCCTGCAAATGTCGAGATATAGTGAGAGCATCTTTTCTGGCCAGCGGCCCTGTTAAAGCGCTCTCGGGGTGAGCTTTGAGATTCGACACGATTTGCTCTAGGTAGGGAACCAAGGCAGAATTGGGCAGTCCCATTTTTTGAAACTCTTTAAAAGTTTCTTGCCAAAGAAGCGTTGTGAAATTGCCGCTAAAAACACAGAGCCCGTGATAAAGAGCCTTTCTCTCAGGTGCAATCATGTGGCAAGAATTATGAAGCCCCGGCAAGAGTACATTGATGGGCTTATCTGAAGAGGTCACAAAATGGATTTTCTTGTAAGTCGGCAGATCATAGAGATCAAAACCAAAGGTCATCAAAGGGTGAATCCCAATCAGACCTGGGATTTCAAGAGCGCCAGAAAAATGAAGCAGGATTTTATTTTGCAGATGTTTCAGGTGAGCTTGATAAAAAGGCTCAATCTGTGAATCAGAGATCAAAATCAGAATGTGGGTCGCTGTTTCGGCCCTGGATTGAAGCAGTTCAGGAGCTGTTTTTTTATTCCAAGAATCAAAAGGGATATTTAATAGTTCAAGATAGTGCGAAAAGTGTTTGGCCATTCGGCCATCGCCAATAATAAGATACTTTGGTGAACTCATGGTACCTGTCCCTTTCTGGATCAAGTCCTACTTCAACAAAAAACAAAATACGCAAGGAGGTCATTGTTCGCGAATCAAAAAACACGAATCACTGCCTCAAGGGGCAATCTATTCAATTTGGCCTGTGAAATCAATGGGTTTGTTTAAAATCAATTTATTGCGAAATGGTGTCTGGATTCGGTCCGAGAATCTCATAAATCACAAGCAAGAGCGGCCTGTGCGGATATTTTCAATTCTAACTCTGGGCACTTAGCCCAGAGTTACTCTGACTAAATGAATGATAACTACAAACGATTTATTTCTTCAGCTCAACCCAAACAATCCCACGGAAATCGCCAACATTGAATCCGGTCGCCTGATCTTTGGGGTAAATTTTTGTAATGGTCTTTTTTAACTCGGGGTCAATCTGAGTTCCATGGCATGTCACGCACAACTGTTGTGCATATAATGGTTCAGCATAGCCCCATTTGCCTTTTTCAATTTCGACGACTTCAGGTGCGGCAGGAGCATTTCCGTTTGTGGCCTTATATTTTTCCAAAATAGACAGGGCCCATTTGGGAGCGGCATTATTTTCGTTACGCAATTTTAGGCTGGTGCGACCAATCTTCATATTTTCAGTCGATTTTTCTTTGGCAATCTGCGGGGCTTTGTTTTTGCAGACCTCAATTGCCTCATGTGGAGATTTTTTTAAACCTTCTTGCAATTGTCCTATTAAAGTTTTTTTGAAATCCGCTACTTTTGGTTGAGCTTCTGCTATAATGGACTCTTTTGTTGTTTGTGCATTTGCGACAATAGCCAAGAGCGATAATGATAAAATAAGAATCTTCACGATTCCCTCCTTGTAACTGTATTAACTCAATTTAATCTGATTTTTAGGGCTTATCAATACGATTATCGATAGATCCCTGCGGCAAAAGAATGTCGGGGGTAATTTCGACGATTATTAATTCTGCCTCTGCGCACTCATGCCTGAATTACTCTGATATCTTTTCAGACCAAGATAGAAAAAGGCGCGCACGAGAATAAAGAGAATGATGCCGCCAACAATTTCGAGCCCAAGCAGTTCCAAGCTGGGATTAGTGATCGCGCGAGCTGGAATAACACCTGCAAGTAAAATCGGAGAGAGAAAAAGAATCCACCGCAATCCAGATGCGGTGTCGATGACTGGATAGGTATTAAACGCAAGACAGATGTTGAGCAGAACAGAGTTGGCCGATTCAGTTCTTCGAAACCAAAAAGCCAGACACCCAATAAAGAGAAAAAAAGCGTAAAGTGAAAGTGTCGAGACAGCAGTTGCGAGAATCGAGTGTGCAAAAAAGAAAGGCCCATAATAAAAAGAATAGATCACAATGCCGATCAAGCCCAGAATGACATCGCCCCAGGCGGGCAGATGAGATTTAGAGTATGAGAGAAGAAGAAAGGGAGCTCTGGGGGTTACTAGAGCGAGATCAAGACCGCCCTCATTGATTTGTTGATCAAGATTGGTGACTCCACCCAGAAAGACGTGAACGACGCCCCAGCCAATCATTAATAAAAAATTGGTGATCAGAAAAACATCTCTTGCCGGATCGAGATCTGGCTTTCCGGCAAAGAGCATGGCCCATATGCCGAGCAAGGTGAGGGCATTGTTGACCAGCATTCCTAAAACACCAGACCAAAAGTGAGCCCGTGAAGACCAATGGGTCTGAAAATGAAAGATGGCAGATTTGATGAATAAGGAATTCATTAGCCGCCCCATGCTTGAAACTCCTGACGGCCTTTTTTGTAAAAATAATGAACAAGTAAACCAAGAACAGCATTGATGATGATAAATCGAAGGAACCAGTTCTCAAAAGAGGATTGATAAAGGTATCCATACACTGCAAAGTGAGCCGGCTGGAAAAAGAGATCTGATCCTGGCAAATTAAGAAAAATACTTCTCCAGGGCTCACCGTAGTCACTTAAGGGGCCAAAGACTCCGCCGAGGGATAAAAAAAGTTTGCTGAAAGGCAAAATAAAATATTCTGTCTGTGGATAAGAAAGTCGAAGTGCACTAAAGAGTGAGGCAAGTAAGGCCTGGGGCAGCGCGAGCAACACCAAAAGCAAAAGAGATCTGAGTAGAAACAAAAAATAGTCAGAGTACTGAATTTGGAGCAACTGAGAAAAGATCAGCAGAGTGCCCAGAAAAGCGAGGCGTCGTCCAAAGTTGGCTCCAATATTAGAGGCAATTTCTCGACCGATCCAGGAGCGGGGGCGGGCAAGAAAAAGAGCAAAGTCCTCAACTCCAGAGCTAATTGCGCGAGTGCTGATAAAACTCATAAAAAGCATTTCGGTAATGCCAACATAGAGAAAAACTGTTTCATATGTAAAATGCGAGTGGCTTGACTGAAATCGGGACCAGACATGAGACAATAGCCAAATAAAAAAACAATAAAGTGAATAAGTAATCCCCGTGGCTTTTAAATCTGTGAAATTTTCTTTCAGTCGAAAGACCGCCAAAACAAAATAGTATCGCAAATGATTAATGGCCATAGTGCCTCTGAATAACCTCTTCCAGACGGACGCCCTGAATCTGAATATCTTGCAAATAGGGCCCATAGGTTTCAGAAAAATAATCCATGACATGTGTCAAAGAAATTTTGTTCAAATCAAATTCAAAATATTTTTCTAACTCACTTTCAGCCGAAAGCTCTGTCAAACCAGTCAGTGGACTTGCCTTGAGCTGAGTGACTTCGCCCAAGAGAAGTTTCACTCTACGGATACCGGCAAGGTCGCCTTTGGCCTCTTGCAGACGACCGTCGTAAGCTTTTTGACCTTGGTTAATTAAAATACATCGATCACAAAGAGCTTCGACATCAGTCAGATCATGACTGGTTAAGAGCATGGTTGTGTTTTCATTTTTTTGCCATTCTTTCAAACTTTCGCGAAGTCTTCGTTTGGCGATAATATCAAGTCCGATCGTCGGCTCATCTAATAAGATGACCTTCGGTTTATGGATCAGGCTCGCAATGATTTCACACCGCATTCTTTCACCAAGAGAAAGTTCTCGAACTCGTTTATGAAGCAAAGCCTTTGCACCAAAAATTTCTGCAAGAAGATGAATGCGGTTTAATTGATCATTTGATGGAACAAAGTAAACCTCTGCTTGTAGCTTCAGGCACTGGATGACGGTCATATGAAAATACAACTGCGACCTTGCGCCAAAAACTAGGCCTAGAGAAATGTTGGCCTGGGGGCTGCCAGCGGCTTGGCCAGAAATCAGGGCTTGTCCTTGATCTGGAGTTAAAATTCCACAGAGCATTTTGATCGTGGTGCTTTTGCCAGCACCGTTTGGTCCTAAGAAGGCGACAGATTCGCCAGCTAAAATCTCAAAATTCAAATCATGAACGGCTGGCTTTTCTGATGAGGGAAATTTTTTACCCAGATGAATTGCCTGGATCGCAAATTGAGAAAAAGAAGAACTCATAGTGATTTCCTTTTCAAAAGTAGCCCGCAAATATTTTAAGTAGCGAGATAAAACTTTTTGAACTAATACAACTCGTGCGAAAGAGGCCTGCGCGGAGACCGGAAGTAAGTTCGCGGAGAGAGTTCGAGCAAGTCTGAAAGCTTTGCCATGTAAACGCAGGCGAAGCGATCCACCTGATGAGCAAAGTAGCTTTCCTCGTTTCCAGAGCGCATCAGTTGGCCCCAGTGCTCGTTGTACATGGACTGCTGTACTTTGATATTGCCGCTGATTTGAGAGTCGATTTCAGAGATTTGCGTCTGAAGGGCATCAATTTTTGCATCATCAACAGAGCCGGCTTTTTCGATTTTTAAAGTCATCAGATTTGTCAGCTCATCTTCAAAGGGCTCTTTTTTCTTCATCAATGTTTCAATTTCAGTACTGACTTTTTCAGCTTTTTTGTTGGCCTGAACTTCATTTTCAAGCTCTTCGATCACCATGGCCGTTCTCCATCCGCAGTCTTTCTTTAAGCGTAAGATGTCGCCGTAGATGTGGTCCCCGATGTAAAGAATTTCGTCTCCCTCAAGGCCGAAGTCACGAGTAAATGGTTTTGCACTTCCGCCTTGGTAAACACCCGGGGTCAACTTATCATCAACATTGGTCATTGTTCCGTTCTCGGGATTGATGCGAAGGTATTTTAGATCATCATAGAAAAATCTTGGCTTCTGAGCGCTTGTAACCACGACTTCGAAAAGATCAAGCCAACTTTTATGATTTTTCAAGAATGGGTTGATGGCGTAATCAAGAAGCAGTTTTGTGTAGAAGAAATCAGAGTTGGTCACGATGAAAATCTTCTTGCCGTGTAATTTGTATTTTTCAAGTCCAGCAACAACCTCTGGATCTTTGATGATGAATCGGGCGAGATCTTTTTTCACAGCCTCTTTCAGGGACCCATCTCGGTGAGCTTCGTCTAGTGCTTGAAGGACGTCGTCTGCAATAATGGCATAATCTGGAAGTGTCAGAGTTTTGTCGTTACTTTTCAGTTCAATAATTTGAGCAATCAGTGTCGCTAAAGAAATTGAAAACGAGGTATCAATGGCCATGTAGCGATTATCGCTGAGATCAATGTAAGTGCTCTTGTATAATTTTTGCTGAGTTTTAAAATCTAGTGGCTTTAATCCGTGATGACTTGCTCGAATGGCGCTATGACGATTCAGTTTCAAAATATTTCCACGAATTCTGTCAATAACAAGACCCCGAATGGCAAGATCAAAATTAAAAGGAAGAGATTTCACAACTTCAGGGTAGCCCTTATTTTTGACCAATTTTTCTTTGATGGCCGAGTGAGATAATTTTTCGAATTCATCAGTGTAGTAACGGATCAAAGTGTGATCCATATCCAAACCAATGTAGCGAATGCGTTTCATATTCAAGGTTCGATTGACATATACTTTTGAATTCATATTTGACTCAGATTTCTGTTGGAAGATGAAGTTCGGACCAAAGAAGCATGCCCCCTTTAAGATTCACAACGTTGGTGATCCCGTTCTCAATGGCATAAGCAGCAGCTCGAGCAGAACGGCCACCGCTGCGGCAAACAAAGACAATTGTTTTATCCTTGGGCAGTTCAAAAAGTCTTGCGGGGATGGTATCAAGAACCATTAATTTAGCCCCTGGAATGTGACCATCGCCTTTGTATTCTTCGGGCTGACGAACATCGATAACGATAACATCTTTGAGAACTTTATGAAGTTCACGAGGATCGACATCGAATAGATTTTCGTAATGAAGGCTTTCTTCTGCATTTTGAAATGGACTTGGACACTTTGCCATAGATTCACCATTAGATTCATGACTTTGGAATAACATAGTACCTACCTCTCATCCTTGAGATGAAGAAGAAGAGTATCAAGGAATCAGGTCGTTTTAGTAGATGAGATTAAAGACTTTGCGCATTATCTATGCGCATCAACTTGGGCGCATTATCTAAAGATGCTTGGATTCTCTAATGGGGGCCTTCATATTGATTCGGTGGCCAAGAACTCAAATTTTGATCTCACTGATGAACAACAAAAAGCGATGGAGCTTCTGAACTCTGGAGAAAATATTTTTCTCACCGGCGGAGCTGGGTCAGGGAAAAGTTACGTTGTTCGGGCTTTTATGCAGGATAAGGACCCTAAAACCTTCCCGCTCTTGGCAAGTACAGGAGCTGCCGCAGTCTTGGTTGGCGGTCGAACTTTTCATAGTTTTTTTGGTTTAGGCATTATGGAGGGCGGTCCCGTTGCCACCTTCGAGCGAGCGTCAAAAGAGGGGCGAGTTCTCAAACGAATCGCTGCTGTAGAGGGTATTATCATTGATGAAATTTCGATGATTCCTTTGGCAGCTTTTGAGATTGCTGAAAAGCTATCTCGACTTGCTCGTCAGTCGAGCCTTCCTTGGGGTGGAATGAGGGTGATTATCGTTGGTGACTTCGCTCAATTGCCCCCGGTTTCTCGAGAGAGAAAAAAAGAATGGTGTTTTCGCAGTCCAACTTGGGAATCCACAGGCCTGATGAATTGTACTTTGACACACAATCAAAGAGTTCAGGAAAACGATTTTTTAGATGTTTTGGCTGACGTTCGACAGGGGCAGGTGACCTCGCGGGTAAAAACTTTTTTAGACAATCATCTTCGTGAGCATGACCAAGATGATAAGAGCACAAGATTGTTTCCGAGACGAGATCAGTCTGAAACTCATAACAAAAATGAGCTCGAAGAGATTGGTCGTCCTTTGCATGAAATTGATTCGATCTACATTGGTGAAGCCAAGTATGTCGAAGCTCTTAAAAAAGCCTCTCCCGTTCCTGAGAAATTACTTTTAAAAGAGGGCGCTCAAGTCATGTTCTTGCAAAATGACCCGCAGAAACGTTGGGTTAATGGGACTCGGGGAACAGTTGTGGATATTTCTGCGGATAAGATCATTGTTGAAAAAAAATCTGGTCGGGATGTCACTGTTGATAAGGCTCAGTTTTCTTATTTGAACGCGGACGGGAATATTATCGCCTCGGTCATCAACTTTCCTTTAACATTAGCATATGCGACAACGATTCATAAATCCCAGGGCGCCACTTTGGATGATCTCTGGGTGGATTTAACCCGGCTTTGGGAGCCCGGTCAGGCCTATGTGGCGCTGAGCCGTTTAAAAAAATCCAGCGGGCTAAAACTACTGGGTTGGAGTCCTCGTTCTTTTATAGTAGACCCAGAAGTGATCTCGTTCTACCGTAGGATGGAGATAGTAAAATAATCAGTCACCGAAGGAGTCTCGGATGAGTATGACAGAGTCAAATCCAGTTGGATTAAATGGCGTTGATTATGTTGAGTTTTCAGGTCCAGATGGTAAATATCTTGAAAATCTTTTTTTGGCCTATGGATTTAAAGAAGTCGGAAAAATTCAAAATAAAAACATTAAACTTTTTCGTCAGGGCAGAATTAATTTTATTTTAAATTGTGAGCCCAATACTTTTGCGACAGACTTTGCCCAAAAACATGGTCCCTGCATTAATGCCACAGGTTTTCGTGTTCACGATGCAGAATTCGCATTTAAAACAGCAGTAGCTCGCGGAGCAAAACCCTATGATGGGAATTCTGCTCAAAGAGGGGCGACTCCATTTCCAGCCGTTTATGGAATTGGTGATTCACTGATTTATTTTGTAGATGAAAAACTATCGAAGAAACTTTATTCCCAGATTTTTTCAGTGTCGGCTCAAGATCAAAATCCAGCTGGTGCAGGATTACATGAAGTGGATCATTTTACCAACAATGTTCCTGTGGGTGAAATGCAAAAGTGGTGTGATTTTTATATCAACGTCTTTAATTTCAGAGAGACTCGGTACTTTAATATTCAAGGAAAGCTCACGGGCCTTTATTCAAAGGTAATGAGATCTCCTTGCGGAAAATTTTCTGTTCCGATCAATGAACCTTCAGATAAAAAATCACAAATTCAAGAGTATCTGGACGAGTACAAAGGATCTGGCATTCAACACTTAGCCCTTCAATCGGACAATATTATTGCGACACTTGAAAAATTGAAATCTCAAAAGCTTGAGTTTTTAACTCCGCCTCCAGGGACTTATTACAAGATGCTGAACGACCGAGTTCCCAACGTCAAAGAAGATGTTGAAAGACTACAGAGTAACGCCGTACTCGTTGACGGTGATGATCAGGGGTATTTGCTTCAGATCTTTAGTAAAAATATTATTGGCCCAATTTTCTTTGAACTGATTCAAAGACAAAATCATTCAGGATTTGGCGAGGGTAACTTTCAAGCACTTTTTGATTCAATCGAACGCGATCAACAAGAGCGCGGATACTTAAAATAGGACAAGATATGTTTCACTATTCTCAAGGCAAACACACAACTCAAGGGCATAAGGGAATTCCCGAAGGCCACTATGAAGAAGAAATGGGGCGAAAGGGTTTTTCTGGTCCCGTATCGCATTTGATTAAGCCTGAGCCCAGCACAAGATGGACAAGTATCGAAGGACCACTTCGTCCCCAACTATTTGATTGTGTGAAGCTTCCTCAGCAATGGGGACAGTGGCAGCGACTTCTTTACAATAACGATGTGACGATTTCTTATCTTTGGGAGAAGAAAACTCAAGGGACTGTGACAAAAGGTTTTCGAAATGCAGACGGCGAAACGCTTTACTTTGTCCACGCGGGTAAAGGCAGTGTTGTGACTGATTTTGGTTTGCTTGAATTTCGTCGTGGTCATTACATCATGATTCCGAAATGTGTGGGGCACACATTTATTTGTGAAGAGGACACTCAGTTTTTAGTGATTGAATCAAGATCAAGTCAGTTCAGAGAGCCTGATCGAGGAATGGTCGGGCGAAATGCTTTCTATGACACTGAGGCCTTGGCTCGTCCTGATCTGCAAAAACAAATTGATTTGAAAAAATCAAAAGCTGTCAATGTGACTGAAATGTTTGTCAAACGTAAGGATCAGCAGACTCGTTTTACCTATTCCGATTGTGTTTTTGATGCTGTTGGATGGAAGGGGGATTTCTTCCCTTTCACATTACATGTCGATGACATGATGCCAATGTTGAGCGCTCGTGTTCACCTACCACCCAGTGCTCATGCAACTTTTGTGGCCCACAATTTTGTGATTTGCACCTTCTTGCCTCGTCCTCTTGAAAGCGACAAGGATGCTTTAAAAGTTCCCTTTTACCATCAAAACATTGATTACGATGAAGTGCTTTTTTATCACGATGGAAATTTCTTTAGTCGAGATAATCTTCATGCGGGAATGATGTCCTTTCATCCAGCAGGATTTCCTCACGGGCCACATCCGAAGGCTGTTCAAAAAATTGATCAAAAAACTCATACTGACGAGTACGCTGTGATGATTGATACTTGGAATCCACTGAACGTGGACCCTGGTTTTGAAAAAACCGAGGTTAAAGAGTACTGGCAGTCCTGGATGAAATAATATTGTTACTTGTCAATACCCCTGGACCTTCATCTGGTTCAGTTTATAGGAACATATTGTCATTCTTAAGGTTCAGTTAGGAATGCTTGTGAATATATTTCAGTCTAGTCTGATTCTAGGCGCCAATACTAGTAAGCATGAGGGGCTCGGTATAAAATGTTGCTTATGGATAACGATGGTCCTTCGAGGAATCAAAATAATAATAAAAGCTTAATATCAGAGTGGAAAATGTTCTGGGAAGGCTTGGTTGGTGATACCGAGTCTGCCCATGATCAAGATCCTTTTGAAACTGGAAAACTGGAAAGTTTGACTCTTGATCAGATCAAAGCAATTACAAAAGCTCTAAGTACAGACAAAAAGAAAATCAATCAGCAGCTTGAGAAAATTAGCCAAGAAATCGAAGAGAATACAGAGAAATTAAATTCCTTAAGGCTTGTCGGAGGCGCTCAAGAAGAAACAATTGAAAGTTTGCATGAGCTGACTGATGTTGGCCAAAAGATGAGCGGACAGATTGCAAAGATTGATGCCCGCCTAAAGGCTGCCCGTCAGCGCGAAGATATCTTAAGAAAAACAGATCTGTTGAAGAAATCTGCAAAGTAATTAATCATTGTTTAATGAATATTCGAAGCCACTATCAAGAGCATTTATCGCCATATTTTCAAAATCTCTACAACAAACATGTAAAGAATGATTTGAAAACAAATCTTTGGAATGCTTTTGTTGATTCGAATCTTTCTGGAATTAATGAAGATGACTGCACAATTTTTCCAAGAATTCTGCCGGGCTCTTATTTGCCAGTGATCGAGAAAGTATCGCGCGAGCTCAGTCTTTTTTCTCTTCGATTTCTTTCTCTTCCTGAAAAAGAAATTCGAGCTATTTTGCCTGAGGGGCCGATTCGAGATTTTTTGATTGATGACCTTCAGGTTTTAAAATACAGAAATGGTCGCATCACAGGGAGTTTTCGATTTGATATGGCCATTGTGGGTGAGCCAGAAAAAGAAAATCCCCCTAAACTTCTTGAGTTAAACGAAATTGGCTTTGATGGACTGGCAAGGTCCTCTTTTATTCAGAAAACAATGTTGGAAATTATGCCTGAACTGGGTCGTCATGTGTTTGCTCTTGATACGGCGAAAGCCGAGGCTCAAAACATGCGGCGATTGGGAAAGAAAATTGCCCGATTTCAATATGACTCTTACAACTGGGAAGAAGAAGTTCTGATTCAAAAATCAAAAGACGAAGGTGTTGATGTTCGCATGATCTCGCCAAAACAATTTCGCGCTCAACCTGGAAAAGAAGAGCCCCTTCTCTTGAAAGAAAATGTGACGCTCTCAAAAGGAAGAATAAAAATAGGATCTGATTATTATCCTGATGGATTGCAAATGGGTTTTAGCTATGAATTAAGTGATTATAAAATGGCAGCCCAAATGTATCGAGATATCGTGAGATCAAAGACCCCGATGTATGGATCTTTTTTAACAGGACTTGTGGCATCTAAAATTATTCTCGTTCTTTTTTCTGATCCAAGTTTAAGAAGAAAATTATTAGGAACAGCAGATGCGCTTAAAGATGTTATTCTGCCAGCCGCAGTGCTTAAGGGGCAGGAAGAAGAAGTGAAAAATCACTACCAAGATAAAGTGATTAAACACATCGACGGAATGGGTGGCGAAATGGTCTTTATGGATCAAGATCTTCTGCGTACACTTAAGAAAATTCCACCGAGCGAACGCACCCACTGGGTCGTGCAGAAGCGGACAAAGCTCAACACAATTTTAGTGAACGGTATTCTTTCAAAACCAAGACGAGTGATTTCAGATCTCGGTGTCTTTGTTCAATACGACTGGAGCAAAGATAAATTTCAACACTTTGGCGTCGGTGGCTTCATCACCCGGGCCACAAATCGCAGTTTTAAAGTCAATGTGAGCGGTGGGGGCATTCAAGTGCCGGTGATGTTCACGAAGAAGTGAATCTTCTGAAATTATATCGACAAATCCTGAACGGACTTTCCGAGCTGTTTCAGCAGTTTTCGTGCGGGCTCATAGTCCGCATCCGTGGCTCTTTTTAGGCCATCACAATTATAGAGTCCTTTTAAAGTGTTTTTTCCCTCTCGTGTTTTGATCCACTCTTCGAGTGAAGAAATAAGATCTGTTTTTATTTTCGAGTCGATGTCTGCTCTTATCGCGAGAGCCTCGTTGGGAAGTTCTTTTGTATAGGCAATGACTTTTACCTTTTCAAAGACGTCTGGGTATTGAGTGATAATCAGACGTCTGCCGTCCATCGGTTCTCCGCTTTCATCAAGAGCATAAAATGTCGCTCCAGCGTCTACCTGCTTTTGGTAAACCATTGTGACCACAGTATCGTGTCGTCCGGCAAAAACTTGATCTTTAATTTTAACTCCATTTTCCTTAAAAAGGGCTGCTGGCATCAGGTGACCTGAGGCTGACAAGGGGTCGACAAAGGCGATTCTTTTATTGTTCAAGTCTGTTAATTTTTGGGGACCATTTTTATGAGCAATGATTTCACCTTTATAAGTGGCTGTATTCTGATTTGTCAGAGTAAAGATGGCCTCGACTTTGTACTTTTCATTGGCCAGTAAGTATCCAAAGGTATTGAGGACAGCTATGTCGGCTCTTTTGGAGCCCATGGCTTCGATCACGGCCACATAGCTATGGGGAACGAAAACGTCATAGTGATAGGGTGTTTTTTCCTCGAGCCACTTTTTGAGAAGCAATCCATTTTCAAGAAGAACATTGGTGTCTTTGCCTGGTATCAGAGCGATTTTAATGGGATTCATTTTGGTGCCAAGTTCTCTACGCTCTGTGCATCCACTTGTGAGAATTAAAAGAAAAAGGAACGAGAAAAAATATTTCATTAGTGATCTCTTTTCGTATGGGCAAAGAACTTTTCAGCATCAAGCCATTTTTGGACGGCATCGGGTAAAGTCGGAGACAGAAGACCTGGGGCGATGGAATCTATGACCTTTTTTGTTGGTATGGTTTCGTTTTTATTTCGAATCAGGGCTTTAACAACTGCGACCATGGTGACGGCGCCTTGTTTCGTAAATTTTTGTTCTAGATAAAACCATTTTTCATCCCATCCTAGAACTTTAGTGTGAAGAGTGTATTTATCAAAGGGATTCAAAGGAGCGCGAAAAGAAGTCAGAATCGATCCGACAACGGGAAACCATTTATTGGCTATAATTTTAGGCCCTAAACCAGTTCGCATCATTAAGTCTGTTCGGCCGAGATCCATAATGGTTAGGTATCTGCCGTTATTCATATGCATATTCAGATCGAGATCGTTGGGTAGAACTCGATATTGGATGGTGGAATCTTCAAAGAAGTGCAGACGTCTCCTTGAAAAGTGTGTTTTGATGAGGAGCCAAAAAAATCGGAGGAGTAAACTCATTTTCTTTCCTGTTTTTCTTTGTAGAGCTGATTGTATTCTCGTAATTTGCGAATACCCTGGTTGAGAACAATCTCAAGTATGCGAAGTTCCTTTGACGTGGGAACGGTGCTCATGAGCATTTTTTTGAGCACGGAGTAGGCGCTCACTTTTCGGTTTTCAATTTTAAATCCCATCTCGGAAATCCATGTTCTTAAGGCCTCATCCGGAAAGGGGTTTTGAGAGCTCTGTTCTCGGGCGGGCTGCTGGCCTTCGAGCTTTGAGCGGCTTCCACCCCATTCGGTTCTCAAAATGAAAAGTCCAAGGAGTACAGCTTGGGCAAGATTTAAGCTGGTGTTATTTCCAAAAGTAGGAATATTTGCCGCAATGTGGCATTGATCGAGATCATCGGTCGAAAGTCCCCAATCCTCAGGGCCAAAAAAAAGATAAATGGGCACAGGAATTTCAGTTTTCAATTGAAAGCGCGAATCATTGTTTTGAAGCCACATCAGTGTTTCAGCAAAATCGCGTACCTGGCGCATTTTTCCATCCCGAGCTGAAAACGCTATCCGAATTCCATCTGAATGTGTTTTTAAAAAATCGTTCCAATTCGAATACTCAACGCGCGAAGACAATGGTTCTTGTCCTGTGGCGGCCGCCTGTTGGGCATCGTAAGTAATCTCACATTTGCGGTCGATCAGAATTAATTTTGATGCCCCCATATTGCACATTGCACGTGAAACTGAGCCAATGTTTCTTTCATAAAGTGTGCGAACTAGGACAACGTGAATTTCAAAATTTCTCATTGAACCTCTATATATAGATAACAACAGAAAGAGTCTAGTTTCCTCGACCATGATGGGGTGAGTTTGACAGAGTACTCTAGTTTGATCAGTATTAAATAAGTTTAATTAATCAACATCATGGAGGACTTCGAATGGCAGGACAAACAGCGTCACAAATTTCAGCTGAAGAGCGCAAGGTGATCTTTGCGTCTTCACTAGGTACGGTATTTGAGTGGTAAGACTTTTATCTCTACGGATCTCTTGCTGCGGTGATCAGTAAGCAGTTCTTTTCGGGGGTAAATGAAACCACAGGTTTTATCTTTGCCCTTATGGCATTTGCGGCGGGATTTGCCGTACGTCCTTTTGGTGCCGTGTTCTTCGGCCGACTGGGCGACATCGTCGGTCGTAAATATACATTTCTGGTTACAATTTTAATCATGGGTATTTCAACAGCTATCGTTGGTATGTTACCAACTTATGAATCCATTGGCGTCACTGCGCCAATTATTCTTATTCTTTTGCGTTTACTTCAAGGTCTCGCTCTCGGTGGCGAGTATGGTGGCGCGGCGACATATGTTGCTGAGCATGCTCCTATGGGTAAGCGGGGCGCTTACACCGCATGGATTCAAACAACAGCGACTCTTGGCCTTTTCCTATCGCTGCTAGTGATTTTAGGTACAAGAATTGCGACGGGAGATAACTTTGATAAATGGGGATGGAGAATTCCATTCTTGATTTCAATCTTACTTCTGATCATTTCTGTGTACATTCGTTCTCAACTGAATGAATCCCCGGCCTTTAAGCGAATGAAAGAAGAAGGAAAGGGATCTAAGGCTCCAATTACTGAATCATTCGGAAAGTGGAAGAATCTCAAGATTGTTCTTCTTTCTTTATTCGGTGGTACGGCAGGACAAGCCGTTGTTTGGTATACAGGTCAATTCTATGCCCTGTTTTTCCTGACTCAGATGCTTCTTGTTGATGGAAAGACTGCGAATCTTTTGATTGCGGCATCTCTGGCGCTAGGAACTCCATTCTTCCTCTTATTTGGAAGTTTGTCTGATAAAATTGGTCGTAAGAAAATCATTATGGCCGGCTGCCTCATCTCAGCACTAACTTACTTCCCACTTTTCAAGGCTCTTTCTCAGTACGCAAATCCTGCGTTCTTTGAAGCTCAAGAGAAGAACCCAGTTGTGGTTGTTGCGGACCCAGCTCAATGTAGTTTCCAATTTGACCCTGTAGGTAAGGCAAAGTTCACAACATCTTGTGATATTGCAAAGGGCGCTTTAGCTAAAAAAGGTATTTCGTATACAAACGAAGTGGCTCCGGCGGGAACACCTGCTGTGATCAAAATTGGTACTGTTGCAACTGTGAACAGTTTTGAAGGTACTGGAATTCCGGGCGATGAATTTAAAGCAAAAATGGGCGACTTTACAAAACAATTGGGCGAGGGATTAACTGCTGCTGGATATCCTGCAAAAGCAAATCCTGACCAAATTAACTATTTCATGGTGATCTTGATCCTGACCATCCTGGTTATCTACGTGACCATGGTTTATGGGCCAATTGCAGCATGGCTAGTTGAACTTTTCCCAACAAGAATTCGTTATACTTCAATGTCTTTGCCGTATCACATTGGTAACGGTTGGTTCGGAGGATTCCTTCCAACAGTGGCATTTGCCATGGTTGCGGCAACTGGAGATATCTATTACGGGCTGTGGTATCCAATTGCAATTGCGTTGATGACATTTGTGATTGGAACCTTCTTCTTGCCGGAGACGAAGGATTGGGACCTTGATCACCACGATTAATTCTCAAATTTAAAGAGAATTTAAATAAAAACCCCTGCTTGTCAGGGGTTTTTTTATTTCTGAGCATAGAGTTAGGCCTTGTGTCTTGATGGATATTTATTCAGCCTATGATGTGTGAGGTGTTTTATGAAAATTCTAAGAATCCTTTTTTTATTTTTTTCAATCACGGCACAAGCGGCGATAGAACCAAAAGAAGCCTGCCAAAGCGCCAAAGAGTTCATAACGACTTACGAGTTTTTAAAAACGAAAAGCCAACTTTTTGGTCAAGCAACGGAAATGGCAAAGGCGGCATCTCAGGCGGCCCAAGGATGCACGGGTTCCGCAAAAAGATTTATCAAAGTTGTTTCCACTCTTGAGAAATCAGATCTCACAGCGGGGGATATTGTTCGAACTGCAACACAAGTTGCACAAAAATCAGATGCAGTCGCAGAGGCCTTTGTTCAAATTTTTCAAAGAGCTTATGCTACTGACGGCTTTGACTTGGATTTGCAATCAGCAATACAGGTGGCGAAATCGCTTTCGATTGATTTTAAAGGTGAAGTTGATATGGCCATGAAAGACTTCACAAAGATTTCAAATTTTTGCCTTGGGAAGAATGGTTTGGATTACACGAAGCCTCAGTGCGGAAAAATGGCTCAAAGAATGGCTTTGTACAGTGACCAGCATGGACTTGAGGTTGGAGATGCTTTTTTGACCGCGATTAAATATATGACTTCTAAATCTGGACCAGAGTTGACCATGGGCGAGGCCGTTAAGCTCAGTGAAGAAGTCGTTAAGCTTCATCCTTCCGGTACAGATGATTTTCAGATTGCCTATCAATATGCGGTTTCTAAAAAGGGCCTTAACTTAAAGAGGGATGAGGCCATCAAGTTCGCAAAAAAAATGGCCTTACAAGACGTGGATGAAACGAAATTAGAAACTCAAAAATAATCCTAAGCCAGGAGTAACCGAGCCTTGAGCGACATGGGTCCCAGGTACCGTCATCATGATTGGCATGGCAATGGGGCCGTAGATTTTCTTTTTGTACTCCTGATGATACTCCCATGTTGAGATCCAGTTTGATTTAAAGAGAACAGGTGCAAACGATGTCACTGCAGCGATTCCAGCAATGTAACTTGTGTTGCGGCTTGATTTTGAGGCGACATAGGCGTTTGTGAAAAACTGACTAATAGCAGAGAGCCACATCACCCTGACGCCAAGATCATGGGCGGAGCGCAAATGTTCCTCGGCAAGTCGCTCTCGGGCGAGGGGATCTTGTTGTCCAGATGTACGAAGTGCTATTTCTGCGTTTGAATAAGGATCATACAAGCTTGAGAGAAGGTAGGATGTGATGAGCCATCCCGCTCCGACACCCATGCCGACATTTTTTGCAAGACTTGCGTCCTCGGAAGAAACTTTGTCTGTGGGTCCAGCCTGGGACATCGAGGCTGCTGCGAGAGTCATTGCAGATGAGGCCATAACAGGAAGATGCACTTTCCAGCCCGAAGCCCTTTCTTTCTGGGCCTCCATTCTGATACGATCTGTTGCCTTGGGTTGGACTTGTAGCTCAGGGTAAGTAAGTTGATTTGCTAAAAGTACTTTCGAAAAAAGACAAAGGGCTATAAAGAGTGTGTTCTTCATGTTTTTTACTTTCTCTCCATTTCGAATTTTGTAATATCAGTAGATATTATTATCCTTCATAAGGAGCATCCAGATGTCTAGAAACTTTTTTATAGCCCTGACCTTCCTCTTGTTCGGTCATTTCTCTGAAGCGGCACCTTTGCAAGCAATGATCACATCCATGCAAGGTCAGGTCGAGGTCTTAACGCAGACGAATGACAGTGGAAATGATCAGTCGAAAGTCATTTTCGAGGGTAAAAAATATCTGTATGCCAAAGCGAAAATTGGGCAAATGGTTACAAGCGGACAAGTTATTCGCACCAGCACTGATGGAAAGGCTAAGGCCATTTACAAAAGTGGAGATGTGATTGTTCTGGGGCCATCAACTGCGGTGTCAATACCAGCTGAAGTTCAGAAAAATTCAAAGACTGAAACTGAAATGCAGATGATGTATGGCAAAGTAAGAGCGATTATAGATAAAAACGGTCCTTTGACAAACATTAAGGTGTCGACTCCTTCGGCGGTGGCTGGGGTGAGGGGTACAGATCTTGTTGTGGGTTACAACCCCGCGATTCAGCAGACTGATGTGCATGTCTTGCGTGGAAAAGTAGAAGTGGTCAAAGTTGTTCCAGAGAAGGCGCTTCCCGCGAAATCCCTATCTGTTTTGACGGGTCAAAAGGCAGAGGTTTCAAAAACTATTGCCGATGTGAAAACATCAACAAAAGTCGATCTTGCAAATATTCAGCAAGAAACAACAGTCATCACCGAACAAAAAGAAAGTGTTACATTAGAAGTTACACAACAAGTTGCTGAGCTTGAAAAGGCTGCAGCCGAGAAGATTATCGAGGATATTAATCGCACGAATCCAAAAGTAGCTGCGGCGTTGAAGACGCAGGCCCTTGCCTCTACCGATCAAATTAATTCTGCGGTTGTGAAGGACTTGTACAAGGATGCACCAAAGGGAAAGCCCCAATCCGGTGACTTTAATATGAAGGACGAAGATGTTTACAAAAAGTATTTCGATCCCATCTTGGGCAAATAAGTCCCTTTAGGTTTTCTTCACAATAGCATCTCAAATAGAGATTGCACCAGACGATGGTGCTGATATGATTTGTGTTTTACGGACCTCGGACTGGTTGAAGAAATAAAGGCGCTCTGTCCCAAGACATTTTCAAAAAAACAAAGTAAGATTAAAGACATGAGGTTCGCTTACATAATTGAGGATGACCCACGGTTTGTAAAAGAGATAGCCGAAGTCATTCGCGGTAATATTGATAAGGAAATGCAGATTCGCGTTTTCGCGTCATTGGAGCAGTTTGCAAATTGGATCAAAATGGCAATGCTCGACGGTGCTGCAGCTGTTCCGCACGGTGGCCAGGCACCGCCGGGATTCGCAAGCCCTAATATTGAAAGTAATGAGGGGCACGAGATTGCATTATTTATTTCTAAAATTGAATTTATTGGTAAAAGTCATATTGGTTTGTTGCAAAAAACAAAGAAGCTTTTCTTAGATAAAAATATTTGTAAACCTGATCGGCCCACGGGATTTGTTTTGACGGCCTTCGAACAGGCAGAGGGGCGTTATCGCGATTTTGAAACAGAGATTATAAATAATATTATTTGCAAACCATTTGATAAATTGATTTTGCAACAGCATCTTCAAAACGCAATCGACGGTCGAAAGCCTCTGTCTCAATTTTTTATTACAAATCAGAAAGTAGATGCCGATATTGAGATGCTCAAAGAGGTAAGGATTGAGGGTTATTCTGACATCGGCTTCATTTCAAAGGGCAATCGCGAAATTGCTCCGGGATCGCATGGGAAGTATTACGGTAATTTTTTTGCCACGGATAGGAAGAAATACTGTTACGGCAAAGTTTTAAGTTGCCAGCCAGATCCCCAGAAACAGGGCGAGTATTTTATTACAATAACCTTTATGGGGTTGGCACCGGATCAGCTGTCGAAAGTTCGGCAAGGAAGACTGAAGAAAGATGCCGCAAAACTTCCTTTTGATTGGACGAAATTAAGATCTAATCCGAGCCTAATGACTCGACCAGGACAGTTTGTTATCATTGAAGATGATGAGCCCAATGCTTTAATTGTTGAAGAAGCTCTGAAGAAAAGATTTAAGCAAAACACGGTTGTTCGATACCCAACTCTGATGGAGTTCTTGATAGATTTGGATCCTAAACTTGCAGATGCTCCGCCTGAAAAGTCCGCAGGAAAACCATTTTCGTGTGGACCCGACATGGAATTCATTTTTGATCCTCTTGGTAATTTAGTGACCGGCTTTAATACAGAAATAAAGGATCCGTTTACAGCATTTGGGGTTAAAGATTCTGATTGGAAGATTAGGCAAAACTGGTTTGGCACGGCGCTTGGAGTTGCCCAAAAAGAAAAATGGAAAGAGTGGCTCCGGCAGCCGAGCATAGGCACCGAGTTTATGATTAAAAATGGAGAGGTGCCGTATTACTTCAAGCCAGTCAGCGTTGTAAAAGAGAGCAATCGAATTATTGTGAAAATGGCAGAGTTGTCACCAACTGAGATTCTTGACTATTTGCTCAAAAATAGTCGTTTGCCTCATGCCGTGGATGCCTTGTTCGTATCACAGAGGTATTTTCAAGGCGAAGAGTACGAGGCAAAGTGGATTGATATCATTGACCGCCTGAATAAACGGGGACAGGAAAAAGTTCAGGGACATATGGCAAGAGCTTTTATTTTAACGAACAAAGACTTTCCTGATTTGGAAATGCGAAAGCTTGGCGCAATTGTGGCAGATATTTTTGTCAAGCCAGTGGATCGCGCATATTTAATGCAAAAGATGAGGTCTTACTTCCCTGAGTTAGCCATTGTTGGAGATCCTGTACAGTTTGAAACCGTTTCAGCTCCGCAAATTATTAAAGCGAGTAACCCTGTCAAAATGACCGAGATCTCAGAAGCGAGCACGATTATCAGATATCCGCGACTTATTCCCGTTGGTGAGTTTCGCGAGTTTATGCTTTTTGAAGGTCAACGGACGGATATTCCTGAACTTCTTGCGCAGTGTAATTTTGTCCAAGAGGCAGAGGACAAAGATTACGAATGCCAATTTATCTTCTATGCCGTGACTGATCACTTTGCGAAGTCCGTACGTATTTGGATTCGTGACAATTACATCGATTCAAAGAAAAAAAGCAGCTAAAAATCTTTTTCCAAGTAAATCATAAAAGTATCTTTTTTAATGTCATAAATATGGCGAGCACCGGGAATTATTTTTGAGTTTGTGCGAATACGTATACGACCACTGGCCGCATAGTTGATTGCGGTCAGAACGGCATACTGAGAGGGTGTAAGATCGATGTATTCTTTGATTGCTTCAATCGAGTCATCACCGATTTGTTTCATCGTGATTATGGCTTCACAGATTTTATCTTTTTTTGTTGCTTGCAAGCAGGCGCTTGCAAGACTGTCGATTTGTTGAGCCTGAGTTTCTTCAGTCGAATGAGCTGTTATGGGAACCAAGAGTGAAGTTAAAATAAAAAATTTAACTTTATCTAAGGTCATTCATTCTGCATCCGAGTCATGATTTTAATGAGCAAGAGACCTGGTAGTGCAACTAAAGAACAAAGAACAAAAAAACCGGTCCATCCTAAAGACTCGGCCAAAACCCCAGAGAAAGCTGGAATAACACGAGCAGGTATGTTCATTAAGCTGGTCAGTAAGGCATATTGTGTTGCTGAAAATCTTTTGTTAGTCAGTGAACTCATGAAGGCAATAAATGCCGCAGATCCCATGGCGGAAGAGATGTCTTCAAAGAGAATTACTGAAGCTAAAGCAACGTTGTTGTGTTCAAGGTGATTAAGTAGAGAAAATGAAACTGTCGAGAGCGCCTGTAAAATTCCAAAGGCCCAAAGGGATGGCACGATTCCCAACCTCTTCACTAAAGCACCGCCAATAAAGCTTGCAATAAGCACAAATGGAAAACTGAGTGTTTTTGCAATCCACCCGATCTCAGCTTTCGAGTACCCCATTTTCAAATAGTAGGGAGTAAGCATATTGCCAGCGATGTTGTCTCCAACTTTATAGAGTAAAACGAAGGCAATAACAAGATAAGCTCCTTTCCGTTTTAGGAATTCTGAGAAGGGTTCAATAACCATCTCTCTAAAGTTTTTAGGTGTGCTCTCGGCAACAGGCTCATTAGCCCAAAGTGTAACCAGAATATTAAGGAGCATGATAATACCCATGGCAAAGTACACGGATCTCCATCCCGAGCTTTGGGCTAGAATTAAAGCCAAACCACCTGAGATCCACATGGCCACTCGATATCCGTAGACATAAAACGTTGATCCAATTCCAAGATCAGCATCTGATAAGGTCTCGCGCCTGTAGGCATCGACAACGATGTCCTGATTGGCGCTAAAGAAAGAGGCCAAAACCACTAGGCCAACTAAAAACTCAAGACTAACTTTTGGGTTTAAGGTTGAGATACCAATCAAAACCAGTCCGAGTACAAGCTGTGAGAACAAGAGCCAGCCTCTTCGGCGTCCAAGGGGGAGTTGAAAGCGATCAAGCAATGGCGCCCAGACAAACTTAAAGGAGACCGGGATTGTGGCGAGTGTGAAAAAGCCGACTGTTTTAAGATCGACGCCATCTTCGGTCATCCAGGCTTGCAGCGTGCGTCCAACCAACAGAAAAGGTAACCCGCTTGCAAAGCCCATGAGCAAGGTGATCATCATTTGCTTGGTAAATAATGATTTCCAAAATGTCGATGATCTTGTCATATTTTGAGCTTTCTCATTTTCCATAAGAGGTGACTAATGTAGGGACGCCGATTTTCGCCAGTTGTGACCATGAGTAGCTTCGTGATTTTTAGGGCATCGGGGTCTGTGTACAAAATAATCAGCATTTCCTGAATAAAGTTCGTATTCAGAGTGATATAGTTGTCTGTGCCCACACCCAGGTGAACTCCCTTTTTCTCCCACCACGAAAAAGGATGATCCTTATAATCTTCAAACTGACCTGTCAGTTTATTGTTTGACGAGGGGAGAGAAATGAGAGTGACACCTTTTTGAATCATACGGTTTAAAACATCGTGTTGATAATGTTCAACTTCTCGGGCTGTATGAAACTTTGCCTTGATAAAGTGAGTGTGATCTGTGTTTGAAAGCGGTTTGCCGCGCAAGAGAAGGTCGAGTGTTGGTCGATAAACACCCCAATCAAGCTCTACGAGTTCTTTATACTCGGGATCTCGCTCAGTGATGGCTTGGCGCTGCCGATTTTTTTCCATCACTTTTTGATAGAGACGGTGAAAATAAAAATTGGGATTAATGCCAAGACTTAATCCATGTTCAAGAGTGTCAATGTGCCATATGTTCATCGCATTATCGACAGCTTGGATTCCCTTTTTTAGAGTATGAAAGGTTTCGCCGTGGTGAGAGCGAATTTTAAATCCACGGTACTGCAATTTCCGAAACCCTTTTTGAAGTTCATTGAAGTGCTCTTTGCGATAAAGCTCGGCTTCGTTTCCAACTGTATCGACATCGGTAACATGCTCCTGAAGGAATGGGTATTTGTCGATTAGGCGAACAAGTTCCGTGACTAAGGCTTCGAAATTATCTTTTCTTGTTTTATATTTTGTATTGTCGAAAAAACTCTTTTCTTTTCGAAACGAGGGTGACAGAACAAAATTGAAATCAGGGTGTTTATCTTTAAATTTTTTAAAGCCATCATAGAGGCCAAGTATTACATCTTCAGGAGTGACGTCATCGGCTCCTGGAATTTGATCTGATGATGTTGATGCCGCTCGCGAAAGCATAAACTTAAGACGGATTTTTCCAACATTATATTTTTTGTAAAGTTCTTCGGCCATGTGATAAGCACTTTCCGTGTGTGCTTTTCGATCTACAAGAATAAGCTTTGGGAGATAAAGGATCTTCAAGTAGGTCATAAATCCTTCAGACTCATCCAGGCGAATAAGCTTATCAACATCTTTGACGGATTTGATGGGCCAAGCTTTGGGCCCATAGACCTCTGTGATTTTGCGTTTATAGATTTCTTTATTTGGTCCATCCATAAGCTTTTTAAGTCGAGGATAAATAAACTCAGCCGTTAATGCCCCCGTTAGGTGAATATGCTCTTCGTGATACTTGAGAGGGAACAGTCGAAAGAAATCAAAAAAGGCATCGCTCATTGGGTGCTGAAGAAGATCATGTATTGTGGCCTGGTTAATTGAAAATTTAGAAACAAGATGTCGAAATTCTTCAACTTGATCATAGGCGAGATCGTTTTCATCTTTAAGTTCGCTGCTGACGAGCAGCTCAAGAGTGTCAAGTAAAGAGACTCCATTTGTTTCGCTGATGATTTTGATGAGATTACGAAGCAGGTCACGGTGTGTTTGATCTTTGTTGATGTCTTGCATTCATCAATGTTATCGACTGGATAGATATTTGTACATGACTTTGTGTGGGCCAATTTGTGGAATATCAAATTCATCTCCCCAATATTCAAACCCTAGACTTTCATAAAAGGTAAAAGCATTGACTCGAGCATTCATCCACAACAAATCATAATTTTTTTGAAGTAGAAGACCCTCGCCATATTCAATGAGAAATTTTCCAACATGTCTTCGACGAAAGTGGGGATGAACAGCCATGCCACGCAAACGAGCTGAGTGTTGTGCTTTTAATGTCGAGTGAGTTTCGTTTTCGAAGGTGGCCACTCCGACCAGTTCGTTGCCAATATAGGCACCTAGATGAAAAGTTTCGGGATCAGAGTCTTTCGGATTAACACAGTCTGCAGGTTTTTTTCCTGGGCGTAAAACAAGTGCCCGCAAGGAAAGCACGGTTTCGGCAGAAACCTCTTTGATGACAATATCAGTTTGAATTTTTGTGAATGATGTCAATGGCTACCCTGCTTTAAACTGCAGGTATTGTAGCCAGACTTGGGGTACGCGGTCAGTTTGAAATTCAAGTTCAACAGTTGGGAGCCAATTGGGAACTTCAGGTTTTTTGAGCAAAGGCATTTTGGCGACTTCAGGGGTGCGATTGGCTTTGGTTTGATTACAGCCTCGGCAAGCGGCAACGACATTGGTCCAGCTCTTTGGACCGGCTTTCGAGGCTGGGATGACGTGATCCAAAGTGAGGTGGCGAGTGTGAAATTTAACTCCGCAGTATTGGCAGGTGAAGTTGTCTCGAATGTAGACATTTTCACGGCAGAAACGAACGGCACCGTAGGATCTGGGTTTCACATAGCTCTTCAGGCGAAGGACGCTCGGGATGGGAAAACTGTGAGATACGGATCTGGCAAAGACGTTGTGATACTCGACAATTTCGACTTTTCCCTGAAACCAAAGGATAAGGGCCTTTTGCCACCCTACAATTTTCATGGGCTCATAACTTGAATTGAGTAATAGAGCTCGAAAGCTCATCGTCAGGCATATCTCTGGCGACATATTTAAATTATGCCCAAAATTGATGCACATTTAAAGGCTAGTATTGAAAATCCTTGATGAAAATCGATAAGAATGTTTTATGGAAAGAATAATAATAACAATGGTTAAGGAGATCTTAATGCCCTCGTTTGATATTGTGTCAGAAATTGATTGGCAAGAAGTCGATAATGCCATTAATCAGGCCATCAAAGAAATCCAAGGTCGATATGACTTTAAGGGGAGCAAAAGCGAGATCAAGTGGGATAAAAAAGAAGTCTCCCTTTTGGGTGACGACGACTATAAGATGAATGCTATGAAGGATATTTTACAGACGAAGCTTCATCGACGCGGCATAGATATAAAGTCCTTCAAATTTGAAAAGCCTGAGCCCGCCGGAGGCAATATGCAGCGACAAAAGATCACCATTCAGCAGGGTATTGAACGAGAAATTGCTAAAGATATCATTAAGTTAATTAAGGATTCAAAGCTCAAGGTTCAGGCCCAGGTCATTGATGACAAGGTCAGAGTAACCTCGAAAAGCATTGATGAACTTCAGGCGACTATGGCCCAGATTCGAGGCGCAAACCTATCCATTCCGCTTCAGTTCAATAATATGCGCTCATAGTTTTTTGTTGAGTTCATAGGCAACCCTTTGTAGAATAGCTAATGTTAGTCCGCGTTAGAGAGTGTGTTCCTTCGAGTTTTTTTTTGTTACTCATGGCCCTCAAAGAGCGGTACCCAGATACTGTAAGGAGGATTTATGGGTAAGAAATTATACGTAGGAAATCTATCATACTCTGTTGATGATGGAGCTCTTCAAGCAAAGTTCGCAGAATTCGGTGCTGTGTCTTCTGCAAAAGTAATCACTGATCGTGAGAGCGGTCGAAGCAAAGGTTTCGGATTCGTTGAGATGGAATCTGATTCTGATGCTGACGCAGCAATCGAGAAACTTAACGGGCAAGACTTCATGGGTCGTGCTGTGAATGTTTCTGAAGCTCGTCCACAAGCTCCTCGTGAGGGCGGTGGTTTCCGTGGCGGTCGTGGCGGCGGCGGTGGATTCCGCGGCGGTCGTGGCGGCGGCGGTGGCGGTGGTTTCCGTGGTGGAAATCGCGGACCTCGCGAGTAAAATACACATAGACTGTATTTGAAAAGTCACTCAAAATAGCAGCCTGATGAAGGCTGCTATTTTTTTTATCTTTATGACAATTTTGGTAACCCAACTTCAAGCAAAGACTTTGCTTATCTTGGGAGATTCTTTGACCGAGGGTATTGGCGTCGCCAAAGATCAGGCGTACCCAGCGCTTCTTGAAAAAAAAATCCGAACGAGTGGAAAAAATTGGAAAGTGATCAACGCTGGAATCAGTGGGGCAACTTCGGCCAGTGGCATTTCCAGAATGAAATGGCATATGAAACAAAAGCCCGACCTGGTGATATTGGCACTAGGGGCAAATGATGGGCTTCGTGGGTTTGCGATTTCAGAGACAGAAAAGAATCTCTCTACAGTCATTGAGATGGGACAGAAAGAAAAAATTCAAATGGTTTTGGCGGGGATGCTCATGCCGCCAAACTATGGAAAAGAATATTCCGAGAAATTTAAAAATTTATTTCCTAAGCTTGCAAAGAAATACAAGGTTCGGCTGATCCCCTTTTTGCTGGATCAAGTGGCATCGGACCCTAGTTTAAATCAAGCAGATGGGATCCATCCGAACGAAAAGGGTCATCAGGTTGTTGCGGAAACAGTTTACAAAAATATTCAGGATTTATTATGAGTTTGATTATCGATAATCTTAGAAAAGTGTATCAACAAGGCGATCAACAAATCGAAGTCTTAAAAGGAGTCCAGGCTGAGATTCAAGAGGGCGAGATTGTTGCGATTGTCGGCCAGTCTGGCAGTGGCAAATCAACTCTTTTGGGGCTTTTAAGTGGTCTGGATCGAGCGACCTCAGGCATGATCAAAATTCAAAACACTGATTTTAATCAATTGTCAGAAAAACAAATGACCGAGTTTCGAGCTAAAAATATCGGAATCGTGTTTCAGCAATTTCATTTGCTTCCCCATCTGACAGCTCTTGAGAATGTCATGGTTCCCCTTGAAATTTTAGGCTTTCAAAATCCTGAAGCCGAAGCCAAGAAGATGCTCGATGCAGTGGGGTTATCTCATCGTTACGATCATCTGCCTGCGAAATTAAGCGGAGGCGAATGTCAACGGGTGGCTATCGCTCGGGCTTTGGTGACTCAACCTAAAATATTGTTAGCAGATGAACCCAGCGGGAATTTAGACGATGAGACTGGTGAGAAAGTGATGAGTGTCTTTTTTGACGTCGTCAGGAAATATAAAATCACAACGATATTGGTCACACATAATGATGACCTTGCTAGGCGATGTCATCGACAACTTGTATTGAAGCAAGGGGTGTTTCATTGATCAAATGGGTGATTCGAGAATTGCGGGGCAATTATCAGTTCTGCCTTCTTTTTCTTTTAAATATCTCCATCGGACTTGTGGGATTCATTTGCCTTGATGCCTATAAAACGACCTTGTCGATGAGCTTAAAAGAGCAGGCCAAGTCATTTCTGTCAGCTGAGCTGGCAGTGACAGTTCGGCGTCTATTTAATGATCAGGAAATAAACAAAATTGAGAGTCAGCTTCCTGCGGGAACACAGAGAGGGCATCTTCGGGAATTCTTTTCGATGGTAACATCGAAGTCTCAAAGTCGTCTTGTTCAGGTCAAGGCCATTGATCAGACTTATCCATTTTACGGGCAAATGGCACTTCGGTCTGGGAAAAAAATTGAATCAAGTTCTGAAAAAGAAATTTTGAGTCAAAAAAAAGTATGGGTTTATCCTGAGCTTCTCAGCCAGATGAAATTAGAAGTTGGGGACAGCCTTATTCTGGGGGATCAGAATCTGGTGATCGCGGATGTGATTACCGATGATACCTCTCAGACATTTCGACTGGCTTCTTTGGCGCCCAAAATTTATGTGGGTTTGGATCAAATAAAAGACTCAAGTCTTTTTTCTAAAGGATCAACAATAAGCGATGTTTTTTTATACCATTTTGAAAAAGAAGAGCCCCAAGTTGTAGCAGAGCGGATCAAAAAAACACTGCAGGATAATACGATTCAAGTTCTGACAGATAAAGAGGCCAGCGAGGATTCTGGTCGAGTGCTTGGTTATCTCACTGATTATCTGGGTTTAGTTTCTTTAATCGGTCTTTTTATGTCCTTTTTGGGTGGAGTATATCTCTATCGCTCTTATCTTTTTTCTCGAGTTAAGAATGTCGCTATTTATAATACTCTGGGATTGACCCGAGCAAGGGCTCAGCTGATGTACATTGTGCAGGTTGCTGTTTTGGGGTTACTGGCCTCATTAGTTAGTTTAGGCATTTCTTATTCTTTGTTGCCCGTCCTTCAAAAATTATTGGCTGAATTTACACCCATCCAAATTGCTGTTCATATTCCAATGAAAACTGTCTTTTTGGCGATTTTTTCCGGTGTTGTGATCAGTATTCTGGTGGGGCTTCCATTTTTGCGAGGACTTTCAAAAATACAAGTTTCAACTCTTTTTCAAGAGGGCTCTGAAATACATCTTGAAATGAAATTATCTGATCTATTTTTCTATGCTCCGGCCGCAGTGGCCTTTTGGTCTTTGACATTTTGGCAGGCCAATTCATTTATGGTGACCAATATTTTTGTGTCTGCATTTTTAGGGGCATTGATCATTCTTTCAGTTATTGGAGGAGCTTTGCTTCAAAGCCTGCGTTTGTTGCAAAAGTCTCGGTATTGGCCAGTCAAGCAAGCGGTCTTATTTTTTGTCCGAAGACCGATTTCTGCTCTGGTGAGTCTTGTTTCCTTGGGACTGGGTGTTTTATTAATACAGTTGCTACCACAGCTCAAGACAAGCATTCAGTCTGAAGTTGAGATGCCCAAAAACTTAAGCCTACCGTCGATATTTATCTTTGATATTCAGTCTGATCAGGTTGAAATATTAAAATCTTGGCTAGGCGAGAATAATCTTAAACTCAATTATCTTTCTCCGATGGTTCGGGGGCGAATCATTCGTCACAACAATCAGACTTTTGAAGAAAGAATTGAAAATCAGAACACTCTGACTCGAGAAGAGGAAAGCGAGAAGAGATTTCGTAATCGCGCGGTCAATATCTCTTACCGAGAAGGTTTAGCGGAAAGCGAAGAGGTCGTTCAGGGAAAATTTCCGGTAGACCCAGTGAAGAGTCCGAATGACATAGCAGAGTTGTCGCTTGAAAAAAAGTATGCCGAACGATTAGGATTCAAGCTCGGCGATGAACTGACCTTTGATGTGCAGGGTGTTGAGATTAAGGGTAAGGTAACAAGTTTTAGAAAAGTGAAATGGAATAGTTTTCAGCCCAATTTCTTTATACTGATTCAAAGGGGTGTTCTTGAGGATGCTCCTCAGACTTATTTAGGAGCCTTGCCACGACTCACTCCAGAGCAAGTTGACCATTATCAAAAGGAACTGGTTTCTCGGTTTCCGAATGTTTCCATGATTGACGTGACTCGGGTGATTAATCGAGTTGTCGAGTTGACAGAGAAAATGAGTTTTTCTCTTGAGTTCATGGCTCTCATTGCTTTGTTTGCTGGGTTTATGGTGATTTATTCGATGATTATTCAGCAAACTCGGGATCGTCGCTGGGACTTGAATATGCTTAAAATTTTAGGAGCAAAAGAGGGCCAGTTGGCCCAAATGTTGGTTCTTGAATTTTTCTTTATTAGCCTAATTGGAACAGCCCTTGGAGCTTTATTAGGTCTTGGGGTTAGTGCCGGGATCTCTCTATTTTTATTTGAAGGTCTTTTTGTCGTGAATTATGCAGCTTTGTTTGGAGCCTCGGCGGTTATTATTTTGATGTGTTTGATTTTGGCCTATTTGACGACCCGAAAAATTGTGAGAGAAAAGCCGGCGGTGTTTTTTGAAATGTAGTTCCCCAGAGGTCATTTTTTTGATAGGGTGCCTGGCATGGATATCATCGAGAAAGCCACTGAAATATTAGACCAGGGATTTGTGGTTGGAATGCCAACAGAGACTGTCTATGGCCTTGCTGCGCGGATTGATCGCCCGGCGGGGATTGAGTCCATTTTCAAAGTCAAAGAGCGTCCCTTTTTTGATCCTTTGATTGTTCATGTGGCCTCTCTTGATCAGGCGCGGGCATTGACGACAGATTGGTCTTCGGGGGCTCAGGCTCTTGCTCAGGCATTTTGGCCAGGGCCATTGACTTTGGTTTTGCCAAAGTCGTCATTTGTAAATTCGATGATCACTTCGGGGCTTGAGACAGTGGGTATTCGAATGCCCAATCATCCCCTTGCTCTTGAATTGATACGCGCAGTGGGTGTGCCCCTCGCCGCTCCCAGTGCGAACAAGTTTGGGCGCACAAGTCCAACACGAGCGGATCATGTTCAAGAAGAATTTAAAAATGAAAACGTGTTGGTCATTGATGGTGGTCCCTGTCAGGTGGGCTTAGAGAGCACAGTTTTATCTCTTCACTTCAGTCAGTCCGAGAGAAAATATCAGTTGGCCATTCTGCGAGAAGGGGCGATTAGCCGAGCACAGATTGAAAAAATCATGTTGGAACAAAATTTGCCTTTTCAGTTTCAAGAAAATCCATCCAAAAGAGAATCTCCAGGACAGATGAAGCATCACTATATGCCTAAAATTCCGCTGATCATCATTCAGCCAGATCGGGATCTCTCGAAAGTCAAAGAAGAATTGAAGCAAAAAATTTCGGAGCTGCCTGATCAGATCGAGGGCGTGACTTTAATTCGTCCCACTCAACTTGATGTTTTTTATGAATTAACTCTTCCTCGAGATCCTGTTTTGGCGGCCCGCGAGCTGTATCAAAGACTACGAGAGGGTGGGCAGTCCCAGGCGGATGTCATTTACTTTCGACTGATGCCTGAAGTCCACACACCTGAATGGGCGGCGCTGCGAGATCGGCTTTTTAAAGCCGCTTCCTTGGTTTTAGGTTAATTTAGTGTTATACATTTAGGATATGTTACCGACACTTCGAGCAGCGATTAAACTCGTACTTTTTTTATTTATAGTTCTTTCTTTTATTCTGACTTCACTTGTTTGGAAGCTTGTCATCAGAAATATCTCCAAGCGACGCTGGTTTTACACCAGAACTTTATCTTTTTATTGCCGCCTTTGCCTGTGGGCTGCCAGCACAAAAGTTCGTGTGTTGAATTTGCCAAAAAATAATGAACAGCATGCTTTGATCGTCAGTAATCATGTCGGGATGTTGGATATTCTTATCCTCGCGTCCATTCGACCGACACTTTTTATTACTTCCTTTGAATTAAAAGAAAGCCCTGGGGTTGGTTTGCTAACTGAAATGGGGGGCTGTCTTTACGTTGAGCGAAGAAATCGAGCCAATATCACTCTTGAAATTCACTCGATCCGACAGGCTCTTGAGCAGGGTTACAATGTTGTTCTTTTCCCAGAGGCCACGGCCACAAACGGAGAGCGGGTTATTCCGTTTAAAAAATCTTTGATGACTGCGGCTGCAGGCACAGGAATTCCGATTCAACCTGTGGTGCTCAATTATCGTAAAGTCAATGGTGAGCCGATGTCTCACAAGTGGCGAGATTATGTCTTTTGGTATGGGGATCAGACTTTTCCTCCGGCACTCTGGCGCCTATTAAGTGTTGGGTCCGTTGAGGCCGAAGCTGAATTCTTAAAGCCCGTGATCTGTCACACTCATGAAGATCGTCGCATGGTGGCTCAGCATGCCTATGACGAGATTGTCGCGAAGTACACACCAATCCTAGCGCCTCATCCTGAAGTTTTAGAGGGTTGCATTCCCACCGAAGTCTAAACTGTCCAAGGATTAGACAGTAATATCTCGACAACTCTGTAAGGCCTACAGGCCTTGCATGGGGTCTCTTTTCTTGTCCATCTGATGTGTTATCTTCTTTGATCTTTGGGGTGGGCGAAGGAGTTTTTTGTGAAGTTCGATCTTCGTCGTCTCTCGCTTTCGACAGGTGTTCTTTTTCTTTTGCTTTCAACGTCGGCCTGTGTGCGAACTGAGGGGCGAATCATTGCTGAAACCTCTGAGGCCATCAAAGAATCTATTCAGACCAATCAGGAATCAAAAACTTATCAAGATTGGGAGCTGGCAGAGTCCCATCCGCGACAGATTTTTGAACACTTTCGAGAACTGATTGAGCCCGCTCAGCAAAAAGCTCTCTGTGATGAATTAAAAAACTTAAGCGGCAAAGAGCTTCAGGTTTTTGAAGAAGAAGTTCAAAATGATGACAACAAAGAGCTCTTATCCGGCTGTCAGAAAGATTTAAATTTAAAGCTTGAAGATCACCATCAGACAGAGCGAGCGAAAATGGCTGCCAGTGGGATGGCGGTTCTTGAAGATCAGGAGACTCAGAACCAAGTCACTGAAACTCCGGCCAGTCAGTCAATTTCAAAGACGGAAATTCAATACCGAGACCTATCCAGTGGATATATGGCCGTCACAGGCGACGTCAAACCAGGCCAAGTCATCCTCACCTTTGACGATGGGCCCGAGGCCAAGAGTACGCCAATAGTTTTAAAAGCCTTAAGACAAGCCGGGGCCAAAGCAACATTTTTTATGTTGGGCTCACAGGTTGAGAAAAATCCAACACTGACTCAGTTCATTGCAGAAGAGGGCCACGCGATCGGAAATCACAGTTATTCTCATCCTTATATGGGTGATTTAAAAGCCTGCCGGTCAGCAAGCTGTCGCAGTCGATGGGTGAACCCAGAGACAGCGATGGAGCAAATTCGAAAAACTCAGCAAATCATTTTTGACACGGTTGGAATGGCTGATCCTTTTTTTCGTTTCCCTTACGGAGCTCAGGTGCCAGTTTTAAGACAATTTCTAAAAGACAATCAAATGGCTGAATTCTTCTGGAACGTGGATTCACTGGATTGGAATATGAGCTACTCAAACGCTCAGGTGATGGAGATGACCATGAATCAGCTTCATCAAAGAGGAAAAGGCATCGTGCTTTTTCATGATATTCATCGAAGAACGGCGGAAATTCTTCCCCAATTTTTAAAACAAATTGATCAAGAGGGATTTCAGTTGGTTTTGCTTCAAGCTAAAAACCAAGATCTCAAAACGATGTCTTCACTTTTGAAGTCGAAAGTTCCATAGTCTAGAATGAAAGAAAAATTTCGCTCTGCTATTAATCAAAAATGACTTTTTGCGTTTGGACCTTTGGTGGATCTGGCTGCGCCACTTGGTCGGTATTTTTTAAAACCAGTACCTAGATTCAAAATCTACACATAAAATTAATTTGAGATTTTCCTTCTGTCTGCCGACCCTATTAGGGTTCGCAAATACAAGTATTAATTATTTTTATAAACAAGTCCATTCTGACTTAAAGGAGTTCAAATGACGAAAACAATATTGAAAGTGGCTGCGATCTTAGTGCTTGGTGCATTGAGTGCGTGTAGTAAGAGTTCTGATACGCCTGCTAGTGGTGGTAGTAGTATTACTTTTGCTGGAAAAATTAGCGGCATGGGATTGATGACTTTTGATGAGGGACATCCCTCGCCTATGGCAATAGATGATGATGGTCTGATCGTACCGTTTGCTACAACAGACTATAAACTCTTTTGCGTAACGTTTAACTCTTCACCGACAGCCGCGACATCGAATTTTGCAACAGATGGTTCCTTCTCAGTTTCTCTGCCAGCAAACACTCCGTTTGGGTGTTTTGTTAACTCGGCAACAACGAATTTGCCAGTTGCTACTTTGTACAAATCAGGATCTGGCTCTGGAATGTCGAGCACGGATTCTACTTCGCTCAGCCTGTCGTCAAGCGTAGATGTTGGCACCTTAACATTGGATTTGGCCAATAATAAGGTTGTTGTGCCTGCATCTTCTGTTTCTGGTTCAACTGCATCAAGTACGGCGAGCTTGAATTTAGCTGATATTGATAATTATGAGTGGACAATGTCATGTGTAACTACAGGTGTAACTGAAATTGATAACGCTTGTAATTCGTTCATCTCAAGCGGCGCTTCGGTGTACTTAAGAGTTCTTTCGGGGACTGAATCTGGAAATACTATTTATGGTATTAACGTTTGGGAAAGTAACGCTAAATTTACAGCCTGCGGATCAATTGATTTTGCTACTGCGACAAAAACACAAATTGAGTCAGGTGGATTTGCATTTGCTACGAGTGGAAACTACGCCCCTGTTACCGCTGGTTCGTTTAGTGGATACGGAGCAGGAAGTTGTGATCTAAGAAGTGCCGGTGGCGACAGTTCATATTCATCAGAAAATGCAAGTTCTGCCAATGGATATAAAAATATTCAAAGTAATTATTGCTTGGCGCCTATGGTTACGAGCGGGACTGGGTACTCATTTGTCTGTGAAGATTCAGCTTCGAATGCTTGTGGCGGTGGTGGTACCTATATGCACCGAACAGCCGTTACTATTATTCCCGGTGCATCAGCGACTGAAATGTATGGAAATTTCAACACTAGCGAGTCAAGAACGGGAAGTTGCGGAACAGCAGACTCGTCATCAACGTTTAATATTAAGTTTACTCGAGGAACTCAGTACTAAGCCTCATCCAAACTCGGAATATTCGAAAAGGCAATTCGTGTGGGGGCCGCAAGTTCTGCGGCCTTCATTCCTCCAAAATAAAGGGTGTATTTGCCGAATCGAGAGTTGATTTGATCCATGGCCTTGGTCAACTGAAGCCGCTTTTGATCTTGGTTTTCTAAAAATGAAAAAGTCCGCTCACTGTCGTGAATCAGATTAAAGAGCACAACAGAAACTTTGAGCGGAGCCCCGGGCATTCGCTGACTCCAAAGGTGTTTTAAAATTTCTCTTAAGCTCATGTCATCTTGGCATTCGAGCATATTCACATCATTGGCCCATTTGTAGCCATCCAGATACCGAATGCTCACGCTCATGCTTTGGGCCCAGAGATTGTATTTTCTTAAGCGGACTCCAGCTTTGTAGAGCAGTTTTTGAATCACTGAATAAGCAGAATCTTGATTTCTGAGATCGGGGGGCAGAACGTGCGAGTGACCTATGGATTGGTGCTCTTGATGAGACAGTAAAAAGTCTTCGCCTCTGAGCCAGCGATAAAAATATTCTCCACCAATTCCACCCCAAACCTTTCGAATTTTCGGAAGATCCAATTTATAAAGTTGCTCCATGGTGAACACGCCATGCTGATTCAGTCGGCGCTCCATGTTTTCTCCAATTCCGCAAAGATCCCTGAGTTTGAGTTTGTACATGATTTGAGGCAGATCTTTTTTTAAAATCAGCGTCAGACCGTCGGGTTTTTTCATGTCCGAGGCCGTTTTGGCTAAAAATCGATTCGGCCCCAAGCCCACTGAAGATTTCAGCTGAGAGCCCACAGAGAGAATGCTTTTTTTAATTTGCTGAGCAAGGGCCATCGCATTTTCAGGTTTTTGATCTCGCCCTTGCAGCCGACAAGCCATCTCGTCAATCGAGAGAACCGAGGTCACGGGATGACAGGATTCAACAGCTTCGACGATGCGCTCGTGGTAATGAATGTATTTTTCGTGATTGCCTTCGATCAAAATGAGATTGGGACACATTCGAAGAGCATCGCGGACCATGGTTCCTGTTTTGATTCCAAACGCCTTGGCCTCGTAACTAGCGGCGATGCAACAGGTGGTCTCTGCCATCATGGGGACAACCGCGATGGGTTTTCCTCGCAGGCTGGGATTCATCTGTTGCTCCACTGAAGCAAAGTACGAATTTAAGTCAACAAGAAGCCAACCCACGCGGTCTTGAAAGACCCCGGGGTCAGGTGAAAGCATATCAATTGTCATAAAAGTCACCGTTTCTAGAGAGAAAAAATCAGCATCACAATGAGAAGTAAGCTTAAGGTAAACATCGGCCCCTCCGATTCGTTTGAATCAGTTTGTTTTTGTGTTTTCCATTTTCAAGTTTTGTTGAACTAGAACTTTCGAATTAGTCCGACCAAGATTCCCTGAATTTGAACCGTGTTCGGATCAAACCACATGGACTGCATGGTTGAATTCGCAGGACGAAGTTCGACCATCTTTTCTTTATTCTCTGGATGCGGACGTAAGAAAAATCTTTTCACCGTGGATTCGTTATCCACAGTAGCCACAACAATTTCCCCATTGGAAGCCGTGGCTTGTTTTTGAACAAGAATAATATCTCCATCGTGAATTCCATCATCAATCATGGATTGTCCAGAAACCTGAAGAGCAAAAGTTTTATTCGGATTTCGGATCAGCGAAGGGGGGACATCCACTTGCTCATCATGAGTGTAGGCTTCGATTGGACGACCGGCCGCCACTTTCCCCATGAGTGGGAGAGAAAGGACCTCCTCGCGGCCCTTGAGGAGGAGCTCTTCGCGAGGAGTCTGGACTAACTTTTGAACACTTTCTTGAACTGCTTTTGACGAATGCAGAATCTGAATCGCTCGCTTCTGATTTGAGGCTATTTCGATATAGCCCTTGTTCATCAGCTGCTTAAGGTAATTCTGAACAGAATTAAAAGAGGCAAAGCCAAAGTGATCTTTGATCTCTTGGTAGGAAGGGGCAAAGCCCTTTTCCGCCACATGATCTTCCACAAAGGCGAGAACGGCCTTTTCCTTTTCCGTCAGAGGGGGGAGGGTGCGATGTTTGTTCGACTGTCTATTCAGTTCATTCGTCATACAGTTAACCTCTTAACTTACATACAACTTACAGTGTAAATTATATGTAAGTCAAGGGGGTATTTTTAGCTCGACTTTTGGCTAAAGTTGAAAGATGAATAGGTCCCAACATGGAAAAAATAATTCAAGAAATCCCAACTCTTACAGAAAAATTATCCAACCCCAACCTGATGCAAAAAAGCTGGGTTGTTACTCTTTCGGGTCATCGATTTAGTATTTTGAAACCTGACCCCGACCAAGTTTTTCTCGAGGACATCGCCTGTTCACTGGCCCGTCAAGCTCGATTCAATGGACATACGCGCTTTTTCTATAGTGTGGGTCAACATTGCTGCTTGGGAGCTCAAGTCTCTCCAACAAAAGACATTGGACTTCAAATGCTCTTTCACGATGCGACCGAAGCTTATATCGGAGATCTTGTTTCTCCTGTTAAAGCTTTGTTGCCTGATTTTGAAGTGATTGAGTCTCGCATTCATTGGGCGATTTCACAAAAATTTGGAATCGAATTTCCCATGCCCAAAGTGGTGAAGCAAATTGATCGCCGACTTTTAGCAACAGAAGTTCGCGATCTCATCACTAAGGATCTGGCTTCATGGAATATCGGTGCCGATGAGCCCTATGATTTCCCCATTATCCCTTGGCCACCAGAAGTCACCGAAGCTCGATTTCTTGATCTTGCAAGATCAATGGGAATCCGGGGTTAATTTTTTAACGAGATAATTCTAACTTAAAGATCTCAGATCGTTGCCTCCGCCATTCGGTCAATCGGACAGGTCTTAAGCGAATAGTGCCTATTGGCATCGGCATGCCTTTTGGACCCCGCTTCAAGTATATGTTGAACTATACTTCAAATTGAAGTATATTTATAGGAGCAAGCGTGCAAACTAAAGTACGAAGAGCGCGGTTATTTGATAAGCAGCTGCGAAAAGTGCCAGATTATATACAAAAGAAAGTAATGCTTTGGGTGTTTTTGGTGGAAAATAAAGGAATTGCGGTGGTCGCTGAATCGCCTGGTTTTCATGATGAACCTCTCAGAGGAGGTCGGTATGGGCAACGATCGGTGAGATTGAATAGGTCGTATCGTTTAATTTATCGGGTCATTGAGGATAGAGTATATATTGAGTTACTGGAGGTTCACAAACATGACTACTAGAAGCACTTCGTATTTTGAAAAATTGGAAAGGCAATACGGATCACTCAGTTTTGGCAGTATGCTAAAGGCCTGGCGTGAGGCCGAGGAGCTTTCCCAGGCTCAGTTTTCGAAAAAATTAAAGCTTTCCCCGCAGAATCTCAACGATCTAGAAAAAGGACGTCGTATTCCAACGCCAACTCGTGCTGCCCAAATTGCAAAAAAGCTTGGCTTGCCAGCAATGGGCTTAATTCAACTGGCTCTGCGCGACCAGCTGCTATCAGCAGGCTTTCACTTTGAAGTGATTCTTAAAGAAGGCCGAGCTGCTTAGAGATTTTGTGCTGGATTATTTCTAATTTTTTGTAAATGGCTTCGGGTTTAAGACTGAGAATTTTTTTATTTCTCATGAGAAGTTTTCCGTGACAAAAAACGGTGTCTACTTCAAGCCCTTGAGCCGAATAAACCAAGTGACTGATCAGATTGTTCAAGGGCTGCAGGTGGGGGAATTGTAGATCAATGAGAATGAGATCAGCTGCTTTGCCAACCTCAAGACTGCCGATTTGATCTCCTAATCCAATGGCTTTCGCTCCGCCCAAGGTGGCCATGTAAAGAGCCTGCTTCGCTGTCATGGCCGTGGTTGTCCCACTGTGAACCTTCTGAAGCTTTGTACCCAAATCCATAGCCCCAAAAAGGCTCAGATCATTGTTGCTGGCGCTGCCATCGGTCCCTAGGGCCACTGGAATTTTTGCGGCCAAATATTTTGGAATTGGAGCAATCCCTGAAGCAAGTTTTGCATTTGAATCCGGATTGTAAACGATCGAGGCCCCCGATTTTTTCATGATCTCAATGTCTTTGTTGTCTAAGTGAACGCCGTGGGCACAGATGGTGTGGGGGCTGAGAACTGCGAGTTTCGACAATCGCTCAACGGGGCTTATGCCTAATTTTGTTTTCGATGTTTGAACTTCTTCGGCAGTTTCCGAGAGATGAATTTGCAAGGGCACAGAGTATTTTTTTGAAAGCTCAGCAGTTTTGCGAAGCAGCTCATCAGAGCAGGTGTAAGGAGCATGGGGTCCTACCGATGGGCGAATGCGAGGATGCTTTTCATATTTTTTGTAAAGACTGAGAAATAATTTTTCTTTGTCAGCTCCAAGATCCTTGTCCTCGGGTAAAAGAGCGCTGGCAAAAACTTGAGCAAATGTTCCTCTTAAGCCCGCCTTATCCCAAACTTTTGCCGATTCTTGCGAGTAAAAATACATGTCACAAACGGTGGTGACTCCAAATCGGATGCACTCAAGGGCGGCGAGCTCTGTTCCTGTTTTGACAAAGTTTTTTGTAACCAGTTTTTTTTCAAGAGGAAAAATTCGCTCAAAGAGCCAGGTGTGAAGAGGAAGGTCATCTTCGATTCCTCTGAAAAGAGTCATCGCCAAATGAGCATGTCCATTGACAAAACCTGGCAGCGCAACGCTGTTTTTTTGGTAAATGAATTTACGGCAAGATTTTTTGAGCGAAAGCTTCCATGGTGAAACGAGAGCGATGTTGCTTTTTGAAATACCGAAAAAAAGATTCTTTTCAACATGGGCTTTCCCACCGGCCATGGTGACTGCCCAGTCCGCTCGAATTCCGATATCAAATTTCATGATCTATTTTCCCCTCATCCTCATAGGGAAGTCTGCACACAGGCCTGGGTGATAGGCAACTGACCTCCGTCATTGGCTATGACTGAGGGTGTCAGCACATTTTGGCTGTAACTAAAATGCCTAACGACAAGTCTTTTTAGTTTCACGCGGCTACGATTTCTCGGTTTGAGAGCTTGCCGACTTGTATTATTATAGAATATGTAATGAAGTCTTAATTATCTTGAGGAGTAAACATGGGTGAGTTTAGCTTAACGCATATTTTATTGTTCAGTATTATTTTACTGATTTTCTTCGGGCCTAGTAAGCTGCCACAACTGGGACAGTCTTTGGGTAAGGCCATTAAGGGCTTTAAGCAGGGTTTAAATGAAATTGATGCAGAGGCGACTCCGATTAAAGATCAGCAGGCAAACCAAGCCCAACTGAAGGCTGGTTCAGCTGAACAAAAAACACAGACCGAACACGAAAAAGAGACACATAAGTCGTAATTCAAGTTATTCTGGTTTCGTGAAATTCTTTTTATTTTTAATTCTATTTCTATTTCAAAATGTCCATGCAGCGCCCGCTTCTGAGGCGCTGAGGGAACAATGCCTGAACGGACTTAAGCAATTTAAAGGCGAATCTGATCTGAAAAATCTGACCCAAGCTTGTTCTCAGGTGCAGGTTTTAGATGGATGTCAAAGTGTTGAGAAAGTTCCTATATATCATTACGAAAAAAAGGGAGTACATAAATCTCAACAGCGCATTTTAGTTTTCTCGCTGATTCATGGAGATGAATTTCCTGCTGGCAGTGTGGGCCGATTTTGGATGGAGCGGGTTGTGAGTATTGAGCCTCGTAACACATGGAGAATTGTTCCCGTGTTAAACCCTGATGGGCTAAAATTAAAAACTCGTACGAACGCCAACAAAATTGATATCAATCGCAATTTTCCAACAAAAGACTGGGTTGAGAAAGCTCAAGCCTATTGGAAGAAGGATTCGCAATCAAATCCACGCCGGTTCCCAGGCTTTAATGCTGCCAGTGAGCCTGAGACCCAGTGCGCGGTGAAACATATTGAAGATTTTAAGCCAGATATGATTGTGTCCATTCATACGCCGCTAAAGGTTTTAGATTTTGATGGGCCGTCAGTGAAGCCTCCCAAGTTTGAATACCTGCCTTGGAAGAGCTTGGGCCATTATCCTGGCAGTCTTGGGCGTTACATGTGGTTTGAAAGAAAGGTTCCTGTTTTGACGATGGAACTTAAAGAAGATTTGCCATCAACAAATCAACCACTGGTGCAGCTACAGGACATCATTGGGTTTCTCGTGAGCCTTGAATTTGGCAAACAGAAAAGTGCTATTTCAAATCCAAAATAATATAAAAAACAGGGCAGGCCTTAGTGAACCTGCCCGCTGGCGAGCGCGTGCTGAATTTGAATTTGACGATCTTGGTTGCTGATCACCTCATCTTGAATATCCGACATGGTTTTAATGATTTTTTCTTTTGCCAGTCGAATCGCTTCAAAAATATTTTTATGCAAAGCCTCTTCGGTGATGTGGGTGTCGCCTTCAGATAAAGTGATCGCAATTCGATACATCTTCTTCAGCTTCTCAGGACGGGGAAGTTCAGACTCGACAATATCAATCGCGCTCTCTTCTGAAGAAGCGCTATGAATCAACTGGAGTGGATCCTTTGCCACAACTGAAACAACGGTATCAGGAGTTGTAAAGGGCTCAAACTCAACAATGGCTTGGTAAATAAACGATTTTACCTCAGGTCCAATATTTTTCAGCTCAATTTTTGGTCCAACGGGGGTGTCCATAGGGCGCCTCCAGTCTTTGCTATGGTATAAAGCCACAGCTTTTTATCATTATAACAATGGGTTGGATCTTTTTCAGGTCAAGGCCGGTCCAGATTTTATCTAGTCTAATATTGATGACTAGGCGCCGGGATTTGTGTCATTTCGAGATGTTAGATAATGAGACCTGACGATGATGATTTTTGTTTATATCTACTATAAAAAACATGTGATTTGACTATGTATATACAAGTATATACAATTAAAAAATGCTCCTCTATGAAATCGTTGATGTGCTCAACGAAAAAAAAATTAAATTTGCCATCGTGGGTGGCTACGCCTTAGCCCTTCAGGGTATCATTCGAGCAACGATTGATGTGGATGTTGTGCTCTCTCTTTCTCTGAGTGAATTTGAGGCCGCAGAAAAGGCTCTTCGCGACATAAAATTACAATCTCGAATTCCTGTGCGGGCAAAAGACATCATTACGATGAGAGAAGAGTACATCAAAAATCGAAATCTCATTGCCTGGTCCTTTGTGGATTATCAAGATCCCTCTCGCCAAGTGGATATTTTGATCACCAAAGATGTGCGTGATTTAAATGTCGAAAAAATCTCTGTCGGAAAATATAAAATTCCCGTGGCTAGCCTTGAAGATCTGTTGAAAATGAAAATAAACACAGGTCGTCCCCAAGATCTTGTGGATGTCGCCAATATTAAAGAGAAGCTGAATGAAAAGAAAAACAATAAAAAATAATCCAGCCTTGTCACTGACCCCAGAGCAGGCCGTTCGCTTTCTCGAAGACATTCGATTAATGCAAGCAAATATCAATGAGCCATCAGTTCCCATTAGCATTCGGATTCCGGGAAACTTGCTCAGGGCCTTAAAGCTGAAGGCAGCCAATGATGGGAAGAAATATCAGTCGCTGATTGTTGAGTACATCCGTAAGGGATTACAGGAGCGGTCGTAAGTTATTTTTTATAATTTTTTATTAACTCAGCCCAATGCTCAGGCAGTGCCTTAGTGCCGTCGCCCCCAGAAGACATAATATTGCCATTATTGTATTCGGTCACATAATTGCAGGTGCTGGGCTCAAAAGTGGCATAGTAGTAATCCCGAAATCCAAGCACGTGCCCAAATTCGTGGGCAATAGTAAAAAGGTCATCATGATCGTAAAGTTGCATCGTGCGCTCATTAAAAGAGACATAGGCTCTTTCACCTAAAACTTCGCTCACAAAAATTTGATAAACCTGCGAAGCTACGGAATAGAAATCAAATTTGATTTTGTATTGGGCATCTGTATTCCAAATGGATTCAAGGTAATTTGTGACTTTATTGGCCTCATCTCCAAAAATGCGGCCGTCCACAGGAAGATAAAGCTCTTTGCCTCGAAGTTGAATGGTGTCATTGATGTGGAACTTGTATCGGTTTGCATTTCGAAGCGTACGCTTATGCAACCGCTCAAGGTATTCTCGTTTTTTATCCTTTGCGATGTCGGGTTGGTTCAGGCGTTTGAAAAGGGAAAATTCGGGTCCATCATTAAAATAGGCTTTTTCATCATCGTTGATTAGGGGGGAAAGACATTGGGGATCATTTAGGCAGGCATCAACTTTGTCATGGGCCGATTGAATGATAGCTTGTCGAGATCGTGAAAGGCCAAAATTTGCGTAATTAAGGAGCCTGTTCTCGTCATCAGTGACAATTCCTCGGGCTCGATGATTGAGCTTGACCCAGTTTTTATCGATGGGTGTGTTTTGAATTTTTTTGTATGCATCGATGATAAAGTTCCAATTTTTAGAGTATGAGTCCCATCTGTTTTCTGCCGCTTCTGGGCTTTGCTCAGTGTAAAATGTGAATTTATTAATTTTATGAGCGATGAGGTTCTGATTTTTCCCAAGAGATTCTTTTTCAATTTTTTCAATTTCAGCACGCTTGGATTCAAGATCTTGAGCAATTTGAAGAATCATTGGTTTTCGATCAACATCACAGTGGTTAAATGCGATCCACCACTCATTTTCGTTGTAGATTTCTTGAATCTTTTTAACAAGATCACCTTGGTAAATGCCGACATTTCCAGAGGGCTGTTTATCGGAGTTATTTTTCTGACAAGCCACAAAGCCAAAACATAATAAAACAAGTAAAATTCGCATCGGGGTCCCCTCCCAAGTGGGTTAGTGTTTACCATGTGCAGAATGGGGTGAAGAAATAACTTTTGAGAATTGCAGCATTGTCGAAAGGTTTGACAGGCAAATCCTACAAAAGAGATAACTGGGGGCCATGAATTCTCAAGAAACAATCAAGATCAATTCCTCGTGGCGAAAACATCTCGAAGATGAGTTCGCAAAGCCTTACATGAAGGATTTAAAAG
Organism: Oligoflexia bacterium; assembly: GCA_016861345.1. Lineage (GTDB taxonomy): Bacteria > Bdellovibrionota > Bdellovibrionia > Bdellovibrionales > Bdellovibrionaceae > BOLD01. The sequence goes on from BOLD01000006.1 coordinate 92,430, forward strand.
ATTTTTTAAAGGATGAATACACGAAAGGGAAAACGATTTACCCAAAGGGTAGCGAGTACTTTGCTGCTTTTGATTTGACCCCTTTTGATCAAGTCAAAGTTGTGATTCTTGGTCAAGATCCCTATCACGGGCCGGGTCAGGCTCATGGACTTTGTTTTTCTGTACAAAAGGGTGTGGATTTGCCGCCATCGCTTGTGAATATCTACAAAGAACTGGAATCAGATTTGGGCTATCCGCCGCCCAAGCACGGTCATCTTGAAAAATGGGCTCGCGAGGGAGTGCTTCTGCTCAATGCGGTTCTCACCGTTGAAAATGGAAAAGCAGCGTCTCATCAGGGAAAAGGGTGGGAAACTTTTACGGATGCTGTGATTCGAAAGTTGAACGATGAGCGAGAAGGAATTGTTTTTATTCTTTGGGGCTCGTACGCACAGAAAAAGGGCGCCTTTATTGATCGCAAAAAACATTTTGTGATCGAGTCTCCACACCCTTCGCCGTTATCGTCATACCGCGGCTTTTTTGGATCAAAGCCCTTTTCTCGAACGAATCAGTATTTAATTTCAAGGGGCTTAAAGCCCATCGATTGGAAAATCGAGTGATGCGAATTTTATTCTTACTTTTATTCGGAGGACTTCTGATGTCATGCGCGACTATACCCCAAGCCGTTTTAAAGGGCCCGGTGGCCACCAAAATTCCCCATGAACACAAGCACCACGGGGATGTTCGTGTGGACAATTACTATTGGATGAAGAATCGAGATTCGGAACCCGTGCTGACGCATTTAAAAGCCGAGAATAATTACACTCAGTCCGTGATGCAAGATACTGAGGATTTGCAGGAAAAGCTCTACCAAGAAATGAGAAGTCGAATAAAAGAGGACGACTCTTCGCCACCTTATAAATATGGAGATTATTTTTATTACACTCGTTATGAGACAGGAAAAGAGTATCCGATTTATTGTCGAAAATTGAAATCTTTAGACGCCAAAGAAGAAATCACTTTGGATGTGAATGTGATCGGCAAGAACGAAAAATACATCTCTGTTGGAGCTGTTGTTGTATCACCCAATCATCAAATTTTAGCCTATGCAGTGGATACGGTTGGTCGTTATTTATTTCAAGTGAAGTTTATTGATCTAAAAACAGGAAAGCATTTGCCTGATGTTCTTGATGCTAAATCTGGAAACTTTGTTTGGGCAAATGATAATAAGACATTGTTTTATACTCAAAAACATCCTGAAACCTTAAGGCAGGAGCGAGTTTACCGTTATAAACTTGGATCAAACAAGCCTGAGGAAATTTATTATGAAAAAGATGAGGTCTATTCGGTCCACGTCCGAAAGACTTTAACAAAAAATTATATTATTTTACACACTGGCAGTTTTGATTCCTCTGAAGAGTACATTCTAGATGCCAATAACCCCAGTGGTCAGTTCAAAGTCTTTTTATCAAGAGAGAAGAAACACGAGTATAATTTGGATGACGGTGGTGATGGATTTTATATTTACACCAATTGGAAGGCTAAAAACTTCAGATTAATGAAGACTGAATATGCAAAATGGAATCGAGATCAGTGGAAAGAAGTGATTGCGCACGATGACCAAGTTTATCTAGAAGGTGTAGATATTTTTAAAACAAAAATGGTTCTTCAAGAAAGATTCCAAGGGCTCACTCGCCTACGAATTTTAGATCGAAACAGTCAAAAATCTGAGACCATTCAGTTTCCAGACCCAACTTATGTGGTTTCCTCATCGATAAATGCAGAATACGAGACGGATCGGTTTCGATATGTCTATGAATCTCCGGTTCGGCCAAGAACTCATTATGATTTTCTGTTTGGGACATATCAGTCTCAGGTAGTGAAGATTCTCGAGGTTCCTAACTTCAACGCTGAAAATTATAAGTCGGAGCGGGTTTGGGCTACGGCTCAAGATGGAACGAAAATTCCGATTTCTTTGATATATCGAAAAGATTTTGTTCGGGATGGGTCTCGTCCACTTTTGATGTATGGGTATGGATCTTATGGATACAGCATGGACCCGTATTTCTCTTCTGCCCGACTATCGCTTGTGGATCGGGGTTTTATCTACGCGATTGCCCACATTCGTGGGGGCTCAGAGATGGGCCGGGACTGGTATGACGGTGGACGCATGATGAATAAGAAAAATACTTTTACAGATTTTAATTCTTGTACAGAGTATTTGGTTCAAAATAAGTACGGTCACCCACAGAAAGTCTATGCCATGGGCGGCAGTGCAGGTGGGCTTTTGATGGGGGCTGTGATTAATCTGCGACCAGATTTGTATAAGGGTATTGTGGCGGGCGTGCCCTTTGTCGATATGTTAAATTCGATGCTTGATCCCACAATCCCGCTGACGGCGCCAGAGTATGAACAGTGGGGAAATCCCAATGAGAAACCAGCTTATGATTATATGAAGTCCTATTCGCCCTACGACAATGTGGGACCCAAAGTATATCCCAATATTTTAGCAGTCACAGGTTATCATGATTCTCAGGTTCAATACTGGGAACCAATGAAGTGGGTGGCGAAAATTCGTGAGTTGCAGACAGGAAAAAATTTAGTTTTGCTCAAGACAAATATGGATGCGGGACATTCAGGGGCTTCTGGCCGTTTTGAGCATCTTCATGAAACGGCTTTAGAATATGCCTTTTTCTTAAAGTTAGAGGGGATTCATTAGGGCTGAGTGGCGTCTGAGTCGTGGTCAACATCATCGTTCTTTTCTGTAGAAGAGGGATGATGTTCAGTTTGGGAATATGTTTGTGGGCCAAAGCTCAGTTGGTTTTCCCAAAAGCAAAGTTCTGAAGGAGACATGGTCATCTCCATTCGGGCCACACGAAGAATCATAGATAATCCAGATTGGGATAAGAAAGCTTTTTGTCGACGAAAGCCACGTTTTTTGAAAGATTGAATGTTGGGCATTTCGCGGTCACGCTTGATGGCGTGTAGAACGTCGCCAATTTCAGCTTTAAACATTCCCAACTCATCTTTCATAAAGCGATCACGTACATTTTCAAAATCTGGAGTTCCCTGCATAGCATGAGTAAAGGCCAGCACGACAGGAACGTAAATTTCAACCGGGTCTTTATAGTCCCAAGTCAGTTCTTCCATCCGGTGCATGTACTGGATAAAAAGATCACGCTTTTCGTTGTCATCAAAAACCAGTTTCAGCGAAGGCAATAAGTGCTCCATCAGATTCAGATCATAAAGCTCGCAAAGCGCAGGGACATGATCGTCCAAACGAAGAAACTTCAGATATTCTTCTCGGCGTCTTGGTAGGACCGATTTGGCGACTTCGGAGGCATTGGATTGAATGGCCGCACGTAGAGTGGGTTCAATCATGAATTTTAATTTGTGAGCCAAGCGAATCGCCCTGAGCGAACGAATCGGATCTTCAATGATTCGAGCTGCAGGATCACCAATCATGCGAATGGTTTTAGCCTCGATGTCTTTCATTCCCTGAGCATAATCAATCAGCTCATCTTTAACAGGATCATAAAAAAGCGCATTGATAGTGAAATCACGACGAATGGCATCTTCTTCAGGAGTTCCAAAGAAGTTATCCCCGACAGGCTGATCTTCGGCATTTTCAAAATCTTCAGGCTTACTTTCACGGCGAAAGGTGGCGATTTCATATTGTTGGTCATCGCGTTTGGCAAGAACAAGGCGAAATCGTTTTCCAATAACATAACTGCCCCAGACTTTTTTGCGAACCATGTTGGGTTGCGCATTCGTGGCGATGTCAAAATCTTTGGGGTGAATTCCGGCGAGCAGATCGCGAACGCAGCCACCGACCAAATAACTGGTGAAGCCCGCTCTTTGCAGCTTTTCAACGATTTCTCTGGCATGCCTGTCTATCCAACTTGCATGAAGGCGGGGTTTCTGTTTAATCTCTAACATCGCGATGGCATCATACCTTGAACAATTCCATTATCAACTTTATGGACCAGATCATGGCAGAAAATGGGTCTTTTTGCACGGCTTGATGGGTTATGGTTCAAATTGGCGTAAAATTGTCTCTGGGCTTGAGTCGACGGAGCGCATTCTGACCTTTGATCAGCGGGGACATGGGCGATCCATGAAGCCTCTGACGGGTTATGCCTCGGAAGACTATGCCGATGACCTTTTTTTAATCACTCAAGAGCTGGGTTGGGACCAGTTTATATTGGTGGGGCACTCGATGGGTGGCCGAAATGCCTTGATTTTCGCCCACAAATTTCCGGAAAAAGTTCAAAAGCTCATCATCGAGGACATTGGCCCTGATGCCAATGTGGGCGCCATTGATCGCTACAAACGGATGCTGGATTCAGTGCCGACCCCATTTGCAACAAAACTTGAGGCAAAGCAGTTTTTCATGAATGAATTTCCCAAGCTGGGCTTTGGAGATGAAAACGCTCAAACAATTGGCCAATATTTGCACTCGAACATCGAAGAAAAACCTGATGGGACCTCAGATTGGCGATTTTCAAAGGACGCAATCATGGCAACAGTCATTCAGGGTCGAGCTAAAGAAGCTTGGGATGAGCTGCGCACATTGACAATGCCGACTTTGATTATTCGTGGCGAAAATTCCAAAGAACTGAGCCCAGATGTTTTTAAAAGGATGATTGTCGCAAATCCTCGCATCAAAGGGGTTGAAATTGCTAACGCGGGGCATTGGGTGCATTTTGATCAGCCTCAGGAGTTTCTTCGAATCATCAAAGAGTTTGCAGATTTTTGATGCCTACTATAGTTTGGCAAAAAAAGGAAAATCATCAGTGAAGTTTACCGAATTCCACCTTGAACAGAGTCTTATATCAGCCATCGAAAAGCTTGGGTACTCAGAGTGCACCCCCATTCAAGGAGCCGCGATTCCTCATATTCTTGAAGGACGTGATATCTCTGGCCTAGCTCAAACAGGAACAGGAAAAACTGCGGCGTTTGTGATCCCGTTGATGGACCGAATTCTTAAAGGTCGGCTGTCGACTGAGAACTTGAGTGATGAGGAAAAGCAAAAGCACCAATTGCGAAGCTTTGCAGATTGGAAAGCTCAAAATTTTATTTTGATTCTTGTCCCAACACGGGAGCTTGCCGAGCAGGTTTATGAAAATATCGTAAAACTTTCAGAGTTTTCAGGCCTTCGCGGAGTTTCCGTTTATGGCGGAACAAGCTACGAAAAACAAAAAGAGGCCTTTAAAACGGGTGTGGAGTTTGTTGTTGCGACTCCAGGTCGTTTGATTGATTTGTACAAAGAGCATGTCCTTGATTTGAAACAGGTTCGAGCCATCGTTTTTGACGAAGCTGATCGTATGTTCGACATGGGCTTTAAGGATGATATGAAGTTTATTCTTTCTCGAGTGCCTCGAGAAAGACAATTTCTGGTTTTCAGTGCGACATTAAATTTTGATGTCTTAAATACCGCATATCAGTTTGGCTCTGAGCCAATTGAAATTGATCTCAGCCGGGATCAGGCCAAGGCTGAAAATGTGAAGGATCAAATTTTTCACGTGGGTCATCATGAAAAGCCGATGTATCTCTTGTCGCTGATTAAAAAATTGAATCCTCGTCAGGTGATTATTTTCAGTAATTTCAAAATGAACGTTGAGCGAATTGCCTCTTTCTTATCGAGAAACAATATTCCAGCGATGGGTATTTCAAGTTTGCTCACACAGGCACAACGAAATCGCGTGATTGAATTGTTCAAGGCTGAAAATGAAAAGAATATTCTTGTTGCAACAGATGTTGCCGCTCGAGGGCTTGATATTAAGGGTGTTGATTTGGTGATTAACTATGAATTGCCAAACGACGCTGAGTCTTACGTTCATCGCATCGGCCGAACTGGCCGAGCGGGAGCAGAGGGTACGGCTTATTCACTTGTTTGTGATCGAGATGTTGAGTCATTGACTCGGATTGAAGATTATTTGAAACACAAAATTGAAATGGGTTGGTTGGATGATCAAGATATGGTGAGAGAGTTCCAAGCTTTCCCAAGCGAAGATCTGAGTCCTGGAAATTCAATGGAAAAGCCAAAGGCTCAAGGTGAGCATCGAGGCGGACATGGGCGAGCCCAGCATGGTCGACCTCGTGGTGAAAGATCACATGCGGGTGGGCGGTCTCAAGGCGGACGGGGTCCTCAGGGACGTCATCCTCGTCGTGAAGGTGAGCGTAGCGGAGAAAGAGGCGGCGAGCGACCTCAACACGGTGATCGACGTCAGGGAGCCAAAGAGGCTGGTCAGCGCGGCGGGCAGCAGTTCCGAGATAAAGAGCGGCAGCACGCAAAAGGCGGAGCACCTCACGCAAAGAGCGGGCATCCCCATTCAAAATCTGCACATCATAAAGGTCCTCATGCCAAACCGGCACATGCGAAAAGACCGCATCAGGGACAGGCAAAACCAAGTCATGGTGGTCATGCAAAACCGGCTCCTCAAAAAGCAGGAATTGGTGGTAAAGTTGCTAAGTTCTTTAAGAACCTATTTGGTGGGTGATTTGATCCAATCAAAAGTTTTAATGATGGAATTGCAGTCTTGAAGACTGTCTTTAAAAGTATCCATTTGATCAGCACAAGTTAAAGTGACAGAGGTTTTTCCCGAAAGAAAAATCACTTGGCGAACCTGTTTTTTCATTTTTCGATGAAGAAGATCGACAATAAAACCCTTTGAATGATTTTGAGCAAAGGACTTTGTTCCCAAAACTTCAAAACCGTACATGGGGTAATCCCGCACCCATTTTTTCGCATAACTTTCAAGACTCATTTCTTGAGCCAAAGTTTCTGTATTCAGTTCAAGCAGGGCTGTGCCTTTGGGTGGGGTAAACTGAAGATGAAACTCGGATAAGGAAGAATTTTCATCCCCCGTTATGGACCACTCTGTTTTTCCTGAATTGAGCTGAAAGCCCTTTCGAGCAAAAAAGGCGGCCTTATGGGGAGCAATCAACATCGAGGTGCTCGTGCCGGGGTGAGGGGCAGCCAGAGCCTGCAAGCTTAATAATATGAATCCGAGAGCAATAAGGGTGACAAAGGTTAGGGATTTTTTCACCAGTTGAGGCATTCTTAATTTTAAACACATTAGTCCACCCGATACCAGACATAATTCTGTTTTATTTTACAATATCACCAACATCGAATAGGTTGCCCCCAGCTGGCCGGGGGGCCGGCGTGAACAGCGGGGGGCATAAGTGAGACACATTGGATTTTACTTAGCGGTTATTTTAGGCCTAGTGGGCTGTACAAAATCAGACCTTGGACAGGTTGTGCAGAAAATCACGGGTCAGGATATTTTCAGCGACCGCCCTCAAAATCAAGACACGGCAATTGCTTTGATTAAATTAAAATCTCCTGCTCTTTTGGCCACAGCCAAAATGATCGATGGAAAACGCGTTGTCGATACCAGTGTGAAGGCTCAAGTCGACGAAGAGCACCTTCAAGGAATTTCAGAGCTCAAAAAAATCTCAGATGAAATCAAAGTCATTTATGAATACAAAATGGTTTTAAATGCTATTGCTGTTGTGACGCCCATAAAGTATCTCGACAAAATTGGGAGCTTGGGAAGTGTTGCTTACACTGAGCGAGAGGGCGCATTTGGCCGCCCCAAAGTTTTAGTCTCAAAAACAAAAGCTGTTCGAGATAATTTCAGTGAAAGAAACTCAGTTAACTTTTTGCGAGCGGACCAAGTTCATCAATTAAAAAAGAAGCGAGCTTCGGGTGAAGAAGTCCCACTTGATGGAACCGGACTGCAGGTTGGTATTATTGATACTGGGATTGACTACACTCATCTGATGCTGGGCGGCGTGGGAACTGAAGCCGCTTTTACTGCCATTGATCCTTCAGGAGAAGCTGTTGGTTTTCCAAATTCAAAAGTAGTGGGCGGAGTAGATCTTGCGGGATCAGCTTTTGATTCAAGTTCATCTGATTTTCAAAAACACATTCCACGTCCTGATGCTAACCCCATTGATGAGGGAGAGCATGGGACACATGTCGCCGGAACCGTGGCAGGAATTGGAGATGGAGTTTGTACCTATTCAGGAGTTGCTCCCGGAGCAAAACTGCATGCCATTAAAGTTTTTGGAGCAGATGGCTCGACAAGTGACACAGTCGTCGTGGCAGGTCTTGAGTACGCGGCAGACCCCAACAAAGACGGGGACCTTTCTGATCAACTAGACGTGGTGAATTTGTCTTTGGGTAGTGATTACGGCTCTGCTCATATTCTTTATGCTGAAGCTGTTCAAAATCTTTCTGTGGGTGGAACCTTGGTCGTAGCGGCTGCTGGAAATTCTGGCCCCATGGACTACATCGTAGGAGCCCCCAGCGTTGTTGATCATGCGATTTCTGTTGCAGCTTCAGTTGATCACACGGATCACAATTGGAAATTCTCAGCTGTGAAATTTGAAAATGCTCAAGGCGGAACTCATCTGGCAGAAGCCATTGAAGGCACGATCACTCTTCCGATTGAAGAGGCTGGGGATGTGCATGGTGCTTTAATTGAAGTGGGCCTTGCCAAAGAAGATTTAAGTCCAGAATTGGCAGCAAAGCTGAAGGGCAATGTGGCCTTGATTGATCGTGGCCAAGTTCCTTTTGCAGATAAGATTCGACGAGTAACTCAAGCCGGAGCCATTGGTGTCGTGATGGTGAATAATCAACCAGGGGACGCCATTAAAATGGGGGGAGAAGGAGCATTTCCAATCCCTGGAGTTATGATCTCTCAAGCCTTGGGAGCCCAATTGAAAGAAGAAATGAAGGCGGGTGCAGTTCAAATTCACTTCCAAACATCTGACCTGATTGAGAAGCCAGAGCTCATTGACACAATTACTGATTTTTCATCAAAGGGTCCAAGATCTTTTGATGGAGCCATTAAGCCAGAGATCTCAGCTCCCGGAGAAAATATTATTTCAGCGCAGATGGGCGGGGGTAACAAAGGCGTTCAAATGTCGGGTACTTCTATGGCGACTCCTCATATGGCTGGGGTGATGACACTCATTAAGCAATCTCATCCTGAATTGACATCGGCGGAGCTTAAGTCACTAGCGATGAACCAATCTCGGCAGATTCGAGATAGCAAAAAAAATATTTATCCGGTCAGCTACCAAGGAGCTGGGCGTGTGGATGCCCTATCTGCGGCGACAGCAAAGGTGTTAGCACATCCAGGAGCCCTGTCGGTTGGTGAAATGAATATTGCCACTCAAAAGTCACTTCAATTGAAAGTTGATTTTAAAAATTTAACCTCTGAGAAAAAATCATTTTCATTAAGCCTTGTTCATGCGGCAGAAGAATTGAAACTATTAAACCCGACTTTGATTGAGCTTGGACCGAACGAGGCCAAGACCGTGAGCCTTCGCTTTCAAATTGACGCGCGAAAGATGCAAGACGCCGTCAAAGAGATTGATGGTCATCTTCATCTTGTTGAGGGTCAAGAAATCTTGGGCTCGGTTCCAGTCTTGGCTGTAGTCAAAAAGAACTCTGCCATTAAGGTTGAGTCAGTCAAGGTGAGCTCAACTCGAGAGGACTCTTTTGGAGCGGTTGTTGATCTTCAACTGAAGAACAATGCGGCGAACGGTGGAGAGGTTCAATTATTTAATTTGTTAGGTCGAGATCAGCGAAAAACCATGGATTCAAAGGCCGAATTTAAAAGTCGTGAATGTGATCTTGAAATGGCTGGATATAGAATTATCGAAAAGATGAAGGATGGACAAAAGAAGCAGTTCATTCAATTTGGCTTTAAATTGTTCCAACCTACAACGACTTGGATGAGCTGTGAAGTTTCTGTCTTAATTGATCGTGATGGGGATCAAGAACCAGATCAAGAGTTAGCAGGAGCTGTGGTCGAGAGCATTTCTGGTTTGGATCAGTTAAAATATGGAAATGCTTTTGGAAGCCTGCTCCTCAATGCGAAAGCTGCTCGAGAGATTCGACGAGATTTTGAGAAGGCCACAGGAGACAAAAAAGAAGAAGCTTCATTGTCCTATATTCCAGCACTGGTTGCACTGAATCCAATGGCTTATTACGATCATTCAACTTTTGCCGTAATCGAGACTGAAACTCAGTCCCTCGTGTTCAATGACCACAAGGAAATCATGATTAAACTGGCAACGATTCATAACGAAAGTAGCCCTGTTGAAATGGATGACTATTTAGGCAGTGGCTTGAAGAATTGGATGAAAATTTCACTCGAGGCTGAGAATCAGGCCTTTGTTGATCTACCTGAAAAAATTGAATTGGATGCAGGACAGACCGAACAGGTCACCTTTACGCGTGGATACGGAAAGCAATCTTTAATGGCGATCTTTCCTGACAATGCGTATTCGTTTTCGAATTCAACCAAGGACAGTCAGTCTCAAATTTTGAGGCCTCGATTTACTGAGGGCAATTGACATTTGTCAGATCCATCTCTTTAAGAAAAAGCTGTTTTGTACCGTTTGATAATTGAGCGGTATAAAGCAGTTTTTTTCGATCAGGGCTTGGGCGGGGATCAGTCAAAGATTGGGTGGACTCGACTAGGGGAATCAGACAAGACTTTTTTAAATGATAGGCGTAAATAGTATTTATTTTTGAGATTTTCAAATCTGAAGAAAAAAGGATGATTTCTTCCTTGGAATCCAACCAAGTCAAACCCTGATATTTTGCTACGGGAAGAGTCAGGGAATCGATTTTATCTTTTCGCTTGGTCAGGATGGACATTTCTTCAGAATTTTCTGGGTGCTCGATCCAAACTAAAGTTGATGCAGAGGAAATCGCTGAGGAAATCATTTTATCTCGATTAAAAAGGGGACTTGATTTGAGATATGGGGCATCGGCTTTGTGAAGGCTCATTTGTCCAGTCATATGGGATAAAAATAACAGAGATGGTGGCCTAGATTCGATCCAAGAGGGCTGCCCCTGGAAACCATTTTGATTGGTTAATCGCGAGATTTCATTTCCCATCAAATCACTGAGATAAAGCTCCGAAGGGGGAAGAGAAGACCGGCGAGTGGAAACATAGAGCAGGGCGGGTCGTTCTTTTAATTCGTCTGTGGTTGATGCATAAATGATTTTCTTGCCATCCAAAGTGTAGATGGGTGATGAACAGTCGCCATCTTGATAAGTGATTCGTTTTTCTTTGTTGGTATCTAGAGATAATTCATAAATTTGCGAGTTGGTGTGAAGCTCTCTTCGGGAGCTTGCGAAAATTATTGAACGTCCATCGGGAGAAAACTGTGGAGCTTCATTGTTGCCAATAAAGGTCAACTGTTGGCCAAGGTGGGGATATTCATTGGGCAAGGGTTTTGGTATGTCTTTTTTTTCTGAAGGCGGGCTCGAATGCTGGCAAGAAATGAGCAGCCCCAGTCCAATGCAGAAAACAGCTATTTGTTTTTGAAGCAATGATGTAAAACTTTTTGAAGAAGAATGGATGGATTGTGTGTTTTGATTTCTGATATTTCCACCCATTTGGCACCTTTGATTGACCCCTTTAATTTTACCTTTGAATCAATTTGAATGTAAATGTTGTGATGGGTGATGGTGTGACGTAAGTCGAATTTTTTTGGCTTTTTCTTTGAAATCTCGGCCTGTCCAGGAAAGAGTAGAGTTTTCTTTAGAAATGGAACATAATGATTTTCAGCAAGACAAATTTGGCTTCCCTTGCGGATGACCTGTGGCTTCCAGACCCAGATTTCTGATTTTTTGCGAGGTTTTTGTCGAGGGATTGTCATCTGACTTTGATTTTCAAAACTTACACAATGTTTCATCCAAGGGCATATCAGGCAGGCGGGTTTTTTTGGAGTGCATACAGTGGCGCCGAGCTCCATCAAGGCTTGATTCATCAGATAGGGATCTTGAAGCTGGGCCAACTGATCAGACAGTTTTTGGAGTTTATTTTTTTCTTCTGGTTTCCACCAGGCAATCTGAAGACCATGGACTCGAGTCAAAACGCGAATCACATTGCCATCTAACACGCCCACAGGCTCACTAAAAGCCAGGCTTGCGACCGCTCTTGAGGTGTAGGGTCCAAAGCCAGGGTATTGGATCAACTCATTGGCAGTTTGCGGAAAATTGATTTTTGCCAGCTCTTGAGCTGCCCGATGAAGATTTCTCGCTCGTGAATAGTAGCCAAGACCTGCCCAGTGCCCATAGACCTCTTCAATTGTTGCGGAGGCAAGATCTCGAAGATTGGGAAATCGCTCCATAAACCGCTCGTAAAATGGAATGACTGCGGTCACTGTTGTCTGTTGCAGCATGACTTCAGAAATCCAAATTCGATAGGGATCTCGATTAATGCGCCAAGGAAGGGTGCGTGAATTCTCTTTGTACCATTTGACTAAGAGCTTGCTTAAGACAGGCAGGGTTGATTTGATATTCATATTGCTTGATTATCCATATCAACGAGGAGGACTAGAATGCAATATAAGCCTTTAAGCGGCAGAGAATTTCCCCGATTTTCGGCGATAAAAACATTCTTTCGCCTTCCTCATGTTGGAACACAAGAAAAATTTGATGTGGGTATTTTCGGAGTGCCTTATGATGGGGCAGTTTCTTATCGACCAGGGGCTCGGTTTGCACCCTCAAAAGTTCGAGAGGCCTCAAGTTTGGGGCGGGGCTTTCATATGGAGCGGGGATATTCGGTTTTTGATCACCTCAAAGTTGCGGATGTGGGCGACTGTCCAATTGTTCCCATTGATCAACATCAGACCTATGAAAAAATTGAGGCCTTTGCTGATCAGCTGCTGAAAAAGAAAAAACGATTTCTTGCAGTGGGGGGTGACCACTCGGTGACTCTCCCTTTGCTGCGGGCGCTGAAAAAGGCTCACAAAAAGCCAATTGGGTTTATTCACTTTGATGCCCATTTGGACACCTATCCAGCGGCGTGGGGCTGTGAGTATCACCACGGCTCCTTTGCTCGCCATGCGGTTGAAGAGGGACTTGTTGCTCCAGAGAAAATGATTCAGATTGGTATTCGGGGTCCCCTTGCCAGCAAGGACGATTTGGAATTTGCTAAAAAGTATAAAATTAAGGTCATTACTGTGGAAGATATTCGCAAAGGTAACTTTGAGGCCTTTCTGAAGAAGCTTCCGAGTTTTGGAGATTATCCCACATATATTTCTTATGATGTTGATATCCTTGATCCAGCCTACGCGCCAGGGACAGGCAGCCCCGTTGTTGGTGGCTTAACTACGTATGAAGCTCAGAGAATTTTTAGAGCTCTGAAAGTAAAAAATCTGGTTGCGGGCGATGTGGTGGAAATCAATCCAGCATACGACCACTCGGACATCACTTCGCTTGCCGGAGTGGACGCGCTGTTTGAAATGCTTTGCCTGATGGCTCAAAAATCATCTTAGGCCGCAGGTTTATTTTCTAAAACAACCTTCGCGCCGCACTCTTGGCAGAACTTGGCTTGAGCTGAGACCTCAGCACCACACTGAGTGCAAGAGGGGACACCGGGCTTTTTCTTCGGCTTACTCTCATCTTCAGTCATGTCGACAAAGCCCTTCTCATTCCACTTGTCAATTTCACGGATGAGACGCCAAATTTTTTGAGTCGTTTTAAACTCTTTGATTTCAAATTGAAGGACAACAGATCCGTCAGAGCGGGCTTGGCGTTTAGCGAAAATGCCTTTTGCTTCGAGCTGAGTAAAGTGGTTTGTACCCAGATTGATTCCAAAATCATTCTTAAAAGCTTCAATGACTTTTGTGAAATCCATTGTGACCACGCCAAATCGGTCGACCTCAAGTGGTTCTGCAAGCTTGATGAAATTGGAAAGAAGATTGTACGCAGCTTCGTCGTATTTGAGAATTTCGCTCTTTCCACCTTTGAAATAATAATACTGATAAAATTCAAAGAAGGCCTCAACAGCACTCAAATCAAGAAAATGAACTTTTTGAATTTCATCTGGTCCTTCAGGGTTGTCGATTGATTTTCCCATTTGGAATTCGGCAATTTTCATTTTCACGAGAATGGAAACAGCTTGCTCAAGACGGCGGGGTGATTGACCAAAAATGCGCTGAGCGTATTGGCGCATTTGGGTCCAATCAACAGTGATTTTCGATTTATTTTTTTCATCTTGAGCCTCGCCTTTGTGATCGGCGGCAAAGAAGATTGCCCCGTAGACCTGGGCAATTTGATCTTCCGGAAGGGGACTAGAGTCCTTTTCCATGCGAACAGACTTTAAGTCATTCATCGCCACTTTCAATCGCTCGGCAACAGATTTAATCAGCACTTTGAGAAATTGAGATGATGATTCGACCTGAGCTTTTGCAGCATCAACGGGAATTTCCATGTATTTTGTTTCGGTGTTGGCCACGACAGAAAAAGGATGTGTTCCTGCGCCAAGAAGTGCTTGTTCCCCAAGAATTTGAGATGGGCCAACGGGTACTAATTCAATGTTTTTTTTGGGTCGTGACACGCACATGGTGGCAGCACCGCTTTGAACAAGAATAATGTTTGTGATTTTATCGCCTTCTTTAACGATAAAATCGCCTCTCTTGACAACTTTTACATTAGACATGGCAACCTCGAATTCATGATTCAACTTATCGACAATTCGAGGCTTTTCTTTACGGGTAAACTGAAATTACTGTGTTATTTCTGGATCAATATCTCCAGGGGGGCGTAAACCCTTCTTTTTTATCTTTTCGACTAAGGTCGTGCGATTCAATCTGAGCAGCATGGCTGCTTGATTTCGATTCCATCCAGTTTTTTCAAGCGCTCTGAGAATCAATGAATTCTCAAATTGATCCACGGCTGTATTAAAATCCATTCCAAGATCAGGTATGTCCATCATTGTGGTATCGGCAGAGGCAACTGCAGAAGATCGATACTTTGCAGGAAGATCATTAATATCAATCATTCCATGGCCCTTTAAAATAGCGAGACGCTCAACGAGATTTTCAAGCTCACGAATATTTCCGGGCCATGCGTAGTTCACAAGACAGTCCATTGCTTCACTTGTAATCCCAGTCAGTTTTCGGCTTTTATTTTTATTAAACTGGTCGATGAAATGATTCAATAAAAGTGGAATATCCGTCTTTCTCTCTTGAAGAGAGGGAATTACCATAGGAATCACATTCAGACGATAGAAAAGATCTTCTCTAAAGTTTCCAGCTTCGACCTGCTCTTCTAAGTTTTTATTTGTAGCAGCGATCACGCGCACATTGACCTGAACACTTTTCGTTCCGCCAACTGGCTCAAAAGTTTTTTCTTGCAAGGCTCTTAAAATCTTGACCTGTAGTGCAGGCTCAAGGTCACCAATTTCATCCAGGAAAATGGTTCCACCATCAGCCAGTTCAAAGCGACCGATTCGATTGGCAATGGCTCCAGTGAAGGCTCCTTTGACATGACCAAAAAGTTCACTTTCTAAAAGCTCAGAAGGGATTGCTCCGCAGTTAATGGCAATAAAGGGATGCGAAGCTCGGGATGAATTGTAGTGAATCGCTCGAGCAATCAGTTCTTTGCCTGTTCCACTTTTTCCAGTGATAAGTATGGTTGAATCTGTGTCGGCCACTTTTTCAATCAGTCGAAGGACATTTTGAATATTTTCGCTTTGACCAACGATTTGATCAAATTGGTATTTTTTGCTGAGCTCTGTTCTGAGCTGAGAGTTTTCTTGGGTCAGTCGACGATGATCCAGAGCTTTATCAACAAGACTCATCAATTCATCCATATTAAATGGCTTCGTGATGAAATGAAAGGCACCCTTTTGTGTTGCTCGAACAGCGGACTCGATTGTTCCCTGGCCAGTTAGGATGATGACTTCGCAGTTGGGATGTTGTGACTTCAGGTAGGTCATCAGGTCGATGCCATCCCCATCGGGCAAATTTAAATCCACAAGGGCGAGATCAAGAGCCTGATCACCTTGAGTGACGGCCTTTGCTTCTTCAATTTTATTTGCAGTTAGGACATTTAACCCTTTTCGATCCAAAATTCGAAAAAGAGCTGATCTGAGACTTGATTCGTCGTCGACGATTAAAACTCGAGATGATCGCATGAACCTTCCTTCCGTGGTGGGCTCTGTAACCTAATAATCATGGTAAAAGAACTTTGACGGGCCTGTCAAAATTCCGGCCACTAATTCGGACCTTCAGCCTTAAAAACTAGACGTGGTAAGGAAATTTTTGCCATACAAATATTTTTAAATTGGGCAGAAATTTCTAACCGACCATGAAGATCGTGAATAATTTGCCTTGCAATAGCGACTCCAAGTCCTCTGTGTAAGTCATGAGCAGGACCGTTATCTATTATAGTGATTTCAATATCCTGACTCAGCTCAACGACTTTAATTTCAATGATGCCATGTAATGGGGTCTGGGTGCGGATTTGCTCGATGATTCTTTCAATTGAATTTTGAAGCAGATTCTGAAAAGCATGTGAGATCACGTTAAGATAGCCAGTGATCAGAGCGGGTTTGTTTGGAAATTGAACTTTAATTTCAATGCCCATCGATTTAGTTTGAAGTTCAACAATTTTAATTGCACGTTCGATTGCTTCGCGAATATCGAACTCTTTATATTCATCAGCCGTTGGATTGCGCACAAAGCCCAAAAGATTTTGCACAATTTCTTGGCACCTACGGACTCCCTTTTCCATCTCTTTAATGTCAGGAAAAATCGGATCATCAGATTTAAGATCCATTTGGATCAGTTGAATAAAGGATAGAATTCCGCCCAGTGGATTGTTCAATTCATGGGCAATGCTGCCACCAATGGTGCCAATTTCTGCCAATCTTGCAGATTCAAGGATCTGTCGTTGCATTTTTGTTTGTTCAGTAATGTCGTGGTACTGATGGACAAATAAAGGTTCACTTTGAGGATCCAGCTGCAGACTTTGGCTATAGACTTCGTAGAGTTGATTATGTGATTTTCCTGTATCAAGACGGAACCGATGTCCCAGTTGGCAATGTGAGCATGGAGCGTTTCGATGAAAAAGAACTTGGTAGCATTTTTGTCTAATCAATTGCTGAGGTAAAAGATTTGATTTTTGGCTAAAAGCCAGGTTGGCCTGAATCACTTCATAGTTTTGAGTGATCAAACACACGGGGTCCGATACAGCATTAAAGGTGGCTTCCCACTGATCTTTAAGGGTTTCAGATTCATTAAGCTTTAAGATTCGATCAACAGCGAGAGAGACAACTTCAGAAATTTTATTGAGAAAGTCGGTCTCATCTTTTGAAAAAGATTTTTTTTCTGTTCGAACAAAGACAAGGTCGCCAATCTTATTTTGGTTCTCTGACTGCGAAAGTTCAATAGAGTAGGTATAAATCTGGGGGTTTCTATTTTGTTCAGAAAGGAGCGTTGTCTCAGCTTGGTGTGGCAGGCGAATTCGAACAGAGTCAAAAAGAACAGATTCTTTTAAAGAGCTTGAAAGGTTAGATTCAATTTCAGATAGTGAAGAGGCTTTATAGATGGCCAGTGATACTTTTTGAATGGCCTCCCAGCGACTGTTGGCGATCAGAGTTTTCTTCTTTGCCTCTTCCAGATAGGCTTGCCGTTTTTGGACCCTATCTTCAAGAGAAAGAGAAAGAGCCGTGAGTTGATCATTAAGAGATTGGACTAAGACTTCAAGTGCAGCCTGTTGCTTGATTCTTTGAGATTCCTCAATGGACTCTAAAACATACTGCTCAAAATTAAGGTCTCGAACGGAGCCAACAATCCGAAAAATAGGCAGTTCATTAACAACTTGGAGCACGTCGGGTGCTGATGAAGAGGGGGTTGTGATCAAGACGATTTGCAATCCGGGATTCTGCAATTGAACTTCTTCGACAAGATTTTGAAAATCTTGAGAAAGAGAGATTAAAAATGGCACAATGATCACATCAAAATTTTTTATCTGACCGAATTGTTTGATCTCATCAAGCCGCGCAATGCTCTCGACTTCAAGATGTGATGTCGCAGGAAGAAAATCGCCAATCAAAAGAACATTCGAACTTACAGATGACATGTCGATATGATCTCCTGATGTGATAAGACGGTATAGTCGGGGAAATCCTCTGGAAAACGTGGTTTCTCATCTTGATGTTCGCCGTATTTGAACCAACAAGTGAAGCCCCCTGATCTCTTGGCTTCGCGAATATCTGTGCTCAAGCGATTGCCAACACTCAAAAACTTGCCTTTCGTTAAATGGCCGGACTGTATCAGATTCTCAAAGGCCATTTGCTTATTTTCGTTTGCCTCAATATCAACATAGACGATTTGGTGAAATAGAACTTCAATCCCTAGTGACACTATTTTTTGTTTTTGAACAGGAATTTTACCCTGGGTCATCAAGATCAGGTGGTATTTGGGTTTGAGGTAGTGCAGATTTTCGAGCGCTCCAGGCATCAGGGGCAAAGGCCTTTGAATTCTCAGAAAAAATTCTGGTGTTTCGGCAATTGGGATGAGTAGACCTGAGGTATCAAGAAGCGTATCATCAAGATCGAAGACAATAGCTTTGATCATTCTAGCCTCAATATTTTTTGAAGACCTGGGCCAAAAATTGGCCAGAGTGTATTCAAATCACTTTTTTCTTGAGCCTCGATACAGATCACTGGAGTTCTTTGACTGAGCCAGCCATATTGGCCAAGTGATCCTGGTGTGGGATAACCAATATCCTCTTTATATTCGTAAGGAGTATCTTCAGCGAGAGTTTTGGCAGCAACAGAGCCTGGTTGTCCTGTATAGACAATACAGGGCTCCCAAGAATGAAAGTGAACAATCAAAGAAGGTTTTTCTGTCTCAATTAAGTTTGTCAGGGCCTGTGTTTCCTTTTCGCTATTGGGATAAGGACCAGGGTAATAGCGAGGGGCCTTACTTTCAGGAGACCAATCTGGAGTTTGAAAATTCCGATTCAGATCAACGCCATTGGAATTTGTTCTCTGCGCTTTTGAATAACCATCAACATTCAGGCAGGGGATCAGAATCCATGGCTTCAAATTCAGGTTGTTGTTTTTTTGCAACCAGTGGAGAAGGTCTGTTGCAAGTTGCACTCCCTCAGGTTCATCACCATGGACTCCGCCCACAAAGAGAATAGGGGCTCTCTGAGGTGGCGCTGAGCGATAAAGCTCAATTGAGCTTCCTCGACTCGTTATTGCCCAAGAAGATTGATGCAAAATTTTGTGATTCATGTTCTGATTATCATCATGAATTCGACAGTAAAAAAAGAGAAAACAAAGAAAATCACCGCGATTATTTTGGCTGGAGGCAAGGGAACAAGAATGAACTCACCTTTGCCGAAGGTCTTACACCCTGTTGGTGGAAAGCCCATGATCGTGCGAGTCATCGAAGCTTGCCGCCAGGCCGGAGTTGAAGATGTCCGCATTGTCATAGGACATGGTGGCACGCTAGTGAGGACTGTCGTAACACCCTACGGAGTTGAGTGCTTCCCTCAAGCTCAACAATTGGGAACTGCGGATGCAGTGAAATCCGCTCAGTTGGATACCCTCGAAGGTGACGTGATAATTTTAAATGGTGATCACCCCCTGATTGAGGCCGAGGATTTAAAACAATTTATTGAAAATTTCAGAAGCCAAAGTGCAAATGTTGCCTTGGTTACTTGTGAACTGAAAAAGCCGAAGGATTTTGGTCGAGTCATTCGTCATCAAGGCTCTCTTCGTGCTATTGTTGAAGCAAAAGATGCCTCAGTTGAAACTTTAAAAATTCGAGAGGTGAATACTGGGATTTATATTGCTCAGGCTGATGTTTTACAAGATTACATTCCTCGAATAGACAATAAAAATCTCAAAGGTGAATATTATTTGACGGATTTGATTTCACTTGCTGTAGAGGATCAACTCAAGCTCATTCCGATCCTTTCGAGCCCAAAGGTAGCCTTCGGTGTCAATACACAACTTGAACTTGCTCGCGCGAATATGATTGTCAATCGTCGAAAGGTTAAGCGTCTACTTGATGCTGGAGTTCTTGTTTTGGATCCGACTCATACCTATGTCGAAGATGATGTCATTGTGCAATCAGGAGCCGTTTTGTACCCTGGAGTTTATCTGAGAGGAAAAACATCAGTTGGTCCTTTTACAGCGATTGAGCCGAATTGCTATGTTGTTGATTCTGAAATTGGGGAAAGCGTTGTTGTTCGTGCAAATTCGTATATTGAAAAAACAGTGATAAAGGCTCGAGCTTCGATTGGACCTTTTGCGCGACTGCGCCCTGAGACAGAAATTGGCGAAGAGGCCCATGTGGGTAATTTTGTTGAAATGAAGAAGGTTAAATTTGGAAATAAATCAAAGGCCGGTCATTTGACTTATCTTGGAGATGCCGAGGTAGGAACCGATACCAACATTGGCTGCGGGACGATCACCTGCAACTATGCAGTGGATAAAAAGAAGTACAAGACAAAAATCGGAAGTCACGTCTTCGTTGGCAGTGACACCCAATTTGTAGCCCCCATTCAGATCGGAGATCACGCTGTTATTGGCTCAGGATCGACAATTACGAAAGATGTTCCTGAAAAAGCATTGGCTGTGGCTCGAGGAAAACAATTTGTAAAAGAGAATTACGTTAAAACTCAGGGTGAGTCAGAAACGAAAGAGTAAGGTCGTTCTATGTGTGGAATCGTTGGATACTATGGTCCTCAAAATCCCAAAGATGTCATTATTGCCGGACTTAAAAAATTAGAATATCGCGGATACGACAGTGCAGGTTTAACAGTTTTACATCAGGGACAGCTTAAACGAGTTCGAGCAGAGGGAAAGCTTAAAAATCTAGAGCAAAAAATTATCGGAGAAAAATTTGATGGGCACTTGGGGATCGGCCACACACGATGGGCGACCCACGGGGTACCCTCTGAACGAAATGCCCATCCTCATCAAGTTCAGGGCGTGAGCATTGTTCACAACGGAATCATTGAAAATTATCTTGAAATTCGAGAAGAGCTTTTGGCCCGTGGGGCAAAAATCACCAGTGACACCGATTCTGAGCTTGTCGCCCACCTGATTGCAGAAGAAGTGCAAAAACAGAATGATTTATTAAAGGCTGTTCAAATTGTTTTAGGAAAACTTCGAGGAGCTTTTTCAATTTTGGCGATTTGGGAAAAGCAGCCTGACCGCTTGGTGGCCTTTAAAGATGGACCACCTTTGGTTGTTGGCCTGGGTGATAAAGAAACTTTTATTGTGAGCGATGTTCAGGCAGCACTTCAACACACGAAGAAGTACATATACCTTGATGATCGTGAAATTGTTTTGGTTCGTGGAGATCAAGTCGATATTGTTGATCCCACCGGAAAACAAATCAAAAAACAAATTGTGGAATTAAACTGGAGTGCTGAGCAGGTTGAGAAAATGGGATATTCTCATTTTATGCTCAAAGAAATCTATGAACAGCCCCAGGCCATTGCCTCTGCAATGGAGCCACATATTGATTCGGAAACGCATTCGATTCGGCTTAAAAATGTCGGTTTTGGCACTGCCCCACAGAATATTGATCAGCTTAACACTCTTGTGGATTGGGAAAAAACCTGTGCCACGCTCAAGGGGATCAATAAAGTTATGATCATTGCTTGCGGAACAAGTTACTACGCCGGCTTGGCGGGAAAGTACTACATTGAGCAGATTGCCCGTATTCCCGTTGAGGTGGACATTGCGAGCGAATTTAGGTACCGAAAACCTGTTCTTCAGCCAGGGACGCTGGTGATGACGATTTCTCAAAGTGGTGAGACCGCTGATACTTTGGCCGCCATTCGATTGGCAAAAGAATCAGGGGCAACTACATTGAGTATTTGTAATGTGAAAAACTCAACAATTGACCGCGAAGCTCACGGACATCTTTACATGAATTCAGGACCTGAAGTTGGCGTTGCGAGCACAAAAGCATTTACGAGCACGCTGGTGATTTTAAATTGCCTCGCTCTGGCAATTGGAAAAATAAAAAATTCTCTTAGCTCTGCGCAGGAGAAAGAACACATTCAAGCCCTTCTTTCGCTACCCAGTCAGGTTGAAGTTGTCTTGGCTTATGACAAATATTTCACCGAGGCCGCTGAATCATTAAAATCTTTTAAAGGATTTTTATACATGGGTCGCGGAGTGAGTTATCCCATTGCCCTGGAGGGCGCTTTAAAGCTCAAAGAGCTTGCCTATCTTCATGCCGAGGGCTATGCCGCTGGCGAGATGAAGCATGGGCCATTGGCTTTGATTGATGAGCGAATGGCGATCATTATGCTCGCGCCAAGTGATGAACTGTATGAAAAAACAGTGAGCAATCTTGAAGAGGCCAAGGCTCGCGGAGGAAAGATTATTTCAATCGGTACTGGCGAAAATGAAAAACTTAAGAAAATCAGTGAAAGATATCTCTCTATTCCGAAAGCCCACTGGTCAACAAATCCAGTGATTTCCGTAATACCTTTGCAGTTGATGGCCTTTCATTTGGCAAGCAGTTTGGGCTACGACGTAGACCAGCCCCGCAATCTTGCGAAGTCTGTAACGGTGGAATAAAATTTTATAACTTAGTTGTGAGCAGCTCGTAGTAACCCATGACTCGATTGACAAAAGAGATGGGCTCTAATCCACGGGCTTGTCCGTATTCCATACGTTCAAAATAATCAGGATCAGAAAGATAAGGCAGTAAAGTTTTAATCTCACGCCAAGAATAGGGCGATCGTCCGTACTCAACAGCAAGCTTCTGAATGTCAGAGACGTGGCCAGGGCCAACATTATAAGAGGCTAATGCCAGAGCCAATCGATCACGAGGATGAAGAAAGTCAGGTTGGTTATCGATCAGGTAGCGAAGATACTTGGCGCCTCCGAAAATGCTTTGTTGAATATCCGTTCGGTCTTCAATTCCAAGATGTTCAGCAGTATCTGATGTAATTTGCATAATTCCACGAACGCCGGTGAAGCTCTCGGCATCGTTCTCCCAATGAGATTCTTGAAAAGCAACAGAGGCAATTAGCTGCCAGGGAATATCATATTCATGAGCTGCTTTTTTAAAGAGAGGCAGTAAGGGTTTAAGGTCATCCCGGATAGCTCGGAAAAACTTCACGCGATCTCTGCGATCAAGGCTGTAGAGGTGTCCGTAGTAGCGATCTTTGATGCGAATAATCTCTCGATTGCGGCTGGATTTTTGTGTCCAGGCAAAGAGCAAGCGCTGAACTTCTGGTCTGTGGGGAGAGATATAAAAGCCAAGGGATAGGGGTTTTGTTTCCTCAACAATCTGTAAGGTTGAGAAAAAGCGCAGGTAATAGTCGGCTTCTCGCCGTTCCACATGAAGACAGTGATTTTTTGTGAGCATTAAGTGTTTGAGTGCGGATTTGGCTTCACCCGTAAAGATTTTCACAGGAAGTTCAGAGCCATTTTTATTTTCTCGTGGGCAAACTTTAACCAGGTGAGATTCCTCGTAGGCAGGACTGGTGAGAACTTCGTACTGGTAGGCATCTTGAGTTGTTAGACGAGCTGCCGCGATATCTACAGTGCCGGCCTTCAGTAAAGATATGGCGTCTTGCTGGTGAGACACAGAAATAAAAGAAACTTGGTAGCCATAGTCATGGCTGAACTGATAAAGGTAATCGTGCTCAAGTCCTCCTTGAGGACTCGATTGGCCAAATGGGCCCTTCAATATGGCGACTCGTAGGGTTTTTGGGCTGCCCTCAGGTATCGTATCGAGTTTTTCAAAGGACCAAAGCCCCTCGCATCCATTCACCACAACGAATACGAAAATTAAGGCTAAATATTTGATACAACGGGCTAAACCATCTAAATTCATGCGTTGGGTGGTCTTAGTCGACTCTGTCTGAAAGTGCAACCTATCTAGGCAATTAATGAGCAAAAGAGTGGCCTCAGAGGCCTTTTTCCAGCTATTTCCCCTCTGAGAATTGCAAAAATTCTAGTGTTTTCGCAGGGGGAAATAGAATGTTACCCTGCACTCAGCGCAGAATGTTCAATGCTCTACGCCGTGTAGAATTTAAGGGCATTTAAGAAAAGTTTTTTGACACTCTTTCTGCGGAATTTTAATTTCAATAGCTCAGGGGGGGGTATTTTATGGTTCTTCGCGGTAGCGGATGGATAGAGGTTATTGTTGGGGGCATGTACAGCGGAAAAACAGAAGAGTTAATCCGTCGGGTTCGTCGTGCTGAATATGCCCGATTGAAGATCCAAGTTTTCAAGCCCAAAATTGATGACCGCTACCATGCTGAGGACGTGACCTCTCACAATCAAAACTCAGTCAGTTCTATTCCCATTGAAAATTCTGAAGAGATTTGGGTTCACCTGAAAGATGACACTCAAGTGGTTGCTATTGACGAGGGTCAATTCTTTGATAATGGATTAGTTGAAGTGGTTCAAGCTCTTGCAGAGCGGGGAATTCGTGTGATGATCGCAGGTCTTGATACAGATTGGCAGGCAAAGCCATTTGAGCCAATGCCGACACTGATGGCTATCGCTGAAAACGTCACGAAACAACACGCTGTTTGCATGGTCTGCGGAGATGCGGCTAGCCGTACTCAACGAGTTGCTCAAGTGGATGGGCAAGTTGTGGTCGGTTCGCACGGAATTTACGAAGCCCGATGCCGCGAGCACTTTAAGCCAGAGGTTTTACCTCCGCATGTGCATGCTGAGGCTTAGTGCTTTAAATTTATCCATTCTAAAAATGTTGTTTGAGCAATCGCGATCTGCTTTTGCTTTTTGATTTTTTTGTCTTTTTCTTGCTCTGCTAAAGGCGGGAACAATCCAAAGTTAATATTCGTTGGCTGAAAGTGCTTTGCCTTTTCAGGATCGGTGATCGCGTGCAGAAGAGCACCCATTGCGGACTGTCTTGGTGGAAGTGGTGAGTTTGGTTCAGTTAAAAATTTTGAAACAAGTAAACCCATGCAGGTGGATTCAAAGTAGCCTTCAACACCGGTGATTTGTCCGGCGAAAAAAAGTTGAGGATCTTTTTTTGAAGACAGATTGGGACTCAGCATGGTCGGAGTATTGATAAAAAGATTTCGGTGAATGCTGCCGAGCTTGAGAAATTCGGCATTTTCAAGGCCTGGGATCATGCGAAAAACTCGGGTCTGTTCGCCGTAAGCCATGCGGGTTTGAAAGCCCACCATATTGTAAGCCGTGCCTTCTTTATTTTCCATTCGCAGTTGAACCACCGCATAGGCCTCGCGTTCAGCTCCTGGTGGTTTAAGACCGACGGGTTTCATTGGGCCAAAGCGCAGAGTGTGGGGCCCGCGCTCCACCATGACTTCGATGGGCATGCAGCCCTCAAAGAAGTCTGTGGTTTCAAAATGTTTGGGTTCAATTTTTCGAGCGTTTTTGATTTCCTCAATGAACTTAAAATAATCCTCTTTTTTGTTGAAAGGACAATTGATGTAATCGGGAGAGCCTTTATCATAGCGATCGGCTCTCCAGGCGATATCCATGTTGATGGAATCCGCATCAATAATGGGGGCGATGGCATCAAAGAAATACAGGAACTCTGATCCAAAATGTTTTTGAAGATCCTGGGCGAGGGCTTCGTCAGTTAAAGGACCTGTGGCAATCACGGCTGGTCTTGGGATTTGATCCAAGCTTGTGATCACTTCATTGTGAAGAGCAATATTTTTGTTTTCACGAATCCACTTTGTCAGAGTCGAAGAGAAAATTTCGCGGTCAATTCCCAGAGCTTGACCTGCGGGAACTTGGGCGAGTTTGGCTGCTTTGAGGATAAAACTACCGAGCTTTTCAGCCTCCCATTTGAGTTGTCCTGGGGCTGAGTCTGGGGCCATGCTTCCAAACGAGTTGGAACAAACGATTTCTGCAAAATTGGTTGTTTTATGTGCCGGAGTCATTTTTTGGCCCCGCATCTCGTACAATTGGACCTGATATCCATGGCTTGCAAGTTGTAAGGCGCACTCTGTGCCGGCAAGACCCCCGCCAACAACATGGATTGGCTGATTTTGTTGGACTGAATTGGTCATAATGGGTAAACCTCGCCTTATGTATTCGCACAAAAAAAAGAAGTCTCAATTAACACTGGGATCCCAAGTCCTGCAATCCCTTTTTGAAAGTGGAAATTCAGAGCTTTCTGAACAGTTTATTCGGTGGAAACTATGGAAGAAGTGGGGCGAATTTGTAGGCCCCAGCATTTCTCAAGTGTGTGAACCCGTTGGTTATCGTCGTGGTGTGCTCTATGTTTGGGTCAAGAATTCGACATGGATGCAGCAGCTCATTTTTATGCTTGATCCAATGAGAGATAAAATCAACAAAAGCCTTGGTATTCAGTACGTGAAGACGATTCATTTAACCCTGGATCGTCGATCGGTTCCTAAAGATCAGCAAGCTGAAGATCTGAAAAAGTGTATGGATAACATTATTTCAGATGAAGATGTGGTGGACTAATCTACTCGCTTTTTTCAATTGAAGTACGAATCAAAGACTGAATAGTCTGTTTTCGATTTGTTCCGCCCAGAATAGTTTTGAGCTGTGTGTGGACAGTCGGATCATTAATCAATGCACCTAACGTACCCTCGCCCTTATCAATTTTAGCCAGGATGGAATTCATTTTTTCAAGAGCCAGTTTAACTTGGGCTGGGTTTTGTCCGCGCAGCTCAGCCATCATTTTTTGAGCCTCTTCTGATGTTGCTTTTAAGTTGTGAGAAGCGTCTGTTAGGTTGTTCATGATTTTCTCTGTTCGATTTTGCGAGTTTAAAGTTTTCATGAGTTTGTAAACTTCATCGACGACTTCAAATATTTTTGCAGCTTCCCCGCCTTTTTCACTTAAGATGCCCATTAAATCTGAACTTTTTGCAGTTTCAAGAAATCCATTCGCGGCCAGAGGCGTGGCAGAGGGATCTCCAGGGGTGATGAAAATAAATTTGTCTCCCAGAGCTCCTTGAGTGCGGATTTCTGCAGTAGAACCTTGTGTGATTCGACCAAGAAAATCTTTATCTACCTTTAATGCAACAATGAGTGATTTTTTCTCAGGAGAAAAGGTGATTTCAGTCACATTACCAACAACGAGACCAGAAAGACTGACAATGCTTCCTTTGTTAAGACCCTGTACTTGCTCTAACTGAGCATAAAGAGTGACATAGGACTTAAACAAGGCTTTATCTCCTCCGAGAAGAAGGATAGACGTCAGAACAGCAATTAACCCGCCAACAAGAAAGATACCTACGCGCATCTGATGATTTTTGGTCGTGTCCATTAGCGAACCTCCCCGTGCACAAATTTTAAGATCAAATTATTTGATTTCTCTTCGATATCTTCAATTGTACCGATGGCTTCGATTTTACCACCCACCAGCATAGCGATCCGGTCACAGACAGCAAAAGCCACAGGCATATCATGTGTGACAAGTATTGAAGTTGTACCTTTTTCTTTTAACCTGAGTATCATGTCCTGAATTTTTCGTGTGTTGTAGGGATCAAGTCCAGCCGTGGGCTCATCATAAAGAATCACTTCTGGCTCAAGAATGATTGCACGAGCTAGCCCGACCCTCTTTTGCATTCCACCTGAGAGGTTCGCAGGATAAAGCTTTTCAGCATCCTGTAGCCCGAACTCTGAAAGTTGAAGATGGATTCGATCTGCAATGGTTTTTTCGCTGAGCTTTGTATGCGCCCGAAGGGGATAGGCTAAATTATCGTACACTGTCATTGAGTCAAAAAGGGCGCCGCCCTGAAAAGCATAGGCGATTTTCTTTCGAACTTCGATCAGGTCTCGTTCTTTGCGGTTGGTGACTTCTTGTCCATGAAAAAGAATTTTACCTGAATCTGGCTTTTCAAGTCCGATCAGACTTCGCAGAAGAACTGATTTTCCAGTGCCGGAACCTCCGATGAGACCAAGGCACTCTCCCTTTTTGACTGTGAAGCTCACTCCGCGGTGAACTTGCTTTTTGCCAAAACTTTTTTTGAAATCAATCACTTCGATAAGGTCCATATTAGAGCCACCTTTCGATCATCCAAAAAAGTTTAGTTAGAAAAAAGTCACCGACAAGAATTAAAGTTGAGGACACAACAACAGCCTTTGTGGTTGCGATACCGACCTCTTTTGTTCCCTCTTTCACATTGAGCCCATAATAACAGGACACAGTGGAAATAAAGAGTGCGAAGAAAACTGATTTACCTAATCCAGTGAAGAGATCTTTAAGTTTTAAGGTTGATGTGATTTTTAAAACAAAAAATTCGGGATCCATTTTTAATTCTGTGATGCCAATTATCGTGGCTCCAGTAATACCGATCATATTGGCAAGGCTGCAAAGCAGGGGAAGTGTAATCAGAAGGGCAAGTACGCGAGGAACGACAATCTTTTTAATCGGCGAAGTTCCTAGCGCTCTCATTGCATCAATTTGCTGGGTGACCACCATGGATCCAACTTCCGAAGCAATTCCCGCTCCCACACGTGCAGCAACCATCAGGCTTGTGAAGACAGGCCCCATCTCTCTTAAGATAGAGAGAGAGACAATTTTAGGAACATAAGGTTGACCGCCAAATTTTTCAAGGCCAATCCCAAACTGCAGAGTCATCACCATGCCAGTGCTGATGGCAGTAATGAGAATCAATGGAAAAGAACGGGCTCCAATTTGGAAAATTTGCTCAACCAGAAGTCCATGCTCGTAGGGCGGCTTGAAAATTTCAGAAGCAACTTGTTTTAGAAGTATTCCCAGCCCTCCTGCGAGCAAAATACTTTCTAAAAAAAGTGCGCCGACATTGGGATTCATGGTGCTTTAAATCCGCTAATGAATTTTTGAAAATAGTTTTCCTCTGCTGAGAAAGGATCTTTTCGGCCAATATAGCTAATGGTGTAGTTGCAATTATTCTTTTTAAAGAGGATCAGCTTCATTTTGATTTCAATTCCGTCGACTTTCCCTGCAGCCAGACTTTCTAAACTTTCCCGATCATTATAGGTGCCTGTTTTGGATTCAAGTATATTAGGCTGAGAGATTGCCGAGAGACTTTCAGTTTCCATTTGCTTAAGACTGATATCACTGCCACCACATTCAGAGAGATAAGCAATAGTGTTTCCTGTATTTTTGCTTTGCCAAGCTTGATCGACAGAATTATTTTGAATGCTATGAAATGGGCTTGATGGGGCAATGAATTCGACATCCTTTGCTCGTGTGACTTTGGATGGATTCACATTAACCGAGACGCAAGAGGTCAGTAGAAGAAAAAGAATGTATAGAGCCAGGTGTCTCATCAAGATGGTCCTTCCATTGTCTGCATTTATGTATCGGATATTTCTCAAAATATTTGATATGCCCAAAGTCAATCCATCATTTGGTCTAGTGTCAAATGCACGTCTGGACCGACAAGAAATCGTGGGTCGTTTTTGCCTAGGACTAAATAGATTTTACCTCTGACTTGAGGTCCAGTTGGCACTTAACGTGCTATTTCAATATTGAGGCACTAAAAGCGCTTTAAAGTGCGAAGGAGACGGTTTTGGCCAACGTTTTTGTCATCATTTTGTCGCTCGTTATAAGTCCAGTATTTTGTCTAGCGGCTGGAGTTCAGGCTCAGGTCTCTCAATCAGGAGATACATTGCATGTCGAATTCAAAGGTGTGGGGCAGTGGGATTACGAGCTAAGTAAAAAGGAAGAAAAAAATAAAACAATCGTTGAGGTCACAGTGCCACGACTGTCAGAACCCTCTGTAATGCAATTTAAGCAAATGAAAGGGCCAGGTATTGAGGGCATTTCCGTTAATCATAACGGTCCCGATGGAAAGGATATTGTTTACATTCAATTAAAAGGGTCGGGAATCGATGCATTTGATTATTTAACTGACCAGCCTCCGCGATTGATTATCGACATTTTTTCAAATGAAAAAAAGACGGCACAAAAATCCAGTGAAAAAGCTGTCAAATCAGTAGTTGAAACAAAAGAAAGTATCAAGGCAGAATTTGAACAAAAGGCAGACTCTTCAAAACGCCAACCAGCAACAACTGATGTGCTTGTTCTGTCACAAGTGCAATCTCAGCCACAGACCCCATTGACTGAACCTGGCGCAAAGCAGGTCGGGATATTTGATGGAGGAGATCCACTGTACAGTCGGTTTGCCATTGCGGATTATGAAATTAAGGATGATGCGATTATTGCCAGTAGAAATAACTATTATATAGAGTTTCCAATGCTGAGATCTGAAAATCAGCAGCTCCAAAAAATACTGGCTAGACCACCTGTTTATGAGATCACCCCAAAGGGTTCGGAGGAGAACAAGCAAGCCAGACTTCTCCAAACATTGTTTGAGAATAAAAGGTATAATGTATTCTTAAAAGCAGAAGAGTGGTTCTATAAAAAATATCCAAACTCTGAGTACGATGAGTTGATCAAATATATGTCGGCAGATATCCATTTCACACTTTGGCGTGAGAAACGAAGTGTCGCAGATTTTGAAATGGCTATGTCACGATACCGACAAGCTATTGAAAAATATCCGAAGAGTGCCTTATTTGAGAGGACAAACTTATTAATGGGGTATGCCTATCTTGATCGGGGTGATTATTTATCGGCAATTAAGGTTTTTCAGCAATATGTCCAGACAAGTGCAGCTTCGCCAAATCGCGAGTTAGCTCGACTGGCAATAGCAGAGTCTTATCTTAAACTCAATAGATATGATGAGGCTAAGTCAACGTATGATGACATCGAGGCTACGGGGATCAGTCCTCAGTATAAGGCCAATGCGGCTTATATGCGTGGGGATGTTTATTATCAGAAAAAAGATTTTCAAGTAGCGATCAGGGAATATCAAAATGCCATCAAGAAATATCCGGAGAACGAGTCTGAATTTCCAAACGCGTATTATAATCAAGCGGGGGCTTACTTCGGATTGCAGAATTACCGTGACAGTTTGAACTGCTATACAGATTTTCTAAAGAAATTTCCAAGCCATCATTACGCCGGTTATGCGATGACTCGTGTGGGAGAGTTACTTGAAATTTTAGGTGCAGATAAGACTCGCGTGATGGGAGCTTATCTTGAGTCCATTTTTAGATATGGCGAAACTCCAAGTGCCGCTATCGCAAAATTGCGCGTCCTTAGCGGCCGAATCCCGACAATGAAATCCAAGGAGCTTGAAAAGGCTGTATCTGAGGCCCAAGAAATTTCGAAGAAGTCGGCGTTACCCAAAATTGATCAATTCACCACAGTTATACTTGCTGATGGGTTCACTCAGAGAAAAGACTATGATAGATCCATTGATCTACTCAAAAAGTATTACCAAGAAAATCCAACGAATGCAGATACAGAGCTTCTAACGAAAAGAATCGTCAACAACATTAACCAAAAAATATCCGATCAGGTTACTGCAGGTCATTTTATTGTAGCTCTCAAGACACATAATCAATATGCGGATAATTGGCTTAAAGGTTCAGCACGTATTGATACAAAATATAACGTAGCTCGAGCATTTGAACAGGCCGGAGTCTTGTCAGAGGCAGATACACTTTACCGAGATACGTTGAATAAGCTGCTGGCAATCAAAGATACAAAAGCAGGAAAAGAAAAGCAGATTTTTGAAAAGCTACCATCCTACGATGAGATGTATCTTCGTTTGGCTGCGGTCAATCTTCATCAGAAGAATTTCACACAGTCGTATGATTATTTAAAGCAAATAAAAAGTCCAGATCATCTGACTGAGGCACAGCAGATTGAGCGTGTTCAAATGGGAGCAATACTACTTGAGAAAAAGGGAGATGTTGACTCTGCCATCAGGCATTTAGTGGAGCTAATTAAAAACTGGAAACACCAGCCACACTTGGTCGCCGATCCTTATTTGTACTTAGCTGAACTGGAAATGAAGCAGGGGAAAAGAGACGATGCTCTTAAGTCTCTTGAAAAGGTCGAGCAGTTGATGATTGATACAGAAAAAGTATCAGCATCCACTCATTCAAAAGCCCTGCAGCAGCTTGCGGCAGGATATTTTGAAAAAAATCAAGTGCAGAAGTCAATCGAGGCATATGAAAAACTACTCAGCCTTTATGAGAAAACTCAGCCGATTTCATCAGCTCGATATCAGCTTGGAAAGATATACTTTCAAAAGGGGGAGCTGCAAAAAGCAAATGAAACTTGGGCAAAACTGAAAGATGAGAAAAATGACTTTTGGTATAAGTTGGCTCAGGAGCAATTAAATTCTGTTCAGTGGAATGGGGATTACAAAAAATATATCCAACGAATTCCAGCTATGAGTGAGAGGAAATAGCTATGTTAAAGGACTATGTTCGATTTCAAACTCAATCTCCAGAGCTGATTGCTCAGATCGAAAAAGTTGAAAAGCTTGTACAACTAGGGGTGCCCATTCTAATCTATGGCCAGATCAGCACAGGTCGGCGTTTAATGGCTGAGTATATCCACGACCGGACGAAGTCTCCGATGAGGCTCATTAAGCGTATCCGTAGTCCATTAACTCAAGCTGTTTCACTTGTGTCTGGGGACACTGTACTCATCGAGAATATTGATGAATTGAGTTTTTCTGAGCAGCAAATTTTATTAACATTGGTACGGAGCCATCGGCATCACTCAATTCAGTGGGTGGCAACAGCGTACTCAGATCTTATGGAAAGAGCGAGAAAGGGATTTTTTCAATCAGATCTCGCTCAATTTTTTACACAGTCAACCTTAAAAATGCCAAGCCTGAATGCTCGTCACTGCGACATTCCCGATTTGGCAAGACAACATTCAGAAGTTATTTGCTTGTTGGCTGGAAAGTCCCCAATTGTCTGGACAGAGGCTGCTCTTCAAAAATTACAAAATTATGATTGGAAGGGAAATTTCTCTGAGTTTGAGAAGGTAGTCGAGAAAACTGTTCATCGAGCAGAGCAGTATGTCATCGATGCTCATGACATTCATCTTTCTATGGCAACTCAAATTTTGAATTTGGCGGAGATGGAAAAAAAGCTTGTTGCCCAAGCTTTGGAGTTGACCCGTAATAATAAAACTCAAGCTGCAAAATTATTGGGAATTAGTATTCGTACACTCAGAAATAAACTGAATGAATATCGTGGAGAGGTGACCCATGAGTCAGATCTTCGATAAAACAATATCAGGGCTTGGAACGGCCCTGAATATGAGGCTGTTAAAGCAAAATGTCATTGCTTCCAATATCGCTAATGCTGAAACACCTGGGTATCATGCGAAGAAAATTGATTTTGAAGAAGCTCTTGCGCGCGCAATGGATATTGATGGCTTGCGAAGCATGAATACTTCTCATGGTGATCATTTTCATGTCGGCGGAAAAGGGTCTTCAAGTGTAAGACCAGATATTTACGACAACCCCGATGGGGTAATCAATAACGATGGAAACACGGTTGATTTACACCACGAGATGGCAGCCCAAGCCGAGAACAATGTGATGTACAGGGCTGCATTGCAATTAATAAATAAGAAACTGGCGGCACTTCGATATGCTGCAACGGATGGAAGGTAAAGGAGTAGATCATGGCTGATTTTATGTCTGGTTTTAGGGTGAGCTCAAGTGGTATGAAGGCCCAAAGTATGCGCATGAATACTATTTCAAGTAATATTGCGAATATCAACACAACACGAACTCCAGAGGGCGGACCGTACCGTCGAAAAGATGTTGTATTTGAATCCATGCCAGAGGTTAAAAATTTTGGCGAAATTTTAAGTGCAAATTCTCCACGGTCAAATATTCAAAGGGTCCAGGTAACAGACATTGTTTCAGACCGCAAGGCTCCCCTACTAAAGTATGAGCCGGATCACCCTGATGCGAACGAGGATGGATATGTCGCCTATCCGAATATCAATATGATGGAGGAAATGACCAACATGATTCAAGCGACTCGGGCTTACGAGGCTAACGTCTCGTCACTGCAGGCGACAAAGGATATGGCGTTGAGCGCCCTTGAATTAGGGCGATAATTTATTGGGTATTGTGTGGTTTTTATTGTAGAATTTAACTAAGCGTATTTCAGAAAGAAGGTGAAGCCATGGATGGTTTTACGGTCAGAAATGGAAATCGGTTTTTAGAAGGCGGTGGAATACGTGACACCCAATCGATGACCATCAATGGAGGCACGACTCCACTTCAATCTCCATCAGCTACTGAAACTCAAAAAAGTTTTGCAGACACGCTGAAAGATGCCATCGGCTCAGTGAATGAACTTCAGAAAGCTTCGGATAAGGCCGCTCAAGATCTTGCAACTGGGCGTACTGATAACATTGGTGAAGTGATGATTGCTGCCGAGAAGGCAGATATCGCCTTGAAATTAATGGTGCAAGTTCGCAATAAAATAATTGATGCATATCAAGAAGTCATGAAGATGCAGGTTTGATAGAGGGGGATTCACTTGAATAAGGTATTTGGCAGTTTAATAGTTCAGTTCCGTGAATACTTTAAAAACCTTGGGCCGACCAAGCGAATGTCCATCGTAGCCGCAAGCTTGATTGCGATAATCGCGGCGGTGGTAATGACCTTCATGGTCAGTGGTAGAGACTATGTTCCAATCTTGACAAATATCCCATCGGATCAGGTTTCGACTATTGTTGAAAAGCTAAATCAAAAGAATGTTCCCTTTCAGCTTCGTGACGAGGGTAAAACCATAGTGGTGCCTAAGGATTTACTGCATTCAACACAGATGACTTTGATGTCAGAGGTGGGTTCAAGTCGGATGGGAAGCATTGGGCTTGAGCTTTTTGATAAGCAAGATTTTGGTATGAATTCCTACGCACAAAAAATCAACTATCAACGAGCAATCCAGGGCGAGTTGATGAGAGCCATAAATACATTAACAGCGGTGCGCCAATCAAAAGTATTATTGGCCATTCCTAATAAGAAGAATTTCCTTGAAGAAAACGGCAAGCCTTCAGCATCTGTTGTAGTGGAATTGCATGCAGGTAAGACATTAAGTCCCGAGCAGGTTCGAGGGATTCAGTTTTTGGTTGCCAATGCTGTTGAGGGAATGGACGCTGAAAAAGTATCTGTGGTTGATGATCGTGGAAAAATGCTAACTCGGGGTGGGGACACAACAACAGCTGGCTCAACAGAGTTGCTCGATCTCAAACGAAAAGTCGAACAAGATATGGAAGAGCGTATTGAGGCAATGCTCAGCAAGGTTGTTGGTCAAGCCAAGGTGATTGCTCGTGTCGACGCGACTCTTAATCATAAAATTACAACAGCAATCGAAGAGTCTGTTGATCCTGAGAAAACGGCAGTTCGAAGTCTGCAAAGTGAAGAGGAGTCCATGGATGGCTCGCGCACAAATCCCGCCGGCATTCCTGGATCACGATCAAATCTTCCGGGGGCTGAAGATGCAGGTCAAGTCGGCTTTAAGCAAGACGTAAAAAAGGAAATTAAAACAACAAATTATGAAGTCCCCAAAACAGTTAGAAATGTTAAAGAGGCTGCTGGGAATCTTGAGAGAATCAGCGTTGCCGTGCTAGTCGATGGTTTTGAGCAGACGATTACAAAAGATGATGGATCTTCTGAGGCAAAGTGGGTGGCTCGTTCCGAAGAGGATATTCAAAAGTACGAGTCACTTGTAAAAAATGCGATTGGGTTTAACGCTAACCGTGGCGACACGGTTAAAATTGAGAATATTAAATTTATGACTGAAGACTTCACTGAGGCGGAGCGACTGCTGACTTCTCTTGAGCGAAAGAAGCTCTTACACGCCTTATTTAAATGGGCCCTTCTTGGATTTAGCTTAGCCCTCTTCTTCTTCATTGTTGTTCGACCATTTATGCAATGGATTACGGATAGCTTCCAGGATTCAGTCGAGGATATGCTTCCAAGAACAATTGAGGAGCTTGAAGAGCTACAATCTGTTGACAATACATTGCCAGGTATGACATCGGCTCTGCCCGTTCTTGAGGAATCAATTGATCCAGACAAGGCTGAAAGTGAACTTTTAAAAGATCGAATTATGTCGATCATGGAGCAGGATCAAGAAAAGGTCTCCAATGCCTTCAGTATGTGGTTAGTGAGAAAGGAATAGTGGTCTATGCCTAAGCTTCATAAAATTGACAATCTAGAATATGAAAATTTACGTGGCTTCGAAAAAGCTGCAATATTAGTCAATTATCTTGGTCCCAATTCAATTCGCGGCCTATTTACAGGCTTAGATGACGCCGATGTTCGGAAAATGCTCAACGTTATGCAGAAGTATCGCGTTGTTCCCGTGAATGTTGCTAAGAAGGTTCTAGAGGAATTCTATGAGTTGATTTCAGAATCTGAGGATTACATTTTTTCTGAATCTACGGCGTCAAAAGATAATATTGTCAATGCTCTGGGGGAAGATCGGGCCCGTGCTATCCTGGGCGGCGTGAACGTTTCATCAGGCAGTCGAAGCCTTGAAAGTTTGGAGATGGTTGACGCAAAATCATTGTCGACGTTCTTGGTTAATGAACATCCTCAGACCGTTGCTGTGATTCTTGCGCACCTTGAGCCAGAGAAAAAGGGCGAGGTTCTGAAGCGTTTACCTGATGCTCTTCAGGCTGAAGTCGTTCTACGTATGGCAAATTTAGAGCACGTTGCGCCAGAGCTGATTGCTGAAGTCGATCAAGTTTTAAAGCGTGAGCTTGCAAGCATGAGTACTGTTGAGCAAGCTGCCCTGGGTGGAGTGCAGCCTGTTGCAGAAATGTTAAACGTCATGGATAAAAATACAGAAACGGCGATTATGTCACGTCTTGAAGAAAAAGATCCACTCTTGGCTGAAGAAATTCGTAAGCTCATGTTCGTCTTTGACGATATTGTTAAAATTGATGATCGTGGAATTCAAACTCTTCTTAAGGAAGTTGATAACGGAAAGCTTCTGTTGGCACTGAAAACAGCCAACGAAGAAATCAAGGCCAAAGTATTCAAGAACATTTCTCAACGTGCGGCGGAGATGCTACGCGAAGATCTCGCCAACATGGGTCCTTCGCGTCTATCGGATGTTGAAGGTGCTCAGCAGGAGATTGTAAATGCCGCCAGAAGACTTGAGGCTGAAGGAAAGATTTTGATCGCTCGTGGTGGATCGGAGGATGCGCTTGTCTAATCGAATTTTGAAGTCCGAGGGGCCGTTGCAGAGAATATTGGAATACACTCCGCATAAATTTGAATTGGGTGTGTCTGAAACTGCAGTCAAGTTTCTCGAAACAACAAAACAAGCAGCAACTGAATTTCGGATGAGTGAGGCAATTCGAATTCAAACTGGAATCAATAAGATCGAAGAGGTTTCGTTTGAAGAAGAGCTTGAGAGACGAACTTTAGAGAGATTAAAAGAGGTTCAAGAGACTGCCTACCAAGAGGCCTATACGCTGGGACTTGAAGAGGGAAAGAAGGAAGCCTTTAATTCGGCCATGTCGGATATTGATGCAAGACTCAATGAGCTGAGCGATTTATTGCGTTCGATTCGAGAGGCCAAAAAGGAGCTATTTGCTCATAATGAAGCTCATATTGTTAAACTTGCCTTTCATATGGCCGAGCGAATGGCTCATCATCAAATTGAAATCTCACCAGAGATTATCGTCGATGTGATGAAAAACGCGATCGAAAAAGCTCAGATTGAAGAAGACGTCACAGTCCATGTTCCTGTCAATGCACTTTCATTTCTTGAGTCACTGCAATCTGATACTGGACGTGAATTTGAGTTTATGAAGCAAATCAAACTCGTGGGTCTTGAAGATGCCTCGGCTGGTGGATGTTTAATTGAAACAAATTATGGTGAGATCGATGCTCGCTCAGAGGAGCGAGTGAAGAAGCTTTGGGCTGAAATTTCAGAAAGTTTGCCACGGGTAAAAAATAAAGTGAGTGCAGCTTGATCAAGGACGAGTATCAACTCAATATAGAAAAATATCATGACTTGGTCAGTTCGATTCATCTGACTCGAGACAGTGGTAAAGTTACCGAGGTAACAGGTATGTTGATCAAAGGATACTTACCTGGAGCTAGTATTGGTAGTGTATGTGAAATTATTCCTAATGGATTGGAAAAAAGTTTTCTAGCCGAGGTCGTTGGCTTTAAAGATAAAAGCGTTTTAATGATGCCGCTGGGAGATATGAGGGGTGTGGGTCTTGGGGCAAGAATTATACTTTCGAAACAAATAGCCTCAGTTAAAGTTGGTGAAGATCTTTTGGGTCGTGTCGTCGATGGGCTGGGGCGCACGATTGATAATAAGGGCGAGGTTGAAGGAATTAAAGAAATTTCCTTATATAATGATGTTCGTAACCCACTCGAGCGAAAGCCAATCCGAGAACCTTTGGACCTTGGAATACGAGCTATCAACGGATTGATAACGGTTGGTCAGGGGCAACGTGTTGGAATTATGGCCGGCTCAGGAGTAGGAAAATCAGTTCTGCTTGGCATGATGGCCCGTAACACTAAGGCAGATGTCAATGTCATTGCTCTTATTGGTGAACGTGGCCGTGAGGTTCGAGAATTTATCGAAAATGATTTAGGTCCCGAGGGAATGGCGAGATCAATTATTGTTGTCGTGACAAGTGACCAAAGTCC
The DNA here is from genome assembly GCA_016861345.1 of Oligoflexia bacterium. GTDB lineage: Bacteria > Bdellovibrionota > Bdellovibrionia > Bdellovibrionales > Bdellovibrionaceae > BOLD01. The sequence continues at coordinate 130,714 of BOLD01000006.1, forward strand.
TCTTTTGCGTATGCGCGGCGCCTTTATCGCAACAGCGATTGCCGAGTATTTTTCTGGCTTGGGTAAAAATGTACTTTTGATGATGGATTCTATTACTCGCTTTTCGATGGCACAACGTGAAATCGGATTAAGCACCGGCGAGCCTCCAGCTTCGAAGGGATACACGCCGAGTGTGTTTTCCACTTTGCCTAAACTTCTTGAGCGGGCAGGCTCATTTGAAAGTGAGGGCAGTATCACCGGTCTTTACACCGTTCTTGTTGAGGGTGATGATATGGATGATCCCATTGGGGATGCCGTGCGGTCCATCGTGGATGGCCATATCGTGCTCTCACGAAAATTAGCACACAAGGGGCATTTCCCAGCTATAGATGTTTTGCAAAGTGCCAGCCGGGTTATGAGAAATGTCACAACAAATGATCATCAAAGATTAGCGCAGAAGTTCAGGGAAAATCTTGCAACATACAAAGAAGCTGAGGATCTGATTAATATCGGCGCGTATAAACCAGGTTCGAATCCTCGCATTGATAAGTCTGTTAAATTGATAGAGTCCATTAATGATTACTTAAAGCAACGTGTAGAGGAACCATCGGACTTTCACGTTTGCATGAGGGAACTTCAGAGAATACTAATTGGAGCATAATATAGAGTAGAGGATTATGAAGTTTAAGTTCTCGTTCCAAAATGTACTGAAGCACCGAAAGATTCTTGAGGATCTTGCCCAGCGAGATTTTCAAGAAGCTCAATCTCGTCTCTACGAAGAAAAAAACAGACTCGAAAAAATGAAAGAAGAAATTTACCTTGCTCGCGAGCGAGCATTTGCCAAGACCCAAGAAGGCGGAAAAACCTCACCATTCTTAAGTCAAGCCTATGACTTCATGTCGGGGCAGGACATACGGATAGAAAACCAGCAGATCAAGATCCAGGAATGTGAAAAGATAGTCGAGGAACTCAGGGAAATTTTGCGACAGAAGGCAATTGACTATAAAATCATAGAAGGACTCAGGGATAAGAAAAAAGAAGAATTCGCCACTGAGCAGCGAAAGCTTGAGCAGAAAAAGGCAGATGATTTGAACATGATGAGATTTCGCCCTGACAACACTGGAGAAAAAAAGAGATGAAAAGTGGATACGATCAGTTCTTTAAGCAGGTCAGAAAGAATGCTGGCGTTGGGCAGCGAGGTGTGCCCCTGAAGTCCTCAGTATTGCAGAAACAACAGCCACAGAAAAAAATTGGTCAAAGTGTAGACTCATCTCAGTTGGCGATACATTTAAGAGAAAAAATGCTGCAGAAAACAAGAGCCAAAAAGAAGAAGAAAACAGTTCCTTGGAATTTAGCAGGAATTTCATTGGTTGGATTGATTGTGGCCGTTTTGGGTTTGCAATACAGCCACGAGGTTGAGAATTTTGTTAAAAAAATTGAAATCTCCGTTTTGGGAACAGCAATGGCAGAAGAAAAAGCTCCAGTGGCGGAAAAGCCGGTTGAGAAAAAAGTGGCTGGAGACAAAGAGAAGTCACAAGATGTGGCGGTAGCGCCAGCTAAGAAAGAATTCACACAAGAGGAATTGAATCATTTCGCAAAAATGAATGAGCGAAAAAAAGAACTGGATGCAAGAGAGGAAGAGCTACTTCGGATGGAGAGTGAGCTTCAGGCTCAAAAAGCAGAGCTTGAGAAGAAGATCCAGGAACTTGGTAAAACAAGGAGAGAGATTTCAAGTGCTCTGGAAGAGAAGGTTAAATCAGATGACAAGAAAGTCGAAACACTTGTTCAGATGTACAGCAACATGAAACCACAGCAAGCGGCGAAGATTTTTGAGACGATGGATGACGATTTAGCTATCGAAATTCTTGGGCGGATGAAGAAAAAGCCCGCAGCAGAGATTTTAAATTTAGTTAAAGCAGAAAAGGCGCAAGTCCTTTCTGAAAAGTTTGCAGGTTATAGAAAAAAATAATTAATTTCCACGGAAGGAGGAAAGAAGTTTGATAACAGATAGGCTCAGTCTGGGGCCTCCAGGAATGGGAGGAGCTTCAGGGCTAGGGTTTGGAGATAAACTTCAACCAGAGTCAAGAGCCAAGGATAAGGGATCTGAATCATTCGAAGCTGCTTTGCAGGACACTGGAGCGAAGCAAGAAATTCGACAAATGAGTAAGGAACCCAAATCCAATTCAAGGACTCTTGATCAGGCTGCTGATCGAGTTCCTGAGCAGGCCACCCAGCAAAAAAATCTATCTGTGAGTCGAAAAAGTGAGGCAGGAGAAAAGATCGAATCAAAGAGTGAAGTTGAAGAAACAAACTCTGAGATGAAAGGACCGATTCTCACTCAAAAGCAAAAGGTGATGCAAAAGTTCATGGACTCAATCGAGAGTGAATTCAGCATCCCTCCAGAGCGAATTGTGGAGGCAATGGCCCAGCTGAGTGATGAGGACCTTCTTAAATCTCCTGAAGAAACGGCGTCACAGATCATATCCAAACTTGGGTTGGATTCTGAGGAAGAATCACGAGCAGAAGCTCTTTACGTGAGCATGCTTACCGATTTGTCCAAAGTTCCACAACAACCAATTATAGAAAAAGAATTGGTTGCCCAATCATATTTGCATCCACAGCAGGCTGTGGCAGCACCTCGTGCATCAATGATGCAACGGGAGCCTGAATTTATAAGTCAGAAAGAGCGTCGAGCAATATTGAACGACTCGCTTGATCGTATGAATAATAAATTCTTTATGACACAGCCGATGAAGGCTCAGCATACTGTTAAGCCAGAAATGGCAATGCAGATGAGCCCTCAAGAAGAAGAGTTATACGCTCAGATATCAAAGGGACAGCAGTTTGAACAACCAATTCAAACTATGAATACGCTTGACTCTCTGAAGTTTGAACGTTTACCGCAAGACCAGATGTCACCGCAACTAGTTCGAACACGACAGTCTCAGTACGCAGAGATGCAAAAAGCATTTTTGAGTCCTGAGCAACTTCAGGCTCAAGCTCAACAACAACCTGAAGCCGTAGATCAGGGCTATCATGAACTTGCGGCTAAGCTTGCGGCTTTGGGGGCCACTGCTGGCGCATTGAATGAGATTGTGGTGAAGGACCCTAATAATCAGGTCGCCCTTCAAATGGAGCAATCCATGAATGGTTTTGAACTACCACAGGTTCTTCAGACACCAACATTGAATGGACGGTCAGGATTTCAGGGGGGGCAGAGCGACTCTTCTCAACAAGGAGAATTTAATTCTGATCAGGATTTTATGAAAAATTCGAAATCAGAAAAACCAGCTCTAGGTAAAGAAGAGTTCTTCCCACATCACCAGGTTGATCCAGGTCAGCCAACATTAAAGAGCGAAGCTTCTGCGGGCTTAGCGGCTGGCGCGGCCTCACAAGTTGTTGGCAGAGCTGAGACTGGTGAGAATGAAGCCAATATTCGTCAACTGATGAACCAAGCTCAATACATGATGAAAAAGGGCGGTGGTGAGGCAGTTGTGAAGTTGACTCCAGAGGGACTTGGACAGGTGCACTTAAAGGTTGTTGTGAATGAAGGAAAAGTGAATCTCGAAATGTCAGCAGAGAATAAAGATGCGAAAAAATTGATTGAGAATTCAATCGGTGATTTGAAATCCAGTCTTCATACTCGAAATCTGACTGTGGATTCCATCAAAGTTGATGTTGGAAATCAACTCAGCTCTGACAACAATTCCCAATCACAAAACCAGTCATCACAGTTCAAGTTTGATCAGGGACGCGAACAAGCTCGTCAGTTCCTACAAAACTTTCAAGAACAGAATAACTCGCAAAGAGGGACTTTCTTTGAAATGCCAGGACTGAAGACCTATGGAACGCGAAATAATCCTGATCCAATGAGGCCTGCAGATGAAATCCGGACCCGTTCTCGACGGTACGAAAGTACGGGAAAGGGTGCAGGAATTGATCTGGTAGCGTAGAATGGAACAATAATCATCGCGAGAGGCGGGATGCTATATGGCAATGGTGGGAACAAAAGTAGGAACAAAAAATTGGGGCACAGCTCCTCAAAATGAAATCACTAAGAAAGAGGGCGTAAATAATATTTCCGCTCATGAGATGCAAAAACTCAATGGTGAGGACATTGGAAATGTGGCCAATCGATTAGCTGATCCGAACTATATCCCACCAGAAAAGAAAATGCGCACTGTGGGTAATGATAAATTGGATAAAGATGCATTCATGAAGCTCATGCTTGCACAAATGAAAAATCAAGATCCAACAAACCCATTGAAGAGCCATGAAATGGCTGCGCAACTTGCACAGTTCACAAGCCTTGAGCAATTACAGAATATGAACACGTCATTGACTGAGATTAAAAATGGCCAAAAACCGACAGAAAGTTTTCAGGCACTTAATTTTATTGGCAAGGCGGTTTCAGGAGATTCTGCAAAGCTTGTGCGATCAAAAGGTGACACGGAACACGATTTTAATTTTGTTCTTCCAGATGACGCGAAGTCTGTTCAAATCAAAGTTCGAAATCAGCAGGGAGAAATTGTTCGTAGTGTTGATTTAAAGGACATGAAAAAAGGACAGAACAAGTGGGTTTGGAATGGGCAGAATGACAATGGAATGTCAGCGATGACTGGTGAATATCAATTCGTCATCGAAGCCAAGAATGCAGCTGATAAGAAACTTGCAGTGAAAACTGACTTCGATGGAATCATCTCAGGAGTATCATATACAAATGAAGGGCCAGTCCTGGTTGTCGGTAACCAGAGCGTAAAATTAAAAGATGTGAAGAAAATTGTGGACCCAAGTCTTATGAAGAACGACCAGAATTCAGGTTCAGTTAAGAAGCCGGACTTGAAAAATGGACAAGTTGCAGCAAAAAATGAAGATAAGCAAGTTAGTGGCGGCGCACAAGAAGCCTCTTTCACTCCCAATAACCTTGAGAGTGTAGGGATGTCGCAGGGTATGATTAATACTCTTGCGAAGGAGACTAAGTCCGAGTCAAAACCTCAGGCGAAGTCAGAAGCTTCAAAGCCAGAGCAACCCTCGCAAGCGGTAGCACGTTAATGAGGGAGAAATGAAAAGATGGAAGTAAAGAAAATATCGCAGTTTGAGAATCTTGTTACCCCGGAAAAGAAGGTTGGAAACCTTTCTCAGGGGCCAAGTTTCGAGGACACCCTGTCGCGAATACAGGGAGCGAATTTGGGAGTATCACAGCCCACTCAAGGCCTGAAGGCGCCGGAGACTGTGAAGTTCTCAAATCACGCAGTTGAGCGCATGATGAGTCGTGGAATTCAGTTTTCCAAAGAAGATCTTGGAAGATTGAACGATGCGGTTTCTCGAGCTCAGGCAAAAGGAGCAAAGGACTCACTCATTTTAATGAATGATTCTGCGCTCATTGTGAGTGTGAAAAACAAAACTGTTGTGACGGTTATGGATAAGAGCGCATTAAAAGAAAATGTGTTCACTAACATCGACAGCACAATAGTGATGTAGCACCGCGAAGGAGCTGTAAGGCCGGAGGCCTGGAAGTGAACTGAGCGGACTTGAAAAATTAAATAAACAGGGCTGGTCCTCGCAGAGGAGGCCCTCCAACAACTGAAAGCCGACTGACTGAGGCTTTCAAATGACATGGAGGTCATATGGGTATTCTTTCATCACTTTACACAGGTGTGTCTGGTTTAACAGCGCATGGTGAGGCGTTAGGGGTTACGGCAGATAACGTAGCCAACGCGAACACCACTGGCTTTAAAGCATCACGAGCAGAATTCAACGACATTATTGCTAAGAGCTTAAAAGGTATCTTAGGCGGAAACCAAATCGGTCGTGGTGTGAAAGTGGGCGCAGTTAATCCAATTCTTAATCAAGGTAACGTTGATTCAACAGATAAGGTTACTGACCTAGCAATTTCTGGTGATGGTTACTTTACATGTAAAGGATCTGATGGAGTATCTTATACCCGTGATGGTTCCTTTCACTTTGACCGTGAAGGATTCCTTGTTACAAATGATAACCAGCGTGTTCAGGGATACATGGCTGATGAGGGTGGTCGAATCATGAATAAGACTGCTGATATTAAGTTCCCACGAGCACTTGTTCCTGCCAAGGCAACCAAAGAAGTTAAGCTTGATCTCAACCTAGATTCACGAGTTGAGCCAACGAAAAAGTTTGATATCAATGACCCATACTACACTTCACACTACGCAACTGGGGTTGAGGTTTATGACTCTCAAGGAAATAAGCACCTTGTGACGATGTTCTTCAATAAAACTGAGGATAGAGCTTGGGAGTGGAGAGGTGTTGTTGATGGTAAGGATGTCACTGGCGGTGACGCAGGCAAGTTAACTGAAATCATTAAGGGTAAGTTGAAGTTTACGGTTGATGGAAAACTTGACTCACAAGAAATCACGGACTCAAATTTGAATTTTGCGGGTGGTGCGCTTCAAAATCAACTTGTTAAGTTCAACTTTGGTGATGCGATTCAAGAGGGTGGAAAAGGAATCGACGGCACTAAGCAGTATGGTAAGGACTCAGATCTTATCACTTGGTCACAAGATGGATCAGCTGCTGGTACAATTACGAACCTGTCTTTCAATGACGAGGGTGTGTTAACAGCACTATATTCAAATGGGGAAGCAAAAGACCTTGCTCAGATCGTTCTTGCGAAGTTTGAAAATCCAGAGGGATTATTTAAAGTGGGTAACAACCGCTTTAAAGATTCTCGTGAGTCAGGTATGGCCGCAATTGGCCAACCCAACAGAGCAGGCCGTGGTAAGCTCTTTGCCAAGTCACTTGAAAGATCAACTGTTGACCTTGCAGCTGAGTTCGTTCAGTTGATCCAGGGGCAGAGAAATTTCCAGGCCAACGCGAAGACAATCACAACAACTGATGAGCTTCTGAACGAAGTGATCCAGTTAAAGAGATAATAGATAGATATTAGTTAAGCTAAGTTAAAAAGACCATATGACAGTGAATGACCTCCTCTTGTCAGTCGGGGAGGTCGTTCGATTGTTGTTAAAGTGGTTGTAGAGTTTTTGGATTAATTCCTAACCGATAGAGATAATCTGATTCGACTGACGAATAACATTGAGCAATGGCTCCACGTTCGTAGCGGGCATTAATAGTTTTTCGAACTTCTTCATCGGGCATTAAGCCCCAGTATGCTTCGGGATTTTTTAAAAAAGAATCTTCGCTAACTTCCTCCCAGGGATTATCTCGCAATGTAAAGCGACACCAAAGACCTTTCGCTTTCCACTCATCCATGCTGACCATCACATCAGCAAGATCAGAGAGCAGTTTTTGAATTTCAATTTGAGTGCTCGAGTTAAGCTTCAGGTATTGGTCGTCAGACTTGAGCAGATCTTTCAGTTGAAGCATTTGATCTGTGGTAACCATATCGACATGGATGAAACGAATGGTTTCTTGTAATTCCTTCTGAGTAATTTCATTATTTTTTTCGTGGATCTCATTTGAGGCCACTTGCAAGAGGTATTGTTTGGTGCGTGTGATCTCTGCCTGTGCGAGAGCGGGTATAATGAGACAAATGGTAAGTATGAGTTTATACATAGAGACCTCTTTATAAGAGAAGCGGCCCAATGGGCCGCTTCTTGGTTCATCAATTGACTTAGAGATTAGTGAGGCTTTGCAACTCGAGCGTTTTGTTTACCGAAAGCAATTCGAGCTCTAATTCCAAGGACTGTGTCGCGAGTGCCATCCTCTTTCATGACATAGCGAACTTCTGGGCTAAGAACAAGATGTGATCCGACTGGAAGGTTGTAAGCAAGAGCGATCTCCTTAGCAACTTTCTCAAGTACTGAACCCTCAACAACGATGGCGCCTTTTCCGAGTTTCATCGCTGCGCCTAAAGTTGCACCGTATCGTGAATCCAAGAACTCAGGATTGTGCTCCATAACAATGCCTTCTGCCCATACTTTGTACTTGCCGTCAGCAGATGTATATACGAATCCCAAGCTGCCACGAGTTTCGTTCTCTTTACCTTCGTGTTGCTTCATTAATGCAGAGATCTGCATTTTGATTTGGTTAGTTAGCTGTTTTGATAATTGAACAGAAACTGCCTTATCCTTTGAGATCTTCATGTCGCCTGCTCCAGTCTCGTACAAACTAAAGGCAACTTCGTCAGCAATTTTAAAGAAGCTAGCAGGAAGAGCAACTGTGAATCCGATCATTTCCTCTTCGTTGTTTAGCTTATAGAGCAAAGAATCTTTAAACATTGGAAGTTCAGCAATTCTTTGTCCAAAGGCCATTCTGTGTTTACCAAGAGTAATCACAGCGCGAGGAAGTCCTAAGACTTTGTCAGTCTCGATTTGGATGTATGCTTCTTCAAGCATCTCACCCAATTTTGTATCAAGATCTTCATCGTTGATATATCGGTTGAGAACTCTCTCAAGCTCAGCTTTGATGACGAGCTTCATTCCCTCTCGAGCTAGAATTTCGAATCGCAGTTCGGCATCCTGCACTCGGAAATCTTTATCCCAATCTCCACTGTCTGTTTTACGAGACGTTCCGTCAAAGCTAATGTTTCCTGAGACATCGAGCCATGGTGGAAGTGTCGTGTCTGCTGCTTGAGCAGATAAAGTAGACACCAGCGTAGCTGTGGCTAATACGGTTTTTAGTGCGTTCATGGTTTTCATCAATCCCCCCTTGTTTGGTTGATGGTTGTTGTTTGTGCGATTTGCCCTAGTACAAGTGTTGCGCCAATTTGATTGGTATTTTGAAAACCCTCGGAGAATTCACTAGATATCTCTATATTAACTCAAATTTAGGGGTATTCAGGTGATGGAAAAAGGAACAATTTCTGTCGTCCATTTTTTACAATTTTGGTAATGCCGCTCTGATAACTTCAAAAAAACAAGGACTTACTTTTTTGTCACTAAGCTCGACACATTTTGCGTCACCGAAAAAATAAAAAATATAAAATCGTGATCAATAATTTTCCTTGGTAAAGGACTCAGGTAAATAAGTAGCAAGAACAAACGGGGAGGGACCAATGATTAAACGAATAATCATCATCACAATATTACTGATGTCAACTGCAGCTCATGGTGACTGGATGCAGGGAATATTTGATAAGGCACCACTGGCGGGCCCCTGTCGCAAAAAAATTGATGTGCCTCGGAAGGATGTGGATCAATTATGGAAGGATGCCACACAACTTAAAGAAGATAGAAAATATTGCGAATCGGCCGCATATTATCACGTTTTAATTGGAGAGGCTCAGACACCGGAGCAGATCTCATCGGCTTGGTATCAAAAAATTGAGTCTTTCTTTTTTCAGTATGATTATGACAAATTCTTTGAGACAGCACTGGATTATTTAGAAAGCAGAAAAGGATCTCACCTTGCCGAAAAAGTTCATTATTTGGTTGTGAAGGCAGTTAATGAGTTAATGCAAGAAAACAGGGACCTTTCTAACCCTTGGCTTCAATTTGGCCTTGGCATTCATCCCGAGCAATTTGCTAAGGACGCTGTAAAAAACATGATGAAATTTCGTAGTTTCATAGAGGCTTACCCGCAATCAGAATATCTTGTTGAAGTGCAGAGCTATTTGAATGGCGCCAAAATCACCTTCAATTCGGACTATTTAAAACAATCGCGTATGCTCGTGCTACGAAGAGAATATGCTCCTGCAATTGTTCGATACCAGTATCTTTTAAACCTTGGGCTTGATTTCCAAGAAAGAGGAGTGGCGACATTTGAGTTGATTCAGCTTTTAAGAGAGTTCTCCTACTCAGTTCAAAATGAAAATATTGTGTCTACACAGAAGTTGGCAAGATGGCTAACGACTGCCGAGATCGAGGTCACCACGTCGAAGCGACAAATGCTCAGTCAGACATTATTCACTCAGTCTCAAAAGCTGTTGCAATTGATGAAAGAAAAGATGCCAAATGACCCATGGACCAAGAGAGCTATTGAGTATTTTAATTAGTGGCAGGACTTAGATCTAATTGTCGTATCAAAATTGACTGATATATGATGATTGGTAGATCGAAAAACTAGGCCGTTCACCAGTTGGTTTTTTGGATCTATTAGCCGATCACTATGACGTGAATAAAGTATTTAAGTTGATTAGCGATTATTTTTTATTGAGGGACCGCAAGGACCGAGATGTCGAGTCTTTGATGGCCCTGCGGGTATTTCAGATTATCATTGGTTCAACACTTTGTTTTTTTTGTGCAATCGCGATTCATTACGCGTTACACAGCATGTACAGCGCGGCACTTGTTCATATTTCAGTTGTGTTGATTTCTTGCTTTGCTTGGCTCGCTTTTAAAAAAACAAACTCTACAGTAATTGCAGGCAGCATTGTATTGGCGGCGGGTTATCCACTATTTATTTATCGGGGCTATGTGATGGGGGGTATTACTTCTCCAGGTTTTATAATTATTCAAATTATTCCCATATGTACAATGGCATTAATGCCTCTTCGAGCAGCTGCTCTTTGGTCTCTTGCCTATGCACTGATTCCGTTTGGATTTTATTATGCCAATGACTTGGGAATTTATATTCCTGAGCCAACTAGCGATGCTATTGTTCCATCGACACGTTTGGTACTGTTAAATCTAATACAAGTGATTAGTTTTCTCACAGTATACTATGTCAAAAAATTAAATCAATCCTATGCAGCTCTCATTAAAGAGCGATCTGAGGAGAATGCAAATCTTGTGAGAATTATTACACATGATATTGCAACACCCCTAGCTGTTTTGCAGCTTGGACTGGAAATCATAAAAGAAAAAACAGGTGATAGTCCGGAAATGGAGAGGATCGAAAAGGCATTTACAGCAATTAACGGAATTACGGCAAAGGTAAGAGAACTTGAGGCGATTCAGACAGGCAAAAAAGAGTTTAAACTAGAATCAGTCTGTTTTTTAAGAGCATTTGATGAGATCTCGTCAATTTTTACCGACTCTTTAGAACGAAAGAATATCCAATTTGGTTTGCATTACGAAGGTCCTTCAGAATCCTACCGTGTTAAGTCAGATGAAAAGGGCCTAACACTGCTCATACTCAGTAATCTGATGTCAAATGCAATTAAATTTACTGAGCCTGGTGGGAGAATAGATGTCTATCTTGAAAGAAAGGGCCCGAAGGTCATATGTCGATTTGTCGATTCGGGAATTGGAATACCTGAGAAAATATTAAACCAGCTATTTGACCCAACTAAGCATACAAATCGCAGGGGAACTGACGGTGAAAAAGGAACAGGATTTGGCATGCCCATAGTCAAATCATTAACTGAAAAATTTGGCGGAACAATTCAGGTTGAGTCAAAAACTAAGGGCCAACACCAAACCTATCATGGAACAATATTCACACTGACATTTCCAGCTTACTGTAGTATAGAAAGTTCGATCAGCAAAGCTGCATAGGAAGATTGAATGTACATGAGAAAGATCAATCAGTTGGACACAGGTCTCGAGTTTCGTGTTGGAAGTATTTTGATCTTTTTTGGCAACCAAAACTCAAATTACAAATTCCTGCACGACCAATATTCGAAGATCCTTTTCAAAAGGATTAAGCAGGTTCATGGGAACGACATTGTGGCCGTTGATCAGTCGACACCTGACTGCCAGTTTCGGGCCGATGCGTTGATCTCCTCAGAAGAAAATATCGGTCTTTGCATTTCCACAGCAGACTGTTTGCCCATATTTTTCTTTAACTCCGATCGAACAATCATTGCAGGTGTGCATTCGGGATGGCGAGGTGTCGCCTTAAATCTAGTTTCAAAAGTCATTCAAAATTTTCAATCACAAGGTGTTTTACCAAAAGACCTTCATTGCTTTATTGGTCCGCATATTTCCCAAGAGTATTTTGAAATAGGCCAGGATGCCTTCGACATTCTGCAATCTGCGGCTGCTCAAGTTGGGTCGTCCGATATGTTTTACGCTAAAAAGAATGAAAAATATTTTTTTGATTTGGATTTGCTGACCCGCTATCAGTGTCAAAAATTAGGAGTTCTTGAGGAAAATATTTTTAGTCTCAATATGGATACATTTTCTGATCGTCAGTTTCACTCTTACCGTCGAGATAAAGAAAAAGCAGGAAGGCAGATCAGTTTTATAGTTCGACTATCTGATCAGCCGCCCAAATAGGATCTGCGGACCTCATCGTTGTTGAGTAAGTCTTCACCCTTACCCTCTAAGGTCACTTTTCCTGTTTCAATCACATAGGCGCGATGAGAAATTTTAAGGGCCATTCTCGCATTTTGCTCAACAAGCAGAACGGTCATACCTTCTTGATTCACTTTTTTAATAATTTCAAAAATCTGAGCCACAATCAAAGGCGCCAGTCCCAGAGAGGGCTCATCAAGCAACAGCACTTTTGGGGCGGACATAAGTGCTCTTGAAATGGCAAGCATTTGCTGTTCTCCACCAGAAAGAGTTCCGGCCAGTTGCTTTTGACGCTCTTTCATTCTTGGAAATAGGATAAAACAGTGCTCAAGGTTTTTTTGAATTTCATTTTTATCAGATCTGGAATAAGCCCCCATCTGCAAATTTTCCATCACTGTCAGATTGGGAAATACTCCTCGGCCCTCGGGAGATTGGGCAAGTCCCAAGCTAACGCGCTCGCAGGTTTTTACATTTTTCAGAGTTTTTCCATGCAGAAGAATTTGACCTGTGGATTCAACTATACCAGAGATCGCTCTTAGAGTTGTTGTTTTTCCGGCTCCGTTGGCGCCAATTAGAGAGACAATTTCTCCTTGATTAACGTGAAAGGAAATTCCTTTTAGAGCGTGGATGGATCCGTAAAAAACATTGAGATCTTGAACTTCAAGTGCCTTCAATGGATATCCTCCGCGCCGAGATAAGCTTCGATCACTTTCGGAGATGATTGAATCACTTGGGGACTGCCCTCTTCAATTTTGACTCCGTGATCAAGCACAATAATCCGCTCACAGATTCCCATCACTAATTTCATATCATGTTCAATCAAAAGCACTGTCAGGCGAAAGTCCTTTCGAATTTTTGCGATTGTCTCCATGAGTTGATGAGTTTCCTGGTGGTTCATCCCGGCCGCCGGTTCATCAAGACAGATCAATTTAGGCTGAGTCGCCAGGGCGCGAATGATTTCCAGTTTTCGTTGTTCTCCATAAGGAAGTGCTGAGGCTGGGGCATGTGCCTTTTTTTCAAGGCCAAAAATAGCTAAAAGCTCAATTGCTTTTTCTTTTAAAGCTTTTTCTTGTTGGAAATATTTTGATGTTTGAAGAATGGATGAGAAAAAGCCATAAGAAATATCTTTCGTTCCGCCAATGAGAACATTTTCAAGGACTGTGAGATCTTTGAAAAGTCTGATGTTTTGAAAAGTTCTGGTCATTCCTTTGCGAGCAACTTGATAAGGCTTTAAACTTACTGTTGGCTCACTTAAGAAAATCACTTCTCCTGATGTGGGCTTATAAACGCTGGTGAGCATGTTAAATACTGTCGTCTTTCCCGCTCCATTGGGGCCGATGAGCCCAACAAGTTCACCTTGATTAATGTGAAACGAGAGAGAGTCCACAGCTTTTAATCCACCAAACTGCATGGTAATGGATTTCGCCTCAAGAAGTTTTGCGGACATATTTCCTCCAAAACTCGTTGACCTCTTTTGTTCCCATTAATCCTTTCGGACGTAAAATCATCAGAAGAATAAGCGCTAAAGAATAAATCACCATTCGAAGATCAACTCCGGTGATCTCTTGAAGGGGGCGCAGAGCTTCTGGCAAAATAGTAATGATTGTAGCTGCCATCAGTGAACCACTCAGACTTCCCATTCCACCAAGGACAACCATTATCACAGCATCGACACTGCGATTGAAACTGAAAGAGGCCGGATTCAGATAGTTCGCATAGTGTGCAAAAATAGAGCCTGCCACTCCTGCAAAAAAGCTGGAAAGAACGAAAGCGCGGACCTTTGTTTGAGTCGTGTGAATTCCCATGGCCTCAGCGGCAATTTCGTCTTCACGAACGCTGAGAAAGGCTCGTCCATGGTGGGAGCGAATAATTCTCCAAATCACAACAAAACAAGCAACGACCCAAAAAATTGCGTGGGCATATCCAATTAAGAATTTAGAAATGGTCCACGAGCCAAGGGTGAAATCTGTTGGTCCCGTAATTCCGTACATGCCTCGAGCTCCGCCAACAGTTTTTGTGTTGAGCAGAATAACTCTGATAATTTCTCCGAATCCCAAAGTGACGATGGCAAGATAATCGCCGCGCAGTCTTAAAGTGGGCAGTCCAACTAAATATCCCGCAAGTCCTGCAACAGCTCCGCCCGCGATGGCATAAAATAAAAAATAAACGAATTGCATGGGGCCTGGGTTCATCGGAAAAATTGTGCTGAGAAAGGCAGAGGCATAGGCACCAGCGGCCATAAATCCGGCATGGCCAAGAGAAAATTGGCCAGTGAATCCACTGACAAGATTAAGACTCATAGCTAAAATCATATTGATCAGAACGTAGATCAGTGTCAGTTGAATGAAAGCATCAAAAGAAAGATCAATCAAAAATCCAACAAAAATTAATCCAATAAGAGCTAGAAGAGGTTTTTTCATTAGACTTTTTCCACCCCTCCCTTGCCCAATAATCCTGCGGGACGGAAAATAAGAATCACAATCAATATTCCAAAAGCGAGAGCATCACGATAAGTCGAGGACAGGTATCCCACAACCATTTCTTCGCTTAATCCCATGATCAGTGCACCTAAAACCGCGCCGGCAATATTGCCAATGCCACCTAATACGGCGGCAACAAAGGCTTTAAGTCCAATCATCATTCCCATCAAGGGATCAATTTTGGGATATTTCATTCCAACTAGAACACTGCCGACCCCAGCCAGTGCGGAACCAACAACAAAAGTAAAAGAAATAATGCGATCCGTATTCACACCCATCATCGCGGCGACGTTCATATTTGTACTCACGGCTCGCATAGCTCGTCCAAGCTTGGTGTGATAAATTAATAAGTGAAGAAGAACCATCATCACCAGCGTGACGAAGAGAACAGCAAGATCAAGACTTTTGAATTCAACTCCTAAGAGAGTGAAGAGAACAGAGTCCTCAAGGACAGCAGGGAAAACCTTAGGATCTGCTCCGAAAACAACTTGGCCCGAGTACTGAAGAAAAAGACTGACTCCAATTGCAGTAATGAGAATGTTGAGCTTGGGCGCTTTTCTTAAGGGGCGGTAGGCAAGGCGCTCAATGGTAAATCCCAGCAAACTGCAAGCAGCCATTGCTGCAATCAAGAGAATAACTAGGGTGGATACGCCCGGATTTTTGTCAATTCCAAGAGTCCTCGCAGCATAGTATGCAGCAAAGGCCCCAATCATGTAGACATCCGAGTGAGCAAAGTTAATTAACTGCAGAATTCCAAACACCATCGTGTAGCCGAGAGCAATCAGGGCATAGATACTGCCCAAGCTGATCCCGTTAATAAGATGCTGTATGAAATCCTGCATGATGCGTCCTTGCTCAGAGCTGGTTACGGATTTACTGTTGTCACGAACTTATTGGTCTGACCTTCAACTTGAACAACAACCGCACTTTTTGTTGCATTTCGTTTGTCGTTAATGCTGATTTTTCCAGTTACGCCGTCATGGCCAGTGATTTTTGCAATTTGATCGCGGATGGCGGCTCCGCTGAGATCAGGGGCTTGCTCAATCGCTTTTAAGAGAACTTTTGCAGCATCATATCCTGCGGCAGAAAGTCCATCGGGCATTTCATTATATTTAGCTTTGAATTTCTTTTGGAATTCAACAGCAACTGGATCAGTTGTTTCATTTGAATAGTGATTAGAGAAGTAGCCACCATCAATTGCTTTTTGACCAATTTCAGAAAGTTTTGGCGAGTCCCAGCCATCCCCACCAAGAAGAGGGGCCTTAATTCCAAGCTCACGAGCTTGTCTCGCAATCAAGCCAACTTCTGTATAGTATCCAGGAATAAAGATGGCTTCCGGATTTTTTGTCTTTAGCTTTGTCAGCTGAGCTTTGAAGTCCACGTCTCCTGAGGAGTAGCTGACATCTTCAATCACTTCTCCGCCGAGTTCTTTTAGCTTTGCTGTAAAGAAATCAGCTAATCCCACAGAGTAGTCTGATTTGACATCTCGAAGAATAGCAACTTTTTTAGCCTTGAGATTTTCTGTTGCAAATTTTGCCATCACAGTTCCCTGGAAGGGATCAATGAAGCAAGTTCGGAAAACAAAATCTCCCACTTCCGTCACTTTTGGGTTCGTTGAGCTGGGAGTAATCATAGGAACTTTTTTGCTCTGAGCAATGGGGGCTGCGGCTAAAGAGCGTGAGCTTGCAACTTCACCAAGCAGGGCGACTACCTTTTCTTGTTCAATCAGACGAGTGACGACAGAGGCTGCTTCTTCTGCTTTGCCCTGATCATCCATGGTAACAAGTTTAATTTTCTTTCCCTTGATTCCACCGGCGGCATTGGCTTCATCAATGGCTAGGCGAACTCCCTTGTCTGTACTTTGACCAAAGGTGGCTTCGGAGCCTGTCATTGAACCATACTGGCCGATAACGATTTCATTTGATGATTTTTTTGTACAGCCTGCCAAGAAGGGCAGAGTGCATAAAATAGTAATCAATAACTGACGCATATAACTCTCCTTGTTAATGGAGATAATTAGATCATTCTTAACACTGTCTAACAACAGTAAAATAGAGTTATAGCGAGAGCAGAGATGCCAGATTGGTGAAGTCTTTATTCACATGCTTTTCAGTGTTGATTGCCTGGTCAAATGGGGTTGTCACAATTCTTTCTCCATCAGCTCCGACCATCAGATTACATTGCCCTTGCAGCAAGAGTTGAACCGCCGCAGCACCAAGTCTGCTGGCAAGAATCCGATCTATTGCAGTTGGGGATCCACCCCGTTGTTGGTGGCCAAGAATACATACTTTTGCCTCAAAGCCAGATTTTTTTCGAATTTGCTCAGCCAGGTCATAAGCTCGTCCTGGTTTTTGTCCTTCGGCAGTGACAAGAATGCTTGATTTTTTGCCCTTTGTGACAGCCGCTTTAATTTTTTCAACAACCTTATCCACAGTGATGGGATTTTCTGGAATAAAAATTTCCTCGGCTCCACCCGCCAGACCGACAGAGCAGGCAATAAAACCAGAATTTCGGCCCATGACCTCGACAATGAAGAGTCGATCATGACTGGCTGCCGTGTCTCGAATACGGTCAATGGCTTGAAGTCCTGTGTTGACGGCAGTGTCAAATCCTATGGTGTTGTCTGTTCCAAAAATATCATTATCAATGGTTCCTGGCACTCCAATGATGGGAAACTGATGTTCATTCCACAGAGCCAGGGCTCCTGTGAATGAACCGTCTCCACCGATACAAACTAAGCTGTCAATTCCTTGTTTTCGCAAGTTCTCGACGGCTTTTGCTCGATACTCAGGTTTTAAAAACTCCATGCAGCGCCCAGTTTTTAAAATCGTGCCGCCGCGTTGAATGACGTTGGCAACGGATCGCAATCCAAGGACGGTGAAATTTTCCTCAAGCATTCCTGAGTATCCACCAATGATCCCATCAACTTTGATATTTTGAGTAAGTGCGGCTCGAACCACCGCGCGGATGGCGGCATTCATCCCAGGAGCATCACCGCCACTGGTGAATACGCCAATTTTTTTCACTTCGGTTTTAAATTGAGCCATAGGATTACTTCCTGTTCGTATTGTTCCTGAAATAAAAAGGGAGGTCAATGACCTCCCTTGAAGTTCTCTGAATTTAAATCAGAAGCTTACTTTACAGCAGCTTTAAACTCTGCGCCAGCGCGGAACTTAGGATACCATGCAGCTGGGATTTTGATTGCTTTTCCAGTTTGTGGATTGCGTCCAGTGCGAGCTTTACGCTTAGCTTTAGTGAAAGTACCGAAACCAACGATTTTCACATCGTCACCTTTTTTAACAGCTTTTTTGATGTTCTCAACTGTTAGGTTTAAAAGGTTCTCAGCTTGAGCTTTAGAGATTTTTCCTTCTGCAGCGATTTTCTCGATCAACTGTTGCTTGTTCATTACAAACTCCTTGTTTGTTGTTGTTAATTTCTCTGTCTAGATGTGGACCAATAAAATCAATGAGAAAGTATTTTCAAACAAGGCGCAAGTATTTTTTTAATCTTCTTCATTTTCTGAAGGGGGTGCAATATCAATCGAAATCTTTTCTTGAGAGGGAACTCGGTATTCTTCAGAGGCCCACATTCCAAGATCAATCAGACGGCATCGCTCGGAACAGAAGGGCCGGTAAGGGTTTTCGGGAGAGTACTCAGTTTCTTTTTTGCAGTGGGGACACTTCACTTTCATGTCCCCATCTTAACAGAATCTAAATTTATAGGCCACAGTTTTGTGTTTGGCAGCGAACCATCGTTCCAGAGGCCGCAAGGGCTCCGTTGTAGTAAAGCTGGAAGTTAAACTGTCCATCTTCGACTTTACCTTGAGCGACTTGGAGCTGGATGTGCTTGTTGTACGCCTGGCTCATTGACGGTCCATAGGAGCGGATTTCAAAACCTTGGCTATTGTTTACGGGCCAGATTGTAGAATTCAAAATCATTGGATTAAAGAATCCTTGGGGGTTTGAACCAACTGGGAAACCCAGTAGGCTTAGCGCTAAATCTTCAAACTTTGGAAATTGATAGTAGTAGTTATAATAGTTACTGATGTAGGGCATAGATCGGATAATCATTTGTACTGATGATGCGGCACTGCCATCCATCATGAATACGATATCATGCCATCCATTCATCCAAGAGCTGCAGTTTGCGTAGCCGCCTGTGCTGTACTCGCGGTTACAAACGCCCATGGCTTCTTTGAGCATGTTGGTCCATCCACTTTGAACGCTCAGTGATCCGCCGACGTTTGAATATCCATAGGGATTGAAATTTGTTGTCTGTGCGTAGAACCCAATTTTCGTTCCTGGTGGCACACTATAAGGAACAAGTGCTGGTGCTAACACAGGTGCTGGGCCACTGCTCTTGTTTTGATTGCAGGCTGTCAGTGACATCGCTGCGACAACTGCAAATACGCTTAATGTATAAACCCACGCTTTTTTCATGGCGAACTCCTTTTTGGGGAGTGTCTCAGATTGGTACATCTACAGACATCCTCAAATGGTTGATATTCTTCCTCAATTATTTGTACTACACAGACTGTGCCAGCATGGGCCCTTATTTATTTCAAATAGAAGTCTTTCCAGTGAGAGCGGCCAAATACTGACACTGAGCTGTCAATATTAATGACACTTGGAAATCCCAGTCTAAGTGGGGGGTAATCTGCCTTCACTTTGGATAAGTCTGTATATTGTAATATCCTAAGGATTTCACTTGAAGGGGCGTAAGTCTGATCAACGACAACTCTTATCCGCGAAAACAGCAGGTTATCTGTAGACTGGACACTGTGAACTAAATACTCGGAATCTTTTGATTATTAGAAATGAAATATTGACTATATATACGAATATAAATATATTGCCCTATAAATAAAAAAATCAGAGAAAAAATGCAATTAAATTTAATACCACAGAAAGAACTAAGAGCCATTAAAGCCAGAAGCTTCGGCGGCACAAGTCTTAAAAAAAGAAGAAAGGTGGTCAGGCCACTTCGTGAGGGATTGATTCATCATGTGGTATTTAAATCCAGCAGGGCACAAGGGCGCCAGTCGTTTTACACCCATAAACAGTTTGTTTCAGCTTTGCTCAAAGAACGATCGCAAAAATTCTTTGTCGAGATCCTTGATTCCGTCAATATGGGAAACCATATTCACCTGAAGGTCAGATTTAAAGACAAAAAAAGATTTCAAAATTTTCTCAGGACATTCTCTGCAATTCTTGCTCGAAAAATTACAGGTGCTCATCGCGGAAATTCCGTGGGAAAGTTTTGGGATGGACTAGTTTTTACTAGAATCCTGACATCAAAGTTGGAGGAACTAGGATTAAAAGGCTATTTTGAGGGAAATCACCGGCAAAGAGAGTTTGGGCATGAGGAGCGAGAGTTCTATCTGACCAGGTGGAATCAATTTCTCTATAGATTAAAACAAAAACGAGCAGTTTCTTCCAGGCAAGCGTTGCCATCTGGCGATCCGTATGGGTGAATGATAAAGTGACCAACAAGAGGCCGTCACAAAAATTGTAAATATAGATAAAGGAATTAAATGCTCTGCCCCTGCGGATCGAATGAAAAATATGAAAGCTGCTGCGACCCCTATCACAATGGCGCTGCGGTAGCGCCGAATGCAGAAAAGCTGATGCGGTCACGGTATTCAGCTTTTGCCATGAAAAATATGAATTACATTATCAAGACCACAGATCCTGTGGACCTTGTCAAATTTGATCGTACTGCGAATGAACGGTGGATGCTTGAGTCTGAATTTCTGAAGCTTGAAATCCTGCAAAGCTCAGAAAATGAAAATCAGGGTACAGTCGAATTTCAAGCGACATTTAAGCATATGGGAAAAGTTCAAACTCATCACGAGGTCTCTGCCTTTCGAAAAATTAACGGAAATTGGTTTTACCGAATCTCCCAGTAATGATTTGAGTCAAGCCCAATCCCACAATCACCAGGCTGATCCATGTTGAAATAGAAAGTCCGAAAATCAAGTCACCACGAAAATCCACACGGAAATACTCCATGACAAGTCGTCCAAGTCCATGACCGATCATCCAAATCGCAAAGAGTGTTCCTGGTTGAAATTGCTTCAATCGAAGCTTCCACAGAATTCCAAAAACACAGAGCTCCCAAAAAATGGCGTAGATTTGTGTTGGATGTTTTCCCTGTAGCGCCCAGGGATAAGCGCAAGTGCCACCATAGCAGCATCCGGCAAGTAGGCAGGCAAAGCGTCCCAATGCATATCCCAGCGATCCCACTGGGGCGAAGAAATCAAGCCACTCTGCCGGTGAGATTTTCTTCAGCTTTAAATACAAAATTGAGCCCAAAACCGCAGCAATGGCTCCGCCATAAAAAACAAAACCACCCTCCCAAAATTGAAAAAGTCGACGGTAGTCTTCTTTGTAGTAATCAGGGTTTTCATACAGAACATGGAGTAGTCTGGCGCCAAGAAAACCGGCAACCATGATGATCAGGGACAGATTTAAAACGAGCTCAACAGATTTATTTTCTTTTTGGGATTTGCGAACAGTAAACCACAGAAGAAAACTATAAAGCAGGCTTAGATAAACCAAGTAGGATGGAAGTTCAGTACCTGAGCCAAGATTAATGATTGGATACATCAACTACTTTTTCACTATGTTTTTTCTGGCGGCCTTCTAGAAACATCACAAGAAGAAGCACGCAGACTCCGCAGACGATACCCATATCTGCTATATTAAATGCTGGATAGGTGTAAGCCTCTTTATAGTGGAAGTCGAGAAAGTCGATCACATAACGAAAACGAATTCGATCAATATAATTTCCAATCGCTCCGCCAAAGACGCTCGAAAGAGCCAGAATCTGGGGCATATCATCATCTCGGACGCTGCGGAGTATTGAGAGAATGATAATTAAGGCAATCGGAGGCATTGAGAGAAAGAAAATTTCTCTAAAAGTAGGATTGGACTGAGCTAAGAATCCAAATGCCGCGCCAAAATTTCGCACATAAGTGATATTAAAGAATCCGGGAATAACTGGAGTTGATTCACCCAATTGATAATGAGTGTGGATATACATTTTGGTCAGCTGATCCAGCGCAATTAAAAATGCAGAGACCGCCAGCAGAATTAAATATTTTTTCTTCATGAGAGTGCCTCAACACATTTTCCGCAGGCACCTGGGAACTGTGAATTCTTCCCGGTATCCACTGAGTAAGTCCAGCAGCGAAGACATTTTTCTCCGTCTGCTTTCTCTGTTAGAATTTTATACTCACCTTTTTCTAGTTTAACTTGAGAGGTGATCAAGAATTCTTGAAGTCCTGAGAACCCAGCAAGTTGTTGATAAAGATCTCCATCGGCTGTGATTTTGACTTTGGCTTCAAGACTGGAACCAATTGTTTTTGCCGTTCTCATTAGTTCCAATTCTTTTTGAACATCACCCCGAACTTTGATCAGAGCTTCAAATTTTGCTGTCAGGTTTGGTTTATTCCAAGATTCTGGAGCGACAGGGAAGTCTTGCAAGAAGATACTCTCTGCCTTATCGCCCTTGGCATAAGTGTAAACCTCTTCAGCCAAGAAGGATAAAATCGGAGCCATCATACGGATTAAATAATCAGTCATCAAATAGATGACTGTCTGGGCTGATTTGCGAGGAACTCCATTCGCCTTCCACGTGTACAGACGGTCTTTTAAAATATCCAAGTAAGTCGCCGATAAATCCACCGTGAAGAAGGTATTTAGCGCGTGGTAGACTTTGTAGAAGGAATACTCGTTATATGCTGAAGTGACTTTTTGCGTGAGCTCATACAGGCGAGCAAGGGCCCACTGATCAATTTCTCGCATTTGATCATAAGGAACCATTTCAGTTTTAGGATCAAAATCGGTAGTGGCGCCCAATAAGAATCTCATCGTGTTTCTGATTCGACGATAGGTCTCTGTGACTCGCTCAAGTTCTGTTTGTCCGCAAGAAAGATCCTGGCCATAGTCTTCGTAGACTGACCACAGACGTAGAATTTCAACACCACTTTTGTTGGCCACTTCGATGGGGTCAACCACGTTGCCCTTGGATTTACTCATTTTAAATCCTTGAGAATCTGTCACAAATCCATGGGTGAGCAGGGCTTTAAACGGAGGTTTTCCATTCGTCACCATCGAGGACAATAAAGAAGTATTAAACCATCCACGATGCTGATCGCTACCTTCGAGATAAATATCGGCAGGAACACTTAAGCCCTCTCGGCGTTTTTGAACAGCGGCATGACAAATTCCAGAATCAAACCAGACATCCAAAATATCTTTTCCATGGGTAAAGCCTTCTGCTCCGAAATCACCTTTTGGTGTGAATGGGCCAATGAAATGCTCCGGCGGATGTTTAAAGAAGGCATCAATGCCACCCTCTTTTTCCATCACATCAGCCACCTTCATCATGACATTCACATCAGCTAAAGGCTGTCCTGTCTTTTTGCAGTAGAAAACAGGAATTGGAACTCCCCAAGTTCGCTGACGGCTCAAACACCAATCAGGTCGGCCTTCCATCATTGCTCGTAAGCGAGCTTCACCCCACGATGGGAAGAATTGAATTTCATCTAATGCTTTTAAAGTTTTTTGTCGAATCTGACTTTCCTCAAGATCCAGTCCAATAAACCACTGCGGAGTAGCTCGGAAAATGAGCGGAGTTTTTGATCTCCAGCAATGCGGATAGCTGTGCTCGATTTCCTTATGTCCCAGCAGATGGCCTGATGCCTTTAATTTTTCGATGATCAAAGGATTGGCTTTAAAAATATTTTGTCCTTGGAACTCGGGCACTTCTGCTGTGAAAGTTCCGTTTGGTCCAACGGGGCTTAAAATTTGAAGTCCATATTTTAATCCCACTTTAAAGTCATCAGCACCATGTCCCGGAGCTGTATGAACGCAGCCTGTACCCGCATCTGCGGTAACGTGTGGGCCAAGAATCACAAGAGAGTCCCGATCAATGAAAGGATGTCGGGCTTTTCCCATTTCTAAATCTGTGGCTTTGACTTTATAAGTTTCTGTTAAAGTCAGACCTGTGTCTTTCTCGACAAACTCTTTTAAGCTCTTGGCGATGACGATGTTTTCAGATCCAATATCAAAAACGCCATACTCAAAATCAGCGTTCAAACAAATTCCCAAGTTCGCTGGCAATGTCCATGGTGTTGTGGTCCAAATCACAAATGAAGTTGGTTTCTTTGGACTTCCCAATTTTTTTAAAGTCTCAGCATCAGTAACATTAAACTTCACATAGATCGCAGGAGATTTGTGCTGGTGATACTCAACCTCTGCATCAGCAAGTGCAGTTTGCAGAGTCCAGTTCCAGTAAACAGGCTTTGTTCCAAGATAGATGACGCCTTTTTGATAAGCGCGGGCAAACTCTCGAACTTCTTCGGCCTCATAAGCGGGGTCCATTGTCAGATAGGGCTCATTCCAGTCAGCCAGCACTCCTAATCTTCGAAATTGGTCTCGCTGATTGTTGATCCATTTTTGAGCCTCGGCTCGGCAAAGTTGGCGAAGTTCAGTATCGGTTTTTTCTTTTGATTTTGATCCAAGATTTTTCATCACTGCATGTTCAATCGGAAGACCGTGGCAATCCCATCCCGGAATAAAGGGAGCAGAATAGCCCGACATGTTTTTGTATTTAATGATGATATCTTTCAGTGCTTTATTCAGAGCATGACCAATGTGAATGGATCCATTGGCGTACGGAGGACCATCAGGAAGAACAAAAGATTTCTTCCCTTTGTTCTTAGCCACCATTTTTTTATAAATATCCTGAGACTCCCATTTTTTAATAATTTCGGGTTCCTTAGTTGGAAGATTTCCCTTCATCGGAAAGTCAGTTTGAGGTAGTCGGATTGTATTTTTATAATCGGGAGCTTGAGATTGTGTCATGTTGTCCAACCTATTGGAATAAGGGGACTTTAGTCAATCTCTGCGAGGGCTAGTACAGATTTTAATTCAGATTTTTGAGCTTCTTTGATCCGATTGAAATGAGCAATCGAAGAGCCTCTGTTTCAGAGCTTAAGTTGTACTCTTCTTTGACCTCTTGAATCATCATCAGGGACTTTGGATCTAAATCAAGAGAGTTCGAAGACTTAGCAGGTTTTTGAAGTGCCTGAGTGTGTGAAAATGAAGGAGCTTGAGTGCTTTGTTGAGCGGGCATAATGACAGGCTCTGTTTTAACGCCTTTGCTCAACAGCAGGGCAGGGTCATCTGATTGCTCAAATTCACCCATCAAACCAGCAAGATTTTTAAGCTCATTTTTGAAATTTTGAATGCTGGGGCGATCTAAAGCGGCATCACCATCCAGCTTGGCCTTGAGATAGATGCTGACTAAGATATCAGGATTAGTGGCTAATTCTTTAATATGATCGCCCTGGCTTTGGAGCCAAGTATAAGCCTTCACAAGGGTCTCTTTTGTGTATGCCTGGGGCGGTAGTGGATTCATAGCCATGGATCTGGGAAACTAAGCCTAACGTTAATGAGTTTCAAGTTGAAAAGTGTCATGAAGCAGGATGCAAACTGATTCAGCAATTGAAAATTAACTTGACCCAATTCAGATCGCAAAAATCAGGTCACATTTTTTAAGACGAAAAGTCTTTCGCGTTGATTCCGTACTTCTCTATTTTTCTTAACAGAGTCTTCTTCGGAATATTTGCATGCAGTGCTGTTTGATTAATTCGACCCTTAAATGTCTTCAGCGCCTTGATAATAAACTCTTTTTCAAAGGCCTCTTTTTGAGCATTAAAATCAAGCTCGCCAGCCGTTTGAGGGCAGATATCTTGAAGGGACTCAAGGTCCTCATCAGAGACATCCTCGTCGTCGACAATTTTAAGGTCAGATGAGCCTGCTTGTACAACCGGCTCTGATGATACTTCGGGCAGAACAGTTCCTGTGGCGTTCAGAACCACTTCAGGTAGGGAAGCAAGGGTGATCACACTTGCATTCTCCATAACAAAGCAGTGCTCAATGACGTTCTCAAGCTCACGAATATTTCCTGGCCAGTCATATTTTTTCAGAACAGCCAAGGCATCAGCAGCAATGCCCGTGATCTTTTTTCCATGAGTGGAATTAAATTTTTTAATGAACATAGAGATCATGTTGTCCAGATCGTCTTTGCGATCCACCAATGATGGTAAAAAGATCGGGATAACATTCAGACGGTAGAAAAGGTCTTCACGGAAAGCCCCTGTTTTCATCATCTCTTCAAGGGGGCGGTTAGTGGCTGCAATAATTCGAACATTGGTTTGAATTTCGCGATTCGCTCCAACTGGAGTAAATACTTTTTCCTGAAGAACACGGAGAAGTTTAACTTGCATGAGCGGAGGCAGATCGCCAACTTCGTCTAAGAACAACGTGCCGCCCTCGGCGTACTGAAACTTTCCAATTTTTCTTTCGTTGGCACCAGTGAAAGAGCCTTTTTCGTGGCCGAAAAGCTCAGATTCAAACAGATTTTCGGGAATTGCCGAGCAGTTGATGGCTACAAATTTTCCTTCTTTACGTGAGGAATTGTAATGGATTGCCCGCGCCACAAGTTCTTTTCCTGTTCCTGATGCTCCACGAATCAAAACGGGAGTATCCACTTTTGAAAGTTTATTGATGATGTTAAAGACCTTCATCATTTGAGAATTTGACCCAATGATTTTTCGTCCGTTCTCCATCATGACGGGTGCGCTGGCTGCAACATTTGAAATCAGATTGTGAGCAGCGATGGCGCGCTCGATAATGCAGATTAACTCTTCTGAACTGACAGGCTTTGAGAGATAATTATATGCCCCATCTTTTACCGCTTCAACAGCTTGAGTGATGGCAGCGTGAGCGGTCATCATGATCACGATAATTCCAGGGTTGTGTTCTTTGATTTGTTTTAAAGCTTGAAGACCATTCAGGCGGGGCATGTCTACATCGAGCAATACAACGTCGTAAGGATTCGCAGCCACTTTTTCAACAGCGTTGAGACCATCAAAGGCTTCATCAACTTCATACTGAGAAGCTGCAAGAAGTGCGGATTTAACCGAAAGTCTTAATGCTTGATCATCGTCAACGACTAAGACCTTAAACATAGAATCCTCCTCAGGAATTTCTAAACAATTAGCTCGTTGGTAGTTCTACCGTAAAACAAGAGCCTTTTCCAGATAGGGATGTAACAATTATCTGACCTTTATGAAGTTCCACGAAATACTTGGCTAAATAAAGGCCTAAACCCGATCCTTTTACAGGAGAGGACTTGGCGTTTTTGCTGCGAAAAAATTTCATAAAGACATGGGGGAGCTCATCCTCGGGGATCCCGGGGCCCTGGTCGATAAAATCAATTTTAACGACCCCATCGACCTCTGATGATTTGATCTGAACTTGAGAGTGCTCGGGGCTATATTTAATGGCATTTTCGAGAAGATTCGAGAAGACCTGTTTCATCAGGTCGGGATCCAGAGAGATGCTAAACATGGGTTCAAGGTCGGTTACGATTTTCATATGCTTTACTTTGGCCAAAAATTCGTGACGCTTAATAACTTCTTGCAAGAGCTGATTGATGTCCTTGCTTTGTTTGTGAAGCTCAACGCCTTGGCTTTCAATTCGTGCGTAGTTCAAAATGGAATTGATAAAACTGAGCAGGTCAGACGACGAAGAACGGATGGTGTCGATTGCCTCGCGCTGATGAGAGCTTAAGGTCACCGTGTCTTTCAGAATGAGATCAGTCATTCCCTGAATCCGAGCAATTGGAGTTTTTAAATCATGGGACATCATTGAGATGAAATTCGTTTTTAACTCTTCCACTTGAGAGAGAAGTTGATGCTTCTGAAAAAGCTCCCAGGATCTGCGATTTTCAATAATTAAACGGTAAGGAATGAAAAAATAGTAGCAAAGAAAGATGGCTAAAAAAGGATGGGCCATCCCGATCCAAACACCAAAGGGCCAAAACAAAAGAAGACTGATGACCGTGAAGCTCAAAGCCGTGCTACCCAGAATAAGCAGTCCAAAGAGTGGTCTTAAGGTCAAAACAACATTGATGGTGAGTATGGCAATAATCGACGTCAGCAGAATATTAACCCAATTCGGAGAAGGTTGGGGTGCCGAGTTGCGAATCAATGTTTCAAACATATTTGCGTGAAGCTCTGTCAAAGTCATGTTGGCATCACGTGAAAATGGGGTTGAGACATAATCTTTGGCACTTGCCCCAATATCATCACCGATGAGCACAAGTTTATTTTCAAAAAGGCCAGGATCAAAGTTCCCGTTTTGAATATCTTCAAATTTTGAAATGGCAAAAGATCCGGGTTTTGCAAAATCAATATAAACTTGCTCGGAATCAAAGAGATTTAGTCTGCCTTTGATATTTTCAATATTCTGAAGATCAGAGTTAAAGAGACTGGCAATTTCAGGGTGCATCAGTTTTTGGTTTTGATAGGTCACAAGTAGGCGTCTTGAGACCCCATCCTTGGCAAGAATATTTTTATCGGCTGTTTTGGGCCCGGAATAAACTGAGATTTCATCAAGAGGGGGAGAGAGGCTGAGCTTTGATTCTTCTGCGTGTCTTTCCATGACATCAGTTTGCATTCCAAAGTTTTGAAGTCCCTTAGCAGCTTGAGCAAAGCGAGCTTTAGAAGAATCATCCCCGACAAAAAAGCCTCGGCGGTCCTCTTCGCCATATTGATTTTCAATTCCTCTAAGTGGTGCGAAACCGCGAATATAAATAACGGCCTTGGGTTTAGCAGTTTTTAATTTGCTGAGCAGCTCGGCGTGTTCGGGGAAGCCGGGGATCCCCTTATTTTTCTCAATGGTTTTTGAGTCCACCATGATGATGCGAACTTCGTCAGAGAGCGTTGGCGAGGGACGCAGACGAATTCGAATGTCGTAGAAAAAGGCTTCAATAAAGTCGAACTTTAATTGAATAAGAGCCAACGAGATCGCCAAACCAAGGACGATCCGTAAAGCATGAAAGATAATCTTACGCCGGGGTTGGAGAATATCCTGTTCTCTTGAGTTCCCCTGAAGAGGGGGTATTCCCATTAAGTTCCAGTGGGGCGGCAGCCACCTGGGTCAGAGACAACAGTTGTCTTAACCGGGGTTACTTTTTGGATGTGTTGTTTCCCAGTTTGCCGAGCTGTCTTTTTGTCTGTCATCAAAGTGTCAGCTTTGATTTCCATTTTGGCCTCCGTATTTGTTGTCTCGTGGTCTGTTTTCATGACAACTGACGATTTTTTCATAGGGTTTGCCTTTCTTCGAGCTGACTTCTGCTTTTTTCATAGTACAGAAGTGCAAGTCCGATCAAGTTTCTTGTTCGTTCACAAAAGTTTTCATCGACTCGGTGTTTAGAGCCGGTTTTGTTCTCATGGATATACATACAGCCGCCACCACAAAGATAACGCGCCCAGCAGCTTCCGCAGTTGTTCAGTTCAACTAAGGGCTTTTCATAGGCCTTTAACTTCTCTGATGACAGCGTGTCTTGTGTCCCAACAACCTCTTTGGATCGACCCACGACCCAGGGGCAGGTGTAGAGATTATTGCGAGCATCCATCATGAGGAAGCTCTTCCCAGCCCCGCAGTAGTTTTCGTTTCTTTGTTGAGAATCAAGCAGTTGAAAGTAGTGATCAAAAACTTTGATTTGTCGAAGGGCTTTTTCTTTGTCCTTCTTCCAAGCTAGATCGGCGACTTGAAAAAGTTGGTCTGTAAAGTCGCGGCTGACCTCTGCTCGAGTTTCAAGGTGATCATAAGTAAAATCAAACCAGTCAACACCAAGGCTCGAGTAAAACTTGTAAGCCGAAATCAAATCAGGATTTCGAGCTCCAAAAACACCTGAGATTCCAACGCTACCCAGCTCTGATTTTCGCGAGATAAGCTTTTGAATGCCGTTGAGAACAAGGTCTGTTGAGCCTCGTCCACTTTTTGTGGGGCGAAGTTGGTCATTGACCTCAGCCGGTCCATCCAAACTGATGGTCATATGTGCCTTCAGTTTGCACAGCAGATCGACATTTGAATCAGTCAGAAGGGTGCCGTTAGTCACTACAGTGAAGCTTAATCGAATTTGTTTTTGAGTTGCGATTTCCTGAGCGGACTCGGCAATCATATCAATAGCTTCAGGGTAGAGAAGGGGTTCTCCGCCAAGAAAAGTTATTTTAAAAGATTCACCAGCTGGAACTTTTTCGAGCAGAAAACGAAGCTGAGGAATTGTTTTTTCAACACTGATTTTCTTAATAGGATCCCCGTAAGAGCCGTCACCGCCAGCAGCGCAGTACTTGCAGTGCAGGTTGCAGATTTGGGTGACATTCAAAGAGAGGCTGCGAAGATTTTTTCTCAATTGATCGGATTTGACAGAGGGGCTGATCTCTTGGCTCCAGCTCTTTAACTGTCTTTTGACATCTGAGTCTGAGGGGTTGTGAAGAGCCGAGAGAGCCTCTTCGGAAAGCCGGGCGACCTCGAGATTCTGAATGTGAAAACCCACAGGAGCTTCGCCTGGTCGACTTAGCCCAACGATGTTTTCCATTTGTTGAATACCCAGGTTTGTGTCCACTTTGACTCCGGCTCTTTGGCCCTCAGGCTTATCTGCAAATACATTGCCAGTTGTGAAATTTGTGGATTGAAATTAATTTGAGTGATATTAAGCACTTAGAAATGAAAAGGCCCGCAGTTGCGGGCCTTTGGATGGTAACAAAATGTAACTACTTCACGCCTGCCGAAGAAGCCGACGGTGTTTGATCGCAGTTTTTGCAATCGAGCTGTCCGTTATTGCGCAGCTTATAAATCTGGAACTCACCTTTTTCATCCAACTGTAGTCGCAGATCGAATGATCGATCATTGATGACAGCCTGGATGTACTGCATGGATTTATAAATATCAGAGATATCATTTTTTCCGTAAATGAAGGACACGCTACTGCCCTTTGCAGCACCAGCATTTAATCGGAAGTAGACGAGATCTTCGAGTTTTTCCGTTGGAAGAAGAGAGGTAATAAATCCAGGTCCGATGGCTTGGAATAGTAACTGTCGTCTGAGCTCAGAAAACCCATCAAGTCTTTCCTGATGAGACTCGGAGTGGAAAATCCTGTTCAGCTTGTAGGTAATGTCCTGAATGTCTGCCTCATATTTATCATTAGTTGTGTTTGTTGGGTCGTGTTGAGTGTTGGCTGGAAGAGACAATTTATCTGGGTAGTTATCGACATAGTTTCTTAACTTGGTATAAAGAGTTGCAGCATCGTACTTTTGTAGTTCTTTAAATGCTTCGTGATGAAAGACAAAAGCTGTTCGAACATATCCGTTTGACTTCGTTGAACCTTCAGTTAATTTACCCCAGTCAATTGTGCTTGCAATAGTGGGGGCTGCCAATTCCAATTGGTCTTTGATTGTGCGAACATCCGAAGTGCTGAGGTCCTTGTCTTGAATATCTTGAGTGAAAATAATGTCAGTGACGTTGGTTGGGCGCAGGCGATCAAGGTTAGATTCATCTCTGCTGGCGTTAAAGAGACCATTCATCGAATTGATGTTCTGATTTCCGTAAAGTCCAAAGACATAATCTTTTTTCTTAAGTGTTGTGGTTGTTAATAGAATTTGGTCGGTGGCAACCTCATCTCGGTTGTAGGATCTCAAATTCGTATCAGAGTTGCTCGTTGTCAACTGAGCATCCCAGGCGTTCAGACACTCGCTCTTCAGAGAGAATGAGCCCAGCTCGGTGACTGTTTTTCCTTTAAAGATTCTGTCCACACCCACTTGATTTCGTGGTTTATGTTTGTCTTGAGTAAAGACATGCTCAGCAGGTTGAACATATTTTAAGAGTTCTTCGCCAAGCTTCTGTTCGTTCTTTTGGAAGTTCAGATGTCTTTCAAAGTGAAGATGTTTGATTGTGGACATGATTTGGTTGTAGGCGAGCTGAGCGTCTTTATTATCCAGGTTAAAGACATAATCCACCATGAAGGTGTCTACAGGGAGCCTCTCGCCCAGAGTTGTGCTGGCACCCGCGGATACGGGATGACATTTGAGAAACTTTCCAAGAATCTTATCGCCTAAGCCTGATCCAACACTGAGTTTTTCCAGAGGAGAAATGGCAGCGCTGACAGACAACATGCCCTCAGTTCTGGTTGCGATCAGTCTGAGGCGAACATTGTTGCCCTTGAGTTTGTAAGTATCCACGATGAAACGAGTTCCGCGAGATACACTGGCGCCCAAATTTGCCTTAAAGTTGCCCGCAGCTTCTTCTGTGCCTTTTCCGATGGATCCGTCCGAATTGATTTCAATTCTGACGGCATCACCAGTGTCCAGTTGTTCTGCGACATCTTGATGCTCCCAAGGAATTCTGTTGATGAAGTAAATCTTTGATTTCAATGCATCAGTCTTATTCTCAAAAAGCCGTGAGAAGGTGACCTGCATGCCAATGTTCATACCGAGGCCGACACCTTTTAAAGCGCTTGTTCCTAAGCCTGCTGAGAAAGAGTAAATATCAAATCGCTGATGAAGGTCTTTTACGAAGGCTGGTTCGACGAGATACCTATATCGGATGTCGCCACTTAAGCTAAAATACTTACCCATTGTCCAGGAATCTGAAAATTTAGCGTCATATTTGATTTTAGCTTTTTGCCATTCCTTATACAAAGGATTGTTGGGCCCCGGAGATAGCAGATCTTCAACTTTTTTTGCAATAACAGAAGGCTTTTCTTGGTTTGCAGCCTGGTCAGGACCATTCTCTTGATTGGTAGTCTCAGCAGTTATTGCTGGGAGATTTTCTTGTGCCCAAGTTGGTCCGGTCAGTGCGCAAACTGTAATTAAAGAAAGAATGGATTTCATAATGTAACCTTTCTCAAAGAAATACCTCTACCTCAGTATGAGCAAGGCTTATGCCACGAATAATTGGTGTGTACTCAATTGAAACAACAATTTTTAGAGTAAATCGACCATTAGTGACAGTCCCTGTTGACACTGTCTAATGTTTAGACAGTGAACTTTGGACATAGGTGGGGCAAATTCGGTGCGAATTTACCTTTGCTAAGACTCGACTTTGAAAGAGCAAGACCTTCAGTCTGAAGATGATTTTTCTTTGCCAGATGCAATGCGATGATTCATCCTTTTAGTTATGTCTATGCATATTAAGTATTGGGGAGTACGAGGTTCATTACCATCGTCACCGCCACCGGAAGTGTGGGTGGCGGACTTTGAGCATTTGATGCATGGATTTTTTCGGTCTGGCTATTCGTCTGCCTCGCAAATTAAAGAATATTTGAGCCATTTATCTGTACCCCAAGTGGGGGGATTTGGGACTGCAACGACTTGTGTTGAGGTGCAAACTGCTAATGGCCATTTAATTATTGACGGAGGCAGCGGGCTTCGTAGTCTTGGTGAAAAAATGATGAGGGGAGCGGCTGGGAAGGGAAAAGCGAATATTCATATTTTTCTGACCCACTTTCATTGGGATCATCTCATTGGGTTGCCGTTCTTTGTGCCTCATTTTATTCGCGGAAATCGCATTAATTATTACGCTGTTCAACCCGAGCTGGAAACATTGGTTCGTGGTAAGTTTAGAAGGCCTTATTTTCCAGTCGCCTTTGAATCTCTTGCCGCAGATATTCGGTTTTACAATTTAGAGCCCCGCAAACCACTTAAAGTAGATGACATGACCATCACTCCTTACCAGCTTGATCATCCAGATCCCTGTTGGGGTTTTAAGATTGAATCAGGTGGCAAGGCCTATGCCCACTGCGTGGACACTGAGGGTACACGCAGCTCTCGAGAGGCTTTGGGGCCAGATCTGCCTTTATATCAGGGAATTGATTTGATGTATTTTGATGCTCAGTACACCCTGCCAGAACTAGCAGAGAAGGCGAACTGGGGCCATAGTGCAGCTCAAATTGGATTAGACATCGCCTTTCGAGAGAATATCGGGCATGTGATATTTGCTCACCATGATCCAGGGGCGAACACAAATCAAATTTATGAGCTTAAAAAACAAACGCGAGAGTATTATGATTGGAAAGTGAAATCGGCAGAGACCAATCATGTTCATCTTCCACCGGTGAAATGGAGATATGCTCACGAAGGGCTCGAGATTGATTTGGCGAAACTATAGTTCAGGTTGTGTTCCGGGAGAATAAATCAATTCTAAATTTTTGGCTTCCTCGTCGTTCTCGTTGCGGACTTGATATTTTTTTGTGCTTGCAGGCCATTCAAAATCTTGTTCAGGAAAGATCACCGCATATTTTTTCATGAATTCAATCCAGATGGGGAGTGCCCCGCTGGCACCAGTCAGGCCATGAGAGGTATTGTCATCATATCCAACCCAAGACACGGTTGTGAGATTCGGAGTAAAACCAGCGAACCATGAGTCTCGACTATCTGATGTTGTCCCGGTCTTTCCGGCGGCAGGATAGGTGAACCCTTGCTGAATCACAGATTTGGCTGTTCCACTGAGAATTGTCTGCTTCATCATAGAGACAAGCGAGGCTGTTGGCTCTGGCTCTAAAGCTTGAACTTCAGAGACCTCGTGTTGATAGAGAATTCGCTCACTGTGATTAAGAACGTACCGAACTGCAGTCACCTCGTGGTAATGACCAAGGTTGGCGAGAACAAGGTATGACTGTAGTACTTCAAGGGGGTAAAGTTCAAAGGCCCCCAAGGTTAGAGAGGGTACTTTTTCAAGGCGGCTTGAGACACCTGCAAGTTGAGCAGTTTTAATGACCTGATCAAGTCCAACTTCAAGTCCAAGCGAGGCTGTGGCACAGTTCAAACTATTTTTCAATGCAAAATAAAGTGGTACTGGCCCGTAATATTTTTTTCCATAATTTTCAGGCGACCATTTTTGTTTATCATATTCAATGGTGAATCTTGAATCTTGAACTATCGACGTGGGGGTCCACATTTTTCCTGCGTTTGTTGATCTCAGTGCTGCCAAGAAGACAAAGGGCTTCATGATGGATCCCACTTGCCGGTGACTGTCTATGGCGCGGTTATATTGGGTCATCCGGTAGCTGCGCCCACCAACAAGGGCTCTAATTTCCCCTGTGTGGTTATCTGCAGAAATAAGTAGGCCTTCAAGTGGTTTACCAGCCTGTTTGATTCCTATTATTTTTTTATTCTCAGTTTCTAATTGTTGAATTTTATTTTGTACAGCTGATTGAGCATGTGCCTGGGCAGTGAGATCAAGTGTCGTAAAGACCTTGCGTCCGTTATAATCAACACCAATTCTTTCAAGCTGCTTTTGAACGGCATCCAAAAAGTAGGGGGCTGTTTCAGAAACAGAATGGCGCCTTGGTGTAGGAAGGACTTTGGATTGCAGTGTTTGAACTTCAGGGGTGCTTAAAAACTGATGTTCCCCCATTTTATCAAGAACGAGATTTCTTCTTTTTCGTGCATTTTCAGGGTGTCGAAAGGGGTCATACAGTCCGGGGCTATTCAATACGGCGGCGAGAAGGGCGCACTGATCAGGCTCGAGATCTTGTATTTGGCGATCAAAAAAATGTTGTGCTCCAGCGGGGAATCCACGGATTTGAAAGGGCCCATTTTGTCCAAGATAAACGATATTAAGATAGGTTTCGAGAATTTCATCTTTGCCAGCGTGTGATTCAAGAATCAAAGACATGAAAAATTCGGTGATTTTTCTTTTCAGAGTTTTATCTGAATTAAGGAAATAATTTTTGACGAGTTGTTGTGTGATCGTGCTACCGCCTTGGGCGATTCGCCCGCCGGTTAAATTTTTGATGGCCGCACGTAGAATTCCCGTGTAGCTGATTCCTGAGTGCTCAAGAAAATGAGCATCTTCAATAGCCAAAACTCCATTTAGGCAAGAGGTGGGGATTTGCCCCAGCGGTGTGTATTTTTGCTGGATTGGTTCTTTGCCCAGATACTGAGCGATCAGTTCAGGTTCAAGGTAGCCATATTGAGTAAGTGTAGGCCTTTTGCCATGAAATACTTTTTTGAGTTGAGCGTTGGCACCAAAAACAAAATACTGGTTCTCAAGATGAACAAGTTGGGGATCAGAGGATTCCTTGCTTTGAAAAACGACACAGGTTTCATCTGCTTCGACCTCTGCCAGATGTGGTCGACAGGATTCGGCCGAGCCAATCCAATACTCTTGTGGGCGAATTTTTTCGAAAGAGTCTTTCGAGCGATAACCCCTTCGGTTTAGCTCATCTTTAAAGTTGGAAAGTGAAACATTCATTCCGGCAAAGTATACTTTTGGAGCTGTATAATACTCTGTAGGTGGCAGAAATTTCTTAGTCTTTAAATTTTCCACAATCGTTGAATTTAATTGGTAGACCCAGAGACTCAGCAAAATGATGATGAGCGTCGATCCCGCAAGGAGAACAAGAAGAACTTTCTTTAGCGCTTTCATTTTGGATTGAGATGGCATAGCTTGACATTAGATCGCAGAGCTTCAATAGTCAAAGCAAGGAAACAATATGAGATTAACCACTTTGCAAATGACCTCGATTGTTCAAAAAGTTTTCGATAGCTTGAAAAAGAGTAATGTTATTATTTTTAAAGAGGACGAGAAGAAAGTATTCGCTCGAGCTCTTAAAGCTATTCAAGACGATTACCAAAAAGAACTTGATCTCGAAAAAGAAGTGGTCAAGATGCTGGACGATCTTGAACGACAAAATCCAGGGTCCTTTCAGCGGCACAAGATGTATCAGCTGCTCAAACCTAAGTTGGCTAAAGAAAAGAAGGTGATTTTATGATTCTCTCTGAAGATCGCCAAACACACTGGGCCCATCTGATCGTTGACTCGATTTGGAATGATGACTTGGTGGACTATACGGACGAAGATCAGGCAATTCGTCTTGCAAAGAAGGCTGTGGTTGAGTTTGTAAAAGAAGATATTGAGATTGATCAGAAAGCTCGAGAAAAGGTGGCCTCACTCAAGCGAAATGTTGTCGAAGGTTCACCGGAATGGGATATCCTTTACAAAAAATATTATGAAGAGGAGAGGAACCGTCGTGGCAAAGGCTAAGAAGAAGGTAGTAAAGTCAAAAAAAGTAGTGCGCAAATTATCGTCTTCAAGGACGTCCCTAAAGCTAAAAAAGTCCACACGCATCAAAGCTAAAATAAAGCCGTCGATAAAATCAAAGACAAAGACAAAGACAAAGACAAAGATCAGGTCAACGACTTTGGATTTATCCGCCATTATTTCTCCTTTAGACAATCGAATTATTGTCCAGCTGGAGACTGGGGAGAGAATCTCACCCGGTGGAATTATTCTCCCTGATACCTCTGAAATGAGTGGAAATCAAAAGGGCATTGTTGTGGCTGTCGGGCGTGGGCGCAGAGATTCCAAGGGAAAAATTCATCCATTAGATGTTCAAATTGGTGACAAGGTGATGATGTCGGAACACGCGGGCGACTCAATTGAGATTCTTGGGCAAAAAGTCAGAATTTTAAGAGAGACAGATGTTCTTGGCGTTGTTCAAAGCTAAAAACTGTTGTCATCCCCTAAATTCTGGTGCTCTAATTGGTTCAGATTATTAACAAGTAGGTTTTATGAGAAAACTTCAGAGTTCTGCACTTTTTGCGGCATTTGTTTGTTTGTTCGCTGGTCATAATCTTTATGCAATGGCTGTTGATTGGGCTGGTACCTATCGATTTGAATATGTCGAAGTCGATAAAACTTATCTCTCTAGTGATCCAGGTGGACGCAAGTCTTATTTTCTCAATCATTTAAACTTAAGCCCAAAGATCATAGCTGCGGATGGAATTAATGTTGTTGCAAATTTTGAAGTGCTGCCTTCACAACAATATCCAAACTCTCAACTTGGACAGAATTTTGGTACAGGCATGGGGACAGCGGGGGGCGAAAGCTCAACAGCCTCAACAAATCAAAACTCATCTTCACTGCAGGTGACTCAGCTTTATGTCAATGTGAACCATGAGTATGGCGCTCTTTTGGCTGGCCGAACTCCACTTCATTTTGGAATGGGCATCACACAAAATGCTGGCAACGGTTTGTTTGATCACTGGTCCAACGTACACGATGTCGTCGGATATAAATTTTTGATTGGTAACCTGTCGATAATGCCAATGATTGGAAAACCTTATCGCGAGTCTTTCGCTCAAGGATCTGAAACTGGTGAGATGATTTGGGATATCCTTTATACAAATCCTGAAACTGAATCAACCTTCGGAGTCTTTCATCAAACTCGAACTTCGAGCATTTCAGGTAATGATGCTGGAAAAGTTTTTCAAAGAGTCTACTCGGGAGCTACAACTACGGGCGGCTGGAGCACCACCCACACCAACGTTCTTTTGGGCCGAGGTTGGGAGTCTTTCAAGTTTAAGCTTGAGGCTGGTTTTAATTCAGGCAACACAGGAATCAGCACTTCAACAGGCGAAGCAATTAAATTAAATGGTTATGGCATCGCCATGGAATTGGATTTTCCACGCCCAGAAAGTAAGTATCACTGGACTGTGCGCACTGGTATTGCGAGCGGTGATAATCCAAAGACTGAAGCATTTGAGGGATACTTCTTTAACCGCAATTACGACGTAGCCTTTCTGATGTTTAATCATCCAATGGGCAAATACGATATGTTCCGTACAGGATTGCAAAGACAGGGTGATGTCACTTGCACAACGGCTCCATGTTCAGCCTATGCGAATGACCGATCGGCAGATGAAGAGACGATCAGTAATGCCATCTATTTCTCTCCGAAAATGAGTTACTCAATGGGTGATAAGTGGGAATTCTTAAGCTCACTAACCTGGGCCCAGCTTCAGACCAATCCGTCAGCAACATTTGATGATGTTTCAAAGGATGTGGGATTTGAATGGGATCTTGGTTTTCAATACAAGCCACAAGAAAAAATTCGTTGGTTAACTGAGGTTGGAATGCTTTTCCCAGGAGCCGCATGGCAAGAGGGCGGAGCAAACCGAGATCACGCATTTAATTTAGGAATACAAACAAAAGCTGCCATCAGCTTCTAGAATGCAACTTGATAACATCTCGTACGACAGCTTGAAGACAACGTGAAAACAGTTTGAGATGGTGGTGGTGAGCGGGACCCAGGGGTCGAAAGGCCTCTGGGTTTTTTATTTTAAAAATAAAACGAGCCCATCTTGGGCTCGTTGGAGGACTTAGTTATTTTCCGCTATCTCGATTATTAGCGGCGTTGGAACATCACTGCGGGTTGTTGCTGAACTGGTTGGCCGTACTGTGTGGGCATTCCTGGTCGCATAAACTGCTGTTGCTGTACAGGCTGCTGAAACTGACCTTGGATTGGGAACTGGTTGTTATTCCAAGTTCCGTTCACAGGTCGTGGCATATTTGGATATTGTCCCTGAGGTTGCTGATTCTGATATTGAGGAACTTGGTAGACACGGCCATGGTTTCGTGGCTGAGTTGGATTTACTGTTGAGCCGGGCTGACCAACTTGATTTTGTCCAGGGCCTGGAACGATCGGCATTTGTCCCAATCCTGAACCATCATCAAACATCAAGGCATCTAAAGCTGCGATGTTGGCATTTTTATCTTGAAGAGTTTTAATTCCACCTTGGATGGGTTGATAGAAGCCAGTCTCAAAGAGCTGCTCATAGAGTGTAGGGTTTTGAGATCGTCTCGCAGCTGCGTCCATTGATCGGTAAAGAGCGGCAGCTTCGTTGAATGTTGTCCATGGATTTCGACCTGTCAAATCTCCTTGGCTATAAAGGAAGAGCTGAGCTGCAGTTAGAGCAGACTTAGGATCATTTGATACTTTGAGTTGTTGCTGGAAAACCCGCTTAGCCTGTGACGCTAAGCCTGACTTACTTAGA
Organism: Oligoflexia bacterium; assembly: GCA_016861345.1. Lineage (GTDB taxonomy): Bacteria > Bdellovibrionota > Bdellovibrionia > Bdellovibrionales > Bdellovibrionaceae > BOLD01. The sequence continues at coordinate 169,989 of BOLD01000006.1, forward strand.
GATGTGAGATCTTCAGCGATAATTTCAGTGTATCGACCAGGTAATTTGCTTAATAGAAGGTCGCGAGTTGCAATTGCCGCATTAAGACCGACAGTTCCGGGGGTCATTGAGAGACCTTCTTTAAGGAGCTTTCTCATTTCAGTATTATAGTATTGCTTCACAAGTTTTGAGCATTTTTTGAAGTCGATTTTTTTCGCGCCAGACTTCTCTTTTTCTTCTTTAGCGGCATCGTCACATTTTCCGACGAGCTCAAGAATCTCTTCGCGCTGACAGCTTAAGAGAGAGTTCATGGCAGTCTTTGTGCCTTCTTCGTCCTCAGATTCGCAGGCAGTTTCATAGACAAGCTCTTCTTGCTTCTTTTCTTTTTTATCATCTGCTCGAAGTTTGCCGTCTTCTTTTTTCTCGGCTTTTGCAATTTTTTGTTCTTTGAGTTTATCAACAGCAGCTTTTTTTAGTGCCATCTGGATAAAATCAATATTTTTTGAATCTTCTGGCTTTAAAGTCACTTCGCCCATTCCAAGTTTAACTGCGCAATCAATACAAGCACTTGCACCTTCGGTGTCAGATGCTTTTTGAAACTCATAAATGGCGCGATCGCCGCTGATTGCCGCTTTGACTTCGATACCTTTGTAATCTCCGTCAAGAGCGATAGTGACTGACTGTGGTTTTACAGTCTTATCATCTTTAGTTGAGGCCATATCGATGGTGTTGATCCCATCATTTCTGGCAATGTACTTACTTTCGGGGTTCAGGCTGATTGTTGAGCCTAGGGCGACAACAAGTCCTGCAACTAATCCCCATTTCTTTAGATCTGGGTTTGTGTTAAACGGTTTCATAAATCCTCCTATTTGTGGGCTTCCGGCCCAATAAAAGTTTCCTTCACCATTGATGCACTACAAGGACCAGGCCAAGATTGAGGGGCTTTTTGAAATCGGCTAAACATTGGTAATTGAAATGGATTCTCATGTTGAGACCGAGGCTCGCTGTACAAAAGTTGATAAGGGCTTAGGTGAGTGTCGAACATTTTACGGCTCTTGTCTCAGAGTGAGACTGCAAAATTACACTCTGAAAAGGGGTATATTTTGCGCACAGATTGACTCTTCAGAGGCAAGCGATTAGCTTGCCCCTTGCGATGAAGCTTCAGTTTATCACCCACCCTCGGCCTTCGAATTTAACAGACCAAGAATGGAATTCTTGGACCTGGCAGCTACAAAATTCCCTAAAATCTCAGGCTGATTTTGAGAAGAATTTTGAACTGACAGAGGAAGAAAAAAAAGCCTTTCGCGATAGCCAAGGCGTTTTTAATATTCGAACGACTCCTTACTACGCAAATCTGTGCCGACCCGATCCTAAGGATCCTCTACGAAGGATCATGATGCCCACAGTGATGGAGCTTGAAGACGGCCAACAGGCCCTACTTGATCCCTTGGGTGAGAAAAAGAATAATCCTGTGTCTCGCATCATTCACCGCTATTCGGACCGGGTTCTATTTTTGGTGACTGACATTTGCAGTGTTTATTGTCGCTACTGCACACGAAAACATTTCACCGGGCAAGATCAGGCCTTTATTAAAGAATCAGAATTTCATCAGGCTTTGGATTATGTTCGATCTCATCCAGAAATCCGTGAAGTGATTCTTTCTGGTGGCGATCCGTTGACCTTGTCGGACTCTCATCTTGAAAAAGTTCTTTCTTCAATCAGAGAAATTGATCATGTCGAGATTATTCGCGTGGGCACACGAATGCCCGTTGTTTGTCCCATGCGAGTCACACCAGAGCTCAGTCAAATTTTAAGAAAATATGCTCCCGTCTTTGTGATGACCCACTTTAATCATCCCCGTGAAGTCACGCTTGAGGCAAAGCAAGCTCTCGAGATGATGGTGGATCACGGAGTGCCAGTTCTCAATCAAATGGTTTTATTAAACGGAGTGAATAATCATCCGGCCATTGTGCAGGCCCTTTCTCGTCGACTGTTGGCGTGTCGGGTTAAGCCTTATTACATGTTTCAGTGTGATCCTTCCGAAGGATCGGATCACTTTCGAACTTCAATTGAAGATTCAGAGGCGATTCAGCGAGAGCTGTGGGGTCATCTCTCAGGATTGGCAATGCCGACACTTTCACTGGATATTCCGAATGGCGGAGGCAAGGTCACTCTCGCTCCTAATTTTGAAATTTTCAGAGATTCAGAATCACGGACCTATAAGGGCTGGGACGGAGTTGTGGAAAAGTATGTGAACCCATCTGAGAACTTGCGGCAGACTCCTGCTGATGTGAGCGAGTATCAAACCGAGTGGAATTTGATTCGAGGAAAAAATTAAAACCGTTCCAGTCTTGCGTATTTGGCGACAAATTTTTTAATCGTTTGATCTGAAAAAAGAACGCTGACCTTTGTTTGATCGCCCACGCCCTCGACTTGAAAGATGGTGCCTGCGCCAAATGTGGGGTGACGAACCTTCATCCCTTTTTGATATTCACTTGAGCTTTGACCTTCATAATCAGGAAAGCTCTGTGATTCGTCTTCGTCATATTTTCGAATGGGTTTTGATGGCGTGCTGGAGGAGTTTGAATATTTGGAAACAAACTTTGGAGTTTCAAAAGACGTTGTGAAATTCACAAGCTCGTTTGGAATTTCTTTTAGAAATCGCGAAGGGGGATTGTACTGTTCCTGTCCCCAAACTTTTCTTGAGCGAGCATAGGTGAGAAACAATTTTTGTCTGGCTCTCGTCATGCCCACATAGGCGAGACGACGCTCTTCTTCAAGTTCAGATTCTTCATCATCGTCATCACCGCGATTTGAGGGAAAAAGATTTTCCTCCATACCGACAACAAAGACATAGGGGTACTCTAGACCCTTTGAAACGTGAAGGGTCATCAGTGTGACCCCGTTTTGTTCATCATTCATGGCATCTACATCAGAGACGAGAGCCATTTCCTCGAGAAAATCCTGCATGGTGGCGTCTTGTCGTTCCTTTGTGAACTGCATCAGTGCATTTGAAAGTTCTTCTAAGTTTTCAATTCGAGCTTCAGACTCCACACTGTTTTCAACTTTGAGCTTTTGCAGATATCCAGTTTTATCCAGCAAGAGCTGATAAAATTCGACCATGTTGTAATCATGAACATGGGCCTGCATATCAGTGATAAGGTCTAAGAAAACTCGAAGCTTCGAGGTTGTACCCGCATTAAATTCTCGGTTCAGTACGGCCCACTGAGTGGTTTCAAGCAGGCTTAATTTTTTTTCAATCGAAAGTTCTTCAAGGCGATCAAGAGTTGTTTTGCCGATTCCTCGGGTTGGAACATTGACGATTCGCTTAAAGGCCATATCATCTGCTGGATTCACAGAAAGTTTCATGTAGCAGAGAACATCTTTGATCTCCATTCGCTCATAAAAGCGAACGCCGCCAACCAGCTGATGGGGAATTGAGTTGGTGCGCAGTTGCTCTTCGAGCACTCGGGATTGGGCATTGGTTCGATAGAAAATGGCAAAGTCAGAGAGAGCCCCTTCTCCCTCATTCACCATGCCTAATATTTTTTTTGCGATGAATCTGGCTTCGTCGTACTCACTTCTTTCCTCACGGACTTGAATGAGATCTCCGGGAGGATTTGATGTGAAGAGAGTTTTATCTTTTCGTTGAGTGTTGTGCTTAATAACAGCGGTGGCAGCTTTGACGATGTTTTGAGTTGATCGATAGTTCTCTTCAAGCTTAATCGTTTGAGCTTCGGGAAAGTCCTTTTCAAAATCAAGGATGTTACGAATATCTGCGCCTCGCCAGCTGTAGATGGATTGGTCTTCGTCGCCCACAACGCAGAGATTTCTATTTTTTTGCGCGAGCATTTTCACCAGTAAATATTGAATGTGGTTGGTGTCCTGGTACTCATCCACCATGACATACTTAAACTGGTTTTGGTATTCTTCAAGGACTGCAGGGTACATTCGAAAAAGTTCATGCACTTTCATGAGCAGATCGCCAAAATCAAGAGCATTGGCTTTTTTCATCTCTTGCTCGTACATTCGGTAGACTTCAATGCTTTTTGCATCCAAAAATAAGTGAGTGGACTTTTCAACCTCTGTCGGCCCAAGGCCTAACATTTTGGCTGAGTTGATTCGATTACGATAACTCTTCGCCGGAGACGTTTTTTCATTGATCTGAAGTGCCGCCATGACTTTTTTAATTTGCGACAATTGATCTGAGTCATCATAAATGGTGAAGAACTTTTTGTAGTCTAAAAGCTCGATGTGATTTCGAAGCACTCTTGTGCAAAAACTATGAAAAGTGCTAATCCACAAAGGTTCTCTGACAGGGATTCCAATATCGGCGAGAAGTTTGAAAATACGAGATTCCATCTCGCGGGCGGCCTTGTTGGTGAAGGTCACAGCCAGGATTTCTTCAGGCGCGGCGCGCCCGGTTGCAATCAAGTTCGCCACTCGCCGGGTCAGGACCCCGGTTTTGCCCGAACCGGCTCCAGCCAAACAGAGCAGGGGACCGTCTAAAGTTTCGACAGCTTTTTTTTGAGCTGGGTTCAATTTGGCGGTAATAATTTCAAGGTTTCTTTCCATGGTCACTCATTCACTGATTGGCTTTAGGTTCACTCGCAAATCTGGTAAAACTATTGTTCGATTTTATAGTTCGAGGAGCCCACTTTGTGAAGCGAGAAATACATCGACTGCAGGTCATCATGATTGTTTTTTTGGGCGTGCTTTCTGGCATGGTTTTATCCGCTTGCCAGGGGCGAATCCGAGATCAACATCCGGGAGCCGTCCAGGTTCGGATACCGATGTATTCAAATAATGCGTATAAACTACAAACGATAGAGTTAATCTCAATTGATGACATGAGAACTTTGGGTGGTTGGGCAGCAAGGTTTTTTCTAAGTCCCACTCTTTCTCGTGGAAAACTTGTTGGGATGCAGCCCCAAATTAACACCATCAGGACAGAGTCCGGAGAATACATTGCAACGGACTCGTTCAGCCTTCAGCTTTTAACATTGTATGCGCACATGGAAAAGCTAACTTTGCTTGATGATGAATTGGGAATTTCCCGTGGCGATGAGAGCCGGGAACCTCGCACTGTTGCTATCAAGGTGAATATGATGAGTGAGAGTGGCCAACCTGATTCAGATAACGCCCGTTACAACGGAAAATTAGATGCTTTTTTATTTGCGCCTTATTTGAGAGAAGATTTGCCGTTGACAGTGAATGCGGGAGTAATTGCTCATGAGCACTTTCACTCGATTTTCTACAAAACAGTGATTCAACCACTTGGCGATAAGTATCCGGGACCCGATGGCAACCTTCATGGCAATGATCAGAAATTGCTCAAACACTTTGGATTTGAAGAAGCGGCATCGAGTGAAAATGTTGGTCTACTGAGTGAGCGAGACATTTATCATGCGGTTTTACTTCGGGGTTTGAATGAGGGCTTGGCCGATATTTGGGGATGGTTGTATTCAGATGATACGGCATTTGTTCGTCGATCATTACCGCAAGTTGAAGAAAGTCGAACGCTCAGCTCTGGTGAGCTAAAATTAAAGTCGACAAAAGAATTGCGAGCCCAGGCCCAGGCGTATCATTCTTGGGGAAATTCAAATGCTGTTTCTTATGAATTAGGAAGTCAGTATGGTCGTATTCTTTTTGCGTCTTTGAATCAGTTTGCTGGTGACCCAGTGAAAATGAAAGAAATGAAGAAAAAGATGGGGCAGAAAATCAATTCAGCTTTACAGAAAATGACAATCCATTTTCAGTCTTTACCAGGTGATGAGATGATGACGACGGAATTTTTTCTTCAGCAATTGCAGGTGGAAATTCCCGAGGTTAAAATCGAGTACAAGGCGGCAAAGTGATCAAATTCTTTGTCTTGATTCTGAGTTTTGTTTGTTCAGTTTCTCAAGCTCAACAGGAGAATACTCCTCAAGTCTTTGCAACTGTCGGACCTGAATTTCGAAGCGAAAGAAATGCTGAACAAAACGTTGCTCCTAAGCAAATGACCAGCTTGTCATTGGGGGTTGGATATTCCCATTGGATCTATTTTTTAGAGACGGGGTCTTTTGAGGAGACATCGGGGAATTCAAGCCTCTTGGTGAAAAGAAAATTTGAAAACTATCTGGGCGGAGTGATATTTGAATCGGAGACAATTTTCTTAAAATCAAAACCTTTTCTTGCAGGACTTTTTGGTTTCTCTCGGGAGCTGATCGATACGACGGTCACGGGACAGACCACCAATGATGTCAGTCGACCCTATTGGGTTGGGGGTGCTGGGACTGGTTTACGTTTAGCAAATATTAATCCTATTTGGGTTTCCATCGAAGTGCGTCTTGTGTTCTCTGAGCATCAGGACCCCAGTCCAAGTGTGGGCGGATTGCTACGCCTCGGCCTTCTCCTCTAAAACCCGCCCCGCGGGATTTCCATATGCAGTGCGGCAGTATTATCATTTGAGCGAAGCTCAAAGTAATCTCATTGAATAGTTCTTCGGAACAAGAAAGGAAACCCAGATGAGATCATCACAAAAATTACTCATTGGTTTTTTAGTTGGAATTACGGTGGGCCTTGGTGCCTGCTCTTCGAATCCTCACAAGGCTGAAAAAGTTGATACAAAAATCGACTCAAAAGGAGAGGTCACTGGCGACACGGTTGTGGGGCTGAAGGACGGCAATATGATCGTTCAGCGAAAAGTGTTGATGTCCGAGGAGCTTCGAACTCTTCAAAACGATACTTATAGTCTCGAGGATCGAGTTTACGGAAATCGCAAATACGGAAGCCTTGGGCTTTACGGAGTGTTGAAGAAGTGCCGAGCAGAATTGGCAGATAAGAAAAATGGCGGTGATGGCAAGCTGATGTGGACTGAGCCAATGGACCGAGTCACCGACAAAGAAGAGAAAATGGCGATCGGCTTAGATGAGAAAGAAAAGCTTGTTGGAGTCAGTGAAGAATTCTTAAAAGACCGCATTGAGCGCTTTAAAGGTTACAAGGGAATTCTCGAAAAGCGTCAGGATGAGTACGAAGATAAAATTGCAATCTGTCAGGCTGAACTGAAGTCCCGCAAGCACGATGCTGAAAATAAAAAACCCGCTGAATAAACGGGTTTTTGTCTCTAGCTTTAATTGGCATCTTTCAGCGTTAGTGAAAACTTTCTCTGCTATTGACAGCTTTGAACCTTCTTCATGCCCTGTCGTTCGGCGGCATCATCATTAAATGGCAACTGAGTTTGGCTATTGTACTGAGCCCCGCTGAGTAGGATTCCAAATTGAATATCGATTTGTCGAAGGTCTGCCCCACAAAGTAAAGCTCCGCGAAAATCAGCCCCTCTGATATGAGCAGAACTTAATACGGCCCTCATTAAATTAGCATGAGAAAAATCTGCGCCGTAAAGTCGAGCTCCCATAAGTTTTGAGTCGGATAAGTTCGCTCTTGAGAAATTTGATCCAATAAAGAATGCTCCACTAAAATCAGTTCGAGGTAGAGATGCTGAAGAAAAGTCGGCCTCATAAAACTGCACACTTCTCATTTCAGAATCACCCATTTGAGCTTGGCGGAAATCTGCGTTCGAGAAATCAGCTGCAACATATTTTCCGTACATTTTTGCCCTGTTGCCTTTTGCTTGTGTGAAGTTCGCAAAATTGAAATTTCCATAAATCATAGAATCCGACAGGTTTGCTTTTTTCATGTTAGCTTTTTGAAATTCAATAAAGCCCCCTGGTGTCCCATAAAGGTCGATGTTTGTTAAATCTGCACCTTCGAAATTGGCTCGCGTGAAGTTATTTTGCTCGTTTGTTTCAATGCGGAAGTGTTTTAGTTTTGCTCCTGTAAAATCAGCCTCTGTAAAGTCTGTACCCTTTGCAATGCCGCCAGTTAAATCAGCATTATGAAACTTTGCTTTTAATAGCTGAGAATTAATAAAATAGGCGCCCTTGAGATTAGCGCTAGTAAAATCTCTGCCCATCAAGTTGAGATTGATAATAGATCCGCATTCACCAATAAAGTCGGGATTACGCCCGGCCTTTCGCTGAGTATTTTCGCATTGTTGTGCATCGGGATTTTTTAAACGATAGCCCTCATCGGCTGCAAAAATCGATAAGGGAAGAAGAGTTAAGACCTGGGCTAAAGATTTTAAAAGATGCATAAACACCTCCGGTTAGAAATGCCCAGTACCTACCTTTTTTGAGGGGTAAATGCTATGTTTTTCCGGGTAATTGTAAAATTCGCCCCTTATATGTTGAGATAAAAAAAGAGCGATTCAAATTTTTGAATCGCTCTTTTGGAATATATTAAAATTCTTCTCTAAATTTGACTGTGCGAACTAGTTCGAAATTTTTTGAACGATAGCAGAAGCCACTTTTGCTTTCTCCATCAGTTCTTTCTTATAAGTGTCAGCTTCTTTCTGAGTTGCAAAAAGGCCAACGCTCACTCGGTACCAAGTTTTGTCTTTGATTTTTGCTGTCACGTAGAAGGCGCTAAATCCTTTTCCTTTTAGTTCGGAAGCAGATTTTTGAGCTTCATGCTCGTCTGGGTAAGATGCAATTTGAACTGTGTATTTACCCACAGGAGAAGAGGCAATTTCACGGGGAAGGCTTTGGGGAATACGGGATTTTTCATCAGTCTTAGCAACTTTGTGTTCGACAGGAGCTTTTCCCTCGGCGATTTTTGCAGCAATTGGCGAAGGCTTTGCTTCTGACTTTGGCTCATCATGCTTGGCTGTCTTTTTGGGCTCAGGCTTGTGCTCTGGCTTTGCTTCAGCTTTTGGCTCTGGCTTGTGCTCAGTGGCTGCAGGCGTGGCAGGCGCAGCATGAGAATCAGCTTTCGCTTCGGTCTGATGCTCAGTATTTTTATCAGTTTGGTGTCCGTCAGCTGCGGCCGGCTTTTTGCCATGTTCATCATCAGCTACAAATTCTTCAGCCAGTTTTGCGATCTCATCATCAGAAAGAGCATCTTTGGGCTTAACTTCGTGGCCATCAGCAGGAACAGAGGCAACTTCGCGAGATTCTCCGTCCTTGTTCTGCTCTGTTGGCTCAAACTGTGAAAGTTTGTGCTGATTATCGCTAAACTTTTTGCCGACAAATGTGCCGATTGAAAATGAAAGTAGTGATATGAAAAACACAAGCACTAGCTTGACGATAACATCAGTTTTTGAACTATAACGTTCCACGCCCATAATTCTTTCCTCTCTTGAGAATCCTTCTCGTTGCCTTTAATCTAGTCCGAACAAACTTCTTTTCTAAGTATGCTTCTGTCTATTATGATAGCGATCACCAATGACTTCGGTCAAATTTTACTCTCGAGGTATTTTGCATGGATCAGTCAAGATTTGGACAGTGGGGCGATGCGCTATATAAAGGTATCCTGGCCGCAAGACTAGGTCGTCAGGTTCTACTCAAATATAGTGGGCGACTAGAACATGTTGAAAAGAAATTTCAAGCAGGTTTGGTCAGTGAGGCCGACAAAGAATCTGAAAAAGCGATCTTTGATTTTTTGCGAAAAAATTTCCCGAATGATGAATTTGTCGGCGAGGAATCAACAACTGATCTGACAAAGGTCCAGGGACCGGCTGGTGGAAAAGGAAGATGGATTGTGGACCCCTTAGATGGGACTACAAATTATATCCATCAATATCCTGTTTACGCCGTTAGCATCGGGTACGAAGTCAATGGCCAAATACAAGTTGCAGTTATTGACGTTCCTGCATTTGGAGAAGTGTATACAGCGGTTCGTGGTTGTGGAGCTTATCTCAACGGGCAGCCAATTCGAGTCAGTGCAACTGAGAAATTAGAAGATGCTTTTTTAGCTACAGGATTTTTTACAGAGATTGAATCTAATTTGAGCGAGCAGTTGCGACTATTTGAAAAAGTTGTTCGTCAGTGTCGAGGAATACGTCGAGCGGGTGCTGCTGCTTATGACCTCTGCATGGTTGCACGCGGAGTTTTTGATGGATATTGGGAAAAGGGATTAAAGCCCTGGGATTCTGCTGCAGGGTTACTTTTAGTAGAAGAAGCTGGCGGAGTCATGAAAACCTATCGTGGAGATAAATATACTCCTTACAAGAATTCGATGGTGGCTGGGAATCCGAAAATTTGTGACGAAATTATTAAAGCGATTGGGCCGCACATTGCTCAAGATTCAGAGTGAAATTATTTTCCACTTGTTTTTGTCTCAGAAGTCTTGAATTTCTTTTCGAAGGTCTGAATGAGATTCTCGTAGGTGCTGTTTTTTGGAACCTCGTTTGATCTTAAGACTTCATATTGTAAATCGGCCTTGAATTCTTTTAAGGCATTCATTTTTTTTCGAACTTCATTGATTGCTTCTGAGTCACCTCTTCGAATGGCCTCATCTTCTTTAAGTAAGAGCGCCTTTCGTTCTTTTTCCATAACTTCCTTCACGATGGGGCTTTCCTTTAATCCTTTGTTAATTCGCTGGAATATTTTTTCTACCTGCTGTTGTGGAACATGCCCCATGCTCCATATAAAGTCAGAGCCATTTAGTTTAAATGTCAGATCTGTATCGCGAGTTTCTTTTTTAATTTCTTGGGCGATTGCTGAGAGCATGCGATCGCCGGCCTCTGTTCCTGATTCGAAATAATTCAGATATCTCAAATTTGTGAGTTTCGGCATGACAAGTGTGTTGTGGGGCTGTGAGAAGAAATGATCATGAATCAGAATTTTACTTTCCGGGTGGGTCCCATCCAGCATCCCCGTTTGTCCTCGCAAAGGGATTTCATAAGTTGCGGGGACTCTTTTACCTGTTTTAGGATCAGTGGCGTAAATTTCAAGACGATAGCTGTCTCTTCCAAGCTCATCTTTGTAGTGTGCTAAGTTTGTGTCGTGAAATCGCTTAACCGTGCTCTGTCTCTCGATTTTTAGCTCACGAAGTTGATCAAGTGCTGGGGTTGTATCTGCTGTTCTCTGAGTTGTCCAAGACGGCGAGGATGTTGGATCTTTAATTTCTGCCATATACATTGGGTTCGGTCGAGATTGAGGGATTTCCTTTGAACCATACTTTTCCGCACTTCGCCCAAACTCAAGGGTTGTTGAAATTTTCATTTCTTTTGCCTGAGCTTCTGCGCGATTTAATGCTGAAGCTATGTCATCAGATGATCCAATTTGTGTTGATCCGATTGAAATATCAGGCTGTTGAATTCGAGAAAGTTCATCAATTTTTTGCCGATTTTCATGAGAGGGATTTTGTCGGTAATCCAGTGCTCTCTTTATTTTCTCTTCTCGGAAAACCTGTTTAGCTTCGCTATCAAGATCTTTTCTTAGCTCAGTTCTAATTTTGTCTAAGAGGGCCTTTACTTTTTGGGGATCTGATTCATCTATGATCAATCCAAATTCATCCCCCCCTAATCGAGCTAGAGTGACCTTTCCATCGCCATGCTTGAGGATTTTTTCTGCCACACCTTTCAGATATCTGTCTCCAGATTCAACACCACCAGCGAATGTATTGTTCACTGTTCCTAGGCTGGCGACGTCAATAAAGGCCAGGTGGGCCTTTCCAGCTTTCTCTTTGGCAATTTTCTCAAACAATTCTCGCCCGGCTGGATAATTGGCATCAATGGCGCCAGTCATGGGATCAAATTGAATTTCTCGACTACTTCTGACCCAAGTTCCATCGGGAAGTTTTTCTTTTGCCTGGTAGTAGATTTGCTTTTTACCCTCAATATTTTTTGCCTCAATGACTCGAATGTCTTTTGGTAGACTTGAAAGTGCAGGCGATTCCACTTTTCTTGTGATGGTGCCATCAATCCCGTTGATGATGCGATGGGGATGTGAACTAATTTTTTCATGAGGAACTAGGCCTCGATCATTTGCTCGGCGCCCAAACTGTGGAATAGTTTTGGATAAGCTCGATTCCTGATACAGTTTCGCAGCTCGCAGTCCGCCGGGAATAATCGCCAAGGTGGCAACTACGCCCAAACCGGCGTTGACAAGGCAGGCGCCGTGATCTCTTGAGGTTGTGCTGAGACTTCCGGCTTGTGTCTTGCAGATGTTTGCCTTTTCACTATTTTTGAATTGGATGGCGATATCAGGATGAACGCAGCTTTGAGCCACTTCTTTGTATGCAAGAAAAGCGTTGACTGAATCCGCAGTTAAATTTGTGGCCTCTGTCGCAATTCGACCCCATCTGGACGCCGCAGCTGATCCAGCGAACTTGGCCGAATTGAAAAGTGCTCCTACCCCAACTGTTGCGACGGTTAGCCCTAAATTGATATAGGTTTCATTCATGATTTTACCCGTGTTATTTCGGTCTAAAGCGCCTTCCTCGAGGCAAGACTGGGCTGCCATATGTTGAGTGATGTAATTTTGAGAGGACTCTTTTGAGTAGGTTTCGGGAAGATCTGGCATCAAAGAAAGAGTTTTTCTCATTTCATCAAGGTCACATTTTTTGCCGCCATGAATGCAGGCTGCTGTTTTTGTGACCTCTGCTTGAACTTGAGCAAGATCATTATCGGTTTGAGTTAAATACTGGGTCAGTCGTGAACGTGTGGGAATTTTCCCTTTTGATTTTTGAAAGCCGTCATTCAAAAACCAGGGATTCTGTTCTTGCAAACCAAAAAGAATTCCAGACAGGGCTTCTTTCGCTTTTTTGCAATCTGCGCTTTGTACGCATGATGAGGGCAAGCTTTTGAGTTTTTCTTGAGTTTCATTGTAAAGGGCTTCACTAGCATCAACTTCTTTCGCGAGTTGATCGAGGTTTTTTTCATTAGGACATTTTTTAGATTCTTCACAGTGTTGAAAGGCAGGTTCTAATGTGCCTGCATCCGGACAGGGTGGTGCACTTTTACCAAGCAGTTTTGCAATTTTCTGTCTGTCTTGAGCAATTTTGGTTGCGCCAGCATTCAATCGAGCCGTGTAGTAATAAAATTTTGCAGTTAGGTTTTGTCCATCCTGTGGGTGTGAGGAGAGGCAAGCTTTGATTGTGGAATTTGAAAAGGGACCCAAATACTCAAACCTATTTTGTTCCAGTAATTTTTGAAATTCGGTAGGGATTTGATAGCTGCTCAATTTAGGATTTAAGTTTGCGGATTCAATATTTTTCTTACAAATTGGAGCGCGAGACTCTATGATAAAGGCGCGACTGTCTCCATCATCTTGAGCTAGGCCTTTTAAAGTTGAAGAGCAACTGATTTCCGATTTTTGGGAAGAACAATTTTTTTGATGATTGAGTGTGTTCAGTTTACCAAGACTGAGAATGGTTTGAGAGTTCCCAGCTAAAATTTGTACGGGAACAGACAAAATGCTGACCAAGAGAAAAAATAGGCCCTGAATCACCTCAACTTGTCGGCTTTTTTGAAGAAAAACTAAGGTTAAATCCATATGAAATTCAATCATGGACTTGACTCTCGTCCAGTCAAAACTATGTCAAAACCCTGACTGAACTTTTGAGTTTTAAGTCAAATTTACTACCGGACTTTGGGCTTTGCTAAGGTAGGCGAATCATTATTTCCATTTGAATACATGTCCCTGACATTGGTCCTGTTGGCACCTGAGTTGCTACTAAATGAAATGAAGGACTCGTACGTCTAATTGTCTATTCATCAAGGAGGATGAAGTGGCAGAGGAAAAAGCAGCCGCCCCAGAAGCAGCACCAGCGGCTCCCGCAGGTGGATCAAACAAGCAATCAATCATACTCGTTGCTCTCGCCGTCATTAACATGATTGTTGTGGGTGGTGTTGGCTTCATGCTTTGGCAAGGTAAGAAAAAAGAAGCAGCTGAACCAAAAATTGAGCACGTTATCAAAGGTGAACACGAAGCCCAACAGGCGGAAAAGAAAGAAGAAAAATCCTTCGTTGGCAAGATTGTTCCTTTGGAAACATTTATCGTGAATTTAGCCGGCTCTAAAGGTCGTCGTGTTGCTAAAGTGAATATTGAGCTAGAGGTCGAGGGATCAAATGTTCAGGTCGAGCTTGATCAGAGAAAAGCGCAGGTTCGCGACATCATCATTATTATTCTATCCGGAAAGACATATGATCAGGTCGCAAACAAAGAAGGCAAGGATCAGCTCAGAGAAGAAGTTAAGGATACGGTCAATGCCTTTTTGACTAAGGGTAAAATTAAAAACGTATTTTTCACTGAGTTTATTTACAACTAGGGCTTGAGGGGGAATAAGGATGAATCAGGTCTTATCGCAAAGTGAAGTTGATGCCCTCTTAGCTGCAGTCTCTGATGGAGATGCGGGGACGCCAGACATTGGTGGCGCGAGCGGCGGTGGCGGCCCCGGTAGTGGGGGCGGTGGCGGTGTTAAGACTGGAAGTGTAACCAAGGATGATCGCGTTGTTGTTTCTTACGATTTAACTTCTCAAGATCGAATTATTCGTGGTCGCTTACCTCAGCTCGAAGTCATCTACGAGAAATTTATGAGGTCGTTTCGAGTTTCTCTTTCTTCAGCTCTGCGGAAAATTGCCTCTCTCACTCTTGCAAGCACGGATTTTTTAAAGTTCGGAGAGTTTATTAATACACTTCCTATGCCAACCTGCATGTCGGTGCTTCGATTTGCCAATCTACGAGGCTCAGCTTTGCTTGTGATTGAAAGCAAGCTTGCATATGCATTAGTGGATAGCTTTTTTGGCGGAGCAGATCGGCCGTATACAAAGATAGAGGGTAAAGACTTTACGCAGATTGAGCTTCAAATAGTAAGAAAGGTTGTTGACCTTGCTATTGATGATATGGAGGCCGCTTGGGAATCAGTTGAGCGAATTGGTTGTTCTTTTGTTCGAACAGAGGTGAATCCACAATTTGTTGGTATTGTGCCACCTACAGATGTTGTCATTGCTTCAACATTCGACGTTGAGCTAGAGAACGCAAACGGGACAATCACAATTGTGATTCCCTATTCCACAATCGAGCCAATTAAATCAAAGCTTCAAAGCGGGTTTCAAATTGAATCAGATCAAACTGATAAAAAGCTTTGGACATCAATTATACGAGAACAATTGCTCGAGACGGATTTAAATATTCGAGTAAATTTGGGTGAGTCAGAAATCACCCTTGGCGATTTGATGAAATTGAAAGTTGGAGATGTCATACCATTGGATCAGGATTCGACAGGAGAACTTGATCTCCAAATAGAAGGCACAAGAAAATTTAAATGTTTTAGTGGAGTTCATCACGGTTCTGTAGCGGTTCAAATCACTCGACCTATTGAAAAAGGGGGGACGACTAATGTCTGATAATATGGATAGCATAGCAGATGCACTTGCGGCCGAGGCAGCTGCAGCGGCTGGAAATACAGCGGAAAATTCAGGCGCGGCAGGCGGTGGCGGCGAATCCAGCGGTGACGAATTCGATAAAAGCTTGCAAATGATTATGGATATCCCTCTGCGAGTAACAGTCGAGTTAGGGAGAGCAAAAATGCCGGTGAATGATCTTTTGAAGCTCACCCAAGGCTCTGTTGTTGAGTTGAATAAACTTGCCGGTGAACCAATGGAAGTTCTTGTGAATGATAAAATGATTGCGCGTGGTGAAGCTGTCGTTGTTAACGAAAAGTTCGGAATACGTTTGACAGATATTATTTCAACTAAAGAGCGTGTGGAACAGTTAAAGTAGGAGTGAGCCGATATGCGTAAGTTATTTTTGATTGCATGTATTTTTCTCGCGGCAGCTGTTAATGCTGAAACAAAGAATGATACGCAAACTCAACTCGATGTCGAGGCTGAACTGAAAAAGCTTGAAACCTTGCAAGTAGAAAATCCTGCGACATCAGCCGCTGAAGCAGTATTGCAAATAGAAAAGTCCGATAAGGTGGGAATAGCGCAGGCAGAAACAGCCGAGAAGAAAGCTGATGTCAAAATGACATCTCAAATGAAGGAATCTGAAATTCCTGTGAATTTAGATCAAGCAAAGAAAACTGCTGGTGGGGATAGCCCATGGATGAGAATGCTATTTTCCATTGGCGTTGTTGGAATTATGGGTTGTGGCGCTTTTATCTGGATGAGGAAAAACAAAAAAGCTCACGTCGGAGTTCATCCCGCTCCAGAAATTCAAGTTTTAAAGATGCATCATCTTGGTCACAAGCGATCACTGGCTATTATACGTGTCGCAGGAGAGTCTATTTTAGTGGGTGTGACCGATCATAATATTTCTCATATTAAAACTTTAAGTTTGCTGGATGAAGACGTGCCAACAGAGGTTCCTCAGAATTTTGAGACAGTTCTTCGGAAAAATAATACATATGTTCAACCTCACTTGGCTCAACATACGATTGCTGAGGATGAGGAAGATTTTTCGATCTCTGGAATTAAGGACTTTGTTTCCTCGAAGCTTAAAAATATGAGGTCAATCGAATAATGTCTAAAACTATACGAAGCCTTTCATTAATTTGTCTTGTCGGTTTGTTGCTCGCTGTTACTCAGGCGGCGTTCGCGCAGGTTACATTACCGACAGTAAATTTGGGTTTTAAGACGACCGACAACCCAAATGATATTGTCAGTGCGATTAAAATTGTGTTGGTGATGACGGTTCTGACACTTGCACCTGCTATTTTGATAATGATGACAGCATTTACTCGAATCATTATTGTGCTCAGTTTTCTTCGACAAGCCTTAGGTGTTCAGCAAATGCCCCCCAATCAGCTGCTTGTGGGTTTGGCGTTGTTTTTAACTTTTTTTATCATGGGCCCAGCAATTACTGACATTAACACAAAGGGAGTGCAGCCCTTTATTGCTGGTAAAATAAATCAAGACAAGGCGCTTGAAGAGACACTAGCTCCATTGAGAAAATTCATGCTGGCTCAAACGCGCCCAGCTGACCTTTCTTTATTTGTCAGATTGGCCAAGATGGAAACGCCTAAAACTTTGGCGGATGTCCCGACTATGGTCCTGGTTCCCGCCTTTGTCATTTCTGAGTTAAAAACAGCTTTTCAAATTGGATTTATAATCTTTTTGCCATTTTTAGTAATCGATATGGTGGCGGCCAGTGTCTTAATGGCAATGGGTATGATGATGTTACCACCTGTCGTTATTTCGCTTCCTTTTAAAATCATGTTGTTCATTTTGGTTGATGGTTGGTCGCTGATTATTGGTTCAATGGTTAGCAGCTTTGGTTGAAAAGAGGATCTATGGGCGAGGATTTAGTACTTAAATTGGGTCAGGATGCGATGAAAACGGTCGCTATGGTTGCTGGCCCTATTTTAATTGCAACCTTGGTGGTTGGTCTTGCGGTTTCAATTTTTCAGGCCTTGACCCAAATTAATGAGGCAACTTTGACGTTTATTCCAAAAATGATTGTTGTTGCTCTAGTGATTGCGCTTGCGGGTCCGTGGATGTTGGACGTGATGACGAGCTACACAACTCATTTATTTGAGAATATTGCAACTTTTGTAAGGGAGTAAAAAGTGTTTCCGGGCTTTCAACAATTTCCAGAGGGACAAATCATTGCCTTCGCATTGATCTTTCTGCGTATAGTTGCCTTTGTGGTTGCCTGGCCAATTTTCGGAACTCAAGTTGTCCCCGCGCAATTAAAGGTCCTTCTTGCAATTGTATTGAGCATTGTGATTTATCCAACAGTCTCATTTCAAAATGTCGATCTGATTCGAATCTCTGACCAAATTGTTTTTCTTGCATTTCGTGAAGTTATGATTGGTTTGTTTTTAGGTTATCTGCTTCGATTTTTCTTCTTCGCGCTCAGTGTTGCTGGAGAATTAATTGGAATTTCAGCAGGGTTGGCTTCAGCGCAACTCTTTAATCCAGCAATGGGTGCCCAAAGTAATGTCTATGAGCAAGTCCATGTTATGTTGGCCACGCTATTCATTCTGGCAATGAATGGGCACCATCTTTTCATACAAGGCCTATCGCAAAGTTATGAATTGGTTCCAATTGCATCAATAGCAATCAAGCATGAGGGATTTACTACTGTAGCATATCTTGTCAAAGATGCCTTTTTGATGGGATTTAAAATGGCGGCGCCCGTAACTGTAGCTATATTTTTGGCAAATTTGGCGATGGGAATAATGGGTCGAGCGGTACCTCAGCTCAATGTCATGATGACAAGCATGCAGGTGACTATTTTAGTTGGGACATTAGTCTTCTTTCTAAGTTTGCCTTTATATGTTGAAGAGCTCACTGGTGTTTTGACGGTCGTGGCAGATAAATTTTTTATGACGATGAGGGTGCTCTAGATGGCTGATGATCAAGGTGAACGCAGCGAAGAGGCAACGCAGACCCGGCGGGAAGACTTTCGCAAAAGGGGGCAAGTTGCTCAAACTAGAGAGCTTGCGAGCACGCTCTTTTTGCTAGCGGGCTTGGGTGCAATTTTTGCGCTCAGCAAATTCTTTTTCCAAGAGCTGAATCAGGTATTTCAATATTCCATGGGGCCAGATTTAGTGGCGCACATTCGTTCTGGTGACATTTTACCTGCAGTAAAATTTGCAGGTGAAAAAATATTTATCCTTGTAGCACCAGTGTTGTTGATCGCATTCATAATATCAATTGGATCCAGCATTCTACAGGTCGGATGGTTACAAGTTGAAGATGCGTTGACAATGAAATTCGAGAAAATTGATCCCATCAGCGGTTTTAAGAGAATTTTCAGTTTGCGAACATTGATGGAAGGCGTGAAGGCCTTTCTCAAGCTTTGTCTGATCATCGGCATCGTTTATTTAGTGTTGAAGGGCGAAGCCATTCGCATGATGTATATGATTCAATTTGATACCAGTCAAATTGTCTCGTATTTGGGAAGTATCACAGCCAAACTTCTGGGTGGTGTTGGTGTAGCGATGGCAGCACTTGCAGCAGCTGACTATTTCTTTCAGCGATGGGATCTTGAAAAGCAGATGATGATGACTAAACAAGAGATTAAAGAAGAACATAAATCTCGAGAAGGTGATCCCCTTATTAAATCACGCATCCGTCGTGTCCAAAGAGAGATGGCGAATAAGCGAATGATGGAGAAAGTTCCCCAAGCCGATGTGATTATCACAAATCCCACTCATATCGCTGTGGCTTTAAAATACGATGCGAACCTGCCGGCCCCGCAGCTCATTGCAAAAGGTGCGGATCTGATTGCAGAGAAAATTAAGGCGCTAGCAAAAGAGAACAATATTCCAGTTATTGAAAATAAACCGCTTGCGCGAACAATTTATAAAACAATGAAGCTGGGTCAAGTAATTCCACGGGAACTCTTTGTCGCTGTGGCAGAGGTCCTGTCTTATGTTTATCGCTTAAAGAAGAAAGTGAAGAGGTAAAATGGAAGATTTATTTATCTTTCTTAAGCGCTTTGAGAAATATACTAAGAACACTGACTTGTTAGTGGCCTTTGGTTTGTTAGCCGTATTGACTGTTATGGTTATTCCACTTCCGCCATTCATGCTGGATTTGGCTCTCACATTTTCATTGGCAATCAGCATACTGATCCTTCTTGTTTCTATTTATGTGAATAAGGCTTTGGAGTTTAGCGTCTTTCCGACTTTGCTTTTAATGACAACTCTTTACCGATTGTCTCTGAACGTTGCGACAACTCGTTTGATTCTGACACATGGACACGAAGGTCCCAAGGCTGCGGGTGAAGTGATACAGGCTTTCGGTAACTTTGTTATCGGAAATAACTACGTCATCGGTTTAATTGTCTTCGTTATTCTTGTCATCATTAACTTCGTGGTGATCACAAAAGGTTCGGGCCGGGTTGCAGAGGTCGCTGCGCGCTTCACCTTGGATGCAATGCCCGGTAAGCAAATGTCAATTGATGCTGATTTAAATGCGGGATTGATTAATGAACAAGAGGCAAGGCGTCGACGAAAAGAAATTGAATCTGAGGCTGACTTCTACGGATCAATGGACGGTGCGAGCAAGTTTGTTCGAGGAGATGCCATTGCCGGCATTATCATCACGCTTGTAAACGTCATTGGTGGTCTTTTAATCGGAGTTCTGCAAAAGGGTTTGGATATTGGAACTGCTGCTAAATATTACACAATGCTCACCATTGGTGATGGATTGATTGCTCAAATTCCCGCCCTGATTATTTCAACAGCAGCTGGTGTGGTTGTGACTCGGGCGAATAATAATGGAAAAAATATGGGTCAAGAGATGGTTGGCCAGCTCTTGTTTAACTCTCGAGCGCTTTATATTTCTGGCGGCGTTTTTGGTTTGTTGGCACTGGTGCCTGGTCTGCCAAAAGTGGCTTTTATATTTGTTGGCGGTGTTTTAGGCCTCATCGGCTGGGTGATGCAGAAATATCAAGAAGAAGAGAAAATTGCTGCTCGCAAGAAAGAGGAAGAAGTCGAGGCTTCTCCCAAAAAAGAGAATATCGAAGGACTTTTACCTTTGGATATGATCGAGCTTGAGGTGGGTTACGGTCTCATCAATATTGTTGAAAGTGATCAAAGTGGTGACCTGCTTGAAAGAATTCGCAGTATCCGTAAACAATTTGCTCTTGATTTGGGTATTGTGGTTCCCAGTATTCATATCCGAGATAATTTGCAGCTCCAATCGGGCGAGTACCGATTGTTAATTAAGGGAAATAAGGTAGCCGGTGGAATTCTGCGGCCGGATGCCCTTTTGGCGATGGATCCTGGAAATGTTGTAGATCCTATTGATGGCGTGCCAACGAAAGAGCCGGCCTTCGGACTTGATGCAATTTGGATTTCACCAACTATGAAAGAGCAGGCCGAGATGTCTGGCTATACAGTTGTTGATTTACCAACTGTGATGGCAACTCACATTACTGAAGTTGTGCGCAGTCATGCACATGAACTGCTTGGAAGACAAGAGGCTGCAGCTCTGGTTGAAAACTTTAAGAAGACGCATCCTAAAGTTGTTGAAGATCTGATCCCTGAGCACCTGTCCTTGGGTGCTGTTGTTCGCGTTTTGCAAGGCCTCTTAAAGGAGCAGGTTTCTATTCGTGACTTAAGGACCATTTTTGAAACTTTGGCAGATGAAGCTACAAAATCAAAGGATGTTGAGGTCCTCACAGAAGCTGTCCGAAAGGCTTTAGCCCGTGCAATCACGACGAAGTATGTTAACGAGGCCAATACGGTGAATGTGATGACACTTCATCCGCAGGTCGAAGAAATGTTAGCGAATTCACTTCTCCAAACGGAACAGGGCGTGCAGTTGATTATGGATCCTCAGTCTGCACAAAAATTGATTACAGAAATAGCTCATACTGTAGAGGAGCATCCAGAGATTGCTGGTCAGCCAATCCTTCTCACAAGCCCAACATCTCGGCGTCATCTCTTTAAGCTGACGAATCGATTTATTCCCCAGTTAGTTGTCTTGTCACATAACGAAATTACGTCCGACGCAAATGTTAAATCTGTCGGAGTTGTGGAGCTAGGTCATGCAAGTTAAAAAATTCGAAGCACGCACGATGAAGGAAGCTCTTGAGATGGTGAAAAGTCAGCTCGGCCCAGAGGCTATAATCTTGAGCGCAAAAGATAATAGTAAGGGTTTCGGGTTAGTTGGCCAAGGAAGTGTAGAAATCACTGCGGCAATTTCTCAAGAGGCTTTAAAGAAAAAGCAGTTTGCAGAGTCACGCATGCGTGAGCAGGAGCGAGCACTGTTAACAAAAAGTCCCGCGAAAATTCAAAAGCAATTTATTGAAAAGTCAGTGAGTTCATTTATCGAAGAGAATGCTCCGCGGCCGCAGATTACAAAAACAAGGTACATTGAGATTGATGAAGAAGTGCCTCAAATGGCAGCACCTAATGCGGCACAAGAGAGAATTAAATCCGCAGCGCAAAGAGCTTGGAATGCACTTCATGTCCATGGAGAGATGGAAATTGAGCCAGTATCAGCGCCAGTTCCTGTTCCTCGGCCACAGCCTGTGCGACAGGCTGGCCCAGTCAATACACCAGCGACACCAATTCCACGTGCAGAGGTGGTTGAGATTGAAAAATTGCGGGCTGAATTAGCTGGATTAAAATCTGTTTTGGCAGGATTTCAAAAAGTTCCCCAGACCGTGATGACCCAGCATCCTGGTGCAGAGTTTGGTCTTGGTTACGAGTTCAGTCATATGTATGAAAAGTTGACTCAGGCCGGAGTGGCATCCGATTTGGCAGCAGAGATGTTGCTTGAAGCACAGAAGCAAATGTCGCCGATAAAGGCAAAGAATAAAGCCCTTGTTGATGCCTGGGTTGCAAAATATATTTTGGATACATCTAAGGTTGTTGATGGGGCTACGGCTTCAAAAATTCAAATATTTGTAGGTCCCGCAGGTAGTGGCAAGACGGCCACTATTGTGAAACTAGCCAGCCACTATGTTGTTAACCAAGGTAAAAAGGTTGCTCTAGTGACCACAGATACGACAAAAGTTGGCGCAGCTGAGCAGTTGAGGATCTATGCTCAGATTTTGAATGTCCCATTTGCCATAATTAGAAGCTCTAAGGATTGGGATTATATCCAGCAGCAGTTGGCAGGATATGATTACATTCTATGTGACAGTACAGGAACTAGTTTAAAGACGATTGACGAAATTTCGATGCAGAAAAATCTTCTTCCTCGAGATGCTGCAAATACCTCTGTCCACTTAGTTCTTTCTGCAACAGCGAAGGATCAAGATATGACAGAAATGGGTCGAAGATACAAGACTCTTGGATTCTCAGACGTTGTATTTACATCTCTGGATGATTCAGTCATGCACGGAAGTATTTATAATTTTATGAAACGCTTTGATGTCCCACTGCATTCATTTGGATTGGGCCCTCGAGTTCCAGAGGATTATGAATTAGCAACTCGGGAAAGACTTTTGGATTTAATATTTAAGCTGACGAAGATGAAGAAATAAGGAGCTATAGATATGACCTACGCGGCAAGCTCAATGAGAAGAACGAAAACAGTTAGTATCACCTCAGGTAAAGGGGGCGTTGGTAAAACAACGATCGTTTCTAATCTGGCTTACAATCTTGCAAGACAGGGTAAGCGGGTTCTTATCTTTGATGGTGACCTTGGGATGGCAAATGTTGACATTTTTTTCGGAGTCAAATCAACAGGAAATATCCATCAGGTGCTGACGGGGGAAAAAACAATCCAGGAAATAGTAACCGAGCTCAATCCAAATATTGACTTGATTTCAGGCGGTAGTGGTGTGGTTGAGCTTAATCGAATGAATGCATTCCAGCGTCGAGCTCTGGTGGATGCAGTTGCTGAGTTCGATCATCAATATGATTATCTTTTAATTGATACCGCGCCAGGTATTTCTGATAACGTTCTTTATCTCAATGCAGCAGTTCAGAAGTCTGCAATTGTGATCACTCCTGATCCTGCTTCTCTTGCAGACTCTTATGCGCTCATTAAAATTCTACATCAGGAATATAAAGAGAATAAATTTTCTATTATTTGTAACCAAGTTCGGGATGAGGTCGAGGGGATGCAGCTTTATAGTCGATTCAACGAAGTTGTGAATCGATTTCTCTTCATTGGTCTAGACTATTGGGGCTCTATTTCTCACGATATGGCTGTCAAGAAGTCTTCTCAGAATCAACGTCTCATTTTGAAACACGAGCCGTATTCTGAAGTGTCGCAACAGCTTATGAATATTTCCAACAAGTTAGAAAGATCGCTCATTAAGACAGATCAAAAAAATGGTCTTCAGTTCTTCTGGGACCAGGTCGTCGGTGTAGCATAATTGATTTGGACTTTCGATAGCAGGAGAGCTTTGTTAAACTTAAGTTTCAAGGGGTAGGGGATGGCAAAACAAGCAGCATTATTGAAGAAGTTTAAAGACGAGCCTCGAAGGATGACCTCCGACGAAAAAAATAAACTCATCACAGAGTATTCTCCTTTGATTAAGTTTATCGCTCAAAAAATAGCCTCTCGATTGCCTGCAAATATAGAAATTGATGATTTGATTTCAAGTGGTGTCATCGGCTTAATGGATGCCATCGATAAATTTGACCCTACACGAGATAATAAGTTCAAAACCTATGCTGAGTTTCGTATCCGTGGAGCTATCTTGGATGAACTTCGTTCACAGGACTGGGTGCCCCGATCAATTCGGGATAAATCGAAAATCCTAGATAAGACTATTGTTCAACTTGAAACGGAACTTGGTCGATCTGCAACGGATGAAGAAGTTGCTCAGGCTTTGAATATGTCCGTTGACGAATATCATGACCTACTTAATCAGGTGCGGCCTGTGAGCTTGCTCTCAATTGATGAGGCCCAAACGTTTAGCACGACTGATAAGAAATCGATTCTGAATCTTCTTGAGGGCTGCAAGCTCAATAACCCTTACAATCAGCTCAATTTAAAACTGATTAAGAATTTTTTGACGACGGCAATCGAAGATCTTCCTGAAAGACAACGCCTTGTACTTTCTCTGTATTATTATGAAGACCTGAACTTGAAAGAGATTGGCCGCGTGCTACGAGTAACAGAGTCTCGAGTATCTCAGCTTCATGCACAGGCGGTTTCTCGACTGCGCAATAAGCTCAACGCTGCTATCGGCGGCGGTGAGCTTGATATGACTTAATCTCATCGCGTTAAGTATTGCAGTAGCTACCGGCCTGGTTTAAGTCAGGCTATGAAGTCTATATTTATAGCCATAATTTTTGTTTTCCTAGCCGAATACACTTACGCTCAAAATTGCGAGCAGCAGTTCATTGATCTAAAAAATAAGATTTATTATCGATATTCTCTTGAAGAGAAAAGAAAGATATTAGAGCGCGTCCGCCTGGCGATGACAACATCAGAAAATGAAGAGCTTTCTTCACTTGCAAATAAGTTTAAATCCATACCTGCAGATTCAAACGATCATATGAATGACCTTTATATTCTTCAGAACGAAGCTCGAAGGATTGTGCGAACTGTGACTGCTCGTGCGGGCTTCAAAGTATTGAATGCTGATCAGGGCAGTCCTTTTGATGCCTTAATTGGGGAAAAAACAGCAGATGATGGTTTCACTGATTATTATATCGAAGTCAGAAGTCTTTTGATTCGAAAAGATTCAAAACCCCATGTGACAATCTGGGCTTACCGTGAAAATCCAAAAATAAATCCATGGAAGATGATTTCGATCGGAGTAGTGGAGTCATCAGATCAAGACTATGCTTCTTGGCGTGGCGCTGACGGAGTTCGATCAATTGGTTTAATGAAGGATTTTATCAAATCACAAATGCCTCTGGCCTGTCAGCTTTAACGGAGGGCAAACCTTCCAATCTGCCTTTAATTAAACTTTTTCTGTAAATTGATCTTTAATCTTTTTCATCAGGCGAGCTTCGGCTTGTCTGACCGCTTCCCGAGTAATTCCATATTTTTCACCGATTTCTTGAAGGGTCAGGGGATCGTCTGCCAAAAGACGTTCTTCAAGAATGATGGTTTCCTTTTCATTTAGAGTTGGGCGAATTTTTTCTATTCTATCCTTCAGTCGACTAATCTCTTCTTCTCGAGACAAAAGTTCATCTGGGGCTTCAGCAAAAGCAGATTGAAAGTCCTTAAGCGATACTCCAGAGTCGTCACTCAATGGTTGATCCAAACTGACATCGCGTCCTGACATTCGTTTTGACATCTCTTCAATTTCGTCCTCTGGAATCCCTAACTTTTGAGAAATAAGCTTAACGTCAGGTTTTTCGCCAAGTGCATCGAGTTGTTTTTTTTCACGCTGAAGCTGGTAGAAAAGCTTTTTTTGATTTTGAGTCGTTCCGATTTTCACCATCGAATACTGTTTCATTAAATACTCTTGAATGTAACCGCGAATCCACCAAACGGCATAGGTAATCAGCCGCACTCCTTTGTAAGGATTGAAATCCTTCACGGCGTGCATGAGCCCCATATTGCCCTCCTGAATCAGGTCAATCATACGAGCTCCAAATTTTGAATACTCGGCCGCAATTTTCACCACAAATCTCAAGTTGGCTGTGACGAGAGCCTGGGCGGCCTTGGGGTCTTTGGTTTCGTAGTAATTTTTGGCAAGTTCAAGCTCTTGTTCTTTTGAAAGAAGGGGATATTTTCGAACTTCGGCCAGGTACAGGGCAACGGGATCGCTTGGCGTCAGGGCTTTTGTGTCACTAACAGGTTCTGATGAGTAGAGGGACTCGTCTTCATGGTAAGAAAGCTGGGGTTGGACGATATCTTCATCGACAACCTCAGCATGAACCTTTTTAGCTTTTTTAGGTTGCAGTTTTTGAGCAACCTTCGGTTTCTTTATTTTTTCCTGAGGCTTCGCAGTCGTTTTTGTTTTTAATTTTGATTTCTTTTTTTGGGGTGTTGCCATATCAGGCCAGATACCGTCCTAATTTCTTTTTAATCGACTCTTCGACCTTACCCTTAAATGGAGCCAAAAGCAGGGGCAAATCGATAACGACGCTGATCGCCGATCCGGTTCCATCTTGGGTCACGACAATATCTGCTTTGAACTGAGACCCCTTGACCTTACCTGACGTGCTGCCGTTGGGGAAATTGCACTCTATTTTTGGGTCCAGGCGTCGAAGATCCTGGTCTGTTTCAAAGAAGGTCTTGATTTTCCCCATGGCGTCTTGGGGACCAACTGTACTTTTGTGTTTAACTTCTACTTTTGGCATGGGACTAGAGTAACTAATTTCGACTTATGAAGTCCATAAAAAGAAGTCTTTTGACCCCCTTGTCAGGACTATGTCAATATTCATAAATTATGAAATTTGTAAGCGAACTTAAAAGAACACATTACTGCGGCCTTCTTTCAAAAGCTCAAGTTGGACAAAAAGTTGTCCTGATGGGGTGGGTTGATACCCGTCGCGATCACGGCAGTCTTGTCTTTATCGATCTTCGTGATCGAGAGGGAATTGTTCAAGTTGTCCTTGATCCTAAAAAACCAGAAACTTCTTCATCAAAGGATCTTCGGGGAGAATACGTTCTTGCTGTCGAGGGCATTGTGAAGGCTCGCCCAGATGGAATGGTAAATTCAAAAATTAAAACAGGGATGATTGAAATTGAAGCCATTCGTTGTGAAATTCTGAATTCAGCAGTGACACTGCCTTTTCAACCGAATGATCCCAATGTTCAAGAGTCTTTACGCTTAAAGTATCGTTACTTAGAACTTCGTTCTGAAAAACTACAAAGTCAGATCATTTTGCGACACAAGGTTCTTCAGTCAGTTCGAAAATTTTTATCAGAGAATGGATTTATTGAGGTTGAAACTCCGATACTTTATAAATCAACTCCTGAGGGAGCGCGTGACTATCTTGTGCCTTCTCGAGTGAATCCGGGGACTTTCTATGCGTTGCCTCAAAGTCCCCAGACATTAAAGCAGCTTTTGATGATAGCCGGATATGATCGGTATTTCCAAATTGCACGTTGTTTCCGAGATGAGGACCTCAGAGCTGATCGCCAACCAGAATTTAGTCAGATCGATATGGAGATGTCTTTCATTGATAAAGAGGACATCATTGAGCTGAACGAAAGACTGCTTCGCATGATCTGGAAAGACGTCAAAGGGGTTGATATCGGTACAGTTCCACGGATGACTTATCAAGAGGCCATGGATCGCTATGGTATCGATAAGCCGGATACTCGCTTCGGAATGGAAATCCAAGATATTGCTTCAGTTGTGAAGGGTTGCGGATTTAAGGTTTTTGACGATGTTCTGAGCCGAGGTGGGATTGTCCGTGGAATCACAGTTCCTAAGGGCGGAGAATTCTCTCGAGGACAATTTGATAAACTCACAGATATTGCAAAAAAAGCTGGAGCCAAAGGACTTGTTTGGATTAAGTCAGAGAACAATCAGCTGACTTCTCCGATTTCAAAGTTCTTCTCTCCGGAAAAATTGCAGGAAATGTTTAATCACTGTGGAGCAAAAGCGGGTGATGCCGTTTTGATAGTCGGCGATGATTTTGATACAGCTTGTGCTGCGCTTTCAACACTTCGACTTCACCTTGGACGTGAGCTTAAACTGATCGACACATCAAAAGATAAATTCTTATGGGTTGTGGATTTCCCACTTCTTGAGTACTCACCTGACGAAAAACGTTGGGTTGCGAGACACCATCCCTTTACTTCACCCACGAATGAACACATGGACATTCTGCTCAAGGGTGACGAGTCCCAGTACGGAAAATTATTAGCGAAAGCCTATGACTTAGTCTGTAATGGCTATGAAATGGGTGGGGGCTCTATTCGTATCTATAACAACGATGTTCAGCAGGCCATGTTTAAGACATTGGGCATGAGTCCAGAAGAAACCAAACACAAGTTTGGATTCTTTTTGGAAGCCCTTAAATACGGAACTCCTCCACACGGGGGAATAGCCTGGGGAGTGGACCGTCTTGTGATGATCCTTTGTGGGACTGAGGCCATTCGAGAAGTCATTGCCTTCCCAAAAACTGCAAAGGCTACTTGCTTGATGTCGGATGCTCCAAGTGAGGTCAATCGCGATCAGTTGGCCGAAGTCGGTGTGAAGTTAAGCCCTTTAGCTGAGAAGCATCTGGAAGAACTTCATAAGCTTCAGGGTCAACCGGGACATGACTGAGGTCTAGTTTTTTGAGATTTGTCTCAAGTCGATACAAAAGCTGCCGATAAGTACAGTGAGAGAAGGAATCTCTCGCAATTCACACATGGAGGTGTGAGATGGAAAAAATCAGCAGCATTATTCCCAGCAACGCGCGCATCAAATCAGTTGATATGGAGGATTCACATCCCGTACGACCTGGCACACCCACTTTTGGTCGCCGAGAGGGGACAACCGCGAATCTCAGGGCCGCAGAGCGAGATCGAGTTTCAATCAGTTCAAAAGCCCGCGAGGTCATGAAGCAAGAGACCGTCGCCGGACGCAACCCAAGAGAGGATGCAAGTGTTAAGATTGTCGACACAATCACACGAAACTTCTTCAATACTCGGGTGAAACCTAAAGAAGAACCACTGTCAGAACAGGTGCAGGCAAGCGGACAAGAAGTACCCCCAGCACTTTCTCAGCAAACTGAGGGGCCCGATCTCGTTCCAGTGGTGATTATTGCTCAGTCACCTTACGCGGTCGAGCAGGATACCTGATTCTTCAAGTGATGATAATTGATGGATTTCGCGGAGGCATCTCTTACCCTCCGCAGTCCTGCCAACGGTGACAATGTATTTCAGAGACAGATGAATCATCGACCGGATGCTTCGAAGTGACCATTGCGGCGCTCCCAATTGAATCAACATTTCTAATCTCAGAAGCGCCTGATGGGCGTTCATTGCATGTAAAGATCCAAAACTACCACTATGCCCAGTTGATAATGCCAGCAAAAGATCCTTGGCCTCTGGTCCCCGAACCTCTCCAACAACAATTCGATCAGGTCTCATTCGTAGAGATTGACGAACAAGTTCAGCTTGGTCAATGGGGGCAAGGATTCCTTGCTTTGCAGGTCGAGTGACGAGCTTCGCGCTGACAGTATTGGGAGTTTTCAATTCAGGGGTATCCTCAATAATCACAGCTCGCTCGTTTGACTGCAATTTTTGAAGACAGGCATTGAGCACAGAGGTTTTTCCAGAGCCAGTTCCACCGATCACAATAAAATTTTCTTTTGACCTCATTATTTCTTCAAGGAATTGAGCATCTTCATTTGAGCACCAATTCGCTTCGATTAGTTTTTCAAAGGTCCACGGGTTTTCGGGGTGACGTCTCAAGCTGATCAGTGGATATTTCCCGGAAATATCAAATCCAGCAATATGCAAGCGGTGATTGGCCAGATGGCCGTTAGCAATTGGGTATTCGGCGCTGACTTGAGCTTGGGCTTTTAAACAGAGTCGCTCAATAAAGTGACGGTATGTCAATTCTGTTGTAAAGCTATCATCTAAACGGCAAAGCTCACCAGTTTTCTCAAACCAGATGTCCTGTGGTGAATTAATCAGGACTTCGGTGATGGTTGGATCGTTCAATAAAAAATCAATTGGGCCAAAGGATTCAAATTCAGACAGAACTCTCTTCTGTATTACTGGATCACAGAAGCGTGTTTTTTCAAGAATGAGCTGTGATATTTTTTGTTCCCTTGATTCAGCTGTCTCATAGCTTTGATATGTTACGGACTCAAGAGGAATTTTTTGAATTTCAATCTCAATTTCACGGATTTTTTCTGCAGCCTTCATTAGATGACCTCCGGAGCTTGAATATTTTCTTCAGTAGAGGGGTTCATAATGTAAGGGTGAACAAAGATAACCAATTCAGTTCGATTTTCTTTAAAGTCTTGGCTGGAAAATAGTGGTCCTAAGATCGGAAGCTGAGTCATTCCAGGTAATCCTTGGGCGGATTTTCCATTTTCAGACTTAATGAGGCCAGATAAGGCAATTGTGCGAGACTCCGTCAAATCAAAATGACTTTGCACCCGATTTGTAAACATCCCTGGAACACCATCGACGGTACGGCTGTCATCAATACTAGAGACCTCTGTTTCAAGCGAGATGCTCATTCGTCCGCTGTAATCAGCTTGGGGCTTAACTCGTAGAACAATGCCATACTTTTTCCAGATGATGTCTTGAATTTTAAAATTGATAATTTTAATTGGGAATTCTCCTCCAGCTAAAAACTCGGCATCTTTCCCGCTACGGCAAAGAATATTGGGGCTGGCCAAAATTTTCCCAATTCCATTTTGCTCCAAAAACTGAGCGGAAAATTGTACTGGATTTAATCCGAATGTGTTTGTAGGGAGCACCTGAGCTTGGTAGCTTGATGGCCATTCTATTCCAAATTTTTTCATCATGGATTTCTTCATCTCAACCAAAGTGATTTGCACTTTAACCAATGGGGCAATGTCGACACTTTCAAGATCTTTTATGGCTTGAATTCCATATTGCGAAATTAAATGATCGATTTCAGAAAAATACACAGATTGCTTAGGAACATGAATTTGCAGAGCCTTATTTTGCACAACCGGAAACTGAGGTAGAGAATGAGACTTCAAGAGCTGCCCGACATTTTGTTGAACTTCTTTAAAGATTTTGGGGTTCATCAAGGCTTTCATCAAAAAGCGGCACCTGGCTTCGCGACAAACTTCTCCCAATCTGATCCACTCTTGAGCAAATAAAAGGCGACCACTGACAACTGTGGTTCCGTTTTCAAGAGACATTTTTAAATTGATCGATTTTTGAATAAGGGGTTTAAGTGCATTGCGAGCTCGATCATGTTCAACTTCCAAAACTTCGACGTGAAGATTTCGATCCCCCAATCGGACTTCAGATGACCCAGTTTGCTTAGCTTTGAGTAAAAATGAAGTGCCCAGATCATCTATTTGAATAATGTTCTTATTCTCAACCCAAGCTGATTTTGCAGCTGGAAGGGACTTTGTTTCGCCGACAATCATAATAATCTGTTCAGCTCGGCACTTTCCACCCAATAGAAACAGGATGAGAAATAAAACGATACTAATGAGAAATTTTTGCATAGGCCATCCCCCCGTCCTCTCAAAAAAAATGAGAAGTGGGTTTGAACTGTTCAAGATATGCGCCAACATGGGTTGTATTTAAAGTTGAAGTGATAGCAATGTCCGAGCCAATTCGGACAGAGGATTGTTGATCCGGACAGAGGATTGGGAGAACCGCCTAGATTAAATTGGTTTGTGTATTTAAATTAAATTTTCTTTTTTGCAGAATTCATCAAATGGCAATATTTCAAATTTCGGCTCGATAATTCTAATTTTAGAGTTTAAGCTCACTTGATACCACTTGGGTATATCGAGTTTATTTTTAAAATAAAGCAAAGAAGGAGATATATCTGAATCATTTAGCTTACATTCAACCGCGAAGAGAGGCTTTCGATCTTTGATAACAACAAAGTCAACTTCTCGTCCAAAGTCGTCTCGAATATATCTGAGCTCAGTTTTGTATCCATAAACATCTTGCCAGAAATCACATAGTTTTAATAAGTGGGAAGCAACCATATTTTCAAATTTATAACCAGGATCTTCAACTTGTGACCAATCCCATAGATAAAGTTTTTGTGATTTTTTGATCGCCTTGATCTTAGATGAGCCAAATGGTGGTATTAAAAAACAATAATAAAGAGAATCTAAAATGCCAACCCAACGTTTTACTGTTTTATCAGAGGTCTCTAGATCTTCAGCTAGCGATTTATAAGATAAAGGACTGCCTACTCTTGAAGGCAAGGTATCAGCTAATAATTCCACTTTATCAAGATCACTTACATTTTCTAAATCACGCAAATCAATGCGCACCAATTTAGAAACTCTTTGTAGATGCCAGCGTCTTAACTCGGTAGGGTCTTGATCGAGTAATGGTTCCGGAAAACCACCAAAATCGAGTAATATTTTTAAATTTTCTTTATTGTTGCCAAACTCAGGCAAAGAAAAGGGATGAATTCTATAATAATGATAGCGGCCCATCATTGAATCACCGCCCTTTCGAAACACATTAAGGCGTGCGGATCCAGTGATTAAAAATTTTTGTGTGTTTTTCCATGTGTCCCAAATTCCTTTTACTAAAGTTTGCCAAGACTTTCTTTTATGTATTTCGTCGAGAACGATGATTGGAGCATTTTTAGGCCATTCAGATTTTAAAATGGTCTTTCTAGAAAGATCATTGTCCCAGTTCAGATAGGCCGGGTGTCCATCTATATAATCTTTGATGAATGAAGTTGCGATCGTTGTTTTGCCAACCTGTCTGGGCCCACCTAAAAATACCATTTTTTTGCCCAGGTCTTTTGTTATAAAGGGCAAATAAACGCGTTGAGGTAGTTTTTTCGTCTTGTTTTCCATGGCCTGCTCCAGCAGAAGTATTTCGGAGTCAAGGTCATTTTACTTTAAAGTATTTCGGAGTCAAGGTCATTTTACTTTAATACTTTTTAATGACCGGATCAAAGGCAGGGAAGTTCAAACCAGGCCTCTACTCCGCCAGAGCGATTTTCAATATGCAGCGAAGAAGAGTGGGATTTTAAAATGGACTGACAGATTGTCAGTCCAAGACCCATTCCTGTCGAGTGATTCATAACATCTTCATCGAGAAAAAAGGGACTAAAAATTTTTGAAATGACGTTCTCAGAGATTGAAGGCCCCAAATTGTAGACTGAGAATCGGACTCTGTGGGGTTGGGTCAACTGAGCTTTCAGTTCAATGTGAGAATTTTCCTGCCCAAATTTAGCAGCATTATGAATCAGTCGACGCAAGACCTGCTCAACCAAGGTTTGATCGGCCACAATTTTTTTGGTGATTCCTTGTGAGATGACTTTTTGCCCTTTTTGACTCATCAAAGTGGCGACTTCAGCAGGCAGTGAGAAATTTAAAGACTGACAGTCAAATGGCTGAACTTTAACCTTTAATGTTTTTGTTTCAGCTCCTAGAACCAGCAAGACATCATCAATGATATTTTTAAGTTTATCAGAGCTACGAACTATGCGATTGACGCAAACTTCTTGCTCTTCATCGAGCTTTGTTTCTTTTAAGAGTTGCGAGAAGCTCATAATAGAAGTCAGTGGAGTCTTCAATTCATGATTAATCAAAATCATAAATCGATCCTTGGCTTGATCGAGAGACTTTAAATCCGCATAAGCTCTGGTGAGTTCATCATTTTTCAGTTTAAGCTCCCGGTGCAAAACGAATCTTTCCACCGCTCTTTCCACAGTGGCTTGTAGGTCCACGGGGTCCCAGGGCTTGTTAATATAACGATAAATTTGGCCGCTATTCACGGCACTGATAATGGATTGGATATCTGTGTAGCCGGTGAGCAGGATTCGGACTGTGTCTGGTTGTCGTCGAATGGATTGCTCCAAAAACTCGACCCCTGTCATGATAGGCATTCTTTGGTCGGTGATGATCACAGCAATGGGCTCTGGATGTTGGTCCAGTAAAGTCAGGGCCTCTTGCCCAGACTGGGCTTTCAGGACGTTGTATTTATGCCGAAAGATTCTTTCTAGGGCATCAACATTGTCCGCTTCATCATCAACACAGAGAATTGTATGTTTCATCAGGTACTTAGTGTAAAAGTGTCTCAATATAAGATGCAATAGGATTTGAATTTCAGGCCAGTGAGAAGGTCTAGTTTTTGGTTCAAATCATCAATTTGACTCATTTTCTATCAAGTCTATGAATCATTGTGACGATACATCAATCGAAGAAGTGTAACTCCTTCAGGAGACCAATATGAAACTTTTTGCGAAAACATTGATGATGATTCTTCTGACCGCCAGTTTTGCTGCAGAGAGAGCCAACGCTAATTTCTGGGGAACTGGAATGGCAATGGGCATGGGATCGTGCGGATACGAAGTGCAGATCGGCGATGAAGCAACATCAATTCTTGATAACGTCAAAGAACTTCAGTCTCAGAAAAAAGATCTTGAAAAAGAAAAGTCTGAGCAGCAGAAAAAAGTTAGTGAGCTGAAGCGAGCTTTTGAAAAAGCAAAGGGACAAGTTAAGATCAATGGTCTCAATAAAGATGCCTTCAACTTGGTTTCTAACCACATTGAAAAATTCAATCAGTGTGACATGTATGAAAAAGGCGAGACAGCTGATCCATCTCCTAAGCCAGGGCAACGTGCAGATTCGGGTGCAAAAGCTCCAGATGGAAAAAGCAATGCTTCAATTCCAACAAAGCCATTTGATCCAGGCACTTGGTCTTCATACTGTGATGCAAAAACAAATGAAGTTCGTTCAAGTATTTGTAAAGAGCAGTCAGCTCAGCAAAAGTTTGGTCATAAGCTTGATGTCTGTGAAACAGGCGTTCAAGAGTGGCAGAAAAATTTTAAGGAATTTAAAGAGGCCGAAGCTCAGTTAAAAGCATACGACGAGCAGATTAAGGCACTCAATACTGCAATTAACGATAATAAAAAAGAGGCCAACAAGGCGGCAGAGCGCTATTTCAAGGAAAAGCGTGAAGAGATGACTGAGGGCGGTTGTGTTGATTGCTATATTGCAGGCAATGGATCCGGCGCGATTTACTCACCAAGGAAAGCCTCTGGTGTTGAGATCGCTGCAAATGTAGCCCTTGGCCTTGGCGCAATGTATTTCGGAAATCGATTGAATCAGTACGTTTCTGATAATAACGCAAAACTTGGTTTTGCGTCTCAAGCGTATCCAACATTTGGCTACGGTTATCCTTACTTTATGGGTGCTCTTTACGGTGCCATTGGTGGCGGAGTTGGCGGCGGATCCTTCGGCTGCGGTGGTGGCGTCGGTGGTGGCGGATTCCCAATGGGTCCATATGGAATGATGGGTCCTTATGCGATGGGCGGTCTCTATGGCCCTGGCGGCATGGGAGGAGCCTTTGGATATCCTCCGGGAATGTATGGTCCGATGATGGGTGGTGGAATGTACCTTCCCGGAATGGGGCCCGGTGGAATGGCCGGTCCTTGGGGACTTGGTGGAATGGGCGGCATGGGTATGGGTGGATTCCCATATGGCATGGGCGGAATGGGCGGCTTGGGCGGTGGTTTCGGAATGCCTGGTATGGGCATGGGCGGAATGGGCGGCCTTGGTATGTGTATTCAAGCTCCTTGTCCTGTTGGCGGAATGGGTGCCGGTGGTTTCCCATTCGGAATGGGTGGAGTTGGTGGAATGGGCTTCCCATATGGCATGGGCGGAATGGGTGGACTTGGAATGCCTGGTATGGGCATGGGTTATCCGTTCGGCATGGGCATGGGTGGCATGGGTGGATTCCCAGGTCTTGGCGGAATGGGTGGACTCGGAATGGGCTATCCTGGCATGGGCATGGGCGGAATGGGTGGACTCGGAATGCCTGGTATGGGCATGGGTGGACTCGGAATGCCTGGTATGGGCATGGGTGGACTCGGAATGCCTGGTATGGGCATGGGTGGA
>BOLD01000007.1 GCA_016861345.1 Oligoflexia bacterium
GTGTCCACCAGAAGAAGATCCGTGTCCACCAGAAGAAGATCCGTGTCCACCGGATGATGAGCCGTTTCCACCAGAAGAGGATCCATTATTTCCCCCTGATGAAGACCCATGTCCACCGGATGATGAGCCGTTTCCACCAGAAGAGGATCCATTATTTCCCCCTGATGAAGACCCATGTCCACCGGATGATGAGCCGTTTCCACCAGAAGAGGATCCATTATTTCCCCCTGATGATGATCCGTGCCCTCCAGACGAGGACCCATTATTCCCGGAACAGAGACTTGGATTATGGAGACAATTAAAATTGTTTCCATTATTTGGTACCGCTTTAACTTGCGAGCTTAAAGCGGCAATGGCGATGGTCGCCACGATATATTGATACGTTCGAGTTCTATTGAGTTGCATTTTTGTCATCCTTTGTTTGGTTAAAGTGTCAAAAATATTTCGAAACCGCATCCCAGAGCAGCATTTGTGCCATTTAAAACAAGTCCCAAATTCAATAGAATTGGCTTTCGCTGTGCCTTGGCGATTATTTGGGACAGTCTGTAATTGTGCAGTGACAACTTGTCGAAATTTCGCTTTGGATTCTCTTTTGCACCGATATCATGCTGTTAAGGTCGGGGGGGGGCAAGTGAGATTGGTGAAAAGCCATGTTATCTCCGGAAAGTTATTCGCGGAAGAAATAGATAAAATGAGGTGGAGAAGTCCACTTTTGATGGCTATGTCAAGAGATTGCTTACCTATTGTTTGGCAAATGTCAAAAGAGCTGAAAATTCCATGGAATGTTTTGGTAGATCGCAATGTGCTTGTTACCCCACGTGTTGGATCAACAAGCCAACCTGTATGTGTACGTGACCGTACGGTCATTTTAGTCAGTGATGGATTGCCGACACATATGTCCATCCAATCGGCGATCAAAATGTTAAAAAGAAAAGGGGTATATGAAGTCGTTGTTGCAGTCCCCGAAGCTCCTCAATTTGATCATAGTCGGGAGCAATCACTGTCCGAAAGGGTGATCGTATTTCAAAATCCTGAGCCATTTTATTCAGAGGAAAAATCTTATGACGTCAGTGTTCCAATGCCGCTTTATCCCGATTTGCCCGATTAACGTTATTTAGTAGGGTATCGGGCGTGCTTCTTTTGCGGGGCGCTTCTGGTTTTCCTCGTAGTCCATTTGACAGTCGATGCAAAAGCGAGATTCTGGAGCAATTAAGAGCCGCTTGATTGGAATCGGCTTGTGACAGCCCTCGCATTCAGCAAATGTCCCATTATCGAGCCTTTCCAAAGAGGTTTCAATTTCCTGCAGGCTTCTGATATTTTTTTCTGATAGCAGTTCAAGGGTTTCAATGGTCTGTGTATTGGTCGCAAGATCCCCAGAGTGTCGGCGCAGTCGAGAGATTTCTCCAGTGACGTCGGTGGATAGGTCTTTAAACGCCTGGGTCAATAATTTCTCTTCTGAATCCAAGACAAGCTTCTTTCGCTCTTCAAGCAAACCCCGCCATTGGATAACTTCATTTTCTGTAAAACGATTATTTTCCTTTTTCACGAGATGACTCCTCATTTAAAAACTCAAGAAGAACAAGCAGTTTTCTCATTCGCAGAACTCCCAAGTCAAAAGTGGGGATTCGTTCATTAATGAACTTTGATTTCTTTAACCTTTGTTGTTCCAAATTTTGGAATTTGTATAGTCAATACACCGTCTTCGTAGTGAGCGTCAGCTTTTGATTCATCTACGGCAGATGGCAGCGAGAATGAACGATAGAAAGAACCATAGCAGGATTCACTGATGTGTTGTTTGTCTTGAGAAGGGACTTTTAATTCCTTTCGCTCGCCTGATACGGATAGTCGATTTCCCTCTATTTCAATTTTGAGATCATCTTTACTAACGCCTGGTATGTCAAAGTAAGCGACAAACTCTCGGTCACTCTCTGTTAATGTGCAGACAGGAGTAAAGTCAGCAGTTCCATATTTTGCTGTCCAGTCAGAAGCTTCGAACCAATCATTGATATCTGACTCCATTCTTGCAAGTGTATTTCTCATAAAAATCTCCTTTAAATAATAAAATAATAATCAAGATCTTGCGCCAGTATTGCGTGCAAGAGGTGAGCCATTGAGGGGAATTCGTTTAGGATAAATGAGAGCAGGCTCTAAATTTAATATTTTAGGCCATTTACTTTTTGGCACCTTCTCCAAGTCCTTTGTTGTCCACTCTATTCTTTCGGAGATACGAATGTTGTCAAATTGGGCTTTTATTTTTCCGAGCATTTTTGCTTCGGCAACGATATTGAGTGTAAGACTTTTTCGTTTTACGAGTTCACCCTTAAAGAATTTTGAAAGAGCCCTGGCAAATTGGTCTGCGGCATCTTCGTGTGGATCTTTCTCTCTTGTGAGCAGATGAGGGGCGGAACCCTTCAGTTTCGCCCGGCTTTGACCTGCTTTATCATATTGCATGAGCCTGTTTCTCATTCTGCCTAACGGGTTTGATATGTGGTGGATCAGCTTGATAGTATGATCTGCTGTAAAGTCGTAAACGTCTGCCCCTGAACGGTTGGCGATAACAATCCATTTCATGTGACCTCCAGTGAATTATATGCTCGGTTGATGGAGCCTGATATACTGTCTCACTCTGTTTCGTCGCATTCTGATTTTTTCCTTTAACACTCGCTCTGCTGAATCAAAGGCATTTCGGATGGCAACATAAATATCTTTTTGGGCTTCATCCTTCTCGGGATTTCGGCTAATCACAATTTCGTTTCGTGGCAGATAAATATGAACATTGACATGATAATAGCGATCCGCATGGTGATGTCGATGAGGACAAGAGATGGTGACTTCACATTTAATAATGTGATCATTGTAATGGGTTAGTTTCTCAATTCGCTCTTGAACCGCAAGCCAAATTGCATCTGACTCGGGAAAATCAATAAAAGTAATTTGAAAGGGAATTTCATTGGGCATAGTTGAATCCCTCCTTTCCTTTTGTTTGTGAAACTTGAAAAGAGGGTTGCTTAACGCCAGCTCGTTTTTTGGGTCTGTAGTAGACAAGAACAGGGCATTTTGCCTGAAGAAGGACATCGCGAGCAACACTGCCTAGTAGAGCTTGGGCCAAGGGACCACTTGTGCTGGACATAGCGATCAGTCCAACATGGTTCTTTTTAGCAATATCTAATATAGAAGAACTTAAATTCCTCTTTTGAGGTTTAATCACAGAGGAACATTTTACGTTTTGATCTTCTAAATGATGAATCCATTCCTTTGCCTTTTTCTGCCTTGTTTTCTCTACGGATTGCGATGCAATTGTAAATGATCTACTGGCATTGCTCCATGAATATTGAACATCGGGTGGGTAGATATTCTGCCTTTCGACAAGATTATAAAGAATGACATGGGCATCAAATTTTCGAAGTATTGGTTCAAGATGAAGTAAGGCCCTTTTTGAATCCTGTTGAAAATCGGTTGGAAATAGGACTGAAGACAATTTAAGGGAGGGGCGTGTGTGAGTGTTCATAATCAGAATGGGTACACGAGATGTTGTAATTAAACTTTCAGCAAAGCCGCCCATTTGAAAGGGAATCCAGCTCTTTTTAGCGTGTGTGTTGACGAAGATGAACTGGGCCTTCTCACGTTCAGCATACCTGGCTAAGGCCGAGGCCATTGCTCGAGCAGAGGATAGCTTTTCAATAATAAGATGGGTCGGAAGAAGTTGTCTGACTTGTAATTTATTCAAGTAAAGAGAGACTTTCTCCATCGGAAATGAAGGAGAGTCAGTTACCGTGACAGGTTGAATATCGCAATTCAGCTTATGTGCCCAGAGCTTCATTTCAGCGACAAGGTTTTTTGCTAATTGAGGGTCCTGGTTGGGATCAAGAGCCCAAATGATCTTATCTCTCCCATGAGAATGAATATGTTTCTTAGTCATTGAGGATATCCTTTCATCTCTGAATGAATAAGCCTGATCTGCAATGTCGATACCGATCGATCTTAATTAGAAGTTAACAGAAGTTTGTCGCTCAAATAGAAATCAGAAGGTTGCTGAGTTGAATGTTAAGAATTGTTAACTTAATGAAAAATTGAGGTGTGACAATTCAGACATCGTCATGGTCATGTTGTCACAGAGGTGAAATATTCATGACAGTCATTGTTGTGATTCATGAATTAAAAGTTGACTGTGATGGGTGTAATTTGTGTAATGCGCCCACTTTATAGAAATTGATGAGCAAAAGTCCTGTACGACATCTTGTGATCAGCTAGCCGTGTTTTTGTGTGACTAATTTTGAAGGGGGTTCAAATGAGTCAGCATGTGGTCGTTGTTGATGATGAAGCAGATGTTCGTGAGGTTATCGCAGAATTGCTCACGCGAGAGGGCTTTGAAGTGACCCAGTTTTCATCAGCAGCGGAAGCATTGCAAAGTTTTAAAGTCAGTCAACCACAGGTTCTGATCACAGATTATCAGATGGAGACCATTGATGGACTTGCCTTTTTGAGGAAGGTTCAAACTGATTATCCAGATATTGTTACAATAATGATGACTGCCTTTGGATCTATCGAAACAGCAATTGAGGCCATGAAGAATGGGGCCTATCACTATATTTGCAAGCCTTTTAAAAGCGATGAACTTATCCTTTTAACAAAGCGAGCCTTTGAAAAGGCAAATCTCAAACAAGAAAATCAAGACCTGAAGATGCAATTGAATCGAAACTATAGTCTTGATGCCATCATTGGTAAAAGCCAGGCCATGGCTGCAGTTTTTGATCTGATTCGACATGTTTCCAGTACAACCGCAAATGTTCTTATTACAGGGGAAAGCGGTTCAGGTAAGGAGCTTGTCGCGCGAGCTCTTCATTATTCAGGTTCAAGAAAAAATAAGCCATTTGTTCCCATTAACTGCACGGCGATACCTGAACAGCTTTTGGAAAGTGAACTTTTTGGTCATGTTAAAGGTGCCTTTACTGGAGCAGTCAGTAATAAGAAAGGTCTTTTTGAAGAAGCTCAGGGTGGAACTTTATTTCTTGATGAAATTGGTGATTTAAGTTTGACCCTTCAGGCCAAGTTACTCCGCGTTCTACAAGATAAGCAGATTCGTGCTGTTGGTGACAGCAAGCTTAAAAACGTGGATGTGCGAATCGTGGCAGCAACGCATCGGGATCTTAAAATTCTTTCTAATCTCGGAAAGTTTCGTGAAGATCTTTTTTATCGACTAAATGTAATTCCCATTCGTGTTCCAGCTCTGAGGGAGCGAATAGAGGATATCCCATTGTTAGTGGAAAGTTTTATTGCAAAATTTGCGGCTCGAAACGGAACATCGATTAAGCGGGTTTCTCCAGAAGCGATGGCAGTCTTAATGGCTCACCCCTGGCCAGGTAATGTTCGCGAGCTTGAGAATGTGATTGAACGGGCTATGGTGCTGAGTCGTGGAGAAGTTATAGAAAAAGAAATGGTCTTAGACAGCGCCTTGACCGAGGCCAAGTCAAGTGTTGAACAGATTCACAGCGATCGTCCGACCTTAGAGCAGTTAAATGAGCGTTATATTCGTATCGTCTTAAATGAGGTCAATAATGAAAAAGATAAGGCTGCGAAAATTCTAGGTATCAGTCGACGCACGTTGTATCGAAAAGAAAGAGCCTCTATGGGATGGTGGCCCAAGATCAACTTGAGTTACCGCTTGAGCACGGGGAATCAGATTTGGAGCGTGATAATGAGTTGGTCAACTAAGGAATTACCAGAAGGACTGCTATCGCCCTTCATTCAGATTTTAGATGAAAATCTGATGATGGTTGTCGTTAACCAGAGCGGTGTTATTCAGTACGCATCGGATCGATACTGTCATTACTTTCATAAAAATCAAGATCAATTAAAGGGGCAAATTCACCAGGATTTTGATAAAGTGAAGTCCGTAGAAATTATCGATGATAGCACAAAACAGGCAGTGAGCGCTGCTGGCGAGACATTAAGGTTATCATGCACTTGGTTTTCCTTTCAGGACCAATTGACACAGGAACAGCATTATTTGTTTATGTACAGTGATGTTACTGAAAAAGAGCAATTGAAAGAACAACTTCAGGCCAACATCCAGAGGTATTCAAAGAATGTTCATAAGCTTGGAAATTTACTGGCTGTCGCTCGTTGTCGCGCAGAGATACTTGATAAAAGGGTTAGTGATAATGAAAAGCTGCAAAAAGACACTTTGGCTGTGTTAACT
Source organism: Oligoflexia bacterium (assembly GCA_016861345.1). Taxonomy (GTDB): domain Bacteria; phylum Bdellovibrionota; class Bdellovibrionia; order Bdellovibrionales; family Bdellovibrionaceae; genus BOLD01. The sequence continues at coordinate 6,200 of BOLD01000007.1, forward strand.
CAAATTGACAAAATCACTCAACAACTTCATTCGGAGGCAGGGAGCCTTCGGGGGAATGCACGGGCATAGAGTAATGTTCTGTGAGATAACTTCGGTATTCCTCAATGAGATTTTCTAAAGAGCGGTGATCTGCCTTGTTCGCGGCGGCCTCTAAATTTGTTGCAATCTGAACTAATTTCGTGAATCCAAAAGCACCCGAAATCCCTCTTAAATTATGTCCCAGTTTCTTTATTGCAGTATAATCGCCTTGAATCATATACAGCTCGAGGTTCTCCATGTCCTTCCATCTCGATTCAATAAACGAGGGCAATAGCGGAAGAAGTTCTTGCTCCATACTCGACCTCCTTTATTTCATGTTCAGATCAGAGCGGGCTCAGGTCTGAATTTACGACCTTGCTCAAGTTCTGCATAAATCCGGGCAAGTTCCTTTCTAAGTCTTGATGGAGGAGATCCTTTACTCATCACGCCAAGGAACTGAAAATGCTTCAGTCTTGGTAGACTCCAGCGAACCTGGTCGTAACTAGAATACCCAATGACGGGGATCTTCTTTTCAACATCATAATCCTTAAGTCTTTGATCCGCGTTTATAAGCGAAAGAGGTCCATTTAATCCTGGCATATCATAATCAAGGATCATAAAATCATAGGCCTCCTCTTTAATGGCCTGAGAAACCTGGGTTCCAGAATTCAGCACTTTGAAATCGATATTATTTTCTTTCAGAATTTGCTCGAGAATGAGTAGTGACGAAGGGTCATCATCAACCAAGAGAGCATGGACTGTTCGCTGCCTTTGGGTTAAACCGGTGATTTTCGAGAATCCGTAAGCCAAGAGCTCCAATATATAAAACAGAGCTCCGAAGACGATAGTGACGGGGGTAAGAACGATAAGAACCCAGGGTACTCCAATGACAAGAACCAATAAGAGCGTCGCAATTAACCCCAAAACATATCCACCGCTCACAACTTTTCCCATATCCCACCTCCACAGGGTGGATATTCAATAGTTGGACCAACAAACGATGGGTTTTATTGTGGTTGTAAGATTTAATGAGAGGAAATATGTGAGACAGCTTTACTTGGGTTGAGACTAATTGGCAGGGCTGAGATATCTTGTTGAGTATCTAATAGTTCATACTTAGCCACTGTGTTAAGAAAACTGTCAATTTCAAATGGCTTTTGTAATGTTCCAGCAACTCCTTCAGGAAGCTCGATCATATTCAGTTCCGCCATAGCAGAGCATATGACAATGGGAACTTGAGGACAAAGGTTCTCGGCTCGGAGTTGGGCTATGACCTCGTGTGAAGTCATGTCTGGAAGACTGTGATCAAGCAAGATTAAAGACAGTTTATCATTATGATTGGTACGGATTAATTCAAGAGCTTGGTTTCCACTGGTTGCTGCGGCAACATTGTAACCGGCGTTTTCAAGCAGGTAGCTCATTAGTTCGAGCATTTCAGGATAATCTTCTACAATAAGCACTTTCTTGCCAATAGGCATGTTGAGCCCCTCTCATTAACTGACGAATAGTAGTCAAATGTGTCAGCAATATCTAAGCCAGGTGTGATTTGAAGTAAAGTAGTATGCTTGAACCATGTAAAGATGTGACTGGCTCTATATAGTTGAGATTAATTGGGACATCGCAAACATTAACATCACAAGAGCACTGTTAGTTGGCAATTTTGTCCATCGTTTTCGTCAGATTGACCCATGAAAAGTGAGGATCATCTTAAGTAGCCTCTCTGATTGCATTGGCTTCTTTTCCGCTCTGGCATTGATGTTGCTGTAGTCTCAGTTTTGGGAGGGGGATTCGATGTCGACCTGTAGAAAAGCAAAAAATAAAAACACAAAATCAACACAACATAAACCGCGTGAGTATAAAGAGGTAGACCTAATGCTGCAAAAGCTCGGGGATAAGTGGTATGCCTTTCTTGAGTTAAATGGGAATGTTTATTACCAAGGCCTTCTAAGATAAATCCATTTGGGACCGACTTTGAGGTTGCCACCGCTTTAACAAGAGAGCGTTGGTGACCACACAAAAGCTGCTCATGGCCATTGCGGTCCCAGCAATGACGGGGCTGAGGTATCCAAGGGCAGCAAGTGGAATTCCAATAATATTATAGATAAAGGCCCAAAAAAGGTTTTGTTTTATTTTCTGATAAGTTTTTTTAGAGATAGAAATGCTGTCAGGAACCAGTAAAGGGTTTCCTCGCATGAGAGTGATTCCTGCTGTGTGCATGGCCACGTCAGTTCCGGTTGCCATAGCAAAGCCAACATGGGCAGAGGCCAAGGCAGGGGCATCATTTAACCCGTCTCCGACCATGCCGACTCGGTGACCGGATTTTTTTAAATTTTCAATCACTTGGGCCTTGTCAATGGGTAGTACCTCGGCTTGTATTTGGTCGAGACCAAGTTGATTTGCGATATGTCGAGCAGATCCCCAGTTGTCGCCAGTAATCATCATGGTTTTTATGTTCATGTGCTGAAGAGACTCAATAGTTTGGCGAGCCAGGGGTTTAATTTGATCACTGAACGAAAGAAGTCCAATGATTTCTGAATTTTTGTCGGCAACAATAAATGATATAGTTTGGCCTTGTTCCTCTAAAGTTTTTATTTGGTTTTTCAGCGGCTCATAGTTGATCTTTCTTTCTTCCAGAAGGAGTTTTGAGCCAATCATATATTTCTGTCCATTGAGAAAACCTTGAATTCCAATTCCTGGTAGGGCTCTTATTTTATCTGCTGGCGTTATTGAAAGATTTTGTTCCTGCGCAGAGGTGATGAATGCCTTAGCCAAAGGGTGCTCACTTCCTATTTGTAGGCTTGTGGCAATATTGAAGACTTCTGATAAAGGTCTATTGAATGGAATGAACTGAGTGACAGAGGGATGTCCTTGAGTCAGAGTTCCAGTTTTGTCAAATGCGATCACAGTTAGAGATTGGGTAATTTCTAAAGCCTCGGCGTCTTTAATGAGAATACCTGCTTTTGCAGCTGCACCAGTTCCCACCATGATAGATGTGGGAGTCGCCAATCCAAGAGCGCAAGGGCAAGCAATAACCATAACGGCGACTCCATTCAATATTCCGATCTCCCAGTTTTCAGCAAGAATTCCCCAGGCTGTAATGGTGATGAGGGAAATTAAAATGACAATGGGGACAAAAATGGCACTCACTTGATCAACCAATCGTTGTATAGGTGCTTTTGCAGCCTGAGCACTTTCAACAAGGCGAATGATTCGAGATAGGGTGGTCTCGGCTCCAATGGCGGTGGTTTTGATAATAAGGCGTCCATCTGCGTTGAGAGATCCTGCGGTAACAGGATCATGAATTTTTTTTGAGACGGGTAAGCTTTCACCTGTAAGAAGAGATTCATCCAAATGACTAAATCCTTCAATGATGACTCCATCCACTGGGATTTTTTCTCCTGGTAAAACAACAACTTGGTCACCCTTTGATATTTGCTCTAAAGGTACAATGGTTTCAGTTTGATTTTTGATGAGGCGAGCAGTTTCTGGTCTCAGTGCCTGTAGCGCTTGGATAGCCTCTGTAGTTTGAAATTTGGCTCGGTTCTCGAGGTATTTTCCCAACAGAACGAGAGTAATGATGATCGCAGAGCTTTCAAAATAAAGATGATCGTGCAGATTATTTTTAACTTCTGAGTTTTCGGCTAACAAACTTATTGCGACATAATACAGACTTAAAAAGAAAGCTGCAGTTGTTCCTAGGGACACGAGCAGGTCCATATTGCCTGACCGCGTACGAAGCGCCATCCACGCGCCCTTGTAAAATCGAGCGCCAAATCCAAATTGAACAGGAAAGGTCAGTGCGAACTGAGCCCACCAAGGGAGCATCCAGTGAATGTCAAAAAAGCTTAGCCCCATCGTGATCACAAGAGGGGCAGAGAGTATTGCAGAGAAAATGACCTGTAATTTTTCTTGAGCCAAGAGAGCTTCGCGCTTTTTCCAAGCGCCGGCCTCGGACTTTTCATCTCCGATCAGGTCAGCTTGGTATCCGATTCGGGCGATAGATTGCATGAGTTCGGATGGAGATATTGGTTTGTTTGTAGTGACTCTGGCTTTTTCTGTTGCCAAGTTAACCGAGGCTGACTGAACTCCTTTGACACTAAGTAGTGCTTTCTCAACTTTTGAGACGCAACTGGCGCAACTCATTCCATGAACATGAAGATTATACTCTACTTCCATACCAGGGTAGACTATCAGATTTTTGAAAAAGGTGGTGAGATTGCGCAAGGCGATACTGCAAAGTCTTTGTTACTCGTATTGTTGTGTGATGCACTGATCAAGTAATATGCTGCAATTCACCAAGAGAGAAGTTAGTCTGGTTCGTCGCATAGCTACGCCGATCGTGGCGGTGTCCGTTATTAGTTTGGCTCTATTTGGACTATTGATCTCAAAACAATTTCATAATGCGATAGATGAATCAATGGATACGAAACTTCAATCGACACTCAATTTCATTGCGAAGATGAGTGCCCCTTATGTCAAGAATTATGATTATTATGCTCTCGAGGGTTTTGCAAGAGAGGCGATAAAGGACGAGGATATTGATTCACTGATCTTTAAGAAAGATGGCAGTATTTTTGTTGAAGTCGGTGAACGGCCAGCATCTGAGGCGGAGAAATATCTCAGTCAACATATCATGGATAACGAATCCGTTCTGGGTGAGGTTGTCATTGGTTATAATGATGACCGTATAGTAAATACCATGAGAAAAGCCATGTTAACGAATGGTCTTGCCATTTTACTTGAACAGTTGCTTCTCATCGGCTGTGTCTTTTACATTATCAAAAGTGTTTCATATCCAGTCGCGAGATTTCTCAATAAAATTCGACATATTTCTGAAGCAAAGGATTACCAATTTCGGTTTCAAGAAAGTCAGTATATAAAAACAAATATTCGAGAATTTAACAATATTCTCAGTGAAATCGATAATATGTTAAATGAGATTGAAAAAAGGGATATCGAAATACAAGAGACAAATGAAGTTCTAGAAAGAAAAGTCGAAGAGCGAACCTTTGAACTACAGCAATCTGTTGAAAAATTAAAATCTATGCAGCAAATATTGATTGAAAGTAGCAAGTTTACAGCACTAGGTGAAATGGCAGCTGGGATCGCCCATGAGATCAATAATCCATTGGCCATTATTTCTTTGGCCAGCACAGCTTTGCCTGCAATCATTAGGCGTCCTCATGTTGAGAGTCGAGCAAGAAAACTTCAAGAATATGTTGATCGAATTAATAATGCTATTATTCGAATTTCAAATATTATCAAGGGTCTTAAGTCCTTTTCGCGCCAATCTTCCAGTGATCCTCTGACCTTAGAGTCTGTGGATAAGGTCATCAAAGAGACAACGAGTTTTTGCCATGAGAGATTTCGAAATAGTGAAATCACTGTGTATCTTCCTGAGCTTCAGGGCGAGCAAATCTATTGTCGGCCAACGGAGGTCTCTCAAATTTTACTCAATTTGTTAAATAATGCCTACGATGCTGTTTCACATCTTCAAGATGCTTCAGAGAGATGGGTCAAGGTTGAAGTTCACAAGCAGTCCCAGCATTTAGTGATTTCTGTTTCAAATGGGGGGCCTCAAATTATGTCCAAGATTGCAGATAAAATATTTCATCCCTTTTTCACAACAAAGCCTGTAGGACAGGGGACGGGTATGGGACTTAGCATTTCAAAGGGTATTGCCGAAGCTCATGGGGGAACATTGAGCTTGAATGTTCATGCTCTATATACCCAGTTTGAACTGAAGATTCCTCAGGTATAAGGATTCATAAATTTCACTTTTCTGATCTTATTTGGCACTTGAAATTTTCAACAAAATTACTGATGTGCCGTTCTGATGATGGGGGTTAATGTTGTTTTATAGGGGATGATCTGTGAATTATATTGAGCAATAGCTTTTATAATAGAATCCTGAGATAAGCTTTGAGTAGTAAAGTAGAGATCGACCAGAGTTCTGGTGACCATAGCTGTTGCCTGTGACGTGCCACTCATGACGCCATAAGCGTTACCTGGAAGGGTAGAGAAGATGTCTCGGCCAGGAGCTGCTAAATGAGTAGTCTTCAAACCATAATTACTTGAGGGCAGAAGTTGTTTTTCGTCAGATAAAGCGGCAACAGAGATGATATTTTTGAGTCGATAACTTGCAGGATAAAAGCCCTTTATATCTGTGTTGATGTGGTCATTTCCTGCCGCAGCGATGATAAGAATTCCCTGTGATTCGGCTAGGCGTAAAAGATACTCTTCTTCTTTGCTCTTTTCATAGCCGCCGCCTGAATAATTGATGACTTTGGCTTTCATCTGAATTGCGTATCGAAGGCAGTCCAGGCTGCTTCTTAAATTTTGAACTCCTGTGGTTTTTGGATCATAATATTTCAAGGCCATCAATTCGATTTTTGGGGAGCGTGGATTTTGCTTTTCGGTGATAATGCCGGCAATATGGGTTCCATGTCCATGTGTATCCATCACTGACTTTGTGTTCGAGGCAAAGTTCCATCCATGAAGATCATCAACAAATCCATTTCCATCATCATCAATACCGTTTATTGACTTATCTCGGCCAAGATTGTCTCTTCCTGTTTCTCCAGGGTTTTTCCAAAGATAGGATTTTAAATCTGGGTGATCTGTATCGATCCCCGTATCAATAATGGCGATCAGAATCTTGGATGTCAGTGGTGGTGGTTGTAGAGGTAAATTTTTTCGAGTGGCTCCATAGCCTACTCTTGATAGAAGAAGAGTTAGAATCATAATGACAATCCACATGCTTTTCATATTGCCCCCTTGATCATTGTGCTCCTTAAGAGAGCAAGACAGAAGCCATGCTGATCATCAATTTAATTTGCATTGAGAGCAAATTTGAACCGAAAGAGGTGTAACCCTTTGTTAGGACTAACACTGTATTCATTTGATTAGACAGGTGTCTGAGTTATTGACAGGTCTACAATTTTCAGAGAGGTTGAGTCATGGTGAAGGTATTTAAAAATCAAGTCTGGATGGATAGGGAAAGGGGCCTGCGTGGCCAAAACCCGGATTCAGCCATGACGCTTGTGATTGCATTTTACAAAAACTTTCCTGTACTTGATCTAACCTTAGCCTCTGTTGAGATCCAGACGATGGAGGATTTCTCTCTCATCATTTGTGATGATGGATCTGATGAGCCCACAGTCAATATTCTACACCAACGTCTGAATCAAATGAAGATTCCAATCTTACATCTTTGGCATGAGGATAAGGGATTTCGTAAGAATCGGATACTGAATTGGGGTATTCACCATTGTCCTAGTGAATGGATGGTTTTTATCGATCAAGACTGCATTCTGCACCATGAATTTTTGCGAGAGCATTATGAGTATCGCCAACCCAACGCCGTCTTATGTGGCCGACGAATGGATTTAACACCGGTAGTGACAAAATTGCTCACCCGGGAAAAAGTATATAATCACTATCTTCAGAAGAATCTTTGGTGGATTCTGCCATTTGGTCTTTATATGAAAGACAATAATGGAGGAAAGGGGATTTACTTTAAATCTTCGTGGCTTCGAAGGTTGGCCAACCAGAAGCCAAGGGCAATTGTGGGGTGTAATTTCTCGCTAGCGAAGAAACATTTGATCGATATCAACGGTTTTGATTTTCGTTATGAGGGGGCTGGTATTGGAGAAGACAGTGATATCGAATATCGATTAAGGTTAAATGGGGTTCAGATGGTTCCATTTTGCAACACTGCAGTTCAGTATCACCAGTACCATCGGCTACTGAACCGTCCGAATGAGAACGAGAAAATATTCGAACAGGTTCAGAAAGAAAAAAAAGCTGTGACTGAATATGGGTTAAGGCAGCAGCTGGCTTAGGTTTGTTTTTTTGCTAGAACCCAAAGCTTTTCTTTTTTTTCCGTAGATAAATCAATAAAGGCTTCTCTATCTGAGCCTGCAAGTTCAAGAACTTTGTTAAAACGTTTTTCGAAACGACGGTTGGCTTCGCGAAGACAGGCCTCGGGATCGAGATCGCAGTGACGTGCCAATTGTGCAAGGCTAAAAAGAGCATCACCAATTTCGTGAGCAATGTCCTTTTTGTTGCCAGATTTTAGAGCCTCTTTCGTTTCAAACACTTCTTCTTGGACCTTTTCAAAAACTTGGTCAGCGGTAGACCAGTCAAATTTTAGCTTTTGAGTTTTGACTCCGATTTTGTTGGCAGCTTGCAGTGCCGGCATTTTTCGAGGATAGGAAAAAGGATTGCTAGTTTTTTGCGCAGCTTTTTCTTGCGCCTTGAGTCGTTCCCAGTTCCTCCAAACTTCTTCGATATCCTTGGCTTTGACGTCAGAGAAAACGTGGGGGTGACGCCGGATCAGTTTTTCATTGAGATCTTGGAGAACATCTTTCAGTTCAAACCCGTTATTGTCTTTTGACACTTGAGATTGAAGGATGACTTGAAAAAGAAAATCACCCAACTCCTCTTTCACATGGGATTGATTGCCACTTTCAATGGCTTCAGCTAATTCAAAGGCCTCTTCGATTGAAAACTGAGCCAGACTTTTTTGGCTTTGTTCTTTATCCCATGGGCAGCCGTCTGGACCTCTGAGTCGAGCTACGATCTCGACCAAGGACTGAAATTGAGTTAGAGTGTCTTTCATGGGGTCTAGGTTTAGCATAGAAATCTCCTGATTTCACAGGAAAAACCGATCAGTAAAAAGACTTAGCACCATTGAGGTTTTTAAATGATGCAGCGAAGAAATAGCTCCAAGAAAAGAGATGCTCCTCATTGTCGTGAGAACTACGAAGATCATAGCTTAAAGTTCTTGGATTGGGCTCATCATTTGGGATTTGAGCGAACCTGGCTTGGACGAATACTACTCATCATCGAAGAAAAATTTCAGATTAAGCGGATATCGTTTACCTTCTTTTTTGCTCTGCTATTAGCTTATGCAATTACTTTCGAAATTCGTACTCCTACTAACTACCAAGTGGGTGATATCGCAAAGAGCGATATTATATCTCCAGTTTCTTTTGAAATGATTGATGAAATCACAACTGAGGAGAAAAGGCACAAGGCCGAGGCCGCTGTTCCAATTATTTTTGATTATGATCCTGCTGTTTTTGAAAAAGTATCTGGCTCTGTTTATCGTGCTTTTCGACTAATGCGATCAGAGATGAGGGGAATTCGATGGCCAAAAAAAATGGCTGATCGAGAAGAAAAAATTAAAGAGTTTTTGTCCCATAAAAGTGAATTTGAAAAAGAGCTTGGGGTAGGGGTTTCAGACTATCTCTTTGAATGGCTGGTAGGACATCGTTTCTCGGCTCGGTATGAGAATATTGCTATTCGGAATCTGGAAAAATGGTATGAAAATAAAATTGCAGAAAATTCGGACAAGGTTTTTCCGAGCGGAAAAACAATTGCGCTTGGGCGCGTTGTGCAGAAAAACGCCAGAGGTCGCGAATTTATGCTGCAAAAGAAAGAAGTTTTGGATACTCAGCAAATTGAGAATTTTGAACTTGCTCAAACTAAAGTGTTAGATTCACTTTCGCCACTAGATCGAGCGAACATTTTAGCTTTCTCTCGGTTATTGATCTACCCGAATTTGACCCTCAACAAACAGGAAATGGAAAATCGGCGTCAGGCGGCTCGGGATTCTGTTCTTCCGATTACAATCTCGATTAAGAAGAATCAAACAATTGTGACGGATGGCACTGTTATCCAACCCTTCCATGTGGCCATGCTCAAAGAGATCGAGATACTGAAGTCGGGACATCGACAAGATGTCATGACTGTAGCGATGGGTTTGTTCTTTTTATCTGTCATAGTGGTTTTCTTTCAATATTTGCATCGCTTTGCCGGTGTGCGGATGAAGGTTGATCGGCGTGATATCTTAATGATGGGTGCTGTGATACTGGGTATGGTGGTGATCACCAAATTATTCTGGTTTTTCACCGAGACAGCCTTTGTTTCAAAATTTGGTGCCTGGATTCCGAGATCTATTTTTCTTTATGCAGCTCCCGTCGCGGCTGGGCCTATGCTCGTTGGACTTGTTGTCAGCTCTGGTGAGGTTGTGTGGATTTTTACAGCCTTTACATCAATTGTTATGGGACTGATGACGGAGATGAATTTTGCCTACATGTTAGTAACCTTTGCAGGTGGAATTGCTGCAGCTCGCGGAGTTTACTCCTGTAAGAAAAGAAATGATATTTATTTGGCCGGAGTTCGTACGGGCTTGGTCAATGTGATTATGATCGCCTTAGTGATTTCGATTTCGAAGGTTGATCAGGAGGGGTACTTTGCAGAGATACTCTCAGCCATTCCATCTGGATTTTTAGGGGGGATATTTTCAGCTTTTTTTGCAATGATGCTTGTGCCCCTTGTTGAATCGGTCTTCAATTACACGACTGATGTGAAGTTGCTTGAGCTGAGTAATCTGAATCATCCTCTTCTTAAAGATATGATTGTGAAAGCACCGGGGACATATCATCACTCGATGATGGTGGGTTCGATGGTCGAAGCAGCTTCTGAAGAAATTGGAGCAAACCCATTACTCGCAAAAGTTATGGCCTATTATCACGATATCGGAAAAATGGAACACGCCAATTACTTTATCGAGAATCAAAAGTCAGGCAGCAATCCTCATGATCATATTTCGCCGTTTATGAGTAAGACCCTTTTGATTGCTCATGTGAAGGACGGAGTGGAGCTTGGGATTAAACACAAGTTGGGTAAGCCGATCATCGATGGAGTGATTCAGCACCACGGGACCACACTGATCTCTTATTTCTACAACAAAGCTTTGGATCAAAAGAGCGAGGGGGATATCGAGATATCTGAAGAAGAGTTCAGATATCCAGGTCCAAAACCTCAATTCCGAGAGGCTGCATTGTGTATGTTGGCTGATTCAATCGAGGCTGCAGCACGGTCTTTGGATGAACCCACAGCTGTGCGACTACAAAATATTGTTCGAAATATTATTCAAAGAAAATTTATGGATGGCCAACTTGATGAGTGTAATTTGACCTTAAAAGACCTTTCTAAGGTTGAAGCTGCTTTCTGTAAAATATTGCTCGGCATTTATCACCAGCGAATTGATTATCCCCGCAGTGCAGGCGGAGGAGCCTCTGAGGTTCCCTCAGAATCGCTCTTTCCAACAAAACAGGGTGTTAAAACGTGAAGCTGATCTTTATTAATGGGACTTCGGTGCCGGTGCCTCGTCAGTACCTTCTAAAACTTGGACGGTTTCTCAAAAATCAGCTACCAGCAAAACATAAAAAAACTATTCATCTTGAGTTGACGTTGGTGTTTCTCAACGAAAAAAAAGCAAAAAAAATGAATCACGATTATCGGGGTAAAAATTATGCAACTGATGTTCTCAGCTTTGATGGAGATGGAGTTGAAAGTTTAGGAGAACTTGTTCTATGCCCCTCTGTTTTAAAAAAACAGGCAAAAGACCACGGGCTGACTTACAGAGAAGAATTGGCCTACATGGTGATTCATGGAATGCTTCACTTGCTGGGATATGATCATGAGCAAAGTCAGACAGAGGCGCGAAGAATGTTTCAGTTGCAAGATCAACTGTTTGAGCGTTATCTAACTAGTTTTTGAGCAAGTCTTTTTTTCATGCGACCATTATGGATCAAATTTTCGTTTGGTCACTTATATTCTCAGTTTCTTTGATTTTTCTAAATACAGTGAGACCGCATCCATTTCAATTTTGGTATTGACATTGCTAGTGGTGGAATAACTGCACAAGGAGTGTGAAAATGCCTAACGTAAAAATTATCATGGTAGTTCTGATTCTATTTATATCCCTAAGTGGACAAGCTGATGGTGGTTGTTTGGATAAGAGCAAGGAGCTCATCAGTTCGGAGACTCGAAAAACGCCAGAATGTATAGAGCTACCTCTCAGAAGGCAAATTGCCACTTGCTACGTGGCCTCAGGAGATAAAGATGAAAAGGGGCATGAGATTATTAGCAATTATGGAGACTATGAGTATTGGACTCATATGACGGGTGTATTCAACAGAAAACTCGAACTGAACAAGAGGCTCGTGCTATAATGAGCTAACTCTTAAATAAATGTCGAGAATTTCATAAAAGGAACGATTCTTCTGTCGAGTGAGGGGGTTTGTCCCAATCATGACTTTAACCGAGCAAAAGCGCTCTGCGGCAAGATGATTTAGCTATTGCATTTAAGTTGCAGATAACATCATATTTTCCTTGATCTTTTGGTAGGGGTAAATTCATGTCTATTGCTGCAGAAACCTATGATGTTAAAAGAACCCTTGGGGAATTAAAAAAGCTCTCGGATGAACTCCGGGGGTATCTTTGACTTAGATCGCAAAAAAAAGCGACTCGAAGAACTTGGCCTTCAGGCTGAGAATCCAGCGGTGTGGAACGATCCCGCAAAAATGAATGCCCTAAATAAGGAAAAATCGATTCTTGAAAAAGCCATTGCGGAATATGAATCCTTCGCTCAAAAGTTAGCTGATGCTGAAGTGTTGGTCGATATGGCGATTGAGGCCAATGACGAAGATACTTTTTCAGAAGCAAAGAACGAGATTTTATCACTTCAGAAAATGGGGCAAGACTTAGAGATTAAGCGAGTTCTCAGTGGAGAACTGGATGCGAATTCAACCTATTTGTCGATTAATGCCGGAGCGGGGGGAACCGAGGCCTGTGATTGGGCTTCGATGCTCATGCGAATGTATCTTCGGTACGCGGATCAACATGGATATAAAACCGATATTCTTGAAACATCAGATGGGGACGGTGCGGGAATTAAATCTGTGACCATGCTCATTGAAGGGCCCTATGCTTACGGTCACTTGAAAGCAGAAAGTGGAGTTCACCGACTTGTGCGTATTTCACCCTTTGATTCCAATGCTCGTCGACACACAAGCTTTGCCTCTGTCTTTGCTTGGGCTGAAGTGGATGATGATATCAAGATTGAGATCAATCCGAATGATATTGAAGTTGAAACATTCCGTTCCAGTGGTGCGGGCGGACAGCATGTGAATAAAACAGACTCTGCAGTGCGAATGCGGCACAAGCCCAGTGGAATCGTTGTGGCCTGTCAGTCACAGCGGTCCCAAATTCAAAATAGAGAGAAGGCTTTAAAAATGTTGAAAGCGGCTCTTTATGAAAAAGAAATCGAAGCTAGAAATAAAGCGAAAGAAGCCCAAGAGGCCGGAAAAAAAGCCAATGAATGGGGCTCTCAGATTCGATCTTATGTCATGCATCCCTATCAGATGGTGAAGGATCATCGAACAGGTTTTGAAACGAATCAGGTTGATGATGTCATGAATGGGGATCTTGATGGGGCGATAATGGCTTATCTGAAATCTCAGATTCATCCCGAGGGGGTTCAAAGTTGAACTTAACCCTTTTTTGGATCGCATCCCGCCTGCTTTCATCTTCGCAGAGAAAGATATTAACTTTGACGGGTTGGGTTTCTCTTTTGGGTTTAGTTCTGGGAGTTGGTTCCTTAGTCGTATCGATGGCCGTGATTAGCGGTTTTGAATCAACACTGAAAAAAAGTGTGGCTGATGTTGCTGGTCATGTCAATATTCTAAAGTTTTCCAATGAGCAGATCACGTGGCAAGACCTAGTTGAAAAAATAAAAAAGTCAGATGACCTTGTTGAAGATGGAGTCCCTTTTATTTCCATCGAAGGCGTGATGGCTCACAAGGGAAAGCTCAGCGGTGTCATGATGCAGGGTTTAGATCCCGCATCAATTCAAAAAGTGCTGAATCTCTCAACCCGGTTGGTAAAGGGACAGTTTCAAATTCAAGGCGGTGAAGAGCCCCAGGCCTTAATTGGTAAAGGCATTGCCCAACATTTTGGAGTGAATATCGGCGATCAAATTCGAATTGTCGTCCCGATTGCTTCAGAGCTTGAGGTCAATCAATTTCGCCGTCGCTTGGTGAAGCTCAAGGTCGCGGGAATTTTGGATTTAGGAAAGTTTGAGTACGATCAAAGAATGATTTTTACAAATATTGAAACCGTTCAGCAGGTTTCAGAGATCGGGGCTCAATACACGGGTATTTTGTTAAAGTTAAAAGACATTGATCAGGCTCGAGCTTTCATTCCTCGCCTCGAAAAAACATTAGGAAATGGATACCGAATTCGAGATTGGAAGTCTGTGAATGAGCCCCTTTTTGAGGCTGTGAAAATTGAGAGGGTGGTTATTTTCTTTGTAATTTTTGTGATTATCTTGGCGGCTTCATTTAATGTGGCCAGTAGTTTATATATTAATGTTGTACAGCGATTTTCGGAAATTGCGATTTTAAAATCCTTTGGACTGTCCTCTAAACAGTTGGTTCGTATGCTCAGTCTTCAAAGTCTTGTCCTTGGTGGGATAGGTTGTGGGTTGGGTGTTGGTGTTGGTGTATTATTGTGTTTTGGTTTTTCTTGGCTTCAGACTGAATTTGGAATTATCCCAGGTTCCGTGTACAAAGTGGATCATATTGATATCGAAATTCGATTTTTAGATGTTTTTATTATTATCGTGACGACACTGCTGATTTGTTATTTGGCTTCTTTAGCTCCAGCAAAAAAAGGAGCACGTATGACAACAGTCGAAGGACTTCGCTATGAATAAACCAATTCTCTCTGCTCGAACGCTGACAAAATCTTATACTCAAGGAACGGGTGAGTTGCCCATTCTCAAAGGAGTTTCCATAGACATACAGGCTGGCGAAAGTCTTTGCATTGTCGGGGCTTCGGGTTCGGGAAAGAGCACGCTTTTGCATATACTTGGAACTTTGGATCGACCAGATTCTGGTGAGCTTTATTTCGAGGACCGAAATTTGTCGGCCTTATCAGATGATGAGTTGGCTCAATTTCGAAATTCGACGATGGGTTTTGTTTTTCAGTTTCATCATGTGCTTTCCGAGTTCACGGCAATTGAAAATATCATGCTTCCAGCGCGAATTGCGGGAATCAGCAAGGACCAGGCTCGAGCAGATGCGATGAGGCTTTTAAGTCACATGGGATTAGAGTCTCGAGCGAATCACTTTCCGAATCAGTTATCAGGTGGTGAATTGCAGCGCGTTGCAATTGGGAGAGCTTTGATGAGACGTCCCAAAATTCTTTTTGCAGATGAACCGACAGGAAATTTGGACTCCAATAACAGTCAGATTATTCAGGATCTCTTTTTTCAGCTGAAGAAAGACTATGGTTTGACTCTTGTTGTGGTAACTCATGATCAAAAGTTTGCGGAGAAGTTTTCTCGTCAGATGAAACTTTCCGATGGGCATTTTTCAACTTAAATTGACTTCCGACTTTGGTCTTGTTAGGCTTTCACAAAATATTATATAAGTACTTGTAACGTTTAGGATTTTATACAGCATGCGTTTTCTTCTCGGAGTGGTTTTTATCTTCACAATGGCTCAAACCTCGATGTCGCATGCTGCGCGAGCTAAGAAAAAGACCACCACTGCAGTTGAGCTAATTGAAAATAAGTCTGATTTATCAATTCGTAAGATTGATATACAGGGTAATCGTAAAATTGAAACAGATGCCATTTTGGGCAAAATGAAATCGAAAGTGGGCGGACCGTATTCAGGGGCTGCAATTCGTGAGGATGTCACTGCTCTTTTTAAAACGGGATATTTTTACGATATTCAAGTCAACCGAGAGGTTTCGGGGGCGCAGGTCGATCTTACCTACTCTTTCGTTGAAAAGCCTTCTATTGGTGAAATCCTTTTTGAAGGAAATGCTGAAATCAAATCAGAAGAATTACTCGAAGCTTCTGGATTGAAAAATTATGAAATTCTATCTCAGGCAAAAATCCGGGACGGAATTGAGAAAATGCAGAAGCTCTACGAGGACAAAGGTTTCTTCTTAGCAAAGATTGACTCTCGAGTCGAAGACATTAAAAAAGACGAGTCTGTTAAAGTTGTTTTTGCAATTAAAGAAAGTGATAAAGTTCGAGTTAAAAAAGTCACCTTCTTAGGAAATTCAAAACTGAAAGATGGATTTTTAAAAGGAAGAATGGCCACTGTCGAGGGTGGATTCTTCAGCTTTATGAGCGGCTCTGGTTCATATAAGCAGGACATCTTTGATCAAGATATGCAGCGGCTTCGTTATATTTACTTTAACGAAGGTTATGTCCAGGTGAAAATTGACCGGCCTCAGGTTTATGTGACACCAGATAAAAAAAACATCTACATCACCATTCGGATTGATGAGGGTGAGCAGTTCGATGTTGGCGACATTGACTTTGCTGGAGACCTTCTCTTCTCAAGAGATGAACTCAACTCAGCAGTTCAAATTGGAAAACAAAAAGTCTTTTCGTACGAGGCCCTTCAAAAAGACCTTGGCGAGTTGCAAGCCAAATATGGTGACTTGGGATATGCCTTTGCCAACGTGATTCCAAGAACAAGAATTAATGAGAAAGATCGCAAAGTTGATATTACATTTGAATTTGACAAAGGACATAAGGTTTATTTTGGCCAAATCAATGTGATTGGCAATAGCAAAACTCGGGACAAGGTTGTTCGACGAGAGTTGAAAATCCGTGAGGGTGAACTCTATAATGAAACACGAAAAAGACTTTCGGTTGAAAATGTTCAACGTCTTGGATTTTTCGATGAAGTAAATTTTAAAACTTCAACTCCTCCAGATAAACCCGATATCCTTAATATCGATATTTCGGTCAAAGAAAGAAATACGGGAAGTATTCAGCTGGGAGCGGGATATGGATCGGTAACTGGGTTCACTTTGCAAGGTTCAGTGAACCAAGGAAACTTTTTAGGAAAAGGTCAAAAGCTTGGGGCCTCTTTGCAATATGCAAAAGATCAAACGACCTATAACTTTAATTTCACGGAACCCTACTTCAATGACACTGATTGGAGCTTGGGTTTTGATGTCTACCAAAGTGTAAGTGGGCGATATGATTATAACGAAAAGAAATTAGGTGGAGCTTTCCGTCTGGGGCATCCGCTTGGGGATAACATATCTGCCTCGATTCGTTACAAATATGAAAATATCAAATTAACAGAGGTTCGAGAATCCTTCCGTTTAGCAAACGGCACTATCTATGAGTATGTTGTAACAGATCCAGAGCTTTTCCCATTAGATAAAGGAAGCGGTGATGCGGGATCAGTTACTGGAATTATTGAATACGACAAACGAAATGACCGATTCTCGCCAACTCAGGGGACCTATGGTTCTCTATCTTTAGAATACGCCGGAGTGGGTGGAAACATTGGGTACACAAAGGGTAATGCAACCTTCAGATACTTTAAAAAAGTTTTTTGGGAAGTGGTTTGGAGAAATAATCTTTCCTATTCTTATATTGGGTCGCATGATGCCGATAAAGAACCTCCTTTCAATGAAAGATTCCTGCTCGGAGGACCTTATTCATTACGTGGGTATCGATTCTTTAGAGTTGGTAAGACAGTTAAATCAAATGCCACCTACAATCGATTAATTGGCAGTCCATTTCTACGTACACCATCTGAAGCCGAGCGCCTTTCTCAGAAGCCTATCGGTGGAACGAAGCAGCTACTTTACCAACTTGAGTTTGAATTTCCATTGATTGCAGAGGCTGGAATTAAGGGAGTGGCCTTTTTTGATGCTGGCCAAGCCGAAGATGAACTTTCATCGGCGAACTTATATAGTGACGTTGGTTTCGGATTTCGTTGGTTTTCTCCGATCGGTCCTTTGCGATTTGAGTGGGGATTTCCAAATCGATCCAATGAAAACTCTCCAGACCCAGTGGTCTTTGAGTTCTCGATTGGATCGCCGTTTTAAAAATATTTAATCTTTTAAGGAGGATTTATGAAAAAAATATTAATGTCGTTAGTGATGGTGGTCGGGGCTTCGGCTTTTGGTGCAGAATCAAAGATTGGCTTTGTTGATGTTCAAAAGGCAATCCAATCAACTGCTGCTGGCAAAAAAGCAAAGGAAAGCTTGGATGCTGAATTCCAGAAGCGAAAACAAAATCTTGATAAGAAAAAGGCAGATATTGAAAAAATGGGACAGGATCTGGAAAAGAAAAAGTCTGTTCTTTCAGAAGAGGTCATGAATAAGAAGCAAATGGAACTACAGGAAGAAATGCTCAAGTTCCAAAAGACCGTTGCAGAAAATCAAGTTGAGATTCAGAAAAAAGAAAAAGACTTGGTTGAGCCAATTTTAGAGAAAATGAAAAAGACAATTGAAAAAGTTGCGCAAGAAAAAGGTTTTACATTGGTCATTGAAAAACAGGGGCAAAATGTTCTTTTTGCGCAAAAAGACTCTGATTTAACTGAAGATGTTGTTAAAGCGTTCGAGAAAGAGAAGTAATTGATTACATGAAAGTACATCCAACAACCGTTATTACTGGAGAAGTTGACATCGCAGAAGGGGTGGAGATTGGCCCCTATTGTCTGATTCAGGGTAAGGTGAAAATTGGAAAAGGAACTTTTGTCGAGGGACATGTCACCCTCGGCTCTCGTTATGGAATTATGGAGATCGGTGAAAATAATCACTTTTGCCCGGGTGCTGTGATCGGCGGAGCTCCGCAAGATGTGACTTATAAGGGTGAGCCAACACGACTCAAAATTGGGTCAAACAATGTCTTTCGTGAGTTCTCAACCGCCAATTTAGCCACGAGCAAAGCCGACGGTGAGACAACGATTGGTGATAACAATTATCTGATGGCGTACACCCACATTGGACATGATTGCAAATTGGGAAACAACATTGTTATTGCGAACGACTCACACTTAGGTGGTCATACGGTCATCGAAGATGGAGTCACCATTGGTGGAGTTTGTGCCTTTAACCAATTCACCAAAGTGGGAAAATTTGCCTTTGTTGCTGGTGGATCTGTTGTGAATAAAGATATTCTTCCCTTTACTCGTGCTCACGGAGATCATGCGGTCTGTCGAGCAACAAATAAGGTTGGATTGTCGCGAAAAGGCTTTTCAAAGGAAGAGGTCGAAAATGTACACCGAGCCATCCGAATCATTTTAATGGGATCAGACACCGTTGAGGAGGGGCTTGAGCGTATTCAAAAAGAATGCACATGGACTCCGAATATTGAGTATTTTGTGAACTTTATTAAAACCTCTAAGCGGGGGATTGCAAAGTGAAGCTAAGGGCAGCGGTTGTTGGTGTAGGCTATCTGGGGCAGTTTCATGCTCAGAAATACAAACAGCTGTCCGAAACTCAGTTTCAAGGTCAACTTGAATTGGTTGGTGTTTGTGACTTGAATGCCGATCAAGCAAAAAAAGTAGGTGAATCACTTGGAGTACAATGGTTCACTCATCCTAAAGATCTCATTGGGAAAGTGGATATGGTGGCAATTGCCTCTGTCACTCTTGCTCATTATGAATTGGCAAAATTATTTCTTGAAAACAATATCCACGTGAATGTGGAAAAGCCAATTACTGAAAAAGTCTCTCAGGCTCAGGAATTGGTGAAGCTTGCAAAAGAAAAGAATCTGATTCTTTGTGTGGGTCACAGTGAGCGGTTTAATCCGGCATTCGTTGAAGCTCAGAGGCGAATGACAAAACCTCTTTGGGTTGAAAATCATCGGCATGCTCCTTTTAAATCACGAGGTGCAGATGTATCTGTGATTCACGATTTGATGATTCACGATATTGATATGCTTCTTTCACTCGATCAGAGCCCTTGTCGAGTCGTTTCAGCTCAAGGTGGATCGCTGATTACAAAAACCTATGATTGGGCATCGGCCACTTTTGAATTTCAATCAGGATTAAAGGCTTTAATCACAACATCTCGGGTTGCTCAACAGATGACTCGAAGTATGAAGATCATCGAGAAGAATCAAGTCATCGAAGCCAATCTTCAAACGGGCGACCTTGTGGTCACTCAGATTGGAACTGCTGGGGAATCGCTTCAGTTTACAAGTCATCAATCCGGTAAGGGTGACAATCTTTTGATTGAAACAGAGGCCTTTATTAAGGCGGTGTTAAAAAAGGCGCCTTCAGTGATTACAGGACAAGATGGATTAAGAGCTCTTGAAATGGTTGAGCAGGTTATTGCATGCATCAAGTCCTTATCGTAGCGGCAGAGGCATCCAGTGCTCTTTACGCTCAAAGATTAATTGAATATTGGAAAAGTGAAAAGAAGCCAGTAAAGGCCTTTGGTGTCGGAACTCAAGAGATGGAAATTCTTGGTTTCGAAAGAATTGGCAAGGCAGAAGAAATGGCCGTTTTTGGGCTTGTCGAGGTTATTGAAAAATACTCTCATCTGAAAGTGGTTTTTAATAATCTTGTCCAGGCGGCTAAAGAGCGCCGTCCAGATGTAGTCATTATTATGGACTACCCCGATTTTAATTTAATGCTGGCTAAAGAAATGCATGCTTTGGGTATCCCAGTTGTTTATTACATTACTCCACAGCTCTGGGCATGGAGAAAAGGTCGAGTTAAGAAAATTCAAAAATATTGCAGTGAAGTTTTCGTTCTTTTTCCATTTGAAGTTGAGTTCTTTGAAAAAAATGGAGTCAAAGCCCGCTTTGTTGGACATCCCTTGCTGGATGAGATTCAAGACAAATATTTTGATCCCCATTATCGAAAAATGCGCCGTCAGCAATTTGGAATACAGGATTCCGATATTGTCATTGGCTTAATGCCGGGTAGTCGTCGCAGTGAAGTGAGCCAGCATATGCAAATTCAGCTTCAAGTGGCTCGTCAATTTTTAAAAAATTATAAAAATATTAAAATATTGATGATCGTCGCTCCAACTTTTACCAAAGAACAAATTCAAGATTATATGGGCGATATTCAATTCCCACTGATTATGGTTAAGGATGAACCTTTTGAAATGATTAATCTAGCGGATTATATTTTAGCAGCTTCGGGGACTGCGACTCTGATTGTGGGCTTACTACATAAACCCATGGTGATCATGTACAGATTAAAATTCCTGACGGGTCTGATAGCCCGAATTGTTGTTCGGGGTGTGAAATTCTTTGGTATTGTGAACTTGATTCATGGTCGAGAGATTGTTCCCGAGCGCTGGCAGGGTGGGGCGAATCCCCAAAGTCTCTATGAATTGATGAAGAGATATATCGACGATCCTGCTTATGCAGAGGCGGTCCGAAATGATCTTCGGCAACTTCAGAAGAGTCTTGGAAATAAAGGAGCCACAGTTCGGGTCGCTCACGCTATTGAAGAGGGGTATTTCAAATAAAATGGAAAAATGGGTTCGGAATTCTTTTTTTCAATCTATTTACTCTTCTTTGGCTGGAATGAAAAATTGGACTTATGATCACGGACTTCTCAAAACAGTCCAGCTGAAAACGCCTGTGATTAGTGTAGGCAATTTAACTGTTGGTGGGACGGGGAAAACCCCCATGATTCGTCATCTTGTTCAATATGCACTTCAAAAGGGCTTAAAACCGGTGATTGTGTCTCGAAATTATAAGGCTGAATCCCAATGTATTCAGCGCGTGGATATAAATCATGAAAAAGCATCTCAATATTTTGGGGACGAGCCAACTTTATTAGCTAGTATCTTTCCTGATGTCAGTGTTTACGTGGGCCCGACCAAATGGATGACTGCTCTTGAAGCTGAGAAAAGAGAATCACCAGATGTGATCTTTGTTGATGATGGGTTTCAACATCGAAATCTTCATCGGAATTTTGATTTGGTATTATTGGATGCAACGGTAAATCTTCAGGATTATGAACTTTTACCAGTTGGAAAAGCGAGAGAATCTATTCGTTCGCTGAAACGTGCACATTGGATTTGCATCACAAAGTCTAATTTGGTCAATTTCGAGAAAATCAATTCTCTTAAAGAGTTGATGGGCACTCAAGGACACATCTTAAAAATGAATTACCAGGTTGAGATTCCACAGACCGTCCATGGTCAGAAGGCGCTGGCGTTTTGTGGTCTTGGTCAGCCTGATAGTTTTTATCAGTCACTTCGACAAACCCAACAAATTGATCTTAAGGAGACAGTTTCATTTCCTGATCATTATCTTTATACTCAGAAGGATATTGAAATTTTAATGAATAAGAAAAATGAAATCCAAGCTGATTGTATTCTGACCACTGAAAAAGACTGGGTTAAAATTCAAAAATTATCAATCGATCTGAAAAGCATTTTTCATGTAGGGCTGAAAACAGAATTGCAGGGCCCTTTAGGAGAGTTTTATGTCCATTTGGACAAAGTTTTGGGTTGTAATCATTAGTTGGATTGTTTGGCATATGCCGAAGCCCATCAAAGTCGCTTGGGCAAGAGCCTTAGGCTGGCTTTGGTTTGATGGTTTTCGTTTGCGTCGAATGACGATATTAAAAAACTTAACAATTGCCTTTCCAGATTGGTCAAAAGAAAAACGTTATCAGGTCGCTCGAGAAAGTATGGCTGAACTCTGTATGAATTTGCCCGAGTTTTTGTCTCTCCATCAGATGTCCGCTGATTATGTGGAAAAAGAAGTTATATTTGAAGGCCTTGAACATTTTCATCGGGCAAGAGAGGAAAAAAAAGGCGTTTTGCTTCTCAGCATGCATATGGGAAATGGAGATATGGGTGTTTCGGTGATGTCGCTCAAGGGATTGCCCATCCATTTGATTTCGAAAAAATTTAAAAATAAGTTTCTCAATGCACTTTGGTTTGGGGTTCGTGAATCAAAGGGGACCAAGTTTATTGATCCACATGGGGCCAAAACTGCTTTTGAAATTTTAGCGGCTCTGAAAAAAAATGAGGCCGTTATTTTTGTTGTCGATCAGTTTATGGGGCGGCCTTATGGCATTGAGACACACTTCTTTGGTCGTAAGACGGGGACCGCCTATGGTCTAGCCTTGTTTGCCATTAAGACTGGAGCACCAGTATTGCCCGTTTATACATATCGAGATCAGGATTTAAAAACACACTTAGTGATTGAGCCACCTATCCCTTTGGAAAGTAATGCAGATAGAGATTTACAAATTCTGACAATGACTGAAAAATACAATTTAAAGATTGAGGAGATCATACGTCGAAGCCCTCAACACTGGATGTGGGTGCATCGTCGCTGGAAACGTTGGGAGTGATTTTGAAAAAAATTGTTTTTTTGATTCTATTGGGAATAGTTGGTGGTTGCGCCACAAAAGTTCTCAAGGTTGATAAAGAACAAGAAAGCCGCCTCAAAGAAAACCGTGAATTTGAGCAAAGTATTCAAATTGTTGCCGTTGAAGAAGTCTCTCCCTCGCAGGGAGCAGTTTTAAAGGCCCCGACAGAGCCAACTCCAGAAACAAAATTAACACCCGAAAAAGCACGACAAAAGCCAGTTAAAGAAAAGAAAAAGGCTTTAAAGCCCGCGAAAGTCAAAGAGGCAGTTCCTCCGACACCGGAAGTCCCAACAAGAAGACAGCCAGAACTTGAGTCCGATGTGGGTTTTGATGGGCGCCGTCCGATCAAAGATCCATTTCGAGTGGGGGAAAAAGTAGTCCATAGCGTGAATTACTTTAAAATGAAGGCGGGCACATTAACTCTTGAAGTTAAACCCTATGCCCAGGTGAACGGCCGAAAATCCTATAATTGGAAAACAAGTATTGCGACCAGTCCGTTTTTCGAATCCTTTCATGCTGTTGATGATTATTCAGTGACGATGGTTGATTATGAAACCCTCGTTCCCTACGTGTACACTCTTCATGTGAAAGAAACAGGAAAGCTTCTCGAAGCCAGAGCCCTTTTTGACCGAGAAAAGAGTATGGCAACCTATTGGGAAAAAAAGGTGACAGATAAAGATGGGGAACAAGAAAAGAAACATCAGTGGGAAATTCCAGATTACTCTCAGAATGTTTTCTCGGCGGCATATTACATGCGGTTATTTGAGTGGAAGGTTGGTGTTGAACATTCTTTCCGCGTTGCCCATGATCAAGAGAATTTGATTTTTCGAGCAAAAGCTATCCGTAAAGAAAGAATTTCGACAGATGCCGGTGAATTTGATGCCATTGTGGTCAAGCCAGAAATGGAATTGAAGGGGAAGTATAAGCCAGTCGGGGATATATATATGTGGCTCAGTGACGATGATCGAAAGTTTATTTTGCGTATAGAATCAAAAATTAAAATAGGAACACTGGTTTCAGAGGTTATTGAAATTCAAAAAGGATTGGAATGACTCATTTTTTCAATCAAAATAACAGAAAAATCGTTATTGGGGTCTTAATTTTAACAGCGATCCTTATTCGATATGCATATATATTTAACTGGCACATGCCTGAGCAGTTTATCTTTTCAGATATTAAGGCTTATCATGATCGTGCCCAGGAAATGCTTCAGGGGCATATCACTAAGCAAGACTTCTTTCAGCCGATAGGGATGACTTTCTTTTTTATTTCAGCTTTTCATTTTGGAAGTCTTGAGATTTTAAGTTGGATTCAGTTATTGGCAAGTATTTTGACTGTCATTTTAATTTGGAAATTTTCTGAGAATGTGTTTGGTCGAACCATAGGAATGTTGACACTTTTCTTGGCAACGTTCCATTATCCCTTTATTTTCAACTCAGGTGTCTATCTTTCAGAATGCCTATTTACGTTTTTTGTTGCGCTTTTTATGTATCTACTTTCGTTGAAGCCTTATCCCTTTTCTCATCTGTGGAGCTTCCTGTTGGGGTTTGTGTTTATGCTGGGATTTTTATTAAAAGGAAATTTTGTGCTCTTTGTGCCATTGATGATGGGATGGTTTTATTGGGTTCATCGTCAGGTTAAGCCTCTGATCGGCTTTGCCTGTGCTGTGGGCTTAGTTTTGGTTATTCATGGAGTGCTAACCTACAATTTAATTGGTCGATTTCAATTGTCAGCCTCTAATGGTGGCTTGAACTTTATTGAAGGTAAGTGTCCTGCAAAAATTAATAAAGATATTGATGGATACTTCTGGCAGTCGCCTCTCTTTGCTCAATTGGGAGAGTCTAAAAGAAAAGTCTGGGATCAGTCATTTACTGATTCGGGGTATTTTATGAAGCAGGGGATTGACTGCATTCTTGCTGATCCAGTCGTGCTGCTGGAAAGTATTCGATATATTCCCTATCTTTTTATCAATAATGATCTCTGGACTAGTTTAGAGACAAAGGTGGAACATAAATTAACAAGTCGTAATTACACACTCCTTTTTGGATTTCTCGCTTTGCCTGCCTTTATTGTTGGTATTTTACTTTTGTTGAAAAACCCAAGGGATCCAAAATTTCTATTCATTTTATTGCCAGTTGTTTCTCTCTGCGGACTTGTCTGGTTATTTAAAGGGGAGATGCGTTTTCGTGTACCCTTTGATGTTGTGATATTGCCCTTAGTTGTATGGGGATGGATAAAGTTGCTTGAGTTCATCTACCCATCTTTAGGCGAGGAAAGACGGGCAAAAATCATTTCTGGAGTCCTCTTCATAGGGATGATCCTGACTCTTTACGGTCTAGCAGCAATTGATCGAGGTTCTATTTAGAAAAAGTCTAGTCCAATAGGAACCCGAGGCTGGTTTTGATAAAATAAGCCATGCCTATGACTTTGTGCCGACATTTTAACGGCTATAAACCCTGTGGGAAATCTCGAGTCTGTGATTCATCATGTGCTTTTTTGGATCAACCTCAAGTTTCCATTTTGCTCATTCATTTGGGTGCCTTGGGCGCAGTTCTTCGCTCAACCTCCTTGATCGAGCCTATAAAAAGAAAATTACCCTCATCCCGAATAACTTGGGTCACGCAGGCTCCGGCGCACAGATTGCTTCAAGGGCATCCGCTGATTGATCGAGTGCTGACAACATCAGAGATGGATTTATTAAAATTGAAAGCTTTAGAATTTGATATTGGGTTTGTTGTTGATAAGTCATTAGAGGCCTCTGCAATTGCGCGGATAACGCAGATTGATCAAACTTATGGCTTTTTAGCCAATCCTCGAACAGGTGCAATAGAGCCCGCCACACCTGCTGCGAATGAACTTTGGGAAATTGGTCTGAGCGATGAAAAAAAGTTTTTTCAAAATAAAAAATCAGAAGTGCAGCTTCAGATCGAAGCCCTTGAGTTAGGTCCTTATCAGAGATCAGAGTATTCAGTTCATTTAACACATGAGGAACGAATAGAGTCCGACAAAAGAACTCAGACTTGGCGACAGGCACACGATCAGCCTGTGATTGGGATCAATACAGGGTGTAGTGATCATCTACCCGCAAAAAAACTGAGCATTTCGTTTCACAGACAAATTATTCAAGAGATGATTTCAGTGGGATACAAAAACATTGTTCTTCTCGGTGGGCCAGAAGATGCTGTCAGAAATCAAGAAATCGGCCGAGAACTTGGTGTTGTGCAAAGCCCAACTGATAAGGGGCTTCGTGATGGATTAGTAAGCGCTAATGCTTGCGATATTATCCTGACGGGAGATAGTCTTGGAATGCATATGGGAATTGGTCTTCGAAAGCATATTATTGCTTGGTTTGGCCCAACTTGCGCACATGAGATTGAATTGTATGATCGTGGTCAGGTCATTCTCTCAAAAGCTCCCTGTGGTCCTTGCTGGAAGAGAAGTTGTCAAAAGTCCTTAATGTGCTATGATCAGGTATCTCTTGATGAGATAATGGCTGCAATCAGCAATGGGACAAAACAGTGGCAAACAAAATTATCTTCATTCAAACAGCCTTTCTCGGAGACCTTCTTCTCAGTGTCCCCAGTTTCAAATATTTAAAAAATAAAAACCCACAAGCTGAAATCACACTTGTTGGACGAAGTGGTGTGAGTACCATCCTCAAAGACTTAGGATTAGTTGATCGTGTTTTTGAAATTCAGAAGGGGAAATATTCAACGTATAAGAAAATCATTAAAGAGCTTGAGAGTGAAACTTTTGATCTTCTGATTAGTCCTCATGAGTCCTTTACAACGGGAAGGTTTGTTCGAAAAATAAAATCGAGAAAAAAAATTGGTTACTCTAAATTTTGGAATCTTTTTATTTTTGACCATCGAATAGAAAGAAATTGGAATTTACCAGAGGCCATTCGTCAGATGGAACTACTGACATCTCTTGATGGTGAATTAAAAAAGAAAATCGGGGACTATCTTCTCAGCAATCCTCCGGGCAATATGAATCCTGTTCCTGATTGGGCCTCAATGAGCATGCGAAGAAGCATCAAGACCTGGGGCTCTTATTTGAAATTAAATGTGAAAAGAAAGTATGTGTGTCTTTTTCCGGGCAGTGTTTGGGCTACGAAGCAGTGGACTGAGACTGGATATCGCGATCTCGCGCAGCAGCTTTTAAGGGAATTTGATGTGATATTAATGGGAGGAAAGCCTGAAATCGCTCTTTCAGAGAGAGTCAGCAAAGATATTCCCAATGTTCAAATTTTGACAGGTCAAACCAGTTTAAAAGAGACTTTGCAGATTTTGGTTAATGCTGAATTTGTAGTTACAAACGACAGTGCTGGTCAGCACTTAGCTGCACTAGCAGATGTTCCGACAGTTTCTATTTTTGGTCCTACGGTTTTAAGCTTTGGTTTTCGCCCTTGGAATTCCAAGGCAGTGGTGGTCGAAAACAATTCTCTTGATTGTCGCCCCTGTGGAATGCATGGACATCAGATTTGCCCGAAGGGGCACCACCGTTGTATGAAGGATATCACTGCTGACCAGGTGTTAAAATCTATTCAGCTTCTCCAGCGCCAAGTTCCTTAACATTAATCCCATATTTTTTAATCTTTCGGAGTAAAGTATTTTTAGGAATGTTGGCTCGTGCTACGGTTTGATTGATTCGACCGTTGTTAGCTTTCAGCGCGCTAATAATAAATTCTTTTTCTGTTTGTTCCTTGTAGGATTCAAAATCCATGTTCGGAGATGGAGTTGAGCTCGATATTTTCTGAGCTACGGGAGCAGATAAAGAGTTCTTTACCTGATCAGGTAAGCTCGTCAAGGAGATCTGGGTGCCAGCTTCAAGGATGAAGGCGCGTTCAATTGCGTTTTCAAGTTCTCGAATATTGCCTGGCCATCGATAAGCTTTCAAAGCTGTTAGGGCTTCTTCGGTGATTCCTTGAACTTGCGAATCTGGAAATTGAGATTTGAATTTTTTTATGAAGCTTTGAATAAGGGCGGAAATATCATCGGTCCGCTCTCTTAATGGAGGTAAGAAAATCGGCATCACATTGAGTCTGTAAAATAAGTCCTCTCGGAACTCGCCTTCATCAATCATTTTTTCCAGATTGCGATTTGTTGCAGCGATGATACGAGCATTTGTTTTAACTTCGCGGTTGCTTCCGACGGGAACAAACTTTTTCTCTTGAAGTACCCGAAGCAGTTTGACTTGCATATCGGGCTTTAGCTCTCCGATTTCATCCAAAAAAAGGGTTCCATTATTAGCCAGTTGAAATTTTCCTATTTTGCGCTCAACGGCCCCCGTGAAGGCTCCCTTTTCGTGACCAAAGAGTTCAGACTCCATGAGGTTTTCTGGAATAGCCCCGCAGTTAATGGCGACAAAGGAGCCTGACTTGCGGCTGGAATTAAAATGGATTGCGCGCGCGACAAGCTCTTTTCCTGTTCCATTTTCTCCCCGAACGAGAACAGTTGTGTCGACTTTGCAGAGCTTGTAAATCAGAGAAAAAACCTCTCTCATTTTCGTGGAGCTGCCGACGAATTCACTATCCACGTCATCATCAAAAATGGGGTTAGAGAGAGCGAGATTGGAAACAAGATCTTTTGCTTCAAGACACTTGCGGACGATATCAGTCAGTCGTTGAGGTTGAACTGGTTTTTCGACATAGTCGTAAGCTCCTTCTTTGATGGCCGTAACAGCATCTTGAAGATTACTATGCGCGGTCATGATGACGACAAAGGTGCTGGGGTCATGTTCCTTGATTGCAGTGAGGGCGTCTAAGCCATTCATTTCAGGCATTTTGACATCCATAAGAACCAAATCAAAATCATTCGTTTTGACTTTTTCAAAGGCTTCTTTTCCGTTAGAGGCTTCCGTGATGTTGAAATCCACTTCAGTTAAAGAAGACTGTAGTATGGAGTGAACACTTTTTCTTAACTCTGCCTCGTCATCAACAATTAATGCATTCAGTGTGGTTCTCATGTGCCCTCGCTTTCAACAGGAAGAGAAAAGGAAACTTTTGTGCCTTTTGAAAGTTGGCTTTCTAGCCAGACTCTTCCTCCGTGCAATTCAATAAAAAATTTAACCAGATAAAGTCCAAGTCCGCTACCTTTGGTTTTTAAATCTTGATCTTTTCCGCGAACGAATTTTCCCCAGATTTGATCAACTTCGTCCTGCGGAATACCTTCGCCCGTGTCGATCACGTCAATAAGAACTTGGTTATTTTCCTCACGTGTAGTGATGAAAACTTGTCCTCCCACAGGGGTGTATTTAATTGCATTCTCAATGAGATTAACCATGACTTCTCGAATCAAAGTAAAGTCCATCTCAATAGAAAATAAAGGTTCTAGTTCAAGCTTAAGGCGTATGTTCTTTTCTTGAGCAAGTGGAGCTAATTGTTGAACAGCTTCTTCAATCAGCTCGTTGATATCTCCAACTTCAAGGTGCAGTTTAAAATCTCTCGATTCGACCCTTAATACTTTCAATATGGATTGGATGTATCTGTTTAACTCTTCATTCGAGTCTTTCAGTTTTTTTAAGTCTGGGGTTAAAGAATCAGTAGGGTGTTGCATGATCAGTCGATCTAAAATGGCCTGGATTTTTGAAATCGGAGTTTTTAAGTCATGACTAATAAGGGAAACAAAATTGTTTTTCAGTTGTTCTAACTCTTGAAGATAAAGTTGCTCTTGTTGAAGAACCCAGTGCTTGCGCTCAATTTTATTAGCTTGATAGCCAATGAAAATGACATAGGTTGCAAAGATCATAATGATTGTCGAGGTGACGGGGATCCAGACGTAAATTCGGTCAAAGACCCAGATCGAGAGGGCGGCCCACAGTGTTGCAACCCAGATCAAGAAGATAAGCGCGACTGATTGGGGATATTGAGTCATGATAAAGATGGCCAAAATAAGGACGGCCAATAGTCCCAGGGCGTACCAAAAATAGTGAAATCTCAAAATCCACCGGTTGTTAATGGTATTATCTGTGATTTGGGCCAATATCGAAGCCCGATTGGATGGTCCAAGTGGTGTGATATATTGAGTGGAAGATGTGGCTTCCGGGCCTATCAAAACAATTTTATTTTTAAAGGCATCTTGAGGCACTCTTTTTCCCAGGATATCTCGGAGAGCATAATTTGTAAAAACTCTTTGGCTGCCACGATAATTGATAAAAAGAGCCCTGTTCTGAGGGGGCTCTTTTGTCGTCAATTTTTCGATCATGTGCGGAATCTCAGTGTGTTGGGTTGTGTGACGGCGAATAACTCCGTCTTCATCTCGCAGAAGATCACTCAGGCCAATATTTGATTTATCGTATGAAGCAAACATGGGGTAATTGGGAGATTCTTCTGAGGGCGAAACTGAGGCCCAAAACACAAGAGGAGAAAAAAATAACTTCTTCTCTTCTGCTGATAATTTGGGCGAACTGATGTGTTCGCTAAAAAATAGTGAAACTCCAACTGATTTTGGATGTTGCTTCAGAATTTCACCAAGAAGATCAGTCCAGATTTTTTTATCCCAATAAAAGCTATCAGTGACATCTGCAATTTCTTGCAGGGGTGTCATCCGATTTGATTTAAACTGTAAGTCTGAGTGAAAATCGTTTGGGCTTAAGGTAATGGTGACGATATTTGTTGAAAAGCTTTGATCCCCGCGAATTTGGAAGCGGGAATCAAAAGAATTGATCTCATCGTTAATCAAAACAAAAAGTCCAATCAGCCAGCAAAGTAGCCCTCTCCAAATAAAACCCTGGCGACGGCTTAAAAAACGCCAAATAACCGCCCATGTGCGCAGTGGTTTTTTGGAAAGTAAATGATCCATTTGAATTGCCATCGCCGCACCATATCAATAAATGATTAAAATTCAAGTTTTTTAAAGACTTTGGCTCGGCTATCCTGAGTCAGTTGAGATCTCGTTTGGGCATATAAAAGGGGGCCTTCTGGGGTTATATTTGATGCGGTCTTTAGAGGATCTGAAAGACTTTCAAGGTCAGTATTTCCAAAAGAGAATATCTCTTTTGATTGGCAATTTTGACGGGGTTCATCTTGGACATCGGGCTCTCATTCAAGTCTCTCAGGATTGGTGTAGGCGGAATTCGGGGGTCTCCGTATTGCTCACTTTTAATCCGCATCCCATCCAATTTTTTAAGCCAGAACAAGAGTACTCGCGGCTTTTTGATTTTGATGATTTAGCAGAGCAATTGGATGAATTGGGTGTGGATGGGCTTTATATTCAAAAATTTGATCAAGATTTCTCTCGCCGACCAGCTGAAGAGTTTTTAGAACAATTTATCGGTCAAAATTTTAAGCCTGGACAGATTGTAGTTGGGCATGATTTTCGCTTTGGAAAAGGTCGATCTGGTGATGGAGGTTTAATTGCCTCTTATGCGAAAAAACATCAGATAGAATTCTCACAGATTGCCCCCTTCATGATTGATAACGAAAGAGTGTCAACATCGAAAATACGTGAGTATCTTTATGGCGGGGATTTTGAGCGGGTTCGTCGGTATTTAGGGCGCGATTTCTCGATTAGGGGTGAGGTTGTTCGAGGTGATCAGAGGGGAAGAACGATTGGGTTTCCTACGTTAAATATTCTGCCAACGGTCAGTGGGGCCTGGTTAGCAGGAGTCTATGCAACAAAGGTCATCATTCAAGGAAAGTTGTATAATTCAGTGACTAATATTGGAGTCAGGCCGACAATTCAATTGTTAGAGGGTGTAAAGACAATAGAGACGCATGTTTTTGATTTTTCAGATGAGATTTATGGGCAAAAAGTACAACTGATATTCCACAAATATCTTCGTTCAGAAAGAAAGTTTCAATCGCTTGATGAGTTAAAGACGCAAATCCATAAAGATTGTCTTCAGGCAAAAAAGGCTTTGGTGTGAAAAAAATTATTGAAATAGGTACGGTGACATCATTCAGGAAAGAGTTTTGGATTGATCAGATTAATCTGAGCTCTCAAATTGAGTTTGTTGGTGTATCAATTGATGAGGATAATCTAACTGAACTTTGGGGTCAGTATAAAGATGAAATAGATATGTTCATTGTAGAAGATTATCTTTTGGGTGAAAAGCTGAGGCACTTGCTAAGGAAAACTCCTCATGATGTTTCTGAAGTTCACGGGTATGACACAATTTTAAAAGAACCGGGTGGTTTGTGGCCGCATCCGTTTATCCGACAGGCTATTCATGAGTTAATCCCAGTACGAGCCCCGGACTTAGACACTCGGCTAATGGCCTATGTCACCGGCGTTGGACCGATTTGTCGTATGGTTTTGTCCGTCCTTGTTCAAATTGGATATCGAAAAATCAATTTAGTGGCTGACCAGATTGAAATGGGCGAGGCCATTATTCGAGATGCTCGCAGACAGTATTTTGGAGTTGAATTTTATTTGATGAAATCCGAAGAGCTGACGCTCCAGCCAAACAATGGAACCATACTTGTGAATACGATTCCTTTGGATAGCCAGAGGGAAATCATCGAAGATCTGAGTTATCTCAACTTTATTTTCCGAAACGGATTGATCATGGAAACCAATCTGCTCCCATTGACGCATCAGCTCTTGGATGAAGCAACGAATATGGGGTTAAGAGTGGTGACGGGAGCTGAGGTTCAAGGGCAGGCAGACTGGGTACGACTTCAACGTTTGGGAGTGGATATTGGGATTGGCCAGAATGAATATCATCGAAAGTGGTTGGCTTTTTTAAGTGAGAAATTGAAAGTCGAAAAACCAGTCGAAGGTCCAGTAACATAAGTCGGTACTTCCAGTTAGACTTTCCTCTATGGCAGGTCTTAAGCTCGGAGAAATACTCGTTAAACAGGGATTGGTCAGACCAGACCAGATGACCAAGGTGCTGGAAGAACAAAAGCGCAGTGGGAATCGTTTAACTCAAATTTTACTACAACAAGGTCTTGTTAAAGAGCCTCAAATCCTAAAGGCACTTGAGGCTCACTACCAGGTTCCTAGTATTGATCTGAATACGTTCTCAATTCAACCTGCTGTTATAGAAATGATTTCTCGCGACGTTTGTGACAAGAATCACATCATCCCGATTCAGAAAGTAGGAACAACACTTGTTGTCGCATTTGCAGATCCAGGCAACATTTTTATTCGAGATGATCTTCGCTTTATCACTCGATGTAAAATTCAAGTTGTTGCTGCGACAGAGACGGCCATCGCCTCTGCAATTGACAAGTATTACGGAGCAAATGTTCGAGATCTTGTTAAAGAGGTGGAGAATGAAGCCAACTTAGATGAAGATCTTCAGGTCTCCGCTGGCACTGAGGTGATCGAGGGTGCAGGGTCCTCTGAAGATGGACCAATTATCAAATTTGTGAATGCCATTCTTGCTGATGCAATTCGAAAACGAGCCTCTGATATTCATTTTGAACCTTATGAAAAACGTTTTCGAGTACGATTTCGTATTGACGGAGTCATGGTTGAGGCCACATCTCAACCGCCGAATTCTTCAGCGGCTATTGCTTCGCGGATTAAAATTATGTCCAAACTTGATATTGCAGAGAAACGACGTCCACAAGATGGTCGTTTAAAGGTTCGATATAAGGGCGGCAAAGATATGGATTTTCGTGTGAGCATTTTGCCGACAATTTGGGGCGAAAAAGTGGTGATGCGTCTTCTGGATAAGTCAAACCTTCAATTGGACATGACAAAGCTTGGTATGGAGCCAGAAGATTTGGCTGTTTTTAAAGAAGCCATTCATTTGCCCCAAGGGTTGGTTCTCATTACGGGTCCAACTGGAAGTGGAAAGACAACAACCATCTATTCTGCATTGGCCGAACTGAATCAGCCTGATGTGAATATTTCTACGGCAGAGGATCCGGTTGAGTTTAACTTTGAAGGAATTAATCAGGTTCAAATGAACCCAGATATCGATTTGAATTTTGCAGATGCCCTGCGAAGTTTTCTTCGTCAAGATCCAGATATTATTATGGTGGGAGAGATCCGAGACCTTGAGACTGCGGAAATTTCCATGAAGGCTGCATCAACGGGTCACATGGTTGTTAGCACTTTACATACAAATGATGCTCCTCAGACGATCACCCGTTTAACAGAAATGGGTGTGGCTCCCTATATTGTGACGAGCACGGTAACATTGATTGTGGCTCAGCGACTTGTGGGAAAAGTATGTGAATCTTGCAAGGGGCCGATTGAGGTAAAACCACAAGTCTTGATTAATCTTGGCGTTGATCCGAAGGAAGTAGAAGAATATCACCTCTTCAAGGGTAAGGGGTGCAATAACTGCAACGGGACTGGGGTCAAGGGTCGTATTGCTATTTATGAAATTATGAAAATGGGTGAAGATATTAAAGAAGCGGTGCTGAAGGGATCGACGACCAGCGAGATTCGAGCGATCGCCCGTCAAAATGGAATGAGAACTCTCCGCCGTGCTGCTTTGCTTAAGTTAAAACGTGGTGAAACAACCATTGAGGAAGTCCTCAATGCATCAGTGAGGGACACACTATGAACGAGATGATGGATTATCTCAAAGAGGCCATGAATAAGAATGCCCACGAATTATTTTTGGCTCCACAGGTGCCACCAAGATATCGACTGGGTCGGCAATGGGTGAATTTAGGGATGGAGTCCCTGAAGGCCGCTCAGACAAAAGAATCACTCTTGCAAGTGATTTCTGATGAGGAAAGACAAAAGTTATTTGAAAAAGGATCGGCAGAAGGCCTTCTTCATATTCACGGAAAATCGATTAATTTTAGTCTCAGTCTCAGTGCTCAAGGACTTTGTGGACATTTTCATTGGATTGAGTCCAGTCACTTTGATCTTCAATCTTGGGGTTTTCCCCTTTATGTATCTGAGATCATTGCTAAGGGAAGCGGACTCAGCGTGATTACGGGGAGCAGACGAAGTGGTAAGACTTCGGCAATTGGAGCAATTGTGAAAGATCTTGCTCAGAAAAAGCGTGCTATTATTTCTATTTTTTCCGATCAAGATGAGATTGATCTGACTTCTCAGGAGAGTGTGATTTGTTCATATCACTCAAGTTATTTGAAGGGCTCACTTGCTCAGGCTGAGGCCTCTGATCTAGTTGTGATTGATACAAAGGATCCTTTGGTTTTAAAGTGTGCCGTGGAGTTGTCAGAAAGAGGGGTGAATGTTCTTTGTGCTATTAGCGCTCACACCGTGCAAGCGGCTTTGGAGCGTTTATCAGAACTGATCGAAGAGAATCCCGCAATTGGACTTAAAAGAATTTCACACTGCTTGCAAATGGGGATTGGGTTGAAACTGATTCCTGGTATCGATGCAGTCCTTGTGCCTGCTTTTGAACTGTTAATGGGAACCTCGTCGGTGCGTCGAGAGTTGCGTGAGAACAACTGGTCCGATCTTGAGATGATGATGTCAACAACTGGAGATCGGACAGGAATGCGAACAATGAATCAAGCTTTGTTGCAGCTGATCTTGAAAAGAAAAATTGAATTGAGAGTTGGTTTTGAAGAAAGCTCGCGTCCCGATGAGTTAGACCAGATGTTAAAAAAGGTAGGATTCTAGAATGCCGAAGTTTGCATATCAGGCTAAATCAAGTGCTGGTCAAATTCAGACTGGCCAAATGGATGCTGCGGATGAGACAGAGGTTCGCGTAAAGTTAAAGGCTAAAAATTTAACTCCTTTGCGTGTGATTCAGCTTGGTGGGAAGCCTCAGGTGGCAGGATCAGCTCCTTCCGGAGCAAGGGTGAGCTCTCGGGATTTGCAAATTTTCACTCGACAATTTTCAACACTTGTTAATGCGGGCATACCTATCGTGGATGCTTTAAAGATGCTCAGTGAAGGACGTCGAAATCCAACTTTAAAGGCTGCGGCTGCAAAAGTAAAAGAAGCCATCGAGGGTGGAAAGCGATTAGGTGATGCTATGGCAGCACATTCGCACATTTTTGATCGTCTTTACGTCAACCTTGTTCGAGCGGGTGAAGAGGCTGGAATTCTTGATGGGATTTTGGACCGTCTTTCGATTTATATGGAGAAATCAGAAAAGTTAAAGAAGCAAGTGAAGGGAGCCTTGTTTTATCCAGCAGCAATCATTGTTGTTGCAGTTTTGGTTGTTACTGGAATATTAGTTTTCATTATCCCTAAGTTTCAGGAGCTCTATTCAAGTGCGGGTAAAGACTTGCCAGCCCTTACGCAGATCGTGGTCAATATGTCTGCATTTGTGACAGAGAGGTGGTATATTGTTGTTGGTGTTTTAGTGGGGGTTCCCTATGCCCTTGTTCAGTACGCAGAAACTGCAGAGGGTAAGGATACGATGGATCGATTGTTTATTAAAGCACCACTTTTTGGTGAGCTGGTACAGAAGGCATCCATTGCTCGAATGTCGAGAACTTTGGCAACGCTTTTAGCTTCGGGTGTTGCGGTCATTGAAGCTCTTGAGATTGCATCGCGCACAGCGGGCAATCGGGTGATTGAAGAGTCACTTATTCGAAGTAAAGAATCTGTTACCGCCGGAAAGCCACTGGCAGCACCTCTTGCGCGTGAGCCGATGATTCCTGATATGGTGACCCAGATGATCTCTATTGGTGAGCAGTCGGGTACTTTGGATGTGATGTTTGGAAAAATTGCTGATTTTTATGAAGACGATGTGGAGAATGCGGTCAAGGCTTTGACCTCACTGATTGAGCCGATATTGATGGTGGTTCTTGGTGGAGTAATTGCCTTCCTTGTTCTTGCCATGTACCTGCCGATATTCAATATGGCTTCAGTTCAAGGCGGAGGGTAAAAGCTCTATGCCCAGTTTGATTATCCAATCTATTCGTGTGGGGATGTACCTGATTGTTTTGGCGCTCGCTCTCTTGGTGCATCTCACGCAAGATGGATTTTTGAATTGGAAGTTGTATTCGCAATTTTATTTTTTCACTGGTGTAGGATTATTTATTCATCTGATTGGACTGGTTTTTACAAGCAAAGCTCTCAAGGGACGTTATTGGGTTGGGTTCACTTTTGTAGCTGATGTTTTGCTGATTTCTTATTTGATGATTCAAAGTGAGTTAAACCCCTCTCTTTTTCTCTTTATGTACTTGGTTGTGATCATCTTGAGCGGGCTCTACTTTCAGAAAAAGGGAGCTCTTCTGACGGCAGCACTTTCATCAGTTTGTTATTCGCTGGCTGCAATTCTGGGTCCTGAGGTGAAAGCCATGACCTTTTTCTTCATGTTTATTTTGACGAACTTGGCGTTTTTTGCTGTGGCAGTCCTTTCTGGACATCTGACCGAGCAACTTGAGATTCAAGGCATCTCTTTAGGTTTTTTAAGAAAGCTCAATGAATTGATTGTAGAAACAATTCCCTCTGGACTGATGACAGTGACTGAGGCCGGTGACATATTGCAGGTGAATCAAGGGGCTAAAAAGATTCTTGAGCAAGAGGATATTGTAGGAAAAAATCTACTTCAAGTTATTCCATCAGCAAGTCAGCTTTTTGAGTCAGTTAGAAATCAAAGGCAAAGTCAAAAGTTGGACCTGACATACTCAAAGGGAGACGATCAGACTTTGCTCAGCACCCAAATGATACCTCAAGCTCAGGGCGAAGTTCCTACCTATCTGATGGTGTTTGATGATCAAACTCAGATTCGCCGTCTTGAATCGGCAGTTCGTCAGGCTGAAAAGATGGCAGCAGTTGGTCAATTGGCTGCGGGTATAGCGCACGAGATTCGTAATCCCTTGGCGGGTATTAGCGGCAGCATCGAGCTTCTCAGTCAGCAGAATCAATCCGAAGAGGATCGAAAACTTTCAAAAATTATTATGAAAGAAATTGATCGATTAAATAGACTCATTTCTGAATTTTTGGATTTTGCCAAGCCTGAAAAAGTTCCTGTGGATCCGGTTAATCTGAGCTCTTTGCTTAAGGAAATTTGTCTTGCTGTCACCATGGATCCAAGTTTGAAACAGGGTGAGCAGATTCTAAGCTTAAATGAAGTTCCCATGATTCGAGGGCATCGTGACAAATTAAAACAAGCATTTTTAAACATGATGATTAATTCCTACCAAGCAATGGGGCAAGTTGAAAAGCCAGTGATGGAAATTTCATGCACTCATAAAGATAATGAGGTCATTGTTCGATTAAAAGACAACGGGTGCGGAATGAGTGAAGAGACAAAGAGAAGAATGTTTGAGCCATTTCATACGACGAAGCCAAAGGGTACAGGCTTAGGTCTTGCTGTGACTCATAAGATTTTAGAGAACCACGGCGCAAGTCTTGAAGTGCAAAGTGAGATAGGTCAAGGGACTGAGATAAAGATTCACTTTCCAATTGAGCGAAAGTAGAATGAATTCACATCATTGGAGTGTGAAATGAAGCCCAGAATCCTTGTCGTTGATGACGAAGAATCAATCCGCGAATTTCTAGAGATCATGTTGAAAAAAGAAGGTTATGAAGTCACTTGCGCAGAAGATGGCGCAAAAGCAAAGGATATTCTTGCTAAAAAAACATTCGACATGGTGATTTCAGATTTGCAGATGCCAAATGTCACTGGGCTTGAGCTTCTCAAGCATGTGAAAGAATCCTATCCTGGATTGGTTTTCATGATGATCACTGCCTTTGGTACAACTGAGAATGCAGTTGAGGCGATGAAGATGGGTGCCTATGATTATCTCACAAAGCCTTTTAAAATTGATGAAGTGAGAATCAATATTCAAAATGCGCTTCGGGCTCAAAATTTAGAAGTTGAAAACCGCGTTTTGAAAAAAGAACTGACGAAAGAGTACAGCTTTCAAAACTTGGTCGGTAATTCAGAGACCATGCACAGAATTTATGATCTCATCAAACGCGTCTCTACGGCTCCAACGAATGTTCTTGTAACTGGGGAATCGGGAACTGGAAAAGAAGTTGTGGCTAAGGCGATTCACTATAACGGACCATTGAAAGATAAGCCATTTGTAACGATTAACTGCGGAGCAATTCCAGAGCAGTTGATGGAATCTGAGATGTTTGGTCATAAGAAAGGTGCCTTTACCAGTGCAGTTGCGGATAAGCCGGGTTTGTTTGAGGTTGCTGATGGGGGAACACTCTTTTTGGACGAGGTTGGTGAACTTCCAATAACAATTCAGGTGAAGCTGTTGCGTGCAATTCAAGAGCGAGTCATCCGCCGCGTGGGTGCGACAGACGATATTAAAGTAGACGTTCGAATTATCGCCGCAACTAATCGAGATCTCGAGCAAATGGTGAAGGAAGGAACCTTCCGTCAAGATTTATTTTATCGTTTAAATGTTATCAACATTCGGACTCCATCTCTCAGAGAGAGAAAAGATGATATTCCACTATTGGCGAATCATTTCCTGAAAAAATATACGGATCGTTTAAATAAGAATGTCACTTCGATCAGTGTTGAAGCTATGGAGACATTGAAGAAGTATGATTACCCAGGTAACGTTCGTGAGCTTGAAAATATTATTGAGCGAACGGTGGCTCTTGAGGCGGGCTCAACGATTCTTCC
Organism: Oligoflexia bacterium; assembly: GCA_016861345.1. Lineage (GTDB taxonomy): Bacteria > Bdellovibrionota > Bdellovibrionia > Bdellovibrionales > Bdellovibrionaceae > BOLD01. Next base: position 45,634 of record BOLD01000007.1, read on the forward strand.
AGAAAGTTTGCCTCCATTTGTGAACACTCCTTCTGGTAGAAAAATGGCTTCGAGTAACGAAATTGAAATCGGTCCAGATGGCGTGGAGCTTGATAAGGTCATTGGGCAGATTGAAAAAGAGCTCATCGTTAAAGCAATCCACGCAGCAGGGGGGGTGAAGAAGAGGGCAGCGAAGCTTCTTCATATCACTTTCCGCTCCATGCGCTACCGAGTCGAGAAGTACAACCTCGGCACCGTCGACGACCTCGACGACGAATAAAACCTACCCGCTCACTTTTCTGGATGCGATGCGCTAAATTCGAACTTTTTCGAGGATATTGGGCTTTCCATGTCTTGTTTTTCGAAGTTTGAACTGCTTTTTCACTAAGGCGCTACTGATATCTCTATTATAGATTTCGAGCACGGGTCTGTTGAGCCAATCCAGAGTGGTTTCATCGAACAATAAGTCCGGAAAAAGTAAAGTATCTTGAGCAGTTGGGATGAACAAATGTGCTACTCCTAAAAGTCCGTGCAGTGTTGAGAAGGGCCAATCTTCTACCCTCTGGCACAACCCCGATCGGATTGGATTCTGATAGACATATTTGTAAGCATTCATGAAATAATGAAAACTCGTAATTTCGCATTTATAATGGCGTCCACCCCATACTTGATTTATTCGGCCACTGATTTTGTTAATCGCCTTGCTTGAGTCCCTCATGAATCGACTCATAACATCGGGTAGTGGCTTTTCAGTGACCGAAGCAATCAGGTGGAAATGATTAGGCATCAGAACGAAGCAGTGTATCCGTAATCCATCAATGTGATGTGCAAGATAAAGTTGATGGGAGAGTATCTGCCAGATCTTTTCAATTTGAAGTGGGAACGGTGTCCGGTTAACCGTCCGTCCGGTGATATGATACGGATGAATAGAAAAGTGATTGACGTGTGATCGAGCCATATTCGATATTGGATGCAATATCTTTGCCCGCCGCATCCAGAAAAGTGAGCGGGTAGGTTTTGACCCCATAGCTCAACAGGATAGAGCGTTCGTTTCCTAAACGATTGATCCCCGTTCGAGTCGGGGTGGGGTCACCAAAAATGAGCCCCGCTTTGTGGACGGGGCTAAAAGTAAAGTAGGGATGAGGTGGCAGAATAGCCGACCGCTAGGCGGATGTTACCACCGCAACAAGTGCAATATAGCCAGTGATTAAAATCAGCTGATGAAGAGTTTTAAGCCACGGACGAGCTTTCATAGTCAGCCTCCTTTGGCCTTGCCAGGTCGCTCATCATGGTTGAGTCAGACCCGAGTTCCTGATTCTTTAAGCTGATGTGCTGAAACCGACGTCTTTTCCACCGATCTAGTTTTTTTCTTATTTGTTCGATCAGTTTATTCGTGACCTCTTTGAGTTTTCGTCCTGAGGAAATTGCGAAAAAACGACCGGACGAAGAGTAGATTGTGATCATTCCCTTGAATTGATCGTCTTTGCGGCTCATATCCATTTTTAGCGTTGCTCCGTATGGAGCCTCTTCAAGCAATAGATCAATTTTTTCTTCAAGATAATTTTGAGTGAACTCAGACGGGTGAAATCCCTGAAATTTTAGTATTCGATTATCCATAGAGATCTGTCTCATAACCATACCCTCCTCTCTTATTTGGTAATAAATGAAACAGAAAGATTGTTTAATAAATATTCTTAATTAGAAAAGATCAAGTGACTTACATGGCTATACCTCCTTTCTTTTTGGAAACCTAATCACGATTTTGTGATCATTGTGATCGATAGAGTATTTCTCAGCATCAACATTGCTTGGAGCAGGAAAGGATCGGTGAAAGGATGATGAATAATGTTGAGAAAAACGATCATCCCTTTGTTCAGATTCCAATCTGCCCGAGATGGTAATTTGTCCATCTCTAACCTCGACATTAAAATCCTTGGGAGTTTGATTTTTAAGATCTAGCTCGTAATAAACATAGTTATCATCTTCTCTCTGGTACATTTCATTACTTGAGCTACTTTGAAAGTTTTCTCGCATTTCCTGTTGTAAGCGGTTCATTTCCTCAAAGGGGCTGTTTGATCTTCCAAAGAAATCATTATTAAATTCATTATCGAAAAGATCTTTCAATTCTGTTTTTGTGCCGGAGAATCTGAACTCCTTGTGATGCAATATATTTCTTGATTGATACTGTTGATAAGAGCAAACAAAAAATCCGCCGACAAGAAAACTGATTGCACTAATCACAATACGATTTGAAAAAAACTTCTTCATGCAATGACCTTTCTTGATGTTGTAGAATGAGTTTGAAATGATTTTGATTTAATGAAGAATGGCTGTTCGCCATAACGTATGAAGCTGATAATGCAATAATAAACAGGGTGATCCAAATTCTGTAGTTCATATCGAGCCTCCTCTTAAAAACTCCTTTCAAAAAAAGAGAGACTTCAAGCGCGGTAACTGCGGCGTAACACCGGCGCATAAAAATAATGTATCGGCCTTCGAATTTGTCAAGATGACCCAAGATGAATCAAAAATAACCATGTTATTTCAAATAGATAGCAATAGTTAGATTTATATCTCAGAAGATTGTAGAGGGCTTATTTTTTATTTAAAAAATAGTAAACTGGTAAGCCGAGTCCAATTAGTCCTGCGCCGATCAGACCCTCTGTTGGATTTCTCCAAAGAGAGTTCGCGGTCAGTCCCAAAGAAACCAAGATGAATGCGATGGGAACATAAGGGTAGCCTTTAATTTTAAAAGCACCTGCGGCTACACCAGAGTGATCTCGCAATTTGAAAATGGTCGCTGCAGTGATGGCATAAAATAACCAAGAGGCCACGACAACGTAATCCGTCAACTGATCAAAGGTTCCACTGCTTGCAAGGATCATGGCCCAGGCGCCTTGGGTAAGAACGGCCCATACGGGCACATGGGAATGGCTTTCGACCTGGCCAAGGCGTTTCCAGAAAAGTCCATCTTTCGCCATGGCATAGGGGACTCGGGCTCCTGTTAATATGGATCCATTCATCGCACCGACTGCAGATATGATAAAGGCAATTGTCAAAACGGGAATACCGACATCACCTAAAAAACTTTGAGCAGCAAGGGTGGCAACGGGTAAGGCTTCAGGATGAAGTCGCGAGTTTGCTGATTGGATTTGTTCTGGAGTGAGAACGTAGAAGTAAGAGTAATTTGCAAAAACATAAAGTAAAATACAAATGAAGACTCCCCATCCGAGAGCACGAGGAATATTTTTTTGAGGTTCTTTAATTTCAGCTCCAACCATCGGCAAGTTATTCCACCCATCATAGGCCCAGAGTGCGGCAATCATGGCTAACCCGAAATTGCTCAGTGACCAGGTGGGTGTTTGAAGATTTGCAATGGCAATTTCAGTGTGATGCTCTCCGAAAATAAAAATACCCAGCGATAATCCAATGATGATCAGAACTTTCAGAAATGTGAGAGCGGTTTGTGTTCGAGCGCCCCATTTTAACTGAAGGCAGTTCAGCAGCGTGAAAAATGCAATCAGAGATAGAGCCAGGACTGTGCTGTAGTCATGATCTGGTCCAAGTGATTTAAAGATGGATTTTGAAAATGTGGCAGCGCCCACGGCATAGGCAGCGATTGAGCCTGGAGAAGCAATCCAAAATCTCATCCACCCATAAAGAAATCCTGGCAGTCTGCCCCACCCATGCTTCAGAAGGGCGTACTCTCCGCCAGATTCTGGATAAGCACTTGAGAGTTCGGCATAGGTTAGTGCTCCCGCATAAGAAAGAAGGCCCGCTATGATCCACACAAGAGAGACAAGTCCCAGTGAACCCATCAGTTGGGTCATGGTTGCGGCTTTTAAAAAAATTCCAGTTCCAATAATGCTGCCGACGACAATTGCAGAGGCCTGCCATTGTCCTAGGGTGCGATTGAGTGCTGGTAGGTGCGATTGCGCCTTTTTCATGAATCAATGTTAACTTACACAGAGTTTGGATACAAATGCTTTAAGGGATCGGGATGAAAAACCAAGAGGAGCCACGTTGGGCTCCTCTTATTTCTTAATGATAAAGAATTTGATCTCAAGTCGGAAATCTTAGTTTTTAAGATATCGAACACATTGAGCGGCTTCAATGATTTGATCACCATTTCGCTTATTTAAAGTTAACGTGGCCTCAGTCAATTCGCCATTCTCAAGAGGGTTCATGTATGAGAAATTCACATCAAGCTCAATCGTATCCAGTTGACCAAGCTTGGTTCCGCCAATCAGTTCGCCCTTTTTGCGGCTGTCTGCAAAGCGAAGATCGACATTTCCGACATAAGTGAGGTGTGAAGAAGACAGAGTTCCCTTCACATCAGTAAATTTTGCGATCGTTTTATTCCCACCGCCGACTTGAGAATCTGAGATGACCATTATTGCAGCAGTTCGTGTTCCCATTTCTGGCTGAGTGTGGTGGAAGACCTTCACATTGAGTCCTGATTCTGATGTGCAAACGAATCCATCTGCGAAAGCCATTGATCCAACAAGTAATGTAGCGATTGTAAGTACTGATTTCATATTTACCTCCCCGGTATGTTTTTGTTTTGTTGGGGTGCTTTTAGATGGCATTGAGGCGAATGTGAAATGCATAATAACAATTTATGTATGCAGAAAAAGAATGATAATTAGAATAGAGAGGCTTTAATCCCTTGCCTGATCTTCTGAGGCAGAATATCTTACTGAAATGTCATTATTAATCAGTGCTGTTCAGTTATCAAAATCTTTCGCAGGTAAAAAACTTTTTCATGGCATTAGCTTTGGAATTTCAGAAAATGAACGAGTTGGTTTTCTTGGGCCCAATGGAGTGGGTAAGTCGACCTTAATGCAGATTCTTGCAAAAAAAATCCCGCAAGATTCTGGAGAAGTCGTTGCAACCAAAGGCCTTCGCATCGGCTATTTGGAGCAATCTCCAAAATTTCCCGCAAATGCGACGATTTGCTCCTTTCTTCTTCATAATCATGAAATTGATCCTGATTTGATGGCTAAGGCCTATGAGTGGATCGGGCGACTTGAGCTCAGCCAATTTGACGAGCAGACTCCGATTGCCTCTCTCTCAGGTGGGTGGCAAAAAAAAGTGGCTCTTGCTCATGAATTAATGCGAACTCCGGATTTACTTTTTTTAGATGAGCCAACGAATCATCTGGATGTGGAAAGTATCAAGTGGCTTGAGGACTTTTTATCTCAGGCTAAGTTTTCGTGTTTCTTCATTACCCATGATCGACTTTTTTTACAACGTGTGGCCAATCGAATTATTGATCTTGATCCCCGGTTTCCTGGATTCTTACTATCAGTGAATGCGGGCTACGATCAGTATTTGGAATCCAAAGCTGAGATGATTTCCAATCAAGAAATTCGAGAAACAAAACTGAAGAATCTGCTCAGAAGAGAAAAAGAGTGGCTGGCCAGGGGAGCTCAGGCTCGACAAACCAAGCAAAAAGCTCGCATTGAAAATGCAGGAAAATTAGCTTCTCACGTTGAAGATCTCACCGATCGAAATCGCCAACGAAAACTCAACCTTGAATTCGAGGCTCAAGAAAAAAATCCAACTAGGCTGATTGAGTGTATCAAGGTCAGTAAAAAATTTGGGGACAAGTGGGTTTTTCGCGATCTGAATTTAATGATCACTCCAAAAACTCGATTGGCATTAATGGGTGTGAATGGAGCAGGAAAGTCAACTTTGATTCGAGTTCTATTAGGGCTTGAAGCTCCAACTTCTGGTCAGGTGAAAATTGCCGAGAATTTAAAGTCAGCCTACTTTGAGCAGGGAAGAGATGCTTTGAAGCAAGAAGAAAGTGTGCTGAAAAACATCTGCCCCTTTGGAGACTATGTCCAGTACCGCAATCAATCGGTCCATGCTCGAAGTTATTTGGAGCGGTTTCATTTTTATAAAAACCAAGTGGATTTGCCAGTGAAGCAATTGTCCGGAGGAGAGCAGGCAAGACTTCGCATTGCGCAGTTGATGCTTCGTGAAGCTCAAATTCTTATTCTGGATGAGCCGACGAATGATCTCGATATTGATACATTAAACTCGCTTCAGGAATCTTTAGAGGACTTTCCGGGTGCGGTGATTTTGGTGACGCATGATCGATTCTTTATGGATCAGATTGCAAAGCAGATTTTAGCTTTTAGCCCCTTCGAGAATGATCAAAATCAACTGATTCCTTTTGCGGATTACCTGCAGTGGGAAAAGTGGTTTGATGAAAAAACTGAGCTGGTCCAATCAGGGGGTGACAATCAGCAGGCTGGTGATAGTCAGGGTATAGCTCACCAAGGTTCCAAATCTGATTCGAGGAAGCTATCTTATAAAGAGAAAATCGAGTTTGAAAAAATGGAAGAAGTGATCACCCAGAAAGAAGTTCGTCTGGCTCAAATTGAAAATGAAATTGAAGACCCCCATATCGCCAGTCAGGCGGATAAGGTCCAAGGCTTGTACGCAGAAATGTCAGGGCTTCAGCAGGAAATTGCAAGGCTCTATAGTCGATGGGCAGAGTTAGAAGAAAAAGTTAAAATATAAATTAAATATAAGGTTTGATCTTCTCAAGAAAGTTCGCGGTGAATCGCTTCCCAATGTTGAGAATTTCTTCCTGAAAGATCTTCTTGCGAACCTCAATTGGATTTGGTCGTTCTTTTCCAAAGTCAATCATTGAAGCTTGATCAACCAGCTCACAGAACTGAATCAAAAATGATTCCAGTGGAATTTTTTCTCCAAGGGGTTGAAGGGGGAATCCGGTTCGATCTGCTCTTTCGTGAGTTGATTGAATGATCACCTTCAGGTGATCGGGGATTGGAATTTTACGCGAAAGGGCTTTGTTGAGGCTAACAGTGGGATGATTTTTGTAATCTCTGAGATCTTCTTCTTTTAATTGGTCAATTTTTCTTTGTCTCATCAGTTGGATGGCTTTGGGGTTCATTTCAAGTAATCCCACGTCTGCCATCAATCCTGCGATCATCACTTCCTCAGGCTTTCCAATGCCCGACATTAAACTGATCAAGCCTGCAGAGGCTGCAATTGCAGGAGCCCGATCAATCGCTGTGAGGTCGTCAAAGCCTGAAAGATTCACAACATCACCGGCATCACCAACGGCAGAAAGACTCATGATGAGATCTGAGGCAAGGGTAATGACCTTGTCATAGAGTTCTCTTCCAGCCTGATATGAAGAGGCCTCACTTTGATCTGAGATGAGCATGACAAGATCTTTGTAGGCGACATTCATGTTCATGAATTGAGCGCGGCATCGACTTTTTAAACCCTTTGCAGATTTGTCCTGATTTTTTTCAATGTACTTTTGAAAGGCATCAACTTCTTCACGCTTGATGTAGAACTCTCCGATGGATTGGATTTTCTCAAATTTTTCTTTGTCTAAGATTCGCCCCTTGGGAAGGAAGGGGATGATTTTTTGATTTAGTGGCATCAGGTGATGAATTGTCATTTCTAATTCTTTATCAGCAACAAGCTCAGCTGATTTAATGGGAATCATTGTTCCATGTACTTTTCGAGAAAAGACGAATTCAATTTTTGACGAAGTCTCGTATTCATCTTCAAGAAGAACGACATTGGCCCCAGATTTTTTAATAAAGGCTGCGCCTTCGTTTTGAACTTTTTTCGCCACTACAACAGCGATATAGGCATTCGGGGCAACATAGCGAGCAACTTGCACAAGTCCTGCAGTAGCTGTTTCATTTGGAGAATGAGTTGCTGAAATAACAATAACGTCAGATTTCTGAGCGATGGCTTCTTTTTCAGATAGGGCATCCACTGTATCAAAAGTCATGAAATTGACCTGAAAGAGATCAGCAACAGCCTGAGCTCTTTTGTAGAATTGGGGATCGCTAGAAATAACTGTCAATAGGTGTTGTGTCGCCATAGCTACCAGTTTAACGAGACTCAAGCGTCTTTGCGAGAATTATCATTGAAGCTGGGCTTTCAGTTCAGCTTCGCTGACTTCCTAAATGACTTAGGGGCGATCATCTGTTGGAAGTCGATCAAAGACATAGATAAAGGGATCACCAGCTAGACTTAGATAAAGATGAAACTTTCCATCTTTAAATCGAATTTCATTCGATGCCTTACGACCCAGTCTCATGTCCGGGTCCTGACTGCACTCAATGTTGTTGTCGGGATTAATCCAAACGACCTCATCTTCTAAACGATGGTCAATGATGGAATACTTACCTTTTCGTTCACAAAACCCAGGTTCATTTTGCCTTGCCCAAAATATTTCGTTTGTGCCGTCAGCGTGAAATTCAAAAAGTAAAATCAGATTGGGATTTAGTGGGAGACGAAATTCACCCTGATAAATAAAACCGATATTTTTCCACGTTCCAAGAATTTGGTCCTCTTCAGTTGGGGATATGGCTAGGACAGGCCCCGTGGGGAGGCAGATCATTGCCCCCAAGAGTATAACTAAAATGAAATAACGAATTAGAGCCATTGCCTTTTCTTCAGAACGTCTCGGATGTTCTGTTTCTCCTCATCAGTAAAGCCGTTTGCCATGGCTGATTCAACTGATTGCACGAAAGTTGAAAACTTTCCAGAGGGGCCAAGGCGGCTCAGCGTCTTAGTTGCTAAGATAAGCCCTTGGCGTTCGCCAATTAGCTCTTTAATTTCCCAAAGAGTGCCGCTGACAATAGTGCTATCAAAGTACAAAGTACCCTTACGGTCGCTCAGTTTAAGTGAATTATCCACAGTGCGCTTAAATGGACCTTTGAGATATGAAACCTCACCTAAGTGGGGATGGTTCATGAATGTGGTGGTAAAGAAGTCAGCAAAAGCCTCGTTCAGAGAGCCGCCCTCACCCTCATTTGGTAGTCGAGAGATTCCATCAATCAAGGCATGGCAAGTCTCATGCATAACGATGGTGGGGTCCTTCATCATGTTTGCGTAATTGACCCCGTCACCTGTGCCCAATCGGATTTGGCCATGATAATAAAATGCAGCGTTTGTCTTATCTGGAGCACCATACTGAGTTTGAACTTCAAGCGAGAAGGGAAGGGAGATTCCCAACTTTGAAATGAAAAGTCCCAGTGTGCGATCAACAAAGTAAAATGCCTGTACTTGGTCAAAGCGACCATCTGCGGGATCATAATTAAATACCAAATTTGGATTTTGAGCTTTTTCTGCGGCTTGAGAGATGACCTTTAGATTTTGCTTTGTCAAAGTCCCATCTCCGATAAGGCCCCCAAGCATCACTTCAGAAAGTTCACTCATTTTTGGTCCAGAAGGGAAAACAGTCGCTTTTCCTTGATCAAATCCAGAAGAAGTTCTCTCTTGGCTAATGACACCGCTATTTGGAGAAACCTTCATGCGGTACACGCCAGTTCCGGCATGGTCGATGTAGTCAATGTTGTATATAATTTGTGCTCCAGCTGCAGTTTGGTGAATAGCAACTTTAGGATCGAAGATTTGTTGAGCATTCTTCAAAGATGCATCTTTTCCCTTAAATTTTTGAAGGAAAGCAAACTTCTCTGTGTTTCTTTTTTCAATCAGAGTGCGTAATTTTGAGTAATCTTCGTCGATGTACTGTCCTCGAGCGAAGATCAGACTGCCTTTTGAATTATACAATTTCTGAACGAAGCCACCCTCAACCTCAGCTGGTCCAACCATCTGTGGTGAGCGCTCCACGAGTTCATTATTTGTGAGTAATGAAATTTCTTGTTGTTTAAACTGTTCCCCATGAATAAGGCCAGGAAGAGATTGAGATCCACCCACTTGCCAAATGAACTCTTTAGGGGCAGAGGCTTTTGAACACGAAATTAGATTTGAGACGAGAAAAATGCCACCGACAAGTGATCCTAATCGAGTAGCTAGACGAGCATCAATGTGGTTTTTTAGACTGCTCATTTTTCCCCCATATCTCCCACTGTTATCGGCAAAAACCAGAATTCCTTAAACGTGGGAGGCCTGCACCTCCCTATGGGGGTGCAGGCAACCATTAGAACTTATACTATTATCGAACTCTTACTCTTCGATGACCAGGCCTTTCTCAAGGTAAGTGCCATCGCCGTTCATAAATCGGACTTTGTGCTCGCCTGCACCGATAGTTCCTAGACGAACTTCCTTAGTGAAGGGCACAAGGACCATTAAACACATTCCCTGACTTACTTTTGCTACAGACTTCACCTCATGAAGGCTAGTTGTAGGATGAGCTACATCAGCTCGTGACCAACGGTAGCAACCATTTGGGAATATACCGTTAACTACGACGAACACGTCCGAAGTCGAGTCAAAACCACTTGGAATATATGCATCGTTCACACCAACAACGACTTCCTTCTCAGCAGGAACATCTGCCGCCTGAGCGTTAAGGCCCATAAACATACCAGCAACTGCTACTGCTACCATTAAAAATCTCTTTGTCATTTTTCCCCCATTTTCTGCTGACCCTTTTTCCTTGGCCAGTTTGTTGTGTTTGCCATTTACTAGAGCAATACGTGTACCAAGTTGCAACTGCAAATTAAAGATAAATGATGGAAATTTTTTATCATTCTGAGACGTTATGGCTCGAAGCGTACGGGATGCCGCGGAACGCAATAACCCCTCTTTTTTTTAGTGATGAAAATAGGTATGTTGGACGACAGAATAGAGCGCCGCACAAATAATAATTAAGCCCGTGAATACCCTTATTTTTTGTCGAGCGTGGCGCCCCAGTTTTGAAAGACCAAATTGAAGGCTTGAAAGGGCTGGAATTGTGCCCACCCAAAAACAGAAAAGAATCATCGCGCCAGCAAGGGGTGATCTTGAGCTGAGCGCTAGTAAAACAAATGAATATAGCCACCCGCAGGGTAAAAAACCCGTTAGTAGGCCAAGATAAAAAGAGTTGTTTTTAACAGTCCGAAGTGCGTGCAGAAAAAAACGGGGAGCTGAAGGTGTTGGCACTTTCCAGTTGAAGAGAAAGGAAAAACCCAAAAAAAAGAGAAGCCCAGTCATCAGATAAAAGTTCACTTGTGTCAGAGACTGAATGCTTTGAAGAAAATGGGAGCCACTTCCTGCTAGGGATCCAAGCAGGGTGTAGGTAATGCCGCGTCCGAGATGATAAGGCGTGGGATTTTCTTTAACTCCAGGGGCGCAGGCAATTGGGCCACACATTCCAGCGCAGTGCCAGCTTCCGACAAGGCTTGCCCCCAGAACAAGAAAAGGCAGAAAGGGGCTTGAAATTTCGATCCAACTAGAGTGGTCCAAGAAGTGTGATCCCGAATGGTTGACGGTCGATAAGAATTTGGGTGTCGAGTCGCCCTGTTCCCTTCATTAAAGATGTGGGACTTGTCACAAAAAAGTGAATCATTTTTGATTCTCCGGCTCTAATTTTTACTAAGGACTCAGGTGTAGCTAAAGAAAATCCTTTATCTTTCCATTCGGGGGGAGTTTCGATTGGGATATCTTTATCCTCAAAAGTTTGATTGTGAATGTTGAGTCTAAAATGATTGATAACAAGGCCATCTCCAGTGGAGTTTTGGCTGAGAGTGTAGGGCGCTTCTTTGCCCCGGAGAACTTGGTAAGTAATGGGTTTTCTCGTACTGACAAAGTAAGTTAACCCAATCAATGCAAGAATGATCAGTGCAGAGTAAAGCAAAGTGCGTGGTCGGGTGAAATTGATGGGTTCTTTTGTCAGAGATGAATAAGAAATAAGGCCCTTTGGTTTTTTAACCTTAATCATGATTTCATCGCAGGCATCGATACAGGCCGTGCAACCGATGCACTCCATTTGTGTACCATTTCGGATGTCGATTCCCGTTGGACAGACGTTGACGCAGCGAAGGCAATTCACGCAATCGCCTTGAGTCTGACCTTGGGGGACAGAGCCTTTTCGAGGTTCTCCACGTTTCTCATCGTACATGACGTTCACAGTTCGATCATCCATCAAAACAGACTGAAATCGTCCGTAGGGGCACATGATGATGCAAAATTGTTCTCGGAACCAACCAAAATCAAAAGTGATTGTAGCGGCAATTGAGAAGGTAAAAAGAAAAGCTACCCAGTTCTCACGAGGATCGGATTGAATCATTTTGAGTAAGGGTTCAGTTCCAACAAAGTAGGCGATAAAACTATGGGATATAATTGCACCAACGATGGAGAAAAGAGTCCATTTTAAAGTTTTTTTGAATAATTTTAATGAACTGATGGGCTCTTTATCGAGGGCTCTTCTTTTAATGTAATTCCCTTCGATCAGGGCTTCAATACGTCGAAAAACTCCATCGATAAAAACGGTCTGGGGGCAGCCCCAGCCGCACCAGACACGGCCCAGAACTGCCGTTGCAAGAGCTAATCCCAGTGTCAGAATCGCGAGTATAAAGAAGACCAGTGGTCCATCATGGGCCCAAAAGGTCAGGCCCAGGATGGCGAATCGACGATTGGGGATGTCCAGCAAAATCGCCTGATGGCCTCCAATCTTGATCCAGGGAAGGATCAAAAATATAACGATTAAAACGGCTTGAGTCCAATTTCGATGACGACGAAAGAAACCTGTGACTTCTGCGGGGTTGATCCGTATTCGATGTCCCTTTTCATCAAGCATCGAAAGTTTTTCGAGGTCACTATTTTCTTTCGTCATTCATCGTCCTACAGCTACTGCACTGGCTGAATTATTTATACTCCTGCCCTTGTGGAGGTTTTCCGCCAGAAACATTCGTGCCTTTAAGCGAGTAAACAAATGCAGCTACAGCTGTAAGTTCCTCGGGTTTAAGCATTTGTTCCCAAGCAGGCATTCCCTTGTCGGTCACTCCAGTGGAGATCACCTTAAAGATCCCCACTCGGGTTCCTTGACCATTAATCCAATGATTATCAGTCAAGTTTGGACCAATTAAACCACCACCATTTTCTGCATGGCAAGGTAAACATTTAGCGACATACACGGTCTTGCCCTGGGCGATTGTATTTTGATCGCCAAATTTAGCAGCTAATGTGTCTTCTGTCATGTTCGAGTCAGCTGATGCAGATTGAACAGCGGGAACAGCCTTCATCTCAGCCTCAAGTTCTTGAGACAGGGTTGGGCCTCCCATGAATGTATAATACACGTAGTACAGAGCAGCAAAAATAATGGTCCCGTAAAAAGTGGTTAACCACCAACCAGGAAGGGGATTGTCATACTCTTGGATTCCGTCGTATTCGTGACCTTTTATGATTTCATCTTTTTCTTTATTACTCTGGTGATTATTCATTGAAGACCTCCTTCATCCAGGGGGAGATTTTGCATTTTTTCAAAAAATGATTTTCGAGATTTGTGGTAGGTAAAAAAGATTGTACCGACAAACATAATTGCGAAAATCATCAGGGCTATAATTGTAAGATGTGTGTCTTGAAATTGAGTCAATGCTTCTTGCTTCATTTTTTGACTCCTTTTTGTCCAAGGGCTTGAAGATACGCAATCAAAGCAACGATTTCTTTCTTTGCAAGTCCTGCAGGAGCGCCTTGAGCTTGAAGATCGTCAGCAATTGTCTGCGCTTGTTTCTGCGCATCAATGTCTGCGTTTGAAACTTCAGCGTCTGAATACGGCACGCCAAGATTTTTCATAACGGATAATTTCTTTCTTAAGATCAAGAAATCAGTGTCATGCTGAACAAGCCAGGGGTAGTTGGGCATGATCGAATTCGGAGTTACGGTTCGTGGATCAATCATGTGACGATAGTGCCACAAGTTGGGATACTTTGATCCCACGCGAGCCAAGTCTGGACCTGTTCTCTTTGATCCCCACTGGAATGGGCGATCGTACATGGACTCCTCAAGTGTCGAAGGTTGACCATATCGAAGGACTTCAGAAGCCATTGGTCGAATCATTTGAGAGTGGCAGACATAGCAGCCCTCTTTTATATAGATATCTCGCCCAGCAAGCTCAAGGGCAGTGTATGGAGATGTGATGTTCTCTTGCTTAACATATTTGTGTAGAGAAAGAGTTGGATAAATCTCGATCACTGAGCCTACGAGAATTGCGATCAGAGCGAGAACTGTAAAGACAGTGGCCATTCCCTCTAATTTACGATGACCAGTTTCATGTTCATGAGAACCCATCTGGTGAGCGGGTGTAGGAATAGTTTCAGTTGCCTTTGCAGCATTTCCTTGCTGAATGGTTTTTGTGATGTTGTACATCATGATGAGATAACCAGTTAGGAAGAATAATCCTCCAAGTGCTCGTACCCAATAAAGAGGAACGATCTTGGTTACTGTTTCAACGAAATCGGGGTAGAGAAGTCGGCCAGAGGCATCGATATTTCTCCACATCAGACCTTGAGTGATTCCTGCAGCCCACATCGAGATGTAGTAGAGAAGAATTCCTGTTGTTCCGATCCAAAAATGTGTATTGGCTAATTTTTTTGAGAAAAGCTCAGTCTTCCAAAGCTTGGGCACAAGATAATAAGCCATACCGAAAGCCAAGAAGCCATTCCAGCCAAGGGCGCCCCCGTGAACGTGTCCAATGATCCAATCTGTATAGTGTCCAAGAGCGTTGACTGATTTAATTGAAAGCAGGGGTCCTTCAAAAGTGGACATCGCATAGAAAGTCACTGCGGTGACAAGGAATTTAATTGTTGGTTCAGTGCGAAGAAGGTGCCAAGCACCTCGAAGGGTCAATAGACCGTTGATCATTCCCCCCCAGCTTGGTGCCCAAAGCATGACAGAGAAAATCATTCCCAATGTCTGAGCCCACTCTGGCAGAGCGGTGTAAAGGAGATGGTGCGGACCAGCCCAGATGTATAAGAAAACCAAAGCCCAAAAGTGAACAATTGAGAGTCTATACGAGTAGACAGGACGATTCGCAATTTTGGGAATATAATAATACATCAGTCCCAAAAACGGTGTGGTTAAGAAAAAAGCCACAGCATTGTGACCATACCACCATTGCACAAGGGCATCTTGTATGCCGGCAAAGACGGGATAAGATTTCATGAAGCTGACTGGAATTTCAATCGAGTTCACAATGTGAAGAACGGCGACTGTGACAATTGTTGCAATGTAGAACCAAAGAGCAACGTAAAGATGTTTTTCTTTTCGTTTTGCAATAGTTCCAAAGAAGTTCACCGCAAAGACGACCCAGATTAAGGTGATCGAAAGATCGATGGGCCATTCAAGCTCGGCGTACTCTTTACCATGCGTGTAGCCGAGAGGCAGAGTGATGGCAGCGGCAACAATAATGAGCTGCCATCCCCAGAAGTGAATAGCGCTTAAGGTATCGTTGAACATTCTCGTCTTAAGGAGTCTTTGTGAAGAGTGGTAAATCCCCGCAAATATAGCATTACCGGCAAAAGCGAAGATTGCCGCATTTGTGTGAAGTGGTCTTAAGCGGCCAAAGGTAATCCACTCAAGGTTCAGATTGAGCGGCCAGTAGGCAAGTTGCAGGGCCGCAATCAGGCCAACAAGGAAGGCCACACCAGCCCAGATCAGACAAGCCATCAGGAACTTCCTGACGATGTCGTCATCATAGGTGTTTAATAGATTTTGGTTACTCATAGTTGTTTATTCCTTTCTGTTAAATCATTAAAATACGCGTAATCAAATCTAAAGCTAATCATTCAGCATCCGCTGTTGAGGGGAATCAAGATCGTCATATTGTCCTGATTCAGTTGCCCACAAAAACGCTGCCACGAATCCCCCGCCCAAAAGAAGTGCGAGAGGTATGAGTAGAATGAGAATATTCATTATTCATCCTCCAAAGTTTTCTTGTTCCTAAATATGACGATCCGATGATAATCAACGAGCTAATGGGCATCAGGACTGCTGATCCGAGAGGTCCAATAAGGCCCATCAACGCTCCAATGCCAGCGGCAAAATTGTAGATCAAAGCAAGAGACATGTTTCTGACTAAGACCTTTTGTGTCTCTTGGGCAATTTCAAATAAGGTATAAATATGATTCAGATTCTCTGAGCTGAGATAGATATCAGCAGTTTTTAAAGCTTCATCCACGCTTCCTTGCACGGCCACGCTGAGATAAGACTCAGACATCGATAAAGTATCGTTGGCTCCATCTCCCACCATCATGGCCTTGTTTGTTTTCGCCAGAATCTCTTTCTTCTGGTCTGGACTCATTTCTGAATAGATATTTTTTTGTGAGAATTTGAGCTGTTGTGCAATGGATTGGACAGATTGTCTTCTGTCCCCAGATATTAATAGAGTGTCTAATTTTTTATCTCGTAACTTTTCAAGTAAAGGTAAAGACTCTGGTCGAATTTGATCTGTAAAGTCGAGAGTGAGTATGGGCTGATTGTTTTTAAGTAAAAGAACCGATGGGCCTAAGGTTTCGCGTGAGGTGCTTTCTCTTTGGAGTTCAAAGAAATCGTTCTCAATTCGTCCACTCACTCCTTTGCCAGCAGTTTCAGTCCAATCTTGAATGTCCTGAGATGGCACCTGAGGCCATTCAGCTCGCAGAGCATAAGCAATAGGGTGATGAGATTTAGATTCAAGGCTCAGAAGAACAGAGCGATACTCTGGTGGTACGCGATCGGCATCATTCAATTTTAAATTGCCATAAGTCAGCGTTCCAGTTTTATCAAAAGCAACAGTTTGCACTTGTCTGAGTTTCTCTAATGAATCTGCGGAACGAATAAAAATCCCCATTTTTGTAGCTTGTCTCAGACCACGACTGATCGCTAAAGGAGCACCAAGCGCGAGAGCGCAGGGGCAGGCCAATATGATGAGAGCGAGGGATCTTTCAAAGGCGGATCTGACGTCATCTTGGGCTTTGTAAATAAAAAACACTCCGGCAATAAGAAGGACAATGGCAATGAGATATTGTGAGGCTTTGTCTGCTGAATTTAAAAGAGGAGTCTTCTTTTTTTGGCTTTGTTCAACAGAGCTGAGCATTTTTCCCAGTCGAGAGTCGTTGCCTGTCTGAGTGACTTCTACTTCAATCTCTTGATTATAGGATCGGCTTCCAGCAAAAACCTCCATACCCTGGGTAATTTTCTTTGGAAGCGATTCTCCTGTGAGAATAGAGAGATCAATTGAAGCTAGAGATGAAATCAGAATGCCATCTGCGGGGATTCGATCTCCAGCTGGAATAAGAATTCTGTCACCCTTTTTGAGAAGTTTAAGTGGGCTAATTTTTTTCAAACCATTCTCAATTACTGTGATGCTGGCTTTTTGAAGAATTTCATAGAGTAAAACATCTTTTTGAGAGCCCTGCTGAATTCTCTTAAGTAGGTATCGGCTCGCGAGAATGAGAAGAACAAAACCAGCCATGGAATCAAAATAAATTTGATCTGATTGTAAAAATAAACTCTGAATAGAAAAAACGACCCCTAGGCTCAGGGCGATCACAATGGGCAAATCAATTCCAAGATTTCGATAGCGAAGGGATCTCAAAGCTCCTTGATAAAATGGCGTCGCAGAATAGAGAAGAACGGGGAGAAAGAGAAGAAACTGAAGCCAGTTAAAAGCCTGGCCCATTGTTCCTGAAAGGCCTGAGTAGACCGAGATGGCTAAAAGCATAATGTTTCCTGAGCAGGCTCCGGCTACGGCGATTCTCATCAGGTCTTTGCGATTTTCTTTGACTATATATTCTTGAGGATCTGCTCCTGGAAGAATCGGGTGAGACTGGTACCCCATTCTTTCTATAATATCAGACACGGCACTGAGACCTGCTTGGTGAGGATAGAGATAGACCTCTAAGGTCCCGTCCCCGAAATGAAGTTCTGAGGATTTCACCTGGGGAATAATGCGAGAAAGACTTTCCAGTAATTTAACGCAAGAAGCGCAGAAAATACCTTCTATATAGAAGAGGTATTTTTCAGTGGATGAATCTGGGTTAGAGTGCCGGTAAAGGTCTCGAAACTCGGGTTGATCTAGATAGGAAAAATCAGAGCCGCGAGAGCGAGACTTCGTTTGAATGAGGGCTCGGTCTTCATTGGGAATTTCTAACAATAAAGAGTAGACTGCTTCGCAGCCTGAGCAGCAAAAAGACACTTTATCTGAGGGAGTTGGATCTCCGCAGTGCAAACACTTCATCGTCACCGACCTACTTCATTGTTGTATGGCAAAAAAAAAGAAGTGTCGACGCAAAAAATAAACCCTAAGGTTTAGTACTGCAACTCGTCGACTTTATGAGAAATAATGTCTCATCATTCGTCTTTTACCTTATCAACTTGGTCGAGGTGTTCATCCGAAAGACTAGGGTCAATCAGACCATACTCTCTTTCTTTGCGGTAAAGAGTCCGACGATTAATCCCCAAAATGTGAGCGGCCTTGTCCTTTTTTCCGCCAGTTTTTTCAAGGACGACTTGAATATAGCGCTTCTCAAGTTGTTCGATGCTGGGCATGTCACGAGTCGCTTCACCGTAAAAATCTTCAACGCTTGCCATCTCTGGTACAGGGATATCTGTTTCTTGAATGACGGGTTTGTTTGTCATGACAGCGATACGCTCAACCATATTTTCAAGTTCCCGGACATTGCCATCCCAGCGCATATTGATCAGGACATTCATAGCCCCTTGAGAGAAGCCCTTGATATTCAGTTTATTCTGAGCGCAACACTTTTGCAGAAAATGATTTGCCAGTATGGGAATATCCTCTTTGCGATGGCGTAAAGGAGGAATGACAATTGGAATTACAGCCAGTCGATAATAAAGATCTTCTCTAAAGAGGTTTTCCCGAATTGCAGCTTTTAAATCCTTATGT
Organism: Oligoflexia bacterium; assembly: GCA_016861345.1. GTDB lineage: Bacteria > Bdellovibrionota > Bdellovibrionia > Bdellovibrionales > Bdellovibrionaceae > BOLD01. The sequence continues at coordinate 64,232 of BOLD01000007.1, forward strand.
GTTGCGGTGATGATGCGCACATCAATATCTTTACTGATGTTGTCACCAACAGCTCGAATTTTTTTCTCTTGAAGAACTCGGAGTAATTTGGCCTGAAGACCGATATCCATATCTCCAATTTCATCCAAAAAAAGTGTGCCTCCGTGAGCTTCTTCAAAAAGACCTTTTTTGCGCTGAATGGCTCCAGTGAATGAACCCTTTGCATGACCAAAAAGTTCGCTTTCCAAAAGAGTGTCTGGGATAGCTGTGCAATTCACAGCGATAAAGGGTTGATTGGCTCGAGGGCCCATATTGTGAATTGTTCGGGCCACCATTTCTTTTCCGGTTCCCGACTCACCAGTGATGAGCACGTTGGCGTTGACATGGCTGACCCGTTCAATCAAGTCAAAAACCTGTTGCATGGATTTTGATTTTCCGATGAGAGATCCTTTTGAAAAACTTTTCTTAATCTCGCTTCGAAGAATCGAGTTTTCGCGGTGAAGTCTATAGTAAGCTACAGCTCGATCAAGAGTGATTGTCAGTTCTGTTAGCTTAAAAGGCTTCGTGACATAATCAAAAGCGCCTTTTCGAATAGCCTCAATTGCAGATTCAATGCTACCAAAAGCGGTGATGAGAATGCAGGGGAGACTGGGTTGAATTTCTTTAACTTGCTGAGTGAGTTCAATGCCGTTCATTCCGGGCATTTGAATATCAGAGATAACAGCCTCAATTTGGTTGGCTTCATCAGAGCCAGTTTTGAGAAAATCAATTGCTTCATGGCCTGTGGCAAAGACGATGGGCTGATAGCCTTCTTTTTTGAGAAAATCGTGGATGACAGATCTCATCTCAGGATCATCATCGACAGCAATAACGGACCCGCGGTGTGTGTATTCAACCATTTATCTCTTTCCTTTTTGCAGTATGTTCTAACCATAGATTGATGAAACTTCTAGGAGTTTTAAAATTGCACAATGCATTGCAAAAATTGAGAGTATTGACTCCAGGTGAGCGAGATGTTTTTTTCCCAGCATGAAGCTTCACTTGGTGAGTATTTTGCGAATTGTTTTTGTTGTTCTCAGTGGAGGAATTCTTTTTTTACCCTCGGCTCTCGGTCAAACAATCCGTCCCCAGATTGTTGTTGGGGACTTTGAATATTCTCTCAAATATAAGACGCACTGGGTCCAGATGAGCGAAACAGTCAATGTCTCCACTCCTGAAGGGCAATTTCGATTTCAGGAACTTCAGAATCAAGGATACATTTGTAAACCCAAAGAATCAGCTCTTCGTGAATGCATGAAACGATTGGATAATCCTGAAGAAGATCTCTATATCACGCGGTATTTACTTCAATTTTACAATGATTGGCATGTTCAGTTTTATGAGCCAGTTTCTGAGCCCAAGTTGATCTTTAACTCTCAGTTTCAAAAAGAGTGGGAGATTGATCAGAAGGCATTATTGGGTTCAGGAATATATCAAACACTGAGATACTCTTGGTTTTTAAGTGAGGGATATCGGGTTTATTTTCCCCTCCAGGGAAGGGTCACTGAATTGGATTCCCCCAGCTTTCACATTGATCAAAAGGGGAATCTGAGTCAGTGGATGACGATTGATAAATTCGAGGGAAAAACTTATCAAAAGTTCTTTGTCGAGGCTTTTCTTGTTCGAATTGAGTAGTGATTTATTTTCGTTTTTTAACAGACAATGTGACTGAAAATTCAGCAACTTTTTCACCAGGATTTTTCGAGGGTACAATCGCATAAGAGTGAAAAGTTTGGGATTCTCTTTCTCCAGTTTGTAGGCATTTTGCAACCAGGGCCTCAACAGCCTCACCTTCGGCACAGATAAAGTGCACATCACCTTCGGCGCGCTTATTAAAGTTGGCCTGAAAGTCTTTAAATATATAGTCAACTTTGTGGCCACATTTTGTGATGGCATCAACAGCTTTCAGTGCAACAACAACCTCTGCTCCAATAGCAAGAGCTCCGAAATACATGACCTTAAGGTGGTTCCTGGTCCTTCGTGTCAGAGGAATTTTCAGTACAGTTTGATTTGCAGTGACATCGACAACGCTGGGCTGAACCCACCAAATAAGGGGTATGTTGCTAAATGTGTAAAGGCGCAGAAAGAGCGTTTGTTTGAATCGGTCGAAAGAACTTTTCATGATTGTCATCCCCCAAGCATAAGAGTAGCCTCAATTAGATTTAAAGTGGAAGAAAAATTATGGAAGAAAAAGTTCTCAAAAGCCGTCTCGCTTATAACGGAGTATTTCTCAAGGTCCAGCAGGATCAAGTCGAGATGGTGAATGGTGAAATAAGAGCGAGAGAGTATATTTTGCATCCAGGAGCTTCAATGATCATCCCCCTTTTGGATGAAGAAACTCTGATTATGGAATACCAGTATCGTCATGCGCTTAAAAAATGTTTTTGGGAGTTCCCAGCTGGGAAGATCGACCGTGGTGAAGATCCACTACAGACAGCTAAAAGAGAACTGAAAGAAGAAACTGGGTTTGAAGCTCAGAACTGGAGACATCTCACAACCATTCATCCTGTCATTGGTTATGCAGATGAGAGAATTGAGATTTTTTTAGCCTCGAATCTTACACAGGGAAAGCAAAGTCTTGATCAGGGAGAATTACTTGAGGTCCACAAGGTAAAGATCGAGGATTTATATCAGCGGGTTAAAAAAGGTCAGATTACCGATGTGAAAACTCAAATTGGGACTTTTTGGCTAGAGAAAGTATTGAAAGAGAGTTGGTAGGTTATGTCAAATCGAGAAAGATATGTATTAGCCCTGGTTCTTTTCTTGATCGCGACCTTTGTTTTTGTCGATGCGATCACCGATCTTCAAGAGGGAGGAAAAATTACTCATGTCGCGATTGAGATTTTAGTGGCTCTGATTGCTCTTGTTGGGGTCGGTATTTTGGTGAAAAGCATTTTTGAGACCAAAAGGGATCTTCAAGAGGTCCGCCAACATCTGTCAATGAGTCAAATAGAGGTTGAAAAGTGGAAGGCCGAGTCCCAAAAACATGTGCAGGGTTTATCTCAATCCATTGATGCTCAACTCTCAAGGTGGAATTTGAGCCCAGCAGAAAAAGAAGTCGCTTTATTGCTTTTGAAGGGTTTAAGCTTAAAGGAAATCGCAGAAATTCGAAACACCTCAGAAAAAACAGCAAGAGCTCAGTCCCTGGGGATTTATCAAAAATCAGGACTTGCCGGGCGATCTGAGCTCTCAGCCTTTTTCTTAGAGGACTTGCTTCAGCCTACAGGGAGCGGAAAAAGCGAAATCTGACCGAAAAACCTTTCATTTGGTGGCCTCTCCGAGAATCGAACTCGGATGTCCGAAGGACACACGATTTTGAGTCGTGCGCGTCTACCAGTTCCGCCAAGAGGCCATAGTGATCGATAAAATTCGTTCAAAATGAGGTCACAGTTCTAGCTCAAGAACACTTCGACCCTCAAGAAGAAATTTCAATACCTGTATTGGTTCTGGTCACTTTTTTTTGTCCAAACAGTCACCAGGTGAATTTTACAACTGTTTTAGTCCATTGATTTCAGGTGGATAGGTTGGGGTACGTCTTTGCCACTTTGTGGCATTAGGCTTGCTCATAGCGGTATTGGACTAAAAAGCTTCAACCATGAGGAGAACATTATGAAGCAGTTATTTTATATAGCAGCATTGGCGCTGATCCCAGTGGCCGTGTTTGCTCAGAGTAGCTTGGACGAAGAAGTTGGTGCCGAGCTTGATAAGCTCTATGCACAGACAAAAGCGACTTCACAAAAGGCAGAAGATAACAAGAACAGCCCTGCAGTGCAGGTCAATGTTCAGGCCCAGCCACAGGCTCACGCAACCCAGGTTACTGGTGTTGAGACTGCTCAGGTGTCTAATCCTGTCATGAGTCAGGGTCAGGTGCAGGTTCAAAAACAGCCTGTGACCTTTATTGAGGCTTCGCCACTTTCAGAATCCCGTGCGGAGAAAATCAGAAAAGCCCGTCAAGAAAGCGAGCTTCAGACAGAGCAAAAGATTGTCGAGGTTCTCGAGCAATCGCGTATGGAAGATGAAAAGAAAAGAGCAGATGTTCTTTTTGGTGATAAATTTAATCAAATGAATAACAACCAGTCTGGTGGTGTTGCGGTTGGCCCAATTGTTGTGCAAGAGAAAGTTGTCGCACCAATGGCTCCTCCTGCAGAGGTTATGGATCGCACAGCTGTTCGCCAAGAAGTCACAGCCGCGTTAGCTGAAATGCAAGAGAAAACAAAACCTGTTGAGAAGAAGACATACTTTTCAGCATTAGGTGGAATGGGTGATTACCCAGATGTTGCCAATGTTCGCGGAAACTATGCTGCTGGATTTGCGATTGGTCAGAAATTTAATGATCGATTGATGGTTGAAGGAAGTTTCCTTTATTCAAATTACTCTGTTGAACAAAGAGATAACTATTACGATCCAATGACAGGATGGTGGTACCCTCGTGTTACAGAGATGCAGCAATACAACACTTCATTAGATGTTAAATATCAACTTCTTGGTGGAATGTTTAGACCTGTCATCGGTGGAATCATGTCTTATAACTACAGAACTTTTGCGGATACTCAGTTCGCGCTGTGGAATAACGAGGCGGCTTCTCACGCACTGGATATGGGTCTATTAGCAGGTGCTGACTTTGAATTAGGAGAGTCTTTTGCTCTTGGTCTTGATTTCCGCTACATGTGGAACTTAACAAGCCGAGTTGCGAATAAGAGCGGATATCAGCGATCTTTCTCTGAGTCTGTTTACAGTCAGGGAACTGCGATTGAGAAGCTGAGTTACATGAATATCTCAGTCGTCGGTCGAGTTAATTTCTAATCCTTAAATTCTCATGGTCAAAAGAAAGCTCTGAGTTTCGACTCGGGGCTTTCTTTTTTTGTCAGTTTATGAAAGACTAAGCATATGAGATATGTGCTCAGTTTGTTGTTATTTCTTCCCTACCACATTGCTCAAGCAAAGTTGATTACGGCCACGGTCGGACAAGTGGGGTCTACGGTTGTCACTTCAAGAGAAGTACAAATTGCCAGTATTATTGAAGGGTGGTTTATGCTTCGGGCAACTCCAACCTCTGAACGGAAAAAAGTTAATCGCAAAGAGTGGATTGTATCGATTGGATCAGAGGCTTTTCAAAGAGTGACTTCACAAGTCATGCTTGAGCATATGGTGATTCTTGAGGCTGAGAATTTTTCGGTTGTTTCGACCAGTCCTGAAGAAGTGAAGAGGACCTGTGACTTAATTGCAGATGAGTTAAAGGCTTGGAATGAGTGGAAAAAGCTTGAGGTTAGTCGGGCAGAGATGGAGCAGCAGGTTTCCAGAAGGCTTCGAGCGCAGGCGTTTTTAAGATTTAAATCAGAATCAACCGGGGTTCAAATTTCTGAAGAAGAGATGAAGTTCTATTATGAAAAGAACCGGGTTAAATTTGGGAACCTTCCTTATGATCAATTTAAAGCAGGGATTAGGGATTATCTCACTCAAAAACAATTAGAAGAGCGATTAAAGGATTGGTTTGAAATCCTGAAACGAAAGTATCATGTACGGTATATCCGTCCCACATTAGAAAATGATTCGCAGACTCGTTGAATCCGACATTAATCAAGTGTTGTCTCTGACTCAGTCCATACAGGGGCCAGGATTTCATTGGCCCGAGTCTCTTTTAAGAGAAGAGTGCCGAATGCACGACGTGTATGGCTCCTTTCATGAAGAGCAACTCATGGCCTTTGTGGTTGTTGCCCACAGGGGCTGGGTTTCGGAGCTGACTGTCTTGGCCAGTCGAAAAGGGGCACATGGGAAGGGCTGGATGAAGGGGTTGCTGTGCGAAGTCCTAGAAAAGTTTGTTCAAGGAGGCGAAGTATGGCTTGAGGTTCATGAGGGTAATTTAGCCGCCATTAAATTGTATGAAGGGTTGAAATTTCAACTGGTTGGGCGTCGGCCTCGGTATTACTCGGATGGTGCGGATGCGCTGCAGTATACTCTTTTTTCTAAGGGTTCAGTGGTCAATTAACTTATCAGCAATAAAAAAAAGTTGAACTCGTATAACCCCTTGCTTCTCTTTGTGAATTTTGTTAATTATATCCTCGTAGTGGGCTCGGCGAGTCCACTTTTTGTTTATAAAGGGCTAAAAAATTAAGATGCTATCTGAACAGGTGCTACAAAAAATTGAAAAACTTGCGAGCGAAATTGCAAGTCGCGAGGGTTGCAAAATATATGATGTTGAATTTGGCGGAGGAAGTGGCGGAAGAACACTTCGTATTTATATAGATAAAGACCCTGGCCCTGTTGGAATTGAAGACTGTTCAAATGTTTCCCGAGGATTAAATCAAGCACTCGATGAAGATGATCCTATACCCGGGGGACATTATAATCTTGAGGTTTCTTCTCCTGGATTAGAGCGCCCTTTGAAAAAAACTTGGCATTTTGAGACAGTGATCGGTCAAAAAATTCGGGTGAAATGCAACCGCAAGCTCGAGGCTTTTGGGGCTCAAGAGAAAACAAATAAATCACTCAAACAAGTGATTGAAACCCTAGTGGCCTGCGAGCCAGAGGGAATTCGAATGATGGTTAACAAAGAAAATGTATTTATTCCTTATTCTGGAATCGAAAGAGCAAATTTAGTTTTCAATTTTGATGCAGAAAAAGGCGAAAAGAAAAAGAAGAATTAGGGATTATCTCAGATTAAAGGGGAGCTAATATGGCAGACAATATGTTCTCAGATTTGGCACGAGTCATTGAGCAGGTGGGAAAAGAGAAAGGGATTGATCGCAATGTTGTGATTGATGCCGTCACACAAGGTATGCTTGTAGCTGCCCGTAAGAAATATGGAACTTACCGCGAAATCGAAGCGAGCTATAATGAAGACTCTGGCGAAGTTGAACTTTTCGAGTTTAAAGAAGTTGTTCCTCGAGAAAAATATATTGATGAAGAAGTTGAAATTCCACTGGACGAGGCGCTGAAGCTTGATCCTCAGGCTCAGTTGGATGACTCAATCGGTATCAAGTTAGATTCATCTGATTTAGGGCGTATCGCAGCTCAAACTGCGAAGCAAATCATCATGCAAAAAGTTCGAGATGCTGAGCGTGAGATCATTTACAATGAATTTGAACAACGAAAAGGTGAGATTGCTTCAGGTATCGCTCGACGAGTAGAAAAGGGTGCCATTGTTGTGGATCTTGGTCGTACAGAGGCTTATATTCCCCCACGAGAGCAAATCCCAGGAGAATCTTATAAGCCGGGCGATCGTATTCAGGGCTATCTTGCAGAGGTTCGCCAGACAACTCGGGGACCACAGATTATTATGTCTCGAGCTGATGAACGTTATCTGATGAAGCTTTTTGAAATGGAAGTTCCTGAGATCTATGACGGTATCGTTGAGATCATGGCCGCTGCTCGTGAGCCAGGTCAAAGAGCAAAGATTGCCGTTCAGTCAAAAGACAACGCTGTTGATCCAGTTGGAGCTTGTGTTGGTATGAAGGGAACTCGCGTTCAGAACATCGTTCAAGAGCTTCGCGGTGAGAAAATTGATATTGTTCCTTGGAACGAAGACATCACTCGTTTTGCGGCAAATGCATTAGCGCCAGCTGAAATTTCTCGAATTTTCTTGGATGAAGAAAATCGTGAAATGGAAGTGGTCGTTCCAGATTCTCAGTTAAGTCTAGCGATTGGTAAACGGGGACAAAACGTTCGTTTGGCTGCAAAACTTACAGGATGGAAGATTGATATTCTTTCTGAATCAGCAGCATCAGCACGAACTGCTGAGTCTATTTTCAATTTGATGTTATTGCCTGGAATGACTGAGACTATGGCTCAAAATATTTTCCAATCGGGTTTTGGTTCTTTCCAATCCCTTGCACAAGCTCAACCACAAGAAGTGCTCACAATTCCTGGATATGATGATCCTGCGAAAGCTGAAAAGCTTGTTGCTGATGCAAAGGCACTTATTGAGAAGTATGAGAAAGAGGGAACTCCAGTTCCACAGTCTCCACAGGCAATCGCTGCAAAGGCAGCTGCTGCAGGTGGAGCTAAGGCTCAGGCTGATTTGAGATTAAAACAAGAACTTGAGAAACTTCAAAAAGAAGAATCTCAGGGCAATGAATAAAGAATAATGGATGACGGGAGATTGAGTGAGTAATCCAAAGGTATTTGAATACGCCAAAGAAATAGGAATGACTCCATTGGCTCTGATGGATAAGATTCGTGAATGGCATCTGCCAGTGAAGTCCCATATGGCGGAACTTGAGCCAGAAATGTTGGAAACTATTAAGGCGAAATTGCAAGAGGGTTCAAGGCCAACTGCAGCTCCGGCTCCAGCGAAAAAGCCGGCAGCTCGAAAAAAAGCAGCGCCAGTTGCAGAAGCTCCAGCAAAGCCCGTCACAGTGAAAAAGACAAAGACTGCTGTCGAAGCTGCCAAAGCTGAGACACCAGCTGCTAAACCAGCAGGTGGGGCAGCAGTGGTAAGAAGAAAAAAAGCTGCAGAAGTTACTCCTGAAGTGAAGGAAGAAGCAGCAGGTCATCCAGAAGTTGAACCGCTTGAAGAAGTGGTAGTTGCGCCTGTAGCCAAATCAGCAAAGGTTGTCGAGCTGGCTCAAGCAGAAGAGAAGCCAGTAGCTGCCGCTACCGCTCCAACTCCCGCTGTGACTTCGGTAGCAGCGCCAACTCCAGTTCCTGCAGCACCAACTCCGGTGACTGAAGAGCCAGAAAAGAAAGTTGTTGCTCGTAAAAAAGAAGTTTCTATCGGAAACAGTGGCATCTCGTCAGATGCCTTAGCTCCAGCGGCGCCTAAGAGAAATATTGTGGGCCGTATGGATCTTTCTCGTGTTCAGCCTCCTTCGGGAACAGGTTCGGGTGGATATGCATCTCGTGAAGGTGGTCGACCTGGTGGTCCTCGAGCAGGCGGGCCTGGCGGAGGATTTCAGCGTCAACAGGGTGGGCCTGGTGGCGGGCCTGGGTCATTCGGTCCAGCTAGATCAAAAGGTAATATCCGTGCTGGTTTCTTTCAGGCTCCAGCTCCAGATTTGACTCCAGCTGAGTCCTCAGAAGATTACAAAAGAAAAGATGAAAAGCGTCGCATGAAGGGTGGTTTCGGCGAGGCTGCGGTTTCAACTCGCGAACTTGATGAGACTCCACCGGCATTTGATGCTGCTGAATTTAGAAAACGTGAGATGGTTTTTCAGCCAAAGAAAAAGAAAGACTCTTTGGATCGTCCAGCAATGAAAACTCAAATCACAACTCCATCTGCACGTAAGCGGGTTGTGAAAGTTTATGGCTCAATGAAAGTTTCTGATTTGGCCAATGCGATGGGGATGAAAGCTCCGGAGCTGATTAAAACACTCATGAAAAATGGTGTTATGGCGACCATGAACACGGAACTTGATTTTGATACAATCGCACTGATTGTTGGCGATTTTGGGTGGGAAGCTCAAAACGTTCAAAAAACAGCTGAAGAAGTTATTGTTGAAACAGCCTTTGGTGATTTAGAGGCAGAGCCTACTCTTCGTTCTCCGGTTGTTGCGGTTATGGGTCACGTTGACCACGGTAAGACATCCTTGTTAGATGCCATTCGATCAGCAAAAGTTGCTGAGGGTGAAGCCGGGGGAATCACTCAGCACATCGGTGCTTATCAAGTGACTTTGGATGATGGTTATAAAATAACTTTCCTTGATACTCCAGGCCACGAGGCCTTTACAGCAATGCGTGCTCGAGGGGCAAATGTCACAGATATAGCGATTATTGTTGTTGCTGCAGATGATGGTGTGATGCCTCAGACGGCAGAAGCAATTAATCATGCTAAAGCTGCCAAAGTTCCGATGATCGTGGCTGTGAATAAGATGGATAAACCTGGAGCCAATCCAGATCGCATTAAACAGCAGCTCACTGAATACGAAGTTGTCCCTGAAGAGTGGGGAGGTTCCACAATTTTTGCTCCAGTTTCTGCTTTGAAAAAGACTGGAATTAAAGAACTTCTTGAGCAGGTTAAACTTGTGGCCGAGGTCATGGAGTTAAAAGCAAATCCTAAGCGCTCTGGAACCGGGACAGTCATTGAATCTCGCCTTGAGAAAGGTCGAGGAAGTGTTGCAACAATTCTTGTGAAAGATGGTTCTGTTGAAGTTGGGCAATACATTGTTGCAGGAACGGTAAAGGGTAAAATTCGATCTCTGATGAATGACCGGGGTGAGCGTGTGCAAAGCGCAGGACCAGGTCAGCCAGTTGAGATCCTTGGATTAGAAAGTGTGCCTCAAGCCGGAGATCGATTTGATATCGTAAAAGATGAGCGGGCAGCTGAAGAAGCTGCGAAAATCCGAATTGAACTTGCTGAGAAAGCAAAGAATGAAAGTAAAAAACTTTCTTTGGACGAGATCTTCTCGAAGGTTCAAAAGGGCGATGTGAAAGAGCTTCCTGTTATTTTGAAAACTGACGTTGCTGGATCTCTTGAAGCTATTCAGGGAATGTTTTCAAAACTCTCTACTCCTGAAGTGAAAGTGAAAGTCATTCACGCAGCAATTGGTGGAATTACAGAGAGCGATGTTCTTTTAGCGACGACCGCAAAGGGGATCATCATTGGCTTTAATGTGCGCCCTGATTCAGGTGCTCAGAATATGGCCAAGCGCAATGGTATAGAAGTTCGTACTTATTCAATTGTGTATGAGTTGATTGATGACATGAAGAAGGCAATGACGGGTCTATTGACTCCTGATGTTGTTGAAAAAGTTATGGGTCGATCAGAGGTTCGAAATACATTCTCAGTTCCAAAAATTGGAACCATTGCGGGATGTTTCGTGACTGAGGGTAAGATCATGCGTTCGAATATGGCTCGACTGATCCGCGAGGGTAAGATTGTTTATGAAGGCAAGATTGCTTCATTGAAGCGATTTAAAGATGATGCAAAAGAAGTGGCATCTGGATTTGAGTGCGGTATTGGTATTGAGAACTTTAATGATATTAAAGTTGGTGATGTGATTGAAGCCTACATGAAAGAAGAAGTTGCTCGAGAACTGACTCAGAATGCAGAGGCCTAATGTCACAATCAGGTGATGGAAGACGAGTTGCAAGAGTTGAAAATGAGGTACAGAGAATTGTAGCTCAGTATCTCATTACGCACCTCAATGAAGAGCTTCCAGGTCTTGTGACAGTTTCGCGTGTGAAAATGCCGGCGGATTTGCGAACAGCTAAAGTGTATGTTTCAGCACTTTTTACGGATGAGCATGGGGCAAAGTTAGAGCAAGAAGTGTTGATGGATCAAATTCTTGAAACACTTCAAGAACGAGCTTCAGAGATACAATCCTATATCAATAAAAACCTTCGAATGAGATATTGCCCTCGGCTGACTTTTTATAAGGATGAAGTGACCGAGCATGTTTTAAAAATCGAAGGTATCATTCACGATTTGAAAAAAGAGAAAAAAGATTAATGTCTTCAGTTCATGGCCTTTTATTGGTCAATAAAGAGATCGGTTGTACGAGCCACGATATTGTTGATCGTGTACGTGAGATATTTCACATTCGTGAAGTGGGGCATTGCGGAACTTTAGATCCCATGGCCTCGGGTCTTATGGTCATGCTTTTGGGAGAAGCCACGAAGCTCTCACAATATATTCTTGAAAAAGATAAGGGGTATCGGTTGACGGCTCAGTTGGGCATCACAACAGACACTCTTGATAAAACAGGTAAAATTCTGACTGAATCAAAGGCTGATTTTCCTGAGACAAAACTGAGAGAGATGGTCACTCTGCTTCAGGGTGAGTATGATTTGCCTGTGCCTTTGTACTCGGCTGTCAAAGTGGATGGATATAAATTGCATGAATATGCCAGGCGCAATCAAGAGGTCCAAAGGCCAAATAAAAGAATGAAGTTTTTTGACTTTAAGAACCTTGATGTCGGTCCTGATTGGGTATCTTTTGACATGAGATGCTCAAAGGGCAGTTATGTCAGGGCTTGGATTCAATATTTTGGTGAAATGTTGGGGTGTGGGGCGGCAATGAGTGCGCTGAATCGGACCTATTCGACGCCCTATGGCCTGGATCAGGCTCAGACATTGGAGCAAATTCAATCAGATATTGGGGCCGGTCGGCAGCCAAGCTCTTTTATTCCAATGGGAATGGCACTTCCAGATTACAAATTTATTCGGGTTTCAGGTTTTGATCAGAAGCTGATTCAAAATGGTCAGATCTCACATGATGTAAAAAGCCAGCTAATTTCGATATTTAAGCCGGGCCAGGATATTGGGGTTAAAATTCTTGAAAAAATGACCGGGGAGCTGCTTGCTATCGTGGGTTTAGAAGAGGGTAAGGGATTTGTTATCCGTCGAGCTTTTCGTTATTGACGCTTGCGGAAATCATTTGTATCTATAAGCACTTAACAAAATATCGGTGTCTCTTGTGGCGACAGCCATGACGTCACAAAGGGCTCGAGTTTTAGCGGGATACCTCGCTGAAATAAAAAACGCGAAGCGATCACAGATGAATCAATGAACAGATGTGATCAATCAAAAGGAGGCTTTAATGGCAGTCACGAAACAACAAAAAGCAGAAATTCTTAAAAAATTCCGTACATCAGAGCTTGATACTGGAAGCACAGCAGTTCAGATCGCATTGCTTACAGCTCGTATCAACGAACTGACGCCACATTTTACAAAGCATAAAAAAGATCACCATGGAGTTCGTGGTTTGATGACTTGTGTAAATCAGCGACGAAAGCTTCTTGATTACATGAAGCGATCTGACCTTAGAAAATACGAGGCTCTCATTAAAGAACTCGATATTCGTAAGTAAAAGTATCTCAATAAAAGAGGGCTCAAGATGGGCCCTTTTTTTATGGACGTTTCGGATTAACATTTTGAAGGAGAAATATGAAAACCACAGTTACGACTTCAGTTGGTGGAAAACAAATTACGATCGAAACCGGTCGTCTCGCAAAGCAGGCTGATGGATCAGTTCTTGTTTCTTGCGGAAATAATATGGTTCTTGTGACAGCAGTCAGTTCAAGAACAGAGTCAGAAAAGGACTTCTTCCCCTTGATGGTGGAATACCAAGAAAAATTCTATGCGACAGGAAAAATTCCTGGCGGATACTTCAAGCGTGAAGGTAAGCCGACAACAAATGCTGTTTTAACAGCTCGATTAATTGATCGTCCTATTCGTCCTAAATTCCCAGAGGGATATCGCAATGAGACGCAAGTTGTTGCGACTGTTTTATCTGCTGACGGTTCTTTCCCGGTTGAAATTTTATCCAGTATTGGTGCTTCCGCAGCCCTTCATGTTTCTGACATTCCTTTCGAGGGACCAACGGCAGCGGTTCAAGTTGGACGTGTTGATGGGCAATTGATTGCAAACCCAACTCCTCAGCAGCTTGAAAAGTCGGATATGGATATTATCGTTGCGGGAACTCGTAATGGTATCTTGATGGTTGAGGGTGAGGCTAAGTTTATTTCTGAAGCAGACGCAATGGCTGCTTTGAAATTTGGACATGCATCGTTAGTACCTCTTTTGAACGCTCAAGATGAGCTGAGAGAAAAAGCCGGATCAAAGCAAAAACGTGCTTTCACTGCAGCCCAAATTGATGCTGATTTTAAAGCGCAAGCTGAAAAATTCTTGAAGTCAAAAATTGAAGCAGCACTTTCGATTCGTGAAAAGATGGAGCGATATGCAGCAGCTGGAAAAGCAGCTGATGAAGCAATGGCTGCGCTTGTTGATGTGATTACAGATGATAAGTTGAAATCAAAGCGCGCAAAAGAGTTGGGCGTTATTGTTGAAGATCTGAAATACAAAGCAGCTCGCAGCATGATCCTTGATCGCGCGATCCGAATTGATGGTCGTGATATGAAAACGGTTCGCCCCATTTCATGTGAAGTCGGAATGCTTCCACGTGCTCACGGTTCTGGTCTGTTCACTCGTGGAGAGACTCAGGTTTTAGGGACCGTGACTTTAGGAACTGGTGACGATGAACAGATGATCGATGCTCTTCTTGGAACTGAGAAAAAGCAGTTTATGCTTCATTACAATTTCCCACCCTTCTCTGTTGGTGAAGTGGGTCGATTCGGTGGTCAGGGTCGTCGTGAGATTGGCCATGGAAATTTAGCAGAAAGAGCTCTGAAGGCTATTATTCCAACTCATGAAAAATTCCCTTATACAATTCGTATTGTTTCTGAAGTTCTTGAAAGTAATGGTTCAAGCTCAATGGGAACTGTTTGTTCTGGATTGCTGGCTCTTTTAGATGCAGGAGTTCCTGTGAAGGCCAACGTTGCTGGTATTGCCATGGGTCTGATTAAAGAAGGCGACCGTGTTGCTGTATTGACAGATATTTTAGGTGATGAAGATCACTTGGGAGACATGGACTTTAAAGTAGCTGGTTCAAACCAGGGGATTACTTCTCTTCAGATGGATATTAAGATCGACAGTGTTAGTTTCCAAGTTATGGAAACGGCTTTAGCACAAGCTAAAGAAGGACGTAGTCACATCCTCAATGAGATGGAAAAAGTGATGAAGACTCCTCGCGGACATGTTTCTGAATTTGCTCCTCGAATTGAAACGATCAAAATTCACCCGGATAAGATTCGTGAAGTCATTGGTGCTGGAGGAAAGGTTATCCGCGGTATCACCGAACAGACAGGTGTTAAGATTGAAATCGAAGATGATGGAACAATTCGAATTGCTTCAGCGGATCCTGAAGCGACAAAGAAAGCTATTGCGATCATCAATGATATTTGCGCAGAAGCTGAGGTTGGTAAGGTTTACCGTGGTCGTATCGTGAAGATTACTGACTTTGGTGCTTTTGTTGAGATTTTACCCAATACTCAGGGATTACTCCATATCTCTGAAATTGCTCACGAGCGCGTAAGAGCAGTTACAGATGTTGTCCAAGAGGGTGAAGAAGTTGATGTGAAAGTACTGGATATCGACCGAGCTGGTCGAATTAAGCTTTCACGAAAAGTCTTGCTCTCTAAAGATCAAAGCGGTCAAATTCAATAGTGATGAGATTTAAGAAGACAGTATTACCCAACGGGATCAGGGTGGTGAGTGAACTCCACCCCTCATCCCGTGCTGTCTCATTGGGTGTCTGGGTGCTGACGGGGACCCGTCACGAAAACACCAAGCAAGCAGGAATGTCTCACTTTTTAGAGCATCTCGTCTTTAAAGGAACGAAAACAAGATCTGCCTATCAAATTGCAAAAAGTCTTGAGGCTTTGGGTGGAGAGCTGAATGCCTACACTTCGCGAGAGCACACCTGCTACTACGCGCTGGTTTTGAAGGATCACTGGGAAAAGGGGATGGAAGTACTTGCTGATCTGGTGACCAATATGAAGGTCAGTCGAGAAAACTTTATTCTTGAGAAATCGGTCATTTTACAAGAAATCGGGATGAGTGATGAAAATCTTGAGGAGCTCATCTATGACTATTATTTTGAAAGATCACTTCCCAAGAGTAGCTTAGGTAAACCCATTCTGGGAACAGAGGCCTCTATTTCCCAGACAACGATGAAATCTGTAACTGAATTTTATAAAGAGAATTATTCGGGTTCGCATCTGATTGTGAGCGCAACGGGCAACATTGATCATCAAGATTTGGTTGAAGCTGTTCAAAAATATTTGGGCAAAAAACCAAAGGGACGGCCTTTGGTTAAAAATAAAAAGCCTAAGCATAAGGCTATTCGTGCAGTTATTGAGAAACCATCGGAGCAACTCCATCTTCTTTTTGGTTTCCCTGTAACTAGCTTTAAGGATCGTTTGCGCTTTGAGGCCTTTATTGTGAATGCCCTTCTTGGTGGAGGAATGACATCGAAGTTGTTTCAAAGTGTAAGAGAGAAGCGGGGTCTTGTTTACTCGATTTATTCCACTTTAAATACCTTTACTGATTATGGATGCATTAATATCTACGCAGCTTGTGATCAGAAAAATGTCAAATCTGTATTTAAAAATGTTGGGGCAGAATTAAGACGATTAAAAAAATATAAAATATCTCACCATGATCTTCAAATGTATAAAACCCAAGTCAAGGGTGCGCTTTTGTTGGGAAGTGATGATATCGACAATCGAATGAATTCCATTGCTGTCAATGAAATGATTTTTGAAAAATATAAATCCATTGATGAAGTGATTGCTGAGATTGATCAGGTGAGCACAAAGAGTGTTAAAGAATTTATTGATAAATATCTCGATCAGAATGCAGTTTCTTGTATCCTTCTTGGTAAGGGAGCAAGTGAGCTGAAAGACTGGTTTGAAAAATCTGAGTTATAAAGTTGTCTGAAGAGGGATTATCTTCATTTTTGAGAGGTGATTATGCAAAAAGTAGGACTTAAAGTTAAAAAATTATCTCATTATAAAGGTGATCTACCTGCTTATCAGTCTGAACTTGCAAGCGGTTTTGATGTGAGAGCTCAGTTAAAAGAAACAGTTATCATCAAGCCAGGTCATCGAGCTTTGATTGAAACAGGTCTGAGCTTTGAAATTCCAGCTGGTTATGAGATTCAAGCTCGGCCTCGCAGTGGATTGGCTATTAAACATGGAATTTCTCTTGTGAACACACCAGGGACGATTGATGCTGATTATCGCGGTGAGGTTAAAATTATCCTGATCAATCATGGTCAGGAGCCTTTTGAAATCAAAGACCAAGAGAGGATTGCTCAATTGGTTCTTGCGCCAGTTGTTCAGGCTCAATTCATCGTCGTGGATGATTTATCTGAAACTCAGCGAGGAGCTGGTGGTTTTGGATCCACAGGCAGAGGTTAATGAGTTTTATTTACCAAGACGAACTTCAGGAGCTGATTCTTCGGCGCGCCACTGTTTATCAAGTTTCATGGTATCCAGGCGCCCCCAAAGCCAAATGAGAAAAAAGACGACATAAAGAGCAGCAATTAATCGGATAACGAGCTTTCGTGGTACCTGAAAGTTTTCAACAAATCCAACAATCAGAAGAAGTCCAGTAAAGGCAAGCCCGACTAAGCTGATCGGCGGAAAATATCCAGAGATAATTTGGAAAATAAAAAATGGGATATTGGCGAAGAAAACGACCGTGAAGAGTTTTCTATAGGGGACTTGTTTCTGAATGATGATTTGAAAGGTATAAAAGAAAAAGAGCGTTGAGATTGAAGTCGTAATGAGAGTGAGAATGGGCATCATGATCAGGCCAGAAAGAATACTTAAGACTGACCGATTGATTAGACCACCGAGAGCGCCACTGATAGCAGTGACAAGGACTTGAGCAAGAATCAAGGTCTGCCAATCCCAATCTGGAAGGTTACGAATTTTTTCCATTGGGTTTTTGATGAAGGGGATCAGGATATCTTTAATGTCGGAGCAGGTTTTCTTGATGTCGACCATGATGCAAATCCTTTGTGATGTCTCTTTCGGCAAGGAAAATAACTCTCTCTAAAAATAAGTTACGTATGTGATGAATTTGGTCAGCACCAGACCAGCCAACAATTTGTTGAGGGAAGGCCTTTGATTTTATCCAAGCCTGATGAACTTTCCAAAGCAGGGAGGATTTCTTTGTCGGATGCAGGATGATTTCTTCAATAGGGTGTGCGGTTGGTCTCAGGCTATTGTTAGTTTGTATTAATGTCGATTGGTGATCAGTGACCAGGGTAATGGATTGAATAGTGGGGTAGTGTCTCTGAGAAATTAGGTTTTTTAATTCTGTTTCGGTGCTGGGATCAATAAAAAGATGAAAAGATTGGGCTTGAGTTCTGAGAAAGAAATCTAACTTTTCCTGGCGAAGGGTGGAATTTTTCCAAGGAAGGTTGAGATGATAAACCTCGTAACCATGTTCGGCGAGAATTTGTGGAAGATGATTCCAGTAAGAGAGGAAATAAAAAAGACTTTTTTTGCCAGACACAAAAAGAAGGGGTGCCTTGGTTAAAAGGCAATTGGGCCTTAGTTCAACTTGCTTAAGGGGGCGAGATCGGTATCGATTTTGAAGAATCAAGGCTCCGATGGTCATGGTGCTAAGAAAAGAGAGTGAGAGGAGTATCAAAAGAATGAATCCATTCTCAGCATAAAGTCCACAGAATTTTTATCGGATGTGTAGTTGACCATGGCAGATCGGTATCCAACTTCAATCCCTACTCCGAAGTGTCTATTGATACTTGCATCAATGCCGCCAAAGAAAAGGGCTGAGGGAGTAGTATCGCTGATATGTACATTATTGATGGGGTCATTCACTTTAAAATATCGAGTAGCTAAGCCTGTACCAAGTCGATATCCTCCGCGATCAGAGGTTTTTCCTCGGTACATGACCTTCATATCTGTTTCTCGAAGAGTCCGATATTCACTGCCTGTCTGAGCATTTCCGTAATTTCGAATTGCTCCCTCTGCAACCCAATCAGGGGAAAATAAATCAATCCCAAATGAAAGTTGAAATCCATTGTAGGTGTGTGAGTAATTTCGATCTCCAAAGTTGACATTTGAGACTGTTGTGACAAGGCCAAATCCGGCATGGATCATGATATCATCCAGCGGGCTAGAAGATTGAGATTGTATGACCTTGGATTTTTTCTTGTTTAGCCGATTGATGAGGTCATCGTAAGAGACCTCTTCATAGTCAGAAGCCTGGACCTTGGTCGATAGAGCCATGAGAGTAAAAGTGATAACTACAAAAAATAAAATTTGAAATGATCGTTTCATAACCAAATTGTACCAAAGACTTTACAGATATCAAAATCTGCACTTTTCTCCTGGACTAAATTTTGTCATAATTTAAGCATGGTCGATAGATTGTTCAGTGATTTTTTTACATTTGGTGGAAGTCGCAAGGATTGTTATTGCGCATTCTGTCGTTCTCCTCGAAAAGTGTATACCAAAAAGGGCGTTAATTTGTGGAACCTGATTGCGGCCGGATTTGGTTCTTTGGTTTTGATGTACGTTTTTTGGCAAGAGTTTGATCCACGAGTTCTTTTTGTATTTGTCGTGCTTTTGGCTGCGGCAGAGATTTTCATTCACTTCAGGTGGCGATTAAATATTGTTTGCAAACATTGTGGATTTGATCCGGTTCTTTATTTAAAGAACCCTCAGTTAGCATCGGAGAAGGTCAAAGCTCAACTGGATATCAGAAAAAACAACCCGGCTTCATTGCTGAGCCCTCCTCTTCAGTTACCTAAGGTGACTCGAGAAAAAGTTGAGATGGCGCAGAAGGCCGAACATGCTATGGCCATTCGTAAGAAACAAAGTTCTCTTCTTTCAAAACAAGTTTGATTCCTACTTGCCTTGGGCTTCGGTCGCTCCTAGACTAGAGGCTGTAGCAAGAGGAATTTAAGTGAAAACATTAGTGGTTATTCCAACTTATAATGAGCGTGAAAATATTGAGCCAATGATACAAGCTCTTCTTCAATTGCCAATTGGTATTGAAATACTTGTGGTGGACGATAGTTCACCGGACGGAACGGGAAAAATTGTTGAATCGATTCATCAAAAAGAACCTCGTGTGCATTTATTGACCAGAACAAAAAAAGAAGGATTGGGTCGAGCTTACATTGCAGGATTTCAGTGGGGAATAGGGCAGGGTTTTGAGGCGATTGTTGAAATGGATGCTGATTTTTCTCATCGCCCCCAAGATTTAGTTCCTTTGCTTGATTGTTTGAAAACTCATGATTTTGCTGTTGGTTCCCGCTATGTTCCTGGTGGACGTACAGTGAACTGGGGCCTTGGACGAAAAATCATATCACGGGGTGGAAGTTTGTATTCCCGAATCATACTTGGTTTTCCACTGAATGATTGGACAGGTGGATTTAATGCCTGGAAAAAGCATGTTCTTGAGAAGATCAATCTTTCAACAGTGCGCTCAAATGGGTACTCATTTCAAATTGAATTAAAGTACAAAGCTCTTCGAGCTGGCTGCCAAGGGAAAGAATCTCCGATTGTGTTTGAGGATCGCCGAGTCGGACAGAGTAAAATGTCTTTGAAAATTGTTTTAGAAGCTTTTTATAAAGTTTGGATGATGAGATTTCAAAATTGATGAAGATTCTCTGTTTTTTCTTTTTATTTATTTTTCTCGTTGGCCCAGTCTATGGGCAAAAATTGCCAGCGCCCATTGGAAAGATCATTGTTGAAGAAGCTCTCATCTATTCTGAGGCCGATTTTGATTCTCCGGTAATTGCTCGATTGCAAGGCGGTGGTTCATATCCGGTTTCACAAAAAAAATTTGGAGCCTTTCATCGAATTCGACTGAAAGATGGGAAAATTGGCTACATATCGGATGTGGATTTTCGAGTAATGAATCGACCTCAGGTAAAACAAAATCAATCTGCACAGAGACCTAAAAAAGAGGGAGTTCATTTTGAAGATGAGGTGAAAACTTCGAAGCGATCATTTGCTTCAGCCAGATACCGAGGCCCGGAATTTGTCTACGTGAATTACCGTGAAGACACGATGTCATTAAAGCCGACAGAGGGAATGTGGTTTGTGGGCCTTAAGTTGACAGGAGCCGATACACTCTTAGAGGGAGATATTGTCACAGATGTGAATTTTTTGTTTAAAATCGGTGCTCCGAATTACTATCAGCAGGCGACAGGAAATTCAGCGAATGGCTGGATAATGATACTCGATTCTCTCTTTCAAATGCCCACAGCTCACAGTCAAAATGTTCTGACTTCTTTTGGGTTTGGACCGATGTTTAAGTATTCAAAATTTAATGTGACTTTAAATCAGGCTGGGGGTGGGCAAAACTCATACAGCTTAGAAGATATGGTCCTGGGGCTCGCTTTTAATATAAACCTTGGCTATAAGATCAACTCAATGGCCATTAAGGGCGAGTGGAAATATTACTGGGAAAAGATGCAGTATCAAGCCTATGGTCTAGCTCTACAGTTTGAATTTTAGCTTCATCCAAAATATTCCGACAAAGAAACATGGGTCTTGATTACGGTCCTTTGCAAACATTGCTTGATGATCCCTCTGTGACAGAGGTCATGGTGAACTCTTGGGATCGAATTTTCGCTGAACAAAAAGGCTTAATCACAGAGGTGCCCTTTCGTTTTGTTGATGATCGACAGTACAGGGAAATGATTCACCAGTTAGTGTTTCAATTGCACAGCTCAAGTGAGCAAACCAATATTCGCTATGATGGAGTATTGCCAAGCGGGTACAGGTACAATATCACTCTCCCCCCGATGTCGCCGCAGGGGCCAACTCTCACCATTCGAAAATTCTCAAATAAAATTTTTAACTTAAATGAGCTAGCTCAAGAAGGATGTCTGTCGGACAAAGCGGCTCAGTTTTTAGATGCGGCAGTTAAGGCTCGAGCTTCGATTGTGGTTTCAGGGGGAACGGGAACAGGGAAGACGACAATTCTGAACTCTTTAGCAAACTGCATTCCTGCAAAACAAAGAATTGTGACCATTGAAGATGTGCCGGAGTTGAAGATTCCTCTTCGAAATTGGATTTCCTTAGTCACTGTAGAAAAACCAACTTCCATCACGGCGAGAGATTGCTTGATCAATGCACTTCGTATGAGACCTGATCGGATTATTGTGGGTGAGTGTCGAAAGGATGAGACTTTTGAGATGCTTCAGGCGATGAATACAGGACATGATGGTTCCATGACCACCATTCACGCGAACTCAGCATCTGATGCTTTGTCGAGAATGGAATCTTTGATCATGTACTCCAAATTTGAAATTCCTATGAAAGTGCTCCGATATCAAATGTCAGAGGCTATCGATTTAATCATCCAACTTCGCCGTCTGGCGGATGGACGACGTGAGGTCTCTGAAATCGTTGAGCTAACAGGTATGGAGATTGATGTGATCACTCGGGGAGTGATCTTTGCTCGAGATAAAAATGGAGTTCTTTCTCCAACAGGGTATGTCCCTGAGGTGCTCAAGAAAATTCGTCAGGCTCAAATCCCTTTGGCTGATGCGGTTTTTGATCCTGGAGTTATTCAAAAAGCCAGAGCATAGCGCAATGCGCAATTTGACAAGAAATCTGAATCAAGACATATCAATTTCCGCATGGAAAAAAATGAGACAAAGCGGATTCAAACCTTAAATTCTGAAGTCGTAGACCAAATTGCTGCCGGTGAGGTCGTTGAGCGTCCAGCTCACATGGTGAAGGAATTAGTTGAGAACAGTTTGGATGCCGGCGCGACTGAAATCCATGTCGAGTTTTCCGATGGTGGTCGGTCTGTCATTGTGACAGATAATGGATCTGGAATTCATCCTGAAGATTTGAAAAAAGCCCTAGATCGACATGCGACCAGTAAAATTCATTTGTCAGAAGATTTGTGGAAATTAAAGACCTTTGGCTTTCGAGGCGAGGCTCTCGCCAGTATCGCGGCGGTGAGTCGCCTGAGTCTGAGTTCGAAAGTGTCAAATCAAAAAAAAGGTTATCAGATTCAAAGTGATTTTGGAAAAGCCTCAGATCCCGATCAGGTGGGTCACAGTCAGGGCACGCGGATTCAAATAGAAGACCTGTTTGAAAATATTCCGGCTCGTTTGAAATTTTTGAAATCAGCTTCAGCTGAAAGTTCGCAGATTAAAACTGTGCTGAAAGCTCTGGCTTTGGCAAATCCTCAAGTGGAATTTAAAGTGACTCAAGATCAAAGCCTGATTTATTTTTGGTCAGCAGTTTCTTCAAAGCTTGAGCGAGTTCGCCAAATTCTGGAAATTGAAAATTTGTATGAGGGCACAGCGGAAAGGGATTCGGTTAAGGCCTACGCCGTCTTTGGTGATCCGAATACAACCGCTAAAACCTCAAAAAATATTTGGCTCTTTGCCCAAGGAAGATGGATCCAAGATCGTGGACTTCAGGCTGCGGTCATGGATGCGTATCGAAATCTGCTGATGCATGGGGAGTATCCGATTGCTGCAGTTTGGGTTGAGACCGATCCTGAACAAATTGATGTGAACATTCACCCGACAAAGTCTCAAGTGAAATTCTTAGACCCTTCGCTGGCTTTCCGGGCTGTGGCGGCAAGTTTAAGAGAAACACTTGAAAAAGCACCTTGGATTCAAACCATGGCTGCGAAGTCACTAGAGACTTCAGCAAAGCCAGAGGTGCCAGCTCCAACTTATCAAAACTATGCTTTTCAAGATCGAGAGCTGAGCAGGTCTCAGTATCAACAAAAAGAAATGCCATCACTGAATCAAATAAAGATGGCGGCTCAAGATCGGCCGGAAATAATCAGTGAGGCTCCGATCTCTGGTTTTTTCTCGCAGCTTCAGGTCTTGGGCCAGGCCCATTTGACTTACATTTTGGCCCAATCTCGTGATGGACTGATGATCATTGATCAGCATGCGGCCCATGAGCGAGTTATGTTTGAGAAATTAATGGGGCAGTGGACTGGTGGGAAAATTGAGATCCAAGAATACTTATTCCCCATCGCTGTGGATTTAAGCCCTGATAAAATCGAAGGGCTTGAAAAATATATTCCTGACTTTCAAAAATTGGAACTTGGAATTGAGGCCTTAGGTCCAACCACATTGGGAGTCAAATCAGCCCCAAGTTTAATTAAAGAATCCATTATTCCTTCTGTTCTGGAAACCGTGGCGCAGCAGATTCTTGATCGGGGTGGAAGTTTTCAATTTGAAAAAATGATTGGCGACATTTGCGCAAGGCTAGCATGTCATTCAGCGATTCGCGCAGGACAGGCTCTTTCAATTCCAGAGATGCAAGCACTTTTAAAATCTATGGATGAGTATCCGCTGTCATCTTTTTGCCCTCATGGAAGGCCTGTTTATATCGAATATCCATTGTACAAGCTTGAAAAAGATTTTGGACGGATTGTGTGAGAGTTGTTTTTGTCGTTGGGACAACGGCTTCGGGTAAATCCGATTATGCCTTAATTGAAGCTCAGAAAAATCATGGCGCTATTGTGAACTGTGACAGTATTCAGGTTTATCAGGGATTAGATATTGGTTCAGCGAAGCCCACACGTGAAGAAATGGCCAGGGTGCCCCATTATCTTTATAGTTTTGCCCCAAAGGGGTCAAAGCTCACTGCAGGTTTGTACTCGCGAGAATTTTTCAACACATTGGAAGAAATAAAAACCAAATATCCAGTTGTTTATGTGGTGGGGGGTAGTGGTTTTTATTTTCAAGCCATTGAAAAAGGAATGTTCCCCGCTCCTCCAGTGAGTGAAGAGATTAAGCAGCAGATTTTAAATGAAATGAAAACTCCTGAAGGAGCGGCAAGGCTTTATGAAGAGTTTCGCACCAAAGACCCTAAAGCAGCCGAGAGAATTTTCCCCAACGATCATTATCGATTGGGCAGAGCTCTGGAACTGATGAGAACCCTGGGGCGCACACTGACAGAAATTCAAGAGGACTTTGAAAAACAAAAAAAAGATTTTCCCTATCCACTGACAAAGATTGGAATTCGAGTTTCAAAACCAGAACTACTTCGCCGAGTTCAAATCCGGACTGAGAAAATGCTCAAAGCGGGATTGGTCAAAGAGGTTCAGGGTCTCATCAATGATGGATATCGTGAATGGTCAGCCCTTCAAAGTGTGGGTTACAAAGAATGTTTGGATTATCTTGAGGGGCGGGGAGCGAAGGATTTAAAAGAGCTTGAGGCACTCATCGTTCAAAACACCATGCAGTTGGCAAAAAAACAGCGCACCTGGTTTCAGCGCGACAAAGAGATTCAGTGGATTGAGGTGGTCGCTTAATGTCAAATTCTAATCGCGAATTCCATTCAGGGCGCGCAATAATGATTCAGAATCAATTTCTCGTGAAATAGAAATGGTTCCTATAAATTTTCCGTGGGCATCGTGCAGGGCAGAGGATGCAATATCAACTCTGATTTTTTCACCAGATTTTTTGAGCATTGAGCTATAGGTTTGTTTGTGGATGCCATCTTCTTTAATTTTATTGAGAGCATCTATTGCCTGAGGAAGGACTGTTCGTGGGTATAAATCTTGAATACTTTTTCCGATCAGTTCGTCGTCATTATAGCCTAGGACGTGATGGATTTTTTTATTCGCCATGATGATCTTTCCATCTTTATCTAATGAGTGAATCATGTTTGGCGAATCTTGAATAAAATTTTGATAGACGCTAATGGCATCTTCTAAGGCTTGTACTTTTTTGGTGAGCTTTTTAGCGAGATCTTTTGTTTTCTCAAGGTCTCGGTGAATCTCATAAGTTTTGGTTTCCTCACCATGCAGACTAAATAATAAATCTTTTGGAGAAATAATACCTGTGAGTTTTCCTGAGACACTGGTGACAAGAACTCTTCGTGTTGGAGATTTTAAAAGGGCTTTGACGACTTCATCAAGACTAGAATCTTCATAAACGGAAGGGGCTTCTTCTAAAAGATCGCGGTGATTAATGACTTTATCGTGTTTATCACTGTCTAAGTAATTGCGAAGGGCGGCTTTTAAAAGACCGAATTCGGAAAACAAACCTAAGACTTCGCCGATTGGTGTGACCACGGGAGCGTAGTGGATTCCAGATTCAAGAAAGAATTTAACTGTATCTCGAAGTTCTTCGCCGGAACCAATTGATCTCAGATTCGTCGTCATGATGTCGCGAGCTATCTTCATAGATTTAGTCTATATGTGGGGAGAGCAAAATGAAATAGATAATTTTTTAAGCAGATGATGGGGTTGTGAATTTGAATCCATGGGCGAAAGTCCGGTGGATGTTAAGTTTATTTTAAGAACGGATATGGACCTGGTCCTAACACGCATTGACTGAGGCTTCAGTGAAAAACACAATGAAATAATGAAAAGTATGACAGGTTATGGCCTTGGTAAGGTCGTCTCATCTCACGCCCAAATTGAAGTCAGTCTTCGTGCTGTTAATGGTCGATTTCTGGAAACTCGAATGCATCTTCCAAGAGAATTTTATGTATTTGAGGGTGAAATTAAAAAAATGATCGAGAAGTATTTTGAGCGAGGAACGATTGATATTTTTGTTAGTCGTAAAGTCAAAGCCCTTGAGACATCACAATCCATTCATGTGAATAAATCTTTGGCAAAAAAGTACCTGCACGCCTACAAAGAGTTAGCGAAGGAATTAAAGTTAAAAACTCAATTTCATTTAGAAGTCTTTGCCCGATTGCCGGATGTGATAAAAGTTGAAGATTCTTCTGATGTTGCTGGGTCAGAGAAGAAGGCCCTAATGCAGGCAGTGAAGAAGGCCTGTGACTCTTGCGAGGGAGAAAGAAAGCGAGAAGGGAAAAGTTTAAAGACAGATCTTGAGAAGGTATTGCATAGTCTTGAGGCAGAAATTGAGCAGGTTCAAAGCGTTCGAGAAGAGGCTAATAAGAATCTGCTCGAGCGATTTGAACAGAAGATCAAGTCGCGAATGGTTGGTGTAGAGTTTGACTCTGCACGGATTTCTCAAGAGGTTGTCATTCAGCTTGAAAAGTCGGACATTAATGAAGAGTTGACGCGGCTCAAGGAGCATCTGAAGAACTATCATGACTTGCTCAATACTCAAGGGCCGATTGGAAAAAAGCTCGATTTTTATACACAAGAATTGCTGCGTGAGGTGAATACGATTGGCTCGAAATCGAGTCTTTCCAAACTGACTCAAATCGTGGTACAGGCTAAAACACTGATTGAAAGATTAAGGGAGCAAGTTCAGAACGTCGAATGAAGACACAGGCGAGAACTCAGATGATTATCGTGGCGGCACCCTCTGGAGCTGGTAAAAGCAGCTTCGTTGAGCGCATTTGTCGCGAAGATGCTCGCTTGGTTGATATTATCACTTACACGACCCGAAGCATGCGTCGGGGAGAATCTCAGGGAAATCCCTATCACTACGTTTCTCGGGATGAGTTTGAAAAATTAGTTTCAGAAGATTTCTTTGTCGAATGGGCAAAAGTTCATACGAATATGTACGGCACTCCATGGAATCAGATCAAAGATGCTTGGAAGATTGGTAAAACAGCGATTATGGATGTGGATGTTCAGGGGGCGGATACTTTTAAAAAGAAGTTTCCCGAGTCTAAATCGATCTTTATTATTCCACCCAGCATTGACGAACTGCGTCGAAGAGTTATTAAGAGGGATGGAAAAGTGCCTGAGGACCTCGAAATTCGAATGAAGAACGCTGAAAAAGAGATGGCTCGGTCTCAGGACTTTGATTATCGGATCGTGAACGACGAATTTGAGTCTTCTTACGCTCAATTTAAGAAAATCGTTGATGATCTTCTGAATGACAGGTAAATACTGAAATCTTCGGAGGAATTACTATGGCTCGTGTCACGGTTGAAGACTGTTTAGATAAGGTTCCAAATCGATTTGCTCTTGTTCTTTTAGTCGCAAAAAGAGCAAAACAGCTTCTGAAAGGATCTGAGCTGACAGTTGCAACTAAGGGGAACAAGTACATCGTAGGAGCCCTTCGCGAAGTTGCCATGGGCAATGTTATTTTTGACCACGACCTTTCTCGTGGAACCACTGAAGAACAGATTCAGCGGGATCTGAATAAAGACGAAAAGCCTTAAGTCCTAATCAGCGATAAAATCATCTCAAGACAAAGACAGGATAGCTCGAGTTTGGTTAGAATTGACCTATGTCTGAATTTGCAGCAGGCGATAGGTTATCAGTAAAACCCATCAAACATCTTGATGAATTGAAAGAAAGAATTCTTTCTTATTATCCCAATGCGGATCTAAAAATTATTGAAAAGGCCTATTCTTTTTCTGAAAAAGCCCACACAGGACAAATTCGTCGAAGTGGGGAGCCCTATATTGCCCATCCCTTAAATGTGGCCGGCATTCTTGCCGATCTTCATCTTGACTTGGATTCAATTGCAACTGGAATTTTACATGATACTGTCGAGGACACCCATGCAACAGTTGAAGATATTCGTCGTGAGTTTGGCGAGACCATTGCTCATCTTGTTGATGGAGTAACGAAAATTTCAAAGATGAATTTTAAAACCTCGAGCGAGCGTCAGGGTGAAAATATTCGAAAAATGATCGTGGCCATGGGTAAAGATGTTCGCGTGATTCTGGTGAAGCTAGCAGACAGGCTTCACAATATGCGCACTCTTCATCATATGCCCTACGAAAAACAATCGCGAATCGCGCTAGAGACACTTGAGATCTATTGCCCACTTGCTAGCCGTATGGGTATCAGTTCACTTAAAATTGAATTAGAAGATCTGAGCTTTCGTTTTTACCGACCGGATATGTATTACCAGCTGGTTCAAAAAGTTCAGAAAACTGAAAAAGAGAGATCTCAATACATCGACGATGTGAAAAGAATGATCACGAAAGAATTGGAACAAGCCAGTTTTAAATCTTTTGAAATTCAGGGGCGATCCAAGCACTTGTGGTCCATCTATCGAAAAATGAGTGGAAGAAATATCGATTACGAGCAAGTTTTTGATATCCTGGCTTTTCGTGTGATTGTGGACACTGTTTCTCAGTGTTACGAAGTTTTAGGTCACATTCACTCGTTGTGGAAACCCATTCCGGGACGTTTTAAAGATTTTATCGCCATGCCAAAGGCAAATAACTATCAGTCACTGCACACGACCGTGATTGGACCTGGCGGAGAACACATCGAGATCCAAATTCGCACGACGGAAATGCATTTGATCGCAGAACGAGGTATCGCGGCTCACTGGAAATATAAAGAACGAGGCAAAATCGACGAAGAGACATCTCAACAGTTTGATTGGTTAAAAGACCTTGTGACCATGCACCAACAAACACGAAATTCTGATGAGTTTTTAGATACTGTGAAAACTGATCTTTTCGAAACAGATATTTATGTTTTCACACCCAAGGGGGATGTGAAAGAGTTTCCCGAAGGGGCGACTCCACTTGATTTTGCTTATTCAGTTCATACCGATGTGGGGAATAAATGCGTTGGTGCAAGAATTAACGGGAAAATGGTTCCCTTAAAATACCAACTTCAAAACGGAGACACAGTTGAAATTGTGACATCAAATACTCAGCAGCCATCAAAAGATTGGTTGAAGATGTGTGTCACCACCAGAGCAAAATCTAAGATCCGGGTTTTTGTCAAAGAGGAACAGAGAAAACGTTCATTGCTTCTCGGAAAAGAATTGGCGGAGAGAGAGTTTCGAAAATACGGCGCTTCATCAGCGAAATATCTCAAAGGTGAATTGCTTACTAAACTTATGAAAGATTTTGGTATTCATGATGAAGAAGAAGTTCTTGTTCGAGTGGGGTATGGAAAGCTTGAGCCCCGTCTTCTCGTTGAGAAATTAGCTCCTGAACTTTTACAGGCTCCGCAGAAAGTTGAAGAGAAAAAAGAAGACGGATTTATTCAAAAAGTATTTAAATCAGCCGCCCAAAAAATTCGTAAATCCGGTTCTCTTGTTTCTGTCAGCGGTATGGATGATGTGCTTGTCTATTATGCCAAATGTTGTAATCCCATTCCGGGAGATTCAATCGTGGGATTTATCACTCGAGGTCGAGGTATAACAGTGCACCGCTCAGATTGTCGTAAGGCATTCGAATTTGACCAACTTCGAAAAGTGGATGTTGAGTGGAATGCAAATTCGACTCAAGAAGGCAACGGGCGCACAGTGCGAATTCAAGTGGTGTCACAAGATATGCCTGGACTATTAAAAAATATGTCCGAGGCCTTTGCTGTGCAAATGATTAATATTGAAAACGCACAGATTCGCGTGACAAGAGATAAGAAAGCCATTTCAACATTTGATGTCACAGTTAAGAATACATCTCAATTGAACCAAGTTATTTTGGAGCTTCAAAAAGTTAAAGGGGTGATCGGAGTCACTCGTGTTGGCCCTCAGTAGGTTGGTTATCATCAGTTTATTGGCGAGTTCGGCTCACGCAAAAAAATGGGAAGATCCAGCTCGTGGAACTTTGATAACCAAATTTGGTTTTGATACCACGACACTTGAGATGAATATACAAGACAAACAAGATTCAACAGTAAAAAAACTGAATTTGAAACCCAATGCGCCTAATAAAACTTTTATTTCCCTGGGATACGGAATTTTTTCTTTATCGGCAGGAACAGCAAATCCAACAAAGCCTGAATCGGATTATCTTTATGGAACATCAAAAGCTACGGATTTTCAATTTCGATTTCACTTTGAAAGATGGAGTGCCGAATTTTTCTATCAAGACTATATCGGATATTACCTTGTGAATACTGGGGATATTATTCCAGGTTTTAACTCGGGGGCCCAGCAGAGGATTTTATACCCAGAGCTAAAAACAGGTCATCATGGGGCTTCTTTTACATACAATTTAAATAGTGATCATTTTTCCATTTCGGGAGCTTTTGATCAAACAGCGAGACAGAAGGAAAGTGGGGGCGCTTGGTTGCTCAATGCCTCGGCCAATAATCATATGTTCAAAAATCCAACCAGTCTGGTGCCTTCCCAGATTGTGGGAACCTACGGACAATTTGAAAATATCCGCGCGGGAACAGTGGTGACAGCCTCTGTCGGAGGCGGTGGAGGATACACTGTTGTCTATGATGGATTCTTTTTAGGCGGCATTATTATGATGAATGTGGGAACTCAATGGCAGAAGCTAACAAAAACGGATGAGTCCATAGAGACTTATAATCAGTCTGGGGTGAATAGTCATGTTAAAATAGGGTTGGGTTATAATGGAAAAAATGGAATCACAGCCTTCACTCTCAACGGAGATACAACCAACATCCGCATTAAAAATGCTGAGATGAATATGAATACCTTACAGTTCACTTTGAATCTGGGATGGCGGTGGGAGGGTATGAATATCCGTCTTTTAGATTAGCGAAAAAATTGTTTCAACCGGGACACAGCCCCTGTGATTTCCTCTTTAGTGTTGTAGATATGGGGCGCTAGTCTGAGATGTAATTTTTCTTCAAGAATAACGATGGCGACCTGAACTTGGGTTTCATTTAAAATTTTCAACATCAGCTCATGGTAAGGACGATTTTGCAATTTCAGGGGGATTTCAAAAGTGTAAAGGGGACCATGCAAGCGAAGATCATTTGCTCCGAAGCGAGAAAAATCAGCACGATTCATTTCTGAAACCAAATGATGTCCTAGGGTTTTTAATCGCCCTAAAATATTTTCAGTTTTTTGAGACTCCCAAAAGTTTAAGGTCTCTTCAAGTGCATAAAAGGGTGAAAAATTCTGACATCCCAGCATAAACATCTTCTGAGCAAACCGAGACCCTTCAGCGAGTTCATTAAAGGGTGGGTAGGATTCAAAGGTGGTCCATCCGGCCTGAAGAGGTTTTAAATCATTGTTTCGTAAAGGATTCACCCACCCAAAGGCTGTCCCCTTGGGGCCCATCCACCACTTGTGCAAGTTGCCTGCAAAATAGTCCACATCTGAAAACTGGCGAAAATCTAAAGGAAAGGCACCTGGTGTGTGGGCTCCGTCAATGATGGTGGTGATGCCGCGTTTTCTGGCCTCTTTACAGATTTCAAAAATAGGGAGGATTAATCCGTGCCCGGTATAGATGTGGCTCAGAACCAGCATTTTGGTTTCAGGTCGAAAGGCAGAGACAATGAGATCAATCAAACTTTTTTCTGTCAGATTTTGGAATTCAATTTTTTTGGGAAACTCGACTGTGCGAAGTTTGAGCCCATCTGTTTGAACTCGATATTGACAGATGTTAAAGATCGCTCCGTATTCTTGATTGGTGGTGAGAATCTCAGATCCAGGGGGCAGGGGAGCGCCCAAAATAAATTCGTTCAGTGGTTGAGTGACATTGGAGCGAAAGAAAAATTGTTTGGGATCAGCTTGAAAGTGAGAAGCCACTTTCTTTTGAACCTCCCACAGATCCAACCATGATCGAAAAAGGTGGGCTGTTGGATTGTTCTCATACTCCTCTTCAAATTTTTGAACGGCTTTGATGGTTTGAAGAGGAGTGAGGGAGAGAGAGCCTGAATTAAGATAGATAATGTTTTTCTGCGACGTGAAGAGTTGCTTCATTACTCAGAAACGTAAACGGGAATTTCGATTTTCGCTAGTTTGCCATTCAGTGTGAACTGAACTCGAACGAGCCACTCACCAGCCATGATGAAATGAGCTTCTTCGATTTGATATGTGTTTTGAGAAATTTCAGTCATTTTCACTGGAGCTGAACCGTGTCCATGACCATTTCCCATATCCATCCAAAGATCAACTTTTACATCAGTCCCGTTGAGTTCGGCACCTAAGACTTTAACAACAAATTTTCCTGGAGTATTTGAGTTGATGTGCGATTGAAACCAAATAAATGAACAAACACTTGTTTCGTCAGATAAACAGTACTGCTTTGTTTTGTCTCCGGGCTGAGGAGTAGTGCCCTTATCCACCTCGCCACCATGGCAGGCCAAAGCGATTGATCCAGAAAGAATACTGGTGATGACGATTGAGAAAAATTTTGTCATAAGAACTCCTTTGATGATGTCTGGATCGTTTAACCAACATCAGAGCGGTTGGCAATGATGGGCTTCAGTCTGATTGTTGTGCGTTAAAACGAGGTTCCATAGCCTGAAATTAGAGCAATTTGGCTTGCAGAAATTCCACCCCCAGAAGGGTACATTCCATATTGAAGAAGAACAGGGATGTAAGACGTTTTGGACAGGCCAAAATCCATTCCGACAGAGAAGAGATAGACGTTATTAGTTTTTCCAGAGGTATCAAAATTGGCGATATTTGACGATGCAGAAGAGGTCAGCAGGAAAGAGTATCCGCCTGAGAGCCAAAGTTTTTTAAGACCCTGTTTCCAAAATGTCCAAAGGGCGTGACCCTCAAAAGCCAGATAAGAAAGTTTCACAGAGCAGGTTGAATCTCCGCCACAGACTGCGGTTGCTGTTGTAGTCGTTGAGGCATTAAACCCATCAAGGCCTGCTAAAAATCTCAAAGACAGGCTGGGGCTGATGACATAGTCATAAAAACCTTTTGCTGAAAAAGCGGTTCCTGTCATGGCAAGGCTGGCGCTGACTCCAGATTTTGTTCCCGTCATTGACATGGTGTTTGTGGCGTAGCCGACAAGAACTCCGATGGGAACGGATTTCTTTTTGATGGTGACAACATCTGTGTCGGCAAATTCATCTTCAGATTCTGTATTTTTGGGAGGGCGTTTTTTGCTGCCTCGGCGAAGACTATCTTCAAGCGGTGTGAGCGTCATGCCGGCAGAGGCTGTTCCTTTAATGATGACTCCGATGGCTTTTGAGCCCTTGACCTGAATGATGCGAACTTGGCCCATTTTAGCGCCCTCGTCAGAGAGAACGTAGAATTCGGTATCTTCTTGGGCTGGAGTGCCGTCAAGGCTGATCAAGGCCTTTCCGTTTTTCACTTTGCTGATGGTGGCTGCTTGAGAGATGGACCAGAGGGTGAGAACAAAAATGAAAATAATATTACCGATGATCTTCAAAGCAGACCTCGATTTGAGAATTTTCAATCGATTGAACCTGATAGGTTTGATTTTCTTCAAAAAACCAAAGAGCTTCGGTGGCAGGTTGGGTCCAGCAAGAAAGGCCATTTTTTTCAACAATCTGATGAGCGCCAATTTCTGGGGTAACTAGAGAGTCAGGGGCTCTGGATTCAAACTGTTTTCGACCTGCCGATTTATAAGCTTGGCATGAGGTGAGAGCTAAAATCGCTATGAGTGAAAAAAGAAAAAGCCTCATACCAAAATGATATGAGGCTTTTAATTTAAAGAAAAGCTTTAAGTTCTTGTTTAGAACGGAATTTCTTCAGCGGCATCAAACGAAGGTTCTGGACCGAAATCAGCATTGATATCATCTGATCCAGCTTGAGATCCACGCTCAGCTCCCGCTCCTGCGCCAAGGAATTGAACAGTGTTCGCGACGATTTCAGTCGAGTAACGTTTGTTCCCCTGTGGGTCTTCCCATTGGCGAGTTTGAAGTCGTCCCTCAACGTACACTTGGCGACCTTTTGAAAGGTGCTTTGCGCAGTTTTCAGCTTGTCGTCCCCAGACCACCACACGGTGCCACTCGGTACGCTCTTGCTTTTGGCCGTCTTTACCAACCCAGTTTTCACTTGTAGCAATGTTCAATCGAGCAACCGATTGTCCACTTCCGACAGTTTTGATCTCTGGATTTGCGCCAAGGCGCCCAACGAGAATGACTTTATTTACTCCTGACATATTTGTCTCCTTATCCACCTGCGAATCTCTCGCAAGTTGCATGTTGTGAACCGAAGTCTATCTTGGTTCGTTGTTGTGAAGTCAATCATGAGGTTTTTAATGAGTTTCCATTTTTTACCTCACTTCAGGTATGACAATGCAAGTCAGGGCCAAGATCTGGAATTAATTAAATAATTATAGGCAAAAAATATGTCCGATTTTTGAGCATAACGCAGGACAGATCTAATATCCGAATCCTTCGGATGGGAAGCGATTTTACGCACTGCATTCCAAAATCCCGCGGGGCGGGTTTTATTTGAGGGCGGACATGTTGGGTGGAGTGTTGGGACCTGGGGCGGACACTCGAAGAGCAAAACGTGCCCCATCCGCAGTTGGTGTTTTGTATTGATCAAGCAGAGTGAGTAGCAGCGCGGCCTTGTCTTGGAAGTTCTTTTTCACTGTGAGATCCACATCAAAGTTGTAGGCGCCAATGACGGGCACAAGGCCACCACGGTTTTGCAGTTGAAGACCGATGCCGCCTTTAATGGAGCCACGCATTTCATCATTTTCTTTTCCGATAATACCTTCTTCAATATTCAGTCTTCCGCCTACTAAGCGTCCTTTCAGTGTCACTGAACTGAGCTTGAGATCAGGCAAGGTGAGAGGTCCCATTGGTGTTTGAACATTGCTTGGTGGGAGCTCAAATTGGTCAATTTTGATATTGAGATCAATCTCTGGTTGCTCTTGAAAACTGAGATCCGCTTGGGCCACAGTTGTCAGATCAACTTTGCCTTTGAGAACCATGGGGAGCTGAGCAAGATCACGAAGGTCCGCAAGGCTGAGTTGCCTTGCGGTGATTTCAATTTTTTGTCTCTCAACTCCAGTATCCGTTTTAGTTCCAGGTTTCATGCTGATTTCTACATTGCCATGAAAAAGCCCCTTGGCGGAAACTGTGCCGGCAGGCTTTTGCGTGATCAAAGAGCTCAGGCCCGGAGTGATCACTACTTCTTTTGCATTTATTGTCGGAAGAGCAGGTGTGTCGACAGAGATGTTGGAGAACTCTAGCCCTGCAGAGGGGGAGAAACTTAAACCCATTTTTTCGAATTGAAGAAAGACTTGGTTCTGAGTGAATTGGGCAACTTTAGTGCTGACAAGATCGGAGAGGTCATTAAAAGGGAAAAGTAGAACGGTAAAAATCAGAGCAGAAACAAAAAGAACTAAGAATTTCAACTTGTGTTTAAGTAAAAGTTGGAAAAAACCAATGAGATATTTCATCTGGTTCTTCCTCTTCGAGCAGGTGGTTTAGGAGCTGCTTTTTTTTCTCCATCGTCTTCAATATCTGAAGTGGCTTGAGTGAGATCGGGGACGTTCATGACTATGAATTTGTAAATAACATCGAAATATCTTGAATCTTGAAGGTTGGCCTCGATATGAAGGTCGGACATTTTAATGCTGGGGCTGACGGCTTGCATTTGATATCCGAGATCAATCACTTGCCGAAGGTTCAACTTAGCAAGATTGACTTTTACTCCACCCTGAATGAGATCGGGATTGACGCCTTTAATTTTGTCCTGAGTGACTTCAATGCCTTTCATCTGTTCAGGAAGAAGTTGAGCGGCTTTGAGTTGGTCATCAATCTGTCGACTGAGTTCTTCAGGAGCAGGCGGACGGGGAATATTGGGAATTTCTTGGCCGTCTTTGCTGGATTTAAAAAGATCCCGAATCAAAGATCGGTTGGAATCAAACTCTTCGACTCTCGAAGCTGAGTCTGAATAGTACCCCATCGGGATCGAAAGAATAACGAAAACAACGACGCCGATCAGGCCAAAAAGAGAGGCTTTCTGGCCCAGGGGACTGAGATTTTCATATTTGTCTTTGATTTGATTGTAGATGGAGCTTTCTTCAAGGCGGTCCGTGGTTTGAGTCCACTCTGATTTCAATCTTTCTTTGATTTCATCAAATTGAATTGCCACGGCGAGCTCCTATTTTGTAGTTCCATTGGGACCAGACGATCCGAGATTGCGATCAACTGGGAAAGAGTAAGCAAAAGGAACAGCTCCGACAGGCAGAGCAGGGGTTTGACCTGCTTTTGCGGGAGTGATTTTTCCGGTCAACGAAATCTGAGATAATGCGCTCTGAAGAAGTGTTAAATCTTGTGCTTTTGAGACACTGCCTTCAATTTCGACCTGTCCTTCAGAGACAATCAGTTTTCGAACATTAATCGATGTTGAGGATTTAGCAGGAGCTGCATCACTGATTTTTTTAACAACATCAAGAGCAGAGTTCATCTGAGAAAGTGATGTGAGAGCTTTAAATTCTCCAGCCTTCTTTTTTTGTTCGCGAATATATTTTTTTACGCCGGCTTCGGTGGCTTGTTTGGCTGGAAGCTTGGCAATGGCTTTGGCTTGCGTTTTGAGAGTTTCTTGAGATTTGTCAGCCATCGATGTGGCAACTTGAACTCGAACAATAGAGTAGATCAAGAAAATAACAAACGCAGCGGCTGCAGTTTGAATGATCTTCCCCCAATCATCCCAGAATTGAATTAGTCGTGTATTCTTTTTTGCGAACTCGCCTTTGAGGAAATTGATGGCAGGATTGCGGGGTTTTTTAAGTCCCTCGATAGCAAGTCCCAGTGCGACTCCGCAAACAGAATCAACATGGGGGCTTTGGTCAAATTGCACATGGGAAAAACTGCTCAAAATATGAAGTGGATTAACAGGAACCTCAAGCATTTGAGTGAGAAAGGCGTTGAGGTTCAGTATGTGGCTGGGCCCACCAGTTAAACCGACAGAGGTGACATATCCATTGAACTCGCTTTGAAACTCAAGGAGTGAAATGCGAACTTCTCGAGCAAAATCCCGAAAAGATCCAGAAATGGTATCTGAAAAAACGATTTGATCGTAAGAAGCGCCCTCTTTTGTGGCGAGAATGAAGCCTTTTTGTTGAAGCTCTTTCATGGCCTCGACATAGGGGATTTCATATTTTTTAACGATGGCTTCGACAATATTTTTTCCACCCCAAAGGATAGTTCGAATACCAATCAGGCTTTGATCTTCAAAAGCAGTAACAAGAGTATGAGTGTGGCCGATATGAAGAACAATATGAATATCACGACGGGGACGAGCTTCATTTTCAAGTTCGATTTGAGCTGTTGGAGCTGCTGGGGGTTCAGAGTTCCACTTTTCCCAACAGTTTGCAAAAGCTAAGCCTTCGCTGGATAAAAGAGAAACTTCAAGCCCGGCATCTTCAAATTTTCGAAGGGCTTGCCCAATGCGTGATTTCAACGCCGCACAAGCTAAAACTTCGGCCGAATTTCCCATGGTCTTGATAATTTTCGCATCATAAATAGTTGCCTCTGGCGACAGAGGGATATCTTCTTCGAGCTCAAAGGGAAGACTTTTGAGAATCTTCATTCGGTCGCTAAAAGGAAAAATTTTATTACGACAGCTGACCTGTTCTTGTTTTAGTCCGACTACAATTTTGGTCGTTTGAGGGTCGTACTGAGTTGCCAGATTACGAAGATATTCAAGAATTTCAATTTCAGGATCGAAGGCAGGGTTTTGAGCAATAACTTGTTCATGAAAGCGAGAAAGAATGAGACCCTTGTTGCTTTGATTGATCTCAACAACCTTGATACTTGACGAACCAATGTCAATGCCAACTGACTTCATTATCCCATCCTTAGGAAATGCTTATCTCTCGTTCCAGTATACGATGCGAGGTGGACCTTTGGAAGGAATAATATTTGTTTGTGAATTATTTGTGCCTCCAGCTCCGCCGCCCGATCTGCCACCACTTCCATCAGCGCCAGGCTGAGGATTTTCTTTTTTCACAAGGCCTGCAACCTGCTGAGCTGATTTTTGAAGGTCAAAAACAATGGCTGTGATTTCTCGGGTTGATCCAGAATAGGAACCCACAGATTTTATTCTAAAATTATACACAGCATCAAAAGTTAATGGAATGGATTGGGCCACACTTTGCTCCACTCGTCCACCCGAGGCATTCACATAACCCCAAAAATCTTGAGCATCTTTAAAGTGTCCACCCATTTGATCACTTTCACGGCGCTTGATGATTTCTCCAGCAACTTCTTTTGTGATCGAGGGATCTAAAGACTGAAGAACTTCGCTCGAAGCATGATTGGGGTTTACAGCTTTCATCCCATAAACGGTGACTTGATTTTCAATCAGCTTAAAAAAATCCTCGGTCATACCAGGAATCAGACGAAGCTCTTCAATTGTGCGAAAGGCTCGATTGGGGGGCAACTTATTGTCTGAATCTTTCAAATTGGAATAGTATTGGCGTTCATCCCCACCATTTAAACTTGCCTGATCGGCATCAATCCAGTCGATGATGTGATTGACCAGTTTTTGCGGTTCAAAATCCTGATGGGTTCTGGCCCAGTTTTCATCATTTTTCTTTTTGGCTTCAAAAATTCCAATCAGTCTTTTCTGAGTCATTTCTTTTAAATTTTGCGAGGGCGAGGCCAAGTCATTGAGATCGATCTTTGATCCTTCTTCTGTGATCGTTGTGGCATAACTGGCATCCATCTTGGATTCTTTGACTTTGTCTTTAATTAATCCCTTATCGACTTCATTCAGATCATCCGGTGCCATCGGTGGCCACATGAAGGGAAAGCTCCAAATGAGATCAAGCATTTTAGCCTGGGGGCCGAGCTGCTTTCCAAATTGCTGTTGTACTTTAGAATAGATTTTAATTCGAAGAAGGCTTAATTCCATCCCAGACTTTGCGGCATAATAAGCCCTCAGGCGGTTCATGGATTGAGAGTTTACCAGATATTCAACATTGGTCTCATAAGTCACTTCGGTCACCAAATAAGTAATCAAGACAACCGTGAAGACAGCCATAATCAGAGCCATGCCTTTTTGATTAGCGCTTGAGAGCAACTGCCTGGTGAAATGAAAGCTTCGTTTAGGGTGTGACACTGGCTGAAGCTCCTGGGGTGGGTGTTACATTATTTGTAAATCGAACGGGGATGACCATTTCCATTGAGATTTTCTTTTTGGAATCTTTATCGCCTTTACGAACAGTGACTGAAACTTTGACTGCAGATGGAAAGTTACCCTTTGTCGCTCCATCGCCCGTCTTTGAATTCCATGATGAAACCCAGTCCTGCAGGCCTTTACCGATGTACTGAAGTTTAAACTCGGCAATATTCTCTAACAAAAGTGTGTTCTCGCCGCCTTTGGTGACATCACCTTCAGCAATCGGCGAAAGTCTTCTTAAGAGACAATCAGAGCCCTGACCCTCAGCCCCTGGGCGTTTGCAAGACCCAATCAAGTAGCCCACTTTCACAAAATCAGCCATAGATTCATCTTCCTGAATTCGGGCTGTGTTCATCGTGATAAAACTCATTTCATTCTCAGTTCCCACAAAATGAGTGGTGGGGTCCACGCGGTTTGGACTTTTTAAACTAGCTTCCATTTTCTGAATACTCGCGGAAATGGGTTGGGTTGTGGGTGGGCCAGCAGGAGGAGGTGGTGTTCCAGGAGGGGATCCTGGCGGCGGGGTTCCCGAGGGAGGTGTGGATGTGGTTTGACTGGATTTTTTCACCGCTTCAAAGAGCTCTGCTTCAAGATCCCGGTAATGAAAGGCCAAGTTGACATCTTTCTCGATAATGCGAAGAGCGTCTCTGACTTGAGACATGTCATCAATTTGCTCTTGGATTTTTGCTTTTGAGCGGATGGCTTGCTGGATTGTTTGACTTGAAAAAACAGTGAGCGTTGCCAGAATTGTTAAGGCAATCAGAAGTTCGAGCATGGTAAAACCAAGTTCTTTTCTGATCATGATCCTGGTGCTCCGATAGACATTTCTTTATCATAATCCACAAAATAGGTGGTCAAAGAATATTCTAAATTTTTCTTCGGCTGTTTATAGATCACAGTGACGGTGACCTCTTTTACAGACTTTGAAATTTGATCAGAAAGTTGCCTAACGATATTGAGAAGCATCTGATCAGCGCCACCTTCTCGGGCAATGAGGGTAGAGGCAATATCTGGGAAGTCGAGTTTTTTTGATGAAAGCTTCCAGGAATATTGAGGATACTCTTCACCAAAGTCGCCCTCTTCTTCTTCACTGATTTCTTCTAATGGTTTACCCCGGTACTTGGTTTCAATTTCAACCATTTTTCTTTCTAGTAAGGCTGAGATCTCAAAAGCATGCTGGGTTTTTTTGATCCGCATAAAAGCTCCGGACCAAGAATTGGCGAGTAATAAAATCGCCGCCGCCATGATCATCATGGCAATCATTGTTTCTAAAAGAGTAAAACCCTTTGTGTTCTGTATGTTCTTCACTGAACTTCTAAATCCTTTAGGCTGACAGGTTTCTCTACTATATCAGCATGCCCTGTCAGGGGATTGAAAATCAACGACCAAGTCAGTTGTTTTCCATCTGTAATTTGGACAACCGCCTGGTCCACAAGGCCCTCGGCAGTAAAATGAACATAAGCTTTGCCTTTGGTGATGGGTTCGGGCCGTGATTTGACTTCAACTTGCTTGATTTGCAGAGAGTCAGGTAACTTTCGACCATCCTTGAGAAGTTTATCGCTTTTGCGAAAGGCAGAAGTAACCTTATTTTCGCTGTCTTTTGATTCCTCAATGGCTTTGATTTCTGCCTCTTCTTTTTCTTGGGACCTGACAAGACGGGGACCATCGGCCACTTCGACCCAATATTGATGTGGTGATCCTTCCATATCAAAAACGATACGGTGGGTTGTATTTTTTAGGCGAGAATAGTGGCGGACCTCTTTCGAAAGTGCGCCCAATTCTCGAATGATTTTTTTGATGTTCGTTTGTCCTCGATTAAATCGAGGAAGTCCAATGGCAAGAACGGCTCCGAGAATGGCTATAACGATCAGGACCTCGAAAAGAGTAAAGCCATTCTTTTTATGGAGCATGAATTTTACTGAAGATCCTCTGAAGTGATATCTTTTCCGTATCCATCTCCACCTTCTCGTCCATCTGAGCCCAGAGATTTAATGAGATAGTTATTGCCTTCGATCTCATAAGCAAAATCGCGGTTCCAGGCATCTTTTGGAGTTTTCTTTAAGTATGGTTCTGGTCCCCAGTTAGGACAATCAGCATCAGACTTTGAAAGACCCTCTAAGGACTTTGGAAATTTTCCGCAATCCGTATAATAAAGGTTAAGGGCATTGACCACTTGACCCATGGCGATCTTGGTTTGTCCCACACGAGATTTATCCAAGCGAGAGGTGACTTGGGGAATGAGAACAGCCATCAGGGTACCGATGATAGCAAGAACGATGAGAATTTCGATCAAAGTCATACCACGTTGATTGATCAGTTTTGAGCTTTGAAATTTGATCATGTAGCCTCCATTTACGAATACAAAGGCTACTTTATCCGGCTAGATTTGTCATCTCAAACATCGGAACCATGACAGCAAAAACAATAACCCCCACCACAAATCCCATGACAATTAAAACAACTGGACCCATCAGGCCCGTCATTGCATCAACTTTTGTTTTGACCTGAAAATCATAGGCATCTGCAACTTGTGTGAGCATTTTTTCAAGTTCACCGGTCTTCTCTCCAATATTGACCATGTGAATCACAATCGGAGGAAACTGACCTGATTTTTTTAATGGACCCGCTATGGATTCACCCTCTGAGATATTGCTACGAGCGTCATCAATGGCCGAGGCAATAATGTCGTTATCCACCACATTTCGAACAATCTGCATGGCAGTTAACATAGGAACGCCGCCCGTAAGAAGGGTTGAGAGGGTTCGTGTAAACCTAGCAACGGCCACTAATCGGTTCATTTCACCAAAGATGGGAAGTTTCAATGAAATTGAATCCCACTGAGTTTTGCCTCGAGGAGTTTTCTTCCAATTTTGAAAGAGAAGCCACGAGATAATTCCAATCCCGATAATCAGGTACCAATAGTTGACCATAACTCCGCTGATATCAATAACAGCCTGGGTATACCAGGGCATAGTCAGTTGGGGAGCTGATTCAAATACTGTGACCATTTTAGGAATCACAAAAATAAAAAGGAAAAAGAGAAGACCAATGGTTACTGTGAGCATGACGACTGGATAGGTCAGAGCCCCCTTCACCTTTGTTCGCAAATCGTTTTGCGCTTCGGTAAATTCCGCCAGACGAATGAGAATCATGTCCAAGGTTCCGGACATTTCCCCAGCTTCGCACATGGAGATATAAATGACATTGAAAATGGCAGGGTATTTGGTAAGAGCCTTGAAAAAAGGAGAGCCCTCGTTGACCATATTTTTGATATCCGAAAGAGCCTCTTGCAGAGTGGGATTTTCTACCTGTTCCGATACGGCGGTTAATGAATCC
Organism: Oligoflexia bacterium; assembly: GCA_016861345.1. Taxonomy (GTDB): domain Bacteria; phylum Bdellovibrionota; class Bdellovibrionia; order Bdellovibrionales; family Bdellovibrionaceae; genus BOLD01. The sequence continues at coordinate 106,530 of BOLD01000007.1, forward strand.
ACAAGAGGAATGTTGGCCTTAATTAGTGTGGCCAGCTGTCTGGTCATCAGTGAAAGATCTCTTACCGGGACACTCTTTGTTTTTGATCCCTGCTTTTTCTTTGCAGCTGTTGCTGAGGCCTTCTTCTTATCGCGTAGATCGGTGACAAAAATCCCATCTTTTTTGAGCTTCGCTCGAGCCGCACGGAGATTCTCAGAATCGACGATTCCTTTTGCGCTTTTTCCGTCTTTGGTCAGGCCTTTGTATTCAAATATGGGCATGTGATATTCTAAATATCTAATTGGGTATTTGACAACAATTCTTCAATTGTCGTGATACCGCTGAGCACCTTAGTGATTCCATGGTCACGGAAGGTCTTCATTCCTTTAGCAATGGCGGCTTTTCGAATTGTATTGCCGTCTTTTCTCTGCATGACAAGGGATCTGATCTCATCATCAATCACTAAGAGTTCGGCAATAATTGTTCGGCCGATGTAACCTTTTTGATTGCAATGTGCGCAACCCATGGCTTTACAGATGTTTCCATTTTTGGCATCCGCCGCTGAAATTCCAAGGGTATTTAGCTCAAAAGGAGTTGGTTCATACTTTGTCTTACAGTGGGGGCAGAGAACTCGAAGTAGTCGCTGAGCGAGAACACCCAGGATCGAAGTGGCAATCAAAAATGGCTCAGCACCCAAATCGATTAATCGGGGGAAAGCTCCGGCAGAGTCATTGGCGTGAATTGTTGAGAGAACCAAGTGACCTGTGAGAGAGGCATTAATTGCCAGTTCAGCAGTTTCAAGGTCACGAATCTCACCCACCATGATCACATCGGGGTCTTGACGAAGAAAGGATTTTAATCCGGCGGCAAAAGTCAGACCAATTTTCGCATTGACTTGAACCTGGCCAATTCCGTGAATTCTTTGCTCCACGGGATCTTCGACAGTCAAAATGTTAATGTCTGGAGCATTCAGTTTAGCAAGGCTCGCATAAAGAGTCGTTGATTTACCAGATCCCGTCGGTCCTGTGACGAGAACAATCCCATAGGTGCGTTCTAGCAGATCAGTCAATTTTTGAATGACTTCGTCCGAAAAACCCAGTTGTTCCAATTCAAGAATGACATTGGATCGATCTTGCAGACGCATGACGATTCGCTCACCGAAAGAGGCTGGAACTGTGCTCATACGAATATCTATGTCTTTTCCCCCAACTTTCAGGGGAATTCGACCATCCTGAGGAAGTCGCTTTTCAGCGATATTCATGTTCGCCATGACTTTCAGACGAGAGGTAATAGCATTTTGAAGTTTTTTAGGTGGTTTAAAAATATCAAACAAAATACCGTCAATTCGAAATCGGACGGTCATGTCTTTTTCAAAAGGTTCAATGTGAATATCAGATGCTTTTTCTTTTACCGCACGAAAAAGAAGAGAGTTCACGAGTTTAATCACAGGGGCGTCATCTTCTCCAGCCTCGAGAAGATCAATGATGGGATCATCCAGGTCATAATCTTCTTCTTCAATGTCATCGAGACCAGCAAGATTAGCTGTGTTCTTTTCATAGACTCGGTTGATGGCGTCTTGAATTTTTGGAGCTGTGGAGACCAGAGGCTTAATGCGCTTGCCAAAGATCACACGCAAATCATCCAGCACTCGCAGGTTAACGGGGTTGGAAGTCAGAGTAACTACACAATCACCCTCGTCTTTAAAAGGAAGTACAGAGTACTGCTTCACGTAATTAATAGGTAAATCGCGGATGAGATCAATCGAGATGTCATTGACGGGGATATCCTTGATGAAATCAAGCCCCATCTCTTTACAGAGATCAGAGACAAGCTCATCAGCAGTGGAGAACTCTTTCTGACCAAGCTGGTCCCCAATGCTCAGGGGAGAGTTCGCCGCTGGATTGGCCAAGACTGACTTGATTTGCTCTGTCGTCAGTGTGGTTGCCTTGGAGAGTATGTTTTGGATATCCAGTGAAGCCATTCCGGTTTAGTTTCCTTTATTTTCTTGTTTTTGGGTTCGGTCCATTGATCTCTGGAGAATGAGCCCGCTGTTGCATCTCTTGAAGATGCTCACCATAAGGATCAAGGCCGCCGACAGATTTAATGAACTTTAATCGCTGGTCCACTTTTCGACCCATCAATTGTCGATGATCTTCAGAGTTACGGATAATTTTTGGAGTCAGGAAAACCAGCATATTTGTTTTCTCTTTACTGACGCTGCGAGATTTAAAGAGCCATCCAAGAATGGGGATATCTCCGAGAAGTGGAACTTTGCTGATCACCTCGTTCTCATCTTCTTTCATCAATCCCCCAAGAACTGCTGTGTCGCCGTTTGGCACAACAATGTTTGTTTTCACACTTCTTGTTGCCAAAGGTTGAACCTTTTTTGCAAGACCTTCAGGCGACTTTGCAGTGCTGGGCTGCTTAACAGAGTTTTCAAGTTCCATTCGGACGGTGTTTGAAGTGGGGCTGATAAAGGGCTTAATTTTAAGCTTAATTGTCGCCTCTTCAAAGATAGGGGTTTCCACAGTTCCTGTTGTTGACGTGGTGATATTGGTTCCCGTGACGACTTTATCTCCGACCTCGATCACAGCTTCCTGGTTATCGAGAGCGAGAATTTGCGGTGTGGAAAGGACATTAGCATTGGTGTTTGTTTTTAAGAAATTCACCATTCCGATCAGAGATGGCATCGCCGTTTTCTGCCCAGTTGGAGAAGTGATGGTCACGGTGTCTCCGCTGCCGAAGCCAAGAATGGCTCCTGTTCCCCCGGTGGGGCTCAGAAGGTCTCCCAAGTTCGTAATTGAATTAAATCCCGCCTTTGCGCCACTACCGCTCTTGTCATATTGGAAATATCCAATTTGCCAGTTGAAAGTGTCTGTGAGCTTCATTTCCATAATCACAGCTTCAACAAAGACCTGATCTCTTGGGATATCGAGTTTTCCGAGAAGAGCTAAAACAGTTTCATAGTCTTGTTTGCTGGCCACGATCACCAAAGAGTTTGTTCCTTTGTCTGCTGTGATTTTCACATCACCACCAAAGATTTCAGCTGGTGCTGTTTGAACTCCAGAAATAGGAGATATCGCAGGCGTGACACTCGCGCCGCCACCAGCAGGTCTGGGGCCTGCATCTTTTGCGATACCGGAAATTGTTTGAGCAATTTTCTCTGCATCCCCATTTTTCACGTAGTAAACATGGACTCCGCCGGCCTCATCAGGTCGAAGTCTAAAATCAAGTTGAGATAAAAGTTTTTTCACTCGAGCAATTCCTGCTTTATTGCCGACGACGATCAAAGAATTTGTTCGGTCATCGGGGATAACCATAAAGTAAGAAGAACTCGATCCTTGGCTTGTAGTTGTACTTCGGGTGAAGCGGGGAACCCCAGCGCTGAAAGTCCCCCCCTGAGCCTTTGAATCGCCTTTATTGACAATTTTATTAATCAGCTCAGATAAGTCTTTTGCTTTGGCAAAACGAACAGGCACGACCTCGAGCTGATCTTCGAAACCAGGAACATCCAGCTGAGAGATGATTTTCATGATCCGTTCAATGTTTGAACCGTAGTCAGAAACGATGATTGAATTCGTGGGAGTATAAGGAGAAAGCTCTCCGTCTTTTGAAGTCAGGATGCGAAGATCACGGTTCACCATCTCGGCAGAGATGTGTTTGAGGTGAATGATTCGAGTGATCATTTGATCCGCGTTGGGATAGTAGTTTCCAGAATAGGTCTCAATGCCGTCTCGCTGAGCATTTCTGGCTGACCTGATTTTTAAGAATTTACCACTGGGAACGACAGCAAATCCATTAATCGCTAAGGCAGAAAGAAAGGCTTTATAGGCTTCAGCTACAGTGATTTTTGAAGGAGCGATAACAGTGATTTTTCCGCGTACACCTGGGTCAATGATAAAGTTTTTTCCGGTCAATTCTGAAATGGCTTTCACTATGTCAGTGATGTCGGCATTGGGAAAATCAAAGGACTCAATTGTTTCAGGAAAATTTTCGTTTGTGATATCTTCAATCGCTGCATTCACAAGTTTTGATTTTTTCGCATCCTTACTCTCAGGCATAGAAGCCCGAGGTGAGCCTGCGGAAGTTGGCTTTCCTGAAGAGGAACTAGGGCTGATTGGTGCAGTCATGGGTGCATCAAGATCTTCAAGTGGTGGGGGAGGAGGCGGAAAATCTTCTTCCTCTTCAAATTGTCCAAAGGACCACTGACTCGCAAGAACGATGGAGAGTGCTATTAGAAATTCCTTTTTCATCCCTGACTCCTCAAAAGTATAATAAGCAATCCTGCTTATTTAATCGTATAATCTTTCGTCGTATCTCGACCATCGCGTTCAACAGTGATCTTGATATTCGACGAAGTTTTTAATGCATTATAAAGCTCAAGTGCCTTCGCTGGGCTATCCACAGGTTCGCCATTTACGGCCTTGATCACATCACCTGATAAAAAACCAAGTTGCGAATAGATACTACCGGGTTGAAAAGAGGTCAGAATAAAGCCATCAATTTCCCCATTTGGCTTTTTTCGAGGCATGGTTGAGGCTTGCATCAAGACTGTTGACATGTCGGCAGTGTACTTCAGTACATCTGCGCGATTCAGCTCATATTTATTTTCACCAATGGCGCGAACTTCGCCGCTTTCGCCAGGAAGAGCAAGCTTGGCCTTATCCGCAGAGAATGAAATTTTCGATTGCTGTTTGTTTTCAATATACTCAAGTCGGTTGTTATTTAAATTTCTTAAAATAACTTTATTTCTCTCAACTTTGATGATGCTGGCGATATTATCGATATCGCGTTTTGGAGAAAAAGCGAAGACTTGGTTTTTACCCTTCACTTCGATGTTGGCAATCGACTTCTCAGGATTTGAATGAACAATGGTTCCCACAAGACTGAGTGGCAACTGAGAGGGAACAGGTGGCGCTTCTTGACCAGGTTTGGGTCTGCCGGATTGGTCTTTACCAACAAGGGGGTCAGGGATGGTTCCATCTGCAGAAAAAATATTTCGACTTATGATTGTATTATAAGCGCCGCGAGAAAGAAGGTCTTCAGTTCGAGACTTGGCTGGTCGAGTGGGCGGGGCCTGATTGGGGAGCATCAGGGGGCGAGTGGAAAGAATAGCAAGGTCAGCGATGCAGTAACCAGCGAATATGAAAAGCAAATAGGGATATAGATGATTAAATCGGTGTTGAATTTTAGATCTCGCTATCGTCCCAGCCATGGTGTCATCATCCTTGATGAGTTATCAAGGTTAAAGCCTAGCAAAAAAGCTGGGTTATGAGTAGGAAAAAGGTCTTGAAAACCCATGGACCAAGGTCCAGTTTTTAATGTTGTTGAATCAGATCAAAGTGGCTTCAATTTCTGGATTTTGTGCATGGCTGGGGTGAAGAAAATCTGGAGTCTGTGAATCGGGCGCAAGCATGCAATAAAGTGCGTGGGGAATAGAGGCTTGAATCCAGGTTGGTGGCGGGGCTAAACGGTAATCTTGTTCGATCTGGGCGTAGATTAAAAATTGATTGGGTGTCGCCGCTTGATATGCATGCCAGAGAAGGCTTTCGAAAATATCCTCGTTGTTCGCCATGATGTTCATGAGCACGCGGTAATTCAGAGGAGATTCTTCTCCGGTTGAAACATAAGGTTTTGTCAATCTTCTGGTCCATCCCATGGCCCACCCAAACTTTAAAAATTGCCGAAAATTATGGGCCCGAAGTGAGTAAGATAAGGGGATGTATTGATGTACTTCCTGAGGGGACCAGTGGGCCAAACAGCCGACAACGTTTTCATAAGAATCAAAGGCCACTAAAAAATCTTCAGGTTTAAATCCTGGTAGGCGATGGATTTTTTTTAAGAAACTTTCTTTATCCCAGACAGAGGTGAAAGGACGAAATTGAGATCGGTAGGCAAGGTAATGAATTAGGGCGTCGACATTGGCTTCTGAGGCTGGGCGGATTTTAACAAACTCAAGGGGTTTTGGAGAAAAAGGGTAGCGACCGTGCAAAGAAATCAGGTTGTATTTTCGATATAAAAAATATCTTGGCAGAGGTCTCTTCATTGTTCTGGGGCGAACAAATGTATTAAAGGCCGTCGGATCAGAGAGATTGATATGAGAAAAGCAATATTCGGTCTTAAAATCAGATTGAATTTGTTGAAGCACAGGTAAAAAGTGTTGGGTCCACTCGATAATGGCTTTTCGGGAATTAGACACTCGTAAATCCGTGGCATGAGCAATGCGAATGCGCTTGTTATTGTAGATAGTATCTTTGATCAGGAATGATGCTGTGGCCTCGATTTGATTTCCTTTTTCAGGATCTTTTAAGACATAGGTGCGAAAATCATCAGCAAGGGTTTGATAGGGAGCAAAGAAGTTTGAACCGCGAGACACTTTGAGGTCGATGAGCCCATTTAAGGGAAAGCTTGAGTAGAATTTTAGCAGCTCTTCGTTGTCTGCTTTGGTGGCGACCTCAAGTCTCATTTTGCCCACACTCGGTCATTAATTTTCAACTTATGGTTGGTGAATCTGGCGCCAACAAAAAGATAATCACTCAGTCGATTTAAATAAATCATACAAGGAAGAAGTTCGGGGTTTTTTGCAATCAAAGAGGTGGTGTGTCTCTCGGCTCTTCGGCAAATTGTGCGACCTAAGTGAAAATAAGCAGCCGCTCTTGAGCCTCCAGGAAGAATAAATTGTTTCAGCGGTGCTAGAGACTCGGTCATCTCGTCGATTTCAGCCTCAAGAGCTGATGTGTGCTCGGGTTTAATTTGAGGTAGATTTTTAAGTAGTTTTTTATTGGCGCAGGCAAGAATGCTGCCCAAGTTGAAAAGTTCATTTTGAATGCGGTGGATTTGATGAACAAGAGAGTGAAGCTCGGGAATTTCTTCGATCTCACAGATAAGTAGGCCGAGCAGAGAGTTCAGCTCATCCACTGTTCCATAGGCATGCAAGCGAGGATGAGTCTTTGCAACCTTTACTCCTCCAATGAGAGAGGTCTTTCCTTTATCTCCAGTTTTTGTATACACCTTCATAAAAACCCGCCCCGCGCCTTTTTGGAATGCCATGCGTTATAAATAGCTTGTGTCCGATGCGTCCGCTGATCCATATATTAGATCTTGACCCTAGTTTTGGTTGCCGTCAAAGATCAAAGGCATGATGCAAAAGAAAATTCCATTTTTCATAAGTATTCCGCACTCTGGAGAAAAAGTGCCAGAGGATTGTCACTGGCTTCAGGGTTTGTCTGAGCCTGTCTTGATGAGGGATGTGGATCGTTACGTTGATGTGCTTTATCACCCCAGCCTGCTTCAGCTTGGTATTCCAAATGTCAAAACAGAGTGGCATCGTTATGCAGCCGATTTAAATCGAGTGCCAGATGATATCGATGCCTCATCAGTGAAGGGATCAGCGAATGAGGCTGGTCTTCATCGCCGCGGATTTCACTGGGTGATTACCACTTTGAATGAGCAATTAATGCGTGAGCCGATGTCGAAGGAGATGCATGAAAAATTAGTGAAACTGATTTATGAGCCATTTCACGCAAGTCTGCGTCAGCAGTACGAAAATTTACATAAAGAGGGCTTTAAAGAAATTTATCACCTTGATGCGCACTCAATGCCCAGTGTGGGAACGAAAGAGCACCGAGATCCGGGTGAGACTCGAGCTGATATTGTGGTGAGTGATTCGCATGGGAAAAGTTCAAGACCTGAGTTTGTGGATCTCATTATTGCCGCTTATGCAAAGGCTGGGTTTAAGGTGGCATACAATTGGCCTTATTATGGAGGTCGAGTGACTGAGCAGTACGGTAGTCCTCAGCGAGGGCAACATGTGGTCCAGGTGGAGTTGAATCGTAGTCTTTACATGGATGAAGCCACCAAAAAGCTCAAGCCAGAGCATCAAAAAGTTCAAGAAAAAATTCTTAAAGCACTGCAGATGATTACTCAATCTTCGTTGATTCAGGGAAAATAAATATGAATGGCACCTTGGTTGATTCAGCACAGGAAAGAAATAAAGAAAAAAAAGTGAAAGTTGTTCTTGAATCCATTTTAGAGATCATTGCTCAAAAAGGACCTCAAGGATTGTCCTTCACAGTGGTTTCTCGAAAATCTGGAGTATCCCGTCCCTGGTTATATAAGTATGTTGGGAAAACCAAAGATGATCTTCTGGATTTTGCCTTTCGTGAGTATGCTAACAAAATTGCGCCAAAGGGAAAAAAGTGGGTCTATACAAAAAAAGATATTGATGCTCGGTTAGCAGATGGGTTTCAAAAGCTGTGGGAGATGGAACCCCAGATCCTGAAAATTTATTTTCAGCAGTTTAGTCGAGAAACGGATCTCAGTCGACGAATGATGGAGCGAGAAAAAGAATATTCAAGCGACATGGCCAAAGCACTGGAAAAAGTATACGGAGTGCGAGCGCCGGTTGCTGAATTAACGGCAGAATATTTAACTTATTTGCGTATCGCGATAGCTCATTTTGCTCACGCAAAAGGGATTTCAAAAGCCCGTGCCCATCAGGCTGCGTTATTGGCCTGTCAGCTGATTAAATAAATCAGTTTTAAAGGATATAAAAAGAAGGAAACAGATATCTCGATATCTGTTCGTTCTTCTTATTGTTATTTTCTCTGGGTATTTGAAAATAAAAGGGATGGGGAAGAGTCGGCTTTGCATCTTCATTTTAATAGCATTTTTTGTTCAGCTTCCCTTGAAGGCAAGGGCTGAGGCAAAAAGCCTGGTTGTTCTTGTGCCAGGATTTTTAAATCGGTGGATACCGTCCAGTCCTGATCAGCGCCAAACTTCTTATTTTTCAAAAGCAATTATTCAGACAATCCACAAAGAAAACTATCCCGTCTATGTTGTTCAAAGTCTAGATCCACTAGGAAGTTTAGAGTTGAATTCGTCAAAACTTGTGACTGAACTTCGTCAGTTAAAGTCTGCGACAAAAGCCACATCTCTCATTTTGATTGGTCACAGTTTAGGGGGGCTTCTTTCACTTTATGCCTCTCAATATGATGATCTCAATATTCAAAAAGTGGTGACAATCAGCACGCCTTTTCTCGGAGTTGATCTTGTTGAAAAAATTGATTCCACTTTTCCCTGGATTTTGAGGGACTGGATTGATTCTGAGATCTTAAAAGAGATGAAGCCTGAAAGAGTAAAGTCCTGGATGAGCCAATTAAAAGTTCCTGATCGTCTGCAGGTTCTCATCGCAGCTGGGTGGCAGAGTCCTTGTTTTCTGGATTGTCGAGATCCACAGAAATTGTCATTAGTGCTCACACTCACAGATTATTTGGCAGGATCTCAAAGTGATGGCATGGTCCGTGTTGAATCTGCGGTGGCGCCATTAAAATTTCCTCAAATGATTCCAACCCGAAGTGGGCAAAGGCTAAAAGGATATAAGTCTCTTGGTGTTTTGATCCCCCTTGAGCATTGGGAGATGATTCTTGAGCACCAATATTTAAGTCTTTTGGGAACTCGAGAGACTGAGTGGGTTGAGTCTCAGCAAATTCTCATGATGCAAAGGATATTGAGAAGTCTTTAGTGCAAATAAAGTTTTGAACAAAGTTGAAGGCGTCGGGCCTGACCAGCAAGTTCCAATTTATGGGCTAGTTCTGCACTCAGTATCGGTCGAACTTTATTTTCACCAACATATTGATTAAATATTTCCGTAGATTGAGCAGCAATATTATCAGGGTGAGCGTTGACATGGGCTCCATCTCGGGCATAGAGAGAGACTTTGGGCAGCACTTTTCCTTCAATTTTGGCAATTCGAATTTCGGTGTTCGCCAGCCAGTCATAAACAAGGTACCGAGCCATTTCCCACCACCATTTAACTCGCTCGCCCCAGCGGACAGTGAGAATTTCTTCTGCGGCTTTCATATCTTGATCAAAGAGAGTTCTCATTCCGCCAGAAATTGATTTTTTAATAAGCTCCATTAATTTTTTAGCATCAAATTTTACCCATCGTCCGGTGTGTTCATGAATGATCTCTTTCCACTGGTTGATTCGAATCATCATTTCAAATTGTCGAAGAGAGTTTTCTTGTTCAAAAACAAAAGGGTTGTCTTTATCAATGGGTTCGGGCACGTGGTTTCGGACAATTTCTCGGGCAACAAAGTCTGCAACTTTATCAGGTCCGCCGAGTTCAGCGACAAGCTTGCGGCTGAGAATTTGTCCGGCAGCGACGCCTTCAAGAATATTTTTGGTCATGCGCTCGATATTAAAGATCTCTGAATTTTTCGCAAAAGAATTGTTCAAGTGTTCAAGAATCAAAATTTTAAAAATTTCTCTCGTGTTGAGCCCTTTATTGAATAATTCATTACGATTCAGAATTTGCTTAATAGCTTGAGTGTCTCGAATGGATCCATCGCGAACAAGAGCGTCAAGGATCAGTCCGGTTGCGGCCTTTGTGTATTCGGGCGAGCGAAGAATGTCTCGAGTGATGGCTCTTTCAATTTTTTCATTCTGCCAGAAAGACTCAACTAGTTCATCTGCGGTCATGTCGAGATGAGACTTAGTCGAGTTTGCAGATTTGAATTGGGGATTCAGCGCCTCTGGCGGCAGTAGTTTTCGAAGCATGGTGATGACTTTAAAAACGGACCTGGTCATATCTTTATATTTTTCAACATAGAGGTAGGGACGATCGGGGACATGGCCGGCGCTGGCGTGTCCAAGAATAGCTGGAAAATCAGAATGACCAAAACTATCCATCAAGACATGAAGACCTGCCCCAACGAGCATTTTATTCCCCCGCTTCATGCCGATCATGATCAGTTCATAAGCAAAGGGATTATTGGGGCGGACTCCGTCCATCCATCCATAGTTCACACTGTGATTTGAATCATTGTAGTTCAGGGTGAGGTCAGTTTCGCCTTTGACGTTGAGAATTTCATAAATGCGATTCATATCGCCCAGCTCTAATTTTTCACTGTAAAAATTTGAGGGAAAATGAAAGAGTCGGCGTTTTCGAGTTCCGAAAACGGGTTCAAAATCCATTGGAGTAGACCATTTACTTTCATCAATCCACTGAGCGTAGGTGGCAAGCTCAAAGGCCACATCGGGCTTAATCCCACCCCAGATGAGCATCATCGAAGTGGCGTAAAAGTGGGTGTCAATATCATAGGCCTTGGCCGGTTGGCCGGTTAATAAAGTCAGGGTAGCAAAGAGGGTCAGAACAGCTTTTTTAAGCATAGGATATTTTATTGCAGAAGAAATGCCACCTGAGGGATTGATAAAATAGAATTTAAGCTCCAGAGCTGTCTATCCTTTAGACAGGGGGCCCTTTGGGGTCTTCTGTCCTTGCTCTGACGCTTATAATTGGACCTAAGGTCTGGTGCTGTTTCTGATGGGATTCGATACACTAAACTGTAAGTGAATATTGAATATTTTTATCCTTAACTGGAGGCCCGATGAAGAACATCATTTTGCTGTCCGCATTTTTATTTCTAGCATCTTGTATATCAAAAAATACGCGGGGGCCAAGTTCGACAGAAAGTCAGCCGAAACATTACGTGATCACCTTGCACGGAGTGCGTGGCAATAGCGAATCCTTTGGCGATTTTCATCAAATCGTGAAAACGAATTTAGAAAAAATTGATTCTCGATTCCAAGTTCAAGTTTTTAATTGGACCTATCCCGTCGGTGCGAAAGTTGAAGATTCAGAAAAGAACATCACTTGGAGCCCGCATCTCATTGCAAAAAAGTTTAACCAAGATTTTTTCTTAAGCTCTCAGCCGTTGATACCAGAAATGGGTCCTCAAGATAAAATATCGCTCATCGCTTATTCGATGGGGGGATTGATGGCGATGACATGGTATTACGATACAATGTTTAATTTTATGAACCATCCAGAATTGGCATACTCGCAACAGGATTATTCTTTGCTGCAAAATCGTTTGGCAAAAGTGGAAAACATGATTGGCCTAGGGGCGGTTTATTGGGGCTCACTTGATGCTGAGTTTGGATGGTCATTTCTTGAAAATGGTGATCTGAGCGAAGTTCGAAATTCTTGGCCGAAACTTCGTCAGATGTGTGAAAGTCCTGCGATGAAAAACCTGATGGCAGGGCAAAGTTTAATTAAGAATATGACGAGTCGAGTGACGGGGCAGGATAATCAACTATCCATTCAAGAGAAGAATGAAAAATTCGTCAAGAGTTCTGTTGTCGCAGCTTGTGAGTCCGTGAAGTGGTTAGGTGAAAATCAATTCACATCGAGAATGAAAACAGTTTCAAGCCCCGTCTTGTCAGGATTAAAGAAAGTTCTGACCTCTGCTGGTAATGTCAGCATGCAAGAGATTAACAATATGCGCGTGACCAGTGATGTGATTAATGAAATGAGAATTGGTCGAATGAGACATGTATTGACTCCTGAACTAAGGGAAAAGTACAAAACAAAGTGGTCCAGCATTGTTGGGGTCTTTCCTTGTCTCGGAAAAAAAGACAGTGGAGTGACCTGTAAAGAGTTTAAGTCTGAAGATTTCAAAAAAGTAAATGAAAGTCTTCTTTCTATTTTCTCTGGAGTCTATCGAAGGGAAACAGATGGGCCGGTGATGAGCCCTGGAGCTGCCGCAGATTTTCTTTTCTATACAGAACTAAAGGGGAAAGAAAATCAAAGTATTCGCTATGAAGAGTTTATGAACACTCAGGATCTGCAAAAAATATCCCATGTGAACAATAGAGAAATTTTTGTTGAGAATATGCATGCGACTGTGATCCCAGCTTTAGAATCCATTACGGGAGCATTGAAATCCATTGGACAATCCGGAGCTCAAGCAATGAGAGATTTTGATCAAAGTTTGGGAACTGACGTCGTCATCGTCAACAAAGAGTGTGCAGATCCGAAACAGTGCACTCATCCCAATTACAAACACATTTTGCAAGAGTTGGCACGATGTGAATCAAGTGAGAATAACTGTGATCAGGAAATTTTAAACCAGTATTATCAAGTTTCAAAAATTGAAGAAAGAAATGCTGACAGTCAGCTTCTCAAAGATGAAATGGGTGGTTTTGCCTTGGTTTTAAATATTCGCTTACCTGCAGGCTATCGGTTTGATGCTGCGATGAAGGCAAAGCTTTTATCTTATTTTCAATTTGCGATGACAAATCAGGGAACAGGGGATTGGGACACGAATCGATTAGACATGACAAGTTCTCCGTATGCGGCTCAGATTGCGCGACCTAATGAGATTTTAAGCTCCTATGCCTATCTGCAGAGGTATCAGGATAGCTCAGTTCTTCGAGTGTTCTTTGTCGGTCGAGCTTGGGCGAAGAAGGGGCAAGAGGCTGCAGCTCAAGTGGCTTTGAACGGTGGTATCCCTGTGCGCTTTGATGTGAGAATTCCAGGTGTACAAAGTCGACGAGTGGTTGCAAAGGTGAAACCCACATACACCACTTATGTGGATATGTTCATGAAATAAAGATGATGAAGCTATTTGTTTTTATAACCTTATTTAGTTTTCAGAGTCAGGCGGCTCAGACTGAGGCACAAACAGAGGCTCAAACAGAGGCTCAAAGCGCCTGCCTTGAGTGCAGTTCGTCAACTCAGTCGACTGCAAAGATTGCCGTGACTGAGCCAGAGTTTGGCGTCTGTCCCAAAGATGCGCAAAATGCGCTGACAAAAGCAGGATTGGGTCAAAGTTTACTGAGTGCTTTTTCGGGAAAATTAAAACCCTGGGATATTTTGCAGAATCAATGGGCGGATTACAATCGCTTGATGAATTTGCGTGTGAAAGCAAATGCAAAGACGATCAATACGAATTCAAATCTGAAATTTGATGGTGGCCCGTATGAGTTTATAAAAGGCTTAAGAAAGCTGATGCCCATGATTCAAGCTATGGATGAGCTTGAGCAAAAAGGCTATCTGAGAGAGCTTCTGGCGCAGCCAGCTTTTCGCAAGGCTTCGCAGTCTCAAGATTTTCTAGAGACTCTCAGGGATTATAATTTTGACCAAGCTAAAACTCCTGAAATTAAAAAGTTTTTGGCTAAGCCCCAATTTAGAGATCTTGTGAATCAAGTGCAAAAAACTCTCAGAGATCCCGAGGGGCATAAATATCTCAGTCTGATGATTGAAAACGGATTGAGTCTTTACGATAAGTCTTCAAGAGTTGACGCTCGAGCCTTGCATCAGTTTATTGGAGAGAGAAATATCGAAAATCAGTTTGTTCGAGATATTCCTTACCCCAGAAATCTGGCTGGAAAAGTTTCAGAGGCCTATCGGCAGCAGCTTCAAAAGCGAGTTCAGAAATATTTGACTGAGAATATTCCGACCAAGGAAGAATTAAAGGCGGTCAATGCCAACATCAGTCAGGTGGATATTGAGGGAGCACAAAAGACAGAAGCTCCGGTTGAGAAAAACTTCTTTGATGAATTTATCAGCCCATTGCATGCTCAAGCTCAAACAGTTGAGCTGAAAGTGGGGGATAAGTCCTATTCCGCTGATCGAAAAAAAATCGAGGCCATTGATGCCGTTGCGAGAACGCTCTGGGGAGAGGCACGGGGTTGTCAAAAGCAGGGGCTTCCGCAGTACGAGGCCATTGGTCGTATTATTACCGATCGATCTCAAGCGATAGATCGCTCTTTAATTGAACGAGAGGTAAATCAAAAGAAAACTCAGGACCTGGTGAATCAATTTAATAAAGGATTTTTTGGTAAGGATCAGGATGCTGCTCTGGAAAAATTGAAGGTCAAATTGCCAGCAATGACCAAAAGAGGGCTGGCTGATTTTGGACGGACCAATGCTGAAGGGGGGCCCTCTCTTATGGATCCAGCCACTCAGGTGGTGACAAAGCCCTTGCAGTTCTCGGTTTGGAATTCGTATCTGACAGAGAGAAAAACGCTCCTGCAGCTCAATCCAGATAAGCATTCCAACATTCCTGATGTGCCACTATTGATTCAAAAGCCGCAGGGGGGCGGAGATTACAACGCTTTACTCAGTGTGGTTTGTCCTGAAAAGTTTCGAGATCCTCAGTTGTGGAATCAGTCTGTAGAGACAGCAAAGTTGATTGTGCTTGATTCAAAAGCTTATCAACAAAAATATAGATTTGATTCTCCTGAGAAAGAGATTCTCTTTTACACTCACGCTGCAGAGTTGCCCTTTGCTCAAGAGGTGAAGGTAGATTATTTGGTCAACTTATCCGAAAAAAATGCGAAGATGTCACTTCGAGGTTCGGCCAAGGACTCTTGCGGTCATTTCCGCCTCTTTGTCCCCAAAATCGGAGGTTCCTATTAAAAAGCCGCCCCGCGGGATATTGGAATGCACCGCGTTAATTTTAATTCTAGGGATGGGTTTGCAGGCCTTTGCTGGGGAGGTTTGCGACAGCGAGTCTTTGAAAAAGAAGAGCTGCAATTTAAAGATGGACCAAATCCAGTTTGAAATCACGCCTGACCACATTTTGCTTCAGCAAAAGGGTCAGATTCAGGCGAAAGAAAATCCCTTTTTATCCACTCAGGCCGAGTGGAAGAATGTGGCCTTGAAAAAAGAGAATGATAATTTCAAACTCGTATTTGAGGCCTGGGATATGCCCAGCCCCTATGGGCAAGAATTAATTCGTAAAGTCTATACAGTGGAAAAAGAAAAGCTGAAATTATCATCATCACTGGTTTTACAAAAACGAGTTTGGGATAACGAGCGAAAAACATATCAGTATACTCCGCTGAAGAAGTGATTTAAAAAGCAAATATGAATTCAGATTATTTTCAAAAACGCATCCCCATCATTAAAGACCTGGGCTTCCGAGAGACGGGCCTGATTGAGCTTAAAAAATATATCGATTTATTGTGGGCTTCGAATGAAGAACTGAATCTCATCAGTCGCAAAATGACCTATGAGGAATTAATTGATAATCATGTGATTGATTGTTTGCTGCCGCTTCAGAAATTTCCAACAGATGTCAAAAGTGTTGCGGATTTTGGCTCTGGCGGAGGACTGCCTGCAGTGATCTATGCTATCCAATTTCCACAAATACAATTTCGTCTTTATGAGAAGAGTAAGTTAAAACAAGATTTTCTTAATCGATGCAAATCCATTGCTCCAAATCTGGATATTCAAGGAGAAATTCCCATTCGACTATTGAATGTGGACCTGGTGACAGCCAGGGGATTTAAACCTGTGGATGTGATCTTAGATGTCAGTCGGTCTTATTATCAGACCAATGGGAAATATTTTTTACTGAAAGCTCGCTTAGAAAAAATCGAGGAAGAGCTCACACTAGCTCGAAAAAAATTTAAAGATCTCAAGGTCAGAGTTGAGCCTTTAAAGTCTCCCGTCCTTGAAGTTGAGCGGCATTTAGTGTTGATTCACATCTAAAATAAAAACACAATGCGTCACCACTGTTAAAAAAAGAGAAAATTCTTTTCCTTCTCAATTCAAGAGAAGTAGGTTTCCCTCCTCTATGAAAAAACACCAAGATTACTCAACAAAAATTCTAAAATTCTTCGCCTCACTGAAATTGGCAGTGATGATTATTGCCGCCTTGGCGATATTGATCGCTGTGGGAACAATTATTGAATCTAAGTATGACGCCACAGCGGCAGCAAAGCTCGTTTACAAAACATTTTGGATGTATGCAGTGATGGGAATGTTGGCCATTAATTTGACGGCAGTGATGGTCGATCGATGGCCCTGGAAACCGAGACACGTTCCCTTTTTGCTCGCGCATATCGGAATTTTGATTCTTCTTTTGGGCTCCTTGATCACTCAAAGATTTGGACTTGATGGAAATATGGTCATTAAAGTCGGTGGTCAGAGTCGATTTGTCTCTGTTCCGACAACAGATTTGATTTTGTATTCCACTTTTGACGGAGAGAAATACACAAAGCTTTATGAGAAAGAAGTGGATTTTTTCAAAGACTCTCCGAAAAATAATCCAGTCATCTTCCCTGTGGATAAAGAAGAAATAAAAATTATCAACTATGAGCCTTACACCATTCCATCAAAAAAGATCATAACGTCCACGGCGCCCCAATCGGGAAGAGCCATTCGCTTTCAATTAAAAAACGACAGGGTCAATCAGACCGAGTGGCTTTTTCAGCGAAATCCCCATGAACCGGCTCTGCTTTCAATGGGAGCTGCAGAAATGAGTTTTGGAGAGATCTCAAAAATAAAAGAAAAATCTCGTGGTAAAAATGAGATTATTTTTGAGCCACTGAATGATCAGAAAATAAAATATTTAGTTCTTTCTAAAGATGAGAAAAAAGCTCCTTTGATGGGGCAAATTGCAGAGGGAGAGGGTTTTCAAACTCCGTGGATGGGGCTTGAACTTAAACTGATCAGCTATCTTCCAAAAGCCATAGAGAAGTGGAATTTTATTCCGCAGTCAAAGCCGACCCAGACGACAACCGAGGCTATTGAGATTTCATTTAAAGGGCAAAAGGATTGGGTCATGCTCAATGATGTCCTTAAGCTTTTTGGAGAAAATGTGGCCTATTTTCTAAGTTATGGGAATCGTCGAATTGATGTGGGATTTGATGTGAAACTGAAAAAATTTGAGATTGGACGCTATCAGGGGACGATGAGAGCGGCTTCTTATTCAAGTCTTGTTGAGGTTCCTGGAGAAGGTGAAAAGCTGATCTCGATGAATGAGCCACTCAAGTACAAAGACCTGACATTTTATCAGGCCAGTTTTCAGCAAGATGATCGAGGTGAGCCGATTGCCTCTGTCTTGTCGGTGAATCATGATCCGGGAAGATTTCTTAAATATCTAGGCTCTTTTTTAATTTCGCTTGGAATTGTTTGGTTATATGTGAATAAACGTCGAGCGGCGAGAGCTCAAGCTCCGCAAAAACCGTCAGAGGTCATTGCATGAAATTTTTAATATCCATACTTATTCTCAGTTTTTCAGTTTTATTGATGACATCGAAAACGCAAGCTGATTCGCTCCAGGCTCTGAAAGCTTTACCCATTCAAGAAGCTGGTCGAGTGAAGCCCTTTGACACTTTTGCGCGTGAAACCCTTCAGTTGGTTCACGGAAAACAGACCTATGAAAAGCGGCCGGCGACTGAAATTTTGATGACTTGGGTGCTTCAACCCACAGCCTGGGAAGAAAAAAAGTTTATTGAAATTAAACACCACCTTGTCAAAAGAGCTCTCAAATTTTCAGAGACAGAAAAATATTTTTCTCCGAAAGAAATTCTAACGAGCGATCGACTCTCAATGCTTATGCAGGAGCTTCAAGCAAAAAGAGAAGCGAAAGAAAAACTCGATCCTTATTTTCAAGCCGTTCAGCTCCTTGAAGATCAGATTTCCACTTTTCAAGGTGTAGCGACAGGGCAGTTAATTAAAATTCTTCCACCAAAAGAGGGGCAAAATTGGATTGCCATCACGGACTTTACAGAGCCACAGGCTCAGGCATTTTTGGAAATCACAAAAGCCTATATGGGGGTTTTGCAGTTTGTGATGACGGGTCAGGGGACTGGTCAATTAACAGAGTCTGAGGTCAAATCGAATCTAGATCAAGCCTGTGAAAAGTTTCAGGCATTGGCCAAAGCCAATCAGCCAGAGCTTTATCCCACAACAACAAAAATGAATTCAGAAGTTCATTACAACTCGTTTCATCCTTTTAAGTGGGCTTGGGTCTTTTATTTACTCACGCTAGTTTCCATTTTACTGCTTTGGATTTTGAAAAAGGATTTTCTCTATAAACTTTCTTGGCTCTTCATCAGTCTTGGATTTCTGATTCATCTTTATGGTTTTGGTTTACGGATGTATTTAAGTGAGCGAGCTCCGGTTTCAAATATGTATGAGACTGTGGTTTATGTTTCATTGGGCACAGTTCTTTTTGCAATGGTGATTGAGTATCTTTACCGATGGAGATTTATTATTTCAGCAGGAGCAGCAGTGGGAGCTTTCTGTTTGATTTTGGCAGATCTTGCTCCTGCGGTTTTAGATCCGAGCATTCATCCTTTAGAGCCGGTTTTGCGCAGTAATTTTTGGCTCACAGTGCACGTTTTGACAATCACGATTAGTTATGCGGCATTTTTCTTGGCATTTGCTTTGGGCGATATCGGTTTATTTTATTTCCTGAAAGGTGAACATAAACATGAAGCCAAGATTAAGGCGATCACTTTAGCAGTTTATCGATCCATTCAGATCGGTACGGCGTTTTTAGCTCCTGGAATTATTTTGGGCGGAGTCTGGGCTGATTACTCTTGGGGGCGATTCTGGGGTTGGGATCCAAAAGAGACCTGGGCTTTGATTGCTTTACTGGCCTATATGGCTGTTCTTCATGCTCGCATGGCGGGGATGCTGAAAAATTTTGGAATGATTGCCGCTGGAGTGGTGAGTTTTGCCACAGTCATCATGGCTTGGTACGGCGTGAATTACGTACTGGGTGCAGGACTGCATTCGTATGGATTCGGAGCTGGTGGGGTGGAATATGTGGCAGCTTTTGTCGGTGCTCATTTGGTCTTTACAGTTTTTGTTGCAGTTGCGCGCAGAGAGAAGTTAAATGAGAAAACAACATAAGGAGTCTGTATGAAAAAAAACCTGAGCTTAGTTTTGAGTCTCATTTTTATTTCAATGAATTCTTTTGCGGATTCTCGTCAATATAAAGTTGAGATGACTCTCACTCCACACCTGCAAACACAAGAGCTCAGTCATGCAACGTGTTCGGTCACTCAGACCTTCTTAGAAGCTGATTCGACACAAGTTTGGGATTGTGCTTTTAATCGAGGTCCTCAAGTTCAACTAACGACTCAGGCTGATCGGATTGGAATTTGGAGCGGAGGCGAAGCTTATTATTCAGAAAATTTGATTTATCAGGGATCTGAACTTGGTCAATTTCTGCATCAGCATTTTGGATTAGTCGGCGTATGGAATAATGCCTTTCTTCAGCTGATTTTCGAGGACGATGCTCCTGTGGCCAGAGAAAATCCATTATTCCTGAAGACGGAGAAAGACTGGTACGATCTTCATTTGAAGTTATCATACTAGCATGTATCCTGCGCTGCGATATACATTGTGAACGGGGTCAACAGACCTCAGAAGCCAACTTATACTCCCGCATTTTTCACCACATGTTTAATTCTGTACACTTGAATCCATGGGACATTTTTTCCCTCTGAAGTTGCTGAGCTGTTGTGCATAAAATTGCTCAGCTGAGTAATCGATATGCCTAAAAAATAGGCACAATATTTTGCTCAAACTCGCAGCAGCAAAAATCCGATTCTCAAAGTGTTTTCAAAAAGTTGGTTGATTAATCTATCCAATCGGATTTACATATCCGACAGTTATTTATTTTAACACAAAATTGATACAAACAAGGAAGATCTATGCATCTTGCGAAGAAGACATCAGTTCTTGCTCTCGTTGTGGGCGTTTTGTTCCTGACGGGATGTAAGTTTCAGTACGGCATCGGTTACAATCAGGGGTACTCGCCTGAGCAGCCGATTCCTTTCGATCACTCTATTCACGTTGGACAAAACGGCATTCAGTGCCAGTATTGCCACAACCAAGTTGAGCGATCAAATCAGGCCTCTATTCCAGCACTATCGACTTGTATGAATTGTCATATGCTGGTTCGAGGCGACAGTCCTTTTGTTCAAAAGATTCAACAAGCTCACGCCAAGGGCGAGTCCATTCAATGGGTGAAGGTGCACATGCTTCCTGAGCACGTGAAGTTCTCTCACTCTGCTCACGTTCAAAAAGGTGTGAACTGTCAAACCTGTCACGGGCCGATTGAGACCATGCAAAAAGTTTCTCAGTTTTCAGATCTATCGATGGGATGGTGTGTGAACTGTCATCGTCAGCCTGAGAACAAAGCTCCTCTTAACTGTTCAACTTGTCATCATTGATTGGAAGATTGGAAAGAAATATGTCTGATATGCATCATCCACATGAAAATCAAAATAACGACATGACATCTCCAGCAGAGAGCAAGTACTGGCTCTCACTTGAGCAATGGGCAAACGACCCAGAGTTTATCGAGATGGCCAAGCAAGAGTTCAAATCAACTCCTCTTCGTGAAGGTAACGAGAAGGAAGAGGGCTGGGCGCGCCGTGAATTCTTAAAGCTGATGGGCGCATCCATGGCTCTTGCAACTGCAAGTTGCGTTCGTCGTCCTGTTCAAAAAATTGTTCCTTATGCAAAACAACCTGAAGAGCTTACTTTTGCAGTTCCAAATTTCTACACTTCGACTTGGTCAGATGGTGGAGAAAGTTTTGGTTTGTTGGTGAAGACTCGAGAAGGTCGTCCAATCAAGGTTGAGGGTAACCCCAATCATCCTTTGAACAAGGGTGCTCTTTCTGCTCGTGCTCAAGCTCATATTCTTTCTCTTTATGATCCTGAGCGTTTGAAGGGACCCAAAAAAGTCGATGGAGGAAAAGCTTCAGACGTGAAGTGGGACGATGTTGATGCAGAGATCGTCAAGCAGTTGGGTAAGGGTGGAGTTGTTGTATTAACTGGCAACATGACCGGCCCGACGATGAAAGCTTTGGTGACCGATTTCTGTTCTGGTTTCAAAGCGAAGCACGTTGTTTGGGAAGCAATTTCATATGAAGAAATTCGTGAAGGTCAAAAAGCGTCTTATGGCGATGACCTGATCCCATTCTATCACTTTGATAAAGCAAAAGTGATCGTTTCTGTTGATGCTGACTTCTTGGGGACTTGGATTGCTCCAACTGCCTTTAACCGTCAGTTCTCATCAGGTCGAAAAGACATCAAGTCAATGAATCGTTTGGTGGTCTTTGATTCAATGTATTCACTGACTGGAGCAAATGCGGATCTTCGCTACAAGATTAAACCATCTTTGCAACTTGACGTTGTTATGGGCCTTGCGCACGAGATCGTGGTGAAGAAGTCTCAGTCTAAATTTGCAGGAAATGCCTCTGTTAAAGCGGCTCTTGAGCCCTTTGCAGGTGCAGCTCAGAAGTTGGGAATTGAGCCTTCAAAGTTTACTCAAGTTGCAGAAGATCTTTGGAAGAACAAGGGCGAAAGCCTTGTTGTTGCGGGTGGACTGCAGGGTTCAGCTAGCCATGCTAAAGAACTTCAGATTGCAGTGAATTTCTTAAACTCTGTTCTGGAAAACGATGGACGCACTGTTGATGCAAAAGCGGCTTTCAACTTAAAAGGTTCAAATAAAGACCTTTTCCAATTGATAGAGTCCATGAAGAAGGGCGAGGTGAAGACATTAATCGTTCATCGCGCCAATCCAATGTACGCCGTTACTGCGGATATGGGCTTTGCAGAAGCTTTGAAAAAAGTTGAGATGGTCATTTACACAGGTGACCGAGTCGATGAGATGGGCGCGGTTTCAAACTACGTTCTTCCAGATCATCACCCAATGGAAACGTGGGGGGATTCAGAATTTGCCGATGGAGTGCTGAGCATTCATCAGCCGACGATTCGTCCATTATATGATACTCGAAGCTTGCAATTGTCTTTGATGACTTGGGCATTCATGGCCAAGGTTGGACCAAAGCGATTAACGACTCCTGAAATTTTCTACGATTACCTACGTGAATTCTGGAAGACAGATCTTTATCCAAAATTTGGAAAAGGGAAGTCTTTTGATGCATTCTGGGATGAGGTTCTTCAGACGGGTGTGATCAGTACAGGTAAAGTTGAAAAGGCCAGCGGATCAGGTCGTAACTTTAAGACTGAAGCTCTCTCAAACGTGAAACCTGTCAAATCAGAAGGCACTGAGCTTGTTCTTTACCCAACTGTACAATTCTATGATGGTACTTTGGCGAACGTGGCTTGGCTTCATGAACTTCCAGATCCAGTAACAAAAGTGACTTGGGATAACTATGTCTCTGTCTCGATTGCGACAGCTCAAAAATTGTCTGCAAAAGAAGGCGAGTACATGGAAGTCACTGTGGGCTCAAAGAAGATTGAAGTTCCGCTTCATATCCAACCAGGTCTACATGACGATGTTGTCAGCGTTGCAGTTGGCTACGGCCGCACTGGGGCTGGAAAAGTTGGAAACAACATTGGTGCAAATGCTTATGCTTTAGCCCAATGGTCTAAGGATGGAGTTGTTTACTCAGGTCTCTCTGCTTCATTAAAGAAGACTGGCAAGAAAACTCAGCTTGCTTGCACTCAGGGACATCATTCGATGGAAGGTCGAAAGATCGTCGTTGAAGCAACGCTGGCTGAATACATGAAGGATAATGGAGCGAATAATCATAAGCACAAAGTTTTCTCGATTTGGTCGGGTCATCAGTACAACGGTCAAAAGTGGGGAATGTCTTTAGACTTGAATCTGTGCACGGGCTGTTCAGCTTGTGTGACTGCTTGTCAGGCTGAGAATAATATCCCAGTCGTCGGCAAGAAGTACATGCTTGAGGGACGTGAGATGCACTGGATACGTATCGACAGATATTATGTTGGTGCTCCAGAGAATGCAGAAGCTGTGTTCCAGCCGGTGATGTGCCAGCACTGTGACAATGCTCCTTGCGAGACCGTTTGTCCAGTGGCTGCGACGACTCACTCAAGTGACGGTTTAAATGATATGGCTTACAACCGATGTGTGGGAACTCGTTATTGCGCGAACAACTGTCCATACAAAGTTCGTCGTTATAACTGGTTTGAATATACAACACAGACAGAAAAGCCACTTCATCTTCAGTACAATCCAGAAGTCACCGTTCGACCTCGAGGGGTTATGGAGAAATGCACGTTCTGTGTTCAGCGAATCAAGTCGGCTCGCAATCAGGCCAAGATTGATAAGCGTGATATGAAGGACGGAGATGTTCAAACTGCATGTCAACAGAGCTGTCCAACAGATGCGATTGTCTTTGGTGATGTGAATGATCCAGAAAGTAAAGTTTCAAAGATCTTTAAAACTGAGCCAAGAGCCTATGCATTACTAGAAGAATTCAATGCAGCTCCTGCAGTCAGATACAGTGTTAAAATTAGAAACAATGGCCAAGCAACTCGCAACCAAGACGGTGCTCACAAAGGTGGTCACGCATGATGAAGCGAAATCAACTTGTCTTAGGAAATAAAACTCTGAAAGACATCACAGAAGATATTGTTAAGCCGGTAGAGACTTTGCCCTCGAAACAGTGGCTCAGTCTTTTCCTAAGCGCCAAAGTCCTTCTACTTTTTTATATCAGTATGATTGCAATAATTATTGCAAACGGTATGGGATTGTTAGGAGTAAATAACCCTGTTGCTTGGGGAACGATGATCATCACTTTCGTTTTCTGGATTGGTATCGGTCACGCAGGAACTTTGATTTCTGCGATCCTTTTCCTGTTTCGACAAAAATGGAGAACGTCAGTTGCCCGTACTGCAGAAGCAATGACGGTGTTTGCAGTCATGACGGCAGGTATTTTCCCGTTGATTCACACTGGACGTCCATGGCTTGATTTCTGGTTGTTCCCGTATCCTAATCAGCGGGGACCTCTTTGGACGAACTTCCGTTCTCCGCTCTTGTGGGACGTTTTTGCGGTATCTACCTACGCAACTGTTTCAGCTGTGTTCTGGTATATCGGAATGGTTCCAGATTTGGCCACAATCCGTGACCGAGCGGTACATCCACTCAGAAAGAAGATTTACGGAATTCTGTCATTCGGATGGCGTGGAACTGCAAAGCAGTGGTCACACTTTGAGATGCTTTACATGCTTCTTGCGGGTCTATCAACTCCGCTTGTTCTTTCAGTTCACACCATCGTTAGTTTTGACTTCGCGGTTTCAAATGTTCCGGGCTGGCATACAACGATCTTCCCACCGTATTTCGTCGCTGGAGCGATTTTCTCTGGTTTCGGAATGGTTGTGACTTTGATGACTTTGGTAAGAATTGGATTCCCACAATTTAAAGACTACATCACGATTGATCACATGGAGGTCATGAATAAAATCATCATGGCGACTGGCTTGATGGTTGGATACGCTTACGGATCAGAGTTCTTTATTGCTTGGTACTCTGGAAATGCTTACGAGAAATTTGCCTTTATTAACCGTGCCTTTGGTCCCTATGCTTGGTCATATTGGATCATGATCTGTTGTAACGTGGTTATTCCACAGCTTTTCTGGAAGAAGAGTTTCCGAAGAAGCATTCCTATTATGTTCACAGTATCTATCTTTGTGAATATCGGTATGTGGTTTGAGCGATTCGTGATCACAGTGACGTCACTTCATCGTGATTTCCTTCCATCAAGCTGGGGAATGTATGCATGGAGCTTCTTTGATACCGGTGTTCTGGTCGGAAGCTTTGGATTGTTCCTGACACTATTCCTTCTTTATCTACGAGTTTTACCTGCGATTTCAATTGCAGAGGTGAAACCTGTCATGAATGTCGGTAAAGAAACTCATGGAGGTCACCATGGCTAAGTTTAAAAAAGGTATTGCTGGAATCTTCTTAACGGAAGAGCAAGTGGTTAAAGCGGCCCACAAAACAAGAGAAATGGGTTTCACAAAGTTCGAGGCTCTTTCTCCTTATCCTATCCACGGGATGGAAGAGGCTTGTGGAATTAAGAGATCATGGATTCCCTATGTGACGTTTATTGCGGGTTTAACGGGTATGACGGCAGGTTTACTCTTCACATGGTGGACTTCAGCCGTGAACTGGACTTTGAATATTGGCGGTAAGCCGTTCTGGTCACTACCAGCCTTCATTCCGATCATTTTCGAATTAACAATTCTTTTTGCGGCTCTCTCGTCAGTGGCGGCAATGCTTTATGCTTGTGGAATTCCAAAAGTGAGTCCACCAATCATCGATAAGGATATTACCTCGCACAAGTTTGCAGTGTTTATCCCACACGATGATACAGGCTACGACGAGAAAAAAGTAGAGGACTTGATGAAGTCTCTTGGTGCAGCAGAAGTGAAAAAGGCGGAGTTCTAATATGAAAAGATTAGCACTACTTATTTTAAGTTTAATCGGTCTAGTGGTTCTTGGTGGCTGCAACATGGATAAGTCAAAACCCAACATTGAACTGATTCAGGGTATGATGCAGCAGCCTGCGGTCATGGCTCAAGAGTATGATGATTTTTTTCCCGGTGGTCAATCGTCGCTAGTTCCCCCAGAGCATACTGTTCCTGTGGGATTTCAGCCCTACAAGTATGGAGCTGATGTTAATGCTGCGGAGAAGGAGTTAAAAAATCCTCTTGCGGGCCAAATGACCGCTGAAGTTCTTAGTGTTGGACAAAAATACTTTGAAACTCACTGCATGGTTTGCCACGGCCAAAAGGGTGAGGGGAAGGGACCTGTTCAAGCGAAATATCCTTTTCCAATACCACCTCTGCTCAGTGATAAGGTGAGAACATGGCCAGATGGACATATTTATCATGTGATCACAATGGGTCAGGGGGTAATGGGACCATATGCTTCTCATGTACCTCAGGCGTACCGATGGCAGGTTGTAAACTATATTCGTTATCTTCAAAAGAATCAGTAGGTGATATATGGGTGAATCAAATCATTCAGTTAAATTACATGTTGGAAAATTTGAACCCTCACAAACGATGAAAACCCTTGCTTATGCATTTTTGGCAATTGGTTTGATTGGATTTGTTGTTGGTTTACTTAAAAATCAAGATCGTATGTGGCCAGCTTATTTGACGGCCTTCTTCTTTATTTCGATGCTCGGATTAGGAGGACTGTTTTGGACCGTGCTCCAGCACATTGCAAAAGCAGGATGGAGCACGAGCATCCGCCGATTGTCAGAGGGAATGACTTCTTTTATTCCTTATATGGTTGTCGGATCTCTTGTTTTGTTGGCAGGCCTGAAACATCTTTATCCTTGGGCTCGGCCAGAAGAAGTGGCAGCAAACCCACTTCTTCAACACAAGGCTGCTTACTTGAACACAGGATTTTTGATCGTACGACTGTTGGTTTTCGGATTGGGCATATGGCTCTTTGGACGCGCGATTGTCGGCAACTCATTGAAGCAAGATGCGAATGGTGATGAGTCTTTGACTCATAAAAATTTAGCACTTAGCGTTCCCTATGTTTTATTCTTCGCTCTGAGTTTCTCACTATTCAGTGTGGATTTGATCATGAGTCTTTTGCCGCTTTGGTACTCGACTATTTTCGGGATCTACTGTTTTTCAGGGATGTTCCAAAGTTCATTGGCATTCTTAATTCTTCTGATGATCTACATGAAGCGAAGTGGATTTATTTCAGGATACTATACAATTGACCATATCCATGATGTGGCAAAGTTTATGAAGGGCTTTACAGTCTTCTGGGCTTACATTGCCTTTTCTCAGTTTATTTTGATTTGGTACGCAAACATTCCAGAGGAGACCGAGTACTACATCATGCGTTCACAGAACGGTTGGACTGCGATTTCCGTTTCACTTTTGATCTTTAAATTTATTGTTCCATTCTTGGCTCTATTACCTCGTGGAGCGAAGCGAAGTGAATCTCACTTGATTTTGGTTTCTTGTTTAATTTTGGTTATGCAGTACCTGGATGTTTTCTGGATGGTGATGCCAAACTTTAACGAAAATCATTTTACCTTTGGTTTTTATGAGATTGCACTTCTGTTGGGCTTTATCGGTCTCTTTATGATGGCCATGATGAAGTTTTTCCAGAAGCACAGTCTTGTGGCGATTAAAGATCCTCGATTACACGAGGCTCTTCATCACCACGTCACTTACTAAAAGTTTTTAGCTAGCGATAAAAAGGATTTAGAATATGAAAAAAATTAAAGTAGCAAATCCAGTTGTCGAGCTTGATGGCGATGAGATGACAAGAATCATTTGGAAGTACATCAAGGATAAATTGATCCTTCCTTATCTTGATATCGACATTAAGTATTTCGATCTTGGTATGGAATACCGAGATAAGACTGAAGACAAAGTCACTGTTGAAGCCGCTGAGGCCATCAAGAAGTACAATGTTGGTATTAAGTGTGCGACGATCACTCCAGATGAAGCGCGAGTGAAGGAGTTTAACCTTAAGAAAATGTGGAAATCACCAAACGGAACAATCCGAAATATTTTGGATGGTACTGTATTTCGTGAGCCAATCATTTGTAAAAATATTCCTCGACTTGTTCCAAACTGGACTCATCCCATCGTGATTGGTCGTCATGCTTTCGGAGACCAATACCGAGCAACGGATGTGAAAATTAAGGGCAAGGGAAAGTTGACGATGACATTTGCTCCTGCGGATGGTTCGGCTCCGCAGACTTGGGAAGTTTATGACTTCACAGGTGATGGAGTCGCCATGGGGATGTACAACACGGCTAAATCAATCGAAGGTTTTGCTCGTTCTTGTTTTAACTTTGCTCTAATGAAGAAATGGCCACTTTACCTTTCGTCAAAGAACACAATCTTGAAGCAATACGATGGAATGTTTAAGGACATCTTCCAAGACCTTTATGACAAAGAATATAAGACTCAGTTTGAAGCAGCTGGAATTACTTATGAGCATCGTTTGATTGATGACATGGTTGCTTCATGCTTAAAAATGCACGGTGAGTTTGTTTGGGCTTGTAAGAACTACGACGGTGACGTTCAGTCAGATACCGTTGCTCAGGGCTTTGGATCATTGGGTTTGATGACTTCAGTTCTGGTGACTCCAGATGGAAAAACAATCGAGGCCGAGGCAGCTCACGGAACAGTGACTCGTCACTACCGTCAGTATCAACAGGGTAAGCCCACTTCGACAAACCCAATTGCTTCGATCTTTGCTTGGACTCGGGGACTGGCTCACCGAGGACACTTGGATAACAACAAAGAGCTTGTGCACTTTGCTGAGACTCTTGAGAAGGTTTGTATTGAGACTGTCGAGTCTGGCAAGATGACAAAAGACCTTGCAGTTTGCATTAAGGGTAATAAGGTCGGCGATAAGGATTATTTGAACACTGAAGATTTCTTAAGCGCGATCAATGAAAATCTGCAAAAGAAATTGGGTTGATTCGAAAAATTAATAGCTCCAAAATAAAAATAGCCAGTCTGATAAAGACTGGCTATTTTTTTATTGTGACAAAAAAGAATTAATTCAAAGTGCAAGAGCCTTCAAGATCTAAACTGAGTGACATTAAATCACCCTCTTTGATGACTCCTTTTTTGACTCCCTTTTCGATAGCCTCGTCAATTTGTAGAGAATCTCCTTCTAAAGCGTCTGGCATTTTGATTTTGGCATCAGACATCTTTTCCTGAACTGAGCTCATGATCCCATCTTTTCCAGTGATAAAGGCAAGGCCTTTTCCGCTTCTCAACATTCCGAGAGAGTAGGTGCTGGAAGTTGGAAAATCCTGACCTTGTTCTGTTGTTGCGATATCAACGTTGTAGACTCCAACATAAGCAGCCTCAAGAACACAGAGTTCAACCTTGCGATTTTCTAACTGAGTTGATCTGCAGTATTTTAAAATATCTGTTGAATTGGTTTTGCTAAAAGGAACCACAGTTGCGGTAAGGGTGATTATTTTAGAGTTATCATCAGGCATTAAACCAATAGTTGAAGCTCGCAGGGGTCGAATTTTACAGGTCATTGTATCGGCAAAGGACGAGGTGCTGATAGCGAGTAGTGCGCAAATGGTTAAGAACTTCTTCATGGAAAACTCCTTGATTAAATGGTCATAATTGAATCGAAGAGATTGAAAGCGAAAGGTGTGCCGGCTTACGATTACCTTATATTTGAATTGGAGTCTGAAGGGTGTTGAGGGCTCTTAAAATGAGACAAAGAATGGCACTTCTGCCCCCCCCCCTCGGTGTAGCGGGGTTATTAATTTTGCCCACCAAATTTTGAATGGTAAACCCACAGTTTGTTTTGCGATATCGAGAGCATTTTCAAATTTTATTTGAATGGAATCTAACTTTAAGCGCCGAACCCCAATAATTTGATTTGGTTCAATTTCAAGTTTTTTCCTCGCAGTATATTTGCATGTTCCATCCGCTTGCTTTTCATGCTCAAACTTAACTCGAATATCTTTTTCAAGTCCATTTTCAGTACCTACAAAAAGATAAATCCAACCGAACTGAGAACATCCGTTATCCCATTGTTCTTTAGAATAGTTTTGTATAAGCCACAACTCCGCATCTGGGAATTGATTCAACACACTACATGCCTCGCTCCAAAATTTCAAAGGATTACCCATGAACCAAGAATCGTCAGAGCGCGCCTGATTGGTTAAGAACAATAAGAGAATTAGAGTTGGAAATGACTTATTCATTCACGCACCTTGGAGAAAATCCTTTCACCTCCAATAATTGCGGTCAATAAAGTAATCATTAACGACCACTCCTTGATCATAAGCTTTGATCTTTCTCATATTTCCTCATAGCTCCCAAATTCTGCCAGTGAGGAAGAAAAAGACTTTCCTCCCGCGTTAACCATAGCACGGTCGTATGATCACTCTAGCAAGTAATTGGTATCAGGCTTGAGTCGTTGTGGAATTATTGAGAGAGAAGGCATATGTTGAGATTTGATTAATATAGCCAAACTGCGTCACACTAAGGGGGAATAATAAGAATAAAGTCTAAGGGTATTGACGCTTTGTTGCTCTCGCCGTACAAAATACCTATGAGATTTCAACTCTTTTCGACAATGACGTCATTTTAATGAATCCCTCGAGTTCTTCATGAGCCAGATACAAATCATTCTTCCGGATCAATCAGTAAAAACTTTTGACCATGAGCCTTCAGCCCTTGAGGTCGCTCAAAGTATTGGACCAAGATTAGCCAAAGAAACCCTTGGTGTAAAAATCAATGGTTCAAAGGAAATCATGGATCTTCGAATGCCACTTAAAAATGGGACAAAGATTGAGTTGGTCACAACAAAGTCTCCCGACGCGCTCGAGGTTGTCCGTCACTCAGCAGCTCACATTATGGCTCAGGCAGTTCAATCCATTTGGCCCGAGGTCAAAGTGACCATCGGTCCTGTTATTGAAAATGGGTTTTATTACGATTTCGATTCTCCCATTACTTTCTCAGAAGAGGACTTTGAGAAAATTGAAAAGAAAATGCAAGAGATCATTGCTGCCGATGTTCCTCTTGTTCGAGAGGTGTGGCCAAAGGCGAAGGCTATTGAGACCTTTAAGAATATGAATGAGCGCTTCAAAGTAGAGATCATCCAGGATCTTGGCGATGCTGAAATCTCAATCTACACTCAGGGGAAATGGTTTGATTTGTGCCGTGGTCCCCATGTGCAAAGCACAGGGCAAGTGAAGGCAGTGAAACTTCTCTCGGTGGCAGGTGCTTATTGGCGGGGTGATGAAAAAAATCCGATGCTTCAGCGCCTGTACGCCACTGCGTTTTTGGATAAAAAAGATCTTGAGACATACTTAAAAAACTTAGAAGAGGCGAAAAAGCGCGACCACCGAAAGCTTGGAAAAGAGCTTGGCCTTTTTCAGTTTCATCAATGGGCCCCAGGCTCACCTTTCTTCACAGGGAAGGGGGCGACGATCTACACCCAACTTCAGAATTACATCCGTGAGCTTTATCGTGAGTTTGGGTATCAAGAAGTTATTACTCCCCAGATTTTTGATGTGGAGTTATTTAAGACCTCGGGTCACTTGGCCAACTATAAAGAAAATATGTATTTCACTCGAGTTGAGGAAAGAGATTTTGCTTCAAAGCCGATGAACTGTCCTTCACACTGTTTGATGTTTGGAGCAGAGAAACACTCTTACCGAGAGCTCCCACTTCGGATTGCGGACTTTGGACGACTTCATCGTTTTGAGCTCAGCGGTGCCATGCATGGATTGACCAGAGTTCGGACTTTCTGTCAGGATGATGCCCATATTTTCTGTGCAATGGATCAGCTTCAGAGTGAGATTGCTGGATTTATGAAGCTTCTCAATCGTGTTTATGACACTTTAGGGATGAATAATTACAAGATTTATCTGAGCACCCGTCCTGAAAAGCGAATGGGTAGTGAAGAGTACTGGGATATGGCTGAGAACGCTTTAAAGCAGGCCCTTGAGAGCATAAATCTGCCCTATGAGATCAATCCAGGCGACGGAGCTTTCTATGGTCCAAAACTGGATATCATGTTTGTGGATGCTCTTAATCGTCCTTGGCAACTCGGAACACTTCAGGTTGATCCCAATCTGCCCCAGGCCTTTGATTTAACTTATACAGGAGAAGACAATGCTTCTCATCGCCCAGTGATGCTTCACCGAGCGATTCTGGGATCACTTGAGCGTTTTATCGGAGTATATCTTGAGCACACAGCGGGGCATTTGCCAACCTGGCTGTCGCCGATTCAGGTTTCTATTTTGAATGTGACTGATCGAGTTAATGTGTTCTGCGAAGAGGTTCAAAAGTTACTTGAGGAAAAAGGTGTGCGAGTTGAATTTGATCGTCGAAATGAGAAATTGAATTTCAAAATTCGCGAAGCTCAGCTTCAGAAAACTCCGTACATGATTATTGTTGGAGATAAAGAAGCAGAAATGAGACAAGTTTCTATTCGTCTCAGAACTGGTGAGAATATCAATAATTTAACTGTTGATCAGATGATCAATATGATTTGTGGTGACATCCAAAGCCGTCATCTAAATCCTGGTCCACAAAGCCAAGCTAAAAATAACCAAACCAAGGAGGTTTCCCATTAGCGGCCCGTTTGAAAGACCCAATCGTTTTCAGAAGAACTTCGACAAAAAGAAGGAAAAAGAGCCTGGCCTTCGCGTGAATCGAGAGATTCGTGCTGCTCAGATCCGCGTGATCGACGACGAAGGAAAAATGCTCGGAGTGATGACTGTCCCTGAAGCTTTACGAATTGCGGAGGAGAAGGGTCTTGATCTACTTGAAATCGCTCCGACGGCGACCCCTCCCACTTGTAAAATTATGGATTTCGGTAAGTGGAAGTATGAGAATAAGAAGAAGCAGCATGCAGCAAAGAAAAAGCAGGTTGTCGTTCAGGTTAAAGAAATTCAATTAAGACCCCGAACAGACCAGCATGACTTTGATACAAAAATGCGACATGCACGCCGATTTATTCTTGATGGCGACAAAGTTAAAGTGAACATGCGATTTATGGGGCGAGAGATGGCTCATCAAGAATTGGGTTTAAAACTCATGAATGATGTGATCACGACATTGCAAGATGTGGCGATGACAGAGGCTCCGCCGAAGATGGAAGGCAAGAACGCATTCCTTATTATCGCTCCAGATCCAATTAAGGTAAAAGAGTACCTGAAATTACATCCAAAACCTCAGTCAGCTCCTGATGATGAAGAGATGGAAGAAGAGGATTTGGATTCGGAAGAAGATTCTGAATAGTACGTTCACTTCTGGGTCTTAGGTTGTTTGACTTAAGACCCAGGCGGTACTTCTGCTTTTTAATCCCTTGTGATCGAGGAATGGCATGGGTTCAAATACAGTTTTATCTGATGATAGAAACTTAGAGAAATCCTTGCCCCCAGGACTTACGCGATCTGTTTTTTTTCTCAGCATTGTTTTTTTGATTGGTGCATCGGCGGGATTCTTAATGATTCTCAATCGTGCCGGGATTATTTCTGTAGGGGAATTGCATTATAAAAGGCTTGTTGCGCTTCATGGGTTCAACCAGATGATTGTGTTCGTGAATCTATTCATGTTTTATGTGAATGAACGAATTTTTGATAGGTTTGGCTTGCCATCTTATCGCTCTCATTTGGCGGACCGAATGATTCTTTTGGGGTGGATCATTTGTCAGTCTGTTCTCATTTTTCAAAAAGATTCATTTATTTCAAGTCGATATCTCTTGCTTTCAACAAACTGGGGTTTTTATTTGGGAACTTGTTTTGTTCTCATGGGCTTTTTTGTTCTACTTGTTGGGCAGACCAGGCAAATTGGTTTGGGTCGTTTATTTGCTTCGAATTTCTTGGTTTATTCAGCGGGTATGACATTGATGATTCTCATCCTTTGTCATGGTCTGGGACTGATTTCATTTTTTGGTTTATTCATCTCCGAATTTCATGAGATTGGAATTTCACGTCAAATGATATGGATTGGATCTGGGCACTTGCCCATACAAGCGCTGACGGTTTCTGTTTTAAGCGGTTTTATTCTACTCATGAAAGTTGAGCCAACTTCTCATTCTCGACTGGAGCAGGTCTTGAAATCAGCACTTTGGCTATACTTCTTTTTTGCTTTGATATCTGCCCTGACTAGTTTTTCTGAGCTTTTTAGTTTGCCACTAAGCTTATTTCCGTACTGGGCCGAGGGGCCCTATTTGGCAGTTTTTGCAACGGGGTTAATTGGTGCTTCGATCATTTCAAGTTTAATAAGAGATCAAAAGAGTAGCGCGCAAATTAAGTTTGGTCTTTGGGGACTCATATTTTTATTTTTTATAATGGGTGGATTAACGGGAGTGGCCCTGCTTGTGCCTGAGTGGCGGGGGAAAATGATGGGAAATTTCCACATGACAGGACACTTTCATCCTTTGGTTGCAGGTGGTACTTTGATCTCTCTTTATCTGCTTTGGTCACAGGAGGTGACTTTAAAGAAGTGGCTGTCCTGGATGTTGATTTGCGGTGGAATCGTAGGAATAGGACTTTTTTCATTCGCTATGCATGTGCTTGGTGAAATGGGCATTTTAAGAAGAGATTTTCTCAATCTCAAATTGAGTCTCAGTTTGAGTCTTTTGACTCTTGGAGGGGGACTTACTTTGACTGTTGGCTTACTCATGGTTTCTCTCATTATGAGACGAAAAAAGTGATTTTAATTCGATCTCATTAACGATTTAAAATAAATTTTCAAGATTTTGAAATCTCAGGCATTCTGTAATCATGGGGGACAGTGTGAAACTGACACGTAATCAGCGGGGTTTTTCATTATTAGAAGTGCTTGTAACGGCGGGTTTGTCCATCGTTATCATTCTCATTTTTTCCCAACAATTTCTATCTTATTATAAATTTCAAAAAAGAAATGAAGAGGTTGTCCGAATAACAAACGTAGATCAGATTGGGGCGAGACTCTATGATATTTTTCGAGAGGCTGAGCCCACTCGACACTATTTATCTGTGCCTGTATCAGTGAGCTGTTCCAATCAGGGGCCGTGTGTAAAGAAGGTTGATCCCCAAACATTGGTCACATCAGAGATTTCCGGCTCTCTGGCTGCCCAATTGGGTGGGAAAATTCAGTTTTACCAGAACAATACTGGAAACCTGATTGATAATATGACCTTTTACACGAAGGATGGGTTTCAGAATCAAGCCTATGTCAGTGCTGTGCGCCCCCTTGTTCTTTCGAATAAAGATGAATTGAAGGATGTTTATACTGTTTGGAATTTGCATCAGAATGAAACCCCATTGCCATTATTGGTGAATTCTGATCTGACAATTAAATTTTCTTTTGTAGGATCGACAGCCTCATCGGGGCCTAGTCGTCAGGCTCTGTTGAAGTCGGATCAATCTATTGAGAATTCACAGGATCTTGAAAAGATTAAGCAGAGTTATTTCTTAATATCGAATGATTTCTTTCCAAATAATTATATTGTTGTGAGAGCTAAAGAAGTCATTTGGTGTGAGACAAACGTCAACGCCTGCCGGACAGCGTATCCTTTAGTTTTCTCAAATCCAACGCTTGTGATGTATAATTACTTTATTTTTGAATTTGAAACACTTGAATTAGAGCCGAGGATCAGTTCACTTCGGGGACTCAGTGGTCTCACTTCATGGCCCAATCAGGGTAGCGTTGGTATTTTCCCAACCAACGCTCCAAGCGTAACACCAAGCCCTTCTTCATACTCAAAAGAGGATTTGAATCCTCCTTTTCGATTAGCAAGTTGGTCACACTTTTATCATGCAAATGGAATTCCTGAAAATTTGATTATTCGCCCTGTTAGACTCCAACTTATTCGTGGTCAGAAAAAAATGGTTAATGACAAGCCAATTTATTCAATATCAGTTGAGACTTTACCTTCAGGTCTCAGTCAGATGGTTGTCTTTGATGATTTAGGTGGGGAAGTGATTGTGGGTCGAAGTTTAGAAAATAATGAAATCAAGTTTATTTTCGAAGGAAGCTAGAATTTGATTTTTGGGGGCATTATGAAATCAAAAAAAATTCTTCTCGTATTACTTTTGTTCAGTTCTCATGCGCTCACAGCTGAGACGGGAAGGAAAAAATCTTTTACCGTTCAGTTAGGAGGAAGCGGAAGTTCTGGATTTCAAATGCGTGATTTGATGAAAGATAAACCCATCGCTTTTCCTCGGGGCTCAGAATTAATTTTCACGGCGACAACATATTGCGGTGACGGAGATGTGGCAGCTTACTATGCATCCAACCCTCAAGAAGATAGTGCTGTTGGTATGCGCACATTTCCAGTTGCGGTTGGATATTGGTTTGAGCCCGTAGGCTCCGCAGCAGGTTTGCCTCGACCTGAGAATTGGCATTTAATTGGATCCGGTACGGTCAGTGCAAACTCGATTACAAATAAATTAAAGCGAGCAAATTCAACAACAGAAGACTCGGCTTATGAAGTCGTGATGACTGAAATTACACAGGCATTAGCACAGTTATCGGCTGCGCCGTCTGGACAGTCATATAAGCTCTCAGCTGCGGCAATGATCTGTCGAAGCTTTCAAGATTCATCGGGAGTAGCCGTATCTCAGGATTCACCGACAAGTGGAAAAATTGCTGCCTTTCTTATTCAGTCGAAATTGACCATGAGAACAATGGCTCAACAGTTTCTTTCAGAAAAAAGGTTAGCCGAGTTGCTCAATGTGAATCAATTGCCGATGAACATTGAGTATCAAAATGGACAACTTCTCTTCTCGCAGAGTGGAAGTGGACATCAATCAGATTATGAAAAAAACGTCCTGAGTGAGTTTCGAGAACTTAAGTATCCATCCTCAGCTAAGAATTGGGGTGAAT
Organism: Oligoflexia bacterium; assembly: GCA_016861345.1. Taxonomy (GTDB): domain Bacteria; phylum Bdellovibrionota; class Bdellovibrionia; order Bdellovibrionales; family Bdellovibrionaceae; genus BOLD01. Next base: position 143,182 of record BOLD01000007.1, read on the forward strand.
TTCGAGACGCAATTAAAAATCAACTGAGTCGTATACAGGCGGCAGTTAATGCTGAAAAAAACCGATTTTCCAACACTCAGACAAGATTTTGGTGGGAAGGGGTTCCGTTAAATTTAACCTCTCAGCTGATTGATTCGAACGCGCTTCAGCGGGCCATTGATCATTTAATGGGTGGAGATATCCCTGACAGTTCGAGATCTCTTCCCAGTCAGAACGAATACGAGTCGCTCGTAAAAGAATTTGCAGTTCAAATTTTGCCTTCAGTGATGATGGAGTCTGCCCAAAGTGAGTTTAATTTTAACACAACTCGTTATGTCAAGAATAAGGCAAGATGTTTCCCAGTGGGAGAGATGTACATCAATAAAATACTAGCAAGTTATGGATTTCGAATGAGCGTTGGCTCTTCGAATAATGTGACAATGACAGACCCGGGGGGCATTTCGCACCCAGAAGGCAACTATGCACTTGGGGGTTATGCTCCTTATCGATCAGATACTAATGCAGTCTTTATGAATTCGCTCGGGTCTGTTCTGTCGGTCACTCTAGAGGCTGGAAAAAATTATTATTTCTCTATTCCCTCTGCCCAGTATTTTAAATTTCACTTAAGAGATATCGGGTGTGGAGATGGAATATTTTATTGTCATAATATAACTGAGACGATGAAAAAATGGAATTAGTGAAAAATGAAAAAGGGCAGATGCTGATAGTTCTGCCCATTATCGCTGTGTTGGGAATTTTGGGGGCTTTTCTTTTTCAAGGGGCTCTTATTCAGAATGTTTCTTTGAAGCAGTCGAAAGAGCTTTCCGAAATGAACATATTGCTTGAGACTGTTGTGGAAAAAACAAAAGAGGCTTTGACGACCAAAGCGGTTTCCTGTGTTCGATTTGATCAGTTGTTTCAGGGGTCGGAACGGATTGAATACAACATCTCACAATTGCGAGGGTGTCTCATCTCCGAAGCTGATGCTGACAAATTTGAAACAGTACGCTTAGTTTTAACTCGAACACCTAATTCTGAAGAATCTTTATCTGAGGTATTTCGTATCAAGTTAGTTCTTGAGGTTGATCTTAAAAAAACAGAGGGTCACATTCTCAAGAAGCGAGAAATAGAACGTGAAATTTCGATCTCGCCGATACGGTTGGCTCAATTTGGTTTAATTTTATATGGAAATCAGCCTCGTTTTGAGGTGACGTCAAACTTGAGTATGCATTCGCCTGTTTACATGCCCAGTTCAGCTATTCAGGAATTGATTTCGTCTGGTCAAAGTCTCTCACGTTTGTCGTTTTATGCTCCCGTGTACTCTAACTCTTCTACATTTTCATTTACTGGTGGGAACCGTTATCATGAGGTGGTCGGTTCTTTTCACCAAGGAATAAGAAGTCAAAGAAATCTATCCTCTTATCAATGGCCTTTTGAACAAAGTGCATCGCTCTATAGTCAACGGTTTGATTACGGATATGTTTATCGAACTCCAACACTCTATCCGTTGCCGTTTCTCAGTTTTCCAGTGGCTACAAACGATCGAACGACATTTAACGGCTCAGGGTATACGATCGCAATAGATAAACCAATTGATGTGAGTCGAGCCAATGTTTCTGCCATACCGGACCCTCGTTTTTTACCTGATCTTTCGATGACCTGTGCGATATCATCACCGGATGCATTGGGCGGGGTTCGTCCCTACGTTTTTTTGGGCATCAACAGTCCATTAACAATTGATTTTAGTCAAAATGGAGCAAAACCGTTGATGTTCTGCGGGTTGATAGTCGCAAGAGAGATTGTGATTAAAGTTTCTCCAAGAACAGAGAATTTCATCATTGGTTCATTATTGACGACGTCTTTGAAGATCGTTGGAGATGGTAAAGTTCATTTAGTATCACCCTATACCGTTTCTGTCCAAGCGGCGCAGCTTGCGTTCCCAATGCCTTCTCAAAGCATATTTCCTTTTTCATTAAGTGGAATTCGATCTCAATTTGACATTTTGCGAGTCACAACTGGAAGAAACTTCTTTGTTCCATTGGCTCAGAATTATGATCAGATACCTGCACACACTTTACCTCAGTCCATTCAAGATAAGTTTGAAAAATGTCTGATATTGGATAATTTTGAAAGTGGAACCAGTTATCATTATGAGTCCAATTATTACTGCTACAAGCTTTCTATTTCAACACCAAGATGGAGCGATTTATTTACAAATGATTGGTATTCAAATCTAGCAGTTAGGATTGTCGATGAATAACAAAGGATTTAGCTTAGTTGAATTGCTTGTTTCAATTGTGATCGTTTTGATCGCGGTCTTTGTCTTTCAGACATCGCTTGTGGATTCTTTTTCCAGATCGACAAAAACTGAGAAAAATACGACAGCTCGAAACATATTTTTAAAAACAATATCTTCAATTAAGTCAGAAGGGGCACGCATGATCGAGCCCAGAATTTCAAACCAGCCCTCCATTCTGGTCCGTTGTTTTGGGAAGGATGGTTTGGAATTAAAGAATCAAAGTGGAAGAGAGATTTTTACGCCTGATCGTCTTCGTCATGACCATGAGCGATCAGCTTTGTGTCCAGACCTAACGGTGTTTGAAGCTCGTATTGAGTTTCAGAGGGACTTTTTGATGGTGAAAGTTATTGATTTCTCACAGGAGCCTTATCGGCTCTCAGATCAGATGTCGATGCCTCGAATCCAATATTGGTAACGGGTTGGGCGTAGGATTGTCCGATCCGGAAAAAAATGTTCCCATTCGCGTCCACCTCGCAAGGGTTGTTTTCGGTGCAAGCCTTGCCCTCCTCATTTTGGGTACTATGCAGGCCGATGACCTCACCAGATGAATTTATAAGAGGGGATCCAGAGGTTCCTCCCCAAGTTTCGCAAGAATGTCGATATGTATTTTTCCACTCCCAGCGAGCTTCCCGAAGTAATGGAATCTGATCTGTTATTTCGCAGGAAAGAGATCTTGGTATTTTGTCATAGTAGACCATGTTGACGGCCAAAGGAATTGTGTTCAAGGTCGCTAATCGTAAGGGGTGAATTCCAAGATTTTTAAGTCCCTCATAGGTCTCATTGAGTTCTAATATGGCAAGATCAGTCCCTGTCATTGTACCCCAAACCAGTCGAGTTGTTGTGAAGGAGAGGTTTTGCCGCTGAACTGGTGAAAGAAAGGTGACCTCTTTTTCTTTTTTAATATTTATCCAGACTTCCCCTGGTGGAATGCGTCCCACACAATGACCATTTGTCAAAATCTGGGCTTTTTCTTTGAAGTTTTCTGAATACATCAAGGTGACGGTACATCCCATCATGCCTCCCACTCCGGTGGTTTGTGGCTGAGTGATGGATTGGACTTGAGGGAATATGGCTTTGAGTGCAGAGGCGGCGTAGCGAATGTGAGTGGCATCTTCTCCGCGGCATTCATCCTGTTTGCAGTACTTGATGGAGCGACAATCTTTTTGAGAGTCCCACTCAAAATCTGATTCTCCTCGCACAATGATGCCCGCGATTTGATAAGTCTCAGCATCAAAAAGTGGAGAGCCAGAATTGGCTCCGAAAGAATCAAGATCTGTAACATAAAAGTTATTGCCCGATCCAATTTTTCTGATTTTGCCCTGATCGGTAAACTTCAGTGGCAGTCCTGCTGGGAATCCCAAGGTAAAGACTTTTGAATTTTCTTGGAGCTGGGTCTCTGAAGATATTTGAAGAATGGGACGATTGATGACGGGGCGATCAAGTTGTAATATCCCAAAGTCCACTTGGTCAGTTTTTTCTCGAGCAAGAATTCTGCGACATCGATAGACCTGATCTTGGGTCAATATGGTTGGATCGCTATTGGAAGTTTTCAAATCAAAATCAAAAATAAAAGATACCATTGTGCACAAATGTTCTTGGGCACAATGACCTGCCGTTGCGATGAGGTCTGGTCCCACGAGAAAACCTGTGCAGTTGATCGCTGTGGGTTGATCATAAAATGTTGAATCTTTACAAAGATTGTGACGCTTGCCATAGGGCAGAGATTCAATTTGAATTTTGCCATCGGGTAATTCAGTTAGAAATTTATTTTGCATCATACCGGCAATCGACAGCGACAATTCATGAATTTTCTGATTTGAAACTTGGTAGAGATCTTGTCGGTTGTCCTGCCCATAAACAACCAGGGGTTTGATGGCGAGAGTTTTTATTGAAAATAAGGTGATGAAAATAAATGCAATCTTCATATGCCAAATGCAATAGCTTGAGTTTAGGTGATTTGTCAGTAAGCGTAAGGATTGACGCAGTAATACATAGTGGGTTTTGTACCCCTCTGAAGAGTAAGGAGCTTTGACAAGGATCAAAGACGGGATTTCAATGGCGTAAAAGAGAGATAAGAGCCATGAGGTACATGAGAAGATTTATTTTTATACTGCTTTTCGGGTTAAACTTACTTGGGCTTTATGGGTGGGCTTCAGGTGTCACACTTGATCTACTTCCAGTGCAAGATGCTGTGATGATGAAAACGCCCGATGACGGTCATGATCACCTCAACAGGCTTATTGGTCAGGCACGCATTTCCGTTCATATGATGATTTATCATCTGAGCGATGAAACAATTGTTGAAAGCCTTATAGCAGCCAGCCAAAGAGGTGTTGAGGTAACGGTGATCATGGATCGCCAGTCAACTTTAAAAAATTCAGGAAAAATACTATTTGAAAAACTCAACAGTTCTGGAGTTCGTGCTGTTCAAAGTTCGAAGGCTTTTTCTATTTCCCATGTAAAAGCCTTTTCGATTGATCGAAAAACTCTCTTTGTATCAACGATGAATTTTATCAAATCTTGGGCCATCATGCGCGATTACGGGCTGACAACGTCTGAACCCACATTGGTCGAAGAATATGAAAAGGTTTTTGCGGCCGATTTAGTCAATGCTCAAAATAACACAAAAGATACGCCTGAGCTGACTGCCCCAAATTTAGTTTGGAGTCCTGTGAACTCGCGGGAACGCTTGACCAAGCTTATTGATTCCGCTCAAAGCGAAGTTGAGGCTCAAGTTGAAAATTTAACCGACGCCTATGTGATTGCTAGCTTGGGAAATGCAGCTAAAAGAGGGGTTCATGTGCGACTTTTGACGCCTCAGTGTGTTTTGGGTGGACCATACAATAATGACAAGGCTTTAAAGATGCTCAACGAGGTTGGCGTTGACACTCGGGTTATGCCAAATCCTTCAAGCAGATCAGTGCCTTATATGCATACAAAAACTTTATCGATTGATGGCCGCACAGCCTTTCTTGGTTCAGAAAATTATTCCTTGAACTCTTTGTCTTATGCGCGTGAATTTGGAATTGTATTTCAAAATGCTTCCGCAATTGATTTTCTTCACAAAGGTTTTGAAGAAGATTGGGGTAAAAGTGTGAAGTATAGCACCTTGCCAGAGAAGTACTGCGATAAGGCTGTACCTTTAATTGTCGAATAAGGAGATCAAATGAGAACATTATTGATTTTCATAGTGTTGTTTTTTAGCGCTCTAGCTCAGGCAGAGAATCTTTTTTGTCAAATCAGTGTCGGCATGGAAGTGACTTCTAAGACAGAGATCGCTGTGGATCAAGGGGAGACGAAATCCTTTGGCAATTATGGTGAGTATTTCTTCAAAGTTAAAAATCGTGGAAAATCTCAGTTCACGATTGAAGTGTTTAATGGATCAGAGCCTTCACGGGGTTATGCGGATGGTGTTCTTCGCCAAGTGGATGATGAAGTGAAGTGGTCTCTTTGGACCCGTGAAATTTTGATCGAAGGTTCATGCCAACTTCAATAGTCTACATCAATTTGGCGAGCCAATGGTAAGTATCTGGCCGAAGGCCGTATTGTATTCCAGTGAGTTCATCATAGAGTTTTTGTGAAAGCGGCCCTATTTTTCCGTTACCTAATTTCAAGGACCAAGTAGAGGAAGTTAGTTCGCCGATGGGTGAAATCACAGCAGCGGTTCCTGTACCAAAAGCTTCAATCAGTTCTCCTTTTGAATTTGCTGTTTGCACCTCTTCAAGACTGAGGTTTCGTTCCACAATGGGGCGACCTTGAGCTTTGAGTATTTCAATTACTGTTTGTCGAACTCCGCCCTCAAGAATGGTTCCATCAAGTGCAGGAGTTACGATTTCGTTTTTAAACACGAAAAAGACATTCATTGTGCCGACCTCTTCAATGTATTTTCTTGTGTGGTCTAACCACAGCACTTGAGAAAATCCTTTTTTCTTGGCTTCCTGAGCGGCTTTTAAGCTCGCAGCATAATTGGCAGCTGCTTTAGTCCAACCAAGGCCCCCCGGAGCTGCTCGGAGATACTGTTCTTCAACCCAAATTTTCACGGGATTCAAACCCTCGGCATAGTAGGCTCCAACGGGAGAGAGGATAACAAAAAAGAGATATCGATCTGCGGGACGAACGCCTAAGAAGCCTTCTGTTCCAATAATAGTTGGACGTATGTAAAGGGCGCAGCCTTTTTCTTTTGGCACCCATCTCTCGTCAATCTTGACAAGTGTCTTAATTCCATCAAGGAACATTTCTTTTGGTGGGCACTCCATGCAGAGACGGTCAGCTCCTTTGCTCATTCGATCCCAATTGAACTCAGGACGAAAAAGAGCAACGGAGCCATCCTGTTGACGAAAGGCCTTCATGCCTTCAAATAGAGATTGTCCGTAGTGGAGCACACTTGCTGCAGGATCTAATTGAAAATCCGAATATGGAATTATGCGAGGATTGAACCAACCTTTGCCCCTTTCAAACTCGATAGTCAGCATGTGGTCAGTGAAGTGCTTACCAAATCCCAATTCAGAAGATTTTGGCAGTGGCTTGGGATGAGTTGTTTTTTGAATTTGAAGAGACATCATGCGGCTTTTTTAGCACAGGTTATTATTGGGGTCTAGTGAAGTGAGAAGGTGTTCATGAGTTTTGCTGCAATTGGATTCTCAATTTTTCTTTGTGCTGAGATGAGCCAAATCTCTTCGTAGACGTTCTCAAGTTTTCCTATTCGGACAAGATTTTGCTCTTTGATTCCTACCACTTCTGAAAAAGGAGCAAGTCCGACCCCATGCTCCGCAAGGAGCTTTTGTAAACTTGTATCTTGAGTTTCGGCGACAGGGACAGTGTGAATGCCGTGAAGTTTAAAATAATGATTCAAGTCATGTCTAAGTTTGCTGTGGGCTGTGGGAAAGACAAATGGCTTTCCATCAAGAGATTTTGGGAATGATCGCTTAAGATCCTTGAATTTTGGTGTCCCATAAACATGCACGGGCAGCTTGGCCACTGATTTAGAATAGACTTGCGTTTCATCTAGAGCTTGAGCAGGGTAGTTTGAAACGATCAGGTCAATCTTGTGAGCTCTGAGTTCACGAAAAAGCTCATCACCCTTTCCTTCTAAAATTGAGACTGTACAAGGCCAAATTTTGTAGACTTCCATGACAAGTGAAAGAATCATTCCTTTGGGGACGCTATCCAGGGCCCCAATTTGAAGATGGGGTTGATCTTCAGGAGTGCGGTCCTGTAAGACTTCAAGCATCTCATCACCTAAGCGAAATATTTCGTTAGCGTAATCCAAGGCTGCCTTTCCGGCATCTGTCAGAACCAGTTTGCGATTGCGTCTTTCAAAGAGGGGTTTCCCAATCATGTCCTCAAGTTGTTTGAGTTGAGCGCTTAAGGTGGGTTGGCCCACTCTCAGTTTTTCTGCAGCTCGAGCAATCCCGCCCTCTGTTGCGATCACTCGAAAATAATACAAGTGATGATAATTGAGCCACTGCATCATTTCATCTCCCTTAGCAATACTTCGCTTTAAGCGAAGTAAATGATATTATTTATCATCTTTTATTATGCATCTGTCAAAGCTATAATAAAACACGTTGGAGGTACTTATGACCTGGCTCAAACGAATTGGTCTTTTTATCGCGGTGAACGTTCTTGTTGTTCTCACCATTTCCATTATTTTAAACGTCTTGGGTGTAAAGCCATACTTGACGGCTTACGGCTTGAACTATCAGGCACTCATTATTTTTTCATTGGTCTGGGGTATGGGTGGGGCCTTTATTTCACTTGCCATGTCTCGAGTTATGGCAAAGTGGATGATGGGCGTCCAAGTCATTTCACAGGACGATAGAGATCCGGCGCTCCGTGAGTTGGTGCAAATGGTTCATGAACTATCCCAAGCGGCTCAACTTCCAGCTCAGCCCGAAGTGGGTGTTTATGATTCTCCCGAAGTGAATGCCTTTGCCACAGGACCATCAAAGTCAAGATCACTTGTGGCGGTTTCAACAGGCCTTCTTCGTCGAATGAATCGAGATGAGATTAGAGGGGTGCTCGGACACGAGGTCGCCCATATAGCTAATGGTGACATGGTCACAATGACTTTAATTCAGGGCGTGGTGAATGCTTTTGTGATGTTCCTGGCTCGTGCGATGGCCTATGCTTTGACAATGTCTCGTGGGCAAGATGGGGAAGAGCGGCAGGGGACTCCGATTTCATACTATGCGATTCAATTTGTTCTTGAAATGGTGTTTATGGTTCTGGGTTCAATGGTTGTGGCTTGGTTTTCTCGTTATCGAGAGTATCGAGCGGACGCTGGTGGGGCTCGCTTAGCTGGGCGAGGAAATATGATACAGGCACTTGAGGGATTAAAACGCTCATTTGATGATATTGAGCCTTCAGCTCAACCATCAGTACAGGCCCTGAAAATTTCAAGTCGTCCGGGTGGGATCATGAGACTGTTTTCGACTCATCCTCCGCTTGAAGAGAGAATTGAAAGGTTGAAAAATTATTTATGATGCAGATGATTTCAAATGTTTCAGTAGCTCCTGCTTGGCTGTGGATTTCATTTAGTATTGGGATTTTGTTATTACTTTTAATTGACCTCAGTCTTTTTGGTAAAGGTAGTCATAAGGTCTCGCGCAAGGCAGCTTTAATTGAAAGTGGGATCTGGGTTGGTATTGCTCTAATTTTTAACTTCTGGTTTAGTGCTACCTATGGCAGTGAACTGGGATTAGAATTTCTCACTGGGTATTTAGTTGAGAAGAGCTTAAGCGTAGATAATCTCTTTGTGATCCTCTTAATCTTTGGTTCGTTCAGAATACCGGATCAATACCAGCATCGAGTTCTTTTTTATGGTGTTTTGGGCGCAATTGTTCTGAGAGCTTTTTTTATCATTATAGGGGCTCATCTGTTACACCTGTTTCACTGGGTTCTTTACATTTTTGGCGGTATATTGATTATCACAGCTATTAAGTTTTTACGTGAAACTGATGAGAAAATTGATGTTCAGGAGAATTGGGCAATTCGGTTGATGAGACGTTTTGTGCCAATCACAAAAGAGTTTCATGGAAACCAGTTTTTCATTCATGAGAATGGTATTCGCAAAGCCACTCCTTTATTTTTAGCATTGATTGTTATTGAAGTGACAGATTTGATTTTTGCGGTGGATTCGATACCTGCTGTTTTTGCCGTGACTCAAGATGCCTTTGTTGCCTTTGCTTCAAACATACTTGCTATCTTAGGGCTAAGAGCTCTCTACTTTGTTCTTGCCGATTGGGTGGGTAAACTTCGGTATTTAAAGCCAGGATTAGCAGCCGTGCTTGGGTTTATTGGTGTAAAGATGCTCTTGATTGATTTTTTTAAAATTCCAAGTTGGATATCTTTACTTGTTATTTTCGCAATCTTAGTTACAGCAGGATTAAGCTCGTGGTACGTTGCACACCTAGAAGAGAAGAAACTTAAGTAGGGATAAAATCAATGGTCTCTGAAAAAATGCATGAGAAAATTCGAACCTACGTTCATGGGTTGCAGACCTATGCAGACCGCATTTGGTATCCACCAATGATAGGATTTTTAGCGGCGATTGATAATTTAGTTCTGATTATTCCCACGGATGGGATTCTGATTTCAAGCTCCATGCTGATTCCAAAACGTTGGCTTACGTTTGCCTTAAACGTTGCTATTGGGTCGACGCTCGGCGGACTTGTGCTGGCCAGTCTTGTCGAGTTTCACGGTCTGCCTTGGGTGTTGCAAATGTATCCTGGTGTAAATGAAACTCACATCTGGGCTTTTTGCGAAGAGTTTTTTCATCAGTATGGATTGTTGCTCGTGTTTATTGTTGCTTTGACTCCCTTTATTCAGCAGCCAGCTGTCATTCTTGCTGGCTTGGCAAACACATCACTACTGCAGTTGGTGACAGTTCTTTTTGTGGGTCGACTTATTAAGTTTTTAATTATGTCATATTTGGGCTCTCATGCACCACGACTTTTGAAAAAGCTATGGGGTTTAAAAGGGGAATTGAAAGATGCAGGAGTGCAAATAAAAGATTAAGCGATGCTGCGTTATCATTGAAATAAGAAGATTATAGAAAGGATCTGAGCTATCTCTAAGGACTGTGATGAAGAATAAACTGACTGTATTATATTTATTTTTTTATCTCTTGGCGAATTTTTTTAGTTCTGAACTCTGGGCTTTAGAAGCAGTCAAAGCTGACAATCATTACAAGATCAAAAAAATTATTGCACTTCATTGGACTGGGCCCATTACTCCTGCGACTTATCAATATATTCAAGAAGGTTTAAAGAAGGTCAGTCAAGATAGTGCTTTATTAATCTCAATGAACACTCCTGGCGGACTTGTTTCAACGACAAAGGATATTTTGACTCTATTTGGAGAGAGTCAGGTTCCAATCATTGTTTGGGTTAATCCAGAGGGTGCTAGTGCGACAAGTGCTGGAGCAATCATCTCTGCTGGGGCCCATGTCTTATTGATGAGTGAGGGGAGCAATATCGGAGCTGCGACGCCTGTGCAGATCACTGGTGATTTAGAAAAAGAAAAATCTACTGATAAAAGCACAGAAAAATCTGGAGAGAAAACAGAGATGGTTAAAGACGCGGGACTGCGGGAAAAGGCTGTGAACGATCTTGTGGCTCTAGTGAAATCTTTGGCCCTAGCTCGTGGTCGAAATTCAGAAAAATTTGCTGACATGATTTCAAAGGCTTCCTCATTTCCTGCAAGAGAAGCTCTCCAAGAAAACTTGATTGATGCGATTGCCAACACAAGAGCTGAGGTGGAGATGAAAACGCATCAACGCCAGGTTTCGATTAAGGGGCAAGCTTTGACTTTGCAGGTAGATTCTCCCGTTTGGATTGATTTTGAAATGAGCGTTGGCGAAAAGTGGCTCAACGTGCTGGCACATCCAAGCTTAGCTTATGTTTTATTTTTGATTGGTGCAGCTTTAATATATTTTGAACTTCAGGCTCCTGGTGGTTTGATTGCTGGATCAATCGGTGCAATTTGTCTCTTGCTCAGTGGAATTGGATTTCAGGTTTTACCTTTGAACTATGGGGCCTTTGGTTTGATCCTCTTGTCATTTGTACTTTTTTTTCTTGAGATCTATATCACAAGTTACGGTCTTTTAACTTTGGCCGGATTAGCGGGTCTAATTACAGGATCCTTATTTATTTTTCACACTAACGATGCTTACCTGAGTCTTTCGTATTCTATCATCGGCGCTGCTGTGGCAAGTATTGCCGTATTTTTATTGTTGGTGTTTTATGTGCTTATTCGTGATCGAAAAGTAAAGCACAAAGATCTCTTTAAAGAGCAAGTGGGTCGAGAGGCCGTGGTGGTCAATATTTTGGATCACAGTGAGGGGCGGTATTGGGTGCTGGTGAAAGTCGGAGGTGAAATGTGGAAAGCCACATCTCGACACCCGCACCGAATTGGCGATCACGTGGTGATTAAAGAAAAAAGTGAAGAGGGATTACATTTAATTATTTTGGATAAAGAATCTTAATGTGAGGAGTTTTTATGTTATTTGACCAACCTATTTTTATATTTGTTGTCCTGTTTGGCGTTCTTCTTTTTAATAGTGTTAAAATTCTAAGGGAATACGAACGAGCGGTTGTTTTTCGACTGGGGCGATTTACTGGTGTGCGGGGGCCTGGTTTGATCATTCTAATTCCGGGGCTTGAGAAAATGGTTCGCACGGATTTACGAACGATCACAATGGATGTTCCTTCTCAAGATATTATTTCAAAAGACAACGTGACTTTGAAAGTAAACGGAGTGGTTTACTTTCGTGTCAACAGCCCTGAGCGAGCAGTGATTTCAGTTGAAAACTTTTATGCAGCTACAGCTCAAATCGCTCAAACGACACTTCGTACGGTGATCGGTCAGTACGAGTTAGATGAAATTTTACAGCAAAGAGATAAAATCAATGCCAGTCTTCAAACCATTCTGGATGAGCAGACTGAGCCGTGGGGAATCAAGGTTTCTATTGTCGAGGTCAAGGCCATTGACCTTCCAATAGAAATGCAAAGAGCTATGGCTAAGCAGGCAGAGGCTCAGCGAGATAAACGGGCAAAAGTGATTTCAGCAGAGGGCGAGCTTGAGGCCGCAAAAAAATTAGCTGAGGCCGCTCGCATATTGGCAGAAGAACCAAACGCCATCACACTTCGATATCTGGATACAATGAAAGAGATCAGCGGTGGTGCAGGGAATTCAACTACGTTCTTCCCTCTGCCGATTAATATTTTTGATAAATTATTGAAGTAGAAGTGAAAGAGGTAGGGGTTGGTGCGCAAGGAGGGACTCGAACCCTCAAGCCGTAAGGCATACGCCCCTCAAACGTACGTGTATACCAATTCCACCACTTGCGCGTTATTATGGGATATCTAAGGCCTGATGGGGCTTAAAGTCAACCTATTCGATCTGGACTTATCAAGAATCCTTATTCTCGGTATCAAAACAAATCCTTAACCCTCTTTTCTGCTCGTTTTGTCATCAGTACAAGAGGGCAGGATGCTCTCAAAAGATAAAAGGGGGGCTGAGGCTAGGATGGCCAAGGTCGCCAACGTAGATGAAGTAAATAGTGTTTGTGATAGTCGTTTTCCTCCAATTTGTGTGTAGATCGGTTGAGGTTTGGTGGTTCCCTTAATCGGTCGGCGGGGCCTTGTGCCCCGCTTGTTTTTTTTCCAGTATCTGTTAAGACTTTGCCCTTCATGAAAACTTCCGATCTTGATTACTCTTTTCCAGAAGAATTAATTGCGACAGAGCCTGCTCGTCCGTCTCGGGTTTTGTGGGTCCAGGATGGCCAGCCTGCTGAGATCACTTTGGATGAGGTCATTTCGCGAATCCCTGCTGGCGATGTTCTGGTGGTGAATGATACCCAGGTGTTAAAGCGCCGGGTTTTTGCAGGAGATCTGGAAATTCTTTTTTTAAAAAATCTTGGTCAGAATCGGTGGGAGGTTCTTTTTCCCTCTCGCAAATATGCCGTTGGCTCTGTGATTGATCTCCCGCTGGGGGTTCAGATGACACTTGTGCAAAAGGGGCGGCCCCAGGTGGTCCAGGTCTCTGAGAATTTGACCGAGGATTATTTTTCTCAGGTGGGGGAGCTTCCGCTGCCTCCCTACATTCAAAAAGCCAGAGACCAGCGCCATACGGTGAAAACAGATGAGACTTGGTATCAAACCGCCTGGGCTCAAAAACCAGGGAGCTTTGCTGCTCCGACAGCAAGCCTGCATTTTTCTGCTGGTCAAATTCAGAGTTTAAAAAAACGAGGAGTCCATATTTGTGAAATCACACTTCATGTGGGGTTAGGGACTTTTCTTCCAGTAACGGTTGAAGATTTAGATCTTCATGAGATGCACGAAGAGTATGTTGAAATCAGCCCTGAGACAGTTGCAACAGTAAATGGGGTTCTTCAGCGGGGTGGTCATGTCTGGGCTATGGGGACCACGGTGACCAGGGCTCTAGAGAGTATGGGGAGCGGTGTTTTAGCTCCAGATGACCAAGGTGGTTATCGAGGATGGACCAGGATTTTGATTCAACCGGGATATGAGTGGAAGATCGTCAGTCGACTTTTGACAAACTTTCACCAGCCCCAGTCCACTTTGCTGGCTTTAGTGGCAGGATTTAGTGGACTAAAATTAGTGAAACAGGTTTATCAATATGCTATTGAAAAGCGTTTTCGGTTATTCAGTTACGGGGATTTGTCAGTTTGGATTCGGTCAGAGTGAGAGCCATTATTTTGACTGTTATTTTGAAGGTGAGATGCGATGCAGTTAGGTGAATTTAAAGTTTTGAAAAAAGAAAATAACGCTCGTCGAGCAACGCTGATGACCCACCATGGGCCTGTGCAAACTCCAACTTTTATGGCCGTAGGGACAAAGGCCACTGTGAAGGCGATGACTCCGGAAGAGTTAAAAGACGTGGGCACTCAGGTTGTTCTGGGAAATACCTATCATTTGCATCTGCGACCAGGTGAGAAATTGGTTAAAAAAATGGGTGGACTGCACAAGTTCATGAATTGGAACGGGCCAATTTTAACTGATAGTGGTGGTTTTCAAGTTTTCTCTCTTTCTCAACTTCGCAATATGTCAGAAGAGGGGGTTGAGTTTCGGTCTCACCTCGATGGGGCAAAGCACTTTATCAGTCCTGAGAAGAGTATGGAAATTCAAATGGACTTGGGTTCAGACATCATCATGGCCTTTGATGAGTGTTTGAAATATCCTGCGACGCCAGAGGAAATTAAAAAATCCATGGATCTGACTTACAGGTGGCTTCTGCGATCAAAGGCCGCCATGACTCGAAAAGAAAGTCTTCTTTTTGGCATCGTGCAGGGCGGGCTTCAGATCGAATCGCGAAAGTACTCTTTAGATCAAGTCACCAGTGTGGATTTGCCAGGGTACGCCTTGGGGGGATTTTCTGTCGGAGAGCCGATTGAGCTTATGCATGAGATTGTGAAAGAAGTTGGCCCGATGATGCCTGAGAATAAACCCCGTTATTTGATGGGGGTGGGAACTCCGCTGGATTTGATTCTCTCTGTGGATTCAGGCATTGATATGTTTGATTGCGTCATGCCCACAAGAGTGGCAAGAAATGGAACTTTGTACACCTGGCAGGGTAAAATATCGATTAAGCGAAACGAGTACAAAGAGGATTCAGGTCCTCTGGATCCTGAGTGTGACTGCTACACTTGCACAAATTATTCACGAGCGTATTTGCGTCACTTGTTTTTAAGTGGGGAAATTTTAGGCAGTCGACTGAACACAATTCATAATCTGCACTTCTATATGTCATTGATGAAAAAAGCGAGACAGGCAATCGAAGAGGGGCGATGGAAAGAGTACCGCGACTTCTGCCTAACGCGTTTCATAAAGCGAGATGAGAAACTAACTTAAGTATTGATTCCTCTAAGGAAAAATGGTCAGGTTTATTGCTAACTTTGATCGATTCGAGGAGGTTTCATCGTGAATCCAGCGCAACAGCCGTCTGTTATTGAAATGTTTTTGCCTTTTGTTTTTATTTTCGGAATTTTCTATCTTTTTGTGATCCGTCCTCAAGGTAAGAAAATGAAAGAACACGACAAGTTTGTGAACGAGCTTAAGCGTGGTGACGCTGTTGTCACAAACAGTGGAATTCTGGGAACGATTGATGGGATGACGGATCAGTTTGTCACGCTTGAGGTGGCAGACGGTGTAAAGATCAAAATGCTGAAAAAGCAAATCGCAGGCTCTCAAGCAGCATTTTTACAACAAGAACAAAAGAAGTAAGAGGGGATTGACATCATGGAAGGATATCGACTGCGTTCGATCTTGGCAATTTTAGGATTATTGATGGCGATTGTTTGGGTTGCTCCAAACGTGATCAACGTTGAAAAAATGTGGTGGCCGTCAAAACAAAAGCTGAACTACGGTCTGGACATTCAGGGCGGGTTACATCTTGTTATGGGTGTTGATGTCGCGGGTGTTGTCAGTGAGAGCACGAATCGGATAACGGGTGTTCTGAAGGCGGAGCTTGATCGTGAAAACATTCCTGTGACCGAGGTGAAAGCTTCAAAGCCTACTGAGGGCGAGCTTGAAATCGTCACAACAGAGAAAGACAAGGCTGCAAAGTGGATCGAGGATCGATATTCCACAATGCTGCAGAAGATGTCAGACTCGGGAGATCGCCTGACTTATCGTTATTATGATGCCTACATGAATGATTTTAAAAATAAGGTTATTCAACAGGCTATAGAAACAATTCGAAATCGTATTGACGAATTCGGTGTTGCCGAACCAAGCATTTCTCAGCAAGGTTCAGATCGAATCCTGGTTCAGCTTCCGGGGATGGCCGATGCGGAAAAAGCAAAGGCTTTAATTAACACAGCTGCAAAGCTTGATTTCATGATGGTAGAAGATGTTAACCCTGCTGAAATTCAGAAAATGATTGATGATGCTGAGAAGGCTGGAAATTACTCTATTTCAACACTGAAATATTCTGAGTATGTTGCGCGTTTGAACAAAGATCTGACCGGCAAAATACCAGAGAAAACAATGGTTCTTTTTGAAAAAGCGGATAATGCTCCAACCCTTGAAGCAGGAAGAATTCCTTTCGTTGTGCGAACGGACACAAATTTAGGTGGAGATGCTTTAAGTGACGCTTTTGTGAGCTTTAATGAATATGGAGCGCCAGAGGTTGCTCTTCGATTTAACTCGATGGGTGCGAATGCATTTAAAAATATCACAGGCGCTAATATCGGTAAAAGAATGGCCGTTGTTTTGGATAAAGTTGTAAAAACTGCGCCGAATATCCAAACTCAAATTGGTAATGGACAGGCTGTGATCACTTTAGGTGGTGGTCGTGATCGTGAGAAGACTTTAGAGGAAGCGAAGATGATTTCCACTGCGCTTCGTGCAGGCGCCTTGCCAGCAAGTCTTGAGCAATTAGAAGAGCGCCGAATTGGACCGTCCTTAGGTGCGGACTCGATTAAGAAGGCTCAATTCGCAAGTTGGATTGGTGCGATTGCGATTTTGATCTTTATGCTTCTTCGTTATCGAACAATGGGCTTGGTGGCCGACATTTCTCTTGCGGTAAATATCCTTTCTGTGTTTGCACTTTTGACCTCCCTAGGGGCAACTTTAACTTTGCCAGGTATTGCAGGAATTGCTCTGACTGTTGGCTTTGCCATCGACGCCAATGTCTTGATTAATGAACGAATGCGAGAAGAGATTCGTAAGGGATCAGGTTTTAATTTGGCAGTGAAAGAGGGTTATCATAGAGCTATGTCCGCAATTATGGATGCTAATATCACCGTTGCAGCAACTGCCGTTGTGCTTTTGTACTTTGGAACGGGTCCTGTGCGTGGTTTTGCGGTAACTCTTTTGATTGGTATTGTGACAACACTTTTTGCAAACGTATTTGTTTCCAAAGTATTAGTGGATACTTTAGTTCACAAATTCGGCATGAAGAAACTTTCTGTTTAAGGTGGGATGGAAATGAAAAACGAAGGATCTGGAAAATTTGATTTTGTAGGAAAGATTGGTTTGTTTGGCGGAATTTCGGTTGCTTTGGTTGCCGTATCACTTATTTATTTGGCGGTGCGAGGCTTGACGTACGGAATTGATTTCGCCGGCGGAACTGAAATACAGGTAAAGTTTGAAGGACAGGTGGGGATTGAAAATGTTCGTTCAATGTCCGAAAAGCTTGGGCTGACGAATGTTCATGTTCAGGGTTTTGGTGAGCAAAACGAGTTCATTATTCGGTTCCAGTCTGAGCAAGGAAAAACTGATAAGGAAACAAATGATCGTCAGAATGCTGCCGTGGCCAAGCTTAAAGAGGCCATTAATACGGAACTTGGAGCTGCCAAACCTGATATCCGACGAGTGGACTCAGTTGGACCCCAGGTCGGATCAGATCTGAAGCGAAGCGGGTTGTTGGCTATATTTTACAGCCTTCTTGTTATTCTCATCTATGTGGGGCTTCGATTTGACTATAACTATGCACCGGGCGCGGTTCTTTGTTTGGCTCATGATGCAATTATCACAATGGGTATTTTTGTTTTTGTTGGGAAAGAAGTGAATATTTCTATTCTGGCGGCAATTTTGACACTGATTGGATATTCTTTGAATGATACCATCGTCGTTTTTGACCGAATTCGAGAAACTGAACATCTATATCAAGACAAAGGTATCCGTTTTGTTATTAATAAAGCGATTAATGATATGTTTGAGCGTACGCTGATCACATCAGGAACGGTGTTTACTTCTGCGGCAGCTCTCTATGTGTTTGCGGGTGGTACGGTTTCAGATATTGCTTTTGCTCTTTGTGTTGGAATTCTTTTTGGTACGTACTCATCTATCTACGTGGCAGCTCCTTCGATTTTATTGATGGAAAAATTAAAGCTGGTTAAACGAGCAGCTTAAGTTAGGATTAACTATGCCCAGTAAGAAAGTCCTTTGGCGTTCTCGAGAAGAGGTCGCGGTTGAAAAAGGGCTTTCTTTGCCTTCTGGAGAGTTGCCCTATCTTATTCAAAAATTTCTACGAGCTCGGGAAGTAATTGATTCAGACGAAATAAAAAAAATGGTGTCAGCTCCCATCGGAGATTTAAAAGACCCCTCTTCAATTCACGGTTTAGACCAAGCGGTTCAAAGGATCATCAAGGCACAAGAGGCAAATGAAAAAATTTGTATTTATGCTGATTTTGATTTGGATGGAACGTCAGGATTGGCACTGCTCTATGAGGGATTAGAGGCCCTCGGGTTTCATAATTTAATTTATTACCAGCCAAAGAGATTATCTGAGGGTTATGGATTTCATCCCCATGCAGTAGAAGACCTTTCCAATCAGGGAGTTTCACTGATTATTACAGTAGATGTGGGAATCACTGCTTTAGAGGCTGTTCAAACAGCAAAAGAAAAAAATATTGATGTCATCATTACGGATCACCATCAACCAGCTGAGACCTTGCCTGTGGCTCAAGTGATTGTTAATCCCAACCTACCAACAGATCAGTCTGGATTGGGATATCTTTGTGGTGCTGGGGTTGCCTTTTATCTCTTAAGAAACTTAAAGAAAAAATTAATAGAATTGAACTTGGCAAAAGATGGAGATTTGGATTTAAAAAAATCTCTTGAGTTTTTCACAATCGGGACGCTGACAGATATGGTCCCCTTAGTGGGAGATAATCGTATTTTAGTAAAGCACGGCCTTATTTACTTAGAAAAAACAGAACGGCCAGGGTTAAGGTGTCTTCTCAATTCATTGGGGTTAACAGGTCGGCCATTGACAAGTCAGGATGTTTCTATCCGATTTGCTCCCAAGCTAAATGCGCTCTCAAGAATGGAAGAGGGGATTTTGCCCATTCATATTTTTCTTGAGAAAGATGTAGAGCAAGCTAAATTAATGGTGACTCAGGTTTTGGACAGTAATCAACATCGAGTGGATCATCAACAGTCAGGTGAGTTAGAGGCCTTTGAGAAAATCAAATCCTGGACTTTCGACAAATTTATTTTTGTTTCATCTCCTCAATTTCATAAAGGTGTCTTGGGTTTAATCGCGACTAAGGTAGCCCAACAAATGAACAAACCAACTTTTGTTGGAGTGGAAGTCGATGGAGTTATTATGGGTTCAGCACGGGCACCAAATCCCGACTGGAATGTCTTAGCTGCACTGACCGCCACATCAGGGATCTTAAATCGATTTGGCGGTCATTACTCAGCGGCAGGTTTTGAATTAAATCAAAAATACAAAGAAAGTTTTATTCAGGGTTTGCACGAGCATTTTGAAGTCGAGGGCTCTGAGCTTCGACCACGAATTGTGGAATATGATTGCAATCTCCAACTTCATGAAGTGACGACCAGTTTAATGAGGTGGTTAGATGTTTTAGGGCCTTATGGGCAGGCTTTCCCGCCTCCCTTATTTGCGATGACTGATTTGATTGTGGGACAGGTCTATGCGCTGAAGGGAAATCATAAAAAATTGATGTTTTTTGATAAGGATAGACAAAATAAATCTGAAGCGCTGTATTTTTCAGCACCAGAATGGATTGATAAAACATTGATTAATCAAAGTGTTCGGGTTTTGGTCGAGCCACAATGGAATTATTTTTCAGGTAATTTAAATTTACAATTATTGATTCGAGAAATGGTCATTAATTAATACTGTAGCTGATGTGGGTGGTAGCATGAAGAAGAGCGCAAAAAAAACAACAAAAAAATCATTAAAGAAAATATCTCGAACGAAAAAAATTAAGAAAAATATTGATCAAGTTCTTTCTCAGGTCAGCCCTAAGCTCAAGGCTCAAGTGCTGCAATTGAAAAACCTTGTTGACCAGCAAAAAACCCACCTTCAGGGCTTGTCCGCCTTGGGTTTGAAAATTCTCGAAAATGCCGAGAAAGTTCGCAAAGAGATTTCTCAAAGTCGTGTTGTTAAAAAAACGGTTCAGTCGACAAAAAAGAGATATAAAAAAACATGAAAAGTGTTGTTTTGCTGAGCGGGGGATTAGATTCAACGGTGAATCTTCATGAGGCTCACCGACAGGGCCAAGTTTTACTTGTATTGACCTTTGACTATGGCCAAAGAGCCGCACAAAAAGAAATCGACATTTCTCAAGCAATTTGCAGAAAGCTAGGTTTGCTTCATCAAGTGATCAGACTTGATTTTTTTAAGCAGTTTGGCCAGTCCAGTCTTTTAGATAAAAGCCAAAACATTCCGACCGGGGGTCAAGTTCAGATTGATGATTTAAAAACCTCACAAGCGACTGCAAAATCTGTCTGGGTGCCCAATCGAAATGGTATTTTTTTGAACATTGGAGCAGGTTTTGCTGAGGCCTTAAATGCAGAGACTGTCGTCCCAGGATTTAATGCCGAAGAAGCTACGACATTTGCGGATAACTCGACGGAATATCTTCAAGCCTTAACCCGATCTTTTTCGTATTCGACTCGAAATAAGATCCAGGCGCATTGCTTTACAGATCGGCTGACGAAGACAGAGCTAGTGGCACGAGGAAAAGAGTTGGGTGTGGATTTTAGTTTAATTTGGCCCTGTTACCATAGCGGCGAAAAATGGTGTGGCCAGTGCGAATCCTGCCAAAGAGCGAAGCGAGCATTGGAAAAAAATCAAATTCAGTGGAGTGGTCTATGATAAAAACAAAATGGATTGATGACGTTATCAAGTACGATGGCACTCAATTAAAATCGCTTTATGCTTATTTGCAGCACGGTATTCTTGGAAACTCAGTCATCGCCTGGCGGGGGCCTTGTGAAATTGATTTTGATCACATGGTGGATGGAGAAGATCTTTTGGATCAATCTCAAATCTGCGGTGACGACATGGTGCATTTTATTTTTGAACTTTTTGATCAATCCCTTTTCTCAGCAGTCAACCTGCAAAGACTTTTTGCCAGCTCAGTGAAGGATGTTATCTCTGAAATGACTAAGGGAAAGATTCAACTTCGACGAGAAGGGGATGATTTGTATTTGGAGAAAAAGAAATTCAGTATCTCCATTGCGGCCCGTAGTCCAAATTCGGTCATGATCCACTTTGCAGTGAATATTGTCACAGATGGTACTCCGGTCCCGACTGTGTGTTTGGAGGATTTTGAGATTAATCCTCAGAATTTTGCGAAACTATGTCTTGAAAAAGTCGAAGTAGAATTAAATTCTATTTTTGAAGCGACCTGGAAGGTCAGATCAGTATAAATTTGGATCAGCTTCTAAAAATAAAGTAAACAGCCCCCAGTAAGCATAAACTGGCCCAGAGATAATCCAGCTTCAGGGGCTCATTCATGTACCAGATGCTAAATCCCGCAAAGACAATCATTGTGATCACTTCTTGAGTGATTTTCAGTTGTGCCAAACTCAAGGACTCAAATCCCATACGATTTGCAGGAACTTGAAGGCAGTATTCAAAAAAAGCAATTCCCCAGCTGGCTAATATAGCCCAGTAAAGTGGGGATTCTTTTAAAGTTTTAAGGTGGCCGTACCAGGCAAAGGTCATAAAGATATTCGATAGAAAAAGTAAGCCAATGGCTGAGTACATGATTAAGACCTCTGGTTATAAGCATGCGTGCAGAGCAGGCTGGCAATGCGTTTGTATTCGCTTAAGAGATCTAAGTGAATGGAGCTTGTATTGATAGACTCTCTCATGCCTCTGTTCAGGCGGCTGATGTGTTTTTCACGCATTGAGATTTCCACTTTGGCAAGATTTCTCTTCAGCTGAATTGTTTGCTCACAAAGTTCACGATTATTAAAGGCATTAATAGCGGTCATGGCTACTTTGACGACTTCGTCGTGCATGGTTTTAAGTTCGCTCCAGCCTTCGTCAGAAAACTCAAGTCGAAGAGCATTTTTCTTAATCGCAAGAGTGATAATGTTAATGTCAATCGCATCCGCGGCCCGCTCAAGGTCACTTAGGAACATGATCATATCCATTATGTTTTGGTGAACAGCTGTGTTGGATTTGTTGGCATGATCAAGAAGGAACATTTTTGTTTCGCGGTAAAGAAAGTCAACCTTGTTGTCTCGTTCTTTGATGGATTCAATGAGCGTGGGATCAGAATTTTGAAAAAGTTTTGCTGAGTCTTGAATCATTGAGAGCACGATGTCGGCCATGCGCATGATTTCTCGGTTGGCGTACGACACGGCCAGGGCGCTAGACTGGTAATTGTTCATGCTTAAGAATTCAGTGGCAAACTCGTCTTTGGAGCTTTTTGGAAAAAGCTTTTCGATAAATTTTGCTCCAGGTTTGATGAAGGGGAAAAATATGCCAGCGCTGATAATATTCAAGATCATGTGGCCATTGGCGATGGATCGAGATATTCCACCGTTAAGATGGTCTAGGGTCTGTAGAAAATAATTATGAAGGGGTTCAATTAGAAAGATAGCGACGCTTAATGTTTTGTAGAAAAAGTGCGCCCAGGCAACTTGACGTCCGATGTAGTTCGATCCCACGGCGGCGATAAGGGCTGTGGAAGTGGTTCCAATATTAGCTCCGTAGACCCAAAAAAGAGCATCATTCAGAGAGATGGCCCCAACTTGTGCAAGGCTCATGGCAATACCAATGGTGACAGCACTTGAGTGCACAAAGGCACAGAAGGTCATTGAGATCAAAAGAGAGAGATGGGGATTTTCCTGTAAGGTTTTAAGAAAAGCTTTAATTTGTTCGTTTGCGGCATAGTGGTGGGCTGCATTTGAAATCATTCCCAGTCCCATGAAGAGTAGGGCAAATCCCATAAAGACCAGTGAGAAATTCTTGATCCCAGGTTTTTTAGCAACAAAATAAAATGTAAAAGCAATAGCGAAGGCAGGTAGGGCATATTGACTCAGATTAAAAGAAATAATTTGTACTGTCAGGGTTGAGCCAATGGCTGTTCCAATGATGACACCCATGACTTGGGGTAGGGTGATCACTTTTGCGGAACCTAATCCGACAAGCATTGAGGTGACTGCTCCGGAGCTTTGTAAAAGGGTCGTTAAAGAAATGCCAACCACGATGGCGAGAATGTGAGAATTGGAAAGTTTATTCATGAGTGCCGTGATTCTTGAGGCCATTAATTTTTCAAGAGCTTGGCTGGCCATGGTCATGCCGTACATGAAAATAGCAACACCAGCGACAAGGATGACAAAATATGAGTTTTGTAAATCAATCATGATAACATCGCATTCTTACTTGCCTTTTCGGCAGGGTCAAAGAGATCATTAATACTTATGCAGAATATTTTTATTAAAGTGGTTGCTGCCCTTTTTAGAAGAAAGAATCAGGGGCAAGACGAGGTCCTGATTTTGAGACGTGGTCCAGGTGGGTCAGGGGCTGGAATGTGGGAATTTCCCGGCGGTAAAGTGGAAGCAGGAGAGTCCGACTCAGCCGCGCTGAGAAGAGAGATTGAAGAAGAGCTTTCCATCCAGATTAAGGTCGGTATCTGTGTCGGAAATGTACAGCATTGTTATCCACAGAAAAATATCGAATTATGGCTTTACGAAGTAGACTCATGGAGTGGAGACTTTGTTCTTCGTGAGCATGACCGTATGCAATGGGTGTCTCATTCTGAGATATGTCATTACACATTAGCTCCGGCGGATATTCCTTTTATTGACAAAGTCTTCCAAAAATAGCTTGCACATTCTCCAAGAGAGACAGACTGCTTAGTTTTTGATTTTTTGTTCATGCAACCTCTTTAATAATGAGATAATAAAAAAATGGAAGTCTTTGTTTTCCCGCTTGCCCAGGTGCTTCTTTATCCGAGTTCGGCGAAGCCTTTGTTAATTACAGAGCCCCGCTACATTCAAATGGTTCATGATGCAATTGAAACAAACACGGCAATAGCGATTGGTTTTGTCGATGAACCCAATCAGGAATATGTTTATCGAGCTGGTGAAAATCTACGATTTGTTCGCCAAGTTGTGGGGTATGGAAAACCTCTTTTGATTGAAGAGCGTGAGGATGGAAGTTTAGTGATTTTTCTTCAGGGGCGAGGTAAAGCTGTTCTTGGAAAAGTGATCGCTCGAGATGTGCCCTACATTGTTTGCGAAGCCACTCCACAAGAAGAAAATATGGACATTTCACCTGAGGCTTTCCAGAATTTTTTAACTATGCATCGGGTTTTGATTTCGTGGATGAAGAAGCATGTGCCAGATGCAGATTCTCGTGAGCAATACCTCAGTCATTTAAAAACTCCAGATCAAATCATTGGGTGTTATGCGACCTATTTGATCGCAGACAAAGATATGCAGCAATTGGTTTTAGAAACGAATGATATCAATGAAAAGATCAATATTGTCTCAGGACTGATTGCATCTGGTGAGCTGGTATAATAAACTTCTTAGTCTATGGGGCATCACGATTGTCACGACCACCATCATCATCACCATCACGCAACCAAGCGAATTGGCTTTGCTTTTTTTTTGAATTTTAGTTTCGCGCTGGTTGAGATTTTTGGTGGGATTTGGGTGAACAGTGTGGCCATACTTTCAGATGCGATTCATGATCTGGGGGACTCGCTGGCTTTGGGACTGGCGTGGATTCTTGAAAAAAAGTCTCATGGGAAAAGTACAGACAGTTATTCTTATGGGTTTCGTAGACTTTCCATCGTATCAGCTTTTTTTACAGCAGGGGTTTTGATCCTTGGTTCTTGTTTGGTTATTTATCAATCTGTTGTGCGTATTCTTCATCCAGAACCGGCAGACGCTGTGGGGATGATGGGTTTTGCCGTTTTGGGTATCATTGTGAATGGGGCTGCATTTTTTAAATTAAATGGTGGAAACTCACATAATGAAAATGCTTTAAAATGGCATTTGATTGAAGATGTGATGGGGTGGGTTATCGTTCTGATCGGTGCCATCATTATGAAGTTTGCTGACCTGCCTTTACTTGATCCGATTTTAGGTCTGGGTCTAGCGATTTGGATATTGTTCAATGTGATTAAAGGCCTAAAGAAAACAATTGATGTTTTTCTGCAGGCGGTACCTGAAGATTTATCACTTACGGTTCTGACGAGAAGATTGAAGCAGGTGCCTGGAGTTGAGGATTTGCACCACTTGCATTTGTGGACTATGGATGGAGAGGCGCATATATTTACAGCTCATGTTGTGATGAAAGAGGCGTTGACTTCAGATCAAGTGATTCGCCTCAAGTGTCAAATGAAGGATATCTTATTAAAAGAGTATAAAATAAAAGAGGCCACATTGGAGTTTGAGTGGCCTCTTGAAACTTGCAATGATCTGACTCACGATTAATTAGCGAACAACATTCTGATAAGATTCAGAAACAATATTACCCTGAACCGAACTATAAACAGTGTATCCAGAGTCAGTCTGCTGCTTAATGCCAGACGCATAATTGCCAAGAGAGGCCGAAACAGTATATCCACCTGTGGTGGTCTCATTTTGCTTTGATCCAGAAACAAAACCAGTTAAAGTACCCATCATTGGCGTTGTGGATCGCTGTGTCTCATCAGTAATGTTACCGCCAACGGAGCAGGCCGATAACCCAAGGCCAATTAAAGCAAAGAGAATTATTTTATTCATAGAAAAACTCCTATCTTACGACATTGTTCTTATCGGTAGATCCTATGGAAAAGTTAAGCTTTGGGCCGACCATTTTTGACGATTGTCTCATTTTTAGACAGGGAAAAAATGCTATATCAAATATACGCATGGAATAGATCCTGCTAGGTGACTTTCGGAGTTTTTTAAAACCCAAGAGGTGTGTTTATGCGCAGGTTGATTCACTTTGCAATGTTTATTGCCTTAGTCTTCGCTGGGGCTCTTTCACAAGCCGCTGCAGGAGCCAGGGACTATTTTGCTCGGTTTAAATATGATGCCAAAACAGCTATTGAGACCTTGAAAAAAGCCGAAGGACAGGAGCTGCTCAATTCCGCAGAGGCGACAGCTCTTCTTGAAGATCTTGGGTACTGGAAAGAGGTTCGCCAGAGTGGTGTTTTTCATTTAACGACGGATCTTCAGGAGCGAATTGAGGCTCAATATAAGTATTTATCAAAAGCCTTTCGATACGAAAAAGGTGATACGGTTTGGGTTTCATCCACTGGCCAAATGGATCTGACTTACGGAGTTGGTCGTGTCAATCACCGAGCCCAAATTGTGGATCATCTTCGAACGGGTGATACTGACTTTTATGTTGTGGATATCTACACGGACGGTCCAGGGAAAATGCAAAAGCGAGTCGGCACTTATTATGATGGCCGTAAGGGTGAGATTATTTATTATGGAGATAATTATCAACTGGAAAAGGCCACTCGTGTTTTTACAAAGACAGAGCTCGATGCCTTAAATTCCCCTGGAAGTTCTTTGCCTCAAGATAATCAAGGCGAAAAGATTGACTGGGTTAATGATCAAGTTTGGTTGGAAAAACTTGAGAGTTTTAAAGACAAAATGGCTCAAAATGGCTTCTCAATTGATTTTCGTGAGAGCCCAGATGTTATTCAGGCCAAGCAGCAAGAATTGATGGTTCAGATATTTAGACATTTTAAAATGAATCGAAATGCAATGTCACAAAGCGGTCGGGGTCTTGGACTTCGAGCCAGTGGTGGAGGAGTGTGTTTTGATCAAGCTCTGGTATTAACTTACGCCATTCAAGGAGTGGGACAAACCTTAGGAATTAAAGCTTTCAATTTAAATGGAACAACAGTGAATCCTCAGGGGGGGCATGGTTTTGTTCGCTACGAGTTAAAAACACTTCTTCAAACACAAAATTTTGACCGTGTTTGGGCCTATGAACATTGGGAGTCTGAATATAAGAAGGCAAAACATATTGAAAAACAAAGCGGAGTACCTTTGCTCAGTTTAAAGTTAGATTCAGCTCTTGCGATATATCAGGGTGTTGATGTTCGTACTTCGACCTGGACGGGAATTTCAGATCCAGGATGGGCTGACTATGGAGTTACTCCAGATTTCTTTGCCCGAGTTCCGGTCAATGAGGCCTTAAATCCAATCCCTGTGGACTCAAACCGAGCTGTTCATGGTCTTTCCTCGCAAAGAAATTTAGTGGATGTGGCTCAGCAAATAAAAGCTCAGGGCCCCATGAACACTTATCGCAAACAGGCTCTCGCTAAAATGGATGAAGCAATGCGAACTGAAATTCTGAAAGAGTACCAGAATGAGAAAGCGAAGGAAAATTCCACGTCTTTGATGTCCGCAATTTTTAAAGTTATGAATGTGAAAACTCCAATTTGTGCAAAAGTGATGGGAATGTAGAGGTGAATATGAAAACGAAAACACTAATTCCAGCGGTTCTTGTGGCTATGTTTGCTGTGAAATCACTTGCTACTATTGAACTGAATCAGGTTCCGTCTGTTCAACTCAATGAAGTGGTTCCAGGTTCGGGTGTTCAGGCTGTTGAAGATATTCCTGATAAGTCAAAGTTGAGTATTTTTTATAATGATTTGTTGATTCAAGCAGATATGAAAATACCAGGTTGGAATTCAGATCAAACTTTAGTGCCAGATGAAAAAGATATTCTTGATGTGTTTGGCGTTAGAACAACTGCTAATCCTATGCAGATCCAACCTGAAAATTCGATTTTTTATTCAGGTAAGGGTGTTGGTCGAAGCGGAGTTTGGGAAAAAGAAAGTGCAGGAGATTATTTTGCGATTGTAAACGGTAAAGTGCTCAAGGGTTTAACGATTAAGGGTTATGGTGGAAATGCAGGAAAAGGTCAGCAGCCTGAAGGAAGTTTAGATGCGGCCGAAGCTTACCGAGACACTCTGGTGTCGAAGGTTCTCATGGATAAAGGTGTGGATACTTACATTGGCGCATTTACAGTGGTTCGACCAACGGTTTCTTCGGGGCCCCAGGCTAACTTTGTCCGTTTAAGTCGGTCATCATTAAGAATGAATGATCTCATTGATCGAAATGGAATTGAGCTTCGAAAAGTTGTTGATCATCTTCGATTCTTAATCGCTGACGAAGTTGGTAAAGTCATGACTGAACAAGAATTTGCACAGTGGTTGGTTGAAAGAACAGCGATCACTTTAGCAGGAAAAGAACATGCACGTGTTAAGGCATCAAATGATAATAAAGATAATTTGGGCATAGGTGAGTTGGTGGATTTTGGAGAGGCGAAATATGATCCAATGGGATATAAACCTGGATCAGATTTAACGGGTGGATGGGGTGGTGGCTTGCGACCACACTCTATTGCAGCTGCTAATAACATTGCCAAAGAATATGGTTTTGCTGGAGATTTTGGAGTGGTTTTTGATCAGGTATATCAAGCAAAGTTTAAAATGCTTGAGGAGAAAGACGCACGTCGAATCTTGATTGATAAAGCAACCGTCCAAGAAATGAAGGACATCGGCTTAAGTGACTTAACGATCAAGAGAATTCAAAATCTTAAATCTCAACTTCGATTTGGAATTTTAGCTTTGAAAGATTTAGACACGGTTCCAATGTCTTCTTTAGAGCGAAAGTTGATTCGAAACCGAGCCACAACATCCTTAATGAAAATGGCCAATGGTCATATTTTATCCGAAGTCTTGATTGAAGAAGTTGGCGGAATGCTAGGGCTTCGTGATGCTATCTCTCGAGCGGTTTTGGCATCCGCGAATGAGAATCTGTTTATTCAAGATAAGTCAAAATTAGATAAGGCAATTGTTGAGGCAATCAACGAACAGATGACAGTAAAAGGGGCCAATCGTTATCAGCCCCGTTATAACTCTGGTTATGGTGTGAATGTGGTAGAGTTACTGAGGATGCAGATTTCTAATGAAGTAATGGGACGTAGCTTTGATTTTGTTTACTCAGCGAAGCTAGCTTTGCTCAAGCAGCCTGCAATACTTTGTCGAAAAGTTTTCTGATAAACCGCATAATTTGTATTCTCGAAATGTGACGCTGTTAAGATAAAATTATGATTCGTGATAAGGAGTTCAACACATCCTTATCACATCTTTTGACACTCTAAGGATCATTAAAGTGTTTCCGCCCAGGGACCGAGAAGCTTGCTATATCAAGGCTTTGCCAAGGTGGTCCTATGAAAAACGCTCTGTTATTCAGTTTTCTCGTGTTAATGGCAGCACAATCTTTTGCTCAAATGGAATATCGTAAGGGATTATTACCTCCAACGGAAGAACACATTCGCAAGATGAAAGAAGAGTTTAGGCAAATTCAATCTGTAGAGCCCAATGAGCTTGGTTTATCACGTATTAATCAAGAACGTCGCAAACACAGATTGCCTGATTTGCAGCAAAAACCCCGAAAGCATGGAGAAGAAACAATCATTGCTCCAGTTCAAAATGGTGCTACTGGTGGATCAACTTCAACAACAGTGGATACTCAAGCAACACTGTTGGCTGTTCCTGGGGTGGTCGATAACTCAACCCTTGCGGCCTTTCCTCCGGTTAACTGGCAGGGGTATTTGGCCTCTTGTGTGGCATACAGTTCGGTTTACTATCAGTTAACACACAATATGGCACTTCTGCATGGTCGAAATGTGAAGTCAGGTGATCCTTCTTTGATTTACTCTCCTAAATTCGTCTACAACATGATTAACGGTGGAGTGGATAACGGAAGCTACGCTTATGACGCCTTCAAAGTGCTTCAATATCACGGAGCTCCGGCATTATCAGATTGGGCTTATGACTCAAATTATACTCAGTGGCCAACGGATGTGACAACATGGCGAAAAGCGCTCACTCAACGTGTTGGGGCAGTGCAAACCATTGGGTCAATGGACACAGCGACAGGGGTTTCAAATCTAAAAGCCGTTCTGAATAACGGATATGTAGTGACCGTAGCGACATGGATTGATTCCTGGTCTTATGGCACAATTCAAAACGATCCCAACACGACAACCGATGATACTGAGATTGGAAAAGCAATTGTGAAAGCCGTCCTTGGTCAGCAGGGTGGTCATATGATGACGATTGTTGGTTATAACGATGAAGTTTGGGTAGATCTGAATGGAAACGGCGTGATTGACGCCGGTGAAAAGGGTGCATTTCGTTTAGCAAACTCTTGGGGAACTGGATGGCAGGATCGTGGATTTATTTGGGTATCATACGACTCATTTAAGGTAGTGTCGGCTGTTTCCGGTGTGAATAACACAGGTCGAGTCAGATTCTCTCAAGATAATTCGACTTATCACTTTATACCGAAGCAAAATTATCAACCTTCACTCGTGGCTGAGATGACAGTGTCTCATTCAAAGCGAAATCAAATTGGACTACGTTTTGGTAAGGGACCTCTTTCAAGCTCAACGCCTTCATCATATATCACTCCTGGGGCTTTCCGATTTCAAGGTGGTGGTTTAGCATTTGATGGAACAACCTCTGAAGTTCGATCCATCGTTGCTCTTGATATGTCAGATTTAAAGGGGACAACGTCAGAGGCCGCAGTTTATTCTCTTGAAGTCGGTGACAGTACGTCTGGCTATTCTGCCAGTCTTCAAGGTTACAGGATGACAGATGGGTATGGAAATCTTTTATCAGATGCCAATGACTATGTTTATCCATTTTCATTTGATCAGGCGACAAAGCTAGCCAAGGTCGTTGTTTCAACCAATCCGAATGGTCAAAATCCACCTCTTGCACCATCTGGGTTTACGGTGACACAGAATCCATCGAGTCCATCAACTAGTTTAATATTAAAATGGACGGATAACTCTGCAGATGAGTCAGGATTTGTTCTTGAAAGGACAACTGATGGTGTGAACTATTATATGATCGCCACAGTTGGATCAAGTGTGACTTCGTATACAGTAAATGGATTAGTGGGAAATACGACCTATATGTATCGCTTGCGAGCGGTGAATGGGGGCGGAAACTCTGCACTGATTACTGCGCAAGGCCAGACAGCTGGTCCAGATACAATTGTTCCGAAAGTGTCGGTCACAGTTCAAAAGACATCAAAAAACTACACCTTTACAGCGACAGCTACGGATAATATCGGAATAGTAAAGGTTGAATTTTGGTTAGATGGAAAATTGATCGCAACAGATACTTCAGCAGCGTATACAGCTTCTGTTCGCTTGAGTTCTGTGACAACAGGAATGCATACAATTGAAGCTCGTGCCTTTGATAAGGCTGGAAATGTGGGAAGGGCATCAGTCGCATTTACGAAGTAAAAATCTAGGTCAGGGGGAGATCAACAGTAAACGTTGTGCCCTGACCTACTTGACTGTCGACACGTATGGTCCCACCGTGGGCTTCGACAATCGATTTGGTAATATAAAGACCTAGCCCAAGGCCGCCATGCTTTCCTTCGGGCACAGCTCGTTCAAATCTTGCGAATATGCGTTTTTGATCGGCAGAAGATATGCCAATACCTTGATCAATGACTTGAAGGCTGGCCATATTTTCTCCTTTGCTGAGTGAGAGTGTTACTGGTTTTCCATTTC
This sequence comes from Oligoflexia bacterium, assembly GCA_016861345.1. Classification (GTDB taxonomy): domain Bacteria; phylum Bdellovibrionota; class Bdellovibrionia; order Bdellovibrionales; family Bdellovibrionaceae; genus BOLD01. The sequence continues at coordinate 174,764 of BOLD01000007.1, forward strand.
CGTAGCGAATCGCATTTGTGAGTAGATTTGCAACAACTTGTTCAATTCGTGATGGATCAAACATCCCTGAAATTTGCTCAGGGATATCAATTTTAAGATCTGACCCCATTTTTTTTAGTGCTTCCCTATGTCTTTCTCCAATTTCTCGAACGTGATCAGAAAGAGTAATTTCTTTTTTCTCTATTGAAAACTTGGCAACTCGAATCCGAGAGACGTCAAGGAGATCTTCGATCAGCCTGTCCAGGCGGTCTACTTGGTTCAGGCCGATCTGGCTTTTATGTTGAACTCGATTTTTAATATCTTCTGGGATATGTTTTTCGATAAGCCTTGGAATCATCTCAAGACTGAGACGAATCGCAGTTAGTGGAGTTCTCAATTCGTGAGAGGCTATGGAGATAAACTCATCTCTCATGCTGACGGCTTTTTCAACAGAGTTTCTTGACTTCCAGAGTAGTGCTATTCCAATCAGGGCACCCAACAGAGCGACTCCAAGCATTGAAAATACCAATTTTTTTGTAACACGTAGGGGTTTATAGGCCTCATCGGCATCAAGTTCAGTGACAATTCCTAAATGCAATTTTTCATCCCATATCCAAGCGCCCACAACGGGAACTCCCCGATAATCGGAATAGGGCACGACTTCCACCCCGGAGAATCCCTTCATGGCCAATTGTACGATTCTCGTTAAATCATTCTCTTTTGGGTCGTAAACGCCAACACTCAATATAGAGCTTTCACCAAGTTTCATTCTATTGGTGGCAATCAGATAGCTCTCAAATCGAGAGGGAGTAATAAAGCGACCTTCTTTGCTAAATGCATAAGTTTCTCCAGTTGCTCCAATTCTCCCCAGTCTTAAAATATCGGTAAAATCTCTTTCAGGATTCAGAATAATTGCAAATACGGCGATAATTTTTTGATTAGTATCGCGAACTGGACTTAAAGATAAAATGACTGGTTGTAGCTTTTCATTAATTTCATCACTGACTGACTGAACAAGAAAGGGCTGACTGATCAGGGTTTTTCCAGACAGAGCTTGATTGACCGCCTCGGAGCTCGCCTGGGCAAATTCAGACTTGCCGAGTCTTCCATCATACATTGAGGCAATTTGTTTTCCATCTGGTGCAATTAAAAGCGCCCCTACATGATCATCCCGATGCATGATGATCCCTAAGAGGTTTCGATATTCTTTTAGTAGTTTTCGTTGAAAATGAGAGTTAGTTTTGTTTTGAATATTAAGTAACTGAATAGTAATTTTTTGCAATTCTGGTGATTGTGCCCAACCCATGACTTCTGTTTCTACATTTCTTGCCCAAAGGTGAAGACCACCCTGTGCTGTTTGAATCACAGTTTCAAGACTATTTTTTAAAGTTTTTTGGGTAATCTTTTCGATTTGTTGCATGGACAATATTGTCACAACAGCAACAACTAGTAATATAGTGAGGAAAATGGAAAAGTCCCATTTTCGGCTTCTGGAGAGGGTTTCCGTCAGTTTCATCAGCTGCCAGTGCTAAGTCATTGAGCAGTCTGAGTCAAGAAGGCTTCGCTTCAGACGGTTAACATTCGCCTATATTTTACTTAATTACCGATTAGTCATATAGAAATTAATGACCGTTGGCATATTTGAAGGGCTTGGATGGTAGATTTTCCCTGACAACTTTTTTGACAGGGAGCTTTGTGGAGGGCTTTATTTCTCTTTCAGGGAAGATCTCGAGAAAAGAAATTGAGAAATACTCGAAGGAGCTTCTTCTGTGGTAAAACGTTTTCGTTTTAATTTTAAAAGGAGATTTTATGGAATATGGAATGCTGTTATCGTTGATGCTTGCCGCTGCGGTTGTGAATCAACCGACAGCCAGTCAAGTTAAGGACATCTGTTCGATGGACGTTGAGGGAAGGGGCATGGTGCTGCAAGAGATTCGAACCTTTGACGTATCAAAAGTGAATAGTGTGACAAACTTTCAGTTGAGGCTAATTAATCGATATTTAGCCTCGATGCTTGATGAGAAAAAAAGTGAACGTTCACTAGAGGAAATTCAAAAAATGCTCAAACCAGGTGGAGAGCTTGAGTATCAAGAAGTTCATTTTAATACGCTGAAATCAAGAATCACGAATGATGTTTATTTTGAGGTGATCTCGTTCCCAGGTGATAACCCTGTGTCTGACTTTTTTGATCGTACAGGTAAACGTGTTGGTCATAACTCGGATGAGACGATCGGAGTTCTAGACAAAAGTGGTAAAATCATTTGGTGTTCTGATTTAGAAAAGAAAAAATAATACAAATCGTTAACTGAAAAGGAAAAAATATGAAAAATTTAATGATGATTCTTGTTGCAAGTTTAGTGGCTCTGCCGACAATGGCTGAACAAGGAGCTCCAACGCCTGAAGAAAATTACACCATGTTTTGTGGGACGCGAAAACAATTAGTCGATTTTCTGGTTGCCAACGGACAAGATGTCAGTCGAATTACAGATGCTGACTTTGTTGAGTTGAATCAAACGCGTAAGCCGGTACTTCGTATCCTTCAAAATGGTCAAAGAGCTATTGATCAGATTTTAGATCAGGGAAGTAAGTCTGACACGGGTCCCTTTGGTGCAATTTTAGCTTGCAGTGTGATTGTTGGTGTGAAAACTCAAATTCAACAAAATGGATGCGTGGATTTGGCCACAAATAAAATTGTCAGAGACAAGGGTGGAATTGCAGCCTGTGAAGAACTGATGAAGCGAATTCCGCGCTAATTTTACGAACTCACTTGGAGGTTTTATGAGAGCAATATTCGTTTTAGTCCTCTTAGCTTCAGTACTGGCTCAGGCTCAGTCAAAAACGGCGGCAGCTCCCTGGCCCTTTCCCGGCGATGAGCGAAAGCCCAAGGCCGGATTTTTGGCCTCAAAAATTGCATCTTGCCAAGCTGATGATCCCTCAGCCATTGGATTTCCTGGTCATTCTTATAATGAGGAGACTCCCTATCGGATTCAATCTGTGGATTTGATCACAACGGATGATGCTCATTTGGGACTGCACATGAATCTGACCACGGCAAAAGGCTTGCAGACATCAATGATGGTTTTCACAAGATTAGCTTCGTCTCAGGGAAATACATCCGTATCTGTTTACCGTGCTCCTAGTTCTGCCCATCATCTTGATGAGGTCGTTGTGAAGATGGAAGCCAATCAAGAGGGTACGCAGGCAAAGCTCACGATCAATATTAAAACAAATCAGTGGAAGCAGGCGACAACAACTTATCAGTGTCGTCTTTTGAATAAATAGTTTCGAGATGAAAAGAGGGGCTCTATGGCCCCTCAAAGAAAGTTAAATTAAATATTAAACGGAACGCTGATTGAAAGCACAGTCGTGTTGGATTCATTTGTGCTATCGACAGAAGGGAATCCGTCAGGTTTTACCTTGTTGTATTTTCGAGCAATGCTTTCAAGATTGATAGTAACAAAGGGTAGACCACTGTATCCAATACCGATTTTTGTTCCGCCGCTGCCAGTAAATTCTGCACCTGTGATTTTAGCTGAAGAGCTTGCATAGTAAGTTAAATATGCACGAACAAGAACGGGGAACTGGTAACCAACAAAGACACCCATATCAGTATCTGTTAAATCAGTGTCAGCAGCTCCATTTGTGCCCTTCGCTTTTAAGCTAGCGCCATAGTATTCACCACCCATTGAAAATCCTAAGATGGAATAACCAATGCGGGCACCAAATCCTGTACCAGATAAATCGCTTTCTGATGTTGCAGATTTAAATTTTCCAGTTTCATATCCCAGAAAAGGATCGATGTGAAAAGCGGCCTGAGCCTGAGTGCTGATCACAAGACCAAGCATGACAACAAGTGTTGATAAAAATTTATTCATGAAACCTCCATGGTTAATTATTTCTAATGCGGACTTTATTATTCTGCCAACCGCTTGAGCTGTTCATCAAGAGCTTTTTGAGAAAGGTCTGTGCCTGAGTTTGTGACTCCCATTAGAATCAAGTTTTTCTCTGGTGAAACATAAAAACGGGCATAATTCATTGTGTTGGTTCCTACCATGGTATGGGTCAGCCCCGGTGACCAGGATTTATGGTATCCGCCCCAGCCGCCATAGACTGTGCCATCTTTATAGAGTTGAAAAAAATGAAGGGCGGTGGCTTTGGTTAAAAGTTGTGACTTCCCTTTTGCTGCAGATAACATTTCTTTTAAAAACAGAGACCAAGAGTCCAGACTGCAATGAACGGTTCCTGCAGGGCCAAAGGCTGCTGGATTGTCAGAGATCATTTTCTCATTGGTTAGCGGTTGGATAGGGGTGAGTTTGCCTTTGTGGATGAGGTGTCCCCAGGGCTGATCAGGCGGAGCAAGGTCCCGACTGGCTGGCGGGCCAAATCCACAGTGGCTCATGCCAAGGGGCTTAAAGATTTTTTCCGTCATCACTTCTTCCCAGGATTTTCTGAACAATGTTTCAATCACATGTCCTAAAATGATGTAGTTTGAATTTGAGTATTCAAATTGAGAGTTCGCTGAAAATTTTGTTACCTCGGCGAGGATGGTTCGAACTAAATTCAGTCGAAGTATTTTTGTTGGAGTGTTTTGATCAAAAAGTTTATCCCATGCTTGATCGTCTTTTAACTCTGAGACATGTTTTAATCCTGAACGGTGGGTGAGCAATTCTTGAATTGTTAAATTTTTCACTTCATCAGATAGAGGATCACTTAAGATTTGAGAAAGGGAAGTGTTGAAATTCAATTTTCCTTGATCAATCAAAATGCCGATCAAGTAAGAGGTCATGGGTTTTGTGCAAGACCCCAGGTGCCACTTGTCTTGGCTCGTGACGGGGGTTGAAAAATTCAGTGCTCTTTTTCCTGCAGCATGATCAAAAGTGATCTGATCGTTTTCTATTTTTCTCAGTGCAAAAGCAGGGGTCTGATGATTTTCAAAAATTTGTTCTAAAGTCTTCGGTTTTGTATTGACGCTAAACCCGGCAAGCAGAATGAGAAACAGAATGGTCAGGCTCATGTTTTTAGCATATGCCTGTTGAGTCTCGGGTCAACTTAAGATTGGTGTAAGAAAGAATAAGGTCGGAGAAATTGGTGGACCTGATCGGGATCGAACCGACGACCTCCACAATGCCATTGTGGCGCGCTCCCAGCTGCGCTACAGGCCCACACTTATAACACATTTTGTTAAGTAAAATTAATACGATCAAAGTTCCCAGGCAAGTATAATTTCTTGTTGATTGTCTCAGGATTTCAGGGGTCTAATGTTTTTTTAATGGAGGTCCTATGAAAAAACTGAGTTTAGCTCTGATTCTTCTTCTTGTGCCTGGTTTTGCCTCAGCGAAGGATTTAACCAGCCGATTAGGCGTGGGTTTTCGCAATGCTTATTCGATCGAGTTGCCCAGTCTTGCAGCGGTGTATTATCCTTCATCAGAATGGGGCCTTGTTGGGGCTTTAGGGGTGGATACGAAAGATCAAAATTCAAGTTTTGCTGTTTCAGGTGGAATTCGTAAAATTGTTTTCAAAGAAGAACATATGAACTTTTTTATGGGTGGAGTGCTCTCCATGATTTCTCAAGAAAGTTTAGGGCAGACTGATTCTGGATTTGAGATGAGCGGCCTTGTGGGATCAGAGTTCTTTTTAACGGGTTTGGACTCTTTAGGTTTTAATGTCGAAAGTGGTATCGGTGTGACGAACGTTCGAAAAGTTCGTTTCCGCACACTGGGAGATCACTTTCTTCGCGCAGGAATTATTTTTTACTTCTAATTTTACTTAATATCGTTGTGAAGGATTTCTATGAAAAAAATTGTTTTATCCAAAAATGCACCAGCTCCCATTGGACCTTATTCACAAGCTATTCAGTTAGGTGATTTTTTATTCTGCTCCGGACAAATTGCTCTTGATCCTGTCTCAAACCAAGTTGTTAGTGGGGGGGTCAAAGAACAAACAGAGCAGGTGATGAAAAATATTGAAGCTGTGCTGAAAGCGGCGGATATGAATTTTTCCAATGTGGTGAAAACAACAATCTTTCTGACTTCGATGAATGATTTTGGGACCGTAAACGAGATTTATGGTGGATATTTTCCACAAAATCCTCCGGCGAGATCAACAGTTGCTGTGGCAGGGTTGCCCAAGGGAGTAAGCGTTGAGATCGAAGTTTTGGCCCATCGTTAAAAGTCTGACTGCCCTAGGTCTTTTTGGATTTTTCATCTTGGTCATTTCTGAATACCGTCTTGTTGTTGGTGAGCGGATCAGTTCATGGGAGGAGGATCCTCTTGCTGACTGTGGAGTGGTTTTAACCGGGGGGCCTGGGCGTATTCGAGAAGGCTTCGCTCTTCTTTCTCGAAAGCAAATTAAAAAACTCATTATATCTGGTGTGCATCCTGATGCACGCTTACGTGAGATTATGCCTCAATTGCCCTATTACGGAGACATATCTGAGAAAGATGTGATTCTTGAAAGGCATTCGGCAACAACCTATGGGAATGCTCAGCAAAGTTTATCAATTGTCGAAGCCTTAAAGTGCCGAGATCTTGTTATCGTGACATCTCAGATTCATATGTCCAGAGCTTACCGAACTTTTCAGGGGGCCTTTGAGAGTCGAATTCCCCTCTATAAACATGCGATAAATTCAGGCCGAAGTGAGTCCGATATTCAATACGTTTGGTTTGAGGTGTTTAAGTCTATTTTTTACTCTCTCTGGGCCTATTAATCCCCAAATTTTGGCACTGTCTCATTTTTAGACACATGTCTTAGTCTATATCCCTTTCAGTCCTGGCATGGACATTGAATCATTCTGAATGATTTTACGTTCAAAGTGCATGAAAGGGTCCGATTTGTGAAAGCTTGGTCTCAGGTTTGTTTTTTAGTCAGTCTTCTCGTTGCAGGGCAGGTCATTGCCGCGCCTGTTTCATCAAGGTCATTAAAAGAGATTGGTCTTTCTCAAATATCTTATGTTTTGCAAGCTCAGCATCAAGAAGATGGAGCAATCTACCAAACAGGAGAGTGGTCCACGAAAATCTATTCAACACTGATTCCAATTGTCGTAGGAGTGGGTGCCCCAATTGGATCTGATGAGGAGGCAACACCTTTTACCACAGCTTCTATCGTGAATCAGTTGGCACAAATCTATTTGGATCATCCTGAGCTTAAAGAAGATCAAAGATATCATCAAATTCCTGTGGCTATTTCAAAGGCAGCTCAGTCTTTTGAAAGGTATCGAGAGGGAGAACTTTATAATTTTTATCCCGCAAAGGTCGTTAACGGTGTCCGAGTTCATCAACCAGCCGACATGACTTTGATCAAACCTTGGTTGGGATTTACAAATATTCCCCAAGATGCGGATACCACTTCAGTTGTTCTAACGGCCAAACACTATGATAAGTTAATTCAAGGAAAAGTGTCTCAATTATCAAACCAAGTGATCCAGTCTTATTCGAAATTTCGAGATGTGAATCGAAAACCACATTATTACAACCGATCGGAAGGGCGAAAACAGACGGGAGCTTTTTTAACCTGGCAATTTGATGAAGATGATCCCCAAATGCCGCGGAATTATTTTGCAAAGCCAGAAAAGGGAGTCCGAATTCCATTTAATAAAAATGATGTGGACTGTGTCGTGAATCTCAATGTTCTCAGACTTCTATCCCTTCATTCATCGCAAAATATAATGGGTGTTAAAGAGTCCTGTCAGATGATCCAAGATATGGTTGAAAATAATGAGCACTCAACCTGTGGAATTTACTATCCCAATAGCTTTAATTTATCTTATGCCATTAGTTATGTGGTGAAATCGGGTGAATCCTGCATCGACTCGCGCACACAAAAGCAGGTTTTGGATTACATTTTATCAGAGCAAAACGGGGATGGTTCTTGGATGAATCAAAAAGATGTTTGGAAGGATAAGATCCAGTCCACAGTTTTTGCCTTAAATGCTCTTCTTGAGATGGGTGATCCGAAGGATCATCGAACCTATGCCGCCTTAGTAGCAGGAACTGCCTTTTTGATTCGTCAGATGAAGACAGATCAAAGCGGACACAAATATTTTAAGGGCGAGGTCTTTTTTACAGCAACAGCTTTAGCGCGAACAATGGTGGTTTGGAAATCAAATGCCTACACGACAGTGCTGGCGGCTTCGGTGTTGTTGAAGATGCATCAGCTGTTTCCAGAGCTGGATTTGGATTTTTATCAAAAAGTTCCTTACGTCCCAGAATCCCTCACTCCGTACTCAGGTGGCTAAGACATGAAAAAAACATTCATATTTATAATGATTTTGTTCTCATCTGTTGTTGCCTTTGCTGAGGTTTCTTTTCTTCAACCAGTTCGGGAACTTCAAATTTCACAACAAAGTCAAAGTCAAATTTCAATTTTTGCAGATCTCAGTTCAGAATATGTGCGAGCATTTTCACAGACTATTCGAAACCGTTTGATGCAAGAATCTGATACGGCTTTAGATCAAGTGCTTCATTCAAACTCTTGCCGACCCTTTATCAAGGTGGAAAACCCAGGACGCTTTACGGATCGATCTGAATCAGGAGCAAAAAACTTTGAAAAAAGTATTTTCCGGGTTGAGTCCTTGGCTTGTTTAAGAAATATCAATATGCAAAAGGCGGCGACAAAGTTTTTATCTGCAGACTTTCAAAAGAAGGCAGCAACAAATATCAAAGATGTCAAAATCCAGGGAGATTTGGTTTGTCAAAAGACCTATGTCTTTGGATTGGGAAAGTCTGATTACTGTTTTAAAAATCATGTCTTTGAAGGCTCAGATTCCATCGTCATTCATTCTGAAATTCAATCCAATGTTTCTGACATCGAGGTTCCCGTTTATGTCATGGATTCATTAAACGTGTTCTACCAATTTCCCAATGAGACAGTCTTTTATTCTTTAGTATATATTCGCGGAAGCTCGCTCAACGCCTTTGTCCGTTCCATTGCACGAGGAATAGTCGAGTCCACTCAGCAACGTACAATTGAGCTATTAGAAGCTGAATAAGTTTTTTCCTCTGAAACCTAGACTCCGAACCTAGACCTTTATCCCCGAAAGAATTCTTGAGATTTTGCCGATACAAGTTTCAAGGAGACTTCAATGTCATTTTTTCTGGAACAGGTTGATAGCTTAGGAAGGGTCGTGACGAAGAACATCGAGTATACCTTGCGTGTTCTTCTCATGGTTTACCTTTCTATTCGTGCAGCGATTGTCGACCAGGCCCAGGGAATGAGAACGATCTTTGGCGTGGTCTCTGCTCAAATTTATTTCACAGGTTGGCAGGCGATGCCATTGATTTCAGTGTTAGCAATTGCTGCCGGTGGGGTGGTCATCCTGCAAAGCTCTTCCAATTTGACACTTTTAGGTGGAACAGAAATGATTGGAAACCTTTTGGTGGTCATTATTGTTCGAGAACTGGGTCCATTGTTAACTGCACTGGTGGTGATTGCCAGATCGGGAACAGCAGTGGCTTCTGAAGTGGGCAATATGAGAGCGAATCGTGAGATCGAGGCCCTGGAAAGCCTGGGCATTAATCCACTGAGTTTCATCGTTTTCCCAAGAATCATTGGTGGTGTGATCAGTGTGGTTTGTTTGTCGTTGTATTTTATTTTAATTGCACTTTTGGGTGGCTTTGTTGTGACCAAGCTTCTTCATGATATGCCCTTTAACTTTTATGTGGATTCACTGACTCGGGCAGTGGCTGCAGAAGATTTGGGGCTTTTTCTTTTAAAAAATAGTTTTAGTGGAATGATCATTTTCGTGGTGTCTTGTTATCAGGGGCTTTCTGTGAAACGAAGCCCAACTGAGGTTCCGATTGTGACCACTCAGGCTGTTGTAAAAAGTATTATCTATGTCATCGTGTTTAATCTCAGTGTGACAACTCTGTTCTACCTTAATCAATTAGTTAAACTTGGGGTGCTGTAATGGATCATTCAATGTTGCCAAAAATTCATTCTCTAAAATTTGAGCAGATGTCCTTTCAGTACGAGGGAGCTCAGGTTCCACTGTTTGATCACGTTGATTTTGATTTCCCCATGGGTAAATTTGTCTGGGTCAAGGCTGCCAGTGGATCGGGTCGGTCCACATTGCTTCAACTGCTGGCGGGACTTCAGATGCCCACCAGCGGAAAATATTTAATCAATGATCAAGATGTTACGGAAATGACATTTGAAGAGTTTTTACCTTATCGATTAGCAATGGGGTACGGTTTTGATTTTGGTGGATTGATTCACAACGGAACTTTGCATGAGAACTTAATGCTTCCACTCATGTACCACAAGATGCTTTCTTTTAACGAAGCAAAGGCCCGTGTGGATCGATACATGAACCAGATGAATATATCACGTTATGAAAACCAAAGACCTTCGCTGGTGCAGGGGGGAGTGCGAAAAATTGTCTGTATGTTAAGAGCTCTGATTCTTCATCCTCAGGTAGTTTTATTGGATGACCCATCAGTGGGTCTGGGGCAAGAGATGATTCTGAGGTATTTTGATATTATTCATAGTTTGCGTAACCAAGGGCTGTTGCAACATGTCTTTATTAGTTCATTTGATGAAAAAATGATGTCGCTTTTGGATCATACTGAAATCTGGCTTGATACAGGAAAGTTATTTAACACTGCTGTGTCAGATGAGAAAAAGGTCGTGAGTTTATGATGAGAATTCATTTTAACAAATTTGAGCGAATTGCTGGGTTGTTTGTTTTGATGGCCATTCTGGGTTTTATTGTTTCCCTAGCCTCGGTGGCGATCAAGCAAGGTTGGTTTGAGAAGAAAGTTTATTTTGTTTCTGACTTTGAAAATGCCGAGGGTGTGCATCCGGGAACAACTGTGCAAATGGCAGGTATGAAAGCAGGAAGTGTTGAGGGAGTAGAACTGACTCAAAATAATCGCATTCATGTTCGCTTTTATGTGCTTTCTAAATTTCATGATAAAATTAAAGTCGACAGTACAGCTCAGCTCATTCGTCCTTTTGTCATTGGGGAGCGGGTCTTGGATATTGAGGTGGGATCAAAAGAAGCTATCGTACTACCTGCAGATAGTATAATTAAATCGCATGAAACAATTGACCTGATGACTTTGATGAGTGGAAAGAAGTTGGGTAATTATCTTGGGGCTATTTCTTCCATGGCTGAGAATTTAAAAACATTGGCAGAGGCCTTCTTGAGTAAAGATCGAACTCAATCTTTAATCACGATGTTTGATCGAATCGATCCCTTGTTGAAAAATATGAACACAATGGCTATTGAAGTGATCAAGTTATCTCGCCAAGCGAATCGAGATGAAAACTTGGGTGTTGTGCTTAGCCAGTTAGCAGTGACAACAAAGGATCTCAATAAATTTTTGCCCGAGTTTGCCAAACAAGCTCCGCATTTGACTAAAGACGTAACTGAGTTGATCCAAAACATGGCCATTCTGACAAAAGAATTTAAGGTGGTCTTGCCAGCTCTTGCTGCAGTGGCGCCAGATCTTCCTCATACCAGCCGTCGTGCGGTTGAAGCTTTGGATGAGGCTGTTGTGCTCATTAAAGCTATGCAGAAGTCATTTATGATCAGCGGTGCGGTCAAAGATGTCAGAGAAGAAGAAGCTAAGCGTAAACCAGCTGAGAATCGAAAATCTCCCTTCGATAGTGAGTAAGTGACGATGAAAAGACTCTTGAAGTCTGATCTGAGATAAGAGAGACTTAAGTCCGACAAAGAAGGTAGGACTTAGTCTTGACTTGGGAATTTTTTAAAAGATTTATTCTGCTTGCCCGCGAGGGCTCTGTTGTTCGCCGAATCGCCTGGCTGACAGTATTGGGTTTGGGCTTAAGCCTTTCTGCCTTTATTATTGTGATGAGTGTGATGACAGCTCTGAATATCAATATTCGAGAACGCACCTTGGCAGTGGAGCCCCATTTAGCGATTGAAGTTCCCAACGCAAAATCCATTTTAGCAGTGGATACCAATCCACTGGTTGTTAAAATTAAGAATGAAAAATTATTTCGCTCTTACTCTTTTGAAAGTCAGGATGTGATTCTTCGTACAGTGGATGGCCGATTTCGGGGAGCTCAGGCAAAGGGCTTGTCTGGAGACGGCTTGAAGACTTTATTAAACGAAGTTTATAAGGTTAAAAAGCAATCAGGACATGATGTTGAAAAAACAGAAGAAGAAGCTCCCGGTCAGGGCGAAGTTTATATTGGTGTGGATTTAGCTCACGCGCTGGGAGTATTTGAGGGAGACACTCTCACAGTGATTTCGCCTGAGGGCTTGTTGCTTCCTCCATCTGAAGTTCCTAAGTTTGAAAAAGTTGTTGTGAAAAAAATTATTGCAACCTATGTGGCTGATGTGGACGCACAGGGGCTTTTTTATGTGCAAGGTGAAACCATGAATTCTCTTCGAGAGGGTATTAGTCGCAGACTTGGTGTCGAAGTCTGGACGGATGATCCTGAAAAAGCTGAAGCCTATAAAACAGAGTGGTCTCAGTTTATGAATGTACGAATTGAGACTTGGCGCGAGCGAAACTCGGCTCTTTTTTTCGCTCTGAAATTAGAAAAAATGGCCATTGGAATTTTTCTGACCATATCAGGATTAATTGCCTGTTTGTCTTTAGTTTCAGTTTTAGCACTTTTGATTTCTCAAAAGAAAAAAGAGATGGGGCTTTTACAGGCCATCGGGATGTCGGGCCGGCAAGTGAGACGGTTGTTTTTAAAAATGGGACTTTATCTTGCTCTGATTGGTGGGGGCGGTGGATTTCTGATTGGTACCCTGGTCAGTCTTTGGATCGAGTACCATCCGCTGCAGGTTCTGCCTGATATTTACTATGATTCCGAAATTCCGGCCAAGGTTGAGTCAGGTTTTCTGATTGTGGTAGCTTTGATTCTTTTTCTGATCTCATTTCTGGGATCTTGGGTGGCCTCATTGGCCACAAGTGGCCTCAGCCCCAGCCAAGCCCTCCGCTCCAAAAACTAAAACGTACCCGCTCACTTTTCTGGATGCAGCGCGTAAGTAGGTAGGCTGTATTTAAATTTAAACGGAAACTTGAAAATCCCGCAGAGCTTCGGTCAGAGAGGTTTTTAAATCCGTGCTGGGTTTTCGTTTTCCAATAATCAGAGCACAGCCGACTCCGTATTGACCAGCAGGGAAAGATTTTTGATAAGTGCCTGGGATAACCACAGAGTTTTTTGGAACTCGGCCCTGGTGGATCACTTCTTTTTCGCCGCTGACATCAATGATTTTTGTGCTCGAGGTGATGGTGACACCAGCTCCAAGCACGGCGCCCTCTTCAAGAATAGCGCCTTCAACAACAATGGATCGACTTCCGATAAAACAGTTATCCTCGATGATGACGGGACTTGCTTGTACGGGTTCAAGAACTCCGCCGATGCCGACGCCACCTGAGAGGTGAACATTTTTTCCAATTTGCGCGCAGGATCCGACTGTGGCCCAAGTATCAACCATTGTTCCAGCTCCCACATAGGCTCCTATGTTCACGTAAGAAGGCATCAGAATGGCGCCAGGCTCAATGTATGAGCCGTACCTGGCGAGGGCGGCAGGGACAACGCGGACGCCTTCTGCTGCTGTCCATTTCTTGAGTGGAATTTTATCAAAAAATTGCAGATCTCCGGCTTGAATGGGTGTCATCTTCATCAAACGAAAATAAAGTAAAATGGCTTCTTTGATCCAAGCGTTGGTGATCCATCCATCAGCAATTTTTTCCGCGACGCGGATTTCACCATTGTTGAGTCTTTCAATGGTATTCAAGATCATCTGTTTTTCTTCTAAAGAGAGATCTTCGATTTTTCGATTTTTTTGAATTTCGTAGTATATCTTTGAGATCTGCACTTTTGGCATTTTAGGACTCCATCACTTTTAAGGCTTCACATATTGCGGGAACATGAATTTTCAAAATCTGATCACTGGCTAAACCCCTCTCAATTTCATAAGTCAGAGTGGGGGACTGTCTTTCAAGACCTGCGTAGGTTCCAAGGCAACCCGGAGTGGGGTATCCGATATCAGCATCAATTTTATATCCTGTGTGCTTTGCCAGAACTTCGGCAAATTTTAAACAATCTCCGTTCACATTCAGAACGGGATTCCACGAATGCAGACTGACAATCAAATTCGGCTTTTCTTGTTCAAGGTATTTCACAAGGCCTTGATTTTCACTTTCACTATTGGGTGTGGGTCCTGGGTTGTAGCGAGGGCCTTTGATTTCAGGCGACCAATCTTTTGTGGGCAGATTTCGATTAAGGTCCACACCTCTGGCGTTGGTTCGAGTTTTTTCAAGGACTCCGTCAAGATTAAAGGCTGGCACTAAACAAATATTTAATCGATATGAAAAATTCTGTGAAAAACGAGTGTATAAACCATGTGCGGCGACAACGCCCTCTTTTTCATCACCATGAACTCCGCCCAGTATGAGAATTTTTGGAAATGAGGGGTCCTGTTTGCCAAACTGGTAACCAATGACGGGGAGTCCTGATGTTGTTTGTGTGAAAATGAAACTTGTCAGAAAAACCCCCAATCGATGAGAATGAAGACATGAAACCTCAATCAAATAATTCAGTCAAGGCTATCAGTTACAATGAAACAAAGGATCTTTGTTTTCACAAAGTGGATCTTCAAGCTCTATTAAAGGGAGAAATGGCACCCCTTTATTTTTATTCGCTGCAAGCGCTGGAGCAGAGACTTCATCAAGTGCTTGAGGGCTTGGCAAAAAGTTGTCAAGGACCCTTTGCTATTCATTATGCCATGAAGGCCAATCGTCATCCCGATGTTCTTCAGTTTTTTCAAAAATCGGGAATTGGAATTGATGTGGTCAGTGGTGGTGAAATGACAAGAGCTCTTGGAGCAGGATTTCAACCAGATAAAATTATTTTTTCTGGAGTGGGTAAAACATCAGCCGAGTTAACCAGAGCGGTTGAATTGTCCATTAAACAAATTAATGTGGAAAGCATTCCGGAATTAAAACGCTTGGGTCAGATTGCAAAGTCACTGGATAAAAAAGTTCAAATTGGTTTGCGAGTGAATCCAGATGTGGATGTGAAAACTCATCCCTATATTGCAACCGGACTGCGTGAAAATAAATTTGGTATTGATTTATCTCAATTGACAGAGGTGATTGAGATTCTCAGGCAAAATCCCTTGCTCAGTCTCAGGGGACTGAGTCTTCACATTGGCAGTCAGCTGACGGAATTTTCTGCCTTATCAGAGGCGATTCAGAAAATAAAAGCTGTCTATGATGATTTGATCAAATTGAAGTTTCCTTTAAAGTCACTCGATATCGGGGGCGGCATAGGGATTCAATATGACCAGGATGAAGAAAGCGATCAGGTGATTTTTCAAGAGTTTTGTCAGGTTTTAAAGAATGACTTAGGCTCTTTTTCTGGCGAAGTGATGATGGAGCCCGGTCGATTTTTAGTGGCCCGGGCTGGTGTTTTACTAGCTCAAGTGGAGTATGTGAAAGAGACTCCGTGGAAAAAATTTCTGATTCTTAATACGGGTATGCACCATTTTTTAAGACCGGCGCTGTATCAAGCCAAGCATCGAATTCTTCCTCTGAGAAACACTCTCAGAAAATCACAAAAATACGATGTGGTGGGACCGGTTTGCGAGTCCTCTGATTTTCTGGCAAAAAATATTGAATTACCTGAAATGAGAGAGGGCGAATGGGTCGCGATCCTGGATACTGGGGCTTATGGGGCGGTGATGAGCAGCACCTATAACGATTTCCCCCCTGCCCACGAATTAACCCGCCCCGCGGGATTTTGGAATGCGGCGCATAATGGTGAGGGCTAATTTCAAAGTTACAGGGTGACGACTTCAAGAGAGTGAATCATCAAAGGACTCATCAGCTGGTGGACCATGGCCTCAAACTGAGGGGAAATGTCCGTGGTTCGGATATCAATTCGCTGACCAGAGCTGGAAGAGGCAGATAAGTGTCCGAGAGAGAACTCTTCTTTGAGCTGAAGTGTGATGGCTGAGCCAGAGTCAATCAGCGCCACACCTCCGCCGACAGCTTTTTGAATTGAAGATTTTAAAATCGGGTAGTGAGTGCAACCCAAAATCAAAGTGTCCACACCCTTTTGAGCCAGGGGCTGGCAGTAGCGATAAGCAATCAAGTTGGTGATGGGATCATCCACCCAACCTTCCTCAGCCAAGGGAACAAAAAGGGGGCAGGCTTGAGAAAAAATTTGGATGCTTCGGCCCTCAGCAGACGACAAGCGCAAAAGAGTTTTCTCATAGAGACCGCTGGCAATCGTCGCTCGAGTGCCCAGCACTCCAATGGTTCCTTCGCTTGTGTGAAGGGCGGCTTTGGCTCCGGGTTCAATCACGGTGAAAACGGGAACTTTATCAAAATCTTTTTCCACAATTTGTGAAGAGGCTGAGTTGCAAGCAATCACAACTGCTTTGACTCCTTGTTGAATCAGAAAGCGAATGTTTTGTTCAGAATATTTTCGAATGGTCTCTGGTGATTTTGATCCATAGGGCAATCGAGCGGTGTCGCCGAGATAAAGAAAACTTTCCGAGGGGAAGTGCTCGGCAAGAACTTTTAAAACAGTCAGGCCGCCAACGCCTGAATCAAATACTCCGATGGGTGAATTCGACATATATAAATAGGCTAAGATAAAAGCTTAAAAAAAACAAAGGCTGCTCGGTGATAAACAGAGCAGCCTTTTAAAAGAGTTTCACACGAAATCTTTTGTTCTAAGGCAAGAACAACAACAACCCCACCGCTCATTTGGATTCACACAATGGCTAAGCGGGAGGAGCTGATTTCAGGTTAGGATGGCCCCACTATGCCGTCAAAGGGATTCAGGTCTAGTTTGTATTAAGAATTCACACCGTGAGCTCGAGATTCGTTGATGCCGGCTGGACTCATTTCGATAAAACGCGCCTTGTCACGAATTTCTGAAACCGCAGTGGCATTTAAATAGCTCATGCCGCTTCGAATCCCACCACAAACCTCAAGGATGACATCT
Organism: Oligoflexia bacterium; assembly: GCA_016861345.1. GTDB lineage: Bacteria > Bdellovibrionota > Bdellovibrionia > Bdellovibrionales > Bdellovibrionaceae > BOLD01. The sequence goes on from BOLD01000007.1 coordinate 191,684, forward strand.
TTCACGTGACCTTTGACCCAGACCATTGAGCTTTCACCCTCGGGGGCCATTCCGGCAGGAACCCCACCTCGCCAACTGACCTGGGCTGCTTTTGAAGCCATACCTCGGTACTGCTTGCGTCCGTTTTTAATTTCACCCGGAGTCTCAATTGTTCCAGACAGCATGCTGCCCAACATGACCGTGCTCGCTCCAGCAGCGAAGGCTTTTACGATATCACCCGAGGTTCGAAGACCTCCGTCCGCGATCACAGGAACATTAAACTCGCTCGCGACTTCAGAGCACAGAGCGATGGCTGTGAGCTGAGGAACTCCACAACCCGTGATGATTCGAGTGGTGCACATTGATCCGGGACCGATTCCAACTTTAATGGCATCCGCACCGGCTTGAATCAAATCATAAGCCGCTTCTTGCGTGGCCATATTGCCGGCAATAATCTCAACATTGGGATGAGTGTCTTTTAACCACTTCATGACCTCAACCATGGCGACAGAGTGGCCGTGTGCGATGTCGATGGTGACAATGTTGACTCCAGCTTTAATCAAGGCCCCAGCTCGTTCTTTGAAATCATCACCGACGCCGATGCTGGCAGAAAGATTGACTGCACCTGCGGCTTTGACTTTTTGAACAAAACCGACTTGGTCTTCGATATTGGCAAAACGATGAAGGATTCCAAGCCCACCTAAAGTGTGCATCGCGATGGCCATATCCACTTCAGTCACCGTATCCATGTTGGCAGAGACAACCGGAGTTTCAATGGCAATTTTTTTGGTCAGTTGACTCTTTAAGCTGGGATCACGTCGTGATCTGACTTCAGATTTTGAGGGAACAAGAAGAACATCATCAAAAGTCAGGCCGCGGCCTCGGGCTTTAATTTGTTTCCAATTGAATATGAGTTCCATTCTTTCCCCCAGTGTAAGAGTCAAAAATTTGAGACAATTTGAGAACTAACAGAATTGACAGGCACATTTCAATAAAAATGATCAATGGCGCTAGGAAAAGGTGATTCCACGGCACTTTGTACTCATCGAATGAGGTCAAAATCAGAGGGAAAAAGACTGAAAAGAGAAAGAGAATTCCAATTAATCGAAAAAAATATTTTCGAGTGATCAGACTTGAGGTTCGAAGAGCATCAAGTTTCCCTAGAGCATAATCAGGATCTTTTATGACGACAAAGGGGACAAAGGTGAACTCAATAAATTTCCAGACGCCGGGAAGGATTAGTGGGATACTCCAGAGAAGGGCCTTTCCACTGGCCCGCATCTCTTCAATAAAGAGTTGGTTCAAATTTCGACCCAGAAATTGTAAAACCCCCAGGCTTTGCTTGGCAGCAAGCACCAATAAAATAGTGATTAGAGGGGAGAGGAGTGAGAGGAAAAGGGAAATCAGTCCATAGACCCAAATCAGGGGGCCAACCCCATTTTTTGAGTTCAGCTCTGTTTGCATGAGTTGGGTTAAACCCTGGTCGCTGAAGGTGATAAAGAGGTGAAAGAGAAAGAGAGCTATCCCTGTCTTGCGCAAAATATAGGCTAATTCTCGGAAAATATTCACCGCAACATCACATTTGAAGCGTCACCTAATGTCAAGCCTTGTCAGATGGCTGAATGGATGGTTTTCTCTATGCCTTGTGCCCCGGTGGCGAAATTGGTAGACGCACAGGACTTAAAATCCTGGGCTTCGTGCAAACGGGCGTGCCGGTTCAAGTCCGGCCCGGGGCACCAATTGTCAAGCTATGCGAACCAAAATTCGCAGTTTTTAGGTTCTTCTCTTTTAATGGTGGGTAAAGCAAAAAAATCTAAGAAGCACAGGCTGTTAGGAACCTGAGTCTATAGTTGTTTTCGTTTCTATATCCAAATCCCAAGTTTTTTACAAGACTTGCGATGCGATTAAATCCCTCTGTCATTGCATTTGTGATTCTCCTTTCAAAATAATTCAGTATTTCCTCTTTCCAGCTTATTAACGTTCTTCTGAGCGTTTTTAACTCAGGGATATCTGTCATTCCCAGCTCCAAGATCAACCGATCAAAGCTCAACTTTGCTCGTTCAGGGTGAGTATTCCTGTAAAGCTCATGTAGCTTTTCCTTAAATCGATAAATCAGATTCAGCTCCGGGTAATTTGACAACCATCGGTCCACATCTTGCCGATCAAAATAGCTTAAATCTTTTCGATTTTTTTGAAGTAGTCGTTTGATTCGTAGAGTTCTCCGATCCCCGGTAATTTCAATACGCCTTCGCCTTAGCGCTGGCGATAACAACCGAAGGACGTGGAACTTATCCGCTACACGCTTTGCATTTGGAAAAAGTTCTTTTGTAATTGAGCGATAAGTTTCAGAGAGATCCATAACAACCCATTCAACATTATCCCGACCTGAGATGTGTTTTACTTTCTCAAGAACTTCAGCTTTACTGCGACCAAAAACAGCCTCTCGCACACGATGTCCTTTCAAGTCCGTAAAGATCGTAAAAAACTCTGCATAGCCCTTTCTACGAGTGAAAAAGTGCTCATCAACGCCAATCATTTTAGGCCAGGGATTATTGTACTCTCGCAATTTGATCTCAAGTTGCGAGAAGACGGATGTGTAAATCATAGAGTTTGAACATTGATAATTTTCCCGAACAGCTTTAAGGCTACGCATTTGTGTACATCCCCATGTGAGGGCTCTTTTAAATCTTTGCGTGGATCGTTGACGTTTAAAAATCCCATCTATCGGTTCAGTAAAGGGCTTTCGACACTGCTTGCAGTAAAGTCGCCGTTTTTTGATCTTTAATAAACACTGACTTCTCCTGATCGGCTCATCGCGTACCAGGACTGTGCGATGGTCATAGGTCACATTGGAGGGTGTATTACACCTTGGGCAATATTCAAAATGCCGGGCCTTCTCGCAATGATAGATGTGAGCTCTATGAACCTTTTCAACTTTCAAAATATTCAGTTCTGGTAATACAAGGAATTGTGCTAATTTCTTGATGGGCATGGTTGGTCTCCTGTCATTTAAAATGTCGTGTGGTAACAACATGTTAAACACAGATTCCAACCCATGCTTCTTATCTCTTTGACGCTCTATCTCCCACCATCAACCGTGGAGAACC
>BOLD01000008.1 GCA_016861345.1 Oligoflexia bacterium
AGGTCAGCTCCCAGTTTTGATTGTCCCAAATCATCACAAGCAATGAATAGTCTTGCCAATCGAGGATGCAGTGGGATTTTTAGAATTTTTTTACCAAGATCTGTGATTTGATTTTTTTCATCTAAACAGCCCCAGGATTTCAGCTGAAATATGGCGAGTTCTAGACGCTGAGTTTGTGGAGGATCAAACCAAGAAAAACTTCGAAAATCAGTTAAACCTTGCCCAGCTAATGAGAGAAGAGTTTCCGTCAGATCCACTCGGTGAATTTCAGCCACATCAAAATCAGGCATAGAAAGTTCATCCATTTTTGCCCACATACGAAAAACTCGTCCTGGATATTGCCGACAGGCGCGTCCCGCCCTTTGAGTGGCAGAGGCCTTTGAAATCCGCCCAGTTTCCATTCGAGAAAGCCCACTACGAGAATGAAAAATCATTCTTCTAGCAAGGCCTGAATCCACAACCGTGTCCATCCCGTTTAAGGTCAATGAACTTTCAGCGATGTTGGTTGCTAGCACAATTTTCGGTTTTGATGATGACTGCAGAACTTCTTTTTGTTGAGCCAATTGCAGCGACCCGTGAAGCTCCATCAATTGCAGTCCCTGTGTGTGCGACCAGTCTGATAATTTTTCTTTTGTTCTGGCAATTTCTCCAATGCCGGGCAAAAAAACGAGAATATCTTTTTTGGTTGTCGAGGTCGCCCAAGCTTTTTTAATGGTCTCAACCACTCGATCAATAAAATTGTAGTTTGTTTGAAGTAGCTGAGCTTCAGAGCTTAAATTGACTTCAAGCGGAAATGTCTTCCCAGGAACTTGGATAATGGGGGCCTGGCCTAGATATTCGCTTAACTTGGTGGCATCCAAAGTTGCTGACATGACAACAATTTTCAGATCAGGACGTGAGAGTTCTTGAAGTTCTTTCAGTAGTCCCAGAGCGAGATCGACATGGATGGACCGTTCGTGAAATTCATCAAGAATCACACAGCTCACATCTGAGATTTCTGGATCGGCCGAGATTTTTTTTGAGAGCAGTGCTTCTGTTAAAAAAATCAGTTGGGTTTCACTTGAGGTTTTATTCTCAAAGCGAACTTGATATCCAACTTCTTTGCCCAGAGCCCAGCCGTTCTCTTCGGCAATTCGTGTTGCGGCCGCAAGTGCAGCCACTCGGCGGGGCTCAAGGACTAGGACTTTCTGTTGGTTTTTTGGGGTGACCTTATCCTGTTGCATTATCGCAAATCCATTGCCCAGAGTCTTTACTAAGGCAGGGGGAATTCTTGTTGTTTTTCCCGCTCCCGGTGCTGCAGAGACCACGATTGATGAATGTGATTTTAATTTTTCAATAATTTCATCAAGAGATTCATCTACTGGAAGGGAAGTCAACTTCGACATAAACCGAAATTAAATAGTATTGAATTGAAATGCAAGCGAAGATGTGGTGCGTGCTGTTCCAGCATCGTCAATATTTGTCCGACAGAAATAAAATGGCTCAATACATTGAAAATATTATAAAATGATGAATTAATAATTGCATGATTATGCGAATATAAATATATTGCCAATGTTATCAAAATAGAAAGAGCAAAAGAATGCAGCTGAATTTGATTCCACAGAAAGATCTTAAGGTCATCAAAGCAAGAAGTTTTGGTGGCTCTAGTCTCAAGAAGAGAAGAAAAATCGCAAGACCCCTGCGAGAGGGACTTGTGCATCATGTGGTCTTTAAGTCCCGAAAAGCTCAGGGAAAGTTGTCGTTTTATGCACACAAAAAACTGGTTCGTGACCTCTTAAAAGAAAGATCCAGAAAATTCTATGTTGAGATTTTAGACTTTGTGAATATGGGTAATCATCTTCATCTGAAAGTTCGATTTAAAGATAAAAAGCATTTTCAGAATTTTTTAAGAACTTTTGCGGCTATTCTCGCGCGGAAAATAACAGGGGCTCATCGGGGGAATAAATTCTCAACAAGTCGAGACCAATCCGTGTCGAAATTCTGGGATGGACTTGTTTTTACTCGAATCCTGACCTCAAGATTAGAAGAGCTCGGCTTAAGCGGCTATTTTGAGGGAAATCATCGACAAAGGGAGCTTGGCTATAAAGAGCGAGAATTTTATCTCACAAGATGGAACCAGTTTTTGTATAGACTCAGGCAGCGCCATGCCAGCCGGCTCAAGTTTTCAGATTAGGAAATTGGGTCGAACCAAAATCAAGTCAATCGAAATTGAACATGGAGGGTGAGGTTTGAGCTTCATAGTTGAAGCATCAAGCATTGTAATCAGACTCACCAAAATCTAGTATCGAGATCAAGCCAATTAAGAGGAATAAACAAGAACCATGAACTCAGCCTTTTTCTCGCGGATTTGTCTTTTCACTGCCTCGGGCCGACCTTCGAGAATTTGCTCAGTGGATTGAGTCAAATTCAAAGTCAAAAGAATGGTTCTGTCTCCGAAATTTTCACAAAGTTCGGTCATCATTTTCTCCAGACGATAGGGCGTATCCATCAACACCACGGCTCTTTTCTCGCGCTTAAGCTCTTGCCATTGTTTCGCTCGAGTTTCACTTTCAGCAGAAAGAAATCCTCGAAACACAAATTGATCAATTCGCCGCGAAGATAAAGACAAAAGTCCCATCAAACTTGAAGGGCCAGGAACTGAAAAAACGGGAATTCCTTTTTCACGACACAATCGAACCAGATCAGCACCGGGGTCGCAAAATCCTGGCGTGCCACAGTCCGTGATCAAAGCAGTGTCGTCAGCCTCACACAATTTGACAAGGTCTCGCAAATCATCCGCAGTGCTGTGTTCATTTAACTCTCGATAATCTTTGCCGGAAATGCCGTGGGCTCGTAAAAACTGAGTGGACTCTTTTCTTTCTTCCAGGATGATGGTTTTTGTCTGTCGAAGAATTTCAAGAGCTCTGATTCCGATGTCATCTTTATTTCCAATGGGCGTGGCGATGAGGTAAAGTGGCATAATCAATCCAATAAATAGTGCATGATGCGTGGAAGTTCTGTCGGCGGCTCAGCCTTGCCGGCGTGAGTGCTCTCAAAAAAGACGATTTCAACATGCTCGTGAGTGTCTCGAACCAAATTCACATTCACAGGTTCATTTTCAAAAAACCAAATGCCTTGGTAAACCCCTTCGGGTAGAGCGGCAAACCAATCCGTCTTAAACTGGGCATCATCAAGTCCCTTTTCTGGTTTCAAGACAACTTCGGCTCGGGGAACATGAATTGGAAAATTCCATTTTTTAAGCACATCAAGGGTACCCTGATTCATCCGAGGAATATCCCGCCCCGTGAGATAGACAATCTCGGCACCAGCTTGATGAAGTTGATTGACGTATTCCGCCGCACCCTCATAGGGTTTATCGTACTGAAGATAGTGATTAGAGAAAAAAGACTCAAGCCAAAATGTTTTTAATGCTAGGTGAAAATCAGGGTGGTGATTATCAAGGCCAGCCCGAACCAGCGCATTTTTTATTCCCCAATCCGAGCGTAAGGTTTCAGCTTCTTTTAAAATTTCGCAGCTTTCAGGAAAACGGGACTGATTGTCAGGGTTGTGGGCAAAGTCATGAAGAATTTTCTGAAGCCTTGGGCTCACGTCAAAAAGGGTCGAGTCTAAATCAAAAACAACAAGGGCGCGGCCTCTATTTTGAATGATTTGAGTGATCTTCGTCAGGATTTCTCGAAGAAGGGTTTTTTGGTTTTGATTGGATGTCTGTAGGGACCGCGTCATTTTAATGATATTCAGCCACGGAAGTTCTTTAAAGGCAAAGAGTTTTCTGTTACATATTCAATCGACTTTTCAGATTGCAGATCAGAGTCAATTTCTCTGCAGAAATGGGGTCACTATGGCAAAGTCCTTACGAATCTTAACAACACTGCTTGTTGTTCTTAGTTTAGCTGGCTGCACGACAAAAAAGGGAGAATTGGGATCTGAAAAGAATCCAGTAAAGCTCTATTTTATCCCTTCAGTGGATGCCAAAGTTCTTGAAGATAACACTCAGATTTTTAAAGCCTACCTGGAAAAGACAACTCCCTATAAATACGATGTTGCCATACCACAAAGTTTTATTGCCATAGTCGAGGCCTTTGGAACGAAGCGGGCTGATGTGGCGGCAATGAACACCTTTGGTTACGTGCTTGCCCATGATAAATACGGAGTCGAAGCGCGCATGACTGTTCTTCGTCACGGCACCTCAACGTACCAATCTCAGTTTGTTGCCAAAGAGGGATCCAACATTAAATCATTGGCTGATTTTAAAGGAAAAAAAATGGCCTTTGTCGATGCGGCTTCGACCTCGGGGTATTTGCTCCCACTCAAAAAATTAAAAGACAAAAGTATCGAGCCCAGTGAAATTGTCTTTGCTGGAAAGCATGACAGCGTAATCACAATGATTTATCAAGGGCAGGTGGACGGCGGAGCAACATTTTATTCTCCTCCAATGGGCGGAGCCATCCAAGATGCTCGTCGCTTAGTTCAGACACAGTATCCTGATGTGGAAAAGAAAATAAAGATCATTGATCTTTCAGACCCCATTCCGAATGATCCCATCGTTTTTCGTAAAGAGATGAGCGAGGAAATGAAAAATACAATTGTCTCTGCCTTTCTGAAGTTTATGGAGACAGAAGAAGGCAAAGCGGCTTTCATGCAAATCTATGGTGTTGATTCAATGAAGAGAGCAAGTGATTCGGACTATGACGGAGTTCGCAACATGCTCAAAGCGCTTGGAAAAAACGCTGAAGAAATGATGATGAAGAAGTAAAGGATATAAGAGTGACAGAGCCCATTCTTCAAATTCGAAATCTCGTGAAGACTTATCCCAACGGAACCCAGGCCTTAAAGGGAGTCAGTTTTGATGTTCAAAAAGGAGAGTTTCTGGTCATCATTGGTCTGAGTGGCTCAGGTAAATCCACACTTCTTCGCTGTATTAATCGACTGCACGATCCCACTTCAGGCGAAGTTCTTTTTAATGGTCGAGATATATCCCAAGTTCAGGGTGAAGAAGTTCGAACAATTCGTCGAAAGATTGCGATGATTTTTCAGCACTTCAATCTTATTCCCCGTCACACTGTGATGAGTAATGTGCTCATGGGGCGGCTGGGCTTCACTGGAACAGTGAAAAGTATTTTTGGTTTCTTTTCTGATCAGGATAAAAATTCGGCAATGAAATATCTCGAGCTTGTGGGGATTAAAGAAAAAGCCAAGATGAGAGCGGATAACCTTTCCGGTGGACAACAGCAGCGAGTCGCGATTGCGAGAGCCTTGACTCAAAATCCAGAAATTCTTTTAGCCGATGAGCCCGTGGCCTCTCTTGATCCGGCGACTTGCCACACCGTTATGGATTATCTCCGAGAGGTCAATAAAGAACTGGGGATCACGATTATTGCGAATCTTCACTTTTTAAGCTTAGTGCGCGAGTACGCAACTCGAGTGATCGCCTTAAAAGGTGGTGAAATTGTTTATCAGGGAAGTCCCAAGGATATTGATGAAGCCTGGTTTGAAAGAATTTATGGCGTTGGTACGAAGGACATTCGGATTAACTAGGAGCGCATGATGAATCAAAATGGATATGTCTGGAAACGCACGATTTTTGACTCTCTGATGTTTGCTTATTTGCTTTGTGTTGTCTTGGTTGTCATTTTTGACCCCGATCAAAAAGAATTGCTCGATCTTGAACAAAACTTTCAAGTTTTTCTCTTTGGAACAGTGATTGGGGCAGGGCTCAGTTTTCTTTTGAATAAAAAAGGATGGAAAACTTTAGGGGAAATGATTTTTGAGCCGCCCTTTAAAAAGGCTCATGCCGAGGAAGAAACTTTTTGGAAAACTCTTTCGGGTTGGCAATTGGTCATTTTTGTCGGTGTGACATTTGTTGTGGGTTTAGTTGTCACACGGTTTTCAATTTATGAACTTTTAGATGAAGACGGTTTTGCAGGAGCGATGCGACTTTTTAAAGGTCTTGTGAATCCAAATTTAGCGATTCTTCCAAAGGCTGTGCTTAATATTGTTGAAACAATTTTTATGGCCTTTATGGCTACTATTTTGGCCATTCCTATTGCTTTTGTTCTGAGCTTTTTTGCGGCGAAAAATATCATGACCAGTCGAACGGGCTTTGCCATTTACATTAGTCTACGAACACTGATGAATGTATCTCGTTCCATCGAAGCTGTTATTTGGGCCATTATTTTCTCGGTTTGGGTGGGAATCGGAACATTCGCTGGAGTTCTGGCTCTCATGATCCATTCGATTGCTTCTTTGACCAAACAATACTCAGAAATAGTCGAAACCGTAAGTGAAGGACCCATTGAAGGAATTCAGTCCACAGGGGCCACAAAGCTGCAAACAATTTGGTTTGCGATTGTGCCTCAGGTGATTTTGCCTTATATCTCTTTCACAGTTTACAGATGGGATATCAATATCAGAATGGCCACAATTATTGGTTTAGTGGGTGGTGGTGGAATTGGAACGATGTTGATTCAATATCTGGGGCAGGCGATGTGGCCAGAAGTGGGAACCATCATCATGGTCATCGCTTTTGTTGTTTGGTTTATGGATACGGCCTCTGCTTATTTGCGAGAGGCCTTGAAATAATTCTGAAATTTTTTATGATTTAACGATTTCTGGTTCCTGATTCAGGTTCTGTCCAGCGCCCACACCCGTCGTTGTATCACGGGCACGGTCAACTCCGGTAATATACTTACGAGTAGCTTCTGGTAATGAATGCCACATTCTCCATGCAAGAAATATAGACATAATAGTGAAGGGAACCAAGAAGACTGGCCACATTTTCCAAGACTCGGGGTTATCGGCTTTCAGCACATTTCCAAGAACGAGAGATTGTAGCCCTGTTCCCAAGTAAACGAATCCATCTGTAATTCCAGAGGCTGTTGCTGTCATCTTTCGCCCACCGAAATCGGCAGCGGCAGTTCCAGACATTAAAGAGTGAATCGAAATCGAAAGTAGTCCCAACATCACCGCACAAATACCGACGAGCATTGGCGAAGTGAGAAGGTTCATGTACATGACCACCGCACACACCAAGCTGATGGTTCCAAAGATGGCCACGGGTGGTGCTCGGCGAGATTGAAAGTATTTATCAGAAAGATGACCAGCCATAAAGCCGCCAGCAATACCAGTTAAGCAAAGGATCAGGCCCCAGTTATCGGCGATGACTTCAGCTCCAGTTTGAGGAACAACTTTTGCGAATTTGAAATACCACTGCATGATACCGTTACGAATAACGCCTGTTGTGAATTCAACAGCGCCAACCATTAAAATGATTGGATGAGTAAGGACCTTTTTAACCATCTCTCTTTTGCCCATCTCAATATGCATATTTCCTGATGAAGCATCGTGGGTATCAAAGTCCTCGTGTCCTGCATGTGAAGGCATATCTTTTACAAGGATGGCATCTGCGGTAGCCCAGAAAAGCAGAAGAACTGCGGGGATAAAGAAGACAAACCAAACAGCATCAACGCCAGTGCCCGTTCCGAAAGTTGAAACAAGAAAATCTGACATGAAACCTGGTTTTTTAGGAGCTACGCTTGCGGCATCGGCAATACGAGAGTTCCAGTCAAAGGCAAAGTAGATCCCGATTGAGATGATTGAGCCAAAGATGGCCCCAAAGATTCCTCGTTCGCGAACGTGGAACCAGTAGGCTTTATTTTTAATAATGGAAACGGCTCCGTAACTTTGGAAGTACATATTCAGAGAGTACAGAATCGAGAAAACCAAAGTGAGATCCATGACCAATGTATCATGCATCACCATATAGGTTGCCACACCCATTGCCATGTTTGCTAAACAGGCTCCAAGAGTAGCAATCAGCATTCCTCTTTTGCTCCCCAGTTTGTCAACAAGGGGGCCGTTGAGCAAGAAGGACAATCCATAAGTGACGGTCCCTGCAGCGAAGATCGTTCCAAATCCTGCGATCGACATTTTTGAACCAAGAGCATTGCTGGCAACATTGATATTGTATCTGGCCATGTACAAAAAGGCATAACTCATTCCAAGTGGGAACCAATTTAAGAATCGGCGCCACATGAATGAGTGTCCGTGCATCATGGGGTTGTAACGAAAGTAAAGACCAATAACGATAACCAGGGTAATCAGTACTGAAGCCGCTGCCATAAATCTCCTTGAGGTGAGGACGAACTAAATTCCGGGTTTTGTATCATTCAGAGGTGCGGGCGTCAAAGGTCTGGACAAAACTCTGTCACAAACTTCGACGAAAAGTCTAACTTATAGAATTTACTTAAGTTTTATGGAACCCTGGACGAAAAGAGAGGTATGATAAAACAGTGAGGTAGAGATATGTCGAAGTATTATTTATACCATCAAGGTCAGCAACAGGGGCCATTTTCAGATCTTGAGATTGTTACAAAGTATGTGGAAAAAGCTTTTGATGCCACGACATATATTTTTGATTCTTTAAAAAATGACTGGGTTTTATTAGTTGAGCATCCACTTTTTATGCAGGCCCTGGCTCGGCCGGCAATGACAGAAGTTGATCATATTGTGAATCAAATGGAGCAATTGGCTGACCACCGTCGTCAGAAAAAATGGTTTGTGATGCGAAACGAGGTCAAAACAGGTCCGTTTAACATGCTTGAGGTTATTCAGCTTCTGCAGGAAAAAAAGATTTTTGAATTTGATCACATTACCAACTCTTCTTTGAAATCATGGAAACGCATCGCTGACTGTGAAGACTTCAGTCGTGAGCGCGTTCGCTCATTAAAACAACAAAAAGACGCGGATGTCGTTGGTATCTTTAAAGATCGACAATATGCCCGAGTGAATTATGACTCTCAAATTCTTGTCCACAATAATAAAAGTGTGTGGAAAGGTCAGAGTTATGAAATTGGCACAGGTGGCGCAGGTTTGGCTCTTGCTGATCAAACACTACAGCTCGACCAAACAGTATTTCTTCACTTTAAAGTCGGAAGTAAAATTCCTCCGTTTAATGCCATCTGCACGATCGTGAATAAGCAGGCTTCAAAGGCCGGAGCAGAGATTGTCAAATATGGTGTGAAGTTCACGAATATTAGCAAATCAATTCAAGATCGAATTAAAGAATTTTCGAGTACGTCAGCGACTGATAAGTCTGCATAAAAGGAGAGCTGTATGAAAGGATTTCAATTTCGATTTGTGTTATTAGGTTTGGTGCTGTCTGCTTGCAGCCAGCAAAATTTTTCTTTGCCAGATCAGACTCGTGATTTTGCTCAAGGAGTGAAATACAACAACAAGGTCGATGTGGTCATGATGGTGGATAACTCGACATCCATGAGCATTTATCAACAACGTCTCGCCGATCAAATTCCATCAATGATACAGGCACTCAATGCTCTGGGTATGGATTATCATGTGGCGATTGTGACAACGGATATTCGTCCCGGTGGAAATGGTGGAAAATTTATTGGGACTCCAAAATATTTAGTCAGCACCAGTGGAACATTGGTGAATGACCTGACTCATCGAGTGGTGGCCGGTCAGGACGGTTCAACACTGGAGCAGGGCCTTTTGTCTGTTCAGCGAGCACTTTCTCCATCGTATCTCTCAACAGAGGGTGCGGGATTTTTGCGAGATGATGCCATGCTGGCTCTAATTTTTCTTTCGAACGAAGATGACTACAGCCCCAACACAGTTCAATCTTATGTAGACTTTTTAGATCAAGTGAAAAAGCCTTTTGCGAGCGGGGCTCGTTCATGGGTTGCCAATTTTATCGGAGTTCTCGATATGGAAGGCGATTGTAAGTCCAGCGCTGAGCAAGACTACAAGGAGCCCGGACTTCGTTATATGTCTTTGGTTGGATTAAGCCAAGGAGTTCAAGAATCCATCTGTCAAAATAACTTTGCAAAAGCCCTTGAGAATGTGCGGGTTCGTGTGAGCCAACTGATGACAGATTTTTACTTAGATCGTAAACCCAAAATTGATACGATTAAGGTTTATGTCAATGGACGAGAGGTCGCAAAGGATTCTGTTAATGGTTGGTCGTATGATCCTGTAAAAAATCTGATTCGCTTTAATGGCACAGCAGTTCCGAATGCCAACGATGTTATCAAGGTGGACTTCTCTCCTGAAGGCGCGACGTAAACCAAATATCAACACTCAGTAAAGTTCACAGCGAGACCTCCGCGAGAGGTCTCTTTGTATTTGGAGCTCATATCGGCTCCGGTTTGCATCATTGTTTCGATGACTTTATCCAGTGAAATAAAGTGTTTTCCATCTCCACGAAGGGCCATTCGTGAAGCGTTAATGGCTTTAATAGCTCCCATGGCATTTCGCTCAATACAGGGGATTTGGACCAGTCCGCCCACGGGATCGCAGGTGAGTCCCAGATTGTGTTCCATAGCGATTTCAGCTGCGTTTTCAACTTGAGCGTTGGTTCCACCTAAAACTTCAGTTAGGCCCGCGGCGGCCATGGAGCAGGCCACTCCGATTTCACCTTGGCAGCCAACTTCGGCTCCTGAGATCGAGGCATTCATTTTATAAAGCATTCCAATGCCGCCAGCCGTGAGCAGAAAGCGGTGAATTCCCTCTTCAGTTTTCTGAGGACAAAAGCGATCATAGTACATCAGTACTGCGGGAATAATTCCAGCGGCACCATTGGTGGGAGCTGTGACAACTTGGCCGTAAGAAGCATTTTCTTCATTCACACTAAGTGCGTAGAGATTCACCCAATCTAAAATAGTCAAAGGATCTTTGAGCGCAAGCTCAGGGCGAGAGGTCAGCTCTCGGTAAAGTTCCGGAGCTCGGCGCTTGACCTTCAGAGCTCCAGGAAGAGAGCCCTCGTTTTGAAATCCCCGCTTGATGCAATTTTGCATGACGGACCAAACGAGATCTAATTTTCGTCGAATTTCAGATTCTGGAAAAAATGATTTTTCATTTTCAAAAATAATATCGCTAAACTTAAGATGGTTTTTTTCACCATGTTTAAGAAGATCTTCGGCTGATCCAAAAGGGTAGGTTAGCTTTTTATTAGTGTGAATGATATTGCCCTTGGGGTCTTGGGACTCATCCACGATAAAGCCACCACCAACTGAGTAGTAAACTTTTGAAGAAAGAATTTCGGTGTCCTTAAAGGCCGTGAATTTCATTCCATTCGGATGCAGAGGTAAATTTTCCGTTCGGTGAAAGAGAATATTTTTATTGATATCAAAGGGAATATTTTTTTGATGACCAAGGCTGAGCTGATGGGATTGAGTGACCTGGTTCACCTTTGAGTGAATGGTGGTGGGATCGATATCTTCTGGAGTTTCTCCCATCAGTCCTAAGACAAGAGCCTTATCCGTTCCGTGGCCTTTTCCCGTGAGCGCGAGCGAGCCGTAGAGATCTACCTGAATTGAGGTCACTTCGTTGAGGGGTTGATTGGGTTGGCCTGATGGGTGCGCGGCCAGTGATTGAATAAAACTGTACGCCGCCTTCATCGGTCCCACGGTGTGAGAGCTCGAGGGTCCAATTCCGATTTTAAAAATACTAAATACGCTTAATGCCATAATTTGCAGAGTATGGCCCAAATCATTTTCTAAGGCTAGATTATTTTTTCTTGAGCGGCATACTATGTGTCCAGAGGCAGGTTTGCGCTGCTGACAGTTTAATCATGAGCTGAAAAATTACCTTGGTCTAGAAATTCGAGTAAGTTGGGTTAGTTGTAATACGAGAACTAGTCGAAAAATAAGGTGAGTTTCCTATTTTCCTAATCCTGCATACCCAACTTGCTAAATTGAGGGATTAAGATATAACCCCACTGAATAATTACAAAATACCGCCTATTTACAGAGTTAAATATTGACATGAAATACGAACGGAAATATATTGCCCAGTAATCTAAGTTTATTTTTGGTGATTAAAAATACAGAAACAGAAATGAGGACAGTAAATAATATGCAGTTAGACCTCTTGCCTCAAAAAGACCTTCGGTCGATCAAAGCGCGCAGCTTTGGTGGCAGCTCGTTGAAGAAACGTCGAAAGGTGGCTCGGCCTTTAAGAGAGGGTCTTATTCATCATGTCGTCTTCAAATCCAGAAAAGCGCAAGGCCAACTCTCTTTTTATACGCATAAAAAATTAGTTCATAGTTTGTTGAAAGAAAGATCACACAAGTTTTTTGTTGAAATCTTGGATTGGGTAAATATGGGCAATCACCTTCATCTGAAGGTGAAATTTAAAGATAAAAAACGATTTCAAAATTTTTTAAGAACATTTGCGGCGATTCTTGCTCGCAAGATCACAGGGGCGCATCGCGGAAAAGAGTTCGGCAAATTCTGGGATGGACTTGTCTTTACAAGAGTTTTGACTTCGAAATATGAAGAGCTGGGTTTAGCTGGATATTTTGAAGGCAATCACCGGCAGCGAGAGTTGGGGTACCATGAGCGAGACCGGTATTTAACTCAGTGGAATCAATTTCTCTATCGGCTCAGACAACGAAGGGCCTCATCGGTGGCAGGCGCAGGGTAAACTGCGGCCGCATGTTCAAATATCTGCGGCAGGAAGAAGCGTCAGCCCTCAATGCACTCATTGCCATATCGGTAGTAGTAGCCTTTTTTCTCGGTCAATTCTTTATGAGTTCCCACTTCTCGGATTTGACCTTGGTCTAAGACTAAAATCAGGTCGCAATCTTCGATGGTGGAAAGCCGGTGAGCAATGATCAAGCTGGTGCGGCCTTTGGTGATTTCTTTTGTGGCCTCTTGAATGATTTTTTCACTTTCCGAGTCAATGTTGGCCGTGGCCTCATCCAAAATTAAAATTTGGGGCTGAAAGGCCAAGATTCTGGCAAAAGCAATCAGCTGGCGCTCACCCACAGAAATATTAGCCCCACGCTCTTCTAAGAATGTGTCAAGGCCTCTGTGGCTCCGCTGAAGTAAATCAAAATATCCCACTTTTCGGCAGGCCTCTTCGACTTGAGCCGAAGTAATTCGAACATCGCCCAAACTAATATTATCACGAATTGTCCCGCGGAAAATAAAACTGTCCTGTTGAACGACACCGACATATTGACGAAGAATGGGGCGAGGAATTTGCTCAATGGGAACATTGTCAATGAACAGGCTTTTTTCTGGCGAGTTGTAAAATCGCTGAAGAAGATTAATCAGAGTGGATTTGCCGCTCCCAGTTCGGCCGACGATAGCTAAGCTTTTTCCGGCGGGCACGGTCAAAGAGATATTCTTAAGCACCATCGGAAGATGAGACTCGTATTGAAAGCTGAGATCATCAAAACGAATTTCACCATTCACGGGGTGGTCAGCGATTTGTTGAGTGGGTTGAGAAGTTTCAACTGCAGAGTTCTCATCCTCAGATTTCTCATCAAGCAATTGGAACACTCTTTCTGCGCTTGTCAGTGAATTTTGAAACTGCTGATATTTTTCTAAAATGGTTCGTAATGGACGAATGACATCCTGAGCGTGCATGATAAAAGCAACCAGGGTTCCAAGAGCTAATGAGCCCTCAGCTCCAGCAAGGCCACCGAAATACAAAGCTCCTGTGATAGTGACGGCGTTAAAGAGATTCATTGTGGGTTGCAAGAGCGCATACCGCTTAATGGATTTCATTTGTTCGTCGCGATACTCTTGAGAAATAAACGAGAATCGTTCTCGATTTCTTTCCACTCGATTATAGAGCTGGATGACTTTGACTCCGTTTAAATTTTCCGCAACATAAGAGTTCAGCATCGAAAGTTTCTTTTTCGCGTCCCTGAGTATAACTTTAATTTCTTCTGAAACTCGGTAAGAGATCCAGATAAAAATCGGAGCTAAGGCCAGCACTGATAAAGTCAATTTTACTGAGATCATCAGCATGGCCACAAGAATTGAAATTAAAACAATAAATTCTGTGAAGATGGCGATGACTCCTTCAGAGAAAACTTCTCCAAGGGTTGAAGTGTCATTGCTCAGTCGTGTGACAATACGTCCGATGGGATTTTTGTTAAAATATTGAATAGGCAATGTTTGCAGGTGACGAACCAGATCTTCTCGAATGTAAAAGAGAACTCGGTTACCTAATTTCAAGAACAAATAAATTCTCGCGTACTGAGCAATAGTCAGAATCACTTCAATCACGAGAAAAGCAATGGCCGCAGCTTTCAGGGCCTGGTAATCCTGCTTTCCGATTCCTTGATCAATGGCCTGTCCAATCAAAGTGGGAAGAAGTCGTGATGCCAGAGCGAGAATCAATACAGAAAAAATAGCGGCAAAGAAAAGTCCCAGATGTCTTTTGCAATAGGGCCATAGGCCTTTTCCAAGCTGCTTGAGACCGATGTTGGCTTTGATTTGGTCTTCACTCATGAAGTCTTTCATGTTGGGTACCCCTGAATCTCTGCCAATTTTTTGTAAGTCGGACTTTTTGAAATTAAATCTTTGTGTGAGCCAATGGACTCGATCATTCCATCTTTTAAAACAATGATCTGATCCGCATCTTCAACGCTGGAAAGTCGATGGGCGACAATGAGCTGAGTTTGATTTTTCTGATGCGAAGTCTTGAGTTGTCGTTTGATTTCAGTCTCAGTTTTCACATCGACAGCACTGAGAGCATCATCGAGCATCAGAAAAGGGGCTTGCATCATTAATCCTCGAGCAATGGTCAGGCGTTGTTTTTGTCCCCCAGAGAGATTCACTCCGCGCTCACCCAGTTGAGACTTAAAACCTTCAGGCAGGGCTTCGATCTCGGCACGGATGTCAACCATCTCAGCCCAGCGATGAATTTCTTTTTCTTCAGGCTTTTGGCTTAATCCATAGCTGAGATTTTCATTGATTGAATCAGAGAACAAAAAAGGCTCTTGAGGAACAAGAACAATATTTTCATGCAGATTTTTTTGTTTGATCTGCTCAATGCTTTTTCCATTCACAAGAATTGACTTTTCAGGAGCTGGGTAAAGACGATTCAGAAGATGTAATAAAGTGGTTTTTCCTGAGCCCACGGGCCCGACGACTCCCACTTTTTGTCCAGCTTTGATGGAAAAAGAGATGTTGTGCAAAGACGCCGTCTGAGCGCCAGGGTATTGGTAAGAAAGATTTTTAACTTCAAGACTTTCAAAATTTCGAATTTCTTCAGTGCCATTGTCGGGGATATCTGTGTCTTGATTTAAAAGTTCACAAATTCGAGCGAAAGAGGCCTTGCCCTTTTGAAACTGAGTTAGCCCCATTCCAATCGCGGTCATTGGCCAAATCATTTTGGTGATGTAACGCTCAAAGGCCACCAGGGTTCCAATAGTGGCTGCGCCAGAAAAAATATCTTCTGTCGCAATAAAAAGTAAAATCACTGTGCCCGTGGCCACTCCGAACTCCATTACGGGTTCAAAGACGGCATCCACCACTGCTGTTTTGTTGGCCGCATCTTCGTAGCGTTTTGAATACTGGTTGTAATATTTCAGGCGATTTTTTTCTTGCACATAGCTTTTGATCACCCGAATTCCAGCTGCGATTTCTTGAGCGACGCCAGAAAGCTCGGCCTGGCGATCTTGTTCGGCTTTGTAGCGAATATTAATCAGATGCATGATTTTTTTAATAGCAAAGGGCACCAGTGGGAGCAGGATCATGGTTTTCCAGGTCCAGCTGGGATTCATCCAAATCATGATCGGCAGAACAAGGGCTGAAATGATAATTCCATCAAAGAGGACCAGCACGGCGTGACCCAGAGCTTGTCTGACGGCTTGAACGTCATTGATAATCAAACTCATCAGTTCTCCGATGGGATTTTTATGAAAAAAGTTTGGTCCCATTTCAGTCAAATGATGAAAGACTCGGTAGCGTAAATCCTCGGCCGCATAGGTGTGGTATTTTCCAAAATAAGTTCTCCATCCATACCGAGTGATGGCGAGCCCTGACATCATGGCAAAAAAAGCGATGGCAGTTTGGGTGATTTTTTCTGCAGGTGCGCGATTGGCCACAAGATCGATGGCCTCTTTCAGAAGCAAAGGCCAAAAGGCATCTAACGCATTGGTGAGCAAAAGAAAGATCATTCCAAGGGTAAAGGACCCCTTGTTTTGTTTGATATAGAACCACAGAAAGTTCTTTTTTAACTCTTGTAATTCCTGAGATTTTTCGGGCATCTGGTGAATCTAACTGGCCCAAGAGACAGGGGTCAAGAACGTACCCGCTCACTTTTCTGGATGCGGCGCATTCCAAAATCCCGCGGGGCGGGTTATTGTTTTTTGGGAAAAATCCGATAGGATGGGTAAGTCCTTTTGAAGAGCTATGGTGGTTCTTGCAAGAGGTAACAAACAACTTTCGCTTCTTGAAGGCACAAGTCTTCAGAGGTTGGTAAAAGAGGTGACTATGTCCTTTGATCGCACAGCTGCGTTTAAAGCAGCCATATCTGGAAATCCCAAAATCAAAATCGAAAAAATAACAGATGATCACGGTCGAGAAAAGCCGATCTCTGAGTATTTTGGTTGCATGACATTTGGCTTAAGCCAAATGCGAGAGAAGCTTCCCAAAGAAGCCTACAACTCGCTTCTTCGAACTCTTGAGCAGGGAAAAAAATTGCCGAAAGAAACGGCCGATGCCATCGCTCTTGCAATTAAAGAATGGGCCGTTTCTAAAGGAGTCACTCACTTTTGCCACTGGTTTCAACCGATGACAGGATCAACTGCGGAAAAGCACGATGCCTTTATCACCATTCAGCACTCACACCACTCAGAATTAAAAGTTGTCGAACGCTTCACGGGATCACAGCTCATTCAAGGTGAGCCCGATGCTTCAAGCTTTCCCAGTGGGGGAATGAGATCGACGTTTGAAGCTCGGGGATACACGGCTTGGGACCCAACTTCGCCCTTATTTATTGTCGAGGATGAAGGAGGAAAAACCCTCTGTATACCAACGGTATTCTTTGGATATCATGGACAAGCCTTAGATAATAAAACTCCGCTTTTAAGATCAGTGGAAAGTCTTTCCGATGCGGCTTGCGAGTTCTTAAAACTTTTGGGTGATGTGGATGTGAAAAAAATCTTCTGCACCCTTGGTGTTGAACAAGAGTATTTCTTGATTGATAGAAACTTTGTCGCTCAACGACCTGATCTTTACATGACAGGACGAACTCTGTTGGGTGCAATTTCTGCTCGCGGTCAGCAGCTCGAGGATCATTATTTTGGGTCAATTCCTTCTCGGATTAAGCATTTCATGCAAGATGCAGAGCTTGAATTGTATAAATTAGGAATTCCCATTAAAACTCGTCACAATGAAGTGGCACCGAGCCAGTTTGAAGTGGCTCCTATTTTTGAAGATGTGAATATTGCCACTGACCACAACGTGCTCACAATGGAAGTTCTGCGTCGGGTGGCTTTGAAGCATGGTCTTTTCTGTTTGCTTCATGAAAAACCCTTTGCGGGAGTCAACGGCAGTGGAAAGCACAACAACTGGAGTATCGCAAACGACAAGGGTGAGAACTTGCTTGAGCCGGGCTCAACTCCGCACCAAAATTTAAGATTCTTAGCTGTTCTTTCAGTTGTCATTAAAGCTGTGCATGACCACGCGGATGTGCTTCGGGCATCGATTGCAACGCCTGGAAATGATCACCGATTGGGAGCGAACGAAGCTCCACCAGCCATCATTTCTATTTTCTTAGGAAGTTTGCTTGAGCAGATTTTAAACACAATTGAAGAAGGAAAAACGCTCAAGGCCACTGACGCTCAGATCATTGATTTGGGAGTGAATAAGATCCCCAATATTTCTCGGGACTACACGGATCGAAATCGAACAAGTCCATTTGCCTTTACCGGGAACAAGTTTGAATTCCGTGCAGTTGGGTCCTCTGCAAATAGCTCGGTTCCTATGGCGGTGCTGAATGCGGCAGTTAGTGCTTCGTTTAAAGCCTGCACAGCAAAATTAAAAGAAATCATGAAATCCAAAACCGTTCGAGATGAGGCCGTGCTTGAGTTCATTCGTCAAACGGTGACAGAGACAAAAGTGATTCGCTTTGATGGAAACGGATATTCAGATGAGTGGAAGGCTGAGGCTAAAAAACGGGGACTTCCAATTCTGAATACAACAGCGGATGCCCTGACTGTGCTCAAAGACAAGAAGGCAACGCAGTTCTTAGTCGACACGAAGGTTTTGTCAGCAGAAGAAATTCAAAGTCGCTATCACATTAATATTGAACGTTATGTGAAAACTTTAGATCTTGAGCATGATACTTTGCTTGAACTGACATTAAGCTATGTTCTGCCAGCTCTTGAAAAGCAGGCTGTGGCTTTTGAAAAAGCGCAACGATCGATTTCCTTGGACACTCTCAAGAAAATTCATGCGGAAAGAAAAGATGAGTTTGAGATCGTATTTGCTGAGGTCTTAACTGCTTTTGAAGAGTTCAAATCAAAAGTAAACATCAGCCGAAAAAATCATAATGAAGAAGCCAGAATGAAAGAGATCGTGACCACTCTTCAGCCTGCGGCAGAAAAGCTCAGAAAGGCTTGTGACCGCGCTGAGGTCATAGTGGCCAACGAGTTCTGGCCGCTGCCAAAGTATCGAGAAATGCTCTTGGCAAATCTTCTCTCCTAAAAACCCGCCCCGCGGGTTTTCCATACGCAGCGTGTAAGTGGGCGGACCTTTCGGACGCCCACTCTACTTTGTAAGGATAGAATAGCGGTACAAGTTAAAAACGCGCCGCGATAAAATAGCTGAAAATGCTTAGAAAAATGAAATTCTGTTGCCAAACTACACAGAGCTTTGCGAGGGTGCGCCCAAGCAAGTGTTGTTGAACCGATGTATAAGCCCTGAATACGGAAGGGCGTTTCTACCAGGCTCCGTAAAGGCCTGACTACGAGGTGAATGATGAAGAAGTTATTACTTCTTGTGTGTCTTGTTTCTTTTTTGCCCCAGCTTTCTCAAGCATTAGGGGTTCCCACTCAAACAGATAAAAACTCATATTATAGTGATGCTTTTTATCAGGCGATTCAGTCGGGCATCGTTAACGATGACCTTCGACGAGTGATCAACAATGAAATGAGAAATCATTTAAATGTTGGTTACGATCGGGCTCGAGTTTTCTTGCTTGGCCAGTTCTACTTGGTCAACAGAGGTAAGGGCTACGCTGTTAAAGATGTTTACTGTGATCGAGAAGTGGGTGCAGAAGAGTTTCCCTCAAAAGGACGTCCAGGACCAAATGTTATCCCTGATAACACTGTTGTGAACACAGAACACACATGGCCTCAAAGTCGCTTTAATCCACGAGTGCCAAAAGATCTTCAAAAGGCTGACCTCCACCATCTTTTCCCGACAGATACTCAAGTGAATGCTCTTCGTGGAAATAAAAAGTTTGGAATCGTTAACCAGGAAACTCAGCAAATCAAGTGTGCGGGGCCTCGATACGGGCAGGGGCAGGGGCAACGCGATGATATCTTCGAACCACCTCAAGATCACAAAGGTAACGTTGCTCGTGCATTATTCTACTTCTCAGTGAAGTACGGTCTTCGTATTGACCCAATTGAAGAAGCCACTCTTCGCAAGTGGGCTCAAGAAGATCCTGTTGATGATGAAGAAATGCGTCGAAATAATGAAATTCAAAAAGTTCAAGTCAGCCGTAATCCTTTCATCGATTACCCAGATTTGGCTGATCGTATTCAAGATTTTTAGTTTTTCTTATAGTTTAGCGACAAAATCGCCACTAAATTTGGTGCAGGTCTCTTGACCTGCTCGTGACTGAATAAGGGCCGAGAGTTGAATCTTGGCCTTTTTATTTTTCATAAGGTTTTGAAAGAAAGTTTGATATTCGGATTTACCCCATTTGGCGATAATTTCAAAGTCCGTCGTCACAGGGGCATGATATTGAATATTTCCATTGGCAATCACGATGTTGTTCGTGTTTTGGCCTTCACGGCGAACTCCGTTCAAAAATAATCCGTAGCAGGCCAATGCACAAAGAGCGTACTGTGAGCCACCAAAGGCTGTGCCCTTGTGATTGCGATTCGGCTGTAGGGCGGCTTTGATGTGAACTTCGTACTGAGTCACTGATGTGACCGATACCCCCATTTCTTTGGTCAGGGGGATTTCTTTTTCAAAAAGGTTTTGCAGTTCTTGTGGGGTCATAGGAATCAGTCTATATAGTCTTTCAGGGCTAAGATAGGGGATTTTAGTCATGACCCAATTAAGCTTGATAATTGGGTCAAAATATGACCCAATTAAGTCTTCAATTGGGTCAGAAATGAGGCTAACTTGGCGAAATATAAATACATTTGGCAAGAAAAGGGCTGGCCTCATTTTATTTGGGATGACTCTCAACTGATCAAAGAACTCAGTAGAGCCAGGCAGCTTCAGGGGCAGTTGCACTCGAAAATTCAAGATTTGGGTTTAGAATCACAGGCTAAGATCCTTGTTGAGGATGCTCAAATGACATCCGCAATAGAGGGGGAGAAACTTGAGGTCAATTCACTTCGGTCTTCTGTTGCCAGACGTCTGGGGCTAAGTACAGTCGGAGAGCACTTGGAAGAGAGAAAGATCGAAGGTCTGATTAGCATGCTTATCGATGCGACCCAAAATCATGAAAAACCAATGACTAAAGAAAGACTTTGGGGATGGCAAGCTGGCCTTTTCCCAACTGGGCACTCAGGTATTCACAAGATTGAAGTTGGCAAATGGAGAAAAGGGCAGGAGCCCATGCAAGTGGTTTCGGGACAAATGGGCAAAGTAAAAGTTCATTTCGAAGCCCCGCCCTCATCCCTTGTGAAAACAGAAATGGATCAATATCTCAAATGGCTAAACTCTAAACCAGATACAGATGGGCTTATTCGAGCAGCCATGGCTCATTTATGGTTTGTAACGATTCACCCCTTTGATGACGGCAATGGTCGTTTGGCTCGCGCATTGACAGATTATTGTCTGGCCCAAGATGAAAAAAAATCGATTCGTTACTACAGTCTTTCTTCGCAAATAAGCAAAGATCGAGGCAATTACTACCGACAGCTTGAAGAGTCCCAAAAGGGCGGACTTGATATTACCCCGTGGATTATTTGGTTTCTTCAGACTTTTCAAAAAGCTCTTCTAAAATCAGAAGAACTCATTCATCAGTCCATGATGATTGGTCATTTTTGGAAAGAACAGGCTCAAGCTGAACTCAGTCCTCGGCAACGAAAAGTCATTCAAAAGTTACTTGATGCTGGTCCTGATGGTTATATTGGAGGAATGACTAATAAAAAATATGTCAGCTTAACTCGTGTTAGTCGAGAGACCGCCAAAAGGGATCTTGCCGATCTTGAAGAGAAGGGGATTTTACAGAGAGGTCATGAAAAAGGACGATCTGTTAAATATTTTTTAAAAATGTGGGAAAATAAAAAAGGCTGACTTTCAGTCAGCCTTTTTCGTTTGCACTTATTTCTCAGCGAAATGAGTAGCTCATTAATAACTCATCAAAGCTTTCACATCCAATTTTCCACCCGAAACAGCTTTGTTGTTCAGGGAGTTGATCTTTTTCGCTGATCCCAGGATGGCAGCTTTGACGTCTTGCCATGACTTTTCAGGGTGAGCTGACCAGTAAAGGGCGGCGGCGCCAGCAACGTGTGGGGTTGCCATTGATGTTCCATCCCAAGTGACTTCAAGGCCACCCACATCAATCACTTTGTTGTTGTACTTGTTGCCCACAGTTGTTGAGTAAACGTCAACACCAGGTGCGCCGATATCAACTGTTTTCAGTCCCCAATTTGAGAATGAGCCCAATTGATCTCGAACATCCAGTGCCGCAACGCTGACAATGATGTCGTGGTTGTAGCTTGCAGGGACGCCAGGATTTTTATCAGTATCGTTGTCGTAGCCAACTCCGCTATGACCATTTCCGGCCGCAGCGATAAAGAGCGAACCATGATCTTGGGAATATTGAATCACATCACGAAGAGCTTTGTTCTCAGCACCTTCTGAGGGGTCTTCTCCCTCGGAGCCCCAAGAGTTCGAAGTGATTTTAGCTCCGTTGTCAATTGCATACCTGATAGCTTTAATCGCATCAGCAGTTGTTCCAGCGCCTTTTTCAGAGATAAATCGAAGAGCCATGATTTTCACGTTTGGTGCGACACCGGAAATTCCAAGGGAGTTTCCACCGCGGGCAGCAACGTTGCCCGCACAGTGGGTTCCGTGTCCAGGGTTTCCTCCGCCGACAAGAAGTTCTTGCCAAGAGACTGCAAGGTCATAGGGCTTGTTGTCGTTGGCGACAAAGTCCCAACCAACAATGTCATCAACATAGCCGTTGTTATCATCGTCGACGCCATTGTTTGGAATTTCACGGGGATTTCGCCACATGTTGGGTAGCAGATCCTCGTGAGTGTAGTCCACGCCCGTATCCAGAACAGCAACGATCATTTCGGGATTTCCTCGAGTGACTTTCCACCCTTCGGCAGCGCCAATGTCTTTCATTCCCCATTGTTTGTTGAGATCAGGATCTGTACCATTTTTCTGAGCAGGGGCGTCAGGAATTGCGGGATTGTCTTGGCGAGGGGCTGCGGCCGCCATCTCTGGATTTCGCTTGAGAGTCATCGTATAGGCGGCGCGGCGAAGCGGGTCTTGAATTCGGAAGTCCTCAAGCAAGCGGATAGTGTAGTTTGGCTGAACGTACTCGATCGAGGGATCTGTTGCTAAAGCCTCAAATTGTTCCTTCGAAATTTTGTTTGCTGGGGCTTGGATACGGATCCAAGTGTCGATGAGGGGTTCAATCTGCGCGCCTTTTGCGGCAAGGCCAGAGAATAGCTGCATATTCTGCAGAACTCCTGGTGTGAACTTAACAAGATAGTCGTTCATGACCTCTTTCGTGGGGGCGGCGAATGCATTTGCTGAAGCGGCAAGTGCTAATCCGATTAATAATTTGACCATGGTTTCCTCCCTAAAAATTGTTACACCCCCGATCTTGGAAGATGCCTTTGTCTTATGCAAATGGAAAAAGTTTTGTATCCCCATTAGTCATTTGGATGGAGCAGTTGCGTTGAGTTAAATGACACGAGTCATTTGATATCTGCACAAAGCTTAAGCAAAAATTGATAACTCGAAAAGCCAAACAGAAACATGAGAGAAATAAGGAACTTATTGTTTACAGAGTTCTAAAATTCTGCGAATAGTTGAGAGTTAAATGAGAATAGAAAGGTGCCTATGACGCCACAAAATCTGGAAGATCAGACAATGGATGATTTTTCGAAACAAATTGCTTTTACAACAAGATTGGATGACCTCGTTGCTTGGGGTCGCAAAAATGCACTTTGGCCGCTTCCTTATGGAACTGCCTGTTGCGGTATTGAGCTCATGTCGGTGATGGGTCCGAAATATGACCTTGCACGTTTCGGAGCAGAGGTTGTTCGTTTTTCTCCTCGTCAAGCGGATCTGCTTTTAGTTGCGGGAACGATTACGGAAAAAATGGCCCCTGTTTTAGTTCGTATCTATCGACAGATGCTGGAACCGAAATATGTTCTTTCGATGGGCGCCTGTGCAAGCTCTGGTGGCTTCTATCGTGCCTATCATGTGCTTCAGGGGATTGACAGTGTGATTCCAGTTGACGTTTTTGTTCCTGGTTGCCCTCCGACTCCAGAGGCTGTTCTTGATGGAATCATGCTGTTACAAAAAATGATTGCAGAACACCATCCACGACCTTGGAAACAAAATTGGAAGGCTCCTGACTATGTCTAACCTTGAACAATTAAAATCAGCATTCGGCTCAAAGTTTAATACTTCTCAGTATCAATTTGCTCACGCTTTTGGGGATGACTCGATCGTTATTCCAAAAGAGGACGTCATTCCGGTTTTCACATTTTTAAAAAATGGAGATCACTTTGATTTCCTAATGGATGTGTGTGGGGTTGATTACCCGGGGCGCGCAAAACGCTTTGACGTCGTCTACCACCTGTTTCATTCAAAAAATGGAAATCGTTTGCGCATCAAAGTTCCACTTGCCGAAGGCGAGTATGTGGACAGCCTTGTGGGGATTTGGAAGGGTGCTGATTGGTTTGAGCGAGAAGCATATGACATGTTCGGAATTGTTTTCCGTGGTCACCCGAATCTTCGTCGAATTTTGACTCACCATCAGTTTGTGGGTCATCCTCTTCGAAAAGATTACGAAGCGGATCGACAACAGCACTGCACATCTTCGCTGCCAGTTCATTTTGATAATGTGAATGGCGAAGACGGCAGCCTATTGAATGATAACTTTGTTCCCATCAACATCGGCCCTTCTCACCCAGCAATGCATGGTACTTTGCGTGTGATGGCTGAAATGGACGGAGAAACAATTGTTCGAGCAGGATGTGAAATTGGTTATCTTCATCGCTGTTTTGAAAAAATGGCAGAAACTCATCCTTACAACCAAGTGATCCCCTACACAGATCGATTGAACTACTGTTCGGCTCCGATGAACAACGTGGGATACTGTAAGGCGGTTGAAAAAATTCTTGGGGTTGAAATTCCACCAAAAGCTCAAGCCATGCGAGTGATCCTTTGTGAACTTTCTCGTGTTATCGATCATATCGTTGCGGTTGGTACAGGCGGCGTGGATTTGGGAGCACTGACAGCTTTCTTCCACCTTTTCACTTATCGTGAGAAGGTCTATCACTTGTTTGAAAAACTATGTGGTGCCCGCTTGACCGTTTCTCTCACTCGAGTGGGTGGAATGGCACAAGACGCTCCAGAGGGCTGGTATGACGATGTGTTGGCTTTCTGTAAGGAAATGCGCCAAGAGGTTGATGAGATTTCAAAACTTCTTTTAGACAACAAGATCTTTATCAAGAGAACTCAAGGTGTCTGTCCTGTGAAAGCAGCTGATGCAATTGCATGGGGATACACTGGGCCTCTTCTTCGAGCATCGGGTGTGGGTTTAGACTTACGAAAGATTAAGCCTTACTATGGATATGATGCCTTGGATTTTGATGTTCCGGTTGGAACAAATGGCGATATCTACGATCGATACTTGGTGCGAATTGAAGAAATGCGCCAAAGCATTCGAATCATCGAGCAGGTTTGTAAAAATATTCCTGGCGGAGATTACACAATCCGCGATCGCAGTATTGTTCTTCCTGAGAAAAAAGATGTGTATGGAAACATTGAAGGCCTGATGAATCACTTTATGTTGGTGATTAAGGGGCTTCGTCCTCCTGTTGGCGATGTTTACGACGCGACAGAGGCTGCAAATGGTGAGCTGGGCTTCTACCTGGTTAGTGATGGATCTGCAAATCCGTACCGATTGAAGGTTCGTCCGCCATGCTTTGCAATTTACCAGTCATTCCCATCTGTGGTGAAGGGTGCGATGCTCGCGGATGCGATTGCAACAGTGGCGTCGATGAACGTTATTGCCGGTGAGCTGGATCGATAGGAAAAGGAAAAGACTATGTTTCAACTGAGTACTGAAGGCTTAGAAAAAGTTAAAAAAGAACTGAAGCGATATGAAACGCGAGAGTCAGCCATTATTCCCTCGCTTTTTATTGCTCAAGAGGAAAACAAAGGTTGGATTAGTGAAGAGGTGATTCATTATCTTTCTAATGTGATGGATATCCCTGCTTCACGTATAGCTGAAGTGGCAACTTTCTATACGATGTTCAATTTAAAACCTGTTGGAAAGTATCACGTCCAGGTGTGCACAAACATTTCATGCTGCTTGAATGGTGGACGAGAGCTTGCAGCTCATATTGCGAAAGAATTGAAAACAGATTTTGGACAAATGACAGAAGATGGCCGATTCACAGTTTCTAAGGTTGAGTGTTTAGGCTCATGTTCAACTGCTCCCATGATGCAGGTGAATGATACCTATCACGAGAATCTGACTCCCGAGTCAGCTATGAATATCTTGAGGGGGTTAAAGTAATGGAAACAAAATTACTGACGGAACATTACGAAAAAGACGAGTTCAGAGGACTTGATGGCTACAAGAAAAATGGTGGCTACGAAGTTTTGAAAAAAGCTTTGAAGATGCAACCCCAACAAATCATTGATGAGGTCAAAGCTTCTGGCCTGCGTGGTCGAGGGGGAGCAGGATTCTCGACAGGAACAAAATGGGGATTCTTACCTAAAAATGGTGAGCCCCGATATCTTCTGTGTAATGCGGACGAGGGCGAGCCTGGAACATGTAAAGACCGTGTGATGATGGAGCGAGCTCCTCATCAATTGATTGAAGGCATGATCATTTCTGGTTTTGCGATTGGTTCTCATAAGGGATACATCTACATCCGAGGAGAGTACTTCTATCCACGCCGAGTTCTGGAGCAAGCTGTGAAAGAGGCCTATGCAGCAGGACTTCTGGGTAAAAATATTTTGGGATCAGGTTTTGATTTTGATCTTGATGTTTATTCAGGCGCCGGAGCTTATATCTGCGGAGAAGAAACAGCTTTGATTTCATCTCTTGAAGGTAAAAAGGGCCAGCCCAAACTGAAGCCTCCGTTCCCAGCTGTTCAGGGTTATTTGCGTAAGCCAACGATCGTGAATAACGTGGAAACATTAGCGGCAGTTGTTCCCATCATTCGCGATGGAGCTGCGGCTTATAAAAAATTTGGAACTGAAAAATCACCAGGTACAAAATTATTTTCTTTAAGCGGAAATGTGGTGAAGCCTGGAAACTATGAAATTCCGCTGGGAACTCCGCTCAAAGATTTAATCTTTAAAATTGGCGGTGGAATGAAGCCTGGAAGAAAGCTGAAAGCTTGTATTCCGGGGGGTTCTTCTGCACCAGTTTTAACAGCTGAAGAAGTTGAAAAAGCAAACCTCGACTATGAAAGCATTGCCTCTTTGGGTTCAATGTTGGGATCAGGCGCTGTCATCGTCATTGATGATTCTCAGTGCATGGTGGATCTGCTCGGAGTGCTCATGCACTTTTACTCGCACGAGTCTTGTGGTCAGTGTACTCCTTGTCGTGAGGGTACAGGATGGCTCAATAAAATTGTTCACTCGATCCTGACTGGTCGGGGCCGCTTGCAAGATATCGATCTTTTGATCAAGGTTGCAGACAACATGAAGGGGCGCACGATCTGTGCACTTTCAGATGCTGCAGCTTTACCGGTATTAAGTTTTGTTTCTAAATTTCGTGATGAATTTGAGTACTACGTTCGTGAAGGACGTTCAAAAGTGAAGGGGACTTCGTATGCCGAAATGCACCATTAATGGCAAAGAGATCGAAGTAAAAGATGGAACAACCATCATGGAGGCCATGTACCAACATGGCATGAGAATCGCTCATTATTGCTATCATCCAAGTTTGAGTATTGCTGGAGTTTGCCGTCTTTGTATGGTGGAGATCGAGGGAAATCCTCGTGTTCAGATTGCTTGCAACACAACAGTGACTGAAGGAATGAAAATCAACAACACTTCTCAAAAAGTGAAAGACGCTGTGAAGTGGACTTTGGATTTTCATTTGATCAATCACCCTCTTGATTGCCCTGTTTGTGACCAAGCGGGAGAGTGTGGTCTGCAAGATCAGTACATGGAATTCGGTAAGTACGATCCTGAAATGGCTGAGAAGAAACAAAAGAAGCACAAAGTTGTCGATCTTGGGCCAACAGTTGTTCTGGACTCTGAGCGATGCATTCTTTGCTCTCGTTGTGTTCGTTTCACGAAAGAAGTTTCAAAAACCAATGAGCTTGGAATTTTCAATCGTGGCGACCGATCTGAGATCGGGACTTATGATGGTCAGCCGTTGAATAACAAATATTCTTTGAACACTGTGGATATTTGTCCGGTAGGAGCGTTGACTTCTAAGGATTTCAGATTCCGTCAGCGAGTATGGTATCTCAAAGAGGGGGAAACTCTTTGTAATGGTTGCAGCACCGGCTGTTCAATTAAGACTTATTTTAACAAGGAAGGATTCTTCCGAGTTAAGCCAGTCCAAAACGACAAAGTGAACGGTTACTGGATGTGTGATGAGGGCCGTGATCTATATAAGTTTGTAAATCGCGAAGCTCGCATGTTGAAGGGCCAAAAGAGATCAGCTAGCGGTTGGGAGATGATGGTTCCAGGCGCTGTTGCAAAAGACGCTGCTCAAGTCGTGAAGACAGCGGGACAGGGCTTAGCCCTCGTCTTAACGGGCCAGTACACATCTGAAGAGTATGATGCGATTATCAATTCATTTAAGAACGAGTTGAAAACAACAAAAATTTTCCACTGGAATAACAATAAAGAGACTGCCGACCAGTTTGATGGTTTGCTTATCCGTGGCGATAAGAACCCCAACACAAAAGGTCTTATTCAAGCGATGCAAAAGCATGGTGTTCAGACAGAGTGGAATCAATTGATCGAGGGTCTTAAGAACGGTTCAATCACAACTGTTGTGGTCGCCGGCCCTGAGAATTTGATGGGCTATGCGGACTATATGGAAAAAGTGAAACTTCTTTCAACCGCAAAAAATTTGATTTGGATGCAATCAACAAAACATCAGATTTTAGATTCGTTGATGGGGCAGGTTTGGCTTGTTCCAATGAAATCATATGTTGAGAAAGAAGGAACTTTTGTGAACTATGCTGGTCTGGAGCAGAAGTTTAAAAAGGTCACAACGGTTGTCTCTGAAGCCTTAACTTTGACAGAGGCCGCTTCAGTTTTGTCTGGGCAGCAGATTATGGTGAAGCCAGATACGAATGTTTTGATTGAAGCAAATCGATCACAAGACAAGGTCATGATGGAACACAAGAAGAAAAATGAGTTTATCTTCCGCAGGGGGCCTCTATGAGCATTGTGCAAAGAAACTCTGAAGTAAATAAATGGTATCTGCCGGGTATTATTGGAGGTCTTTTCATCACTGGAAAGCACCTTCTGACAAATCTTCTGAATAGAAAGAAGATGCCAACATTGAATTATCCAGAGGAAAAACATGAGTACTCTCCAAGATTCAAGGGCAACCATGTTCTTACTGTGAAAAAAGATGGGTCTCTTCGTTGCACAGCTTGTATGCTTTGCGCGACAAACTGCCCCGCTCAGTGTATTACAATCGTCGCGGCTGAACATGATGATCCAAATGTTGAAAAATATCCGATTAACTATGAGATTGATATGCTTCGATGCATCTTCTGCGGATTCTGTGAAGAAGCTTGCCCAGTTGATGCCATTCGAATGGGTCCGGAGTGGCAGACTCCTGGACTTTCAGGATCGACATTCAGCTACGATATTCAGCGTTTAGCGTATCGCCCTCAATTAAAGGGCGGAATTCAGACTTACGTCGATGATGAAGAACGACATAAGGCTGGAATCTAAGTCCTAAAATTGGATAAAATTCTTAAGAAAAATGCCAAGTTAACCGAGAAGAGAGTGAATGAAGTTCGCTCTCTTTTTTTTCGTTTTGATCAGTTTCACACAAGCTCTTTGGGCGACCAATGGTCGAGAGTTATTTCTTGATATTGAGGATGGGGACCCACCGATTTCTGTATTCAATAACCCTGGGTACAACTGGGCGACTTGCAAGACGCAGTCAGGCTGTGAATCCGTGGGATGGCTTAAGCCTGATGATACTAAAATCTATGAAGTTCTAGATTCCAAGGGAAATCCAATTATTGAAACTCGCCAGGTGATGAATCCGGTGACTCGCGAGATGGAAGAAGTCTCCTTCATCAGGGTTCGATTCAGTTACACTCGAAAAGGTAAAGACGGATGGATCAACTCTAAGGTCAACGAGGATGGATGGATTGATGCTGATACGGTTAACTTTCAGAAAATGAAATCCGTCTATGCGGTCCCTCCTAAAAAAGAAGAACCCTGTAATGCCACTGACGGAAAGGCCTTTCGGGAACTCAGTCGTACGAGTAGGGCCATTCACCAGGCCGCAGCTGCAGACCTGGCAAAAGCTACTTCTGTGCTAAAGCCCCTTGTGGGAAAGTGCCCATTGAATCCGCCACCAACAAAGTCTCAGCTGAAATTTGATGGGGGTTTATTTTATGATAATCAGGTCTGGCCCCAGGTGGCGAAACATAAGTCTGAGTTCCCCAAAACAATTCAGACAGAAAGTGGAGCCAAGAAAATCAGCTTCGATGATTACGCAAAAATCGATGCTCTAGCGCGAACTCTCTATGGAGAAATGGCTGGTTGCATGACAAGCACACCTGTCTATGGAATGGCCGCAGCAAAAGTTGCACTCAATCGAGCCGAGTTGATTGATAAGGGTCATGCGATGAAGGCTGTTTTTGAAAAGCCAGGAACTCATGACGAGAAACTAAATAAGTCAGCCCTTGTTTCTGCTCTGACAGCCCCTGAACAGTTTTCAGTTTGGAATAAGGGCGCGGCAAAAAATCCAAAAGATTTAAGTATTCTTCGAACCATGTGTCCAACCAGTGGCGAGAAGTCGACGCACAATTGGAAAAACGAAATGCCCAGTGCTGTGGATAACAATGTCTGGGATAAAGTTTTAAAGATTGCGACCGAGGCGGTGGTCTTTCCCGAATCCTTCAAAGAGAGAACAAAAAGTGTAAGGCAATATTATTACACTTCAAATGTGGATTGGTCTCGCAAAGGGTACCAAAAAGTTTCTCCTGAAATTGAAGGCCGCTCAGTAAACAATCGACGCTGCATGTGGGTTTGGAAGTCTCCGAAGAAAGAGAACTTGCCAGATTAATTTTGACAGAGCAGCTTGCTCAAATCCAGAGCTTCTTTTGCACTTTTGGACGGAGTGTAGGTTTCCTCTCCAGATCCGATGTCCATATCGTCCAATTTAATTTTGGATTCTAGTTCTTGGCAGGGTGTCTGGCTTAAGTCGGAAAGAATGGATTTAATTTCAAAGACTCGAATTGCAGTTTTATCATCTGCCTTTAGATCAGCTGTTTTTCGAGCTTCACAAAGATAGAAATCAAGTTCTCTTTCAATCAGAGAAAGTCGTTTCTTATATTTAGATTCTTTGCCCAGTTGAATTTTAAGTTGATCAATGCGCTTATCGATTTCAGATGCCGTTATTCGAGGAGAGGAAACGACACACTTTGCCTGGGCCAATAATGTAAAATGAAAGAAGAGAAAACCCCAAAAAAGTTTTTTTACAATGTGCATATCTTTCCGCCACTTGAGTTAGAGCCAAGACTTTTCTCTATCAAGTTACGTTTGTTAATGGCATCTGTATAGAAGTTTCTAATTTCACGCACGCGATCATTCTTGTGAGCCAGACCTCGTTCACTATTGGAAACAACATTGTGAGCCACCACATATCCCGAAAGAGATTGCATGAACTGATCGATTTGTCCCTCCGCTAACAATTGCTGCCCACGCGTGCTATTGGCAAAGTGAGAAAAGGGACGTTTGATTCCATTTGCGCCGGTGTTGTGGCCCCAAAGAGTTAAAGCGCTCATCAGTTCTTCTTGTTTTTCCGGAGGTAGTTTTTGGATCAGGGACTTAAGAAAAGGGTCAGAGTTAATTTCTTTTTGAATGCCGTTTCGAACAGATTTTTGATGAGCAACTTTGTAGAGATACCCAAGAATGGGGTGTCCCTTGTCCAAAGACACACGGTCACAGGAATTTCGAAACGAGTGTTGCATCGGTTGAAGATTCATCTGAGCAATTGCCTGACAACTTTTATTGGGGCTACTCTTAATGACATCAAGCATTTGGGGGAAACCCTCATTTTTTTTCATTTTATTTAATTCTTCAATGGCAACACCCGTCAGTTGAGCGACACCCCCGGCGCCAGTGTGGCTGACTGAGTTCATAAAAAATCCAGATTCCATATTGACGAGTGCGAATGAGGCCCTTGCGTGAGAGCGTTTTGCAGAGTCACTGTGAGAATCAGTCACATAGCTTGAGGTGCAATCGGTGACCATTTCAAAAGCATTTTGAGTCACTTTAACAATGGATTCAGAAATGCAAGGGCTGGCAGCAAATCGAATGCGCTTTTTATTTGTCTTCCGATCAATATAAGAGGGATAACTTTTTTGATCCTTCGTGCAATTGACCTGCTTCACTCCGCGGCCAATTTGCTTCATGGATTCCCGTATGCAGGTCGTAATAGTGGGGTTGGCGGGAGCGAGATTCACCAATTTGCTGATGATGGGATTTGTCCCCATATTTTCAATGGATTTATCAAGATAATTATTTTTCTCATTGCAAGAGTCATATTGAATTTTTGGACGAGAGCATTCGATGCACTCAGGCTCTGGATTTATCATGGACTGAGCTGAATTCAGTCGGTGAATATTTTGGAGAGTGTTATGGGCCATGAGATCAGCACTTGAATTGGCGCGAGCGAGCATACTGATAAACAACAACGACAAAAGAATAATGGATTTCATGGGCTCTCCCTGTTGAGATCCAATGTAGCAAATGCGCTGCCAAGTTAAGATCTAAATAGTCAAATAAAAACGTATACATATGAAGTATCAGAGCGAGATAAAATACCAGTGTCGATGGATTCTTCGACAAGTGTTAGTTCTGATGACATATCTCAAAATGAGAGGTAGCGTATTTTCATGAAGATCAGTCTATTGCCAAACGGAATGTGGGAAGGCTTGCAAGATCAGTTGCGCTCGCATCTTTCAATTGATGAAAGATGTGGCGTATATCCCTATCAAAGTCATTACCAAGGCTTGTCTGAGGTCAGTCTCAGTATCGCTCAAGTGATGAGCCACAAAAGAAACTTGGGTTTCGTATCAGGTTCAAGCCCGCTTTTGCCGCCAATTCTTTCTCATTTTTCGAAAGATTCCTATGGGATTCAGTCTTCAGCATGGTCAGAGTTAAACACCGAAGAGAAAATGAAAACTTGGGTTGAGGCCTTGCCCAAAGACACAGCGATGGTTTTTTTAGCTGAGGATCACCCCATCACTGGCGAAATTTATCCATGGCAAGCTTTAGATAAGACTTTAAACGAGAAGAAAATTTTTTCCGTTCGACTGTCGCATTCGCTGTGGTGTCGGTCTCAACCAGAATTAGGACCTTTCTCTGTTTGTATATGTGATGTGCAATCTGATTTCAGTTTGGCTCTGACAGGATCAAGAGTTCGGGTCTCTGGCCTGATGGCTCCACACCAAGATTGGCAGAAAAAAGAATACCTCAAAATTTTCACGGACAGACAAAAGCAGTTTCAAGAAAAAAAGGATTTAGTCCTTCAAGCTGAAAAAAATCTGATCAAAGAGTTTAAACCTTTTCTGCAAACGTCAGATCGAATCTATGATCGAGCTCTTTTTTACTCAGAAAAAATTCACGGTCAATACTTCGCTGAGCTTTTAAAGTCCGAGTTGAATCTTTCAGACTCAAATATCGGAACGACAAATCTTTGTGCCTGGGGTGGTGTGAACGTTTATGAAAAGTGGTGGAATCCTTGTCCCAATTCAGAAATCCTTCGTGGGCTCGTTTATGTTGACGTAGAGACTCTCAGTCGACCTGAATATGAAAAATCTTTTCTTAAAGTAGCAGATCAATGTCTCAAGTCCTTCAGACAAAACTAATTATCCTAAAGAAAACGAAATATTCCGAGGCCGACTTGGTTCTTCAGGCCTTGCTTCCGACAGGGGCTCGAATCTCAATTCTTGCTCGTGGAGCGCTGAAAAGTAAAAAACGCTTTGGCGGAGGAATTCTCGAGCCCACTCATCATCTTCAGGCCCAAATCAAAAAGCCCAAGCAAGAAAGTGGAATGTACACTCTTGAAGAAGCTCAATTGATCCATGGATTTGATTCGATTCGCACCAGTTACGAAAAAATTGAATTTGCCTTAAGCCTTCTTGAAATCATCAGTCGCATCAGTCAAGAGGGGGACATCCACTCTGAATCTCTTTATAACCTTCTGGGGCACACGTTAACCGTTCTGGGGCAAACGACAGACTTGAAAAACCTAAAGCTGCATTTCGGATTAAAGCTTCTCTACAACCAGGGTGTGCTTGATCAGGAACCCTGGATGGGGCCTTATCTGAGCCTAGCACTGGCTCATCATTCAGAGCTTAAAACAAAGCCCCAAGACTTTCATTATGTTTGGCTTGAGGCTCAGATTCAGCGGTATTTGGAAACCGCTGAGCACTAAAAATTAAATTAAAAATTTGTCGACCAGCTAAAGACGCCCATCAAAATATATTTGTCATATTTTGATGAGTCCACATTTGAGCCATTGTTTGTATAAGTCAAATTGAGTAAGCCATTTAAGGTCTCAGTAAAGGGCTTCGCTAATCCTGTGCTGAGAGTGATAATTGTGTCAGCCCGTGAGCTGGAATGATTGGGATAGGTTGCGTATCCCAAGCCCAGTTTGCCATTCCAAGAGGTCTCCCACTTCCAAGGTGCGGTGTAAGTCCCCGCTAAATCCAATCTCTGATAGCGCTGATTTGAGCCCTTGGCTTGGTTCAGGGCTAATCCTGCATCATAAGTGACAGACTCAGTTTTCTTTTTATTCTTAAAGAAAATGTTCGAGGTATTCAAAGTTACCTTTGTTGCCGTCAGATCTTCTTCTGCAGAAGAGGTCAATAAAGAGGTATCGCTTCGAAGTTCAAGTGAATATGTTGAGAACCAGTCATCACTCATAACCAGGGTGGCCTCATTTTTTAATACAGCTGAGTTCATGATATTTTCACGGGCTCCAGATCCATCTGCATTCATCGACATCGTCTCATACCCAGGGCTAAACGTGAGCTGGGCAGGCTTTCCAAAATAGGTTCCTTTCAGGCGATAGGGTAAATACAGGGTCACCATCAAGGGGTCAGTGTTTTGAAAATTTGCAGCGGCTTGAAACTTATTATCCATCGAGTACATATCGCTGTAGTTCAGGGCTGCTGACCATTCGTATTTTTCCTCAAAGAGAATTCGATACTCTAGGCCTGCGCTATAGCTTGCGCGCCACCCCGCCAGATCAGTTGTGGATCCAGATGTTTGGAGAAGAATATTTGAATCATACTGCATTCCACCTGATAAGTTCAAAGTCCATCGCTTGGCTTTACGCTCAAGGAACATTTTAATATTAGCAATTTGCTCAATATAGGCCTCGGCCTGCTCATCTATTTTAGGATCAGATGATTTATCTAGAACATATTCAAACTGTGATTTTGCTTCGTCATATCTTTCTTTCTCAAAATCGATCAGTCCCATGTAATACGCGGCTATAGCATTTAAACTAGCATCTTTAGATTCTTTCACCTTTGAAAATTCTTTGTAGGCAGAATTATAATCTTTCATTTTGTAGTAATTTAGACCCTTATATTGATCAAGCTCACTTCTATTTATTTTGGGATCTTTTACTAAATCAAGGTAAGTAATCGACTTGTTGTTTTTGTCATTTCGAAAGAGCGCAACGCCGTAGTGAAAATAGAAATTATCATTTTCAGGATCTAGATCGGTGGCTTTAGCAAAATTCTCTTCGGCCAATTTAAATTGCTCTTTTTTAAAATCTTCAATTCCCTTGTAAACATATTCTGTTGCCAATTTCTTACGTCGTAATTTTTCAGCTGCAGACATCTCAGCTTGTTTTCTAATAAGTTCTTCTTTTTTTCGAAGAGCCTCGGCCTCTAATCGCTCACGTTCTGACTTTGCTTTTGCAGCCATCTCGGCCAAACGCTTAATCTCAGCTTCTTTCTCTGCCAATCGCTGTGCTTCGAGAGCTTGCTTCTGTAAAATAGGCTGCATAAAAGTTTTGTAAGCATTGAGAGCCTGATCTTTTGAGTCATAGACAGTGATCAGTTGTTTGCCGCCCTCAACCCGCAAGAAATAGGGCTTTCGAAGTAATGTTCCATCTTTGATCAACATTTCCATTTTCTTGAGCTGGTCTGTGGATTGGAGCATTTTCAGTGGAGCTACGTAAAGCTCTGGAGTAATCTCTGTCGCCACATTTGCTTCTGCAAAGCTCAATTGATAGAAACCCTCAAAAATACCAGTGTTCGTTCCAGTTTCTTTCAATTCGACTTTTGCTGTTTGTCCCGAATTCGCATCGCGAATGAGAATTGCAGCTAACTCTGTTTCATCTTTATTTTTATTCCAAGAAGGGGATTCGTAATCGATGCGAATGGGTTTTGTTGCATCGATTTTCATTTTTCGCGCATCTTGTTGTGCGAGAAGTGAAAGAGGTAGGAGAAGAAGCGAAATGAAAAAGATAAGGCGTTTTTGGAACACAGATGCACTCCCTGAAGTCGTTGAATTACCTCAACTATTATAGGGAATGCATCTCTAGCTGGCCAGCCGTTTCGTCAAAAGCCTACTGCGGCTGGATGATGATCGTGGTTCGTGCTTTTTGGTTCTTAATAATCTCACCAATATTAGTTGGAGCTCGTGGTGGTAGTGGTGGTGGTGGTGGCGCACAGACGCCGCCACCACTGCCACATGGATTTGCTGGAGGTGGAGGTGGTGGAGGTGGTGGTGGAGGTGGCGGTGGGGGTTCGGGCTTCCCCTCGGGACCTTGGTCTGGTTTTGGTGAGCTTGGTCCGCCCTCAGCCGCAGAAGCAGGTTCACGTTTACCTTCTTTTTTCTCAGCAGGCTGATCTGATTTAGCTTCTTTTTTTGGCTCGTCCTTCTTGGGCTCATCTTTTTTGTCTTGCTTCTTTTCTTCTTGAGCTTGCTTTTGCTCAGAACCCTGCTGTCCTTTGTTGTTTTCTTGCGAGTTACCAGCAGATTCTTGATTCATCTTATTTAAGTCTTCCTTCGGCATAGCCTTAGGAGCTTCTGGAGCTTTACCTTGGTCTACAGTAGTCGTTTGTCCGGGGCGAACGTAGACAGGGTTTTGAATTTTTCCACCAGGTCCCATTGTTCCAACGGCGACCATACCAGAGAAGGTGATAACTGAAGTTTGTCTTGTCGCTACGCTATAGCCCGTGATGAAGTCCGTACCGCGGACACCGGCAACAGCGGCTGGAGTTTTAATGTTGAATTGATTTTGTTCACCGTCGTATTTTTGCTCGACGCTGGCTCGGACTTTACCGTATTCGACTTTCAGTTCGACATTTTTAGAGCTCGAAGTGCTTTCGTATTTTGCAATAACCACTTTTGATTCAGGTGAAATGTTCAGAACGTTTCGGTCTGACATGACAATTTTAGCTCTTGAATCTGGGCCCGCTGTGATGGTGTCACCCTCGACTACTTTTGATCCAACTTTGGCGGCGTCAGTTTTTCCACCCTTAGCAGATGTGATTTTGATATCACCTTTTACCACCATCATGATACCGCTGGCTTCTGCAAACGCTTGAGAGGCAAGAAAAAGAACCGAAGTCAGGACAGTGGCAATAACTGTTTTCTTCATAGAAAACTCCTTGTCAGTAGACCTTATTCTTATCGGATAGTCGATTTGGATACTTAAAGAGTATTTCTGAAATATCAGAGTTGATTAATGTCTCAAGCTGAGAATCATATCAGTTTGAGATAAAGATGCTGTGAAGTTACTTGTTTTTGATAAACCCGATGACATCCCTAAAAAATCCAGAACTTTCTTCTTCGTGACCAAGTGATGATTGTCTCTTCGAACGATTTTTAGTAACACTAAAAATGGCTGATTGAAGATCTTCAAAGTGAAAGGGCTTGTTGAGCTGAGGCTCAAAATCCATAGAGCCGCCAGAGATCGCGATCAGTGGAATATGCAACTTTGAGCAAGCTTTTTTGACTTCGTTGAATTTAACGACGGTATTTCGATAGTCACCGAGAACAACATCGGCATCTTGCCATTTAGGGTCGTTGATGTCTGTGCAGCTATAGACTTTATAGTCTGCGTCTTCTAACAATTCTTTAAACATTTCAATGATATCTTGGTCGTCTTCAAAAATGACTACTTTCAGTGGCATGATTATTCGCTCCTAAAAATGTAACTGAAGTCCTAATGAGATATCAGTATAACTCATTATTGCACTGGCGGGACCATTTAGGCTCATCATTCTCAAAATAACACGAGTTGACGTGTTATTCGTCAGTTGCAGTTCGGTTCCTCCTGAGAAACCAAATCCAGAATATGAAGATTGTACTGATTGAAATTGACGTTGATGAAATGATCCTCCCAAAAAGGGACGCCATTTTTCAATTTCCCAATATGAAACATTTTGGTTGATGATGTTCACTCCGCTTCCAGAGTTCATTGGGAAGAAGTGAACAGTTAAGTCTGGTCCAAATCCCATATCGCCGCGGAAAGTTTTTGAATAAAAAATAGTATAACCAGGGCAGAGCTCAACTTGGGGAAAAATTTGAAAGCTTGCGCTGAGCGAATAGACGCCTGGAGTTGAAAGGTTGACAGTCGTGGTCGAGGAAGACGTTGTCGTGGGGGCGGTGGCGTTGATGCTATAGGCACCCACATCAATGTTCAGCTTTTGAGCCTTGGCTGAGAGGCCAAAGCCTAGAATGATCATGATGGTTGCAATTGCCTGAAGATAGTTCATTATGCAGCTTTCTGAGAGTTCTCTTCTTCGGTTGAATGGTGGGGGTGCGCATCAGGCATCTGTTCCATCATTTTTTTGTACTGTTGAAAAGCAATAGCAATTTTCTCTCTGACTTCACCTGTAGCTTCAGCAGAAGGGTGGGATCTGTCTAATTGCTTCAGCAATTCAATAAATCTAAATTTTTGGCGATCTGAGAAGAAGTGGTCAATTAGTTGTCTCTGAGTGCGAGGGATATTGTTCATGGCTAACGACCAATCTTCTAAACTTATACTTTGAACAAAATTTTTCAACTTGGATTGATCATATTCAAAAACAGGAAAGAAAGGGGGGCGAAGAATCGGAAGCATCGAGTCCTTGAGGACAGCTCCATAAACTTCTTTTTCTACAATAAGATCTGCCGTTTTTAGATAAATCGCTAATTCAACTTCTTTCTTATAATGGGCAAGTGAATCAAAAGATCTCAGTGGGTTGATCTTCAGCGCGATCTCTGAATATTTTTTAATCTGATCTGGTGTTAGAGGAGTCAGGTCTTTATTTGACTGCTTAAGGATAATGCCCCATTCGCCCGGCATTAAATCCCGAGCAACTCCGATAGATAAATTTTGTGGCAGGTGTCTGAGAATGCAAAGTGCATCGTCATGAGGAATTGATTTTAGAAACGTTGGAAGATGAGAATTTAATCTCCAGCAGCAGATCAGAAAATGCTCCCAAGGACCATTCAGGTTTGCTCTCAGTCCTTTAATGAGTTTATTCATTAGTTCAAAAGAAATATGATCAATGTCGCCCGGGTCAGATAGGGCTTTCAACCAAGAATCTGAATAGCTATATGAAAATAACTTTTGGCGTATATACATCGGAAATTCAGCGAGCAGGGCTCCTGCAGATCTAGGATGTAGAGAAATATAGTGTTCAACAGTGATCATGTCTTCCAGAGTTGGAAAGGCCGAGGTACCTTCGATTTTCTTGGTTAGGCTTAAGATGACCTCTGTCATTTTTAGGGTATCGTTGATTTGAATTTGTCCACTAGAAATACCCGAACTTACCGAACCACTGGGAGAGCTTGGTATGGCTGCAGCGTTCATTGTTCCTATAGGTCCGGAAGAAGAACTTTCACCAGTTGAAACTTTGATATTTCGAATTGCTCTCGTAATTCTTGTAATGGCCACTGATGAAACCATAAAGTAAACAAGTCCTAGCAGGAATATAATTGCAACGCCTAACCCCAAGATCCAGGTTGTATACTGATTTGTTGGTTTTGCTGTTGGCCAATATTTGATCTGAATATCAATTGAGTCTCTTCCGTCAACAAGGAATAGTCTTGAAGTTAAAACCAATTTAATATCATTGATTTGTTGCTCATCTAGGGTCTGAGGAAGATTCACTCGAACTGAAATTTTATTGACGCGATTTAATAATTCATAATTTGTTCGGGCAGGATCATCCCACTCGTCTCGGATTTCCTCTGCTGCTTCGTAATAAGGCAGAGATTCTTTGTTCATTGATTTGTCAGCTCCTGCACGGTGCAGGGGTTCAATGCTCACTTTCACGTTAAATGAAACACCTGGTATCATGTCACGAAGGACAACCTGAGCTTCTGAAGAAAGCAGTTTTTCAAGCTCTAAAACGCGAGCATGCCTGGCTTCAGCAGCAAGACAGTAGGTCAATGTTAATGTCAGTACTGAAATCAGTGTGAGGATTTTATTTTTCATTTTTTGCCTCCCCAGGTTCGATAATAAGAACAACAGTTCGAGCCATATCAAGAACTGATGTCGGTTTTCGCTGTGACTCTGGTAATTTCTGTAAATCATCAAGGGTCATGACAAGTTCTCCATATCCGCCGAGCTTCATTCGGCCAAGAGGAATCCCAATATGCTGAAGTTCTCGCATAACGGTGATTGATCGCAGTGCAGAGAGTTCTAAGTTGTCTTTAAAGCGAGGGTTTGATTTTTGCCTAACTTTTTTCACATCTGTGAATGCCCGAATGCTGATATTGTATTTGCCAGTATAGGGCCTATATTTTTCATAAAAACTCTTTAGAGCCTTGCTTCCGTCTTTTGTTAATTCTAGAGATCCACTATTAAAGAAAGATATACCGGGAAACTCGACAAATAAACGAGGCCCGATTTGGTACACTTTTCCTGAGAGATTTTCAGATAATGGCTCATTGGGATGCTTGGATGATTTCTTTTCGCTTGCGATTGTACGGTCTTGCTTAAAGGCCGATGAAACAATTTCTATTTTTAAGTTTTTCTTATCTTGAAATTTGTCAGCCGCGAAGAACATGATGAAGAAAGTCAATAGCAGTGTGACCATGTCGCCATAACTGATGGCCCATGATCCTTCACCGTCGACTTCGTATCTATGTTTCAATCTTGACTTTTTTTGCATTAAGCAGCTTCCTCTAAATTTTCAAACGTTAATCGGTGCTCATCAGGAACCATGGCATTGAGCATTTCGTGTGCTTCGATATAAGAAGCCTTATTGCTGAGGAGAAGTACGGATTCAATAGCAAGTTCTGCATAGTCTTCTTCCTCTTCAGATTTTTTAAGAAGTAATTCGCCAATAGGATTTACAATAAAGTTTGCTACAAGAAGTCCATACATTGTGGCTACAAGGGCAATGGACATCTGGGCGCCTAATTGGCTGGCCTGGCTGGCCTCGGCCAGAGATCTCATGATGTTCACAAGACCAAGTACAGTTCCCATCAGACCAAAGGCCGGTGGATATTTTGCTAAGTTTCTTACTGCTGCACTGATTTTTTTCCAACGCTTAATTGTTTGAAACATTCTTTCTTGAAGAATGATTTCAATTCGATCAGTTGGAAGACCAAGATAGACAAGTTCAACTCCGTCAGAAAGAATTTTTTTATAGAGCCAGTCATTTGCTCTATCAGGACTTGGTGCCATTCCTTTTGTGACGCTAATGCATTCGCGCAGAACACTGGGAAATTGCGGTTTTTCTTTTCGCACTAAGAACTTGGTAGCTTTCCAGATATCTTTTCTATATTCCCATGGTAAAAGAATAATTCCAAGTGTGATTGTTCCGCCTAGAACCATCACAAGGGCGACAAAGTCGTAATAAGTGACAATAGATTGATCTAGATGATGAATTGCTGTCAATAATGAGATGCCTGACAGTAAGACAAGGATGGGTAATAAAATCATTGTTTTCCTCCTGGTCGTATTCCTTCTATTTTCTCGATGACCTTGACGAGTTCTTGTGAGGTCGGATCAAGATCAAGTGCTTTCTTGTAATTCAGAAGTGCTGGTTCAAGTCTTTTATCAAGATAGTAGACATTGCCTAGCAGGCTATAGAGTGTGCTCACATTTGGATAGTGAGCAATAAGCCTGTTGATTTTTTGAATTGATAGGTCAAATTGTTTTCGCTGGATATCTCTTTGGATATCTGCAATGCCAGAAGCAATTTCATTAATGGCTTGGTCAGTCTTTTTCCCTTCGAGAACTCGGGTGTCCTGAGCTAAGTTCACTGTGAGGTCAATGGCCTTATCAAAGCCACTTCGAGGAACGAAAACAGTTGATGAAATATGTCCTGGTTTACGGAACTCAATTTGTAGAGAATCATTTGTCGGATTGATGTCCTGCGTATTTTGTTGGAGTGGAGTTTTGCCAACAATTTTTTTCGTACCATTTTTATATGTGATTTCAATTTCAGCTTCACTTGGATTTGACTGAAGACGGTAAG
Source organism: Oligoflexia bacterium (assembly GCA_016861345.1). Taxonomy (GTDB): domain Bacteria; phylum Bdellovibrionota; class Bdellovibrionia; order Bdellovibrionales; family Bdellovibrionaceae; genus BOLD01. The sequence continues at coordinate 41,840 of BOLD01000008.1, forward strand.
AAGGTGTTGCGCACCCAGCAATGATGAAGAAAAACATGAAGATATTAAAATAGCGCATAGAAACTCCTAAACCTCTAATCGGAAGAATAGGACTTTCATGTAAGTCGAGTTTAGTATGAAATTAACGCGACTATAGTCTGACTATATTTTTTGGAATTAGCTTTGATCGCGCTTGGTTAATGGCTTGATCTATTTTTTCAATTTCTTTCAAAGATGGATACAGGACCTTTGTCGCTATCACCAATTCGGACAAGTGAGTGTCCAGGTGAGAGTTCACCTCTTCTATTGCAGTCACATCTGAAAAGTTATTGGCCTTCCAGTTTGGAGCATGTGCCAAAAACCCTGAAATAGCACCTGACTGAGATTTAGATTCGACTAAAAGCTTTTGAACAGTCTGAGCCTTTGCTTGGTACAGGGGGATCAGTATTTCATTATATTCTGTAATCGAAACAGGGGTAGTGATTTGACTAACCCGCATGTGTTTGATCTTAAAAAAAAGAAATGTCCCGCCCATTGAAACAAAAATAAGACTTAGAACAAAGATGATTTCACTGCGTTTCATTTTACCACCATCTTCTCACCATTCGAATGATATGGTTGTTGTATTCTGTAATATACAAGTTTCCTTCATCGTCAAAGGTTAATCCATAAGGAGAGTTAAAGGTTGCATTCAGTCGGCCAATTTTTTCTTGTTCGCGGCATAGCGGCGCTCCACCACGAATTCCAGACGCATTTGAAGGACCAGCGGCAAGAGTTCCATCATCGTCTGCATAGCGTAGAGCACAGTAGATCGAGTGGGCACCGCTTGATCCACCATTGAGATCACCTGCAGACCAACAGACTTTATCATTAGAGCCTTGTGAGCCTACGGTTTCTGTCCAAGATGCAACACCACCGATATTTGAAGCTCCAGATGATGCTGTATAGTTGTAAATTGTTTTCACGACTACAGGGCTGACTGTTGTTGCTCGTGCTGAGACGCTAACGGGGACTGTGTTCTTGAAAGTGACACCAGTCGTAAGGGTATTGATGTAACGAACAAAGCCGGTTGTGTCCGCATATTGGTCGACAAAGAAATAGTTGCCAGGATTAGCTGTGTCAGGAGTAAAGGCTCGTGGATACCGAGTTCTCATGTTATCAATTGTTGAGTCCTGAGTGGTCGGTACTGTTGATGCGCATGATCCGGTCTGTGGTCTCCACAATTTTCCATTTATATCAAGGCGGAGCATGCAATGCTCATCATATTCGATAATATAAATTTCGCCATCGATATAGGCAATGTCTTCTGGGCCGAATAATTTCGCATTAACAGCAGTCATTCCGTCTGAATTGCCTGAGGAGCCCCAAGTCACGCAACCTGATCCTGTGTCGCCGGCGACCGTTTTAACTTTTCCAGGTAAAAGATTTCCCACGCCATAGAAATTTGAAATTGTTGGTCCAGACATGTTCACCGCTCGAACCAGACATGTTGTTGAACCATTTCGTTCAGTGTAGAAGAGCACATAATTTGTAGGTGATGCAGCGGACGGGTATGGAATGACTTTAAATCCGCGAGGATTACGCATTCCTTCGGCAATCGCATCGTTACCCTCTGTATAGCTTGAAGCATAGCCATTGCCGGCAATAACTTCAGTGATCCCTGTTGTGATATTCATTCGACGAATACGATGATTGCTCAATTCAGAGAAGTAAATGTAACCGCCGAGATGTTCAATTTTGTACGGGTTGTAGAGTGCAACTTGAGTTGAATCAATTGCAGTGACATTTGCTCTCCAGCGATCACGTCCAAGGCCGATTAATTGACGAACAAAGCCATTTGTATCAAGTTCAATCTTTCTACCACGATAGTTAGAATAATCAGCAACAAGAACAGCATCGCGTGCGAGATTAACTGATACTCCATAAGGGTCTTGAACTGCTGATCCCCAGGCAGCCTGGTCATCCCCGTTAAATCCCTGACTGGTGTAAGTCGGGCTTGCAATGCTGTCAGGCCGAGCAAGGATCATATTTGCTTGGTTGTTAGCAAAAGTGCGCCCACTATAACTTTGGCTGCTGCCACTGATATTAATCAAACTAATTGAATCATAGTTATTAGTATCTGTAGCTATAAAGAAATAATCTGGATAACCCGTTCCCCCATTGCGTAGCACAGCAAAACCAGTTGGCGATGTCAGCTTCATAGCTCCAATTTTTGTAGCATTTGCATATTCATTAAATGAGCCTGGTCCTGTATTGTCGTAGCCACCCATAGACCCAACCCAACCATTTGGTAGATATACATGTCTTTTGTAATAGGCAAATTTGTTGTAATCAGTTGCCCCAAATGTCATTCGAGGCATCACAGTTGTGCAAGTTGCATCTGAGTAGAAGGTTCCAAAGTTATTATGTGCTGGCGCTACATAGCGAGTTGCTCCAGAAGCTGTTGTGGCGTTTGAGGCATTCCAAAGTTGGAATTCAACAGGGAGACATTCGTCATACTTAAATTTTGGAGCAGCAAAGACAACAACACGAGTTGGTGTCGCGCCGACTGCAGAAACAACAGGCGATGATGTTGCTGTGATTGGGCCAGGATATGTTGCTGTAATGGTGTATGTGTTATTAGTTGTGGGCTTGATGTATACAGTTTTGTGAGTATCGCCTGCAGGAATTGTAAATTGGTTCGAAGGTAGAGCTGATGAGCAGGCATCATCGCTGTAGAAGTTTGCAGCGAAGTTCGCACTCATTGTAATCGTCGAGGCTGAAGCTGAAGAAATAGGAGTAGCTCCATTCAGTAGGCCAACGCTGACGGCGTGACAGCCGCCATTCACCATGCGAGACATTGAGCCCACTTGAAGAGCATTAACAGTATTGTTGGTGACATTCACAGCTTGTGTGGAAACAGCGTTGTAATTGGCAAGCTGTCCTGTTGTTGATAAATCGAGAGCATTGAAGGAAAGTGCTGTGGCCGATGTGTGGTCCGATGTTAGAGAAGAGTAAATTGTAATTGGCGAGCCAGATCCATTGTAAACTTTGATGCGGTTTCCGTGACTTGTGCCATTCACGCGTTCAATCCAATAAACAAGTCCATTGGCATCGGCGTCGATTGCATATGGGCTTGCTGTGTAGACTGTGGCTCCCGTTGCTGGCGTGATATCACCGCCACCTGGTCCATCTGGCATTGCCCACCCTGATCCAGGGACTGAGTTGGCTCCAGTTGTGGATTGTCGGCCCGCAATTGTCACAGTTTTTGTATAGTTTGTTGTATCGGTGGGGTCATCAACATTGACCCGTTTAACAACGTGTTGACCGTAGCAGGCCACGTAAAGATAGCGCCCAGACATAGTCGCAGCGGCAGGTGCATTGCAACTATGATTTTGACCATAGCCATTATCCGTATTCGATGCAGTTACGTTTGTGGCATTTCCACCAGATTGGCCAAGAATCCGAACAACTTTTCCAGAGCCATTCAGTGCAAGTACGCGATGATTTGAATAGTCGGTAATATATAAGATGCTTCGGACGCTGTCATAGGCAAGACCAGAGGGGTTATTCAATTTAAAGACGGGCATTGAAACTGCGGGTGAACCGACGTTTTGGAAAACATCTGTTCCTGCGGACAGAGAGGCATCATCATTTCTACCAGCAGCACCATTGCCGATGACAACTTTTGCTGTTTTTGGAGCAACCGTAACACCAAGACCTGTGAAGTTCCCTGATGAATTAGAATTATACAGGATGATTACATGATTTGAGCGATCAGAGATAGCATAAATGCCTGTGGCAATTTCAATAAAATTGAATGGGCGAGATTTTAATAAAGTTGGATCTGTCGCAATGTCTTCAGTATGACCCATGCTTGGGTTTCCAATGATCGTACAAACACGGCCGCCGTTTGCTCCTGTTGGTGAAGAGTTGAAAAGGTCGTTACATTCGTCAGACAAATAGTTTGTCATGACATTCCATGTTTTTGTTGTTGTTTCATATCCATCACTAATGTCAACGCGAACAGTATGAGAGCCCACCTGCAGAGAATCTCCACCGGGACTATAGCGTCCAAGATTGTCCGCTCCATTAGTTGTCACTTTGGCATTAACAGCGTTATCCAGCATCCATGTGTAAGTTAATGTGTCACCGTTTCCATCAGTTGCTGTGACGCTAAAGTCATATGTCTTTGTGTAATTCACTCTGTAGGCATTGACGCCGCTGACATTCGGAGAGAAGGCGCTCAGTGTTGGTTTGGCATTGCGCTTAACATTAAATGTATGTTCATCGGTATTTGAATATGTATCGGTAACAATGACCTTGATGGTGTGATTACCGACACTCATGTCTGAATAACTGAATGTCGCCGAGGCCGTTGTCATTCCGGCTTGTGTGACACCATCTAATTGCCACGCATATGTTAGACCAGTACCGCTTGCACTCACCGTAAATGTTTGACTTCCAGCAGATGGAATAACAACTGGGTTTGAAACAGGTGTGAAAGACACAATGGTTGCAGAGTTCGGATCAATAATGTCAGCAGCCCACGAACAAACTGCGGTATCATACCCATCGCTCATAGTTGCTGTGATCGTTTGTCCATTCCCAACCTGGCCAAGCCCGGGGTTGAGTGTTGCTGAAGCTGTGTATCCTGCAGAGCTGACACTGGTAAAGAGACCAGAGTTCCCTCCGTTCAGAGCCCATGTGTAGGTCAGTGAATCACTATCTCCATCGGAACCGGTCATGTTGAATGCCTGTGGAGTACCAACTGTTAAAGAGTTTCCTGTTGAGCTTGGGGTTTGTGCAGAGCAAAGTGGAGGATTATTTTTATTAACTGTCCATGACCGAGTCACTGTGCTGACTGGATTGGTGAGGACGGCTTGAATTGTATTTGTAGCACTTAAGCTAGAGGATAAAAAACTTTGGAAGTTCACGCTTGATGAGATGGTTGTGCCGTTCAGTTTCCAAGTGATGTCGCAGCTGGGGTCATTCGCAACAGCTCCAAAGTTGGTTGTTGTTGTTCCAAGATTTGCAACTTTCAGTGTTGCTCCTGCCGGAGTCGATGAGCTTACAGCGCAAGTTCGAATAAGCTCTACGGGCCATGAGCACTGAGTTGTGTCGTACCCGTCATTCATGTTCACAATCAAATTATGGTTTCCGAGTTGCCCACTAAGTCCTGACCAGACGGCACTTGTCGATGTGCTTAAATTTGTTGGTGTGAAGTAGGCAGGGTTGGGTGTTGAACCATCTAAAAGCCAGCTGAAAGTCATTGTTTGTCCAGCATTAGGGTCAGAAGCTGAAACAGAGAAGTTTTGGTTTGAGCCAACTCCGAAGATTACGTTACCAACAGGTGATTGTGATGAACAGCTTGGCGGAGTATTCTTTGTAATATTCCAAGTTTGAGAGCTAGAAGATGAACCATTGGATGCTGTCACGGTCAGGGTATTTGACGTTGCAAAGCTCGAAGACAGAAGATTCACAAGAGACAGGCTTGTTCCCAGATTGATTCCGTTGAGTGACCAAGAAATAGAGCATGATCCATCGCTCGGAGTAATTGCAAATGGATTAACGGTTGTTGCCAAGTTTGGAATAGTTAGGGTCGAGCTCGATGGGTTTGTTGCTAGGATTGAACATTGTGGAACAACTTGAGTCGTCCAAGTACAAGTTGTCGAGTCATATCCATCGGAAACATTTAATGTCAGTGTGTTGTATCCAACAAGTCCTGCGGTGGGTGTGAATGCAGCCGTTGTTGTATTTGAACCATTAGTGATTGCAATTGGTGGGTTGGCGGCCGCAGATCCATTTAAGAACCAGTTCCAGCTCATTGTGTCGCTATTCGCATCACTTAAGTTAGCAGTAAAGTTCTGAGTTGAAGTCACTGCGATTGATGTTCCCGAAGTCGCGGGTGTTTGGCTGCAGCTCGGAGGACTATTTTTAATAACTGCCCAAGTTTCAGTTGTTGTTCCTGAGGAATTTGTAACGGAAGCAGTTAAAATATTCGATCCTGTGAGAAGTTCTGAACTCACAATTGTCTTTGATGTTCCATTTCCAGAAACATCAACGCCGTTTACTTTCCATGAGACTAGACATGAGGGTGAGTTGGTGGTCACAGAAAAAATGCTCGTCGACCCGGCAGAGAATGGCATTCGTACCGAAGCTGTGTTTGGTGTTTTTCCGCTCATATTACAGTCAGTGCCGATGCTGGCTGTCCACGAACAAGTTGTTGTGTCATATCCATCGGACACTACTGCGTCGATGGATTTCAGACCAGACATTGAACCATTAGTTGTAAAAAGAGCCTGACTTGCAGTTGAGCTTGTGATTGTGGGAACGAGCGTAGCGCTTGTTGATCCATCCACTTTCCAGGTAAATGAAAGTGATTCGTCAGCTTCTCCACTGCCGTTCACTGTAAAGCTTTGAGTTGTTGAATTGCTTAAGTTCAAAGTTCCCGTTGACGGCAAAGTTCGACTGCAAGATGGGGGCGTATTTTTCGTCACTGTCCACTCGTAGTAGTCACTGCCAAGATCATTGTTGGCTTCAACTCGAATTGTATTTGAACCCGCATTCAGGCTCGAAGAATCAATTTCTACAATTGCAGATGAAGTTGTCGAAGATTTAAGTCCATTAATATAATATGAAATTTTGCAGGAACTGGTACTCGGTGTGATGCTGAAAAGAGTCTTTGTTCCGCTCGCAGCGGCAACTTTCATAGTTTGTGATTCAGGAGATTTTCCTTTAATAGAACAAGGCACTTTTTCTGCGCCAGCAGAAGAGTCGAGAGAGGCAAAATCAGATCCTCCACCGTCTGAGCAGCCGGATAAAATCAAACCGATAGCTGAGATACTCAGTCCCAATTTAAAGGTGATTTTTATTTTCTCTAGTCCTTGCAATAACATCACACGAATCCTCGTGATTACTTATCGGAAGTCGAGTGGGCAAAGTTTAACGTAAATTATTAAAATGACGTGAAATCAGGACTTTTGTTAATATAATTTAGACTATTTACAAGTTAAATTGAGACAGTTTTGCATAATAATGAGACATGAAACCGCTTACTTTGGTTTAGACAAGGGGTGATGCTTCTGCATCGTTCGAGCTAATTCTTGAATTCCCAGATGAGTGTATTTCTCTGTGGCTTGTAAACTTTGATGGCCGAGAAGCTCTTGTAGAGTTCTTAAGTTTGCCCCACTGGAGAGAAGGTGGGTGGCAAAGCTGTGTCTGAGAGCGTGTGGGTGAATGGGGCGAATCAGTCCCGCCTGGGTCCCACTGCGCCTGATGATTTCATAGGCCGTGCGAGGGTTCATCGGCTCATTGCCCCAGATGTAATTTTTTGTCGTGGGCAGATTCTGGCGTTGCAGCTCAAGAGCATCAAAGACGAGCTTGGGTAAGCTGATCAGTCTTTCCTTGTTTCCTTTTCCTTTGATGCGAAGAACTTTCTGCGAAGTATCGATTTGGGTCCATTTCAGCTCACAGGCTTCACTGACGCGAAGACCCCCTCCATATAAAAGAAGGAACAGAAGCAGGTCCCGGTGAGGGGCTTCGTCTTTTAAAACATGAATGACAGCCAGGGCTTCATCAACAGAAATGGATCTGGGAAGTTTTCTGGGAACCTTAATGGACGAAATCAGTTCCGCCAGGGGGCGGGTGATGAGCTTTTCTTTTTCCAGGTAATGAAAGAAGCTTTTGAGCGTGGCGGTTTTTCTGTTTCTCGAAGCCGGGCTTAAGGGGCCCCATTTTGTCTGGGCTTCCCGGGCTTTTCGAAGCAGGTCATTTTCATTCAAGTTCGGTACTTTATCCAGGGCTCCAAAAGCTTGAAAAAGATCGACCCTGTAAGATTTAATCGTGTGGACTGAGGCAGATTCGACACTTTCTAGGAATTTCAAGAACTTAGGTATCATTTTAGAGAGGTCAATTTTGTTCAAAAGCCCCCCTGAGTGACGTTTTTTGTGAAAATATTTTTATTTGATTGAAAGAATTCCCTTGCGGTCTTTGGATTATTTTCATATAACACATAGCGTTGCTGCGGCGTACCAGATTGAGACGGATGGATAAGGGGTAGGAAAAAAGGAATCCGGGGGACCTCAAAATGAATGAGTCGCACGAAGAAATTAAGAGATTTGTACACAATTGAAAGGTGGTCCCCATGTCTGAAAATATGAACGCTCCTCTTCTGCCTGCTTCGCAAAACAATCGTCAGGTGATGTGGCAAATGCCCACACAAAAAATCACTGACACTAAAACGATTGTCTATCAATCCGAGGCCATGAATCAACTGATGAAAATTATCGACCGAGTTGCGCCGTCTATGGCGAATACGTTGATTTTGGGAGAATCAGGGACTGGAAAAGAGCTGATCGCTCACGCGATCCATGAGCGCAGCAACCGCCGAAACAAGGCTTTTGTCGCAATCAACTGCGGAGCTCTTCGCGAGACTTTGCTTGAGAGTGAACTGTTCGGTCATGAGAAAGGTTCATTTACAGGTGCTTTCCAAAAGAAAATAGGTCTTGCAGAGGCTGCCAACGGCGGAACTCTTTTCCTAGATGAAATCGGTGAGCTTTCTCCAGGGGTGCAGGCAAAACTATTGCGCTTCTTACAAGAAGGTGAAATTTATCGAGTCGGCGGCAAAGATCCCATCCAAGTAGATGTGCGTGTGATCTGTGCGACGAACCGAGATCTAGAAAAAGAAGTTTCCCTTGGTAACTTCCGCGAGGACTTATTCTATCGTATCAACACAATCGTTGTTTCTGTTCCACCTCTTCGTCGCCGTAAAGAAGACATCCCTGCATTGATCAACCACTTCCTCAGCATGGGCTTTGGCGGTCAGGCGAGCATGGGAAAAAACATGGACCAGGCAGCGATTGATATGATGATGACTTACGAGTGGCCAGGGAACATTCGTGAACTTCAAAATGTTTGTGAGCGATTGCAGATTCTCTCTGAAGGTCACACGATCATGGTTGGCGACCTGCCCGATAACATTAAAACTCCAGAGCAGAAAAATGAGTTAACTGAGTACGATCCAGCCATCACTTTGGGTGAGCTTGAGCGACGATATATTCTGAAAGCTCTTGAGCACTTTGAGGGAAATAAAACTCAAGCCGCTCACGCTCTTGGAATCACCATCAAAACTCTTTACAACAAACTTCACGAGTACGGAGAATTTGACCGATTCGCTGTGCACACAAAACCGATGAAGTGATTTTGATGCTCAATCAATGACAGTAACAAAGGCCCGGTCCATCCCCGGGCCTTTTGCTTTTCCCAGTCTGTAGTCCATAAAAGACCCCCCCTATTTTAATGAAAATATTGACAAAACACCCCCCCTATTTTATTGTCTTTCAGGAGAGAGGGGATTTGATGTTTCGATATGCTGAAAATGAACTCACTGAATGGCTAACAGACAAAGGCCGAAAACCCCTGGTTTTGCGAGGGGCTCGCCAGGTGGGCAAGTCCACCTTGGTTCGAAATTTTACTCAAAATGCGAAAAGGGAATTGATCGAAGTCAATCTTGAGAAGATTCAGCTGAAATCACTGAAAAATGAGGAAATTAATCTTAAAAATTTGATCACAGAGATCGAAGATCGTTTAAATCAAGAGATCACAAATAAAACCATACTTTTTTTGGATGAAATCCAAGCCCAGCCCGGGATTTTTAAATACTTACGTTATTTTTATGAAGAACGACCGGATATTCCAGTGCTTGCGGCGGGGTCATTGCTCGAGTTTTATTTGAGTGAATTTGAAATTTCAGTTCCAGTCGGCAGAATTCAATATTTCTTTCTTGGCCCCATGACTTATTTTGAGTTTTTATTGGCTTTGAACAAAAAATTATTAATCAAACGGCTCGAGTCACCCAGCGAGTTGACACCAGTTCAACATGCCGAGGCTCTGAAGCTTTTCCAAGAATATTTATTTATTGGAGGCATGCCCGCGGCAGTAAAAAGTTACGTTCAAGATCAGAATTTTAAAAAAGTTCGGCAGATTCAGGATTCGATTCTTCAAACTTACCAAGATGATTTTTTGAAGTACGCAAAAAAATCAAAAATCCCACATTTGCATAAAGTTTTTGATTTTGTTCCCTACAATCTCGGACGAAAAGTCAAATACTCGGCAATTGATAAAACAGTCCAATCAGTTGAAATTCGAAAGGCCATTGATTTGTTGACTCAAGCCAGAGTGATCTTGCCAGTCTATCATACCAATGCGAGCGGCCTGCCCTTATCTACATTTAAAGAAGAGACAGTTTTTAAACTTTATTTTTTAGATGTTGGTCTCGCTTTGTGTGCTCAGAAAGTCAGTTGGCAAGAGCTGAGTTCTGAAGAGGTGCTGAATCAAAAAGGTGGTACCGCTGAGCAATTTGTTGCCCAGCACTTGTTTTTCCGCGAAAAGGGTTTGACTGAGCCCCATCTATATTATTGGCTGAAAGACAAAACTGTTGGGAAGGCTGAAATCGATTTTTTATTTAATTTTGGTCGGTCAATATTCCCAATTGAAGTCAAGGCAGGGAAGACGGGCAGTTTGAAATCACTTTGGCAATTTCTCTTGGAAAAAAAAGTGAAACTTGCCATCAAATTTTCAACTTCTGAATTTGAAGTTAAAGAAGAGTCTCACAAAATCGTTCAGGACGATCAAGAGTCAAAGGTTAGCGCCGTTATCTATCATTTGCCTCTTTATCTGGCTGAGAAAACAATAGAGATTTGCCAGATATAAAAAAACCCGAGATTTCTCCCGGGTTTTTAAATCTGAGATTATGAGTCGATTAAGATTTAGAAGTAGCCTTCGTCTCCGTCGTCGCCGGCCTCTTCGTCCTCGTCTTCATCATCGTCATCTTCAAGTTTTTCGAAAGAGGTGTCTTCTTGTTCGTCAGCGTCTTCCCAGCCGTCGTTCTCTGTGATTTCGCCTTCTTCACCCTCTTCAGCTTCAACTTCTTCAACAGCGCCCATCTCTTCGCCGAACTCATCCAATTCGTCTAAGAGTGGCTCATGATCAAGAACTTCTGCGACAACAACAGCGGCAGCACCTGTCGCTGCAGCTTTACCAAGATCTTTTTTTGGTGATTTTTTTGGAGCAGCCTTTTTCGCGGGCTTCTTTGCCGCTTTCTTGACTACTTTTTTGGTCGCTTTTTTAGCAACTTTTTTAACTGCTTTCTTCACAGTTTTTTTAGCCGCTTTTTTTGCTGGTTTTTTTGCCGATTTTTTCGCAGCCTTTTTGGCTGGTTTCTTTGCTACTTTTTTCTTTTTTGCCATGAGTTCCCCCACTTGTATTGAACTTCACTTTGAGAGGTTAGGGCAAGTGGGGGAATCTGTAAATCAATTTGTTTAATATTGGATCAGGTCATTGATCGTGCGAGCAAGATCACTTGGCAGTCGTGCAGCAAGGTAAACTCCGCTAGCATAGGTACTCTTGTTGGGGATGAGCTTGAAGTATCCAATTGTGCGAGTTTTTGCCTCGTTTTTAACGGGAACACCTGGCAAGAACGAGAATTCAGGCGGGATTTCCCAGTCTGGGGTCTCGATAAACACTGCAGCAGCATTGACGGCAATATAAAGGTAGATGCGATAGTTAGGTTTTTCAGGAAATTGGATCGCAAAACCTGAAATCTCGCCGGCAGGTAGATAAGGCAGGGTGTCTCCGTTGGGAAGGGTATTAAAGTTCGAGAATGCAGCTCCTTTAATAATATAGTGTAAAGGAATCACAAAGGCCCAAGACTTTGAGCCATCTGCATTATCAACCTCTTCAACCGAGGCTCCAGGCATTTGGCTGAGTGAAACTGCTGACAAGGAAAGAAAGAACATATCAGGCAGGGGAAGAGTTAATATAATTGACTGGCGTGTCTTGTCGATTCGGATCATGGTTCGACCATCATAGAAACCACCATCTGCTTTAGAGTTTACCTCTTGAGTCACCTTGTCCCAAGTTTGGGTATTGTCGATAGGGGGTGTTGCACCTTGGCCATTGTTTTGGTTATTGGGGTTTGAGCTTAGTTGCTCTGTGGATTTAAAACTTCCGCTGCAGGCAGCTAGGCTTAGAGCTAAAGTCGCAGTCATTAATATATGGAGTGTTTTCATTCAGTCACCTCTTTGTGGGTCAGTTCATACAGATATTCTATCGGAGAACTGGGCCTTTGTCTTTAGCTAAATATATGAAATTATTAGATAATTGTTTGACACTTTTTTTGAAATTGAAAGAGGCTGGGGAGGTCCTGTAAAAATCTTTGGCGCAAAAAAGAAAACTCCCGAATCTGTTTCCAAATTCGGGAGTCAAATTTATCAGTACTGTCTATTTATCAACCGATGAGCTTAAGAGCTAATTGGTTAGTTTGGTTCGCCTGAGCAAGAGTCGAAGTACCAGCCTGAAGCAGGATGTTGTTTCGAACCATCTCAGAAGAAGCCTGAGCAACGTCAGTGTCGCGGATTCGTGAATTCGCAGCACTCATGTTCTCTTCATAAACTCCCAAGTTATCAACTGTTGATACAAGTCGGTTCTGAAGGGCTCCGAGATTTGCTCGGTAACCGTTGATCTGCGTCTGAGCAGTGTCAAGAGCAGACAGACCTTCTTGCGCGCCCTCTTTGCTTGTGTAGTCAAGACCCGCAAGTCCTAAGCTATCAAGAGAAGAGTTGTTTGAAGATGAATCAAAAGTGATTCGGTCTTCTTCAGCGTTGTTATAGATACCAACTTGGAAATCAAAAGCTGGAGTTGAACCATCAAGAAGCTTAGTTTTTCCCCAAGCAGTTGTTTGAGTGATTCGTTGAATCTCCGACTTAAGTTGATCAACCTCTTTGTGGATAAATCCACGCTCTGTTTCACCGACAGTGTCAGAAGCAGCCTGGATTCCTAACTCACGAAGACGAGTGACGATGTTTCCGATTTCGTTCAACCCACCCTCAGCAGTTTGAACCATTGAGATACCATCGTTCGCATTTCGGTTAGCTTGTCGAGCAGATCGGATACCAGCTTTTAATCTTTCGCTGATTGCCAAACCAGCTGCATCGTCAGCAGCGATGTTGATACGGCTACCAGAAGCTAATTGTCCCATGCTCTTATTCAGTGAGCGTTGACTTCCGATCAAATTGCGTTGTGCATTGATCGCAGATAGATTTGTTGTTACTCTCATTCCCATTTTCTTATCCTCCGTTTAAAACGTTTAATTATCCTTTTTCCATTCCCATACCTCCTTGTTTTAATTTCCCATCGTGGGCGGCTTCCGAGCCTCGGGCTTTTCGAGATTAATTCTCTTGCCCGTAATTTTTGTGTTACGAACTTACAGAACTTGAAAATTTATTTTTTCATCCCTGAAGTCCTCCTTTCGTTCTCTCGGGGGCAAGGTGCACTTGCTCTTTGCCTCCGTGGTGAATCCTTCATCCTTGTTGGTTTTTCACACAGTCAAATGTGTGACACCTGACTGATCGACAGTTGAATGAAGAAATTGACAGGACTGTAGACCTGAAATTGACTTTTTTGTCACAATTTGGACCTTGTGCTGATCGAGTTATGCCCGACTTTCAGAGTGAAAAACGGGATTTCTCGACTGAAGTCGCTCGAGTTTGGTCTGTATTTCAGAGGGAAAACTGATAAAAAAGAGTCAGAGACCTGTCACGTTAATCTATTTCTTGAAAGCGACAGAGCGCCATTTTTCCAGATAGCTCAAATGTGTGACGTTGATATTCACGGTTGTGCCATTTTGTCGAATAGCCCAAAGTGCACAACTGAGTTGTTGAGTTGTAGTGTGTGCAATCTTCACAGGCCCAAGGCATAATATACTTATTGTAGTCAGCGGCAGAAACCACATCATGTCGAATGGATTGGCGCGGTTTTTTGGGAGTTTGTTTTTTATTTATCTGCTGCTTCATATATAATGTGTTGTCCTATCAAGTCTTCGTCTTTTGTACAATAGTCAATTGACAAGTTCAGATTAATGCCCAGACTAATCCTTGTAAGTTCACATGGATTTGGAGGCTCTATGTCGGATATGGAAAAGATGACCCGCAAAAGCCAGGAAGCTATGCAAGCAGCTGCTCAGTTGGCAGAGAAAAGAGGGCAGCCGACGGTTGAGCCAGAGCACCTTTTGCACGCCTTAGTGAGCCAATCTGAAGGGGTGGTGCCCCGACTGATTGAAAAGGCCGGGGGGCAAGCCAAGGCCGTTCTATCAGAGATTGAGGCTCGTTTGGAGAGATTGCCAAAGGTCACAGGATCAGCCTCTCGTCCAACAGCCTCCCATCGTCTGGTTCGAGTCTTTGAGGGTGGTGAAAAAGAGGCTCAAGGCATGGGTGACTCTTATATATCAACAGAACACTTTTTCCTATCCATGCTCAAGGGGTCAGATTCTGATTTGATAACACTTTTTAAAAAAGCAGGACTGAACAAAACAAATATTGAACAGGCTTTAAAAGAAGTTCGAGGTAACCAAAAAGTGACTGACGATGATCCAGAAAATAAATACGAAGTTCTTAAAAAATATGCCCGCGATCTCACAGAGCTTGCTGCCGAGGGAAAACTTGATCCCGTGGTTGGTCGAGACTCAGAGATTCGTCGAGTAATTCAGGTCTTAAGCCGTCGGACAAAAAATAATCCAGTTTTAATTGGTGAGCCCGGTGTTGGAAAAACCGCAATCGCTGAAGGGCTGGCGATTCGAATCATCAAGCAAGATGTTCCTGAAAACTTAATTGGTAAGAAATTGATGGCGCTTGATATGGGGGCTTTGGTCGCCGGGGCAAAGTACCGGGGAGAATTTGAAGACCGTCTTAAGGCCGTGATCAAAGAAGTGACCTCGAGCGAAGGCCGCATAGTCCTTTTCATTGATGAAATGCACACTTTAGTTGGGGCTGGTAAAACAGACGGGGCCATGGACGCAGGTCAGTTGCTCAAACCAGCCTTAGCTCGAGGAGAACTTCGTTGTATTGGAGCAACAACACTTGATGAGTACCGCAAATATATAGAGAAAGATGCCGCATTAGAGAGACGATTTCAGACCGTGCTTGTTGAAGAGCCCTCCGTCGATGATGCCATCACGATTTTAAGGGGATTAAAAGAAAAATACGAAGTTCACCACGGGGTTAGAATTACGGACTCGGCCATTGTGTCAGCTGTGAAACTTTCTCACCGTTATATCACCTCAAGATTTTTACCTGATAAGGCCATTGACTTGATTGACGAGGCCGCATCCAAGCTGGGAATAGAAACGAAAAGTGTTCCCGAAGAGATCGATAAAATCGAGCGCGAGCTGATGCAGCTTCGAATTGAGAAAGAAGCTTTGAAAAAAGAAACCGATGAGGTCTCAAAAGAGAGACTTTCAAAGATTGAATCTGAGATCAAAGAATTAGCTTCGAAGAATCAACTTCTCAGAGAGCAGTGGGAGTTTGAAAAAGGCGGAATCGGCGAGATCAAATCCATTAAGGAAAAAATCGAGTCTGTGAAAATCGAAGTTGAAAGAGCTGAGCGGGAAGGTGAGCTTGGTAAAGCTGCCGAGCTCAAATATGGAAAGTTACCTGATCTCGAAAAGAAATTAAAAACTCTGACTGAAAAATCAGAGAAATCTGGATCAAAAACAGAGAAGAAAATGCTCAAAGAAGAGGTTGGCCCAGAGGATGTGGCCGAGGTTGTCGCCAAGTGGACCGGAGTTCCAGTCCAAAAAATGCTTGAGAGCGATACCATGAAGCTTCTCACGATGGAAAAAAAGTTAGCTGAACGAGTTGTGGGACAGGATCATGCTCTGGGTATTATTGCGGATGCAATCCGCCGAGCGAGAGCTGAGATTTCGGATCCGAACAGACCGATTGGAACATTTATGTTCTTGGGCCCCACGGGTGTGGGAAAAACAGAGACGGTCAAAGCCTTGGCGGAATTCTTGTTTGATGATGAGCAAGCCATTGTTCGGATTGATATGAGCGAGTACATGGAAAAGCATGCGGTTTCAAGACTGATCGGAGCTCCTCCAGGATATGTGGGTTATGAAGAAGGTGGTCAGTTGACAGAATCTGTTCGCCGACGTCCTTATTCTGTCGTTTTGATGGATGAAATTGAGAAGGCTCACCCGGACGTGTTCAATATCCTCTTGCAGGTGTTGGATGACGGACGACTGACAGATGGTCAGGGGCGCACTGTGGATTTTAAAAATACAGTCATTATTATGACCTCGAATATTGGTTCACAAGCGATCATTGATCCGCACATGAATGAGAAAGAAAAACAAAAAGCGGTGCTCGAAGCTTTGCGGGGACACTTCCGTCCAGAATTCTTAAACCGTGTGGATGAGACGATTACCTTTAACTCTCTTGGCGAGGCTCAAATTAGTGGAATCGTGAAGGTTCAGCTGAAGCTCGTTGAGGATCGTTTGAAAGCAAAACGTCTTCAGATGGAGATTTCCCAAGGTGCCATCGATTATCTGGCGAAAAAGGGCTACGATCCTATTTATGGAGCAAGGCCGCTTAAGCGTGTGATTCAAGCAGAGCTGCTGAATCCACTTTCGAAAGAGATGATTTCAGGTGGTTTTAAATCAGGAGATAAAGTCAAAATCACTGCTCACGATATGGGCCTTAAAATTGAGCGGGGATAAATGCCACCCGCTCACTTTGATTGGCCCACGCATTTGACCGAGAGCATGTCCATTGTGGGCATGACGGTCGCCCAAGCTCCATGTTTTGGGTTTTGGCAAAGGACCCACGCATAGTGGAATTGCAGAAAACCAAGTCGGGTTTTCGTGTAGTCATCACTTGACCACAGGCAGTCTTCATCAGTGGGTTTTTGAGAGTGCAATTCGCGGAATCCGTGTTCTTCAGCAGTTGTCAGCTCATCCATTGTTGGAAGTCGAAATGTGACTTGATCAAGATTTTGGCTTCCGTTGCCCCTTGCTTCAAGGCCCTCATCAGAAGTGCATAGGCTTTTGGCTTTTTTAAAGTTAAAGGGCATTTTCTTTGAAATGACTCGGTCTCCCCAGATTAATCCAGATGTTTGATCAAGATAGATATGGCTTCCTTCGGCAGTTCGTTCAATCAAGGTAAATGAAAAACCCTTTGAGGTCTGACAGCTCTGTCCGATTTGGAATGTGTCATCAACCTGACTGCAGGCGACAGGGGTCTGTGCTTTTGAGATTGATGTCAAAGCAAGACCAAGAATCATCAGCGTTCCAAGCATGTTTTTAGTGATAGATGTTGACATGAGATCTCCTTGGGAAAGTCCGTCAACAGATAGAAGATCAAGACTTATGCCATCTTGCCTGCGTGCTAGGTGATTTATGGTCAGGGTACTCTGTCAAATTTCTATACAGATGTTTTCTTGGTGGGCACCACGAGATAGGACTGTGCATTGAGCTTTGACCATTGAGGCAATCAGGAGAAACATGGGGATTCGGAGGCTTTCTATGAAGGGCTTTTGCTTAACATTCTTCGTGTTTGTTTCATTTTCTATCTTAGTCCATGCGAGCCCGGCTCCGTCGCCGTCCCCGACCGTATCTGAGTTCGTCAGCTCTGCTGCAGACCTGATTCATGTCTTAGATAGCGCCACGGTCCGGGATGAGCTCAAAGAATCTGGGCAGATCATGCAGATTCGCTTGATCAACAATGGGTTTCATATGGGCTATCAGTTGATCACTGAAAAATGCCAGATGGACGTGATGATCGTGAAATCCATCGAAGATCGAAACAATCAAATCGTGGCTTTGCCGAAAGAATGCCGACACTAATTTTTTATTTAATAATAAAGGAGTTTGAAAATGTCTGATGAAAATATGAAAGCTGAATTAGAGAGACTAAGAGCTGAAAACGAGGCGCTTAAAAACAAAAAGACTGGCCGAGGCACATTGACGATGAAGGTCAGTGAAAAGGGAGCTCTTTCGGTTTATGGAATGGGTCGATTTCCGGTGACTCTTTATAAAGAGCAATGGATTAAACTTCTTGGAATCTCTGATGAGATCAAGAAGTTTATCCAAGAAAACGATGCTCAATTAAAAACAAAAGAATAAGCGACGACCTTAATCGTCGTCGTCTTCTTTATCTTCGTGATTTTTACGGCCATGGTTTTCCTGGCCGTTTTCTTTTCCCTCACCATCTTCTTTGTCGAAGAGGAAGTATGTTTGGCCAGTCAAGGTGCAGTAGAATTCGCCCGTTTGAAAATTAAAATTCGAAAAAACTTTAAAAGTGGCAGCTGAAATCAAAACAACAAGGACGAGTGCGGCAATGGGGTGAGAGCTTTTGAGTCCTTCGGACTCTGGTCCCATCTTTGTTCCCTTGATCATGCTGAGGCTGATGAGCTCTTTGTGCTTCAGCGTGTATGTGAGAATACCTAAAACATGTAGTCCGACCAGAACCATAGCTCCGTTACCCAGTAGTTCGTGAACTTCTTCAAGTGTTTCTGTTCCACTGCTGACCATATTAAATCCAGTGAGCACGGAAAAGATCGGAATTATGAGAATGGCAAGAGTAAAGTATGCCGCTCCAGGATTGTGGCCGATATATTTTTTGCCAGGACCAAAGATTTCATCTTTAACATAGGCAATCAGTTCCGCAGGTGAAAAGAAGAGGTGCTTTAGTTTTGCGTGCTCTGATCCAAAGATGCCCCAGATCACTCGGTAGACGACTAAGATCACCAAGAGAATGCCAAAGAGGGCATGCAAACCAAAAAGGGGATTGTGCTTGCTGACCAAATGTGAGATCGCAAAGGAGCCCACAAAAAGGCCGGCAAAGAGCCAATGGAAAATTCGGATGGGTAAATCCCAGACTAATATTTTTTTCATTTTGGTATCCTCACTTCGTGTTCATTAAAGTATCCCTTTTCGGCATTCGGATGACAAGCTAAACAGTTTGCAGCAGACCCGATTGATTTTCTTTTGTAAGTGCTATCCGCAATTTCATGATGCTTACGTTTAAAATAAGCCGTTTCGCTGATTCTGAGAGGGCTTTCATTGGCGGGAATCATCTTGAGAAATTTTTTACCGCGTCTTGTTTCTGTCCGGTCACTGCTATTTTCAGATAAAAACTTTTCAATCTCTGCCTTAACATTATCATCAAGAACCGCATTTTCACCAAAATGGTCTTGTAGGCCATCCATCATTTTTTTCCAGGATCTTTCCGGTAAAAGCCCTGGATGATAGAGTTGGTGACAGCTTGTACACTCTGTTTTAAAGGCAGCGTGTTCAGGAAGGGGGGCGAACTCTCTTCGGGATTTTTCTTTTTTCTCATTTCGATCGCTGTCAGCAAAGAGCCAAACAGAAGTTAAACTCATCACTGCGATCACAATGGATAACTTTAAGAAATTCATACACACTCCTTTATTTGATCGACTTCATATACATGACAAAACTTTCTTTTTCCGCACTTGTGCACTGGCGCTCAAGAACGTCTTGGCAGTTTCGTTTGAACCATTTTTCTATCTTAGCTTGATCAGTAAAGCGCTTTGGATTTGCAACAGGGGCTAGGGGTTCAATGACTTTATTGGCTCTTGATTTTCCACTTTGTTTGGGGTTGTCCGTGTGACAAACTGTACAGCTCATTTTTTCACCTTTTGAAGTGACTCTTTCAAGGTAGAAAAGTTTTTTTCCTTCTTCAATTGAGGCTCCGCTTTCAGCAAGGACTGAAGGAGAGGCAGATGTCAGTAAGAGACAGAGTGTGATGAATTTAAGGGGTTTCACTTTTTTCCTCCTGTTGTTGATGACGGTACTGATATCCACTGATCATGGCTTGAGTCAGCGGAAGACGTTCTTTTTTTTCATGATAGATCAGGGCGCCGATATGAATCAAAATAAAGCCACCAATCAAATAAGCGCCGATCAGGTGGGGAGTTTCATAAATATTTGTCAGCCATATTGAATCAAACAACCAGTCTGCAAGGGGGCCTTCGCCATGCTCGATACCGGCGACTAAAAAACCTGTTACCACCATTAAAAGAGAAAGAAAGTAAAATCCGAGATAGGCCAGGCTGGCCATGGGATCATGACCAAAGGATGAGAGATGAGGTCGTTTTTTGGTTATTAAAACTTCTTTCCACACTTGAAAGTGGAACAGTTCATGCCACCGTGCGAAGGTGGGACCAAGAAAGGCCCAAAGGATTCGGGTCAAAATGGCAAGGGCAAAGATATAACCCACGGTCATATGAATATCCCAAAGAAGCGCTGTTTCTTCTCCTTGCTCAAGCCAGGCTCCCAGAATTCCACTGAGAATAAGAATCAGTGTAGATAATCCCAAGATGAGATGAATCATTCTGAGAAAGGGATCGTAAATTTTTTTTCTGACCAATTGAATGCGTTCCATGCCTCTATCATCGTTTGATTGAGTTAATATTCAATTGGACAGAAGTTGCATACAGGGTGCCAACTTCAATTTAATTGGGTTAGGGCATTTGACCTATGCGGATCTTGCGCCTGGAGTTAAAGCTAACCTATTGAAATCCCGTCATCCGATTAAATTTAGTAAAATACAATTATCAGTTTAATAATTTAATTATTTCATTTTGAACTTTCATCAAGTTCGGACCAGACTTCAGGCAAGTAAGGGGCTGATAGTTAATCGGTCCAACAATAACCAATAGGAGTCCATTATGAAAAAGTTAGTATTCTTAGCCATTCTTGCTTTTCAAGCAACAGTGTTTGCAAAAGCGATTACCCCCATGCACGTGGTCGAAAAAGCCTCGTACCAAATTGATGCTTTAGTGAAAAAGCAAAAAATTGATCAGAGCTTTTTAACAGATATCAATCAGGTAACAGTAGTTCAGACTGCTAATGGGTTTATGGTTCAGCTTTTTGCTCCATCTGCTCAAGGGCAAGATATGAACCTTTTGCAGCTTGGCTTTGACAGCACAGCTCGAGCAACAACTGCAAATGTGCACTTTGTTGGCGCATCTTCTCAGTCTCCAATCTTTAATCAAATCAGTGTTGCAGAGATCCTTGATCTTGGCGCAGAGGCTTTTGTTGATCGCCTGAGCGAATCTGAAGAGAACGTTGTTGTTGCAGAAAATGTAACTGCTATTCAACTGTTAAAAGCAGCAGATGGTGTTGTTCTTAAAATCAATTTGAAAGATTCAAGAGTCTACACAGTCAATATGGACAACCAGGGCAACGTGGTTTCAAAAGGTTTCTAATTCGTTTTAATTAATTTGTGAGCATTGGAGGTTTTCAATGAAAAAGATATTTTTAGCATGTCTGGTGTTGGTAGGTTTTCATTCACAAGCAGCAGTTCAGTATTCACCTCAAAAACCGACTGTCCAATTTGTGGCAGTGGGAAAACCCTCAATGCTCAAAATTAAAGGCAAAACAGATCAAATGCAGGGGGCCATTCATTTGGATGGCCAAACCATCAAGGGTCAGCTCAGTGTTCCTCTGCTCACTTTGGATACGGGAATTGATACCCGTGATGAACACATGAAGAAAAAATATTTAGAGACAGATAAATATCCAAATGCTGTTTTGAAAATTGATCAGATGACTCTGCCTGCAAACAGTCTATCAGGTCAAAAGAACGAAGCCGTTCCTTTTCAAGGAACTCTCGAATTGCACGGAGTGGTCAAACCTGTTTCGGGTGTGATGAGTTTTCAGGGACAGGATAATCGAATTTCTGTTTCCGCGAAGTATCAGGTGAAGCTCACCGATCATCAAATTGATATTCCCTCTTACTTAGGAATTAAGGTTGCTGATGTGGTTGATATCGAAACCGAAATGACTTTGACAAAAACTCAGTAAATAGGGGCCCAATAATGATTCGATTTTTAGTTTTTCTTTTCTGCTGTGTTGGTGCAAGTTTGGCTCGGGCGTATCCAGAGCTCACCCGATTTCAGTATAATAACTGTGCGGCCTGTCACGTCGCTCCCTCTGGTGGGGGCCTACTGACCAGTTACGGACGAGGTCTTTCCTCTGAGGTCTTAAGCACCTGGGGAACAGAGCAAGAGGCCGGATTTCTTCATGGGGCTGTTGATCGTGAGACCATTGAAAAATACCTTCTTTTTGGTGGAGATATCCGAGCGGTTCAAGTTCATAAAGAAGATGCCAGAGCGCGAGTTGGCAAGTTTATCAAAATGCAAGCTGATCTTGCTGTCGGTTGGGTAAGAGATTTTTATGCTTTCGTGATCAATATCGGAGAGCTTGAAAATCAGGATGATTGGCGCCCCAATGGGACTTCTTATTATGCCATGCTCAAACCAAAAGATGAACTCAGTCTGCGGGTGGGGCGATTTACTCCGCAGTATGGATTATACTTGCCTGACCATATTCTCTTTGTGCGTTCCTTTCTTGGTTTTGGATTAGGTTCCAACCGAGATACTGCCGAGATTCAATGGACCGGAGAAAACTTCACTGGAAATGTATCTCAATCTCGACAAGTGAATGTTGCTGATCCTGAAAGCGCAACGTCGGCTCAAGTTCAGTCCTATCTTTTTGATTCAAGCAAGGTCGCCCTGAATTATTGGAAGGGAAATTCCACAGGAGTGAATCGAAGTGCCTACGGATTTTGGACTGTTTTAGGATTTAAGCAGAATTTGTATTTGCTGTCTGAATTTGACTGGCAGAAAAAAACAATTGCTGGCTCGGATACGAATGGGACGGCTCATTACAACAAATTAGGATACACGGTGATGAAGGGCTTAGATCTTTTCATTCACGAAGAGGCACAGCAGACTGATCTGAATGATCCCCAGTCTGTCGTGACTCGAAAAGGGCTTGGAATTCAATTTTATCCACGACCTCACTTTGAGGTGAACGGTGTGTGGACAAAACAAGTTGTTCAATCTTTAACAAACGAAGAGGGCGATTATGCGTGGCTTATTTTCCATTATTACTTGTAGTCTTATTCTGACGGCATGTAATTACAATGACATCAAGGATCCGAATGCTTTTGGTCGGTCATCAAACGACAAAATGACTTCTCCGGTCTCTGGGCAAACAACACTGAGCTGGAATTTAATTAAAACCAATGTGCTCAGAACTTGCACCACCTGTCATGCTGGACGAACAGCTCCGGAGCTAGGCAACCTGGCCAGCGTCAGGCAGAGCATTAATGCCAGCCAAAGTTCAATTAACTCAAATGCAATGCCCCCCTCTCAGAGTGGATATTCAGCGTTGACGGACTGTGAAAAAGGAATTTTAGACATGTGGGTTCGACAAGGAATGCCCGAGACTTCAACAGCAACTGTCAGTGAAGTTTCTGCTTGTGCTGATCAGGCTCCTGGTTCTGGACAGACACCTGAACCGCCGCTTGAGGAGATGCCACTGACTTATCAAACGGTTTACTCACGAATTTTACAGCCCCAGTGCGTTCGTTGTCACAACATAGATGATACAACCTCAGCAGCTGGAATTCTATTTTATCCCTATGAAGAGCTTATGAAAAAAGAAAAACTCTGGAGAGCGCCAGGGGCGTCCAGCAAACTTGTGAAGTCTCTTCGACGAATGGACGACAAGCGCATGCCGCCCTTAAAAGATGGACCTGGACTAACAGAAAAAGAAATCCAATTTGTTATTCGATGGATTGATGCCGGAAAGCCAAAATGATGAAAAATCAAAAACAACCAATTATGGAGGTCTCTATGAAAACAATTTTAACAACTTTAGCCATCGTTTGCTCAAGCGCATTTGCAATGGCTCAAGACTGCCCGCAATTTGCCGGTGTCTACACATCAGGTGGTGAAACTTTGACGATCACGCAGCCAAGCTGTTCTCAAATCAAGTTTTCTATCAACGATGGATACCTAACAGATGCTCTGGCAGAAGAGTATTTCCCTTCACAAGGTGAATATCAGGATGCTCGTTATCCCGAGTCTTACAATGCTCTTCGATCTGACGTTTTTGAGAATGGTCAGCTGGTTTCTATGACTCGTTATACTTCTCCAGGAAGTCATCTCGAAAATAAAATCAAAATGCAGGTGGGATTTAACTCAGGATCGAACCAATTAGTTGTTCAACATTTTCAGGCTAAAGGTGGGCAGTGGGTTCCGACACAGACTTGGATTTGGTTCAAAGCAAACTAGATTCAATTCATAACAGGGCCTTAGGATAACCTAAGGCCTTTCCTAGTTTTAGATCTGAAACCAGTCAAAAGAAAGACAAGCCAGTTTTTCATCTTTTGAATCTTTTAAACGAGCGACAACCTCTTCCAGAAGTTGAGAGAGTCGCTCGCGAACCCAGTCAAAATCATCCTGTGAAAGTGAAATAACTCCAGAATAGTGAAGGTCTGAGGAGGATTTTCCAATAATGGATTCAATTGCCTTTAATCGCCAATTGGTATGGTGCTGATTCAGCAAAGGTGAATTTGATCCCAGGTGTAAAACGGGAATGACCGATTTAAAAACTCCTTTTTCTTGTTTGATGAGCCCCTTGTTCACCAGAAAATCAAGAATATGTCTTAAACGAGTGGGGGAGAGTTGAAAATAATTTTGCAGTCCCTCAAGGGTTTGTAGTTCAGGAATTAAAAGAGCCATGTGAATGGCTGCAAAATGCCAACTGCTATAATAAACCATTTGGTCTTCTTGAGACATAGCCTCTGATATTTTAAGTCTATTTTTCAGTGTGTTGAGTTCTTCTTTTTTGGCCGCAATTTGTTGCCCCAGTAATTTTTCTAAACTTTTTGTTCCTGCTCTTTGGTGCATCACTAAAAGAAGAAGAAACTCGATCTCTTCTTGCGAAAGCCCCATCCAACGTCCACAGGCCTCTGCCTGCTCCAAGCTGAAGTGATAATTTCCAGATAAGACGTGGGTGACAAAGGCGGTTTGACACTGAATGGCTTCGGCAAGTTGTTTTCTGAGGCCGCGGCCCTTTTGGGGCGAATGCTCAATCCAATCCGAAATGTACCTTTTATAGTCTTTATATTCGAATAGAGAAAGTTTGACCATGGGCGATTCTCCAAAATTTAATAAAACTAAATTTCAAGTTACTTTTTTAGTTAAATACAATTGCCTGTCAAGTGATAAAGCACTAATTCTACACCAATCAAGGGTGGGCTTATGAGATATCCAATTTTGAACTTTGTATTTGCTTTAGTACTTCTTCTTTCAATTTCACAAGTGGCGCTGGCGGATTCGGGATCTCGTTTAATGGGCGGAGTGAGCGGTGGGGGCGGAAACGTGATTAATCCAATGCCCCCTGAGCGGAATTTGGATCCTGAAGTCGCTGAAGATATCATCGAGAATTCAGTCGCCCATGTTCAAACATATCTTGCAGATCTTGAGCGCACACATCGATCGCCCAATTCAGACACTGAGTTGAAGCAATTGTATAAGAAAATTTTTGATGGGCCCCAGTCGATTCACCGAGTTGTCCAACAAGTGGAGCCAAAGGTAGAAGAAACACGTCCTTGTTATGATGCCCAGGCAAAACCCGTTGACGGCAGTATCTATAGTCGAAAGAGAAATACCATTTGTATCAGTGCCTACACTTTATCACAGAAAGTTCATGAAGCCGAGATTCAGGATCAATCTATTGCGTTGATGCTTCATGAATATGGTGAGCTGGTTGGGTTGAGCGAGGATGAGGCTGTTCTTCTTCAGAAGAAGGCTCTGGAAGATCTGCGCGCAACGAAGTGATCTGGTTAGTGATCATTGCTTTGACAATAAAATGAAAAAGTTAAAACGGCATCGAGGAAGAGTTTCACTTTTCCTCGACCTTTGTCGAACACCTGATCAACAGAAAAATATTTTTGAACTGCGAATTTCTTAGTCTGAGAGTAAAATCAATAAGATACCTTGTCTCATTTTCGACCAGCGTTTGAAAAGCATGAAAAATTCAAATCACTTAGCTCAAAGTCTAGTTCCTCTGAAAAACAGTCTATACTTTTTCTTATTGTTACCGAGAAGAGTATGTGACCCAGACCAAGGGAGGGAATTGTGTTCAAAATCCAAACGATCGCCAAAAGTCTAGTGTTGGTTGGTATCGCAGGAACCATGATGGGAAATCAGGGATGTAAAGAACAGACCGTCGATACATCTTCAACCGAGCGCCAACTGCGACGGCGCGTCCAGCTGGGTAAAATTGATGCTCCTGTGATTCAATTACCAGCTTCTTTTTCAAATACAAAATTTAATTTCGGTTATGCTGCGAATATTCAGATGTATGACATCTTGAGAAAGACTCAATCGTTTTCAACAGCAAACATTGATCCTGACGCTTCTTTTGATCCAAGTGGATTAGATGATTCAGCAAAAGGAGACTTTTACAAGTGTGAAGCTGAAGATCAAGAGATGCAGGTTTATGATTACAATACTAATGCACGGCTCAAGGCTTCTGTTGCAAGCAAAGAAACACTTTCGAGCAGTGCAGCTTGCTTGATTGATATGCCCCAAGCTGTGATCAAAGGTGCAATCACAAATTTCCAATTAACAAGCGGGACAGGGGCCTCTTTATCTTTAGGGAACATTGTTGCGGGTCTTGGATTAGAGGGAGCTTTTGATTTTAAAAAGTACACGATGACTGTATCTTTGATGGCAAAGCATCCCCTTGAAATCGGCGACCATTATTTCTCAACGACGGTGAATAGCTCTTATGCTAATCAAAGAGAATTGAGTGGTAAAATTACTTACCAAACTTTCGGTTTTGGTTTGAGATCTTACATGGCATCAGATTTGAGTAAAGTTGTGGATGATGGTTTATCGCAAGCTGTAACAGAGTTGAGTAACAATTGGAGTACAGATGACCCTTGGTACGCCATGGTCATGAGAAGCTGCGATAAATATGTTTATATTAACGGTGGTTTCGGGAACGATGCGGGCTTAAAAGTTGGCGACATCGTGAAAATTGCTAACGTGAAATACTTCTGGAAAGGTGATCCTTGTCACTCAAAATTAAAGGGTGAGATCGCTGACAAAGTTGTTGCTTACGCAAAAATCACAAGCGTTGGACGAAACATCGCTCAAGCATGGATCATCGAAAATGATCCTAAGTATCCTCACGGATCAGATAAAATCTATCCTGGCTCTCGAGTCTATGTGGAAAAGCTTGTGGAACAAGTGAAGGCTGAAGAAGAAGCTGCAAAAAAAGCTGCTAGTGGTAAGAAGTAATCGGCTACGAATCTTGATAATTCTAAATTTTAAAAAGCCCGCATCAACTGCGGGCTTTTGTTATTGAGCAGGCTCCAAGTCAAGCGTCAGTGTGCTTGGATATTCATCAGAGTGCAAAATTGAAATCTGCGCATCCAGTGGCTCAGAGTAGAATTTTTCAGGTGTATTGTTGGTGTTCCGAGCAAACCCCGGAAAGATGTTACTGGTTAGACTGACCATCAGTTGTTCTCCAGGTTTGATCTGGCCAAAGACAGGACAATAAGCACTCGTCAATTCAATGACAGGCTGTGTGCTTTGAATGCGACGCCCAGGTAGGCATTGGGTTAAAAACCCCTCTTTTCCATTCATATCAATTTTTGACAGAAGAATTATTACATCTGTTTGAGGGACGTTTGTTCTTAGAAATAAACGAAAATGAAAATTACCCCTAAGATAAAGAGTTTCACGAGCCTTAAAGCCAAAGTTCAGATTGCGATCAGATTCTCCCTGATTCAAAGCGGTGGGGGAATATAAATAAGATGAATGATCGCTGCCTTGGAGGTTGGTCTCGCTGAGCTGTGTTTGATTATCAAGGTTTTCAAAATATAAGATTTTTTTATCGGTTGGAATGCTCTCGAGAGAATTCGCTTTTGTGAAGTTCTGCTGAAAGTGTGATGGGAGAAGGACTTGGGGTTCTTGATGGATATTGTTATTTTCACTTTTCAAAAATTGACCGAGAATTCGGTCAATTTTGTTTCCCAACCAAGAAGCAACATTTTTTCCATTTCCAGCGGGTGTGTTGTTGCCATGCCCCCAGTAGCCTAAAATCAAATGATGATTCTGACTAATAAGTTTATTTTTTTGGGATGCCATAAAATTATTAATGGTGTCGGGCATATTGCCATCGATTTCAAGGCCTGCAATATGCCAGGTCGGAATTTGGACTTGAGATAGACGTTGAAGCAGGCTTCGCTCTTTCCAGAAAGATGAGGTCATATCGGTATAGTTTTTTGCAATAAGGTCCCATTCGGGCAAGTTATAACCAAAAAGAACATTGTCATATTCAGTGAGTTGAACAGAGGGGCCTAATTTTTCAACTAGTGACTTTGTGAGAGTCGCTGTGAAGGGAACTCCCTTTCCTGTTGTGAGATAGTTTATGTAATCAAGCGCGGCAAGAACGAGCTGCCCACGGATATTAAATGTACCAGTGGCAATGTCTGTTGGCCCCGCGCCAGTAATGATGGCCTTTAATCCCGGTGGATTTTCCACTCCGGCAGCCATCGCTGTGAACCCGTCATAGGAAGTTCCAATTGTCGCAATATTTCCGTTAGCGAATTCTTGTTTGTTGATCCAACGAATTGTATCTGCTCCGTCGCTGGCCTCTATTGGACTAAAGAGATGAATTGTGCCCTCTGACCCATGCATGCCTCGAATGGATTGCAAAACAAAATGATAGCCTCGGTCTAAAAAGTATTTAGCTGTCTGATAATAATGGCCTTTCGGAAACTTTTCATTTAGGTACAAGTAGGGGGTTCGAGTGAGGACAACGGGTTTAACCTGTACGCTATCATTTTTTTTGAAAATCAAAGTTCTAAGCAGGGTCCCGTCGCGCATGGGAACTTTCAATTCCTCGACAGACATATATTTGGACGACGGTAAAGTCCCCTCGTACAGCAGTCCATCAATTTTCTTTGTTGTTGCATCAATGCTGATTTTAAATAGACTTTCGGATTGATCCTGGTGAACAGCAAGGAATTGTGCTTTGTATGTATTCTCTTCGACCTTAGTTAAAAAGTTTACAGATAGGCAAGTTCCGACATCGCTAAAGATTTGCTGGAATATATCAATAAGGATCTTTTGGGGGAAGTCTTCTTGAAATGATTTTTCAAAAAGTTCGTCGTAGGAAAATTGACTTTTCTCAGTGATCAAAGAGCAAATTTTTTGAGCTTTCTCAGTAATGGGTGCGCGGGATTGAGATACTGTTGTTTGCGCTAAGGTGATATGACTAAAAAAAAGTGGGACCACAAACAAAGATACAAATGCGAGCGAAAAGTGTTGAGCCACCAGAGCCCTCCCTGTGAACAAAGATTGGGCATTATCTCCTGCATATTTTTGGTTCTCAAGTGACTTGATTTGCCATTTCTTTTTTTCACCCACCGTCGATCTCTTTGTCAGAGGATTTTGCTCATATCGTTTATACCACTTGTCTTGTCGGCAGGGTCTTTGCAAGTCCTTAACTCAACCAAAATCAAAATAAATGCGGAGGTTTCATGAAGGAATTAACAGGCAGTCATATTCTGTCGAAATTACAACAGCGAGTAAGTGTCAGCAATGCCAAGATGCTTTTAGATACGGCAAAGGCTCAGTCAGGAGTTCTGCAGGATAACGAGACTGTACTTGAAATGGAGCAGGCAAAAATGCTTTGTCTGAAACTGATTAATCAAGGTGGGCCGTCTTTTCAAGTTGGGCAGGCTATTTATAAAGAATATCTTCAATAGTTGAGGATGACTATGGCTATGACGATGCGAGTGCTTGTACTGATATTAAGCTCCATTCCGATGATCTCTGCCGCTCAGTCGCCGAGTGGGGATTCGCTCTTTGGTTCATATCAACTCAAGCGAGTTGTTCGGGGACTTTGCCCTGAGCAACTTCGCATTCAATTGGCGTTAGGTCATCGATGTCCAGACAAACAATCGGTTCAAGTCTTAGATCAGAGAAATGTTGTGTTAGTTGAGGTTTGTGATACTTCAGGAAAAGAAGAGGTCACGGCCACTCAGCGAGTGAGTATGGGACGAGATGTGATAACGACCGAATTTGGAGAAATGAAAACCTTGCTCCAGCTTCGATATTCAAAGGTTGTTATATCTGCAGGTCTATTCTCGGTTGATTTTGTCTCGTCAGAGGACGTTATTCTCAAATCCCCCGGCCAGGGTCGTCTGGCATTCGTTCACCAGGTCCATGGGGAAAATCATAAATTGATTCAAGACAATCAGTGCGCTTTTGAGATGAAGTAGCATCTCATAGTGAGAACGTATTTCTTCGAAAAATAGCAAGTGTCAGTACAGTTCTTATCGTTTGACACTTTTCTTCTTCTTTCCTGAAATCAATGCGAATAGAGCTGGTCTTTCGCTTGCATCATCCCTGGTGTGGATGGTGATGTATGAATTTAAAATGGACTTTAATAATATCGACAAATGTTTTTCTTTTGGGCTGTGGAGCCAGCAGCCCCGTCAGCCTTGGATTAGTGAAGCAAGATGCGGGAGGCAATTCCTCTCTTTCATCTGTGAATTTTGCTGATGCGGCTGCAGTTTAGAATCAAGCCATCCAAATTCTGGCTTCAAAATGTTCAAGCTGTCATGGAGCAACCTCTGGGCCACTCAATGTCTATGGATTAACGGATGTGAACCACATGGTTTCCTCGGGTCAAGTGATTCCGGGTAATCCTGATGGATCGCCTCTGCTTCAGTCGATCGAGGCCAATCGAATGCCTCCTGCTGGTCCTCTCAGCGCTGTTGAGAAGAGTATTCTTCGAGCTTGGATTCAAGGGGGAGCGGCAGCTCCAACTGCTCCGATTGTTGTTGAGCCATTGCCTCCGTTGGGGCCGAACTATAACAGCCTTGCAAAGAATGTCTTTGGACCAAAATGTTCAGGTTGTCACAATGCTACGAAAGCTACGGCAGGGTATGCCTTTGATACTTATGCCTCTGTGATGAAATCAGTTCGTGCTGGTCGCCCATCAAGTTCGAAGCTGTACACAGTATCTCAATCTGGTGAAATGCCGCCGCAACCTGATCCGGTATTAAATTCGGATGAGTTACGGGCAATCAGCGATTGGATCACAGAAGGTGCTTTGAATAATTAATAGAAGAAATAATCAGGAGGAATTCATGTTGAAAAGTGGATTGTTGTTGTCGTTAGTTCTTGTCTCAGTGCAGAGTTTCGCGCAAGAGGCTGTTGTGGATGTCAGCCTAAAGCCTGCAGGATCTTTTCGTGGTAAAACAACTGAGTTAAAAGGTTTTGCAACTGTTAAGGGCGATAGCGTTGAGGCTAAAGACATTGTGGTTGATTTGAGACACTTGGAAACAGGAATTGAGCTCAGGGATGAGCACACAAGAAAGCATTTAGACGTTACCAAATTTCCCCAGGCGGTTCTGGTTTCGGCAACAGGAAAGGGCGGAGTTGGTGAGGGCTTAATTCGCATTCGCGGAGTCGAAAAGAAAATTAATGGGAATTATGAATTAGATGGAAAAAAATTAATTGCAAAGTTTAAATTAAAACTTTCAGACTTTAATATCACAGGCATCCGTTACATGGGTGTCGGTGTTGCAGATGAAGTTTCTCTGGTTGTTCAGGTTCTTATCAAAAAATAAATTTTAGAGCGCATAACCCAAGCCAAAGCCCCACCAGGCATTGGCTTGGGTGACTAAAGAACCCATTTGATATTTAAATGAAAGCTTGGGCGTGAGCAGTGCTCGAGCCTCTATAATCAGTGCTTGGTTGATATCTGGCGCAAGCTTGAATTGAGTTGTTGAAGCATTTGGGGCTTGCATGGTTACTTTTCTGTAAAGAAGAGTTGGAACCAAAGACAGATAAGTGCTGGGACTTAAGTTCCAGCGATAGGCACCTGCTAGCAAAGCTCCTGACCAGGGGTTATTGGATGTTTGATATGTGATTCCAGCTTGAGATCCCCCAGCATTGGCTTTTCCAAATAAAATCCCTGTTTCGACGAGAAAGCCTGAAGCTTGTCGAGAAGAAAAATCATACTGATAAGTGAGAGCATTGCCAAAAAATTGATTTGTCGCCTGATCTTTTGTTGTTCCATCCTCAAGCTTAAGGACTTCGGACCAACTCACGTATGAGAAGTCAATTTTACTTTTTGGAAGACTTTGTGTTTGTGAAACTGTTTCTGCAGCTAAAGAAAGGGAGCAGACGAAAAAACTAAGAAGAAGGATTTTAAAGTGAAGCATGAATTTGCCCCAGAATAGACCAACCATCTTCGTTGGCAGTTTGATTTGAAAAATTACGAGTATTCACTAAATCAGCTCGCATCTCTGTTCGTGGCAATGGGAAAAAGAAAAGTCCCACTGAATTTTTCCAGTAGTCCGGCTCACTGGCTTTAAACTCTTTATTGTATCTTTCCACCGACGCTTTTAAGTTGTAACCTCTAATGAGAGGAAAAAAGCCTTCGAGCAAATTGTAACTTCCTGTTTTGGCGTCAGCACCAGTCAAAGTATCTTTCACAATTCCATATTCGAAAAGAAGGGCTCCGCCTTTTCCTGCCTGCTGGCGATAGTGGATGGCCATCATATCTTTTTTCAAGACGTCACTTCTTTCGCTCATGACCGATGCGCCCAATCTTTTGTACTCGCCGACAGTGAATTCACTAAAAAGAGAAGCTCCCTTTTGTCGATAGGCAAGGTCGTCGTGAGGATTCCCATTAAAAAGATTTAAAGCCACTTCCCAATTATCTTCAACCCGATGAGCAATCACCCCAGTTGATTGGATGATACCGTCTTGAGTGTTTGTCCGAGTGTTGAATCCCTGCCATGAGCGCTGATAAGAAGTATGGTCTGCTGTGCGAAGACCGTAGACCCGGTCCATAAGCCCTGCGTAGAGCCAAGTGTTTTGCATGACTTCAATTCGAAGATACAACTCTTTAGTGAGCATGCGCTTAAACCCTTGATCACCTTTTCCATAATTTTCTGGCGCGCTCATATTTGCCCAGGTCATGACTGCTGCGTACTTTCCATCCACATCTGCCTGTGTTGTCAAACCCGCTTCAGCTTGCATTTGATAAAATTTGGTTGTGTCTTGAGTTCCGCTGCCAGGATTCGTGCGCAAATTAAGGCCTCTATATTTTATGTGTGGTCTAATCCAATATGGCAGTTCTTTTGATCCAAAAAAACCAGAGGTCGCAGCAACCTGTTCATCAGTCATTTTTTTAGGAAAGACAATTCGCGAGGAAAGCTCTCCCGCCCACAGGGCTCGGCCATAGTCATTCAGTGGCCCATTGCCAGACCCGTTTTGATGGCAGGTCATGCAGGTGGTGTATCCGTAGGCGATAAATTCGGGGTAAGCATTTGCGATTGAACAGAAGGTGAACATCAATAGACTGGCGAGAATATTTGTTTTCATCTCAAATATGATGAATGACAGTCAGTGGTCTGTCTATCTCGACTCAAGGAAGGTCTGGCTGGGCACTCTCTTTGCTGTCCGAATATGTGTGATCTGACATAATGCTTGAGGTGCAATTTATGAGAGTTTTCCTGTCAACAGTTTGGACAGCGGTTGCCCTATTTGGGTCTCTGAGCTTTGCCCAGCCACCAGTCCTGCCTGAGGGTTTACGGTCACTGATGTCTTATGAGCAGCAAGTGAATCGCAATATTGATGAAACTCGAGTACAGGCATTAACAAATAATCAAAATAAAAAATTTGCTCCAGAAAGTGGCAAGTGGTTTCAAGTTAAATCGTATTGGGTCGAAGCAGAAACGGTTTTTCTTTTTTCAACACAAACTTCTTTATCTCAGGCTTTTACCAGTGATGTTGGAAACAAAAAATATGTTCTTTTCCTAGTTCACCCTGAATCTGAAGATTTCTATGCGAATTTTTTAAGAGATCAAAAACCTGGCCCTTTGTTTCATGCTTTAGCGACCTCGTCTTCACGCACGGTATTGGTAAGTCCCGAGGGTCGTCCCGATGTTTTCTTTTTTGCCAAGCTCAGTTTGAATAAAGAAATTGGTGGAGTTGTTCGAACTATTCCAAAAGGAGAAATTGCTCGAAGTGTGGGAACGACAAATGTTTTAATCAGTTCGAAATCTTATATTGGTCGAGATTTTGATTTTCTGCTTGAAACCGTGGGAGTGATGCCCAAAGGAATGGAGCGTGGAGGTTTTTTGATTCGAGAAATTCCTCAGGACGTGATTTCAGGACGGTCACAACTCTTGCCGATGTTTTCTCTTTTTACTCGTCAGGAATCGACAGGAAAATCTCCGTTTGAGCTGATGATACAAAAAACAAAGCGAGAGCCACTTGAGTTTATTCGTGATGAAATCTTGCGGCCCTTTGCAAAGCTTTGGCTCGATGTCACGGTGAAAAATGGTATAGCCATTGAGGCACATGGGCAGAATTTTTTAATGGAAATATCAGATGGATTGCCGACTGGAAAATTTGTATTTCGTGACTTTGGTGGTTTTAATTTGGATCTTCACTATCGTGGAAAGAAGGGGTTTCCTTCTTTAGAGCTTCCAGCTCTCACAAACTTGGCAGAAGACTATCATCAAAAATTTCATGCAACTGCAATTCGACAAAGTCTTTTTAATTACTTTGAGGCTGGAGTTCTCTACGGTCTTGCGGACGAGGCTGAAAGATTTCAGTCAGGGATTAGTTACAAGCGTTTGACTTTTGAATTTCGAAAAATTTTATCCCAAGAAGCGCAAAGCTACGGAATGATTTATAGTCCAAATGATGCAATGTACATGAGTCTTGAAGATTTAGTGATGTCAGCCCGTCGGCAAATGCCACCTCGAATAGCGCCATTGTGTTCACGGGTGGCCCTCTAGCTTTATTTATTCACCACAAATGAAAGAATCCCTTTTGTTGTGCGGATATAATCCCGCATCAGTATGGGCTCAGGATCAACTGTCGGACAGACCATAAAAAGTCTTGTATCTTTTGTGTTTTTTAACTTGTACATCACCACAACAGCATCAGGTGCGTTGAGCATCGTGTAGCTGACCTTCAAGGCCTGAGCTTCGAAGATCATTCCCTTTTTCAGCTTCATTCCCTCTGCTGTTTGAGGATAAAGCTTGCAAGCATTAGCGTTCGGATTCATTTCTTGCTTTGTCATAACTTTACCATTAACAAAAAAGAGATCTTTTGTATCAAGAACTTTTTGAGCCTCTTCAGGCTTTAAAACCTTAAAGGTGAGATTTCTGATTTTCGCCTGAGTCACATTGAGTTCTTTAATTTTTTGTGGAGTTTCTGCGGGTGGAGTCTGGTTGGTCTGAGCAGAGGCCCTTTTGACTTCGTTACAAACCTGATGGACATCCGTAGCATTGACTTGCGCTTCGACACTGCTCCTTTCCGCTTTGCATGAGACCTCGGCCGAGTGCGCTGCTGTAAACACATTACAAGCGTTGACGAGCTGATTACTTTTCTCTTGGCAGGTTGTCGTGCAAGTTTTTAGGGTCGAGGCAGACTGAACAATGGCGTTATGATCATCAACATATTTTTGAGTGCAGTACCCATTTCCATCAACACTTTGAGTACCTTTTTTGGAGCATCCCTGAAGCCCCACGCCGAGAAACACAAGACTAATGGTTAAATATCGAAGCATTTGCCCCTCCCCAGTCTGGCTAGCTTATGCAAGGTGTGCCAAGGGCTGATTTGCCTTGAGCAGAGTTATAGACGAGTTCGAACGTTGAAGAACTGGACGGAATTGAAAAGACTTCATGGATTACCCTTGTTTTCTCCGGGATGGGGCTGTTATATTTTTCGTCAATGGCTTTAAACGAAGATGAGTATCTAGACAACGAGCTGCCCCCCCATGCCCTGGCTGAGCAGGCAGTTCAAGAAAGTAAGAAAAGGCGCCGCGAGGTCATTATTGTTTTCATAGTGGCCGTGCTCTTTTTGTTACTCACATGGTTTGAGGTCCGCCTTTTTGGAATCTCTCAACAGTTGCCCTTTGTGCATTCGATCTTTTTCTTTGGTTTAGTGAACTTCAATATTATTTTACTTCTGTTTTTGCTGTTCATGATTTTTCGAAATGTCGTTAAAGTTTTCGTCGAGCGACGCAGTCGAATCATGGGAAGCAGTCTTAAAGCAAAGCTTGTTGCAGCCTTTGTTGCTTTTTCTGTGGTCCCAACGGTTCTGGTTTTTACGACCTCTGTTTTTTACATCAATCAAAGCTTCGATAAATGGTTTAGCGTCAAGATGGCAGGGGTTTTAAAGAGCTCGATTGAAGTGACAAATGCCTATTATTTTAATGCGAAAAAACGAAATTATCATTTTGCCCATCAGATCGCTCAAGAGATTCGGCCTTTTTCCTCTTATGATAAAATTCGAGCTAAATTAAAAACCTTACGCCACATGTACAGTCTTGATGCGGTTGAGTATTACCCCAGTCTTTTTGGACAAAGAGAACTCGTGGTCTCTGAAGATGAGACGATTCCTCTTATTCCCAAAGCATCGCTCGAGTTTTTGCAAAAAGGAATCAGATCTCAGGTTGACTCCAGCACCATTCATCAATTTGGTGAAGGAAACTTAGTCCGTGTTATTGTTCCTGTGAAAGAGGGAGCAAGTAAGGGTGCGATTATTGTTTCTAGCTTTGTGCCCCTTTCGCTTATTTCAAAAATGAATGATATCTCTGCGGCCTATGAAGAGTTTCGAGATATTAACCCGATTGAGTATCCACTAAAGTCTATTTACCACATTGTGCTTTTCCTGATGACTCTTGTGATTCTTTTGGCGGCCACTTGGTTTGGATTTTATCTGGCCAAACAGCTTTCAACACCTCTAGTTTTGTTGGGACGGGCAACAAAACGAGTTGCGGGAGGAGATTACACTCCAGTTCAGGTTAAATCCGGCAGTGAAGAGATTTCGAATTTGATTGAGAGCTTTAATCAGATGACTTTGAATTTAGCAAAGTCTGAGCACGAAGTGAAAGAGGCCAATGATAGCTTACGATCAACTCTGACTGACTTGGACAAGCACAGCCGCTACATCGAGGTTGTGCTTGGAAGTGTCAGCGCTGGGGTTATTTCTGTGGATAAGTCTGGAAAAATCACAACTTTAAATAAGCACGCCGGCAATTTATTAAAGCTTGATCCAGCTAAGTACATTGGGCGACCTGTTCGAGAGCTTTTGACTTTAGAATACTTCCGCACATTTTCGGATTTGCTCAAGACCATGGCTGAACATCAAATTGAAAGTCTACAGAAAGAGTTAGTCGTGAATGTTCAGGGTGAATCGCTGCCGCTTCTCTTGACACTGTCGATTCTGAAGAATGAAAAGGGTGAAGAAATCGGTAAAATTCTGGTATTTGACGATTTGACTCCTATTTTAAATGCCCAGCGGGCAGCCGCTTGGACTGAGGTCGCTCGCCGAATTGCTCATGAGATTAAAAATCCGCTCACTCCGATTAAATTATCTGCAGAAAGATTACAGAGAAAATTTGGAGAGGGGATTTCTGACCCTGCATTTAAAGAATGCACAACGATGATTATCCAACAAACCGAGGGGCTTAAAAATCTGGTGAACGAATTTAGTCAGTTCGCGCGTCTACCCCAGGCCCGTCCGGTTGTGGGCGATGTCAATAAAGCTGTTGAAGAGTCCTTAAAGATTTTTCGAGTGGGTCATCCTCAAGTGGAATTGGTATTTGAGCCAGATTCGAATGTGCCGCAATTTAAATTTGACCCCGATCAAATCAACCGCGTCCTTGTGAATTTGATCGACAACTCCATTGCCGCTGTCGCTACTGAATCGGTGAAAAAAGTGACCGTGACGACCCACTATGCACCTGAGCTTAAAATCCTAAGACTGACGGTAGCAGATACCGGAGTTGGGATTACGGCCAGTCAGCGAGCCCGTGTTTTTGAGCCCTATTATTCGACCAAAGAGGGCGGGACGGGTCTGGGCCTTGCTATTGTGAAAAGGATTATCGAGGACCATAATGGGTTCATTCGTGCTCTCGGAAATGAGCCAAAGGGTACAAAAATGGTTATAGAGCTACCCGTAAACGAGGTCGGAGCCTGGAAGCCCTCTGAACGCCCCGAATAATAGGGTCCTAAGTTAAGTCTTGCGCCACGTTATAGATTTGTAGACCCCAGCATCTTTGCTATCTTCTTTTGAATCATTTTTTCCTAAGGAATTGCATATGACCCAGGCATCAAGAGCTGCAAAAATTTTAATTGTTGATGATGAGCTTCCGATTCGTGAGGTTCTCTCAGCCAGTCTGAAAGACGAGGGCCATCAGGTGCAAACAGCTCATGATGCGGACACAGGGCTTAAAGCCATGCGCGAGTTCAGTCCTGATATCGTCTTTTTGGATATTTGGATGCCCGGCAGCCTTGACGGAATCGAAGTTTTAACAACAGCCAGAAAGCAATTTCCAAATCTTGAATTTGTGATGATATCAGGTCATGGAACAATTGAAACAGCAGTAAAGGCCACAAAGCTTGGAGCTTGGGACTTTATCGAAAAGCCTCTTTCGATGGATAAGATTTCCATCGTGATTTCAAATATCATCAGTTACCAACACGAGAGAGAAGAGAAAGAAGCTCTCTTAAACAAGCTTCGCAGAAACATCGCTCTACTTGGCGAGGCCCCAAAGATGGTTGCCTTAAAGCAAATGATTGCCCGAGTGGCTCCGACTCAGTCCTGGGTGCTTCTAAACGGAGAAAATGGATCAGGAAAAGAGCTCGTCGGTCAGAATATTCATTACATGAGCACAAGAGCCAGCCGACCATTCGTGGAAATCACTTGTTCAAATCTTGCTGATGATTTGATGGAGCTTGATCTTTTTGGTTATGAGCGGGGAGCTTTTCCGGGTGCTGAGAAAACTCAGAAGGGAAAAGTTGAATTGGCTCAAGGTGGGACCTTGTATTTGGATGATATTGCTGACTTATCTCTTAAATCTCAGGAAAAATTTCTCAAGATCCTACAGGAAAGAAAGTTTCAGCGTGTCGGTGGGTCTCAGTACATCGACATTGATATTCGTGTGATCGCGGCAACAAAAAAAGACCTTCAAAAAGAAGTGGCCGAGGGGCGTTTCCGTGAAGATCTTTACCACCGAATCAATGTGCAGACCTTTCATGTTCCTTCGCTGAGAGAGCATGCCGAAGATATTCCGGCGTTGGTTTCTCACTTTTCAGATCAGGTGGCCAAAGACGGTGGATTTTTGAAAAAAGAATTCTCAGCATCAGCTTTGCAAATGATGACTGAGCACTCTTGGCCCGGAAACGTCAGGGAGCTTAAAAACTTTATTGAGCGAGTTTACATTTTGACTCCGGGTGAATTCATTGACGTTCATGACGTCAGATTTGCTGGGCTCATGGGCGGAGATCTCTCAGCTCCATTATCTGAGACAGGGGCAGGGGCGTCGGATCTTTCCACTTTCCGCGATGCTCGGGCTCAATTTGAAAAAGAGTACCTGATTAAAAAAATTCAAGAAAACGGTGGGAATATATCTCGCACAGCCGAGGTCATCGGGCTTGAGCGAAGCTATTTACACAGAAAAATTAAAGCTTACGGCATTGAAGTTCAAAAGGGAGAAGAACAATGAAGTGGACACAAAATCATATTTTCACATTAAAAGAAGCTCCATCTGATGCCGAAATCCCAAGTCACAAACTGCTTGTTCGTGGCGGTTTTATTAAAAAACTTGCTCCTGGAATTCACACTTATTCGAATATGGCCTTAAGAGCGATTCGAAAATTTGAGACCATCATCCGAGAAGAGTTAGATAAGCGTGGTTGCACCGAGGTTCTCATGCCCATGGTTCAGCCCCGGGATCTTTGGGAAGAAACTTCAAGATGGAAAGAAATGGGCGATGGCCTTTTGAAATTTCAAAACAGAAATCAACACTGGTTTTGCTTGGGTGCCACACATGAAGAGGCTGTCACCGATTATGTTCGCCATGATCTGAAATCATACAGAGATTTCCCTAAAAATATTTATCAAATTCAGACGAAGTACCGAGATGAAATCCGTCCGCGATTTGGCTTAATGCGGGGACGTGAGTTCTCGATGAAAGATGCTTACAGCTTTGACCTGGATCGCGACGGCGCACTGAAGGCCTATGACTCCATGTACAAGGCTTATCAAGCGATCTTTGATCGACTGGGTTTGAAATACCGTATCGTTCAAGCTGACGCTGGAAACATCGGTGGAAGCCAAACGCATGAGTTCCAACTGTTAGCTGAAGCGGGTGAAGATGCTCTTTTAGTCTGTGATTCTTGCGAGTTTGCAGCCAATGTCGAGGTCAGTCCTGCTATCGATGCCATCCAACATGTGAGCAAAGACACAAGTGAAAAAGCACTGGAAAAATTCGCAACTCCTGGACATAAAACAATCGCAGATCTTTCCAAGTTCACAAGCATGCCTGAAAAAGAATTGGTGAAGACTTTATTCTTCTCTCAAAACGAAGGTCTTGATCCCAAAGATAAAGATCTTAAGCCTTTTGCGGTTCTTCTTCGGGGTTCAGACGAAGTCAATCCGATCAAGCTGAAAAACTTGCTCGGAATGACCAATCCTCCACTGATGTTGACAGATGAAGAAGTGAAAATGGTGACAGGAGCAATGCCAGGGTCTTGTGGTCCTGTGGGTCTTCAAATTCCAATCTACATGGACAACGGAGTTCAGGGATTAAAAAATTACATCGTTGGTGCGAACGAGGATGGATATCATGTGAAAAATGTGAACCACGGCCGCGACTACAAGGTCACAAAAGTGGCTGATCTTCGAATGGCGCGAGCGGGTGATCTTTGTCCTTTGTGCAAGGGAAAGCTCAGCACATACCGAGGAATCGAAGTGGGCCATGTTTTCTACCTAGGAACAAAATACTCTCAAAAAATGAATGCCACTTATTTGGATCAGCAAGGTAAAGCAAAGCCGATCGAGATGGGTTGCTACGGAATCGGAGTGACTCGAACGGTTCAAGCCTGCATTGAGCAAAGCCACGATCAAGACGGTATCATTTGGCCAAAGGCCATTGCCCCTTACCATGTTCACATCTGCGCTCTGGATGTGAAAGATGAAAAAGTGATGGGACTTACAAATTCTCTTGAGAAAGAATTAGGCTCAATGGGAATTGATGTTCTTGTGGATGATCGAGATGAGCGCCCTGGGGTAAAGTTTAAAGATGCTGACCTTTTGGGAATGCCACTTCGATTGGTGATTGGTAAGCGTGGTCTTGATAATAACGAAGTGGAATTGGTGGATCGAAAAACCAAGGCTGTGAAAAAGATTAATCCATCTCAAATCATTGCTGAGATTAAGCAGGGATTGGCGTGAGCCAATTCACTCGCTTTGCAATTATACTAGACCAAATCGAGGGCGCAGTTGTTTCCCAAGAGGACATCAAGGGGCATATTGCTTATCTTCGCCGCCTTGAAAAAGAGGGGATTTTGGTCATGGCAGGTCCCTTTACCAACTATAAGGGCGGCATGGTGGTGATCAATGTTCCCACTCTTGAAGATGCTCAAAAAATCGCCGCTACAGATCCTTTTGTCGCAAATAAAGTTCGCCGCTGTGAAATTCGTCAGTGGGAACTTTCCTGTGAAGAAAATAATCACCTGGGGAGAGGGTGATTAGGAGATTAAAAAATCTGACCACAACCACTGTCATTGTGGCAGTGAATGTCCGAACTGTCCGTGAATTTTATCAATCATTGAGATGAGTCTAGAAGTTGCAAAAGCAAGCCCCCGCAGACTTCGCTTGGGCTTGCTTTTGAGGTCGCATCCGAACCACGTATTGGAGGTTCGTATGGCGGACATAAAAACCGTAATTATGTCTCGGCGAAAAAAGAAGAAAACTGAAGAAATTTTGGGTCTAGCTCTGCTAGTACTTGAAATTCTTCGGAATATTCTCGAACTTTTAAGCTAGGTATTCCTAAGGGTGCTCCAACATGTACGGTCCTTGGGATAGGACTCTAAATCCTTCGAGTGTGATATTCATGGATAGCGGCCTAAGCGAAGTCTGCCTTTATTGCCTTCTCAACTTCAGCAAACAATAGGTCCACATCAGATTCTTTGAGCTCGTGAAACCATTTGTTTTGGGGATAGAGAACAGCATTGATGCCACGCTCGCAGGGGCCAAGACAGCCTGATTTATTGATGCGAACATCTTTTGCCCAAGGCATTTTTGAACACTTCTCTTTAAGTGCAGCATGAAGTTTCTCAGCATTTTTGTGACCGCATTTGGCTGGATTTTCTGGCGCGTTCGTGCAGATGAATAAATGGGCTTTGTACAATTGATCTCCTTAGAAAAAGCTCCTTGGCCACTATGTAAAATTCTCTCTATAATAAAATCTTAGAGCTGGTATCAGGCAGAGACAAGTGGGGAGCAAGCAGGTGACAGTTTCCTCGACTTTGTGTTCTTTGAACTAACCCCAAGCTGCCGGCCCAAGGTCTTAAGAGAAAATGGGGGCAATTATGAAACAGGCTCAATTGATTATTGGTTTAATAGTTCTTCTTCAATCAACAGTTGTATTTGGGAAAATTGATAACTTTGCAGAGGTCATTTCTCAAGCCAACGCAGAGCGAATTGAAGCTGTTAAAAATTATCGAAAGTTCATGGCCAATCAAGATCTTTCAGCCGAACCTCCAACACCTTCGATGTCCCGTGAATCAATTGCTGTTATTTCCACTCAAGAGATCAGTCACGAGACGGGAGATCCTGTGCAAGTCACTTTGTATCAACTGCCCGAGTCAGGGCTTCAGTAATGTCGTCTTCAGTTTATTTAAGGTAGATCTTCGCAATTTCATCACTTGCACCTGAGCAATGGACATGCTCATACTAGTTGAATGGATGTCACTTCACGACAAGAGGGTCTATCTCAAATCGAAGCTAAAAAAAGGCTTCAGCAGTACGGGTATAATGAAATCGTCGAGAATCCCATTGCTGAGTTTTTTGAAAATGCTTTTCGTATTTTGAAAGACCCTCAGGGGCTCATGCTTTTAGCCCTCAGTTTCGTGTATTGGCTTGCGGGCAATCATCAGGACTCACTCATTTTACTCACAGCCTACATCCCTGTTGCTGGAGTAGATGTCCTCTTGGAGCTGCGCTCAAGAAAGGCATTGAGAAGCCTTCAAAAATCAATTCAAAAAAACTGTCTTGTTATCCGTGATGGAAAAACTCAGAAAATTCCGACCCGAGATCTTGTTCCAGGTGATTTATTCATTCTTGAAGAGGGACAGACTTTGCCAGCTGATGGTCAGCTGTTAGAATCGGAACATCTTTCGATGGATGAATCCTCTATTACGGGAGAATCTCTTCCCATTGAAAAAAAAGTCTCTGATTCTGTTCTTTCGGGGGCTCGAGTTTTAACAGGGCGGGGAATTGTCCAGATTGAAAAGACTGGATTTGCTTCTGAGATTGGCGCCATTGCTCAAGTTCTTAAATCTTTTGAGGGAGAGACAAGTCCCCTTCACCGATTCATTCAAAAGGTTGTGAAAATAGCCTTTTTAGGAGCTCTCGCTGTTGGAGTCTTTGTTTTCTTGATGGGATATTTTCAGGGCCAAAATTTCTCAGACAATCTGATTTCAACACTGACCTTAACTATGGCTGCGATTCCTGAGGAATTTCCGATTGTTTTTACCCTTTATTTAAGTTTAGCGGCTTACCGATTATCAAAAAAAGGAATTTTGGTGAAGAACCTGACCTGTGTCGAAGGCTTGGGACAGGTCGATGTGATCTGCACAGACAAGACGGGGACTTTGACTGAGGGTCAAT
Source organism: Oligoflexia bacterium (assembly GCA_016861345.1). Classification (GTDB taxonomy): domain Bacteria; phylum Bdellovibrionota; class Bdellovibrionia; order Bdellovibrionales; family Bdellovibrionaceae; genus BOLD01. The sequence goes on from BOLD01000008.1 coordinate 85,193, forward strand.
TTCAGCTTGAAAAATTCATTTCATTAAAAGGAGTAGAATTAAATCCAACGGAAGAGATTTTGCAACATGCACTCTTTGCCTGCGAGATTAAAGCTGTTGATGCAATGGAATCCTCGATTTTTCATTGGGTGGAAAAACAGAGGTCTACGAATTTCATCGAGTCCTTGCATGCCTCATGGGACTTGAAAATTGATTATCCCTTCGATGCACATTCAAGAACCATGAGTCACATTTGGGAAAATAAAAAGACTCACCATAAAATCATTGCGATGAAGGGCTCCCTTGAAGGAGTCCTCAGTTCTTGTCAGCTCAGTGAAGACGAGCAGCGAAGAATATTGAAAATGAGCGATGAAGAAGCTTCACAAGGTAAGCGAATCTTGGCCCTAGCTGCAAAAGAGGGTGTTTTTTCCGAGGACCGTGCGGCAAATGAAAAAGATTTGCAATTTCTGGGGCTACTTAGTTTTTCAGATCCCATTCGTCCAGGGGTTAAAGAGGCCATTCAGTACTGCATTCGTCAGGGTATTCAGGTAAAAATGCTAACCGGAGATCATCTCTTAACAGCGCACTCCATCGCTGATGGGATTGGGCTTCCCCATGAACCCAATCAACTTTTTATCGGTAAAGAAATTGAGACCATGTCGGCAGAGGGTCAACAAAGGGCTTATGAAACCGGTGCTGTATTTGCTCGACTGAAACCGATTCAAAAACTTGAGCTTGTCGAGGCCTTAAAGAAAACAAACGCAAAAGTTGCTATGGTGGGCGATGGAGTCAACGATGCCCCGGCTTTAAAGCGCGCTGATGTGGCCATCAGTATGGGAGAGCGAGCCACAGACGTTGCTCGTTCAACCGCGGGTTTAGTTCTTTTAAAAAGTGATTTTAATGGGATTGTGCAGGCTGCGATCGAGGGACGTCGAGTTCTGGCGGCATTGGGACAAAGTTTTGGGTATTTAATTGCCTTTCATTTGCCTATTGTTTTAATAGCTCTCTATCAGTCGATCTTCACTTCGCATCCATTCTTGATCCCAATTCACATTATTTTGCTTGAACTCCTTGTGCACCCAGTGTCTGCCTTTGTGTTTGACGAGACAAGATCTCCACAGATGCACCAGAGTTCTTCATCTTTGCTGATGACTCGTAAGTCCTTTATTTTCTCAGTTGTGCGCGGGTTGATTCTGACCTTCATTGTGATTTCAATGTACAAATTTTATCCTGGGACTTTGCAAGAAAAACAAAGTCACGGACTTCTTCTTTTAATTTTGGGGAACATTGGTCTACTTATTGGTGAAAAAGGAGGGCTTTCTTGGCTTATCCGGATCGGACTTCATCAAATCAAAGTTGGTGTGGCATTTGTGGGCATTATCCTTTTGTCACTTTTTCTGGTGTATGTTCCGCCTATCGGCAGTCTTTTTAAAATTTCACCCCTTCCATTTGTATCTTTAGCCGAAATGATAGTCGTCGGTTTTCTTTTGGGGCTAATCAGTCAGATTCATCATCCGCCTTCTCGAAAATAAAGTTGATGGATTAAGATTTGATTTTAATTCTGATTGATACTAAATCTCTCAAGAATGACTGAAAAACAAAATTCATCTTCACAATTTTCGATGATCTGGGCAGGCGCTTTTCGTCCCTTTTTTCTTTTGGCAGCTTTTTGGGTGATTATTGCGCTAACGCTTTGGGTTCTTTTCTTTACTCAGCTAATGCCGATAGGAAACCTTTCCAGCACATGGCACGGTCATGAGATGGTTTATGGATATTTCGGAGCCGTGCTTTGTGGATTTCTCCTGACTGCAGCTAAAAATTGGGCTTCAAAGCCGCCTGTTTCAGGTCTCAGATTGCAAGCACTGGTGGGGTTGTGGATATTCTCTCGGGTTGTTTTCTTTTTTCCACCAGGATTTTTGGATTGGTTGAAGTTTGTAGATGTTATCACTTATGCAGCCCTTTTTTATTATCTCTCCGGTTATTTGACTTCAAAGGAACAAAAGAAGAATTGGATTTTTCTTTTCTTAGTCGCCTTATTTGTTCTTTCGGATATTCTTTTCATACTTTCAGCTTATTACCAATTCATTTGGGTTAGTTATCAGACAGCATATTGGGTAGGTCTTCACATTGCCAATTTGATGATCATCGTGATGAGTGATCGGACAATGCCACTCTTTATTGAGCGAGCATTAAATGGAGAAAAAATTAAAAAGTGGGATGTTGTCGAAAAAGGCTCTTTATTTTTCCCCATTCTTGTTTTCATTCTTCATTTTTTCAATATCCGCGGTCCGATTTTTTCTTTAATTGCAATTCTTGCTGGGGTATTTAACTTTATCCGTCTTTGTGGGTGGAGAATTGAAAGAGGACTTTTTTCTCGGCTACTTTGGATTATCTACGCTGGCTATTTCGCAATGGTTAGTGGGTATGTTTGGCTGGGGTTGGTGTATTATTTTGATCGGCCAGATTTGTCAGCTGTGCACTTTTTTACAGCAGGCGGGATACTCTTATTGACCTATGCGATTATGAGCAGAATTGCCTTGGGGCATACGGGTCGCCCCATTCAAATTTCCAACGCGATTTTGTTTGGCTATGTTGCCCTGGCGATAGGAGTGGGTTTGCGCCTCTTGGCGGTCTTCGTTCCTGTGGGCCCGGCAATTTGGGTCATGTCACTCATCGGAGTCAGTTTGTCGCAGATTCTTTATATAAAAGAATATTTTATGTATCTCATTTCGCCTCGAGCGGATGGGAAGCCAGGTTAACTTTTAAGTTTTTGTTGTCGTTTTAGGGCAACAGATTCAATTTCGCTAGCTAGAACCAGGTTCTGAGAAAGAACCTTCAAAAATTCATCTTTATGAACTTCAAGGAGCAGAGCAAAGTCAGGCACGACAACAGTGGCTGTTCTCAGCCCATCGTTCAGCATCAGGGCGATTTCACCAAAAATCTCTCCCTGCTTCAAAGTGCTAATGTGTTTTCTTTTCTGACTGACTTCGACAGAGCCTTGAATGACGATAAAAAAACTATCTCCTGGTTCTCCCTCTTTGCAGACAACCGTGCCGGCCTGGGCGCCAACGGCTTTTCCGATATAAAAAAATCGATCCATGGTTTCCGACGGGACATTATGAAAAAGGGGAGAAGAGAGAAGTCCATGAAGAATCCAAAACCGCTGCTGAAGGGCATCTGGAGGATAAGTTTTCATCAGTGGTCCAAAGTCTTTTTCGTTCCACGATATTCTTGCTAGGGTCGTATCCACATTCGTGATCACATCAGCGCTTCTGGGTTTGTTCAGCATAAATCCGCCCTCGCCGAAAACAGAACCAGCGGGAATGATGGTGATGGGTTCATGACGTCCTCGCTGATCCGTTCGGTAGATGGTCGCCTCGCCCTCTAGAATGACATACATATGTCGGTCTGTTTGCCCTGACGCAATGATTTTAGTGCGAATGGGAACTGTGATAATTTCTGCATTATCGACAAAGAGGTCGATCACGTTTGGTTTCAACTGACGAAAAAATGGAAAATCGACAATATCCCTTGTTGTCCATTTTTTGATTGTTTTTCCGTCTTGTCCTGGAGCGTGAGCCAAATCAGTTTTCAGATCATCCAGTTGTTCATAGTATCTTTTGATTTCATGATTGGCGACCAGGTTGAGCTTTAATAAGCCCTCAACTAAGTAATAGAGATCTGTGAAGCTAATGGGGCGATGATTTTTGATATAATAAAGAATGATGTTTTCAATGGTGTGACCCTTTTCAAGAAGCATCAGATATTCTTTTTGAGCACTGTTAATTTTGACTCTCAGTTCTGAGTGAGGTGATGACAAAATAAATTCTTTTCCATCAGGAAGGATTTTGTGAATGCCAATCATAAGTCGACTTTGCTCAAGGATCATTTTTCTCCCCGCATTTTTATGGTGATTGTATCGGTCTATGTGCGCATTTAATTAAGGGCAGAATGGCGCGAGCAACGTTTCAATTTGAGAAAAGGGTTTACAAACGATTTGAAATAAGACAGTCCTGATAGCAGGAGTAACTTTTCATGAAGAAATTGATTTCCAATCCCCTTATCGTTGCCCTGGATGTTGATACAGATACTGAAGCGGTCAAGCTTGCAGACAATCTTCAGGATGTAGCAGGTGGATTTAAAATCGGCCCGCGATTGGTTCAGCGCTATGGCCAAACACTTTCTCTCGAGATTGCGAGGCGGGGCTCATTGTTTATTGACTGTAAATTTTTTGATATTCCTTCAACGATGGAATCTTCAGTAAGGGCCTGTTTTGAATCAGGAGCCAGTCTGGTGACGGTTCATGCTCTTTCGGGACAAGAGGCTCTTTCCCGCTTGGCAAGTGTGGAAAAGGAACTTAATTCCATTCGTCCATTTAAAATTCTTTGTGTGACCATTTTAACGAGCTTTAGTGAAGAGGGGCTGCCGCCCAATTTAAAATCTCAGTCGATCAAAACTCATGTCCAAGATTTAGCAAAGTTGGTGAAAAGATCTGGTCTTGATGGAGTGGTCTGTTCAGCAGAAGAGCTTGAGCTCTTACAAAATCAAAATTTATTTCTCGTGACCCCTGGGATTCGATTTGATCTCGAAGAAAAAGGAGATCAAAAACGGACCATGGGGCCGGGCGAGGCCATGAAAAAAGGAGCCTCAGCTCTTGTTGTGGGCCGTCCAATCATTCAGGCAAAAAATCCCCGCGAGGCCGCTGTCGATTACATGGTGGCCATTACTCAGAAAAAATAGTAGAGAGATTTGAAACATTAAAATCGTCCCAGTGAGTCATAGTTTTTGAAGCATCTTCGGTGTCATTCTGACTTTTTCCCCACGATTTTGAATTGGTCCCAGGCTTGCAAAGTATTCAATCGAATAATTTTTTGATGTCAAAATGACTACAAATAAAAGGAACAAAAAGTTTTCAGAAACAATAATGGAGGAAGAAAATGAAAAAGATACTGCTTGCAATCGTTATGATCGCTGGAGTTTTGCCAACTCTCCAGGCCCGAGCTGATTTTTGGGATGTTGTTGGTCGAATAGTTGAAAGCCGTGATCGTCGTCCGCCTCCTTATCCTGGTCGTCCCGGCCCAGGCCCCGGACCTGTTCGTCCAGGCCCTCCAGGTCCCGGTTATCCTCCTGGTCGCCCGGGTTACCCGCCACCACCTCCGCCACATTATGGAGAGAGAATCACTTGCACTTATCAAGACGAGGGCTGGGAAGAGCACTGGCGTGGGCACAGCAGTTGTGGAGAGTGTCTCTCAAGGCATGGAAACTGTCTTGAGGTTTGCACAGCTGAATTTGAAGTTTGTGATGTGGATACTGAAGATTGGAATGGCCGTCGTTGGGTTGAGCATGTTCGTGGTCGTGATCGTTGGGAAGCTGAAGATCGGGCTCGATCGCTTTGCTACAGTCGAAACTATCGCTACTGCCAAGTGATTCGATGTAATCCTCAGCAAGAGCGAGTTTCCACTCGGTCTTGTCGATAGCTAAGTTCTTTGTTCAGTTCATAATCAAGTCTGAGTTTCAGAGCGCCCCTCAAGCAGAGAGGCGCTCTTAATTTTTATCCCTTTTACATTTTTTTAGAATCTCTATTGACCTGTTTCCAAATGCAGAGCAGATAAAGGTCATGCAAAAAAGAAACGATTTCAGTAAGCGCAATAAGGGTTCCTCGTCACCAAAACCTCAACGACGTTCATTCGATCGTCAGTCAAATTCTCCCGCTGACAAGAATCGACAACCATCGCCATCTCCTCGACGAGAAAGAGATTATCCAAAAGAGTGGAGGGTGGTTGTTGGTACTCATGCCATACTTGAGGCTCTCAAAGTGAATTCGAAACAAGCGCAGATGCTTTGGCTCAAACAGGGGTGGGAGTCCTCTCAGGAGTTGAAAAAACTATATGCCGATTTTAAAAACATCATTCCTAAAGTTGAAACAAAACCTGCCTCCTTTTTGGACAATTTAACAACTTCTCATCAAGGTGCGGCACTCTTTTTAAATTCAGCACCTCAGGCAAATTGGGAAGAGATTTTGCTTAAAGAGCAGGCAAAAGTTCTGATTTTGGATGGAATCGAAGATGTTCAAAATCTCGGTGCGATTCTTCGAACCTCGTGGTTAATGGAGGTTGATGTTGTTTTAATTCCACAGGACCGAGCAGTCGGATTAACCCCCGCAGTTCATAAAGTTGCTTGTGGAGGGGTTGAGCATGTTCCAGTTATTCTTTGTTCGAACTTCTCTAAATATATGGAAGATTTGAAAAATAATGATTTTTGGATCTTTGGTTTAAGTCATCTCGGTAAGGGAACTGTCTTTGATCTTAAAATTCCGCAGAAGATTGTTTGGTGTGTTGGGGCTGAAGATAAAGGTCTTCGAGTCACGACTGAGCGACTTTGTGATGAGCTTGTCCGCATCCCGCAAGCGAGTGCTGCAGCTAGCTATAATGCATCGGTTGCAACGGCCATGGCTCTACTCGAAACGACTCGCCAACAGGCAGCGAAAAAAAGTTAATCTTAGTCTTTGACTCCTGAACATATTTTCGACTAGAACAGTTCGGTCGTGTCTCAAGATCACGAGCTGGCTTAGCTCAATTGGTAGAGCAGCTGATTTGTAATCAGCAGGTTGCGGGTTCGAGTCCCATAGCCAGCTCCAGTTTTGCAGCAACCTGGAGGGATGCCCGAGTGGCTAAAGGGGGCAGACTGTAAATCTGCTGGCTTATGTCTACGTAGGTTCGAATCCTACTCCCTCCACCAAGTTGACCGTAAGGTCTTGCTGTAGACAAAGGGTGATAGTGAGTTTGACAGTGGGCGGGAGTAGCTCATTTGGTAGAGCATCAGCCTTCCAAGCTGAGGGTTGCGGGTTCGAGACCCGTCACCCGCTCCAAAATTGCCCAAGGCCCATGTAGCTCAGTGGTAGAGCACACCCTTGGTAAGGGTGAGGTCGCCGGTTCGGCTCCGGTCATGGGCTCCATCCCATGATGTGGCTGCAGGCGATGATGGGTTTGAGGTAATTTTAGTGTTGTTTAGGATTTTAAAGTTGAGTTTAGGGTTTAGATAAAAATTAAATAGTTCCACTCAGGAGGAAAAGACACCATGTCAAAAGAGAAATTTAACCGCAGTAAACCGCACGTGAACATCGGAACCATCGGCCACGTTGACCACGGAAAAACAACTTTAACAGCAGCTATTACTACGACTTTAGCAAAAGCTGGTAAGGCTCAAGCTCTTTCATACGATCAGATCGATAAGTCTCCAGAAGAGAAAGAGCGTGGTATCACGATTTCTACAACTCACGTTGAGTACGAGTCAGACAAGCGTCACTATGCTCACGTTGACTGCCCAGGCCACGCTGACTACGTTAAAAACATGATCACTGGTGCTGCTCAGATGGACGGAGCGATTCTAGTCGTTTCTGCTGCTGACGGTCCTATGCCACAAACTCGTGAGCACATTCTTCTTGCTCGTCAGGTTGGTGTTCCTGCTCTTGTTGTATTCATGAACAAAGTTGACATGGTTGACGATAAAGAACTTCTTGATCTTGTTGAGCTTGAGGTTCGTGAGCTTCTTTCAAAATACGAATTCCCTGGCGATCAGATCCCTATTGTTAAAGGATCTGCATTAAAAGCGCTTGAGGGCGATTCTTCTGACATTGGAACTGCTTCAATCATGAGATTGATGGATGCAGTTGATAGCTACATTCCAACTCCAGTTCGTGCAGTTGATAAGACTTTCCTCATGCCAGTTGAGGACGTGTTCTCAATCTCTGGTCGTGGAACTGTTGTTACAGGCCGTGTTGAGCGTGGTATTGTTAAAATCAACGATGAAGTTGAGATCATTGGTCTTCGTCCTACTCAAAAGACAACTGTTACTGGAATCGAAATGTTCCGTAAGCTTCTTGATGAAGGTCAAGCTGGCGACAACTGTGGTGTTCTTCTTCGTGGTACTAAGAAAGAAGACGTTGAGCGTGGACAAGTTCTTGCTAAACCAGGAACAATTAAGCCACATAAAAAATTCAAAGCAGAAGCTTATATCCTTACAAAAGAAGAGGGTGGACGTCACACTCCATTCTTCAACGGATATCGTCCTCAGTTCTACTTCAGAACTACTGACGTTACTGGCGTCGTAACTTTGAAGCAGGGAACAGAGATGGTTATGCCAGGTGACCGTGTAGAGGTTACTGTTGAGTTGATCGCTCCTGTTGCAATGGAAAAAGAGCTTCGATTCGCGATTCGTGAGGGTGGTCGTACGGTTGGCGCCGGTGTCGTTGTTGACATTAGCGAGTAATAACTGTCTGCTCAAATCGAATTAAACACCATTTGGGGACATCTCGTAAGGGAGTCCCCTTCGGTGTTTTAAAAGGGCTTGGAAAAAAGCTTTTTGTGAAGTAAAAGCTTTTGGCTGTTTTATTAAGGACATGCAGGGCAGTAGCTCTAATGGTAGAGCGAACGACTCCAAATCGTTAGGTTGCAGGTTCGACCCCTGTCTGCCCTGCCAAATGCTGATAAGCCAGCGATTGGAAAAATATTTGATAGCTTAGCTATGAAGAGATGAAGGTAGTATGGATAAATTAAACTCAAAAATACTGACACTCAGTTTTGCAGCAGCAGCTGCAATTGCTGGAATGACGTTGCATCTTCTCATTAAATCATTTGCGGGTGCTTTTGGTGTTGTGGCCCGACTTTCGGACTCCGATGTTGTTCGACATGGACTGCCTGTTGTGTTCGGAATCATTTTGTTTGCTGTGCTTCAGTTTAATCCCCGGGTTTTAGCATGGGGGCAAGAAGTTGTGATGGAAATTCGCAAGGTTGTGTGGCCATCGCGAAAAGACACAACAGCAATGACTATCGTTGTTTGTATTATGGTTTTAATTTCGAGCGTGATTGTGACAAGCTTCGATTTTATTTCCGGCTATGTCGTTAATGTACTCATGAGATAAAGGACCAAAATGGAAAATCTTCAGAAGAAATGGTACATTGTAAATGTTCATACGGGTTGTGAGCAGACTGCAAAGGCTGCGATCGAAGAAAGAATCCGTTCGAATAAATTAGAAAAATACTTTGGTGAGATTTTAATTCCTGCCGAGAATGTTGTTCAACTGGTCAAGGGGCAGAAGCAAACCAAGTCACGCAAGTTTTTCCCTGGTTATATTTTTGTGAACATGGCACTCAGTGATGATACGTGGCACCTCGTTCGTCATTCCGCAAAGGTCACCGGATTCGTTGGCGGGCAAAAAACTCGACCACCTGAGGTTCCCGAAGCAGAAGTTCTGCGAGTGACTCAGCAGATGGCTGTGGGGGCGGAAAAACCGCGAGCAAAAATTAAATTTACTATCGGTGAAAATGTGACAGTTGTTGATGGTCCATTTAGCAATTTTGCAGGGACTGTTGAAGATATTAACGAAGAGAAGGGCAAGGTAAAAGTTCTTGTTTCTATCTTCGGTCGTCCAACTCCAGTTGAGTTGGATTTTATTCAGGTTGAAAAGGCCTGATTTGATTAAGCTAGAAATCTTCGTGGGATGGGCTCACGGAGAGTATTAATAACCATGCAGGAGTGGGTCATATGGCAAAAAAAGTAACAGGAATGATCAAACTGCAGATACCGGCAGGGAAAGCTAATCCAGCTCCTCCCGTTGGACCGGCGCTTGGACAGCATGGTGTAAACATCATGGAGTTCTGTAAACAGTTTAATGCTCGTACGCAGCAGATGGGTGATAACGTTATCCCCATCATTATCACTGTTTATCAGGACAGATCGTTTACATTCATCACCAAAACGCCTCCAGTGTCGAATCTGCTGAAAAAGGCAGTCAAGATCGAATCAGGATCGAAGATGCCTCAGAAAGATAAAGTTGGGAAAGTGAAGATGGCAGAAATCAAGAAGGTTGCGGAAACAAAACTTCCTGATTTGAACTGTTTAAAAGTTGAGTCTGCTATGTCACAGGTCGTAGGAACAGCCCGAAGCATGGGCCTTGAAGTACTAGACTAGAGAGGTGCATGATGGCTGAAGGAAAAAGACTAAAAAATTCTCGTAAGGCAGTTGATTCAACAAAAAAATACACAGTTGATGAAGCAATGAGCCTTGTAATGAAAACTGCAACTGCAAAGTTCGATGAGTCGGTTGAATGTGCCGTTCGCTTGGGTGTTGATCCTAAGCAGGGTGATCAGCAGGTTCGTGGTGCTATTGCCCTTCCAAACGGATTAGGCAAATCAGTTCGTGTTGTTGTGTTCGCAAAAGGACCAAAAGAGCAAGAAGCAAAAAATGCTGGTGCAGATTATGTCGGATCTGATGACCTTGTTGCTAAAATCAACGAAGGTTGGCTTGATTTCGATAAGTGTATTGCGACACCTGATATGATGGCGACAGTATCAAAAGTAGCGAAGGTTCTTGGACCTCGTGGTTTGATGCCAAACCCAAAAGTAGGAACAGTCACAATGAATGTTGGTGAAGCTGTTTCTTCTGAGAAAAAGGGTAAGCTTGATTATCGTATCGACAAGGCTGGAATTGTTCACGCCATGGTTGGAAAGAAATCAATGGGTGAGCAGAAGTTAAAAGAAAACCTCTGGGCATTTTTGACTTCTGTACTTAAGGCAAAACCAGCAGCAGCTAAGGGTATTTATCTACGTTCGATTACGGTTTCATCAACAATGGGACCTGGTGTGAAGTTAGATACAAACCAAGTTGCAGGTGATAAAGAATAATAAGTAACTAATTGCGGTCAGAGACAGTAGGTGTGCCACTAGATAAGTTGGTGGCACCTAAATGAAGTATCAGCCTACCGAGACGGGCAAGAGGATTAGGAAAGCCTCCAAACCGACTGAATCGCAGAATTAAACGAAAGGAGGTAACCCATGATCACTCGCGCAGATAAAGAGCAAGAAGTTAAGGCGATTGCAGAGAAATTTGCAAAATCAAAGGGTGCTTTCATCGTGGACTTCAAAGGTATGAAGGTTGAGCAGGTCACAAGCTTGCGTAAAAAACTTCATGCGGCTGAGGCTGAGATGAAAGTCGTGCGAAACACACTTGCTAAGCGAGCACTCAAGGAATACCCAAATGTAGAAAAGGCATTGAGCACTTCACTGAAGGGCACAAATGCACTTGTTTTCTCATATGGGGAAATCAACTCAGCAGCTAAAGCACTAGCTAATTTTGCAAAGGACGTTGAAGTTCTGCAAATTAAGACAGGTGTTATGGATGGTGAGGCCTTGGATGATGCTAAAATTAAGTTTTTGGCAACTCTTCCGGGTAAGAACGAGCTTCGTGCTATGTTCCTCGGTGTTTTACAGGCGCCAGGTTCAAAGCTTGCTCGTTGCTTAAACGAGTATGCGAAGAAATTGGGTGGTGGAGAACAACCAGCTCCACAAGCGTAATATTTATTTAAATTAATTTTTTTGGAGGATTAAAATGGCTCTTACAAATGATCAACTCGTAGAAGAACTTTCTAAGAAGACAGTTCTTGAGATTGCTGAACTCGTTAAAATGCTTGAGGAGAAGTGGGGCGTTTCTGCTGCTGCTCCTGTAGCTGTTGTTGCTGGTGGTGCAGCTGGCGCTGCTCCTGCTGAAGAGAAGACTGCGTTTGACGTAGTTCTTAAAGATGCAGGTGCTAACAAGATCAATGTTATTAAAGAAGTTCGTGCTGTAACAGGCCTTGGACTTGCTGAGGCGAAAGCTCTTGTTGAAGGTGCTCCTAAGACTGTTAAAGAAGGCGCAACTAAAGACGACGCTGACAAGATCAAGAAAGCTCTTGAAGCTGCCGGCGCTAAAGTCGAAATCAAGTAATAGTAGTCACATTATTCGGAGCCTCCTCTGGGGGGCTCCAAATTGTGGGGTCTGCCGAACTTCCTCCGCACAAAGAGTTCGCGTTCTCTCTCGAACGGAAAAAGAGAGGTAATATTAATACTTACCTTTGAACTTAAGGAGAAAGAATGGGAACAACCCCAGTTGTCGCCTCAAATCTTCGTGTCCGCAAGTCTTTTGCTAAAAATAAGCAAGTTATCGATATCCCCAATTTGATTGTACTACAAAAGAGTTCTTACGAAGCTTTTTTGCAGAAGGATGTTGATACTGATCGACGTTTGGACGCAGGTCTGCAGGCCGTATTTAAATCAGTTTTTCCAATTACAGACTTTAACAATACATCTTCTCTTGAGTTTGTATCGTACACTCTGGAGCCAGCTAAGTACGACGTGGACGAGTGTCGTCAGCGTGGAATGACTTACGCAGCTCCAATTAAGGTTACCCTTCGCCTCATCGTTTTTGATGTTGATGAAGAAACAGAAGCTCGTTCAATTCGTGATGTAAAAGAACAAGAGGTCTATCTCGGAGAGATCCCTTTGATGACAGCAAATGGATCATTCATTATCAACGGTACCGAGAGAGTTGTTGTTTCTCAGTTACATCGTTCTCCAGGTGTGTTCTTTGATCACGATGGTGGTAAAAACAACGCCTCTGGAAAACTGATCTATTCAGCTCGAGTCATCCCATATCGTGGATCATGGCTTGATTTTGAATTTGATCAAAAAGATCTTATTCATGTTCGTATCGACCGTCGTCGTAAGTTCCCAGCTACAATTATTCTCAAGGCGCTGGGACTGAACACTGAGCAACTTCTTGAATACTTTTACGACCTTGATGAAGTGATCGTTAAAGGTAAGAAGTTATATCGAAAGCTTGATATTGAAAGAATGTCTGGCCAAAGAGCCCTAGTTGATATCGTTGATCCTAAATCAGGTGAAGTGCTTGTTAAAGCAGGTCGACGTATTACTCGTGCGGTAGTTAAAAAAGTACAGCAAATTGACCTTAAAGAAGTTGAAGTTACTCTCGAGGATCTTGAAGGCAAAGTTCTTGCTAAGCCTTTGATTGACGAAGAGACGGGTGAGATCATTGCTGATGCCAATCAAGAACTTGATAAACATCACATTGCAAAAGCTATCGAAATTGGAATTCCTAAGTTCCAAATGATTTTCTTCGATGGTCTGACGGTTGGCCCTTTCCTTCGAAATACTTTGTTGGTTGATAAAATCAACAGTAAAGAAGAGGCGCTGTTAAAGATTTACCAGCACTTGCGTCCAGGCGAGCCGCCAACGTTAGAGGCTGCAACGACTTTCTTCCATCGATTATTCTTTGATCCTGAGACTTATGATCTTTCTGAAGTTGGCCGTATTAAGATCAATCATAAATTCTCAATTTCATTTGAAGAATGTCCTCAAGAGCATAAAACTCTGACAAACAAGGACATCCTATCGACAGTGAAAACTTTAATTGACCTTAAAAACGGTCGTGGAGTTGTTGATGATATTGACCACCTTGGTAATCGACGTGTTCGATCTGTGGGTGAGCTTTTAGAGAATCAATATCGAATCGGCTTGATCCGAATGGAGCGAGCAATTCGTGAGCGCATGAGTCTTCAAGATGTTGAGACAATGATGCCTCATGATCTTGTGAATGCAAAACCTGTGAATGCCGTTGTCAAAGAATTCTTCGGTTCTTCGCAGCTTTCTCAATTTATGGATCAAACAAATCCGCTTTCAGAGATTACACATAAGCGACGATTATCAGCTCTTGGACCTGGAGGTTTGACTCGCGATCGTGCTGGTTTTGAAGTTCGTGACGTTCATCCAACTCACTACGGACGTATTTGTCCGATTGAAACTCCAGAGGGACCAAATATCGGTTTGATCGCATCTTTGGCAACTTATGCTCGTATTAATAAACATGGATTTATTGAAACTCCATACCGATCCGTTGCCGAGGGAAAGATTGCATCTTCAATCAATTATATGTCCGCTCTTGAAGAAGCTGGTCATATCATTGCTCCTTCGACTCGTGATTTAAGTGGTGCAAAAGAAATTCAAACAGATACAGTGATTTGTCGTGCAGATGGCGAGTATGAGGTTACAGATAAGGATAAGATCACTTTGATGGACGTTTCACCGTCACAACTTGTTTCTATTGCCGCATCACTAATTCCATTCCTTGAGCATGACGATGCGAACCGAGCCCTCATGGGATCGAACATGCAACGTCAGGCGGTTCCACTTTTGAGATCAAGAGCGCCGCTTGTTGGTACTGGTGTTGAGCGTCTTGTAGCTCGAGACTCTGGAACATCTGTTGTTGCACAAAATGATGGTATCGTTGAAGAAGTTGATGCTTCTCGTATCGTGGTTCGTCGTTTAGCCAAAGGCGGAGAGCTTGGTGCAAACGTTGATATTTACAATCTCACAAAGTATCAGCGAACAAATCAGAATACGTGCTTCAATCAAAAGCCGATCGTCAATGTTGGCGAAAAGGTGAAAAAGGGTGACATCATTGCAGATGGTCCTTCGACTGAGCTAGGTGAATTAGCGCTTGGACAAAACGTTCTGGTCGCCTTCACTCCATGGCAAGGTTACAATTTCGAGGACTCGATTCTAATATCTGAGCGATTGATTAAAGAAGACGTATACACTTCTGTGCACATTGAAGAGTTTGAGTGCGTCGCTCGTGACACGAAGCTTGGAAAAGAAGAGATTTCACGTGATATTGCCAACGTGGGTGAAGAAGCACTGAAGGATCTTGATACTTCGGGTATTGTTCGAATTGGAGCTGAGGTTCGTCCTGGTTCTATCCTTGTTGGTAAAGTGACTCCGAAGGGTGAAACTCAGCTTTCTCCAGAGGAAAAGCTTTTAAGAGCAATCTTCGGTGAAAAAGCTGGTGATGTGCGTGATACATCTCTTCGAGTTCCATCGGGTGTTTATGGTACGGTCATTGATGCTCAAGTCTACAGCCGAGAAGGTGCAGATCGTGATGAGCGTTTGGCTGCCATTATTGACGAGAAGAAGCGTAAGCTCGAAAAGGATCTCTCTGTTGAGCAAAACGTTATTAAAAATAACGCTATTGAAAAATTACGTGATATTTTAACTGGTAAGAAAACAACTGGTGTTCTGTTGAATGAAGATGGAAGCCAGAAGCTATTAAATAAGGGACAAGAGATCACTGTAGCGGATCTTGAGACGATTCCTTTTGAACTTCTTCAGTACATCCCACTTGAGCAGGAGTTGGAGTACCAGGTTACTAAAATTCTGGATGGTTCTCGCAATCAACTAGAAGCAGTAAAAATGGTCTTCAATGAAAAAATTGACCGACTCAAGAAGGGTGATGAGCTTCCTCCTGGCGTGATCAAGATGGTTAAGGTTTACGTTGCTATCAAGCGTAAGCTTCAAGTCGGTGATAAGTTTGCCGGACGTCACGGAAATAAGGGCGTGGTTTCAAAGGTTCTACCTCTAGAAGATATGCCATACCTTGCAGATGGTACTCCAGTTGACATGGTTCTGAACCCACTGGGCGTTCCTTCTCGTATGAACATCGGACAAATTCTCGAAGTTCACTTGGGTTGGGCAGCACACAATCTCGGAAAACAGATTGGCCAAATGCTCGATTCTTGGAATGCAGACGAAGCTCGTAAGCAGTTGAAATCAGTGTTTGATGATTCTGAAATCAACGATAAAGTTGAAAATGCAGACGAAGTTTCTTTGCGTCGAATGGTAGAGACAATGAAGCACGGTGTTCATGTTGGAACTCCGGTGTTTGATGGAGCTCAAGAGTCAGATGTTAAAGATTTATTGAAAAAAGGAAAATTAGCATCGTCTGCTCAGGCGATCCTTTTTGATGGTCGTACGGGCGAGGCATTTAAGAATCCAGTAACCGTTGGAATTATGTACATGTTGAAACTTCACCATCTGGTTGAAGAAAAGATCCATGCTCGTTCTATCGGGCCTTACTCTCTTGTTTCGCAACAGCCATTGGGCGGTAAAGCTCAATTCGGAGGTCAGCGACTTGGAGAGATGGAGGTTTGGGCGATTGAGGCCTATGGTGCCGCTTACTCATTGCAAGAATTCCTTACAGTGAAGTCTGATGACGTTGCAGGAAGAACTCGAATGTATGAGAGCATCGTTAAAGGTGAGAACATCCTCGAACCAGGTTTACCTGAGTCATTCAACGTTCTCGTGAACGAATTGAAGGCTCTTGCTCTGAATGTCGAACTCGTTGAGTCTGACATTTTGACGGATGACCTTGGTGAGGATGAAGAAGGAGTGTCTGATGATATGTCAGGAACTCCTGGAGGCGATCAGGCTCATTAATTTGAGTCTGATCTTGGATTTGGAATAGGATTATAAATTTAATATTACAACAAGGAGTTACCCTTGAGAGACTTGTTGAACTTTTTTGACAAACCGAAAGACCCACTATCATTCGACGCAGTTCGAGTGTCACTTGCATCATCTGAAATGATCCGCGAGTGGTCCTATGGTGAGGTGAAGAAACCCGAGACCATCAACTACCGTACATTTAAGCCGGAGAGAGATGGTCTTTTCTGTGCAAAGATTTTTGGACCGATTAAAGACTACGAATGTCTTTGTGGTAAGTATAAGCGCATGAAGTATCGCGGCGTGGTCTGTGAGAAGTGTGGCGTCGAAGTCACTCAATCTAAAGTCAGACGCGAGCGAATGGGTCATATTGAGCTTGCGACCCCTGTGGCTCATATTTGGTTCCTTCGATCATTACCTTCGCGAATTGGTAACTTGCTCAACATGTCCCTTAAGGAAGTTGAGAAAGTTCTTTATTGCGAAGCCCACGTGGTTATTGATCCAATGGAAACCGCTCTTCTTGAAGGGCAGGTTCTGACAGAGGAAGCCTATCAGGCAGCTCTTAATGAGTATGGACCAAACTTTAAAGCAGGGATGGGTGGTGAAGCTGTTCGGGATCTCCTCCGAAAGATTGATCCAGAGTATCTTTCGCGCAAACTGCGAGTTGAGTTAAAAGAAGCGAAGTCAGATGCTGCGATTAAGAAAATTTCGAAGCGTTTGAAGGTTGTTGAGGCTTTCAAAAACTCAGTGAACAAGCCAGAATGGATGATGCTCGAAGCCCTTCCTGTTCTTCCACCGGACTTAAGACCTCTCGTACCACTTGATGGAGGTCGATTTGCGACTTCGGATCTCAACGATCTTTATCGTCGAGTTATTAACAGAAACAATCGTTTGAAGCGACTTCAAGAGCTTAATGCTCCTGATATTATCATTCGTAATGAAAAGCGAATGCTTCAAGAGGCTTCGGATGCTCTACTTGATAATGGTCGCCGTGGTAAGACATTTACTGGACCAAACAAGCGTCCACTTCGATCACTCAGTGATATGCTGAAGGGTAAGCAAGGACGATTCCGACAGAACCTTCTTGGAAAACGCGTCGACTACTCTGGTCGTTCGGTTATCGTTGTTGGTCCAACATTAAAACTACATCAGTGTGGACTTCCTAAGAAGATGGCTCTTGAGCTGTTTAAACCGTTTGTTTACAACAAACTTGAGGAGCAAGGTCTCGCAACAACCATTAAGCAGGCAAAACGACTTGTTGATCAAGAAACTGTAGAGGTTTGGGATATTCTTGCAGATGTTGTGAAAGAACACCCCGTTCTTCTCAACCGTGCTCCTACGCTTCACAGACTTGGTATCCAAGCATTTGAACCAGTTCTGCACGAAGGTAAAGCTATTCAGTTGCATCCACTAGTTTGTACGGCATTCAACGCGGACTTTGACGGTGACCAGATGGCGGTTCACGTACCACTTTCTGTTGAGGCTCAGGTTGAAGCTCGTGTTCTCATGATGTCGACAAACAATATTCTTTCTCCAGCGAATGGAAAGCCGATCATTAATCCATCTCAAGATATCGTTCTTGGATTATATTGGCTCACTCGAATTCGCCCAGGCGCGAAGGGTACTGGTAAGATTTTCGGATCTGTTCAGGAAGCTCTTTATGCTTTTGAAGCTGGACAGGTTGATCTTCAGGCAACTTGCAAGGTTCGTATTGCTGGCAAGCTTCGTGAAACATCGGTTGGTCGTGCAATTCTGAGTGATATCGTTCCTCGTGAAGTTCCTTTCGAGGAAGTCAACGTGGTCATGAATAAGAAGCAGATTGCTAATTTGATCGATAAGACATTCCGTATTGCTGGAGCGAAAGCAACTTGTTTACTTGCTGACCGCTTAATGGAAACGGGATTTAAATATTCAACTCAAGCGGGTCTTTCTATTTGTATTGACGATATGGTTGTTCCTGATAGTAAGTCGACTCTAATTGCTGATGCTGAAAAACAGGTGACTGAAATTCAGCAACAGTACGATGAGGGTTTGATTACTGATGGTGAGCGATATAATAAGGTCGTAGATATCTGGGCTCAAACTGCAGATAAAGTTGCAAAAGAAATGATGGGCAAGATTGAAAAGCAAAAGTTCGTCATTGACGGAAAAGAATCAATGGGGCCAAGCTTCAACCCAATCTACATCATGGCTGACTCTGGAGCCCGAGGATCTGCAGCACAGCTTCGTCAGTTGGGAGCGATGCGGGGTCTAATGGCAAAACCGTCAGGTGAGATCATCGAGACACCGATCACAGCAAATTTCCGTGAAGGTCTGACAGTTCTTCAGTACTTTATTTCGACACACGGAGCGCGTAAAGGTTTGGCCGATACTGCCCTTAAGACTGCAAACTCTGGATACCTTACTCGTCGTCTAGTGGATGTTGCTCAAGATGTTATTGTATCTGAGCAAGACTGTATGACAACAGATGGATTGGATATCACACCACTCTATGAAGGTGGTGAAATTATTCAACAGCTAGGCGAGAGAATTTTAGGTAGAACAGTTCTGACAGATGTTGTGGATCCATATTCAAATGCCGTCATTGTAAAAGCGGGCGAAGAAATTACAGAAGCTAGCGTTGCTAAGATTGATCAATTAGGTATTGAGAAGGTTTCAATCCGATCAGCTCTAACTTGTAAAGCAAAGCGCGGTATTTGCGTTAAATGTTATGGTCGAGATTTGGCTCGTGGTAACACTGTCAATCTTGGTGAGGCTGTAGGAATTATTGCAGCTCAATCCATCGGTGAGCCTGGAACCCAGTTGACGATGAGAACTTTCCACTTGGGAGGAGCCGCTTCTCGTGCAGTTGAACAATCAGTTCATACAACTCGTCATGAAGGAACAATGAAGCTAAAAAATGTTCATTACGTTCCAAATAAACAAGGTAAGTTAACTGTGATGAATCGAAACGGTGAGGCTGTTATTATAGACGAGTCGGGCCGTGAGCGTGAACACTTCAAACTTGTTTATGGGGCAGTTTTAAATTTTAAAGATGGAGAAAAGGTACCCCGTGGAGCAACATTAGCTGAGTGGGATCCATATTCAAACCCAATCATTGCAGAGGTTTCAGCTAAGGTTCAATTCCAAGACATCGAAGAAGGTGTGACAATGTCAGAGCAAGTTGATGCTGTGACAGGGTTTGCAACTAAGGTGATCATTGAATCTAAGCAGACAGACATTAAGCCAACAGTGATGTTGACTGATGAAAATGGAAATCCAAAATCTCTACCAGGTCGAGACATTCCAGCAAGATATTTGATCCCAGTGGGAGCTCAGCTTCTTGTTCAAGATGGTCAAGAGGTTCACTCTGGAGACGTGATTGTTAAGATTCATAGGGAAGCATCAAAAACTCGTGATATCACGGGCGGTCTTCCTCGAGTTGCTGAACTCTTTGAAGCTCGTAAGCCTAAAGAAGCAGCTATCATCTCTGAGATTGATGGATATGTTACTTTTGGTAAGGACGTTAAAGGTAAACAGCGTGTTATCGTCACTCCAGAAATTGGAGAACAAAAAGAATATCTTATTCCAAAGGGTAAGCATGTGGCGGTACGAGAGGGCGAATATGTTAAGGCTGGAGAGGCCTTAATGGATGGTCCAACAAATCCGCACGACATTCTTGCTGTGTTGGGTGATAAGGCTCTTTCTGCCTACCTTGTGAATGAAATACAGGAAGTTTACCGACTGCAGGGTGTGGGTATTAACGATAAGCACATCGAGGTTATTGTTCGCCAAATGCTGCGAAAGGTAGAAATTCTTGATGCAGGCGATAGTCGCTTCTTAGCAGGAGAGCAGGCAGAGAAATATGCCTTTGATCTTGAAAATGAGAGAATTATGAAAGAAGGCGGTCAGCCTGCTACGGCTCGGCCACTACTCTTGGGAATCACTAAGGTATCTTTAAGTACTGACAGTTGGATTTCTGCAGCGTCGTTCCAGGAAACTACAAAGGTTTTGACTGAGGCAGCCATCAATTCACGTACAGATTATCTGCGTGGCTTGAAAGAAAACATTATAATGGGTCGTCTTGTACCAGCTGGTACAGGCTTAACTAGTTATAAGCGTTGGAAGGTTGTTGTTGCTGATGAGGACGAAATGGAAGCGCCAAGCCTTCCTGGATTTGGAGCAGCTACAACTCAGCCAGGATAATAATTCAATTTAGGGCTAGTTACCTTGAAAAACCCCCGTATTTCGGGGGTTTTTCATTTTCTCACTTGACCCAAAGGTATCAAAGCCAGTAATTTGCCCATTCCGTGTGTGATCCCGGCGGTAATTGAGTAACCTGCATTTCGGATCTGAAATAAATGCAGCGTGAAGATATTCCCGGTCGAAAAGACTGGGGGCATAACTAAGGAGTTACAATGCCAACAATTAACCAGCTCATTCGAAAAGAGCGCGTTGTTCAAAAGAGACAAACCAAGTCTCCTGCGTTGACAAATTGTCCGCAAAGACGAGGAGTTTGTACTCGTGTGTACACTACAACACCAAAGAAGCCGAACTCAGCTTTGAGAAAAGTTGCTAAGGTTCGCCTTTCTAATGGTTTTGAGGTGATTTCCTATATCCCAGGTATTGGACATAACCTGCAAGAGCACTCTGTTGTTCTTATTCGTGGAGGTCGTGTGAAGGACCTTCCAGGTGTTCGATATCACATCGTACGTGGCGTACTTGATCTTCAAGGCGTAAATGGTCGTCTGCGAAGTCGTTCTAAGTACGGTGCAAAACGTCCAAAGAAATAAGGAGTAGGTAACAATGGCTCGTCGTAAAAAGAATTATAAAAGAGAAGTTATTCCAGATCCTGTTTATAAGGATGTGGTTGTTGCAAAGTTTATTAACAAAATCATGTTTCAAGGTAAGAAATCAACAGCTCAGAAGTTGTTCTATGGGGCTCTTGATGAACTCAAGGGCAAAGTTGCTGGTGAGGAACCAATTGGAGTTTTGAAAAAGGCTCTTGAAAATTGTAAGCCTGCTCTTGAAGTGCGATCTCGCCGAGTGGGTGGAGCGACTTATCAGGTTCCTACTGATGTTCGTCCATCAAGAAGATTAGCTCTTGCTATGCGATGGCTGATCACATACTCGCGTGAGCGTGGAGAGAAAGATTTTGCTAAGCGCCTAGCTGGTGAAATTCTAGATGCTTTCAATAATCGTGGAAATGCTATTAAGAAGCGTGAAGACGTTCATAAAATGGCTGAAGCGAATAAAGCATTCTCTCACTACAATTGGTAATTGGTTCAGACTAAGATTGGTCTTCTCGCATGTCAGCTTTGGATCCACAGAATGTTGGCGAGTTGAAATGGACCCGAAATTTCGGAGTCATGGCGCACATTGATGCTGGGAAGACCACAACTACAGAGAGAATTCTATACTACTCTGGAAAAAGCTACAAAATCGGAGAAGTCCATGACGGTGATACTGTCATGGACTGGATGGATCAAGAGCAGGAGCGTGGTATTACTATCACAGCTGCAGCCACGACTGTTTCTTGGAAAGATCATCGTTTAAATATTATCGATACTCCCGGTCACGTGGATTTCACCATCGAAGTTGAACGTTCACTTCGCGTTCTTGATGGTGCAATTGCAGTCTTTGATGGTGTGAATGGGGTTGAGCCACAGACTGAGACAGTTTGGCGCCAGGCTGATAAGTATAAAGTTCCTCGTATTTGTTTCATCAATAAGTTAGATCGAGTTGGTGCTGACTTTGTTATGAGTATTAATTCAATCAAAGAGAAGCTTCAGGCAAATCCCATTCCGATTCAGGTTCCGATTGGAATTGAAGACTCATTTGTTGGTGTGGTTGATCTTATTGAGAACAAGGCATTGATTTGGGACAATTCTGGGTTGGGAGATAATTTTCAGATTACAGATATTCCCGAGGATATGGCTAGTGAAGTAGAAAAGATTCGTTTGGAGACAGTTGAGAAAATTGTTGAATTTGATGACTCACTTCTTGAGAGATATCTTAATGGAGAAGTACCAACAGCAGAGGAACTTCGACAGGCTCTTCGGAAAGGCACATTATCTCTCAAGGCATTTCCTGTACTTTGTGGAGCTGCATTTAAGAATAAGGGTGTTCAGCCTTTGATTGACGCCACAATTTTTTACCTACCTTCTCCGCTAGATCGTCCTGCGATTGTGGGAAAAGATCCAGAAAAGGAAGATAAAGAAATTAAATGCCCAACTGAATTTGATGAGCCGACTGTGGCATTGGCCTTCAAAATAGCGAATGATCCATTCGCTGGAACTCTGACGTATATACGTGTGTATTCAGGAGTGGTGAAGGTTGGCGACTCCATGCTGAACCCTCGCACGGAGAAGCGTGAGCGAATTCAAAAGCTCGTTAAAATGCATGCGAATTCACGGTCAGAATTGCAGCTTTTACGAGCTGGTGATTTGGGCGCAGTTATCGGATTAAAATTTACGGCAACTGGCGACACTCTTTGTGATGCAAAGAGACCTGTTGTCCTTGAGCGAATTACATTTCCAGAGCCTGTGATCGCTGTGGCTATTGAGGCTAAATCTTCAGCAGATCAAGATAAGATGATGAGTGGTCTGGAAAAGCTTTCTAAAGAAGATCCGTCCTGCCGACTTCGTACTGATATGGAAACTGGACAGACTTTATTGTCGGGTATGGGTGAGTTACACCTTGAGATTCTGATTGATCGTCTGTTGCGTGAGCATAAAGTTCAGGTCAATGTTGGGAAACCACAGGTATCATATCGTGAGGCTCTATCAGCCAAGGCTGAGGGTGAGTGCACAATTGATCGAATGATGGCTGGAGACCCACAGTTTGCAAAGGTTGTTCTGGTCATTGAGCCACTTCCTCGGGGTAGTGGCATTCAGTTTGTTAATGGACTTGGCAGTGCTCAAGTTATAGCGCAGCCATTATTGAAAGCCATCGAATCCGGATTTCGTGAGGCTGCGGAGGTTGGTCCTATTGCGAGTTACCCACTTATTGATCTTCGAGGTACCTTGAAAAAAGTTGAGATGAGAGACCCTCAAAGCACTTCCGAGATGGCCTTCAAGGCAGCATCTTCTCTTGCGTTGCGCGATGCCGTGAAAAAAGCACATGTTCAACTTTTGGAGCCTATCATGAAGTTGGAGTTGACTTCTCCAGATGACTTTGTTGGAGCGGTAATTGGGGATCTTAACTCAAGACGGGGTAAGGTGCATTCAATGATGTCTAAGGCCGGGGGAGGTCAGTTAATTGCAGCTGAGGCTCCTTTAATGACACTTTTTGGGTATGCAACTGATCTAAGAAGTATATCTCAAGGTCGAGCTAGCTTCAGTATGGAGTTCAAAGAATACTCTCCTGTCCCCCCAAAAACTCGGGATGAAATTTTGAACCGATTGGGTCGTTTTTAGGTCAAGTCAATATTTTTATAATTCCCTTTGACATTCTTTATTCTCTTGTTGCATATTTGCGAACTTGTTACGTCAAAGTAGGGCGATAACGGCCAACAAGGTGGCAGTCAGATCAAATATATTAGATCTGAGACGCATTTTGGTGGTGACGGCAGGCCTTTCTCTAAACGAAACAAGTGCTTGAAAGAGCTAGCGAATTTGGTTTTTTAGAAATTAAATAAGTGAATTTGAAAAGTTAAAGAAGAAGTAAAAAAAGTAACTGAAACAGAAGAAAGAAGAAGAGCGGACGCTATGCAAAGTCAGAAAATTAGAATCCGTTTAAAGGCATTCGATCACAAACTCCTCGATCAATCGACTAAAGAGATTGTCGAAACAGCAAGAAGAACAGGTGCGCGTGTTGCAGGACCAATTCCTCTTCCAACGCGAATAAATAGGTACACTGTTCTGCGATCTCCGCACGTAGATAAAAAATCTCGAGAGCAGTTTGAAATTAGAACACACAAAAGAATGTTAGATATTTTAGAGCCCAATCAGCAGACTGTCGATCAGCTCATGAAACTCGACCTCTCTGCGGGTGTGGATGTTGAAATTAAGCTATCAGCAATCTGATATATAGAGGAGATTAAGTCGTGAGCGAAAAAGAAACGCAAGCCACTGATGCAGCAGCATCCTCTGGCGAAATAAAGTTGAATGGTCTTTACGCTTTTAAGGCGGGAATGGCCACGGTCTATAATGATCAAGGTGAGGCTGTTCCAGTAACAGTTCTTCGCTACGAGCCTTGGGTTGTCTCCCAAATTAAGACGACGGAGTCTGATGGGTATTCGGCTCTGCAGTTGGCTTGTGGACCTAAAAAAGCAAAAAACTCTACTGACGCCGAGAAGGGTCACTTTTCTAAAGCTGGCTTCGAGAATGGTGTTAAGTTTGTAAAAGAGCTGCGACAAGAAATACCAGGCGATGCAAAGCTTGGAAGTCGTGTATCTATCAACTCACTTCAAAAAGGTGATGTTGTTAAAATTACCGGACGGTCAAAGGGTCATGGTTTTGCTGGTTCAGTTAAACGATGGAGTTTTGCAGGAGGTCCTGCATCTCACGGTTCAAAGTTTCATCGTAAGCCGGGATCCAGTGGAAATAGAACTTGGCCAGGACGAGTTATGCCAGGCAAGAAGTTTCCTGGCCACTATGGGGATGAAACAATCACAGTAAAAAATGTTGTTGTCGTTGATGTTGTTCCGCAAGAGGGAGTTTTGATGGTTAAGGGGCCTGTCCCTGGAGCTCGCAACTCACTCGTACGTCTTGTGAAGGAGGTTTAATATGTCAAAAGTTGATGTATTGAACTGGAAGAAAGAAAAAGTTGGAACAGTTGATTTAAACTCAGATGTTTTTTCAACTGAAGTAAAAAAAGAGTTGCTGCACACTGTGGTTAATTGGCAGTTGGCTTCACGTCGTCAGGGTACTCATATGGTAAAGACGAGAAGTCTTGTGAGCGGCGGAGGAAAGAAGCCGTTTAAGCAAAAAGGAACTGGAGGAGCTCGTCAGGGTAGTACTCGATCTCCTTTGATGCCTGGTGGTGCGAAGTTGTTTGGACCAATTCCTCGAACTTATGAGTTTGCGCTTCCCAAGAAAATACGTCGATTGGGTTTGCGAATGGCTCTTTCGCACTTAAATAAACAAGGTAAATTATTTGTTGTTGCAGATATGAGTTCCGAGGGTAAGACTGCTGAATTGGCCAAAAGACTGAAGGCATTTGGAGCTACAAAGGCGCTCCTTGTGGACTCAAAGATCGATGATAAATTTAAACAAGCATCTAATAATCTGGCTACTTATAAATATTCTCCAGTAGATGGTTTGAATGTGTTCGACTTGTTGAAGTACGACATGGCTATTCTGACTAAAGATTCTGTTGATAAAGTAGTTGAAAGATGTTTGGCGGAGTAGTTATGAAGCAAGTTATTAAACGTCCATTAATTACTGAGAAAAATACCATACATAACGCTATGGGCGTGTATGTATTTGAAGTTAATACGCAAGCAACTAAGCCAGAAATAAAAAAAGCTGTTGAAAAGAGCTTTGGTGTAAAAGTTGATTCAGTGAACACAAGCCAGTGTCGAGGTCATGTCAAAATGACCAAGTATGGAGCGGGAAAAGTTCCTCATTGGAAAAAGGCTTATGTAAAGCTTATGCCTGGCGAGAAAATCGCTCTATTTGAGGGAGTGTAAAATATGGGAATCAAGGTATTTAATCCAAGATCAAGTGGGCAGCGTGGGAAGCTTGGTTTTGATTTTAAAGAGATCACAAAAAAGACGCCCGAAAAATCACTGGTTGAAATTATCAAAAAAACAGGTGCTCGTAATAATACAGGTATGATCACTATGCGCCATATTGGCGGTGGTCATAAGAAAAAGTATCGACTTGTTGATTTCAAACGTTCAAAAGTTGATATACCAGCTAAGGTTGTTGCAATAGAGTATGACCCAAATAGGACATGTCGTATTGCCTTGATCACATATGCTGATGGTCTTAAGTCGTACATTATAGCGCCAATTGGCTTAAATGTAGGTGATACAGTTTTATCAAGTGATAAGGCGGATATTAAGCCTGGTAATTCGCTTCCCCTTCATTCAATTCCGGTTGGAACTACAATCCATAATATTGAAGTTCGACCTGGGAAGGGTGCCCAGATGGTTCGTGGGGCTGGGGCAAGTGCTGTTCTGCTGGCAAAAGAGGGTGAGTACTGCCAAGTGCGCTTGCCATCTGGAGAAGTTAAAAAGGTTTTATCAGTTTGCAGAGCTTCAATTGGTCAAGTTGGTAATACCGACAATGAAAATATTCAATTGGGTAAGGCGGGTCGTTCACGTTGGAAAGGCATTCGTCCTTCCGTTCGTGGTATGGCAATGAACCCTGTGGATCATCCACTTGGGGGCGGTGAGGGTGTCGGTAAGGGGCATCATCCTGTTACTCCATGGGGTCAGCCTTGCAAGGGTTATAAGACAAGAAATAACAAGAGAACAGACTCTTCAATTGTTAAGAGACGTAAGTAGAGGTAGGTCGTGGCACGTTCAATAAAAAAAGGTCCATTTATCGATAATCATCTTCTTAAGAAGATTGATCATGCGGTTGCAAAAAATGACAAGAAAGTTATTAAGACATGGTCACGCAGATCAACGATTCTGCCAGAGGCCGTGGGACTTACTTTTGCTGTACATAACGGTCGAAAGTTTGTTCCAGTTTATGTGACAGAAAATATGATTGGTCACAAGCTTGGTGAATTTGCTCCAACAAGAACCTTTAGTGGTCATGCTGAGAAGAAGGCGGCTCCTGCGTCTGGCGCTCCAGCGGCAAAGAAATAGTAGAGGTAGGCAATGGAAGTAAAAGCAAGTCTTCGATACGCAAGGGTAGGGGCACAAAAGGCACGATTGGTTGCCGATGCTGTGCGAGGTAAGGATGTTGGTTACGCAATTAAAACGCTGACATTTTTGAATAAAAAAACTGCAGATTTGATGAAGAAATTAATCGAATCTGCCGTGGCAAACGCAGATTATAAAAAATCAATTGATCTTGATAAACTGTATGTGAAGTCTGTTTGGGTTGATGAGGGACCAGTCTTGAAACGCTGGAGGCCAAGAGCTCAGGGACGTGCATTCGGTGTTAGAAAGAAAACTAGCCACATCAACGTAGTTTTGGATGAGAGGTAATCGTGGGACAAAAGGTTAACCCGATTGGATTAAGAGTAGGTGTGATTCGAACTTGGGACTCTCGCTGGTATGCGAAGGGTAAACAATATTTCGAAAACCTTCATGAGGATATTAAGCTTCGAAAGTATCTTAAGCAAAAACTTAAGCATGCTGGGGTTGCAAAAATCGAAATGGAGAGAGCTGCCAAGAAAATTAAGATCATTATCCATACAGCTCGCCCAGGTGTTGTTATTGGCAAAAAGGGAACTGGAATCGATGCCCTTAAGGCAGATGTTCAAAAGCTAACTCCAAATGAAGTATTTCTTAGTATTCAAGAAGTTCGTAAGCCAGATCTAGATGCTCAGTTAGTCGCTGAGAGCATTGCGCTTCAGCTTGAAAAGCGAATTTCTTGGAGAAGAGCGATGAAGAAAGCTATGGCCGCAGCTATCAAGGGCGGGGTGCGTGGTATTAAGATTCGCGTGTCTGGTCGCTTGGATGGTGCGGAAATTGCGCGCTCTGAATGGTACAACGAAAAAAGTGTTCCTTTGCATACGCTACGTGCAGATATTGATTATGGAACGGCAGAAGCTTTAACGGCATATGGTATTATCGGTGTTAAAGTATGGATTTATAAAGGTGATATCCTTTCTGCTCGAGAGGTAGAGGAGGCTGGCCGTGTTAAGTCCTAAGAGAGTTAAATACAGAAAGCAGTTTGTTGGTCGCGCCAGAGGTGTTGCGACTCGCGGTTGCAATTTAGATTTTGGAGACTTTGGTCTTCAGGCTATTGATGAGGCAAGAATGACAGCTCGTCAATTAGAGGCTGCTCGTATTGCGATTTCAAGAAGCATTAAGCGTGGTGGTAAGATCTGGTGCCGCGTTTATCCAGATGTTCCTGTAACAAAGAAACCTGCAGAGGTTCGAATGGGTAGTGGTAAGGGTAATCCGGAGTTTTGGATCGCTCGTATACGTCCAGGTAGAATTTTGTTTGAGATGAATGGTGTGACAAAAGAGCAGGCGCAAGAGGCCTTCTTGAGAGCGGCTCACAAGTTGCCATTTAAGACCAAATTTTTGGTGAGGGAGTAGGCTATGAAGTTCACAGATGCAAAAGATATGACTGTAGCTGAATTGAATAAAAAATTAAAATCGATCAAAGCTGATATGTTTGAGGCAAAGATGAAAAATACTTTAGGTCAGCTTTCTAATCCGATTGAAATTCGTCAAATGAGAAAGTCAGTTGCGCGAATTAAAACTGCACTTTCTGCGAAAGCTAAGAAGTAGAGGAATCTATGGCTAATCAAGAGAATTCAAGAGGTCGAAAAATTGAGGTTGTTGGAGAGGTTATCTCAAACAAGATGGATAAGACAATTTCCGTTATGATTTATCGTCTTGTTAAACACCCAAAGTACGGAAAATATATGAAAAGAACTTCTGTATTTAAGGCTCATGATGAAAAAAATGAGGCTAAAGTGGGTGATAAGGTAAAAATTCGTGAAACTCGCCCATTGAGTAAAACAAAGCGCTGGACGTTAGTTTCAGTTGTTGAAGCGGTAAAGAGCTAGGAGAGACTTATGATTCAAATGCAAACTCGACTTAATGTCGCAGATAATTCAGGCGCGAAAGAAGTCATGTGTATTAAAGTCATTGGTGGATCAAAACGTCGGTATGCTTCAATCGGAGACATTGTTATTGTATCGATTAAAGAAGCATTGCCAAATGCCAAGGTTAAAAAGGGCGACGTGGCAAAGGCGGTAGTCGTGCGCACAGTTCAGAAGCTTCGACGTCCGGATGGTAGCTATATTCGATTTGATGATAATTCCGCAGTGCTGATTAATGCGGCGAAAGAGCCAATTGGAACACGTATTTTCGGACCGGTAGCTAGAGAGCTTCGAGCGAAACAATTTGTGAAAATTGTGTCACTAGCTCCAGAAGTGTTATAGGAGTACAAAATGAATCGATTACAAAGTAAGTACAATACCGAGTTGGTTCCTCAGTTGATGAAGCAGTTGGGTAAGAAAAATGTGATGGAGCTGCCAAAGCTTGAGAAAATCGTCATTAGCGTAACAACTAGTGATGCTGTTGGAAATCCCAAGTTACTTAATGGCGTTGTAGATGAGCTTACTGCAATCACTGGCCAGAAAGCAGTTATTACAAAGGCAAAGAAGGCGATTTCTAACTTCAAATTGAGAAAAGGTATTCCTCTAGGAGTAAGAGTCACTCTACGCAAAGAGAAAATGTGGGCATTTATTGATAAGCTTGCAAATCTCACTTTGCCACGAGTTCGTGACTTTAGAGGACTGCCAAATCGTGGTTTTGATGGGCGAGGAAATTACAATATGGGCCTGAAAGAGCAGATTGTTTTTCCAGAAATCAACTATGACAAAGTTGAAAAAGTTCGTGGCTTAAATATTACTATTTGTACATCAGCGAAGAATGACGCAGATGGAAAAGCGTTATTAGAGGCACTCGGAATGCCTTTCAGAAAATAAAGGTAGGTGGATCTTGGCTCGTAAAGCAAGTATTGAGAAAAACAATAAACGAAAACTGATGGCCTCCAAGTACGGTCAATATCGTAATGAGTTACGTAATAAGGCTGTTGATCAAAAGCTATCAGAAGAGGAAAGAATGATGGCCCGTAAGAAGTTACAAGATCTTCCGCGGGATACATCTGCATGTCGCGTAATTACACGATGTGAGGTTACGGGACGGCCTCGTGGAAACTACCGTAAATTTGGACTTTCACGATTATCATTTAGACAATTAGCCCTTGATGGAAAATTGCCGGGCGTAACTAAGGCTAGCTGGTAGAGGAGCTGAACATGGATACTATTGCCCAATTTTTAACACGAATCAGAAATGCAGGCGTTGCCAAGCATGAGAAAGTTGATATGCCGGCATCTAAGGTTAGAGTTGGTATTGCTGAGATTCTTGTTAATTCAGGATTAATTAGAAGTTACAAGGTTGCAAAAGATAGTAAACAGGGCATTATGCGTGTTTACTTGAAATACAATGAGGCGGGCGATCACGCCATATCGACTATTCAGCGAGTAAGTCGCCCAGGTCGAAGAGTTTATATAAAGGCAACGGAAGTGCCGGTTGTAAGATCAGGATTAGGAACCTCTATTTTGAGCACCAGTAAAGGTTTGATGACGGGTGCCGACGCTAAGGAAAAAAACCTTGGCGGCGAGCTGATTTGTAAGATTTGGTAGGTGGAATATGTCTCGTATAGGAAAAGCACCAATTTATTTTGACGATAAGGTTCAGGTGAATGTTACTCCCGCAAATGAGGTTGTGTTAAAGGGAGGAAAGAATTCTTTATCTTTTAAGATGAAATCTGAAGTATCAGCTAAGGTAGAAGGTAAAAAGATAATATTAGTTCGTAATCAAGAGACGAAAGAAGCAAAGTCTCTTCATGGCCTTTATCGCGCTTTGATTCAAAATGCCGTTTCTGGTCTATCGAAGGGATTTACACGTTCTCTTGAACTTCATGGAGTCGGATATCGAGCTAATGTTGCTGGCAAGAAACTAGAGCTATCATTGGGTTTCAGCCACCCTGTGTTGTTTGATATTCCAGATGGAATTGAAATTAAGGTTGATAAACAAACACTCATTAGCGTTAACGGCGCCAATAAAGAGTTAGTCGGTCAGGTTGCAGCTAAGATTCGCAGTTTTAGACCACCAGAGCCATACCTTGGCAAAGGTGTTCGATATGCTGGTGAGCACATTCGTAGAAAAGCTGGTAAGTCGGCTGGGAAATAATAGGGGTTGATATGAAATTAAAACTTCACAAAAGAACGGCAGACAGACAAGCGGCTCGTCTGACAAAGAAGGTTCGAATTCGAAAAAAAGTTACTGGCACTGCTGAGCGCCCGCGTCTTTGTATTTATAGAAGTGGCAAGCATATGTATGCCCAAATTATTGATGATGTTAAGGGTGCAACTGTTGTGGCGGCTTCATCTTTAACTGTGAAGACGGATAAATCTGGTAAAGATCTAGCAACACTTGTTGGTAAAGAGGTTGCCAAGCTGGCATCAACAAAGGGAATTAAATCAGTTGTATTTGATCGAAATGGATTCATTTATCATGGGCGAGTAAAAGCCTTGGCAGATGGAGCTCGTGAGGGTGGTCTTAGTTTCTAAAGGGAGATAGAAGTGGAAAAACAAACTTCAGAATTTGAAGAGAGAGTAGTAACGATCAACCGTGTTACCAAAGTCGTGAAGGGTGGACGTCGTTTTTCGTTTGCGGCATTGGTAGTTGTAGGTAATAAGACTGGGGACGTTGGTTTTGGAAGTGGCAAGGCTGGTGAGGTTCCAGAGGCAATTGGTAAAGCAAGTCGATCTGCAAAAAAATCTGTTAAGTCGATGATGCTGAAGGAAGGTACGATTCCTCATGAGGTTGTTGGAACCTACGGAACCACAAAGGTATTAATGAAGCCAGCTACAGCTGGAACAGGCGTTATTGCTGGTGGAGCTGTGCGAGCGGTACTCGAGTCTGTTGGAGTTAAAGACATTTTGACTAAGTGCCTTGGCAGTAGAAATCCGCACAATGTTGTTCGGGCAACAATGAACGGACTTCGCCAATTGAAAGTTCAAAAATAATTAGGTAAGCGAGGATCTATATGGCAAAGACATTTCAGGTTACTCAAAAAAGATCTCTCATTGGCTGCACAGAGTCGCAGAGAGCGACAATGTTAGCTCTTGGTTTAAGAGGCCGACATAGCAGTGTTATCGTAAAAGATAATCCAGCAAATCGTGGGCAGATCATGAAAGTTCAACATTTAGTTGAAGTAAAGGTTCAGAGGTAGGTTATGAGTTTGTTGTCTACATTAGCCCCAGCTCCGGGAGCAACACATTATCAAAAAAGAATTGGCCGTGGTCGAGGATCAGGTCTTGGTCAAACCTCAGGTAAGGGTGGCAAAGGTCAAACGGCTCGCTCTGGAGGACGAATTCGTCGTGGTTTTGAGGGAGGGCAAACTCCTCTTATCCGACGATTGCCAAAGTTTGGTTTTAGCAACACAGCATTTGAGACTATTTATTCGGTCGTGAATCTTGACAACTTGGAAAAATTGTCAGGTGTTGTTACTCCTGATTCACTAAAAGAGGCTGGATTGGTACATCATTTACCGGTAAAAATTTTGGGGCGGGGAAAACTCACGAAAGCTTTAACTGTAAAAGCTCATAAATTTAGTGAAACTGCAAAAAAGGCGATTGAAGCAGCAGGCGGAAAAGTCGAAATCATCAAGTAGGTGCAACAGTGGAAGAAAGTACTAAGAATAATGACCTTGTTAAAAGAGTTTTGTTCACATTAGCAATGTTAGCAGTATATCGAGTTGGTGTACATGTTCCAACTCCGGGCGTTGATAGTGCGGCAGTGATGTCTTTTTTTCAAGCTCAGAGTTCTGGGATTTTTGGGCTTTTTAATACCTTTACCGGCGGAGCGCTTTCTCAGTTTTCAGTTTTTGCTCTTGGTATTATGCCCTACATTTCGTCATCAATTATTTTTCAACTTTTGACATCAGCTGTTCCTTACCTTGAGGCCCTTAAAAAAGAGGGTGAGCATGGCAGAAGAAAAATCAATCAATATACACGTTATGCAACTGTCTTGTTGGCAGTTATCCAGGGTTATGGAATTAGCACATGGTTGTCAAATTCAGTTAGTCCTGAAGGTAAGAGCCTAGTCATATCTACAGTGGTCGGAGGCTTTGTTCCTTTCAAAATGATGACTATTATTACCCTCACAGCTGGTACATGCTTCATTATGTGGCTTGGAGAGCAGATTACGGAGAGAGGTATTGGTAATGGTTCAAGTTTGATCATTTTCACAGGTATTGCAGCTTCGATTCCTAACGGAGCGACTCAGCTTTTTTCTCTGGTACAGAATGGAGAGATGAGCTCTGCAGTTGCTTTGATTATCGTGGCTTTTATGGTGTTAATCATAGCCGCTGTTATATTCATGGAAGTGGCGCAACGTCGGATTCCAATCCAATATTCAATGAGAGGGCAGGGAATGCAGTCTGTGGCTGCGCCCTCTAGCCATCTTCCAATTAAAATAAATTTTTCCGGTGTTATTCCCCCTATTTTTGCAAGCTCTCTTCTTATGTTTCCGGCAACTATGGCGCAATTTGTTCAGACTCCATGGTTAAAATCAATGCAAGAGGCACTCAGTCCCTCAGGAACGATCTATAATATCTTGTTCGTCGGTTTGATTTTATTTTTTGCGTTTTTCTATACCGAAATAGTTTTTAACCCGAATGACGTTGCGGAAAACCTTAAAAAATATGGTGGTTTTATACCGGGTGTACGAGCGGGAAAGAGCACGTCAGACTACATTCAAAAAGTATTAGATCGAGTGAATGTTGGTGGTGCGATATATTTGAGTGCTGTATGTATCCTGCCTGGAATTTTGATGAATGTAGCTAAGGTGCCTTTCTATTTTGGAGGCACAAGCCTGTTAATTCTTGTTGGCGTGGCGCTGGATACATCGCAGCAGATTCAGTCTTACATGATAAATCAAAAATATGATGGATTCTTGAAGGGCGCAAAAATCCGAAGTCGGAGGGTACAATATTGAACCTCGTGTTGTTTGGAGCTCCTGGGGCAGGGAAAGGTACTCAATCTGAACGGCTAGTTCGAGAGTTGGGTATGGTTCAGATTAGCACGGGCGATCTGTTTCGGGCTGCAATTAAAAATAAAACGGCCTTGGGAGTTCAAGCTCAATCGTATATGGATAAGGGACAGCTAGTTCCCGATTCTATAGTTATTGGCATGGTTGATGAAGTATTAGCCAATTTAAATGGTAAAAGTTTTATCCTTGATGGTTTTCCACGTAATGTTGCTCAGGCCGAGGCTTTAGGGAAGATTCTTAGCCAGAGAAATCTAACGATTGGTAAAGCTATTTTTCTGGAGGTAAGGAAAGAGGACCTATTATCCAGATTGACAGGACGTAGAGTGTGTAAGTCTTGTGGGGCTGTCTATCATGTGCAGAGCAAGCCTGCTAAGATCTCGGGTGTATGTGATCAGTGTGGGGGAGAAGTCATTCAGCGCAATGACGACAAAGAAGACGTGATAGCTACAAGACTGAAGACCTATGAAGAAAGTACAGAGCCTCTAAGAGGTTACTATCGAAGTAGTGGACAATATGCCGAAGTAAATGGAGCTCAGGACGCAGAATTGGTGTTTCAGAGTGTAAAAAGTCTTCTGAAGTAGTAGGGACTTATTTATATAATGAAATCCTAGACAAGCATCTTGGGTTCGTGCTACGTTGGCCAGCCGCTATTTTGGGCCGGTAACAGTAGGTAAAGAAAACATTTGATCACATTGGTGATAGTGGATGGTGGATATTTTATGAAAGTCAGACCTTCAGTAAAGAAGATTTGTAACAAGTGCAAAATAATTAAACGAAAAGGTGTTATCAGAGTTATCTGTGAAAACACTAAACACAAGCAAAGGCAGGGTTAGAGTATGGCACGTTTAGCGGGTGTTGACCTTCCCAGAAATAAACGAGTGGAAGTGGCCTTAACTTATATTTATGGTATTGGTCGGCCACAGGCGCGAAAAATTTGTAAAGAGGCTGGAATTGCTGAAAGCTTGAGAAGCGACAATCTTACAGATGAGCATATCGCAAAAATCAGAAGCATCATTGAAGCTAACCTGAAGGTTGAGGGTGATCTACGTCGTGAGATTGGAATGGCAATCAAGCGCTTAATGGATCTTAATAGCTACCGAGGAACTCGACACCGTAAAGGTTTGCCAGTGCGAGGGCAGCGAACACGAACAAATGCGCGTACTCGTAAGGGCCCTAGAAAAACCGTGGCTAATAAGAAAAAAGCTGTATAACGGCTAGCTTGTATTGAGGAGTTCATGTGAATACAGAGAAAAAGGTTGTTAAAAAGAAAGTTAAAAAGAATGTCCCTGTTGGTCACTGTCACATTCAGGCTGGCTTCGGAAATGTTATCGTTACGATAACGGATCCAGCTGGTGATGCTGTATCGTGGTCATCCGCAGGTATGCTTGGTTTCAAAGGTAGCCGAAAGGGCACTCCATTTGCGGCTCAAATGACAGCGGAAGATGCTGCAAAAAAAGCAATGGATGCAGGAATGCGCTCAGTTGACGTTTTTCTTAAGGGTCCAGGTGCTGGGCGTGAGCCAGCGGTCAGGGCTCTTGCCGCAATTGGCATGAGAGTGCTTTCAATGAAAGATGTTACGCCAGTGCCACATAATGGATGTCGTCCTCCAAAACGACGTCGTATCTAAGGAGATAAGTTGTGAGTCGTATTAAAAATAGTGTATGCAAAATGTGTCGTAGAGAGAATATGAAGCTCTTTCTGAAGGGCGATCGATGTTATTCAGATAAATGTTCGTTTGAGCGTCGCCCCTATCCGCCAGGTCAGCACGGACAATCTCGTCTCAAGTTTTCTGAGTTTGCGTTGCAGTTACGTGAAAAACAGAAAGCAAAGCGCTACTACGGGATGTTTGAACGCCAGTTCCATAAATACTTTGTGGCAGCTGATGCTCAGAAGGAAGTCACTGGAACAGCTTTACTTAAGTTACTTGAAACACGTTTGGATAATGTTGTGTATTCTATGGGGTTAGCTGGTTCTCGAAGAGAAGCACGCCAGTTGGTGAGCCACAGCCATATTCTTGTTAACGGTAAGAGCGTTAATATACCAAGCTTTACTCTTGAGAAGGGTGATGTTGTCGAGGTTTGTGAGAAGAGCCGTCAAATGAATAAAGTGATGGCAGCTATACAAGGATCTTCAAAGCGAACAATCCCATCTTGGCTTGAAGTTGATCATGGTCAGTTCAAAGGTACTGTTAAAGATCTTCCATCTAGAGATGATATTACTCTAGCTGTTGAAGAGAATATGATCGTTGAGCACTATTCAAGATAATTAGATTTTGCACGGGGGAACTATGCAACAACATTATTATAAATTTTGGAGAGACCTCATTAAGCCGAAGGGTTTCGAGGTAGATCGTGATAGTCTTCGTGAAGATTATGCGCGATTCATCATCCGTCCCCTTGAAAAAGGTTATGGAGTGACACTTGGGAACTCTTTGCGAAGAGTTCTGCTAAGCTCTATGATGGGATCTGCAGTTTCTGCAGTTAAGTTCGAAGGTATATTGCACGAATTTACAACTATTCCAGATGTTCTTGAGGATGTTACTGATATCATTCTTAACCTGAAAGAGGTTAGATTTAGACAGTACTCTGCAGAGACTGTTACTCTTAGAATTTCAAAGAGTGGACCAGGGAAAGTTACAGCAGCTGACATTCAAGGAACTGATAAGATTGAAGTGTTAAATCCGGATAAGCATATTGCTACATTAGGTGCGAATGCTAAATTTAATGCAGAGATTCTAGTTTCTTATGGTAGAGGCTTTGATTCGGCTGAGACTAGAAATGCTGAGTATCCAGTTGGATTTATTGCTGTGGATTCTCTTTTTAGTCCGGTTAAAAAGGTAAACTATAGTGTTTCAAATGCACGGGTTGGACAGCGCACGGATTATGATGCTTTGTCATTAGAGGTTTGGACTGATGGGTCTCTTAAGCCAGAAGAGGCTGTTTCATTGAGTTCTAAAATTCTTAAAGAACAACTTCAAATCTTCCTTACTTTTGATGAGGAAATGGAGCCTACGGAAGAGGCAAAGGACAGTCGCAATCCTACTTTGAACGATAATTTGTTCCGTTCAGTAGATGATTTGGAGCTTTCCGTTCGCAGTGCTAATTGCCTAAAGAATGCAAACATCAGATATATTGGTGAATTGGTTGTCAAGACAGAAGCTGAAATGCTCAAGACGAAGAACTTTGGACGAAAATCTTTGAATGAAATTAAGGAGATTTTGTCTGAAATGGGACTTGGATTGGGTATGAAGATAGAGGGATGGCCGCCCCCAGGGTGGGATCCAAACACGCCTCCTCAGAAGCGTGACCAACAGTAATTGATTAATCGCAAATAAAGGTATTTATGAGACACAGAAGAAGAGTAAAACATTTTAGTAGGAAATCGACTGCGCGAAAAGCTCTCTTGAGAGGTTTGATGATTTCTCTGGTAGAGCATGGCAGAATTAAAACGACAGTTGAGAAGGCAAAAGAATTGCGTCGTCATATTGAACGTGCTGTTACGCTTGGTAAGAAAAACGACCTAGCGACACGTCGGCTTTTAATGAGCCGCATTGCTAACAACACGGCTGTTGATGCATTGTTAACGGATATTTCCCCACGATTTAAGAATCGTGCTGGAGGGTATACTCGCATTATCAAAATTGGTCGTCGACCTGGTGATACTGCAGAGATGGCATTCATTGAGTTTGTTGATTATGATTGGCAGAATGTGGCTGGAGATAAGACTGATGAAAAAAATAAGTCTTCCAAAAAGGCATCAAAGGCTGGAGAAGAGCCCAAAGCTAAGAAGGTAAAAAAGTCTACCACCGCATTGGCTGCAAAGAAGAAGACTACGAAGAAAGCACAGAAGAAAGCAAGACAAGCAGCAAGAGTTTAGTTCTACTGATTATTCTGACGCTATTTACAAAAAGCCCCCACCGGGGGCTTTTTTTTTGCCTATATGATCGTTTGGTGTAATCTGTTCGCCCTATGAAAATCTATATTAAAGCAATTGTGATTTCGCTTGTGCTGGCGATAGCAATCAGTGGTTCTTTTTATTTTTGGAAAACTGGAACTGATGCTGGTTCTAAGCAGAGTAAAATTAATGGAATTGAACAAATGGAAAGGTATGGAGTGCCCAATTTTGAAGCTATCTCGCTTGATGGTGATCAGATCTCTTTGGGTAAAATTACGAATCCAATAATGATCGTACACTTTTGGGCTTCTTGGTGTGGGCCTTGTGTTGAAGAAATTCCCTCTCTTGTAAAGCTAGTTGATGAAATGAAAGGGCAAGTAAAAGTAATTGCGGTATCTGGGGATTCCTCAGACGAAGATGTTCATAATTTTTTAAAATCTTTTCCAGAGATGAAACACAAAGATATCCACATCATTGTGGATAAATCTCAGAGCATCTCCAGACTGTATGATGTTGATCGTCTTCCGGAATCTTTTATTGCTAATCAAAAACATCAGTTGATCAAAAAAATTATTGGCTCAACAAATTGGCATACTGCGGATTCGGTTTCGTACCTTAAGGGACAAATTAAAGCTGGGAGTGATGAGTAGCTGAAATGGATGAGAAGGCTAACCAGAAAAGTAATACAAAGACAATAGAGACAATAAAGACAATAGAGACAATAAAGACAATAGAGACAATAGAGACAATGAGAGGGAAGATGATATTCGCTGAAAACATCCTGTTAATTGTTGCCCTGCTTGTGTGTGGTTCCGGTGCGTGTGCTAATTTTCCAGAAAATGGAATGTGGATTGGCAGTGGGGACACCTTATATTCTGATGGTCAAAATATTAGTTTTATGGAGATCCTTCAAATCAAAAACAATCAAGTACGAGGAAAGCAGGTCAATCAGGATCGAGAGACTGAGTATATAAAGTGGGATTTGAAATTCAATGCAGATGGCAGTTTTGTAACGACCGATGGTGCTACGGGATATTGTCGAGCTGATGTTTGCGAGTGGAATGTAAATTCGGACACTTGGGTAATGACTTCGCGATGGATTTTTAATGGGAACGAGTTGCGGCGCGAGGAATCGGGAAGTTTTGGACAGCTGTCATACCGTATGAGTTCCGTTTTAAAAAGGCAAAATAATTCAATTATCAGACAATTAAGCGCAAGATAGCCGGAAAATATTCATCTATACCTCAACAAAAGTCTGGATCATGAAGTGACAGATTGCAGGATCAAAGAGATTCTAAAACAATAGTTGAATGGATCTAGAGGTCTCTCGATTAAGGAAAATTAAGCTGTTGGCCCTTGATGTCGATGGTGTACTCACAGATTGTCGGGTCTTTTTGGATTCCTCTGGTGAGTGGCGGCGGCTATTCAGTATTCGTGATGGTTACGGTCTTAAGAGATTAATTGAAGCTGGATACAAAACAGCCATCATTACAGGGACACGAGCTCAGGATATTCGTGAGCGAGCAAAGGCATTGGGCATTCATTATTTCTATGAGGGGCATCTCAATAAAGGGCCTGTTCTCGATGAACTGGCCAAAGAAGCGTCTTTAAATCTGAGTGAAATAGCTTATATGGGGGATGATATCTTTGATGTTCCCGTACTTCAAAAGGTTGGTTTTGCAGCATCAGTGCCAGATGCTATGGATGAGGCCTTGAAAGTATCCCACTATATCACACGAAGACCAGCGGGTAATGGAGCAGTTAGGGAAATTTGTGATTTTATCGTTCAATATGGCGCATTTGCCGAGAAGGGAAAGTTGTGAAAAACTTTTTGATTCCAATCATCGTTTTATTTACACAGATTTCTATTGCAGCAGAGGTTATCGAGCTGCCCGAAGAGGAGTTGGCTAAGGAAACAGTGCTTCCCCGTTTTGATAATGCAGTCACTGTCAAAAATAAAAATATCATCACCTTAAATAAGATTGAAACAAGCGTCTATTTCGGATGGAATTTTACTGAACCGATATACAATCAAAGTAAAATGGGAATGAATGTTGGATATCACTGGTCTGAAGACTCTGCCTTTATGCTTAATTTCGCGAAATGGAGTGGTGGTCTTAATACCCAGTACACTGATCAGTTGTACTCACAATATAAACTAGATTTTTCGAGAGCTCCCAAGCCAGAGTATTCTATATATGGAAACTATGAGTTGAAGGCTTACTACGGTAAAATTAGTTTAACAAAGCAAGGTGTAATGAATTTGCATTTATATCCCATCTTGGGTGCTGGAATAACAAAGTTTCAGCATAAGAATTATTTTGGTGCAAACGTTGGTGTAGGATGGAAATTTTATTTTTCAAAAAACTGGTCATTAAGAACGGATTTGAAGTTTCAATTTTCTCAATCTCCCTCGCCATTTCTGAAGGATAAAATGAAAACAACGGATGGTGTTCCTTTGCCAAGTGAGTTTCAAGATAAGTGGACATATTCGACTATTTTTGATCTTGGAGTTTCAGCAATATTTTAATTTTAACTATGGGGGTTTGATGGCGAGATTGTTACTGAAAAGTAATGAGTTTTTGCATATGTCCCCCAGGTCCTTTGTCGCGCTCTAGAAAATTAAGTTGTGTAACAGTTCATAATATCGGTCTAGTTTCTTTAGCAGTTGCTACAACTATTGGAGTTCATTCGCTATCTTAATGAAACGAGGGTCTTAGTATGCACCGTTTAACTCTTCTCATTATATCGACTCTGGTCTTTATTTCATCCCCATCTATCTTGTTTGCACAAGAGGCTGATGACGTTGATGTTGAAATGGTTGAGGCAGAGCTTAAAAAATCAGAAATCAAACCAAGTACCGCGCCATCTCAAAGGCCAAGCGAGTCTGCTAAAGATATCGAAGTAGAGAGGCTAACTGATTTAGGAAAATTATCATCATTTAGTGAGGTTTCAGTATTGCAGAAGCGGTATATGCCGAAGACTGGCCGATTTCAGTTTTTTGGAGGTCTCTCTCTTGTAGCAAATGATCCTTGGTTTTTGGGGACAGGTTTAAATGGGCGAGTTTCGTATGGATTTACAGAAGCTTGGGGAGTTGAGTTGGTGGGAACTTTTCTGACCTCATCGCAGAAAGATGCGGTGAAGTCTTTGTCTCAGGAGCATAGTGTTGACACAAGTATTATCTCCTATACGAAGGGTTATGTTGGGGCGGATGTGATGTGGACCCCAATATACGGAAAGCTCTCTTTGTTTAATAAACAATTTGTGCCATTTGATATGTATTTTTCTGCGGGCGGAGGGACCTCGACCATCAGTGGCGGAGCGAGCTCATCGGCACCTACATTTCACCTTGGAATGGGGCAAATATTTGCTTTTTCAAAGTCGATGGGATTTAGGTGGGATGTCAGTCTTAATAACTTCAGTGCAAAACAAACTGATGGGAACGTGACGAACTTCAACAACCTCTTTTTGACACTGGGAATGTGTATGTACATTCCGGAGGCAAAGTATCGATGAAAACGAATAAATATTTCTGTCCTCAATTATACTTGAAGTTCGCTCTTGCAGTAGCAATAGTGTTTCCAGGTGTCTCGACTTTGGCCGTGACTACACAGAAGAAAAAAACATCCTCATCTTCACAAGCCTCAAGTCAGCCACAAAAAAGCAGAAAGTCCTCAGCAAAGTCAGCAGAGGGCAAATTGTCGCAAATGGCTAGTTCAACAAAACCGACTGAGAAAAAAACATCTGAGAAGAGAACAGCGGAGAGAAGGGGAGGCATAGAACAAGTGGCGTCAAGTGGACATCAATCTTTGAGCCAGGCCCTATCTCATGTTCGTGCGGGAAATTATCAGCAAGCAGTCCCACTTTTATTCTCTCTTTCGAGAAGATCTGATTTACAAAGTGAGCGAGCACAAATAAAATACATTCTTGGCAATGCTCTTCTTGATTTAAAACTATACCAAGTTGCTGCATTCATGTTTGTCGATGTTATCCGAAGTGGCAATGCCAAATATGCAAAACCCTCTGTTGAGAAACTTTCTTTAGCTGCAGATGCCTTGGGTGATGACACCTTATTGAATTACGCTCTATCGCGAATTCAGCCTGATCAGGTCCCAGATGCGGGTAAGGATTTAATTACATATCGACTGGCTGAAATAAAAATGCGCAACGGCCATTTTGAACAAGCAGCGCAATTGTTGACAAAGGTGCCGATCGAGAGCCGATACTTCTTTCAGGCAAAATATAAAAGAGGTCTTGCATATCTTGAGGCGGGACACACGGCAGAGGCCATTAAGGTGTTTCAAAATTTACTCGCTGTGAGATCTGGCGCAGGAGTGACTGACACAAACAGAGTCATTGCTCAAATGGCTCTCGCGCGAGCTCTGTATCAGGCTCAGGATTGGGATGGCGCAATTGCAGCCTATCGTGAAATACCAAGAGACCATGATCTGTGGCATGAAGCTTTGTTTGAATCAAGTTGGGCGATGTTGCGTGGCGCACGATTCAGATCTGCACTGAGCAATTTCCACTCACTTCATTCGACATATTATGAAGATTATTACATTCCAGAGTCATTACTCTTGAGATCCATTGTCTATCTTTACATCTGCAAATACGACGAGATGGAAAAAGTTCTTAATCTATTTGAAAAGATTTATGCCCCCCTCAGTAGCCAGATTGCTCACTTTATTAATCACGCAGCGGATCCTTTGTCATACTATCAAGAGGTCGAGTCCGCCTATAATTATAGTATTGGAAAAGACATTTCAGTGAAGACAAAGCTTCCGTTAAAAGTATCACTGTTTGTAATTCGAGAGGGTGATGTGAAGAGAGCTTTTGGATACATGAGAAATTTAAATGAAGAAAAAAATCGTATTGAGTCAATGCCAGCCCTAATGAGGTCATCATTTGGGCCTTTTGCTAAGAAAATTCTCTCAAATCGATTTAAGAACGCTAAAATTTCAATTGGAGAAATGGCAAAAGCACATCTTCAAAGTATGAGAAATGAGCTTAGAGATCTGTATGAGCAGGCAGGATTTATTCGCTATGAGATGATCAACGGTCGTAAGGAGCAACTCAAAAAGGTCATAGCTGGAAAGGATATTCCAAAGACCACAGTTGATGAACAGCTCGATAAAACTTTCTATGTGCAGAACGGTTACGAATATTGGCCATTTGACGGCGAATACTGGTTGGATGAGATAGGAAATTATCATTATCTCGGAAAACAGAGTTGTGAGTAGATTATGAATAAGCAAGGAATTATATTTGGAGTTATTATTCTGATTAGTACCACATTTGCGGGGGCAGTTGAGCAGAGCAAAAAAAAGCAGCAAAAGAAATCGACCCCGCAGGTTTCTCAGCAAAAAGCAACCTCCATTGCTCATAAGGCACTATCGAAAGACCGAGGTGGCAGTGTTCAGATTGATAAGAAGCAAACAGCTCTTCCAAAATATCAAGAACTTCAAGGAAAAAAAATAAAATCAACTGTCGATCTGAAGCAGGTTAAACCTCCAAAAACTTCATCATTTATGGTTGAAGATGGATCTGATGATAAAGCAAAACTTGAGCGCATCACAGATCAGCAAATTGATGAGTTATATAATTTGACAAAGAAATTTAAGACGAGTCCAAGACGAGGGGAGCTTTGGCTTCGATTGGCTGAGCTTTATGTTGAAAAGGCAGGACTCATCGATTTTCGAAGGCAAACCGAGTACGATAAAAGACTTCGAGATTACCAGGACGGCAAAACAAAGATGAAGCCGACTTTGGATTTAAAAGACGCACATGAGTATAACTTGAAAGCGATACAGCTTTACGAATGGTTTGTTCGAGATTTTCCAAAAGATGAAAAATTGGATCAAGCACTCTTCTTCTTGGGATATAATTCATATGAAGTGGGCCAAGTGAAAAAAGGGACGGAGTACTATACTCGTTTGACAAAGAATTACCCTCAAAGTCCATACATAGTAGAGGCAAATTTTGCTCTGGCCGA
The DNA here is from genome assembly GCA_016861345.1 of Oligoflexia bacterium. Lineage (GTDB taxonomy): Bacteria > Bdellovibrionota > Bdellovibrionia > Bdellovibrionales > Bdellovibrionaceae > BOLD01. The sequence goes on from BOLD01000008.1 coordinate 128,856, forward strand.
GTATTATTTTGAAAATGAGCAGTGGAAGAAAGCCTTAGCTTCATATCTTGAGGTTGTGAAAAATAAAAAACATCGCCTCTTTAGCTTCAGTATGTACAAAGTAGCCTGGTGCTATTTTCGATCAGGGGAAACCACGAAAGCTTTAAAGAACATGGAGTACCTTGTTCGATATAACAGAGATGAAGCGGCACAAAGTGCAAGCAATGGTAAGAAAATTGTGAGTAAGGCTAAGCTAGAGGGTGAGGGGTTGAGAGATATTGTTCTCTTTTATTCTGAAGTTGGAGCTTACGACAAGGCGCCAGCGTATTTTCAAAACTTAGCTGGAAAAGATGCGCTGGGATATCTTGAGAAGCTGGCCTATTTGTATGCGGATCGTGGTAATCGTGAAGGGGCTCGACATTTGTTCAATTATCTGATTCAACAAAATCCATCAGCACCGAAAGCCTTTGATTATAAATATCAAATCGTGCAGGGCTATTCCAATGCGACAAAGACGCGTGAATTTCGTGAGGAGCTGTATTCATGGATTCGTGATTTTGGTGTTGGAAGCGCCTGGTATCAGGCAAATAAGTCGAATACTGAATTAACACAGAATTCTGAGAAATTAAGGGAAACGACTTTGAGAAATTGGATTCTGCAGCAACATCAAACGGCTCAGAATTCTCGTGCGAAATTCTCTCAATCTTTAGCTCAAGAAGGGTATTATCTATATTTAAAGGAGTTTCCACAGGCAACTGCCTATCCAGATATGCATTTTTATTACGCCGAATTGCTATATGATATGCAAAAGTATGATGAGGCAGGAACTCACTACCGGTGGGTTGTCGATAATGCTCCACAGAGTAAATATGCAGCTAAAGCTGCTGAAAATATTGTTCTCGCTCTTGAAAAAAATATGCCCAAGGATGAGGAAATTTCAAAATCTGTGGGTAATAGTGTAGAGCCTGTGGCATTCAACCCGCGAATTGAAAAGTTCGTACAAGCCAGTCAGTGGTATATTTCCAAATTTCCAAACACAGAGAAAGTTGCTGATATTAAATTTCGGGTAGGGCGGCTTTATTACCAACACAATCAATTTGATCAGGCTATTCCCTATTTTAAAGAGATTGTACAAAAATACCCAAAGACGAAATATGCTGAATACTCAGCCAACTTACTGCTCGATATTTATAATTTGAAAAAAGATTATGTTGGCATGGAAAAAACGGGGCTCGAGCTCCTTGCGATTCCAGCGATTGCAAGCTCAAAGGCCGGAGCTGATATTAAAGGGGTTATGGAGAAGGCGAGTTTTAAAAGGGCTCAGGATCTTGAGGGAACAAAAGACTACCAGAAGAGCGCTGAACAGTTTGAGTATTTCGCAAAACAAAATCCACATTCACCATTAGCTGTCACAGCACATTTTAATGCGGGTGTGAATTATGAAAGAGCAGGGCAGAATTCGCGAGCGATTTCAAATCATCTTTTTGTTGTCCAAAGTAAAGATAAATCTGCTGATCAATTCAAGCCTAAGTCCCACCGTATCTTGGCTAAGCTTTATCAAGATGCTGGGCTACTTGAAGAGGCGGCTGTGATGTATAAAAAGTCTGCTCACGAGTCTGGGTCTGATCCTCTTGTTCCAAATCTCCACTATAATGCTGCAATTTTATATGAGGCGCTCGGCAGAAATACTGAAGCTGTGGGAGAGTACGATCAGTACTTTCAGAAATCGAAGAAGGCTGATAAATTTGAAACTGTTTATCAAGTTGCACAGATCTACAGACGGGCTGGTCAAAACCAAAAGGCAATTCAGAAATTTAAGGAATACGTTCAGTTTGGCTCAGGAGCTCCTGAAAAAATCATGGAGAGCACATATTTAGTTTACGAGCTTGCTCTTCAAAGTGGTGATCCGAAATTAGCAGATCAATGGAGAAGAAAGACTTTGTCGACTCAAAAACAGTATGCCCCCAACAAAAAGGGGATTGGGGCACAGTACGCAGCTAAGATCTTAATGGAAGATGCCCTAGTCGCTTTTGCTGAAATGAAGTCAATAACAATTCCAGGAGATCCAGCGAAACAAAAAAAAGCGGCACAGAAAAAAATTGGAATGATGACTCAAATGAATACACAACTAGCTGATATAATCAAGTACGACAGTCCAGAGGAAATCGTTGGCGCCTTGTCCGTTCTGGGGCAGGCTAATTTACACATGGGCGAATCACTAGTTGGAGCTCCATTGCCACCGGGATTAAATCCTCAGGAGACGGAACAGTATAAGGCAGGGATAGCCAAGTTGGCGGAGCCGTTTTTTATCAAGGCAAAAGAAAGTTTAAAGGCAGCCATTGATCGCGGCTCTGAACTGGAGGTGTATAATAAACACTATCGAAGGGCTGGAGAACTGCTTGTAAAAATGGACCCGAGCTTTAGTTCTGATCAAGGTGAGCTACCAATGGAAATGAAACAAGCGGAGTGGGTGGGCCTATGAGAAAACAGTTCTTCGTTCTATGTTCATTTGTCGTACTATCAGCGTGCTCATCTTCTCAAAAGCAAGAGTTAGTCGAGGGGGCGCCATTAACTACGGACACATCTTCAAAAGTTGAGTCAATGCGGTCAGAACATGGATCAAGTGACTCAAGGGATTCTATAGTAGCAGGAGCTTTAAATGGTAAATCCAGCCTTGCAGAATCGGTTCGTAGTGGCAATGATGAAGCGATATTTCGATCCGCAACTCAAGTGCTGGCGCAAAATCCGGCAGATCATAAGGCGTTGTTTGCTCTAGGGATGTATCATTTCAAAAAAGGCCAGATGTTAGCAGCTCAATATTTCTTTTTTAAGGCATTAAAAGAGAATCCAAGCTCTTCTGAGCTACATAATAATATTGGACTGACGTATCTCGGTCTAAAAGAGAAGAGAGAGGCAGTGAAATCATTTAAAAAAGCAATCGAATTAAATCCAAATGATGCTATTGCCGCAGGAAATTTAGGATCACTTTATCTTGAGGATAGAGACTTTACTAAGGCAGCGATCGTTTTAGAGATGGCTTTGAAGAAAAACTCAAAAGATGTGAAGTTGCTGAATAATTATGCCGTGGCACTGGCAAATAAAGGTAAATATGATCAAGCCCAAAGTCTGTACAAAGATGCACTGAAATTGAGTCCTAACGGAAAAGAGGTACTATTTAACTATGCGATTCTTTTGATCGAGAATCTGAAGCAGAATCAGGAGGGAATCGAAATGATTAATAAATTAAAATTTCTAGGCCCAACTGAAAATATGAGAGCAAAGATTCATGTTTTGGAAACGAAAGCACAGTTGAAGTGAGCAATATGTTGAAGTTCAAGTTAATGATCATCATTGTAGCGGTAGTGGTTGTAGTAGGAGATTTTGCTTTGGCTCAGGATGCAAAAGCAAAAAAGGATCCAAGAAAACAAACGTTGAGCTTCGAGGATGAGTTAGTTGAAGGTGCAACTCAAAAGCCAGAGCTTTTTTATCTTTTTCAGAAGAAGAATTTTAACTATAAACGATTAGTTAAGTTGAGAGAGAATTTTATTCCTGAATTAAGAAGAACATCAGAAGATATTCAACGTAGTCGGAGTGGAAATTGAGATCACCAATCATTCTTCGAATATTTAAGGGGCCGCAACTTGTTGAGGTAAAGCAATTCGATCAGGAACAGATCATAGTCGGTCATGATGGAGATGTTCAGGTTGATCTTAAGGACCCAAGTGTATCCCCTATTCATTGCTTGATTGAACTTCGCGATTCTGGATATTTTCTCTGTGATTTGGGTTCTCAAAGCGGAACCCATAAAAATGGTGCGGCTATTTTGGATGAGCCCTTATCTTCAGGTGATCAAATTGGTATAGGACCATTTCAAATTCACTTTTTCGTTGGAGTTCCAAAGCCTAAGGCTCCGCCGGTCGTCGAAGTGCCACAACCAGTTCAGAAGGTCAGTCCATTAGCTCAGTCTATTTCGCAGCCGGTGCAGACTGAGGCGAAAGTGGTTGAAGTCGCAAAGGTGTCGCCACCTCCACAAATTCCAGAGGTTGGTAAAGTAGTTAAAAAATCAACTACACAATCAGCAGGGATTCGACATGATAAGACCTGGAACACATTTGCGCCGAGCTCTGAGATTTCTGATTTAAAGGGTTACTTAAGGCCAACGAAAGGTACAGTTGTTGAAGTTATCGTTGCATGGAAAGAAAGAGTTCTTTCTATTCAACATTTTAGTGAAAAGAAATCATACACGATTGGATCGCAGGGATGCGATGTCGAAATTCCACCGACATTTATTTCAGGAAAGTTACCCTTTGTCGATTATTCAAATGGGTGTCGCGTTGTTGTTACTCAAAATATGTATGCTGAACTAAAAACAGTTCAGGATATTTATAAGATCGATGATTTACAAAAAATGGGTCGATTAGCTAAGATATCGACAGGCACAGCTATCCGTGTTGAGCAGGCTGAATTACTTTGTATTACAATTGGTGATGGAACATTGCAGATTTTTGTTCGCTTTGTTCCAGCCAGCGAAAAACCCACTCTTGTCGGGCTTGATATTTCTGCTGGTGAGTTGACAGGTTTGATCGTGACATTCGTACTTGTGTCACTACTGGCAATTTATATGTCAATTTATGGGCCACAGGCGATTCAGGAGCCCAAACAGGATGAAACACTAAGATTGGCTCAGTTTGTCTATAACAAAAAAGAGGAGCCACCCAAGCCGCCTGAACCTCCGAAGCCAGAGCCGAAGAAGGTAGAGGCCAAAGATGTTCCTCCTCCAGAGCCAAAGAAAGTTGAAGTAACTGATAAAAAGACTGGTCCAAAGGGGCCAGCTCCAAAGCCAGCAGTAAAAGAACAGCCGGCAACAAAGGCCGCAGAGGTTCGGCCTATGCCATCACAAGTGAATAAGCCTAAAAAATTCACTTCGATTAAACAAGGTGGCTCTGTCAAGGTTGGAGAAACTGAGGGCGCGAATGCACAAAGTGCGCGCGATGTTTCAAAAACAGGATTGCTCAGTGCCTTTGGTGGTGGTGGAAGCCGCACTCAGTTAGATCAGGCCTATAGCGGATCTGGAGAGCTTCTTGGAATGGCAGACAAAGCGACAGGGACTTCCGGACAAAGTACGAATCGTGCTGGTGAAGATATTGGATCTAAATTTAAAGATGCTGGAGCTGGTGGAAAAGGCACTGCAACCCAGGGAATCGCGGGTGTTGGTACTAAGGGAAGAAGTTCAGGCCAAAGCGCCTATGGTGGTGAAGGTCTTGGAGGCAAGGGAAGTGTTGCCATTGAAGCTGGCGGAATTGGTGAAGAATTTGTTGGCTCCATTGATCGAGAGGCCGTTCGCCGTGTGATACGATCAATCTTGGCTCAAATTAAATCGTGCTATGAGCGACAACTTCGTATGACCTCAGATTTAGAAGGTAAGATCGTTATTAATTTTGATATTCATGAGCAGGGACGGGTTAAGTCAGCTAAACCGAAAGAGACTTCGGCCGCGATGAGACCTGTTGCTGAATGTGTGGCTTCTCGAATTAAGGAACAGAGATTTCCGGAGCCACCAGCGGGTAGTTATGCATCAGTCGACTATCCATTTGTATTTGGAGCACAAAAGTAATTTAAGGAGGGAACAGTGGAAGCAGCAGCAGAATTACCGTTTTTACAGCGGGCATTTATCGAAGGTGGAGTGGTGATGTATGTTATATTATTCATCTTCATCATCACAATTATACTTATTGTTGAGAGATTCGTAGCATTACGAAATTTATCAATTGATAAGAAGGAATTTACAGATAACGTTTTTGGAATGGTTTTACGGGGAGATATTCGACAAGCGATCGCTTATTGTGATTCTCGCCCAGCTCCATTAACAAACACAGTGAAGTCAGGTCTTGTCCAAGCTATGAATAAGCGACCGGATGAAGAAATCCAAGTTGCTATGGATGCGGCAGTGCTTAGAGAGACTCCTAAGCTTGAGGGTTGGACTTCGTTCTTAGCGGTGACTGGTAATATTGCCGTTCTTGCCGGACTACTTGGAACGATCATTGGTATGATCACATCATTTCGGGCTGTTTCTGCAGCAGACCCTGCTGAAAAAGCACAAAAGCTGTCAGAAGGTATTTCACACGCCCTAAACTGTACAGCGTTTGGACTACTTGTCGCGATTATTTCGATTGTGTTTTATGGATATTTCCAGTTGAGAATTCAACGTGCAGAGAATGAGGTAATGGAGAGCAGCATGAGCTTAATGAATGTTGTTGCCTCTAACCGAGATAAAATCAGAGAGTAAGGTGTCCTATGGCCCATATTGAGTCAACCAGCGGCGGTCGCAAAACATCATTAGAAGTCAATCTTGTTCCCTTCATCGATTTGATGAGTGTCCTGATTACCTTTTTGTTGATCACTGCTGTTTGGACTCAGGTTTCAATGATTCAGATTGGCAGTTCTATTTATGGAAAAAAGTCTGACTCAACGCCACCTCCGATCCCTCAGGATGCTGACGTTGTTTTGAAGCTTGAGATCCGACCAAATGGGTACTTACTGAATGTGGGAAAAGAAGTTATAACGATTCCCATGGTTTCAAATGAATATGATGAAGCTGGCCTGATTGACCGCTTGAAAAAAGCGAAAGAACAACATCCTAATAAAACGGATGGTGCAATAGCCATGTCTGATGATTTGCCTTACGAGAGACTGATCAAGGGCATGGATGCGATGCTAAAATCAGGGTTTCCTGCAATTAGTGTCTTAACTGGAGGGCCGTACTAATGCCTATTCATACTCCGGGAAAAAAGTTTCGCAATCATCGACTTTTAAGTCGGCGTGGGGGCAAGCGTGAGGTTGTCGCACTGCTTTCGCTCACAGCTATGGTCGACATGTTTACGGTTCTTGTTATTTTCTTGCTTCAAAACTTTGATCCAAAAACTAATGCTGTTCTGTATATTCCCAAAGAAGTCACTCTTCCCAAAGCGGCGCAAATTAAAGAATTAAAGCCCGCGGTTGTTGTGACAATTTCACACAAAGAAATTCTTTTGGATAAAACCCCGGTTATTACATTTGAAGCTTTAAAGGCGCAGCAAGAATGGATGATTCAACCGCTTCATGCGCAATTGGTGGCAGCTCTGGAAAAATCAAAAATTGATTTTGAGAAGAATCTTTCCCAGGCTCTGAAGAAGGTTGTGGATTCAAAAGAAAAAGAAGACCCCAATGCTTGGAATAAGGTGACGATTCAGGCTGATAAAGGAATTGATTTCTTAACTGTAAAGAAAGTAATGTATACCGTAACGGAGGCTGGGGCCGGCGAAATCAATTTTGCTGTCAACAAGGAACTGACTCAGCAGTAATCATGCGTGTAGCTCGTGCTCTTATTTTTGGGGCTCTTATTGTTCTCTTATTTTTTGAGATACTGGTTGGCTTTCCTATTAAGCTGGAGTGGGGCGGAGATTCTACGGACTTAAAAGAAGAGTCTTTTTCTCAGTCAAATGAAGCTGAGAAAAAAATGGAAGGGGTTCACCTTGTCGAGAGTCGTTCAGGCAATCGTGATTGGGAGCTTTTTGCTGAGAAGGCTGAGGAACATCAAGGAAAATCAGAGTGGGAGCTTCAGAACGTGAAGATTCTGTTCTATAAAGAAGATTCAGTTCAATTTACTGTTGTCGGAAAAACTGGAAAAATTGATACAAAAACTAAGGATCTTCTTGTTGCTGGAGATGTTGTTACAAAATCCAATAATGGGTATCAATTTCAGACGAATTCAATTAACTATGATTCAAAAAAACGAGTTCTTGAAAGCCATGACAAGGTCAAAATGTCTGGCCCATCCGATGGCAAGAAAAAGGGGCTTCTTGTTGAAGGGGGTATGATGGTAACTCAGGTCGATGATCATTTAATGACGATTAAAAATGATGTTAGAGCACAGAGATCCTTATCGAATGGAAAAAATGTCATAATACGAAGTGGTGAGGCGCAATTTAGCAATGTTTCAAATTCTGCAAAGTTTTTGGAAAGAGTTTCTGTGGAGTTGGATTCCATGAAGATGGAAGGGCCTGCTGCGGAATTTTTTTACCAACCCGGAGCAGATCTTCTCCAATCAATTAATATGCATGGAGGCGTAAGAATGTCAGATTTTGACAAATTTGCGACTTCAGATTCAGTTAAGTTTGATCCCTCTGATAATAAGTTTACGCTTACCGGCAAGCCCAGGGTAGTTCAAAACAGTGACGAAATAATGGGTGATCAAATCATCTTTTTAGACGGGGGAAAGAAAGTTAAGGTTGAAAAGATGAGGGCTCGTGTGGAAAAATCGGAATAGAGATGAGTACACTGAGCGTTTCCCATATTTCTAAAGCCTATAAAAAAAGACAAGTCGTTCAAGATGTTTCTTTTCAAGTGGACTCAGGGCAGGTCATCGGTTTACTAGGTCCAAATGGAGCAGGGAAAACGACAAGTTTTTATATGGTGGTCGGTCTAGTTAAACCAGATTCTGGAGATATCTTACTTGATGAAGAATCCATTGGTGAAAGCCCAATGTTCAAGCGAGCTCGTATTGGGCTTAGCTATTTGGCTCAAGAGCCGAGTATTTTTCGCAAGCTCACTGTTTCAGAAAATATTCAGGTGGCATTAGAAGCTCACGGATACTCGGATTCTCGGAAAGATGAACGTCTTGAAGAACTTCTCAATGATTTTCGAATTCAGCACATCCGAGATAGTTATGGTTATGCCTTGTCCGGTGGAGAGCGACGTCGGGTTGAGATTGCTCGGGCCCTTGCTGGCGCTCCCAAATTTTTACTACTTGATGAGCCGTTTGCAGGTATTGACCCCATTGCCGTCGCAGACATTCAAGGGATTATCCGAGAATTAAAAGCTAAGGATATTGGAATTCTCATTACAGATCATAATGTTCGCGAGACACTGGGAATTTGCGATGTTGCCTATATCCTGAAAGATGGAAAAATCCAGGTCCAAGGTACAGCAAATGAAATTGCAAACAACGAACTAGCCAAAAAGTTTTATTTAGGCGAAAATTTTAAATTGTAGGCCCCGAATTTGCTAGGAAGTATGATTGGGTTTATTGGGAGCAGAGAATGGCTAAATTATCACAATCCATGAATTTGAGTCAGACGTTGCGAATGACTCCGCAACTGCAGCAGGCTATTAAGCTGCTTCAGTTATCACGCATGGAGCTTGAAGGTGCCATTCGAAAAGAGCTTGATGAAAATCCAATCCTTGAAGAGACACAAGAGGTCAAAGAAGAAGATTTTCAGCGAGCCAAAGAAGCTGAGCGAGAAGTAGACCCAAGCCAAACAGACACTCGACAAGATCAAGATCCGCAAAAGCAAGATGAGTTTGATTGGGATAATTATCTCGAAAGTCAGCAACGTCCCCAACAGATGAGTTCTGGTGGGAATGAGGAAATCATGAATTATGAGAATGTGATTACGACCCAGGAGTCGTTGCATGAGCATCTTTCATGGCAAGCAAGAATGTATGGTTTTAATGAGGAAGAGTTAAACATTGCAGAGCTCTTAATTGATTACATCGATGATGATGGATATTTGCATACACCACTTTCTGAAATTGCAGCCTCTGAAAATATACCAGAACAGGATTTGGTTGATGTTCTTAAGTTTGTACAAGAATTTGATCCGGCTGGTGTTGGTGCTCGAGACTTAAAAGAATGTCTGTTGCTTCAGGCTAAAGCTGTTGAAGAGGATACCAACGATCTTGTGTATTTGATTTCAAATCACCTGAAAGATCTTGAGAAGAAAAATTTTGATGGGATAGCTAAGGCGATGAATCGGGATATCTCTGAAATCGCAGAAATGTGTAAGATTATCTACGCCATGGATCCGAAGCCAGGTCGTACATATGCCCCTCAGGATACTCAGTATGTGACTCCTGACGTTTATGTTTATAAAGTTGGCGACGATTATATGGTCTCGTTAAACGAGGATGGTCTGCCAAGATTAAAGATCTCAAATTTTTATAAAAATATGATGAAGCAGGCGGGTAAGGGCGATAAAACCCACGAGTATATTCAGGATAAGCTGCGTTCAGCAGTTTGGCTGATTAAATCCATTCATCAACGCCAGCGCACAATCTATAAGGTGACAGAGTCAATTGTAAAACATCAAAGAGAGTTTTTTGACAAAGGCACGGCCCACTTAAAGCCCATGGTATTAAGAGATATTGCGAACGATATTGGTATGCACGAGTCCACAGTCAGCCGTGTGACAAATTCAAAATACATGCATACTCCCCAAGGGATTTTTGAGCTGAAATATTTTTTCAATTCTGGAATTTCAACCTCTGATGGCGATTCGATGGCGAGCGAATCTGTGAAGCTCAAGATCAAATCCCTCATTTCAAATGAAGATCCTAAAGATCCTCTTTCGGACCAGAAGATCGTTGATTTGCTTGAGAAAGAGGGAATTCAAATCGCCCGTCGTACTGTTGCGAAGTATAGAGATATGCTCAAAATCTTACCAAGCAGTCGGCGAAAGAAAGTTTTTTAAATCACTTCTCCTTGAAAAATCCATTTGTTCTTTTTGAAATCAAACTGAAGTTTGTAGAGGCAGCAGTTCGGAATAGGAATGGGTTCGGTTGGCGCGCCCTCACTGTGATGAACAAGGCGACGAAGACTTCCACCATGGGTGGAAATCGCCACTGAGCGATAATGAGGATTTTTGAAAAGAAAACTTTCAATATAATTTTTAACTCGCTCTAGGTGCATTTTTTTTGTCTCTCCATTTGGGAAACCAAAGTTGTCATCATCTCGAGAGGTCGACTGCCATTTTCTCATGGATTCATGCCCGTAGATTTCAAGTATTTTATCTAAGAGTAGCCCCTCGGAGTCTCCCAGTTGACATTCACGTAAAGCGTCTGACTCAAGAACGGGAGCCTTAAGAATTGAGTTTGCAATCTGAGCTGTCTCTTTGGCTCTAATCAAATCAGAGCATAAAATTAATTCTGGCTTATAGTGTGCAAGAAGAGGAGTCAGTCTTCTTGCTTGGTCTCGTCCTAATTGATTCAGTGGAATATCAGTGTGTCCTTGGAAGCGTCTTTCTTTATTCCAGTCTGTCTCTCCATGGCGAAAAATAAAGATATCTACAATTGAGTTCACTTACATACTCTTAATCTTCGTCCAAAGGGCATCATAAGCGGTTGTGGTTTCGCCAAGATCTCGGATGCCTTCAAGTTTCTTTAACTGGAGCGGGTTAGGGAAAAGTGCCGAATTATTTTTTAAATCATCTGGAAGTTTGTCTTTTGTGGTTTTCAGAACTGGGCCTGCACGGATGTGACTCACAAAGGCAACATTCACTTCAGGACTGAGCATGAAGTTCATGAGCTCATGTGCCTCTTGAAGATTTTTTGCATTCTTTAAAATGACCAAGCTATCCAGAGCTACTGAGCCACCCTCTTCTGGTAAGAAAAACTCAATTTGTCCTGGTTTTTTTGCAATAGCCTGAAGAGCATCTGAAGAATAGGCCATCCCTGCTGCGATTTCTTTATTGACGAGGGCATCAACCATATCTGATTTGAACATTTTCAAACGTGGTTTCATTTGTGTCAGAGCGGCCTCGGCTTTTTTGAGTTCATCAGCTGACTTTGTATTCAGGCTAAAGCCATTCATTTTCAAGGCGGCGCCTGTAGCCTCTCGGACATCGTCGAGCATTGAAATTTTTCCGGCAAGGTTGGGGTTAGTGAAAAAGTCCTTCCAAGATTTGACATCTGATTTGGCAAGATCCTTGACCACGGCAATTCCAGTTGTTGTCCAAGAATAAGGCAGAGAGTATTTATTTTCTGGATCGTGGGTTCGACCCATCCATTCGGGGCTAAGGTTAATCATATTGGTAATCTTTGACTTGTCGATAGGGGAAAGTAGGCCTGCTTTGATCATGATCTCAACCATGTAATCTGAGGGCACGGCAAGGTCGATTCCGCCGGCCCCAGCCTGAACCTTGGCAAGAAGCTCTTCATTGGAAGAGTAGTTAGATATCCGAATTTTAATGCCTGTTTCAGTTTCAAATTTCTTTTGGATTTCCGGAGTGATGTAGTTGCCCCAGATCGCCAGATTAACGACCCGGTTTGAATTTGAAGTTGGGCTAGTAGCAGAGTCCGTTTTTTTGGTGCATGCAGTTAAAGAAAAAGTCAGAAGACTGGCTAAAGTTAGGCATATCTTATTGATTTTCATTTCCACTCCGTTTTATGTTCACGCCGGTGCTGCAGATAAGAAATCTTTCAAAAACTTTTGTCAATCATGAAAAGCCAGTTTTGGATGGTTTGAATTTAACTATCCAAAAAGGCGAGTTTTTTTCCCTGCTCGGGCCAAGTGGGTGTGGAAAGACAACTCTTTTGAGAATGATTGCTGGGTTTGAGCATCAAGACCAGGGCGAGATTATCCTGGATGGAGTTCCGCTTTCCCGTGACAGTTCTCCTCGTGAGAGGCCCTTTAACATTGTTTTTCAAAAATATGCTCTTTTCCCACACATGTCCGTTTTTGATAACATTGCATTTGGTTTGAGGGCGAAAAAGGTTCCCGAGACTCAAGTAAAAACTCAAGTGCATGAGATGCTCCAGTTGACCAAATTAGTGGGATTTGAAAGTCGGTTACCGACAACGCTTTCTGGGGGGCAGGCTCAGCGAGTGGCAGTGGCTAGAGCCCTTGTGAATAAACCCCGAATTTTGCTTTTAGATGAGCCACTTTCTGCGTTGGATTTAAAGATGCGGGCTCATATGCAAAAAGAGATTCGAGATCTGCAGCAGCAGCTCGGATTGACATTTATTTATGTGACCCATGACCAAGAAGAGGCCTTTGCTCTGTCTGACCGCATTGCGGTGATGAACGAGGGGCGTATTGAGCAGGTGGATCAACCGCTCGCTTTGTATGATGAGCCCAAGTCTTTATTTGTGGCCAGATTTGTCGGAAATATCACCGAAATTCCCACTCAACAGATTACTGAATCAGAAGGGCCCTTTGTCCAAATTCTTTCCCATGGTTTGCAGCTGAAGGGGAAGCCTCAGAAAATTCAGAAAACACAGAAAAATGCTGAACTGGCAAATATGGCAATCATTCGGCCAGAGAGAATTGATCTTGAGATCGGACGAGAAGTTCCCCCTTATTACAATCGTCTCAAAGGCAAAGTTGTTCGAAGTGTCTTTCGTGGAACCTATGTTGAAATCGAGATTCAAATTTCGGACGGGCTTCGGTTGCAGGCATTGATCCCACCCCATGAGGTCGAGAAAAATAAAATAAAAGAAGGTGATTTGATACCTCTTTGTTTTGATCCAGAAGATACCATCGTATTTATGGGAGATCAGATTTGAGAACGGCTCGCGTGGGCTTATCAGCTTGGATTCCTTTGATATGGTTTTTCACTTTTTTAGTTGGACCCATTTTGTATTTGGTGGTTCTCAGTTTAGCTAAAAAAGGTTTATATGGCGGAGTTGATTGGGTCTTTCAATTTTCAAATTACGAAAGAGTTGCCAACCAACTGTATCTGGAAATTTTCTTAAGAAGCTTTCAGATGGCGCTTTTGACGACACTATTTGTACTTATTCTTGGAGTTCCGTTGGCCTGGTCAATTGCCACGTTAAAGGGGGCATGGAAAAAAATCTGTCTTTTTCTTGTGCTTGCGCCTTTTTTAATGAATTTGGTAGTTCGAGTGTATTCGCTGAAATACTTATTTTCATATGATGGTCCTGTTCAGTTCTTGGTTCGAGTTTTTGGATTTCAGCTGGATCAATATCAGTTATCACAGAACCAGTATTTAGTTTTTTGGGGTATGGTGACGACGTATTTACCCTTTGCTGTTTTTCCTCTTCTCGTTGCATTTGAAAAATTGAATTATGACCAAATCGAGGCCTGTGAAGATATGGGTGCAAGTTCCATGATGACTTTATGGAAAGTAATTTTACCTCAGGTAAGGCCGGCCTTGGCAAGTGGGAGCTTGATGGTCCTCGTTCCTTCTTTTGGAGAGTTTTTAATTCCAGACATGCTTGGTGGTGCAAAGACCATGTTGGCCGGCAATCTGATTACAGAGCAATTTTTGAAGAACAGAGATTGGCCCTTTGGGGCCTCGTTAAGTGTGATTTTAATATTGCTTCTTGGTTTGTGTGCCTATTTTATTCATCGATGGGGAAGAATTCGTGTCTAGTCTTCATCGTCCACCTGCACCTTTATGGATTCGCCTGATGATGATCCTTGCCTTGATTATTCTAACAATTCCTCTATTCACCATGACTGTGGGGTCTGTTTTTGAAGGAGGCCAGCTTACGTTGAAGTGGTTTTTAGAGGTTATTCAGGACGAGGAAATACAAGCAGCCATGGGTCGCAGTGTTGTGGTGGCAATTGTTGCCGGAGCTGTGTCGACTCTGCTGGGTTTAATTATGGCTTTTGGAATTGAGAAATATTCTTTTCGTGGTCGATCTCTTTTGCAGTTTCTCTCGATGGTGGCGATGCTATTGCCAGAGTTAGTTTTTGCCTTGTCCTTGCTATCTTGGTTTGTCATCCTTCGATTTGAATTAAGTCTACTGACTGTAGGAATTGCTCATGTCACTTTTAGCATTTCATTTTCAGCCTTAATTATTGGCAGTCGCATGTTACAGCTGGACACGGCTCTTGAAGATGCCGCTCAAGATCTGGGGGCAGGTGAAGTTCTTGTTTTAAGGAAGGTTCTTTTGCCGCAGTTATCAGGGGCAATCTTAAGTAGTTTTTTGATTTGTTTGATTTTGTCGTTTGATGATTTTCTAATAACCTTTTTTGTAAATGGAGTGGGGCAGGACACTTTACCGATTCGTCTTTTTACCTCAACAAAAATGGGGTTTTCTCCGAAATACAATGCGTTAGCGACAATGATGGTTTTTGTGACCTCCTGTGTGGCTTTTCTTCTTTTGAGTTTGGGAATGAGGCAATCCAAAAAAAATCATATCCGATAAAGTGTTTGCGCCTGCAGATTTTTGGGTGGTATATTTTCTCCCTGGGAGAAGTTATCAGAAAAAATAGGGATAAGTTCGATGGGGAATGACATCAAGCAAATCGATGAGATACCGATAAAAGCGGTATGCAATAGAAAAATTTCACGTAGGAAATTTTTCGTGATTTCCCGTTTGGTAGCTGGTGCGGGATTATTTGCGATGTTTTTTCCACACTTTGCTGGTGCGCAAATGTTGCCCTTTGCCTTTTGGAAAAAGAAATCCAATACGAATGGCGGTAGTGGCAATCAGCGCGCGATCTTCGGTTATGGAATGAATAGTAGTTCAGTTAGTGTTTCCATGACCAATCTCGTTTCTAACACAGGAGTGGTGGCTACGGACGTTACGGGTGTTGGGACTGCTCGCAATATGCTCGCAGGTGCTGGATACGGTGGAGACAAGGCAATCTTCGGTTATGGGTATGATGATTATGATGGAGTTACCACGACAAATCTAGTTTCCAATATGGGCGTGGTCGCTGCGGATGTTACGAGTGTTGGCACTGCTCGTTATGGCCTCGCTGCTGCCGGTTACGGTGGAGACAAGGCAATCTTCGGTTATGGGTTGAGTAGCATAAGTAGCACATACGTTTCGATGACAAATCTAGTTTCTAACATCGGAGTGGTGGCTTCGGACGTTACGGGTGTAGGGACCGCGCGAACTAGCCTCGCGGCTACTGGTTACGGTGGAGATAAGGCGATCTTCGGTTATGGACATATTGGAAGCCCCCTTTCTGTGACGAATCTAGTCTCTAACACGGGAGTAGTTGCTACAAATGTCACAGGTGTCGGCACTGCTCGTTATGGCCTCGCTGCTGCCGGTTACGGTGGAGATAAGGCGATCTTCGGTTATGGAAATCAAAGTACCAACTTCTATTCCATGACCAATCTAGTTTCTAGCACAGGAGTGGTCGCTACGGATGTTACCGGAGTTGGTTCTGCTCGTGGTTTTCTCGCTGCCGCCGGTTACGGTGGAGACAAGGCAATTTTCGGTTATGGAATGAATAGCGGTTACGCTTACGTTTCGATGACAAATCTAGTTTCTAACAATGGCGTGGTTACTGCGGACGTCGCGGGTGTTGGTACGGGGCGCGAATGGCTTGCGGCTGCCGGTTATGCATAGTTACTGATCTTTAAAAAAGGACAAACTAATGGCTTCAAGATTGAACAGTGAATTTAACTACCGCACTCAGGTGCTTGGTGAAACTCCCTGGGAGAAGATCAAGCACATCAAGAACTTTCTTGTCGGCAGGAAGCGTGCTGCCGCCCTGCAGGACGTTGGAAGTAAAAGGCTTGAAGCCCTCAGAGCTGAATTGCAACACGCAATTGATAGTAATGCTCTTCCACATATCATTCTCCGTCTCCAAGCTGACCTCATCGAACAGGAGTCTGTGCAAGATGACTTGAACGAGAGCTTTGAGTTAAATAAGAAAGAAATTGCATGTCTTGAAAAATACTTGCAGGAGCTCTACGAGATAGCCGAACCCACTCGTATTCCTGGCTACTCCGACGACGATATGTTTGAGGTTAATGCTGCTCACGAGTTCACAGTGATGATTGCTCGGGATATCCAAGCTGAGGTCATCGCGAATGGCCGCCCGTCTCCAGCGAAGCTGCGTAATGCAATGTCGAATCCAGTCACGTTCAATGCCCTCAAGCAGATCGGTCTGATTCCACCTGAAACCGAAATGATTCTTCCCAGCGCCGATGTGCAGAATGTCACGTTAATTAGTGATCGGTCTGAGCCGTTGATAGCGGATAGTATGGAGCAAGGACCTCATAGCTTAGTATGATCTAAAATGTGAGGGCTTATATCCGTGTTATTAGTGCTAAGTGGGTGCTGATGGTAGCAAGGGTGTGCTTGCCTCAATGAATGCGACGCATTAACCCGATTTAACTGTCTCATTTCGAGATTATTATAAAAATGTTCATTTAGCCCTCAACGAAAGTCCAGGTTCACCGATAAGAAAGAACCTAATAACTTTTGATGAAGGAGTACTTCATGGATTTTAAGCATACTTTCCTCCATGTGGATGTTTCAGAGGCGCTCAAAGCCTACTCACAGGAACAAATACAGCATTATGAGCGTTATTTGCACGCGGGGGGACAGTGTCATATTCATTATCGGTTTAACCAACACCATTGCGAGGTTCAAATTGATGTTCATTCATCGTGGGGGCATTTTAAGGCGACAGCGAAAGGAGATTCATTTTATTTGGCGGTTGATAAGGCTGCCGAAAAAATAGGCAAACAGTTCCTGAAAATGAAGGAAAAGAATCAGAACCACAAAAAATATGATCGCTCCAAGCAGGGGCGCCTTGAGCGGGTCAATACAATGCTTGAGTTTGATGGAACCCCTTACCCCTATAAAAAGCCTGCTTAATTTGTGCCATAACTCATGAACATCTCACCAAAAAGGCCCTCTATCAGAGGGCCTTTTACATTGCATTCCGGACTTCCATTTGTTAGCTTGCCTCGTTGATAAAAAAGGGAATTAGTTAACACTTTTATGAACGAGGTTTTTCATGTCTTTACGAAAAAATTATCTTTTTACCAGTGAGTCTGTTTCAGAAGGTCACCCAGATAAAATGTGTGATCAGGTCAGTGATGCTGTTCTTGATGCTATTTTAGCTCAAGATTCACGTGGTCGTGTGGCTTGTGAAACCTTGATGACAACAGGATTAGTTGCTGTTGCTGGTGAGATCACAACTTCTGCGAAAATCAACTTTCCTGAAATTGTTCGAGAGACAATTAAAAAAATCGGATACGACGACACTGATAAAGGATTTGATTATAAAACTTGTGGGGTCATTGTTTCTGTTGGTCAGCAATCAGCTGATATCGCAATGGGAGTAAAAGAAACTCTTTCAGAGGATCAGGGAGCCGGCGACCAAGGTTTGATGTTCGGCTATGCTGTGAATGAAACACCAGAATTAATGCCGCTTTCAATTTCTTTATCACATAAACTGATGGGTGAACTTGCTCAACTGCGAAAGTCGAACAAAGTTGATTGGCTTCGACCAGACAGCAAGTCTCAAGTTACCGTTGAGTACATCGATGGACAAGCGAAGCGAGTTGATGCTGTGGTGATTTCAACTCAACATGCTCCTGAGGCTGGACAAGGAACAATTAAAGAATTTGTTATGGAAGAGCTGATTAAAAAAGTTATTCCTGCACATTATATCGATGCGAAAACGAAGTTTTTCATCAATCCAACTGGTCGATTTGTGACTGGTGGCCCTATGGGTGATGCGGGTTTGACTGGCCGAAAAATTATCGTGGATACCTATGGCGGTCATGGAGCCCACGGTGGTGGTGCTTTCTCAGGAAAAGATCCTTCAAAGGTTGACCGCTCTGCAGCTTACGCCGCTCGCCATGTCGCAAAGAATATTGTTGCTGCCGGTTTGGCAGAAAAGTGTTTGGTTCAGGTTGCCTACGCAATTGGTGTGGCTGAGCCAGTGAGCATTATGGTGAATGACTTTGGAACATCCAAGCACTCACCAGAAGCTCTTGAAAAAGCTGTGAAGCAAGTTTGGTCATTAAAGCCTGCGCGCATTATTAATGATTTGGATTTATTAAAGCCTGTTTACAGCCAAACAGCAGCCTATGGCCACTTTGGACGTGACAGCTTCACATGGGAAAAATTGAACAAGGTTGCTCAACTCAAGGATATCTTGAAGGCCTAATGGATCCTAAATATATTCGCAACTTTTCTATTATCGCGCATATTGATCACGGCAAGTCGACCCTTGCCGATGCTCTACTTGAATGCACTGGGGCTCTTTCAAATCGTGAGAAGAAAGACCAGTTTCTGGATAATATGGATCTTGAGCGAGAGCGAGGGATCACGATTAAAGCTCAGACCGTGTGTTTGAAATATAAAGCCGATGATGGAATTGAGTATCAGATTAATCTGATCGATACTCCTGGCCATGTGGATTTCAGTTACGAAGTTTCAAGATCACTTGCTGCTTGCGAGGGTGCAATTCTGGTTGTGGACGCTGCTCAGGGCGTAGAAGCTCAAACTTTGGCCAACGTCTATTTAGCTTTGCAGAATAATCTGGAGATTATTCCTGTTCTTAATAAAATTGATCTTCCACAGGCAGATCCAGAGGGTGTGACAAAGCAAATTGAGGATGCAGTTGGTTTGGACTGTTCTGAGATTATCAAGGCTTCAGCAAAAGAAAGATTGGGAATTCGAGATATACTTGAAGCTGTGGTTAAAAAAGTTCCACCGCCAAAAGCAGATCGAACGTTACCACTTCGAGCTTTGATCTTTGATTCGTGGTTTGATTCATACCAGGGTGTTGTTGTTTTAGCTCGTTTGATGGATGGGACAATCAAAAAAGGTGATCGCATTAAGTTCATGGCTACGGATCGTGATTATGAAGTATTGCGAATGGGTAAAAATGCTCCGTTCCCTGTTTTTACAGACCAGCTCGATGCTGGTGAAGTGGGATTTTTTATCTGCGGGATTAAAGACATTCACGACGTCATGGTTGGTGATACCATCACTGATGCCAAAAAGCCTGCACTAGAGCCATTACCTGGATTCCAAAAAATTAAACCGATGGTTTTTGCAGGTATTTTTCCGGTTGTTGCAACCGAGTTTGAAAATCTACAGGACGCCCTTGAGAAGCTAGTTTTAAATGACTCGTCACTTTCTTATATGAAAGAAAAATCTCAAGCCTTAGGGTTTGGATTTCGTTGTGGTTTCTTAGGTCTGTTACACATGGAGATAGTACAAGAGAGATTGGAGCGAGAGTTTAATCTGAATCTCATCACCACAGCTCCAACGGTTGTCTACAAGGTCCACATGAATGATGGGACGGTTTTTGACCTGGAAAATCCATCTCAGTTGCCAAATGAAACTAAAATTCATCATATGGAAGAGCCCTATGTGAAGGTGACTCTTCATACTCCAACAGAATATATCGGGGCTCTTTTGAAGCTTTGTGAAGATAAGCGCGGAATCCAGCTGAAAATGGATTACATCACTGAGAAGAAAGTGATGATTGAATACAAAATTCCGATGAATGAAATTGTGATGGATTTTTATGATCGTTTGAAGTCTATCACCAAGGGCTATGCCTCGATGGAGTATGAACTGATTGGATTTGAAGAATCGGATCTGGTAAAAATGGATATTATGCTTAACGGTGATCCGATCGATGCTCTTTCTTTAATTGTCCATCGTTCGAAAGCTCAGGCTCGGGGACGATCGTTAACAGAAAAAATGAAAGAATTAATTCCCCGACAACAGTATCAAGTCGCCATTCAGGCTGCCATTGGGGCAAAGATTGTGGCTCGAGAGACCTTGGGCGCTTTGCGTAAAGATGTGACCGCTAAATGTTATGGTGGTGACATTAGCCGTAAGAGAAAGCTTCTTGAAAAGCAAAAAGAGGGTAAAAAGCGATTGAAACAAATCGGATCGATTGAAGTTCCCCAAGAAGCCTTCTTGGCAATTCTCAAGGTGGAGGATTAAGTGGTCGACTGGAAAAGTAAAAAATTTTGGACCGAGGGCACAGGTTCCGTTTTCTTAGCAATTCTTGCGGCACTAACGATTCGCTGGGGACTCTTTGAGGCCTATGTTATTCCTTCAGGAAGCATGCTGCCTTCTCTATTGATTCATGATCACATTTTTGTGAATAAGTTCGTGTACGGGCTTCGTGTTCCCTTCAGTGAAAAATGGTTGGTGAAATTTTCGGAGCCCAAGCGTGGTGAGGTTGTTGTTTTTAAATATCCCCGAGACATGAGCACATTCTTTATCAAGCGCGTTGTGGGTGAACCTGGAGATAAGATTTTTTACGAAAATGGAACTTTGTACATCAACGACCAGCCCATGGATAAAAAAGTTCCAGTGAATAACGATGATTTTAAATGGCTTCGAGATGCAGATTTTCAACGTGACGGCAATGTCTATGACAATAAGGACAACTATGTTCACTTTACTGAAGTTCTTCAGAGTAAAGAGCATAGCATCCTTTTACGTCGGGGCGAAATCTACGATACTTTTGGTCCCGTGACAGTTCCACCAGATCATCTTTTCGTTATGGGTGATAATCGAAATAACTCAAGTGATGGGAGAGTTTGGGGCTTTTTGCCAAAGCAAAACATATTGGGCCGAGCAAGTATTGTTTGGCTCAGTTGTGATGAAACTTTACCTGTGGTCACCTTCCTATGTAATCCGCTGACCATTCGATTTAAACGCTTTTTCCACATGGTGAATTAGTTATGTCGAGAGACCTTCGGGGAACTTGGCCCCAGGCTCTTTTGACTTTTTTTGCTCCACTGGTTTTTATTTTTGGTTTGAGATGGGCCATTCTTGAACCCTATGTCATTCCTTCTGGAAGTATGATTCCAACACTCTTGATCCATGATCATATCTTGGCAAATAAGCTTGCCTATGGACTGCATATACCTTTTTCAAGTTCATGGATTTTTCAGTGGTCTCACCCTCGAAGGGGAGAGGTCGTTGTCTTTCGTTTTCCGGAGACCCCAGATGTATTTTACATCAAGCGAATTCTGGCTATCTCTGGAGATGAAATTTCCGTTCAAAATGGAACGGTTTACATTAATGGTCAGCCTAATGATATTCAGTCCATCAAGGTTTCTTCAGCTGAAGAGGGGTTTGAATATTTTCAAGAAAATGGACATCTTGTTCGCTATCAGTCCAAAGAGGACTCGCAGTATCAGACAGTTAGAGTACCTGAAGGGCATTTTTTCGTTATCGGAGACAATCGAGATCAGTCCTATGACTCGCGATTTTGGGGCTTTGTGCCTGAAAAAAATCTTGTGGGCCGAGCAGCTCGAATTTGGCTTTCTTGTGACAAAATGCTTCCATCGGCAAGCTTTATATGTGATCCAGCAACAATTCGGTGGGATCGGCTCTTGCTTGACGTGAAATAAAGGTCCACAATAACCGCATGGATCGGTCATATTCGAAAAAATGGCGAGATTATTTAGAAAATATTCTGGTGGCCATTTTTTTAGCACTTTTTGTTCGAACTTTCATTTTGACTGGGTATAAGGTCCCAACAAGTTCTATGGCTCCAACTTTGAAGCCTGGGGATTTTATTTTTGCCTATCGGCTACCCTATGGAGTGAAAATTCCTTTGAGCGCGCAGAAATTATCAATCAAGGTGCCTGAGCGTGGGGATGTTGTCGTTTTCACCTACCCAGATCAACCCCGAGTATCTTACGTTAAAAGAGTGGTGGGTTTGCCAGGGGATCGGATTGAGATCATCAATGGTGAGCTTTTTATTAATGAACAGAAATCGCAATATGCTGAAAAGTTGACTGATGAGATTCTTGACTTGCCGGGTTATGATCAGTTTCGTGTCATGACGGAAACATTTAGTCAGAAATCACATGAGATTATTTTAAATAAATCAACGTCTCCAAAGTCCTTTGGTCCATTTATTGTTCCTCAGAAGCAAATATTTCTTTTAGGGGACAATCGGGATGCAAGTGATGACTCGCGATATTGGGGTGGTGTGCCGATTGATCGAGTTGAGGGCAAGGTCATAATGATTTGGCTTTCGTTAGATAGTCAAAAAAAGTGGGGTGACAATCGTTTCCCATCAATCCGTACGGATCGACTTTTCCATAAAGTAGAATAAATAATCAGCAATAACGGAATGCACAAACTGCTGATCAAGTGACTCATATTTTGACTCTTATTCGAGGGAATTCTACCGTTATGACTAATGCCTCTTCTCAAATCTTCGTTTTTGGATTTACAGGGCCTTTCTATTGAAAAAATCCACCAACTTTTCTCTTTAGCAAGAAAAATTAAAACATCCGGATTGCCGCCAAAATTTCGTGGAGAAACCCTTGGTTTATTATTTTTTGAAGCGAGCACTCGCACGAGAATGAGCTTTGAAACTGCGGCTTACCGTGTGGGCCTGGGGCCCATTTTGCTAGATGGGGGATTAAAAACATCTCTCGAAAAGGGCGAATCCATCGAGGATTCTATTTATAATGTGGCAGCTATGCGACCTCGTTTTTTAGTCATTCGATGTGGCGACGATGTTGATCTCAAAGAGGTTGCTCAGAATATTTCAGTTCCAATAATTAATGCCGGATGGGGCAAGCAAGGACATCCCACCCAAGCTTTGCTTGACGCTTTCACGATGGTGGAAAACCTTGGGGATCTTCGGGGCCGAAAAATTTTGTTTTTAGGAGATATCAGACACAGTCGCGTAGCGGCCTCGCACTTTGAACTTCTTAAAATTCTCGGAGCAGAGATTGCTCTTTGCGGGCCAGAAGAGTTTATGCCTTTAAAACATGAGCACAAATATTTTGGGCAATTAAGCGAAGCTCTCTCGTGGGCAGACGTTGCCATGGCCCTTCGATGTCAATTTGAGCGACATGTGACGGGAGTTCATTTTTCAAAAGAAACGTATCGGGCTCAATTTGGATTAAATTCAGAGAATTTAAAAAAATTCAGTTCAAAGGGGCTTATTATGCATCCGGGTCCAATCAATCATGGAATTGAAATGGAAACAGAGGTTTTAAATGATCCTCGTTGTCGAGTTCTGGATCAGGTGACTCACGGAGTTTATCTGCGAGAGGCATTATTGAGATCAATGATGGGGCAGGAGTACACAGAATGAATGGGTATCTCGTTCTCGAAACTGGCGAAATATATGAGGGGCGATGGCAGGGCGGTCAGGCCCGAGCTGGCGAGGTTGTATTTAATACGTCTCAGACAGGATATGAAGAGATTGCGACGGATCCCTCTTATTTTTCTCAAATCGTGGTGATGACTTCTCCAATGCAGGGCAACTATGGGGTTGATCAATCGGTTTGGGAATCTCAAAAAATGTGGATTGAAGGTTTTATTTGCTTAGAGATTCAAAAAACAAAACGAGATGAGAGCTGGCTCCATAAGCTCACTGAGAATAAAATCCCATTAGTGTCTGAAATGGATACGCGCGCGATTACTTTGAGACTGCGTGGTGGGGGAACTCCGTGGGGTGCCTTAGTGCCAGCAAAAACAAGTCAAGAAGCCGCTTCACTGGCTAAAGATTTAATCAATGAGAAAAAGAAAATTGAAAAGGATTGGGTTTATCTCGCATCTAGGCATTCACTTGAGCGGCGGACTGGCTCTTGTCCGCAGGGGCCAAGGGTGGCTGTTCTTGATTTCGGATCAAAAGAAAATATTTTGAGAGAATTGATGAGCCGATGTTCTGAAGTGTTGATTTATCCATCTCGGACATCTGTGTCGCAGCTCTTAGAGCACAAACCAGATGGAATCATGCTGACAAATGGACCTGGAAATCCAGAAGATGTTCAAGTTGCGGCAGGAACTGTGCGAGAGCTGCTCGGAAAAATCCCAATCTTTGGAATTTGCATGGGACATCAGATTTTATCAATCGCTCTTGGGGCAAAAACTTACAAACTCAAATTTGGACATCGGGGAGCGAATCACCCCATTCGGGATGATCTTCTTGGTAAGGTCTATATGTCCAGCCAGAACCATGGTTATGCGGTGGATCCCCAGACTTTACCGCCAGAGGTCTGCGTGACCCATGTGAATTTGAATGATCAGACTGTTGCAGGGATTTACAGTGAAAAGAAAAACTGTCTTGGGATTCAATATCATCCTGAAAGTTGTCCAGGCCCCCATGAGGCTGGTTTATTATTTGACTATTTTATTGAAAAAATGATCACCAAGGGAAAATCATCATGAACGAATATTTTGCATTAATGGAAAAAATACTTCATCACTTTGCGGGTGACCTTTTTCGCGAAGAAGTGAAAATGGCAAAGTCTCAGTTTTTCGATAATGCAGGTATTCTTGACGAGAATGCCCCACAATATGAACTAAGAATGTCACAGTTTTTTGATTGGTATTTATTCACCAGAGATCTCAGTGGATACGGTCAGACTCCGCTCGAGGTCGTATATATGACAAGAGAATTGCGATTTTCCCCAGAAGAGATGAGCTTGATTGAGAAACTCAGAGAACATCGTCACAGTCTTTTTGAGTTTACGAAAATTAAAGATAGTGACATCTACATCAAAGACCTGATGCGCGGAGATAAAATCGTTGTGAAGAAATCTCCTTGGGTGTTTGGTTTTGATTCGGACGAGATTTTTGAAGCAAGACTGATTCCGGTTGGAGACACCTTTATTTTTACGAAAGGATTTTGTTTTCATCCGGCTGAAGCAAAAAAATATATTTTAAGTGAAATCAAAAGACACAAAAAGGATCCTGATCTTAACCCAGAAGATATGATGTTGAAATTGATTAAGATGAGATACCGTTTTGAGCGTTACCGTCATGTTAAAATTGATATGATTTATTCTAACGATAGCAAGGTGGTGTTCTAGTGCCTCGGCATCAAGATCTGAAAAGGGTATTGATTATCGGTAGTGGGCCGATTGTGATCGGACAAGCTTGTGAGTTTGACTATTCGGGAACCCAAGCTTGTAAAGCGCTAATGAAAGAGGGACTGGAAGTCATTCTCGTTAATTCAAACCCGGCGACGATCATGACCGATCCAGAGATCGCTACGCGAGTTTACGTTGAGCCTCTTAAAGTTCCTTTTATTGAAAAAATTATTGAAAAAGAGAAACCGAATGCCATCATTCCCACTCTTGGTGGGCAAACTGCTCTGAATTTGGCCCTTGAATTAAATGCAAAGGGGATTTTGAAAAAACATCAGGTCAAGTTACTTGGTGCAGATCCCCATGTGATCGAGGCCGCAGAGGATCGAGAGAAGTTTCGAAATATTTTAGATAAAGTTGGAGCTAAGTATCCCAAAAGCATTCTTGTTCGAACCTTTGAGCAGGGCATGCGAGCATCTGAAGAACTTGGATTCCCATTAATTCTTCGCCCCAATTACACTCTCGGTGGTGGTGGCGGAGGCATTGCTTACTCGATGGACGAGTACAAGCGAATGATCGCCAATGCTTTACATGAAAGCCCAACCTCTGAAGTTCTGGTTGAAGAAAGTATTCTCGGCTGGAAAGAATTTGAGCTTGAGGTCATGCGTGATTACTCGGGCACATTTGTTGTGATTTGCACGATTGAGAATTTTGATCCCTGTGGTGTGCACACGGGAGATAGCATCACGGTCGCGCCTCAACAAACTTTATCGGATCGTGAATATCAGGCAATGCGAGATGAGGCCTGTAAGATTTTAAACGAGGTCGGTGTTCAAACAGGTGGAGCGAATGTTCAGTTCGCAGTTCACCCTACCACTGGCGAAAGACTGGTGATCGAGATGAACCCACGAGTCAGCCGTTCATCTGCTTTGGCCAGTAAAGCTACAGGTTTTCCGATAGCAAAAATTGCAGCTCTTCTTGCAATTGGCTATCGTTTAGATGAGCTGAAGAATGATATTACAAAAGTCACTCCGACATGTTACGAACCAGCCCTTGATTATGTTGTGACCAAAATTCCACGCTTTGCATTTGAAAAGTTTCCTGGTTCAAAGGATCTTCTCACAACACAAATGAAGAGCGTCGGCGAGGCTATGGCCATCGGCCGCACACTTCAAGAGTCCATGATGAAGGCTGTTCTGTCTCTTGAGTTTCATCCCGAGGGATTTCCTGAAATTAATTATCAAGTTGAAAAAGTGTCCTACGCCAATAGCCAAAGGCTTTTTCACATTTATCAAGCTCTTCGTGATGGAAAAACTGTCGAAGAACTGAATGAGCTGACGCAAATCCATCCCTATTTTCTAGAGAAATTAGAAGAGATGGTTCAGTTTGAAAAAGAACTTGAGAAATTGGCCTTGGATCATGTGACTTTACTGAGAGCAAAACGCCTAGGTTTTTCTGACGCCCTTATCGCCCGAATTAAAAAAATAAAACCAACAGATGTTCAAAAATTACGTGATCAGCTCTCTGTTCAGCCTCGGTTTCAACAGGTTGATACATGCGCCGGAGAGTTTGCTTCGGAAACTCCGTATTTTTATTCTTCATATTGGCCAACTTTTTCTCCTGCAATCAAATTTAATCAACCCGCAGTTGTGATCGGTAGTGGACCAAACAGAATTGGTCAGGGAATTGAGTTTGATTATGGCTGTGTTCGTGGTGTGAAGGCTCTACAAAAGCAAGGGCATCAAGTTGTCATGATTAACTCAAATCCCGAGACTGTCTCAACTGACTATGATACGTCTGATGTTCTCTTCTTTGAACCATTAACAACAGAGCATTTGCACGAAGTGATGAAATGGGTTGGGGCAAAGGGTTTTGTGGCCCAATTAGGAGGACAAACTCCGATTAATTTAGCTCATAATCTTGTGAGTAGGGGATACAAGCTTTTAGGGTCTTCACTGGAAACGATTGATCTTGCCGAAGATCGGGGTTTATTTAGTCAAATTTGTAAAGAGTTGAAATTTCAAATTCCTCAGTCTGCTATGGTGAGCACTCTCTCTCAGGCCATTGAAATGGCGGCAGGCATTGGTTATCCGATCATCTGCCGACCGAGTTATGTTCTTGGTGGTCGCCGGATGGAAGTGATTGAGTCTGAAGAAGAATTAGTATCTTATTTTGAGCGTCATGGAGAAGCTATTTCAGCGGATCGTCCTTGTTTGATGGATCAGTTTCTCGAGGGCGCCCTTGAAGTCGACGTGGATCTTGTTCGTGGTGAGGATTGGCTTGTGATTGGTGGGGTTGTTGAGCACATCGAGGCCGCAGGAGTTCACTCGGGTGATAGTATGGGGGTTCTTCCTCCGCAGCGTTTAAAAGATGAAACTTGTCAGAAGATTGAGTATCTCAGTAGCGAATTAGCTCACCGTATGAAGGTGATTGGGCACCTCAATCTTCAACTGGCTGTCAAAAATGATATTGTTTATATTCTTGAAGCCAATCCACGGTCATCTCGTTCGGTTCCTTTTGTTGCAAAAGCGACTCAGATCCCACTAATCGATCTGGGTATTGCAGCAATGCTTGGAGTACGTAAAGACCAAATTCATCCAGAAAAATTTAATTGGAGAAAAGCTCCATGTGTCTCCGTAAAGGGGGTTGTTTTTCCATTTAAAAAATTCTCAGAGGCAGATTCAATTCTGGGACCTGAGATGAAGTCGACAGGTGAAAGTATGGGGCGGGGCCAAGATTATTCCGAGGCTTTGATGAAAGCGATGCTTTCAAGCCATATGCAGTTTCACCCAAAAGGTGAAGTCTTTTTCTCGTTGCGAGATAAAGATAAGACAATGATGTTGGACATTGCTAAGACTTTAAAGAGCATGGGCTATACAATTTCTGCAACTGGGGGAACTGCTAAATTTTTCAATGATCAGGGGATTGAAACTCTTTCTCTCAGAAAGGTCCACGAGGGGCGTCCGCACTGCGTGGATCATATTCGATCTGGTCAGGTTTCTTTTGTGTTCAACACAACTCGGGGCCGAAAATCAATCGAAGCGAGTTTTGATATCCGTCGAGCCTGTACTGACCTTGCAATCCCATGCCTGACGGAAAGTGATTCAGTTGAGGCCTTTGTACTTGCTTTGAAAAATGCGAGAAAGGGTGAAATTGAAGTCACGCCACTGGCAAAGATGGTGGAATTATGAAAAGTTTGATGAAGAGTTTTCTTTTTGGTGTCCTTCTTTTTGGTCAAGTCGTCTTTGCTGAGACTCAGCCGAAAGAAATTAGAATTGGATTTATTCCTGCTGGAGATCGGGAGATGCTCAAAAAAGGAGCTTTTGAACTCGCTAAGGAATTACAAAGTGCAATTGGTATTCCTGTGACGGTCTACATCACAAAGAATTACTCAGGAATGATCGGGGCATTAAAAGAAAAAAAAGTGGACTTCTCTTTTTTGACTTCATCGGTATTTGTACTGGCTGAAAAGGAAACTCAGCTTAAGGTCTTGCTTAAAAAAGTTTGGGCTGAGCCATATTATTATTCACTTATTATTTCAAAAAAAGATTCGAAGATTCAAAAATTTGAAGATCTTAAGAATAAAAAAATAGCCTTTGTTGATCAAAAATCAACCTCTGGATATCTTTATCCCTTGGCAATGATGAAAAAAAGGAATTTGAACGACTCATTTTTTAAAGAAATAAAGTTTTCAGGAAGTCATTCTCAGTCTGTTAATCTTCTTGAATCTGGTGAGGTCGATGCGATTGCCATCTTCGGCGATGATGCGAAGGGTGAGAATAGTGCCTGGAAAAAATATGTGAAGAACAAAGGTAATGAAAAGAACTACAGAGTGGTGTGGTTTAGTGAGCCAATACCAAATGACCCCTTCTGCGTCCGACAAGAGTTTTATGACCAAAACCCGAAGCTTGTTCACAATTTAATGTTTTCACTAATAGACGTGGTTGAAAAATTGAAAACTAAAAAAGAGGTTTCAGAGTTTATTGGTGCTAATGGTTTTTTACCAGCAACAAGCAAGCAGTATGACCCTGTTCGAGAGATGATGAAGCATTTAAAACTAGGCGTTGATTAAGATGAATTGCTTAGAGGTTCACAGTCTTCAGAAAACATTTTCAGCCCAAGTTTTTGGAAAACCACGAGTTGTATTAAAGAATGTCACATTTCAAGTTCGGGAAGGGGTGACGACAGGATTTATCGGGGTCAATGGCTCTGGCAAAACCACAACGCTGAAGTGTCTTTTGGGATTTATTCTTCCAGATCAGGGGCAGATTCGGTTTTGGGGTGAAAATCTATCCAACGAGATTAAATCGCAAATTGGTTATTTCCCCGAAAGGCCCTATCTTTATGAGTATCTCACCACACGTGAGTACCTTCAGTTTCATTGGAATTTAGCAAGTTCAAGTGCGGGTGGATTTGAAAATCGCTTTTTAGAAGTTCTTGATCTGGTGAAGCTCTCTGGCCAAGAATATCGGCCCCTGCGAGAGTTTTCAAAGGGGATGCTTCAAAGGGTGGGAATCGCACAGGCTATTTTAATGAAGCCACGCTTGCTCATTTTGGACGAGCCCATGTCTGGCCTAGATCCCGATGGGCGTCACATTGTTAAAAAAATCATTCAATCTCAGCAGGCTCAGGGAGTCAGTATTTTCTTCAGTAGTCATCTGCTCGGAGATATGGATGAGCTCTGCCAGGACCTAGTTGTGATCGATGCTGGAGAGATTTTATACCAGGGCGATGCAGAATCTTTCGCAGCAAAATATGAAGGCGATAGTCGGATTACATTTCGAGATAAATCCGGTCTTCGATTTGAAATTCATCTGCCCAAATCAAAGATTCAAGCAGAGCTTGATCGGCTTCGGAGTCAGGGAAGTGAGATCATCAAAGTTGAGTCTCAAAATCATGGAATTGAGTATTCATTTGAGCAGCTACGTCATGAAAGAGAGCAATTAGATAAGATATGAAATCTTTAGTTATTGCAAAAACAACATTCAGGGAGCTTTTGCGAGAAAAGATTTTTCATATTTTCATAATTATTGCGTTTTTATTTTTTGGATTAAGCTTTTTGCTAGGTAGTTTGTCCTTTGATGAGCAAAAGAGAATCTTACTGCATCTAGGATTCGCAGGGATTAATCTCGCTTTAGTGGGCATTTCTTGTGGGTTAGGTTCTTTCTCGATTTCTCGAGAAATAGAGCGGCAGACTTGTTTGCTCATTTTAGCGAGACCCCTTAGTCGAACCACCTTTTACCTTGGCAAATGGTTAGGGATTTGGGGAGCACAAATTTTAGTGGGGTTGGGACTTGGGGCCTGTCTTTACGCTTTTCTTGGGTTTGCCTTTCCATTTTTTTCATATGCGCAAGCTCTTTTTGGAGTTTTACTAGAGACCAGTATTCTTTTGGCGTTAGCTTTTTTTATGGTCCAAGTTGTGCGCCCGGCAGTCGCTCTTTTTTCAAGCTTTGGAATTTATTTAATGGGACAGTGGCTGCCTGAACTTCAATATTTTACTCAGAAATCTGAGAGCTCATTTATGACTGGCTTGAATCAATTGTTGAATTTTATTGTTCCTCATTTTTATCGAATGAATTGGAGATCAGCTTACTTGATTGAAAATAATTTAATTGGTGATCAGCTTATTCTCGTGACAACACATGGTCTAGCATGGACCCTAATCTTGTTAGTTGGTGGCGCAAGTCTATTTAAAAGGAGAGACCTTGTTTGAGGTGTTGATTTCATTTATTCCCATTTACCTTTTTATCGTGGGTGCGCTTCTTGGAAGTTTTGCGAATGTCTGCATCTATCGTCTGCCGCAGGGGAAAAGTGTGGTCACTCCTCGAAGTCATTGTCCTCGGTGCTCAAAGATGATTGCTTGGTATGATAATATTCCCA
Organism: Oligoflexia bacterium; assembly: GCA_016861345.1. GTDB lineage: Bacteria > Bdellovibrionota > Bdellovibrionia > Bdellovibrionales > Bdellovibrionaceae > BOLD01. The sequence goes on from BOLD01000008.1 coordinate 160,019, forward strand.
TTTTCTCTTGGTTTATCCTCAAAGGAAAATGCCGTCACTGTGGTGCGAAGTATTCATTTCGTTATGTTGCGGTTGAATTGATGATGGCCGTGGCCTTTCCCTTAGTTTATTACTTTGTTGGTTGGAATTGGACATTGCTGGAATATTTAATTTTGACCTTTGGTTTAATCACGGTCAGCTTCATTGATTTGGATCATTTTTTATTGCCAGATAAGTTTACATTGCCCGGAATTGTCATCGGTCTTTTAGGTGCGGCTTTAAATCCCGAGCGAGATTTTATGGATGGCATTTTGGGTGTGGTCGTGGGTGGTGGGTTTCTGTGGGCCATTGCTTACTTTTATTTTGCTATTCGCAAAGAAGAGGGTATGGGTGGAGGCGATATCAAGCTTTTAGGGTGGATCGGAGCGGTGTTGGGCTGGAAGGCGATTCCCTTCGTGATCATTTCTTCAAGCCTCATTGGCAGTGTCATTGGCCTTGCGATCGCATCTCGATCGCAAAAGGGCATGAAAACTGTAATTCCTTTTGGTCCTTACCTAGCCCTTGGTGCAGTTTTGTACATTCTAGGCGGCGAAAGTCTAGCTCACTGGTACTTGGGCCTGTTTTTACCCGCTTTTGTCTAGACAACCTTGTTTGACAACTGTCGTTAAGTCCTAAATAATTTAATAGGGCCTTTGGTCAATATTTTTCAGCGTGGAGTAAGCATCGGATGTTTTTTGGCTCAAAGAAAGTAATTGGACTCGACATAGGATCGAGTTCAATCAAAATGGCAGAATTAAATGTGAAGCGAGGCGGGGCCGAACTCGTTTCATTCGGTTTTGTGCCGACCCCACAGGGCGCACTTGGTGGTGGTGATATCAACAATGTGCAGGCTGTATCAGAAGCTATTTCAGCGCTCTCACAACAAATTAAAAGTCGTCGAAAAAATGTTGCTACAGGAATGTGGGGCACTGCTGTTATCGTTAAGAAGATTACAATCCCTCGAATAGAAAAAAAATTGGTGGCTCAACAAATTCGTTGGGAGGCTGAACAGTACATTCCGTTTGACGTGAATGAAATTAGTTTGGCTTATCATATAGTGAACGGTCAAAGTGCTGCCGACACAATGGATATTCTTCTGATCGCTGCACAAAATGCTTTAGTAGGGCAGTATTCACAGGCAGTGTCTGGTGCGGGCTATAAATTAGGTGTTTTGGATGTGAGTGGCTTCGCCCTTGCAAATATTTTTGAGCTGAACTATGGAAGGTTGCGCGGACAGACAATTGGATTATTGAACCTTGGGGCTTCAGTCACTAATTTTGTTGTGCTTCATGATGGGGAAGTGATTTTCTGTCGGGATATTCCAATTGGTGGCTACAACTACACAAATGAAATTCACAAAGAGATGGGTGTGACGATTCCAGAGGCTGAGGCTCTTAAACTGAGTGCAGTTTCAGGCAATGAAGTGCCCGATCAGGTGCACAGCATTCTCAGTTCGGTGAATGACGTAATGGTGGATGAGATCCGAAATAGTTTTGATTTCTTTAATGCAAGCACAGCTGGATATGCGATCAATCAAGTGTATTTTACTGGTGGCAGTTCAGGTATGCCGAATCTCATTAATCAAGTTAGTCAGGCAACCCAACTTCCCTTTGAGGCAATGAATCCCTTTTTAAAGATTAAACCGGGTAAAGGCTTTACTCCGGATTACTTGCAACAAATTGCTCCCTTTACTTCTGTCGTTTTAGGCTTGGCTTTAAGAAACACAGGTGATTCATGATTAAAATCAACCTGATTAAGACAGCCAAAATTGCCGCAGGTCCTGATGCTTCACTTGATGCCTTCACTTCATTTGACGATACGGCCGTTCAAAAACAGGGAGCTATCCGGCTGGGTCTTTTCATGTTGGGTCCGATTCTTCTTTTCATGCTTGAAGGACAGATAATTCCTGAGAAGAACGCTGTTTTAGCCAAGAAGCAAAAAGTCTATAACGAGCTTGTGGCAAAAAATCAGAGAGCAAAAACTGCCGTTGATGAAATTAAAAAATTTAAAGAAGACCAGGCAAAATTGCAGGAGCAAATATCGACGATCGAGGGTTTGCGCAAAGACCGTATGAGAGAAGTAAAAGTTCTTGATGTCGTACAAAGAGATATACCTGAAAAAATGTGGCTTTTGAAGATGGAGCTTCGAGACGGTAAGTTAGCTATACAAGGAATAGCGGCAACAGATTATGAGTTGACGACCTTCATGGATAGTCTTTCAAAAAGTGCCTATATCAAAGAGGTCAATCTTGTGCGGGCCACTGAAAAGGCAGTAGAGGGACAAATCTTGAAAGAATTTTCCATTAGTTGTGTTATGGAAAAGCAAGAGAAAAAAGTTGGGGGAGGCATCTAATGTTGAATAATCTCCTCACGAAACTTGCGGCAATGAGTTGGAAAAATGTTGGTATCGGAGCACTTGTCGTCGCTGGTTTTTACTATTTCGCATTTTTCAATGATGGGTCTGCAATTGATAAGCGAATTGAGCAGCTGCAAACCCAGTTAAAGCAAGAAGAGGCGAAATCAAAAGAGTCAGATGAGGCCTTGAAAGAGGTTGATGCCGCTCGAAACTCAGTTGGGATTTTGAATGAACAATTCAAAACTGCAGCTCAGCAGTTGCCCTCTGAAATTCAACCTGCAGAAATTATTCGGTCAGTGAATGTTGTGGCTCGATCTGCGGGTGTTGTTTTAAAAACGACAGAGCCTCGTCAAACGAAAAGAGATGATATAGTTGAATCTATGCCACTCAAGGTCGTTATTCAGGGAAGTTTTTCAGAACTGATGATGTTCTTGTATTATGTTTCCAGTATGGAAAGAATAATGAGAGTAACCACTTTTACAATCGCCCCGCCACCTAATGAAAAAATACCTACTGGTGAGGTCATTTTTGACGGAGAGATCTTGAGTTATAAATATCTCGGAGATCAAAAGGCTGGCGAAAAGAACGATGTAAAGGCAGGAGCTAGGAAGAAATGAAACGAATTTGGGTAATGGCTTCAGTATTAGCAGTGATTGGCATCGGAATAGTTCTTTCGATGTGGGTTCACATTGCTGTGATGACGCCGGCTCACTCTCAAACTAAACCAGGTGCGCCAGCTGCAGGGGCCTTGCCGCCACCAACGGATATGCCGATACCCCCAGAGCTTCTCGGCAACGGCGGTGGAGGAGTACAGGTGCAGCCCCCTCAGCCCCAGGGCCAACAAGCACCGGCACAGTATGGAGGGTCAACACCATCTGCTCCAATGGGTACCCCAGCAGGCCTTACAGAATTGCCAGTCCCAGGGCAAAGTGAATTGCCTCAGCATCCAACACCCCAACAGCTGGATCCTTCAATTAAATTTACTTCAGGAGAAGGGTTTTTCTATGACCCAACTGGGCGACGCGACCCCTTCCGCCCATTCGTTGTAAAGCCGATTGATATGCCACCTGTTGAGGTGAAATTAACTGAAGAAAAACCACCGCCACCGCCTGCGCCACTTCCGTTTGCGGTGACTATTCCTCCGGGGGAATCGATTGTTTCTCATGATTTAAGTGCTTTAAAGTTGGTTGGAATTCTTTGGGACGTGAAGGAACCAAAGGCGATGATTCGGTCTCCGGCGGGTAAGGTGTATATGCTTCGCCGAAATAGTAAGATCGGGAGAAGTAATGGTTATGTGGCAGCAATTCGTGAGGGGGAAATTGTTGTCGTGGAATTGTCTCAAGATGGGAAAACCCCTAGTACAAAAGTGATTAGTTTGCAAAAATAGTAAATAAGGCCATGGATAAGGCTTTATTTGAACCAAAGGATTGGGAGGCTGAATGAAGAATATGTTTAAAATTCTTTTCAGTTTAATTATCGTTCTTTCAATGGCCAATTGTGCCACTCATTCTGCAACTTCTCGAGAGAAGAGTCAGGGAGGGGAAATCTCAGACATAGACACTCCGGACTCAGATTCCGAACTCGATGCCGATTTGGAGAATCCTGACGCCGATAAGAGAGATGCTTTTGCTGATTTCGAAGAGAAAGAGCCTCCGCGGGAGGAGCCAGCTCCAATTGCGCAAGAAGAGCCACCTCCTGTCGTCGAGGAGCCGCCACCTCCAGTTGTAGAAGAAGCTCCTGGTGTTGCTCAAGACGTTCCTGCCGAATCGTCACAGGCGGCTCATGCGGCTGATGCGGGGGCAACTACACCGAGCGAGGGGTTAGTTAATTTAAAGAATATTCAGTACAAGGCGAACGATAGCGGCGGTACGATCATCGTTGATGCAGATGGTCCCATGACCTACTCAACACGCATGAACGAACAGAATCAATACATCATTGAAATTCCCAATTCACTGATGCCCAAAAAGCTGATGAGACCCCTAGTAACAAAGGATTTTGATGGATATATTGGTTCTATCGATGCCTATCAAAAAAAGGGATCAAATATTTCTCGCATTGTCGTTCAATTGAAACAAGGCGCTGTTGAACCCGTTGTTCAATCAGAGGGAAACTCTCTATTAGTTGTGGCTAATGAGATTAATCAGCCTGTAACTCCGGTAAACAGCAAGTTGCTTTCTTATGATTCTTTGGATGAGTTCTTGGCTGGCAACATGACGTTTTATGGACGAAAGATCTCCATCGAAACGGATGATATGGAGCTACGGGATGTGTTCAAGATGATCAGTGAAGAGGGGGGAGTCAATCTTGTCATAGCTGACGAGGTCCGGGGACGAATGAGTCTGAAACTTCGACAGGTTCCTTGGGATCAAGCTCTTGTGATGATAATGAAAGCAAAAAAGCTCAGTTATACTCGAACGGGTAATGTGCTTCGTATTGCTCCAGTAGCCGATCTTCGGGCGGAAGAGGACGATGCGATTAAGATTGCAAATGCAAAGAAGAATATGGCACCACTTAAAGTGAAAATGATCCCAGTGAGTTATGCTAAGGTTGATGAACTTGAAAAGCAGGTAAAACCCTTTTTAAGCGAGCGTGGAAAATTGATTGCAGACTTAAGGACAAGCTCTCTTGTTGTTTCTGACATAGATGAAAATATTGAGCAGGCCGAGAAGTTAGTGAGAAGTATTGATGTGCCCCCTCAGCAAGTATTGATCGAAGGAAAAATCGTCGAAGCGAAGGACGAGTTTGAGCGACAGATTGGTGTTCAATGGCAGACGACAGGGCGGTCAACTCGAATATCCGGTGTTTCTTCATCCGCCGGCCAAGTCCGTGGCTCAACATCAATGAGTGTAACTCCGGGTTCTATTTCTGGTAGCACCATGGGGATTAACTTCCAGATGGGCACTTTGGATATTTTAGGGGACTTGTCAGCGACACTGACGTTGAAAGAATCTGAAGGCTTAGTTAAGGTTCTTTCCTCGCCTAGAGTGGTCACGATTCACAATGAACCAGCAGAGATTAGTCAGACCACAGAGCTGCCTTTGATTACCTCAACAACGTCGGCAACAGGTGCTGTGTCCCCCACAGTGACCTTTAAGCCAGTCCGTCTGAAGTTGAATGTGACTCCACAAATTACAAACGATGGCTCAGTAATTATGGGTGTGGATGTGAACCGAGAGTTTGCTGGTCAAGTTGTTAGCCCTGAGACTCAGGCGCGTCCAATCAATAGCCGAGCGGCAAAGACAAAGGTGATCGTTCATAACGGACAAACTGCCGTTATTGGTGGAATATATCAGAATGATTCCCAAGAGGGGGAGACTCGAGTTCCATGGTTAGGAAATCTTCCAGTCGTTGGTTGGTTGTTTAAAACAAAAACGAAAAGCTTCCAAAAGAACGAACTCCTGATTTTCCTCACTCCTCGAATTCTTGGGCAGTTAGATAGTCAGGCAATTCCTAATCAAAGCGGAGGTGATTTCTAATGAAAAAAGCATTGGTCCTCATGCTTGCGGCCTCGGCCTATTATCTTTCCTCGGGATGTGCCCCTAGTCAGGGTACTGGGTTTGATGTTTCATTGGGATCAAGTCAGGTGATACTACTCAACACAAGTACAAAGTCATGTCAGGCCTTGTATGCAAGTAATACAACAACGACTACTGACGATATTAGTGCAGTTTACTTTTCAATTCCGAAGTTGACGATCACATGGACGGGAGCTCAGCCACTCGTTGTGCAGTATATTTCTATTGGATTATCCAGTGCTCAGCTGGGGGGTAGCGAGTTTAGCTGTATTGTTGGCGGCGACACCTTGCTTTATACTTGGTATGGTTCTGGTGTTACGACAACAACGACATCACTGACGATTAATTCAGGGGCAGAGACAAATGCTTGTCCAATTAAGTGTGGATCGGTTACTGTCAGCGATAAGAAAAAAGACGCCTACGGTTCGGGAACAGTGTTTGTTTATGGGTTAACTAAGGATGGTAGTGGTAATGATGTGCCTGTTTCTGGAGAGTCCTATATTCAGTTTGAGTATAAAGGGGTTAAATAAGCCTTGCCCCCCTTCATGAAACGAATTAAGGTTCCGAGCGATGGATTTATTCAATTCACTTCCCGTATCTTCATTGCCTGGAACTCCATTGGCCGAAAGACTTCGGCCCGAGCAGCTGGCGGCTTTCGTGGGGCAGGACAAGGTTCTTCGCCAAATACAGAAATACATTTCGGCGCAGTTTTTACCCAGTATGATATTCTGGGGTCCTCCTGGTACGGGGAAGACAAGTTTGGCCCGAGCATTGGCGAATCAGTTTAGTTTTTATTTTGAATCAGTAAATGCCGTCGAGTCAGGTGCCAAGCAGCTTAAAGAGATCGGAGAGGCCGCAACTCAAAGAAGGCGTGAGATGCAAAAGCAGACGATGCTTTTTGTTGATGAGATTCACCGATTTAATAAGGCTCAGCAGGACGTTCTATTACCCTTTATTGAGCGCGGGGAAATCACTCTCATTGGGGCTACAACAGAGAATCCCAGTTATGAACTCAATCGAGCATTGCTTAGTCGATGTCGCTTGGTTGTGTTTGAAAAGCTTGATTTGAAATCTTTGCGGGCACTTCTTGTAAATGCCATTTCAAAAGAAGGTTTAAAGGATATCGAAACTTATTTTTCTCCTGAGGCCCTCAATTGGTTTTTGACTTGGGTCGATGGTGATGGGCGGCGTCTGCTGACATCGCTTGAAGAGATATTGGCCGATTATAGTCTCAACGCAAAGGCGCACTTTCCTTTGTCTTTATCCTCTCTACAGCAAATTTTAGGCTCAAGCGTTTTGGGTTATGATAAATCTTCAGACCAGCATTATGATGTGATATCGGCTTTTATTAAGTCTATTCGCGGTAGTGATGTGGATGCGGCACTTTATTATTTAGCGCGGATGATTAAGGGCGGTGAAGATCCTGTTTTTATTGCTCGCCGTCTTGTGATTCTTGCTTCAGAGGATATTGGCAATGCAGATCCAAGAGCCCTTTCTATTGCAGTATCAGGTCTACAAGCAGTTGAGTTAGTTGGTATGCCAGAATGTGCAATTAGTCTTTCCCAGGTCGTTTGTTATTTGGCTTCCGCACCAAAATCAAATCGCAGCTATATGGCTTTAAAAAAAGCCCAAGACTGCGTTGAGAGGACGGGGACCTTGCCAATTCCACTGCATTTGAGATCGTCGAAATCTGCGCCTATGCAGGAGCTTGGATATGGCCAGGGCTACCTTTATCCTCATGATTATCCACGAGGTTGGGTTCCTCAAGAATACTTGCCTGAATCAATTTTAAAAGAATCATTTTATCAACCATCAGATGTGGGATTTGAAAAACAGATTAAAGAGTTTCAAAAGTGGCTCAAGGGCCAATAATGATGACTTGAATATCCCACTCTTACAGTTTCTGGAACTATTTTGTAGTGACTAAAAAACTCTTTGAGCTGTTATGCAGATGCAGGGCGAGGAGCCATTCACAGAGTGCCAGTGCTTCGTATTTGATGGAACTTCGACCCGATCTCCAGGTCGCATTAAGAACTGATTTCCAGCGATGCTAAAGAGCATTTCTCCCGAAACAATGTACCTGATTTCGGTAAAAGGATGACGGTGCTCTGTGATTTTTTGCTGAGGATTGAATTCTTCAACAATGGGATCTAGCCCCTCGGCCTCAAGTAGAGACATAATTTGCTGCTGGTTGGGGATTATTGGAGCCTGCCATCGTGTCACTAACATGCATTCCTCACTTTTAAGTGTGCTGTCACATTCTATTGGTTTTTTTTAATCTGTCATCTGTAGACTGTCTGCAGAAAGGAAATTGATGTCGATAATTTATCCAATATGATTTGATTTGCTGATTCACATTCTTGATATGAGACATCAAGTGTCTCATTGTTTCACACAGTTCTCGATGCAGGGCTGGATTTGAAAAAAATCTTTCTCTGATGTAGGCCGAGGTTGAGTTTGTCAGCAAGATCATGCTGCTTTTTTGAGATCAGCTACTAGTACTTGCCCCTGTTCGGTGCTTTCGCAAAATACTTTA
>BOLD01000009.1 GCA_016861345.1 Oligoflexia bacterium
AGAACGGCTCATGAGTATCTCAGGGACTATAAAGTATTTTGCGAAAGCACCGAACAGGGGCAAGTACTAGTAGCTGATCTCAAAAAAGCAGCATGATCTTGCTGACAAACTCAACCTCGGCCTACATTTGGTCTAGTTTTTTATGTCTCATTTAAGGATTTCAATAATTTTGCCGATGAATTTGACGCATGAATGTTTAACTATTTAAGGAGCGACCACGGATGGGAGCAAAAAACATACGCACAGCACAAGAATCGACAACTTATGCGCGTTTTGATCAATTGGATGGACATCATCCCTGGATGGACATCATCCCCGATGGACATATTCCATATAAAGTCCGCGAACTTCGTACTGGTGAAATCGCCTATTTTAATTTTGTTCTCGCAAAAGAGATGGGGCTCATTCCCTCTACCCATCCTCAACAAATGACATCTGAGTTAAAAGAAAAAATCATTCAAACTTTCTCTCTTCAAATCATTAATGAGTACGATGAATTAAATAACAGAAGAATTGATCCTTCAACCATTAAGCCGAAATCCTATATGGCTTCAAGATACTTGCAGCTTCAACACTCAAACAAACAAGGAAAAACCTCGGGCGACGGCCGCGGGATTTGGAATGGCACCGTTGAATACAGAGGAAAAGTTTGGGATGTCAGCTCTAGAGGAACCGGGGTCACCCGCCTTTCTCCTGGAGCTGTAGAAGCGAACCGCCCACTAAAAACTGGGGGTACAGAGTTTGGCTACGGCTGCGGGCAAGCTGAAATTGATGAACTCTATGGAGCTGCCATACTTGCAGAAATCATGCACTTACAGGGAATTCACACCGAACGAGTTCTCTGCATCATTGATCTGGGAAAAGGCTATGGAATCGGAGTCCGCGCAGCGCCGAACTTACTTCGCCCCGCTCATTTATTTCTTTATCTCAAACAAAATCGGCTGAAAGATTTAAAGAACGGCTTTGAATATCTGATGCAAAGACAAATCAAGAATGGCAAGTGGCACCCCAAATCTCGGGGCACAAATCGCTATATGGAATTTTGTGAATACATTGGAAAATCTTTCGCCAATTTCACAGCCCAACTCGATATTGATTATATTTTTGCCTGGCTGGATTGGGATGGGGATAACGTTCTTGCGGACGCGGGCATTATTGACTACGGCAGCGTTCGACAATTTGGAATCAGACATGACCGCTACCGCTACGACGATGTCGAACGATTCTCAACAAATCTCAATGAACAACGCCAAAAGGCTCGACTGATTGTCCAAGTTTTTGTTCAAATTGCCGACTATTTAAAAACGGGCAAAAAGAATCCAATGAAGGACTACAGCAAACATCCCATTGTTCAGCAGTTTAATGTTCAGTTTGCCCAAGCGCGAGCCCACCGACTACTCTACCGAATGGGGTTCTCAGAAACGCAGAGAAAAAATATTCTTAAAGAAAAAGACCTCTTTAACCAATTTGATAAAGAATTTTCATATTTCGAACGAGCTAAAGTCAGCGGAAACGAACAAAAAGTTCCTGATGGCGTTAACCACCCCGCACTTTTCAATGTCCGCTCTCTATTAAAGGAGCTGCCCGAATTTCTTTTCAAAAACGGATTTAACTCGGCCCTGATGCCTGAGGATATTTTCTTTAAAAAAATTCTGTCTTCATTTGCGAAGTCCCATGATGCAAGAATGGGAAGCAAGCATAAAGGCAATATTCAAAACTTTCAGCGCCTTTATAAAATGCTTGTGATCGCCGCCTCTGGAAAGCAAAAACCAGAGCAGATCCTGCCAGGAATCATTCAGCGAGCTCAAAAACTGAATAGTGAAAATCGGATTACTGGAAATGCCCTGATCCAAATCGTCAACGAAATCATCGCTCAACTGAAAAAAGGCATGCCGATTAAGGAAGTTCAGCAGATCATTGATCAGCTGATCTTCGCTCAAAGCGGAATGCCCGAAGTCCACGTCAGCAAGTACTTTGACCAAAAGCCAAGGTTGATGACCCGTGCTGACCTTTACGGAAAAATATTAAATCTGGTGAGCGAACATAAAGAGGATATTTAAAGCTCTCTCAACTTACAGCTCTTTGAGCTTTTCTCTGACCCACTGACGAATGATCGGATACTCTTCGTCTTCAAGGGTGTGTTCTTTGTTGAATTCGACCCAGTCAATTTGAAGGCCGATTTTACGAAGCTTTTCCACCCCGTACTTGGTGTCTTCAAGTGGTAAAACATCATCCTTTGTCCCGTGGGTCAGAAGCCAAGGCGTCTGATTTGCTCGGGGATGAATTTGTTTTTTCCATCTTGGGAAAAATTGAAAATACCCACTCACGCCCACCACACCGCCAAATCTGCGGGGATAATGAAGGGCCAAGTCTGTGCTCACCAAACAGCCTTGAGAGAATCCAAAAAGAAAAATATTTTCTGGCTTCCAGCCTTGATTTTCAAGATCACTGAGAAGCTGAAACATCTTTTCACGAATCCGGCGAACACCATCTCGTTGATAGGGGGGCTCGCCGTACCAACTGTAGCCATCATCAAATTTTTTGGGCGCATTGAGGAGCAGATAATTCACATCTTTGAACTGCATTTCATTATGAAAGTCTTTAAATGGCTTTAAACTATCGCCCTTACCATGAAGAACGATCATCAACTTGTCCGTTGGCTTTTCAGAGGGAATAAAATGAGATTGAAACAAGTCTGTCTTAATCATAGCACTTCATCCAGGCTTGAGCTTTTTGAAGTTGAGGATCTTCACCGCTGACCTCGGCCAAGTCCATCCAAACAACTGAGTCTGTGCTGCACTTCATCTGCTGAAGCCATGTCAATGATTGAGGGCCAGCCCACATGTCTTTTGGTCGTACGGGATTATAGAACAACTCTTCTTCACGCTGAGAATCTGTGTTGGCAAAAGCAACTTGAATGTCAGGCTCAATGCCGACAAGTTGTGGAGTCCATCCGGATGGGAAATAGTACATCCCCTCAGTTTCAAAAAGAGCAATCTTCATGTGCGGAGCCCAAATGCGTCCGTCCTGAAAAGTTCCTTTACCAAAAGTGCGTTCTCCGACCAAGGTGGCTCTGTTGTAGTCTTTGAGGGCACCGGCGACGATTTCAGAAGCCGACGCGGAGCCAGAGTTAATCAGAACTGCCAATGGTCCCTTGTAAATGGGCTCATTTTCATTGATGTATTGATCAATGGGGTGAAGAGTCTCAACATATCTTGTTTCAAATAAGGGCTTACCTTTATCAAGAAATAATCCCAAGATACAAGCGGCCTCTTCAACCTGACCGCCAGGGTTATCACGCAGGTCTAAAAGAATTCCCCGAACTCCTTGTTCCTTGAGTGTCACAAGCTGATGCCGAGTTTGAAGACAGGTGTCTTTTGCAAATTTATGTAAGGTAATCAGTCCCAAGTACTTATCACCAGGGAGCATTCTGGCGCTCACACTTGGGGCCATGTATTCGGATTTAATCAGCTCAATGTATTTGTCTTGAACTTTGTTTCCAAGATTTCTCTCGATCAATAAGCTGAGCCGGTCCCCTGTTTTTAGCTTTAGCAGATCAGCAAATTGAGCAGGATGAAGGGTGGCCACATCAATGCCATTAATATGTTTAATGCGGTCACCTTTTCTTAAGCCCGATTTTGCTGCCGGAGAATTCTCAAAAACTTTTCTGACAACAGCGAGCTGATTTTGGCGTTTGGCTATAAATCCCAAGTTGTTCATTCGAGAATCACTGCGGGCTACGATTTCCTCGTAAAAAGAAAGCGGAAGAATATAGGTGTGAGGATCTCTTGAGATCGAGTAGTGACCATTGATTCCCGCAGCGACAGAAGTTTGAAACTCTGGTGGCTTGATATGGTTTGCTTTTAGCTCTTCCCAGATATTGATGAACGAACGGGAGAGTCGGACTTGAGACTGATAAACCTTTTCCCACTGAGCCATATCTTGTTTTTCACTCAGTCGCTTTGCAATTTGGTCTCTGGTCATTTTCACAAGAGCGCCGGATTCGGTCAGTTTTAAGTTGTACTTCTCACTGACAACACTCATTGAGTTCACACAAGACAAAAATGACTTTTGATCCTTGTAGCAATCCTGTTCAGAAAGAAGTGAGGTCAGACTTTCTTCTTTAAGCCCACTTTCAGCCCAGTACTCATCAATACTTTTCGTCTGTCGATCCACAGATTGAACCATGCAGTTCGGAACCAGAAGAATGACTTCAAGGCTAAGAAGAAGAAGAGCTTTATTCAATCGAGAAAGGGTTTGAATCATGGGTCAATTTATACCCTAACCCATTGATATTATGCCATATTTTTAGTTTTATATTGAAAGAGATTCAGAACTGTTCAGAAGATAGTCAGGTCTTGCCCTGGCCCCCATTTCTCATCTAAAACTGAATGAGCACTAAAATAATAAGGGATTTCGAATGATTATCGTGACCGGGGCAAATGGATTTATTGGCAGCGCTTTTGTATGGGAATTAAACCAAAATGGCATTGAAGAAATCACTTGCGTTGATACCGTCGGAATCGACACCCGCCCCGAGCCCCTGAAAAAGCGCAAATACTCTCGTTTTCTCCTGAAAGATCAGCTCTGGGATTATCTCAATAGCCCCGAGGCTCAAAAAGTTTCCTGGATCATCCACATGGGTGCAAACTCATCAACAACGGAAACGAATTGGGATCATTTACTTGAAAACAACACTGTGTACTCTCAGCGAATTTTTCAATGGTGTGCCGAGAATAAAAAAAATCTCATCTACGCCAGCAGTGCTGCGACCTATGGAGCTGGTGAACAGGGTTACGATGACACTTTTGACTCTGAAAAATTAAAACCCCTCAATCTTTATGGCGAGTCCAAAGTTTTGATGGATCGATGGGCTGTTCAGCAAACGAAAACTCCACCCCATTGGTACGGACTTAAATTTTTTAATGTCTATGGACCAAACGAGTATCACAAAGACGCAATGGCAAGTCTTGTGTTTAAGGCCTATCAGCAAATTCTCGCCACTGGGGAATTAAAGCTCTTTAAGTCCTATCTTCCTGAATACAAAGATGGGGAGCAAATGCGAGACTTTATCTACGTCAAAGAAGTCACTAGTTGGATGATAGAGTTGATGAAAAAAACTCCGGCCTCTGGAATTTACAATATGGGTGCCGGCAAAGCTCGAACTTGGGTTGATCTGGCGCATGCAGCCTTTTCATCTCTGAATCGACCTGACAACGTGAAGTTTATTGATATGCCAGATAACATAAAAAACCAATACCAATACTTCACTGAGTCTCGAATGGAAAAATGGTTGAAAAATGGTATGAGCCCTTCAAAATGGTCTATCGAGGCTGGGGTTAAAGACTATATCCAAAACTATCTCTCTCAAAAGGACCCCTACCTCTAAAAGAGGTCCACCATGAGTCAGACATTTGATCAAATTCCAAACCACCTTCGAAAGTATGTGGTCGAACAAAATTATGAAAAATACACTTCAATTGATCAAGCCTGCTGGAGATTTGTTCTTCGTCAACTGAAAGATTTTTTATCTAAAAATGCTCACGAGTCATATCTAGATGGATTAGAAAAAACAGGAATCAGTATCGAAAAAATTCCGCATATCTCTGATATCTCAAAAAAGATTGAAAAATTTGGATGGCGAGCAATCCCTGTCAGTGGATTTATTCCCCCTGCTGCCTTTATGGAAATGCAGTCGCTCAGTATATTACCCATCGCCAGTGACATGCGCCAGCTGGGGCATCTGATGTACACTCCGGCTCCAGACATTGTTCACGAGGCCGCAGGTCACGCCCCAATTCTGGTTCATCCTGAATTTGCAGCCTATCTCAAGCAATATGCCCAGGTTGCCAAAAAAGCAATCATCAGCAAAGAAGACCTTGATGTGTACGAGGCCATCCGGGTTCTCAGTGACATGAAAGAAAATCCTGAATCGACAGAGGCAGAAATTGAAGCTGCCCAAAAACACCTCGAGCAGGTCACAAAAAACACGACTCATTTAAGCGAGGCCGCGGAACTTGCCCGAATGAATTGGTGGACGGCTGAGTACGGCCTGATTGGTGACGAGAAAAATCCAAAGATTTACGGAGCTGGGCTACTGAGCTCTGTTGGGGAATCTCGGTGGTGTTTGAGCGACAAGGTGAAGAAAATTCCGATGAGTTTAGATTGTCTGAAATATTCTTATGACATCACTGAGCCTCAGCCCCAACTTTTTGTGACTCCCAATTTTCAAAAATTAGGAGAAATTTTAGAAGAAATGGCAAGTGGGATGGCTTATCGCACGGGCGGAATTCAGGGACTGAAAAAGGCCCTGCAAGCTCAAAGTGTGAACACAGCTGAATTTAATACAGGTATTCAAATTTCAGGAGTGCTGACGAAATATATTTGCGATGAGAAAAATCAAGTGGCCTATCTGCAGTTTTCTGGTCCTTCACAACTTTCTTATCAAGATCATGAACTAAAAGGTCATGACCGCCGCTACCATCAGGCGGGATATGGCACAGCAGTTGGCCCTTGGAAAAATAAAGTCGACCTCACCGTGGGAAAAAATCTCACCCTTGAGTACACTTCTGGTGTCAAGGTTCAGGGCGATCTTGTCTCTGCTCTTTATCAAGATGAAAAACTGATTCTTCTCAGTTTTCAAAATTGCGTTGTGACCTATAAGAATCAAACTTTGTTTGATCCTGCCTGGGGCACCTATGATCTTGCAGTTGGAGAAAAAGTTATTTCTGTTTTTGGAGGCCCCGCTGACCGGGTGGCTTATGGAGAAGTTGAAGACTTTCCAGCGAAGCGGGTTCCGAAAAGAACTTTCTCTGAGAAGGAATTACTTCAACAAAAAATATATTTAGAAATTCGCGAATTAAGAGAGAAAAAGATTTCTGGGATTGAGCTTGAAAAAAAGCTAACTGACTTACTCGATGTCCAAGGTAAGAATTTTCCCGAGGATTGGCTTTTTGTACTCGAAGCTTATGAGCTTTCGCTGAATAGAAGTGAGAATTTAAAACTTCAATATCAACTCAAATCTGATTTGATCAAGTTTGCAGAAGCACAGCCTGAAAATAAAAGTATTATCGAAGACGGCTTGCGGCTGGCGAAGGAAATTTAAGGCCTGTCCCAAAACAGAGATACTCGCTGATGATTACACTCACCGCAAGTCAGCATAGCTCTAAAAGCTGGAGGCTTATCATAAAACCTCGCTAGAATATTCTTAAGCTACATAAATAAATTTATTTTACAAGGGATGGCAATTCATTTTTGCCTTGGGACAATGCTAGAAAAGAAATAGAATAGCGGCTCTGCTTAATAATTAATAGGAGCTCAAAATGCCATTTTCCTACCAACCTATTTTTGAAAAACAAAAAGACACAACGACATATCGCTTAATCTCAAAGGATGGTGTCGAAGTTAAAAATTTTGATGGAAAAGAATATTTATCCGTTCAGCCTGAAGCTCTTGCCCAATTGGCAGAGGTTGCTCTGGATGATGTCTCACACTTACTTCGAACCTCTCACCTTGAAAAATTAGAAAAGATTTTAAAAGACCCCGAGTCCTCGGAT
Organism: Oligoflexia bacterium; assembly: GCA_016861345.1. Taxonomy (GTDB): domain Bacteria; phylum Bdellovibrionota; class Bdellovibrionia; order Bdellovibrionales; family Bdellovibrionaceae; genus BOLD01. Next base: position 7,557 of record BOLD01000009.1, read on the forward strand.
AATGATCGATTTGTGGCCACAGATCTTCTTCGCAATGCTGTGATTGCAGCAGAGCGAGTTTTCCCCTCTTGTCAGGACACTGGCACTGCCATTGTGCTTGGAAAAAAGGGCGAGCGAGTGATCACAGGTGTTGACGATAAAGAGCCACTCTCTTTGGGAATCTACAATACCTATCAGAAAAAAAATCTGCGTTACTCGCAAATGGCCCCGCTTTCGATGTATGAAGAAAAAAATACGGGCGACAACTTGCCTGCTCAAATTGATCTTTATTCGGATGTCGGCAACGAATACAGCTTTTTATTTTTAGCTAAGGGCGGCGGTAGCGCCAACAAGTCTTACCTGTATCAAAAGACAAAAGCTCTTCTGAATCCCAAGAGCATGGAAAAATTTATTCTTGAAGCTCTAGGCTCGCTCGGAACAGCCGCCTGCCCCCCTTACCACTTGGCACTTGTGATTGGCGGAACCTCTGCCGAAGATGTTTTAAAAACCGTCAAACTCGCATCAGCGGGATATCTGGATCATCTTCCAACGGCTGGAAATGATAAAGGTCGCGCCTTCCGAGATCTTGAAATGGAAGCCCAAGTTGAAAAGTTAGCCCGCCAAACAGGAATTGGAGCACAGTTTGGTGGAAAATACTTTGTTCACGACGTGCGCGTGATCCGCATGCCTCGTCACGGGGCTTCGTGTCCAGTGGGAATCGGCGTGAGCTGCTCTGCCGATCGTAATATCAAAGGAAAAATTACCAAAGATGGAATTTTCATTGAGCAGCTCGAAGAGCATCCAGCTCGCTTTTTGCCAACGAACATTAAAGATGGAAATCAGCCCGCTGTGAATATTGATCTGAATCAACCCATTGAGCAAACACTGAAAACCCTGAGCGGCTTAAAAGTTTCAACCCGAGTCATGCTGAGTGGACCAATGATTGTTGCTCGCGACGTGGCTCACGCGAAGATCGTTGATATTCTCGATAAAACTGGGGATGTTCCAGAATATTTCAAAAAATATGCAGTTTACTATGCCGGTCCAGCAAAAACTCCTCAAGGCTTTGCTTCGGGATCATTTGGTCCAACAACATCAGAACGCATGGACCCCTATGTCGGCCGATTTCAAGCAGTGAAAGGCTCTATGATTATGCTGGGTAAAGGAAATCGCTCAGCTCAGGTCACTGAAGCCTGCAAACAGTACGGTGGATTCTACCTAGGATCAATCGGTGGCCCAGCCGCTCGCCTTGGAAAAGAGTGCATCTCGAAAGTGGAGGTCCTTGAATTTAAAGAGCTCGGCATGGAAGCCATTTGGAAAATTGAAGTTAAAGATTTCCCTGCCTTTATTATTGTTGATGACAAAGGAAATGACTTTTTTAAAACCGTAGTCAAAGTTTAGCATGACCAAGAAGCCCAAAAAACCCCTTGATGAAATCAAATCAAAGATTTTTTCTCGAGGGCTTGCTTTGGCAAAAACTTCTCTGAAGACTGGTTCTAAAATTGCTGCCCACAGCATTTCTACTCTTTTATCCGATGATCAAATTAAAAAAGAAAAATGGGAAAAGCTTATCCTTCGTCAAACTGAAATTTGGACAGAACAATTAGGAGAGCTGAAAGGCAGTCTGATGAAGGCCGGTCAGCTGCTTTCGATTTATGGAGAATTTTTTTTACCCCAAGAGGCCAACGAAATTCTTAAAAAACTACAGCAGGATTCCCAACCCGTTCGCTGGGAAAAAATGAAAGCTATTCTCAACAAAGAGCTTGGCCCTGAAAAACTGAACCAGCTTAAGATCCATCACGAGGCCATCGGTACAGCTTCTTTAGGTCAAGTCCATCAGGCCGAAAATCGCTCAACGGGTGACTTGCTTGCTATGAAAATTCAATATCCCGGGGTCGAAGCCGCAATTGATTCAGATCTGAAGGCGCTGAAAAACCTGCTCTCACTGGCTAAAATTTTGCCTGAGAACCTGCGGACAGATTACCTTTTTAAAGAAGTCAAAGCCATGCTTCAGCAGGAAACAAAATATGACCTAGAGGCCATTGAAACCCAAGATTATCGAAATCGCCTTAAAGACTTTCCCGAATTTGTTGTTCCCCAAGTTTACCCAGAGTTTTCCACATCAAAAGTTCTGACCACCTCATTTGAGATGGGATTAAGAGCTGATGACTCTCTTATTCAATCTCTCTCCCAAGAAAGACGAAATCGACTGGGCTTGATGTTTCTTGAACTTTATTTCTTAGAGCTTTTCCAATGGGGAGTTGTTCAAACCGATCCCCACCTTGGAAATTATAAAATCCGCTTAAAGTCCGACGGACAAGATCAGCTTGTCCTTCTCGATTTTGGAGCGATGAGAAAATACAGTCCCGAATTTTTATCTTCTTACCATCGCATGATTCGAGCTGGACTTCAAAATGATCGCTCTGAGCTTGAGTCCGCAGCAAAGGATCTCAAATTTCTGCACGAATCAGACAACCCTCGCTTAAAGGATTTATTCATCGAGTTTTGCCTAATGACGATGGAGCCCTTTCGGGGTGGAGACTTTGATTGGAAAAATACGGATTTGCCAAAGAGAGCTTCTCAAAAAGTCTTCCAGATCATTCAAGAGTTTCACTTTCGCCCTCCGCCAAGTGAAATTATTTTCCTGAATCGAAAAACAGGCGGGGTCTTTATCTTTCTGTCGGTGCTTGGCGCCAAAATTAATGCTCGCCCTTTGCTTGAAAAGTATTTAACTTAAGCTGACATGACAAAACATCTTCAGTACGCCCTTCTTATTGGTTTTATCCTAAGACTTTTTTCGTCTTACTTCGTCTATGGCCCCCAAGCCCTTGATGATTATCTCAATCAAATTCTACCGGCTCTTCGAATGGATCAGGGATTGCCTCATGACCTTCCCGTCTACAGAAGTGCTTTGATGATTTGGATTTTACTTGGATGGACAAAGCTAGGACACCTTCTCGCTATTGAAACCGTTCTGTCCCAAATTCGATGGATTTATTTTTTTCTGGGCACCACATCTCTGATCGGAATTTTGGGTGTCCACTATTACTTTTCCGACAAAAAAGATTCTCTTGCGTATAAGCTCAGTCTTTACTTGATGGCCGCTTATGGACTAATGCCTTTCATTTCAACTCGAGGATTTCTCGAATCTTTTGCAACCTGCTTTGTCACCTTTGGTTTGGGCCTTCTTGTCCATGCGATAAGAGAGAAAAAAGATATTCTGATCTGTGCTGGTCTTTACCTGATCGGATTTGCCACCCTTCTTCGGTTTCAAGTCGGGCTGATCTACGTCTTTGCTGTGGCTTACTTTATTTACCAAAAAAACTGGAAACTCTTTTTTCAATCCATTGGCGTTGGCATTGCACTTATTTTAACTCAGATTGGAATTGAAGTTCTTGATGGGCGCGCACCCATGAGCGTTCTGCTGAATTACTTTAAAGCCAATGAGAATGTGGCCCAGTACGGAGCCCAACCTTGGTACACAACTTGGGCGACTTGGTTGTTCTTTCTCTATTTTCCATTTTCTATTGGTATTGCAAAAGGAGCAAAGCAACTTAAAGATCACTCGCTTTTGATTGGCTCAACTCTTTTCTTTGTCTTTGTTCATAGCCTTGTTCCACATAAAGAAGAAAGATTTCTCTATCCTATTGTAGGACTGACGATCATCATCCTTGCCATTGCTTGGGCAAACCAATGGGGACAAAGGTGGGAGAAAATCATTTTTCGCCCCGGTTTTTATTTTTTAAATTCAATTCTTCTTGTCGTTGGATGCTTTGTGAACACACAAGTTGGAGAAATCGGATTTCCCGCAGAGATTCAACAACAATCAAATAAAGTTCTTTATTTTGATCGAGATTCACTTGTGGGTTTGGGATATATGCACGAAATATTTATTCGTCCGCCCTCAAAACTGATTAAATTGACTGATAAAATTTCAAACGAAGCTCTCGCTCCCTATCGACATGAACTTCAAAATATGGATGGGTTTGTTCTATTAACTTCGAACCCTGATTACCGAGGGGAACTGCAGGTCTTTTCAGGAAAAATGGCTCTCTGGTTTCAGTGCTCTGTAGAGAGCGAAAAAAACTCTCTGACAGATGCTCTTATTTATAAAATGAACCCGAAGCGTAACTACCGCCGAAGACCAACTTGGGCGGTAGTTTGCTTGAAATAAAATTATTCGACAGTAACCCAGTTATCTTTCCAGAACTGAATTTTCTTACCATCTGTTGTTGTTCGTCTGACTTCAACAACAACAAGGACTCTCTCGCCTCTTCGAAGGCCAGACAGGCCTGCCGAGGTCTTAACGATCTGATTCACAGGGATTTTATAACTACCTTCAGGTGAGCGGATCAGGTCCGCTCGCTTAAATGTTTTTTCCCCTAAAGATGTTGTCCTTCCAGAAGAATTTCTTTGTGCAACAGTGATCGTGTACTCAGTTCGAACACTGATGGCATCAGGTGATTGGTCAATCAGACCCACCACAGAGCTATCGCGCTCTCCCCGCATCACCGCAGAGATCAGAGATTCATTCTTCAGAACACCCTCGTCGATAATCACGGGCTTGGGTTCTGCCTTTAAGTAGACATCCATTCGACCAGTGGATTCGACCTGATTTTCGATGGTGTAGAGGAACTTTGAGTCCATCCAATTCAATCGAACTTCAGGCTTTGCCTCATTTCCGATTAATTCAACTTGGACGCTTTCTCTTTCGCCCTCAAGAAGTTGACTGTTTTGGGGGAAATGTATTTGCACACTGAGCGTCCATTGATGATCAAAGACGTCACGGTATCGAGTCACACAACAACGCTGTTCTTCACGGTATCTGACAACTTCACGTGTACGCAGTTCCTTGCGGTAACGGGTCACTGTGCGATACCGAGTCACAGGACGTGTATGTCGAACCTGCTCAAATCCACAACGCTCGCGCGTGACGGGATAGTCCTCGCAAACCTGTCGGTCAAAACATCTTGGTGGATGCGGAGGTGGCGGCGGAGGATTTGGATATGGAGGTGGATTAGGCCTTGGAGCTGGTGGTGGCGGAGTTGGCCGTGGTGCAGGTGCCGGAGTTGGCCGTGGTGCAGGTGCCGGAGCTGGTGGAGGCGGCGGCGGAGTTGGCCGTGGTGCAGGTGCCGGAGCTGGGGGTGGTGATGGAGGATTTGGTCGTGGATTTGGTGGTGGATTTCCCGGATTGGGTCGCGGGCCACCTGGGTTTCCCGGATTGGGGCGTGGACCCGGCTCGGGACGAGCAGCAATATTGAATGCCAGTGTCGTCATGCCACCATTAATATTGGGCTGGCAGTCTCGAACTGTGCGACACCGACGCTCATAGTCCGTATAGGAATGGCATCGGTATTCATTTTCATAGTAGTCTTCGTAATCGGTATAGGCCTCAGTTTCTTCGTAAGGCACGTCTTCATAATAAGTTTCCGTGGTCGTGTACGGAACTTGCTCCGTGTACGTGTCCTCGTAAGCCTCTTGTTTGTATGCATTTTTCACTAACTGAGTTTGAAGCGTGTTGCCCTCGCGGCTTGTGCGCGTCAAAACTTGAACTGAATTTTCTGCCGGTTCGGCAAAGGCCTGACTGAACATAAATATGCAGACAAGACTGATGCTCGTTCTTTTTTTATACTGGTGCATTTTGGTTCTCCTTCATGAACACGGCGAAGAAGAGCAAAACCTATTCCACTATTCGGCGGGCAAAACATCCAAATCTTTTTGACGAATTTTTCGAATGTGTTCAGGAAGACCTTCAAGAATGGCGTCAGCCAGGGCCTCGATCAGCTCACTCTTATAATGTTCACGTCGATAGACAAGACCAATTTCTCGGGCCGGGATTGGTCGTTCAAAAGGAATCAACTGAGTATTGTCCCCAATCGAGTCTGTCGCTAACTCAGGCAAAAGTGTGTAGCCCCCATAAGAGTTTACTAAATTTTTGAGAGTCTCTAGACTTCCGCTTTCAAATTTATATTTTCTCTTGAGCATCTTATCCTGCTTGATTGCACAGACATCGAGAACTTGATTTCGTAGACAGTGACCTTCTTCTAAAAGCCAAATGTCATTATATTTAAGTGCTGAATGTTTAATCTTCTTTTGATGACTGAGCTCATGATCTTTGCGACACAAAACCGAGAATGGTTCAAAGTATATGGGATATTCAAATATTTTTGAAATCTTCAGTGGAGTTGCCAGCAGACCAACATCAATCTCATCCGTATTAAGAGCATCAATGATTTGATGAGTTTGCATCTCCTTAATTTGAAGTTCAATTTGAGGAAACAAAGACTCTACTTGGGGCAAAAGCCGCGGCAAAAGGTAAGGCGCAACCGTGGGAATAATTCCCAAAACTAATCCGCCCTTCACCTGACCGGTGGATAAGTCCGCAATCAAATCCTCAATTTTTTTTGCCTCAAACAAAACCAACTGAATCTGATCAATAATTCTCTTTCCTACTTCTGTGAGTAGGATCGGCTTCTTAGATCGATCAAAAATAACAGCCCCTAGACTTTCCTCAGCCTTCTGTATTTGCATACTCAGGGTTGGCTGCGTCACATGACATGCCTCGGCAGCTTTCGCAAAGTGCCCCCATTTGTGTACCGCAACAATATATTCAAGTTGTGTTAAAGAAAAATTCACTTTTGAGTTATTTCCCATACTTAGAATGTAATAGATATAATCTATTGAGTCAATTATTTTATCGATTTAACTAATATAAACAAATTCCGTATTCTAGGGACATAAAAGATCTGTAGAAAAGCAGACTTAAATAGAGAACGTCAAAAGACAAAAAGGAGACAAGAAATGCAAACACTTATCAACACAAAAGTTCCAGAGTTTAAAGTACAAGCCTATTACAAGAACGACTTTAAAACTGTCACTCACAACGATCTGAACGGAAAATGGTCCATTTTCTTCTTCTATCCTGCAGACTTCACATTTGTCTGCCCAACTGAACTTGGAGATATGGCAGATAAATACGCTGAATTCCAAAAAATGGGAGTCGAAGTTTACTCGATCAGCACAGACACTCACTTTACTCACAAAGCTTGGCATGATGCTTCGGAAACAATTAAGAAGATTAAATATCCCATGCTTGCTGACCCCACTGGAACCCTGACTCGTGCCTTTGGTGTCCATATTGAAGAAGCTGGGCTTGCTTACCGTGGAACTTTCTTGATCAATCCAGAAGGAGTCATCAAGCTTGCTGAAGTGAACGACAACGGCATTGGACGTAATGCTGATGAGCTTCTCAGAAAAGTTCAAGCGGCTCAGTTCATCGCTAAGAATCCAAATGAAGTATGTCCCGCTAAATGGCACCCAGGTGAAAAGACATTAAAGCCAGGTCTTGACCTTGTTGGTAAAATCTAAAAGCTCTGATCTATTTTGATCTGCGGGCCTTCGGGCCCACAGAATTTCCCGAAGGAGGTTGCAAATGTTAGATACAGCAATGAAAGACCAATTAAAATCCGTCTTCGCCAAACTTGAGAATCAAGTTGACCTTATCTACAACCAAAGCTCTCACCCAGACACTGACGGTCTAATTGAAATGCTGACAGACATTCAGTCAACCTCTTCACTGATTAATGTTAAAAAATCAGAGAAGCCTAGCCAAGACACAGTGACCCCAGGTTTTCACATCGAATATAACGGCAAGCCCACGGGAATTTCTTTTCGGGGCATCCCGAGCGGGCACGAATTTACATCTCTTATTCTCGCCATTCTCAATACAGATGGAAAAGGTAAATTTCCTGATGCTAAAATCCTTCAACGAATTAAAAATTTAAAGGGGCCAATTCGTTTAAGAACTTACATTTCATTATCTTGCGAAAATTGCCCTGATGTTGTTCAAGCTCTTAATCAAATGGCCCTGATCCATGAAGACTTTCATCATGAGATGATTGATGGATCTTACGTTCAACATGATATCTCCGCACTTGGAATTCAAGGGGTTCCCAGCGTTGCCCTGGATTCTAAAATCATTCACGCTGGAAAAATTCAATTCATTGATTTACTTACAAAACTTGAAACAACCTTTGGAACAAATGCCTCTGCACAAGAGAATCTCTCTCAAGATCTTGGGAAATTTGATGTGGTTGTTGTCGGCGGCGGCCCAGCAGGTGCGTCGGCAGCGATCTACAGCGTCCGTAAAGGTTTAAAGACCGCCCTTATTGCAGAAAAAATTGGTGGCCAAGTCCAAGAGACAAAGGGAATTGAAAACTTAATCTCTGTTGTCTACACCGAAGGCCCCCAATTGGCCGCACAATTAAACCAACATCTGTCGAGCTACCCCGTACAGATTTTAGAGCATAGAAGAGTTCAAAAAATTGATAAAGAAACAAAGACGATCAATCTTGAAGGTGGAGAATATCTTCAAGCTCAGTCCATCATTGTCACGACTGGTGCCAAATGGAGAGAATTAGGAATCCCAGGAGAAAAAGAATACATTGGCCGTGGAGTGGCCTTTTGCCCTCATTGTGACGGACCTTATTACAAGGGTAAAAAAATTGCCGTCATCGGTGGTGGAAATTCAGGTGTTGAGGCTGCAATTGACTTAGCAGGGATCGTTAGAGAAATTGTGCTGATTGAATTTAATGACCAACTAAAAGCCGACCAGGTTCTTGTTGATAAACTCAAATCTCTTCCAAACGTATCAATCGTAACATCAGCCAAAACAACATCGGTCATCGGCGATGGACAGAAGGTAACAAGTCTTGAATACCAAGACCGCAAAACAGAAAAAACGCAAAAGATTGATCTCGATGGTATCTTTGTACAAATCGGTCTCTTACCAAACAGTCAGTTCTTAAAAGACACCGTGGAGCTAACAAAGTTTGGTGAAGTCGTTGTTGATAATAAAGGTCGCACGTCCACTCCCGGAATTTATGCAGCGGGTGATGTGACCACAACTCCGTATAAGCAGATTATCATTGCTATGGGAGAAGGGGCCAAGGCCGCTCTGGCTGCATTTGAAGATAGAATGTACAACCAGGCCCACTAATATTTGTTGAAATATATCATAAGAGCCGATACGAATATTGGTATATGAAAACACTATTCGTATCATTTTTAACGATGATTTCATCTTTGTCTTTTGGTGCCACTGAGTTAACGCTGAAAGACCAAGTCCCCATCCCCCAAGTTGCCAATATGGCCGAAGTCGCCATTCTCAGTCGCTGCGACGTCGCCGCAAGATATGCCGACGAACTCCGGGTGCGCCGATACGAATACCGCAAATCCACAGTAGATGGACAAGTCATCCTCCACCACACGGTCGTGATTGTTTTCGACTATGGGACAGATTTCATTGACTTTGTTCGTGTCCGTGTAGATGAGTTACACCCACAGGGCACCTTCGCCGTCGGCGCCATTGAAAGTCCTGATATCTGCGATCTTCCTAAAAACTAAGTCAGGACAGCTCCGTAGGATTTTTCGTTCTCGATCTGTTTCTCGAATAGTTTTCCGATACCATTGAGCTCTTTTGCCACAAGCTGAAGAATGTCGTCAGAAGACACCAAACCACAGGCATTTCCTGCAGCATCAACCACAACCATTCTGCGGACGCCTTCCCGTTCCATTTTATCAACGACAGTGGCAATGCCTTCCTCTTGCTGGACCTTAATGACATTTCCAGTCATCACACTTTCTACTCTTGAGCTTAGGGGTATGTCTTCTGCAACTACACTGAGAACAATATCTCTGTCCGTCAAAATGCCAACAGGCTTTTTCTTTCCATTCGCTTCAACAATAACGACTCCACCAACATGTTTTTTCTTCATCAGTTGAGCCGCACTTCGCAGCGACGTTCCTCGCTCTACACAAACTAATTCTCTTGAGCATAAATCTGAAATAGGCATAATCTCTCCTTTCGAATAAAAGATGTTATCTTAAATTACAAACGCAACAACAAAAGCAGTGGCGCGCCGGACGGAGCTTCTTTAGGGCTCCGTCCAACGACTCCACCACTTTCTTCAAAGAACTGCCCATTGGGATTTCCCCAGAACAGCTCAAGAGCTGGCATTCCAAACAAAGTATTCCACACCCTCTTACGCTTAAGCCACTCTCTGAGCATACACATAAGGTGATTGTGTTGACTTCATTCTCCGCATGTCAGGTTTTTCAGACCGACAGCCACCATATAAACACACACTAGAACCCTAGAGCGTGCCTGACTCCAAAGATCCTCACTCCTCTCAGAGCTTCGCGATCTTATCCGCCCTACCTGCGGGCATGGCAGCTGGTTTCACACACACCATCGATTTAAATCAACAGCAAGAGCTTATCCAACCGCTGCCGCTAACGTACAGAGAAACGTCACCGACCCGCAAATAGTTCCGTGCTTTCATCACAACTCATTCTCGACATGTCGTCCCCCCATTTGCGAGAGAGGTTGTCAGCTGCCAACATCCAGTGCTTCACCAACAATAATAGCCTTCGCCCATGTCCAACGGCTCGGCCCTCTCTCCAGTCTCCCGTTGTTCGTTCCGAACGTTCACAGACTGCCAAATTTTCGAGGTTCGCTCGCGCTACAACCTGCCGATTTGCCAAGCACTGAACACGAACCTGCTCAACGCTTTGTCGATCAGCATACGAGAAGTTTTTCAGACCTCCCGTTGATCCAGGCTTCAATAGCAACTGGATAATTCCATTGTCGGGACTTTCGCCCGATTGAGTTCTGACTAGCATCGCTGCAGTAGAACATATCTCCCAAAGGAGCAGATTCTGTGCCAAAGAAAATTTAACTTCATAACAGTCTTTATTGATTTAAAATTTTATTCTCGATTTGGATGAGACAGTTTGACAGGGCGAGTGAACAGAAGTGTCACTCGCCCAGTAATGAATTAATGAATGGGAATTTGTTTTGCTTTTAGAGCTTCAGTCTTGGGAATAGTGACTGTTAAAACTCCATTTTCAAATTTTGCATCAACTTTCTTTTCGTCAACAGGTCCAGGTAAAGTAAAACTTCTCACATAAGAGCCATAATAAAGTTCTGATAGATATTTCTTTTTTGAATCTGTCTTTTTTTCCTCTTTTCGCTCAGCGCGAATGGTGATCTGGTCATTTTCTGCTTCGACCTTAACCTGATCCTTTGTAACACCAGGCAAGTCAAATTTCATGACGTAGTTATTGCCCTCCTCTGCAATTTCACAGGATGGGCTAAATGAAAAATCACTGATCCCACTAGTTTTCTTTAAATTCATGAACTCATTGAACAATCGATCAAATGACTCCTGAACATCTGAAAAATCTCGAAATGGACTGAGACGCTTATTGTCGAACCATCGCTCGAGTGCTGTAGACATAAAATTCCTCCTCAATATGTTTATGTTTTGCATTAATCTTTTTTTGGTAACTAATGAAAAAATAAAAGGCGGTGGCGCGCCAGACAGAATTTTGGAAGTTCATATCTAGCGGCTCCGCCACCCAAATTGAAGAACTGCCCATTGGGATTTCCCCAGAACAGCTCAAGAGCTGACATTTCAAATAGAACATTCCTTCGTCGCTTTCTGCTTAAGCCACTCTCTGAGCATACGCAGAAAGTTTTCAAAGTTGGTTCTATTCTTAGCACCGACACAGACACCAGTCCGGCACAGTACCGTCATCAAATCTTCCCAAGCGCTAACCTAAGAAGATCACTCCAAAGATCCTCGCCCTCCTCAAGGGCTTAACCGATCTTATCCGCCCTACTCATGGGCATGGCAGCCGGTTTCGCTGGCACTACCAACTGTATCCAGTCAGCATCACAAGCTTATCCAACTGCTGCCGCTAACGCTCAGAGAAACGTCACCGACCCACAAGCAGTTCCGTGCTTTCATCACAACTCATTCTCAGCATGTCGTCCTTCCATTCTCCGGAGAAGCTGTTGGCTGCGACTATCCAGTTCTTCACCACCAGTGTTAGCCTTCACTCCTGTTCCCGAGCTCGGCCTTCTCACTCAGTCTCCCGTCGTTCGTTCCGAACGTTCAAAGACCAACGAATTTCCAAGGTTCGCTTTCGCTACGACCTGCCGATTCACCAAGTACTGAACACGAACATACTCAGTACTTTGTCGATCAGCTTACGGGAGGTTTTTATACCCCCCGTTGATCCAGGCTACAATAGCAACTGGACAATTCTATTGTCGGGACTTGCACCCGCCTGAGTTCTGACTAGCATCGCTGCAATCGAACATGCGAAACAACAAAAGCAGATTTCATGCCACGGCCAATATGCGATTAATCTGCAAATAAATAGCACCGCCGTGACAAAATGGCAGTTATCTTGTCACAGATCTTGATCTTCTGAGCTTACAGTTTGACGCTGATCCATTAGACTCTGGCCTTTGCATTGCACATCATCAAGAGTTGTTTCTCATCAAGGAGGACGGCATGAAAGCACAGGATCTGTCGCATCGTCGCAGGAAAGAAATCATTGTTTGGGCTGTGGACCCAACTCGTGAACCTAAGGATTCAGAGAATATCATCAAGGAACTGAAAATTTGGTCTGCACACCTGAACTGCGATGTTCTACCTGTCTCAATTTTTTCAAATACTACCTTCAACATGCCTATGGAATTATCTGGACTCTGGAAGGAGAAGTTTGAGCAACTTGCAGAAGCCTATTTAAATCGTTATTTCAAAGGATTAGATACGAAAACCTTTCTCCCCCCTGAAAAGATATTTACGGATTCAACATCAAATCGGAGGTTGGCTTTAGAGTTATCTCGTTATTCTGAACGAAAAAAAGCCATTATCATTTTCGCCAATACCCACTCTCAAAAGTCATGGAATCCATTTCGGCTTGGAAGCTTTTCTGAAGTACTTATTTCAACCTCACGAGTTCCTGTCTTTTTGTTAAATGCGAAAACTAAACCCGTAAGCAGAATTCCTTCGATATTATTTCCAACCGATTTCGCGCGGGATTCAAAATACGCTCTCCTAAATCTCAGCTCATGGGCGAAAGCCTTTCAATCAGAAGTGCTTCTTTACAGCCAGATCGAGACTCCAATGGTGATTAGCTCAGAGCTTAATGGCTACTGGCCATATGACGCACGAAGCTTTGAATCTGTCATGAAAACCATAAAAAAATCCAGACTTAAAAAAGCAGCTCAGTGGGCCTCTTTCCTGAAAAAGGGAAAAATCAAATCAAAAATCCTGATTGAACGTCAAAAGGGCACAATCGCAAGTGATTTACTTGAAATAGCAAAGAAAAATAAAGTGGGAATTATTGCTATGGCCAGTCACAGTGGACCAACGTCGCAGGCTATACTTGGCAGCGTTGCAAAAGATGTACTGCTTCAATCAAGGTGTCCTGTTCTTATTTTCTTTAACCCTAAACCCAAGCGAATAGAGAATCGGTTTATCGAGAAAAAGTGGGAGCAGCCTTTGGCTTATCCACATCAGTCGAGAGAACTTGAGTATTTTTCGGAAGTTTTGTAATTTTCAATTTGATTTCTCCACGCTCAAAGAATACCCCTAAGACGCCACCTAAAATTCCAGCGACGAGCGCAAAAAAATCACCTAAAAATCCATGCCAAAAAAGACCAACGGTAGGTGAATCCAATAATGCATGAAGATTTGAATCTGCCATTGTCAGCGCAATACCACCAAAGAGTAAATAACTTCCCGCCCAGGCAGTTATTGAATTTAAAATGCCATTTTTCATTTCACGCGAGCGAGAGGCAATAGCAGAAACACAAGAGCCTGCAAGGACACTAAAGGTCCAAGCAATTGATGTGAGAGTCCAAAATCGGGGGCCCAACATCGAAAGCTCCTCTGGATTATAAGACCAAAACCCAAGCGCTGCCGCTAGAGACATAAAAAGAAACATCACAGCTAGTGTCACCATGCTTCCCGCCACAACTGAAACCACACTGATGCGACTACTGGTGAAAAGATAATTCTGTTCGCTCTTCATAAATTATTGTCCCGAAGGCCATGTCTCAGGGAACTGGCCTCGCACATAAGGTGAATGTAGTGATTTTAATGCATGAGTCTGATCCACAAAAACAAAGGCATCATATCTTCTGGATAATTCTGTCGGCACATAGCTGGTTCTCTGCTCATGCAAGGGGCTGTAGACCACACCAACAGCTCGGTGCCCCCTTCTTTGTCCAAATGGTGTCCGATGTTTATTCTCCAGTAGAACATAGAACTCATTTACATTCATTTCACCAGCTGCCTTATGAAAATAGTGTTCGTAACTGTTCTTCAGAGCAGGGGGAAGAAACATCACTTTCTCAGTAGCTCCCCACGCTGGTCCAGCGAGTACATCTCCTTGATATGTCCCAAACCCTACAAGTGCGACATTCTCCTCGCCATAACTTTGTCTTGCTAAACCTCCCAAACTCACAAACCCATTCTCCTTCATGTCTGTAGCTCTGTAGTCACCAATATGAGTATTATGAGCCCAAACTATAGCCTTCGCCCCTTCTCCTGCTCGTTCAAGCAAACGATCAAGTGTTTCCATCATATGTCCGTCTCGAACATTCCAGGATCGGGGTTCGGCTCTTAGCATGGCACGATAATAGGCCTCTGCGCTTGCTACAATTCTAGCGTTTTGTTGTGAGTTAAAGAGCTCATCTTCATCTTGTGTCCAATCAACCAGTCGTAGATTGAGCATCTGCTGCAGGTTTTGAAGCACTTCTTTCTCACATCCTGCAGGATAGTTTAAAATCGACCGTGCATAAGCGAGCTCATCACCTCCGTAGGAATCAAAACAGGAATATCGACGCTCAATTTCAATTGCTAAGTCAGGATAATTTTTATTTAAATACTTTGTAACTTCACCAATAGATTCAAAAAGCGAATAAATATCTAATCCATAAAATCCACCATCGTAGGCCCTCATCCACTCACCAAGTTGAGCTATTTCTTCGTTGGCCCACATCCATGTTGGCCAACGGTGATTTTTCATCAACACACTTTGAGCCCTTCCGCCCTCTCCAGTTTTTATGTATCGGTGCAATCTATAAGCAGCAGGCCAGTCGCCCTCAACTGCAATAAATTTAAATCCGTAATCCTTAATCAAACGCTTCGTTATTAGACTGCGTATTTTATAGAATTCTTCGGTACCATGAGAAGATTCCCCCAACATGACAACGCGTGCACTTTTCACAAATTGAATAAGTCGATCATAATCACTTTCTGATTTTATTGCGGTCATTGACTCTTTTATTGCCTCAGTTAGATCTAGGCTAATTTTGGATTTTTGCTTGATATTTTTCTGTAAGTATATGGCAAACCAATCAGCCGCCTTCTGTGAGACCTCTTCAAGAGTGCCGGGTTCTTCAAAAAGATGAGTAGCTCCATCCACAAGGGACAACTTCGCAAGTGGTAGTAACTTTTGTGCCTGCTGATTGAGTTCAATGACTCCATAATCCTGACTGCCGACGAGCAGCAGTGTTGGAGATGACATTGTTTTCAAGGCCTCACCAGCAAGATCGGGACGCCCTCCTCGGCTGACCACCGCGGAAATTTTAATTTCCTTTTCTAATTGCTCCGCCGCATGAATGGCTGCGCCGGCCCCCGTGCTAGCACCAAAATATCCAAGAGGAACACTCTCAAACCCAGATTGTTCTCGCACCCACTTGGTCACCTGCCCAAGTCGATGGCTTAATAATGGTATATTAAAGACATTTCTTCTATCTTCCGATTCCTGGTCTGTTAGTAAATCGAACAACAACGTTCCGAAGCCCCTATCATTTAAATATCGCGCAACCTTTCTGTTACGCGGACTTTTACGACTGCTCCCACTACCGTGGGCAAAAATGATAAGGCCCTTCATTTCTGGAAAAATCACCAAATCTCCCTTTAATTGCACATCATCAACGGGAATCTCTCTTTCTGACTCCAGTATCTTTTCCTTCTCTTTTTGAATTGGCTTACGCCTCAGAAGAGAAATAACCTCACTGTCACTAACTTGGGAAAAATTCCTATACCACTGGCCAACTGACATCAAATCTTCGCGCTCATCTACAACAATAACTTCGTCCACCTTGGTTCTTAATAACGTTGCAGAGCTAGCTGCCGCAACTGGCACGGCAATAACCACTTTCGCAGCGCCCTTTCTTTTTAAATAGCTAGCTGCAGCTGTGGCTGTGGCACCTGTAGCCAATCCATCATCTACGATAATAGCAACTTTCTTTGAAACCGATGACAAGTCCCTTCCTTCACGAAATAAATCGATTTGTTGTTTGATTCTTGCCCTCTCTCTCTCAACTACGCTATTTAGGTCATCTGGCTCAAGTCCCATTCGAGATAGAATTTGCTGATTCCATACTGGATCTTCGCTCTCACACAGAGCTCCCACAGCAAGTTCAGTTTGAAAAGGAGCGCCAATTTTACGCACAACAAGAACCTCCATAGGCAGATTTAATGCGTTGGCAACCTCAATTCCAACTGGTACTCCACCTCTAGGTAGGGGCAACACGATGGCGTTTGAGTTTTTATATTTTTGAAGTTTTTCCGACAGAAGCTGACCAGCATGCTGACGATTATGAAATAACATCATCCACCCCCCTCAAGAATAGACATACCCGACTTTAACAAAGCAAAGTAAGTGCCAATATGACGCTGGTCTTATCAGACTTGTCACAAAATGTTTGTGTCATGTTGTCACATTGATAACAGATTTTGGTCGGCTTCATTCAGCCTCATTATTTTTCCTAGCTGCTTTGCAAAAGTTCGCAGTCGTGCCTCAATCTTCTCGTTGATCATTTGCACCGGCATTCCAGTTAAAAGGTGCATGCAATCATCTATGGTTTCTACCGCGTAGATTGAAAACTGACCTCGACGGACGGATTCAATCACATCATTGCGCAAAGCTAAGTGATTAATATTCGATCTTGGAATAATTACGGCTTGGTCCCCCGTTAATCCTTTGTGACAGCAAAGGTCATAAAACCCTTCAATCTTCTGGTTAATACCGCCGACCGCCTGAGCCTCTCCGTGCTGATTCACGGAGCCTGTAATCGCAAAGGACTGCTTAACTGGAAGTTGTGAGATTGCTGATAGTAGAGCGACCAGCTCTGCCATGGACGCACTATCGCCCTCAACTAATCCATATGACTGCTCAAAGACAACACTTGCAGAAATAGAAAAAGGAACATCAGTTGCAAACCTTGATTTTAAGAATCCAGATAAAATAAGGACGCCTTTTGAATGTATGGGGCCACCCATTTTGACTTCACGCTCAATATCGACAACATGTCCATCACCCATTCGTACAATAGCTGTGATTCGAGTGGGATGTCCAAAAAGATGATTCCCAAATTCAAATATAGATAACCCGTTCACCTGGCCAATACTTTCTCCAGCAACATCAATCAGCAAAACACCACGCTTGGTTTCCTCAATGACTTTTTCGTAGATACGACTTGCTCGATGAACTTGAGCATCAATCGCTTTTTGTATGTCTTGATTTGAAATTAGATCCCTCTTTGACTCCTTGGCAAAAAAATCTGCTTCTTTCAGAAGGTCCGTAATCTCCCTTAAATTAATAGATAGTCGCTCATTATCAGAAGATAAGCGCGTGCTATACTCGAGAACTCGAGTCGCCCCAGAGAAATCTAAGCTCTTGAGATTGTACTTGCGAGCCAATGAACCTAACAATCTCACAAATCTGCTTTCATTTTTCTCATCACGAACAATATCGCTTTCAAAGTCAGCTGAAACTCGGAACAATTCAGAAAACTCAGGGTCATATTGAGTTAACAAATGATAGAGATCACTTTCTCCGATGAGAATCACTTTACAGTTAAGTGGTATGGGCTCTGGCTTTAAAGTCACAGTGGACACAAGGCTGTAAACTTGCCCAAGAGATTCAATCCGAATCTGTTCCGACTTCAGAGCTCTTTTAAGCCCCTCCCACGCATAAGGAGATGATAGGAGCTTAAAGGCATCCAACACAAGATATCCACTGTTAGCTCGATGAAGTGCACCCGTGCGGATTAAAGTAAAATCTGTAATCAAAGCTCCCAGTTGGGAAATATGCTCAATTTGCCCAACAAGATTCATAAATGTCGGATTATCTTCATATATGATTGGTAATTTTGTCGTTTGGGAGTGTTCGACAATAACGTTGACCTCGTACCGTCTCAACGTAGAGGCGACTTCTTCTCTCACTTCCAATGTTTCGTCCTGATGGCGTCTAAAATCTCTCGCATTGTCAATAATGTCGCGAACCATACTTTGAATATAGTCACTAATTTTCCTGTCTTCAGAATATTTTTTCTTAATATCACTAACGAGAGCTTCAACCGCTGAAGAAATCATCTCTCGATTTAGGTTTTTAATTCGCAAACGCATTTGACGCTCTTCGATTGGAAATTGATTTATTAAGTTGGCCAGATCATTATTAAACTTTGAAATTCGCTCGGATGATGCCTTTTGCTCTTCTGGTGACAGTTGACTTATAGTGGCCTCGTCCAAAATATTTCCATCTTTGTCTCCCTGAGCAAAAAACAATGATCCACGAATCGTCAGCAAATAAATATTTTCTTTCTTTGCCCTCTCTTGAAGAGCTGCAAGGGCTTTATCTTGCTGTTCTTTGAACTCTTTAATAAGACTATCTCGCTGTGTCCGATACCTTTCACTTTCATATAAAGAAGGAACCGTTGTTCTGAGATCCTCAACCAATTGCCGAATTTGCTGCTGAAAAATTTTTGCGGTGCCTGCTGGAAATGATATTGCAATCGGCTTTCCTGGTTCCGCAAAATTATTCACATAGGCCCAATCCAATGGCGTCTGCCCATTTGAAACCTTCTGACGCAAAAACTGTTCAATAATCTCGTGTTTTCCAATTCCAGATGAGCCTAGGGCATATATATTGTACCCAGGACATTTAATATTTGTGCCGAATTGAAGTGCTTCAATGGCTCTCTCTTGACCAATTGGTTCGAGCAAATCCTCTAGCTCATCTGTCGCCTGAAAAGAAATATGATCTGACTTATATTTAAAAGAAAGAGTGTCTGCGGGAACTTGCCAGGCTGACATAGAGCCATTTCCTCCTAGGTATTTGCAGACAATCCCTGGCTGACCAATTTAACAAAATCATATTCAGTAATTATTCCAACCAGGTGATTACCATCGACAACCGGGAGGCAGCCGATTCGATTTTCAAGAAGGACTGTGCCCGCCTCTCTCACCGTCACATCTGGGCTAACTGTTTCTGGCGTTTTTGTCATCACATGACTAACGCGGTTTTTGCTCCACCCACCCTCTGCACGTTCACGCACCTTCCAAGGCCGTACTCTGATAACAACACTGAGTAAATCTCGATCTGAAATAATCCCCTGAATGTCTCCATTATCATCGACAACTGGCAGATGATGAAAATTATTTTCTGCCATCAAAACTGCCGCTGTCTCTAAATCCTCACTTGCTCGCACAGTTATTGGATTCTCGCTCATAATATCTGAAACTAAGGTTTTACCTAATGCATCAACATCAATCTGGGCCGTTAGCATAAAAACCTCCGCTCCCCTTTGATGAGCAATATCTAAGCCATCCTCACAAGTCAGATCTATCCTCTTTGTAACTGGAGTGAGTCAATTTGACTGACAACTTGTCTCTTTTTCGCACATAAAGTCTTCATAATAGTTGTAGCGTTCTGGAATGAAAATTGAATAGAGAAATAGCCTTGAACTTGAAAGAGAGGTCTCCAATGGTCAAGCAGTGTGCCGCATGTGGAAATAGATACGATAAACCAATCGAAATAACATACAACGGTCGCACCGAGTATTTTGACTGTTTTGAGTGTGCAATCCATGTCCTTGCCCCAAAATGCGTGGACTGTGGAGTCAGTATCATCGGTCACGGAGTAGAGGCTGATGGAGTTATGTTCTGCTCCGCTCACTGTGCCCGGATGCACGGTGAGATGGATTTGTCTGACAGACTTCCCGCTCGGGGAACATATTTGCACCCAGAATTTTAAAGCGCAGAACAGAATAAGGAGTCTATATGAAATTAAATCTAATTATAGTTTCTCTACTCTGTTGGACAATCAGTGGCCAAGCTTACCTTGAAAAGGGCAAAGAAGCGCCGCTCGGAAAGGGCTGGGCTCGCACCTTTGCTGAATTCAATAAAAAGGGAGGCCTCGAAAGACTGGGAATCGAATTATCAGAACAAGCTCTGGCGGGGCTACCCAAAACCAACAGCATGGTTCAATTGCAATTACCGGCATCAACAGGGCTTGCTCCCTACGACCATGTTACAGTCGACTGGAATCCACTGGGTCATGAACCCGATCATATCTATGATAAACCTCACTTCGATTTTCATTTTTATATGATTTCAGAAGCCGCCCGAACTCATATTCGTTGCCAAGAGAGTGACACCTCCATTTGCATGAAATCACCCTCGCCGGAATTTATTCCTCCAAAGTACGCGCCAACTCCAGGTGGAGTTCCCGAGATGGGATGGCATTGGGTGGATACAACCTCGCCCGAGTTTAATGGAAAGCCCTTCGTTGCCACATATATTTATGGATACTATGACGGCCGACTGGCTTTTGTTGAACCGATGATTACTCTCAGTCATTTGCTTGAGCGCCACAGTATGGTTACAGATGTTCGAGTTCCATCAAAATTTGAAAAACCTGGGTCATACCCCCAAGCCTATTCAATCGAGTACGATGCCCAGGAAAAAGTACATCGAATCGTACTTCAAAAATTCATAATGAATTAAAATTAAGTATCAGCTCCCTAGTTCTTTGCTAGGGAGACTTGATAAAATGCCACAAAATTTGCGATTTGCGTTTTTATCTTTTTTTCCATTTCTTTCGGACTTGATTCAATTGCTGACAAATACCCATTTGAGGCAAGGACCGTCATGCCATGTATATAAGCCCAGAAGGCAGAAGAATATTGATTTTCAAATTTTTGATTCTTTAATTTATTCACGCCAATAAATTCATGCACATACTTTGAGAATTGGGCATAGCTTGCCCTCGCCGAGTTTTGAAAGTGAGAAGACAGGCTTTCTTTTTTCTTTAACGGGCCAAACATGAGTTCAAAAAGATTATGATGATTTTGGCCAAACTGATAATAGGCATACAAAACGGCCTCTAATTTTTTTTGAGCTGTTTTTTCATGGTCCGCAGCCTGATTGCCAAGTTGAGTCAGGCGATCAAAGCCGCGAGCCGCGACCTCGAGAAGCAGCTCATCCTTACTTTTGTAATGCCGGTATGCGGCCATTGTCGATGCCCCTACCTTTTTTGCCAAGTCCCGCATTGACACAGACTCAGCACCCTTTTTTTCAACTAATTCCGCGGCCTTATCCACTAAATCTTTTTTCATACATCCAATTATACAGAAAAAGTGTACACTGTAAACAATTTAGTGTACAATGTACACATGAGGTCAAATATGAAAACAATAGCATATAATCGAAACCCCTCTGTTGCTGCCTTTATGACGAGAGCCTTTTGGCCCTCAAAAGGGTTTAAAAACATCAAAAATCTGCCTCACTTTGAAATCAATCAAAAGAACTTTCAATTCACTCAGGATTTGTGTTCAAAAATGTATAAATTGACTCAAATTCCTTACGCTGAAACTCTACCGATCTTTTTTCCCCAGGCGATGAGCTTTCGACTGGTCATGAGAACAGTAACAGATCCCGATTTTCCCGAACCCATTTGGAACGCCCTTCAGCTTCGAAATGAAATCAATCAGTTTTACCCTTTGAGGGTGAATGACACTGTGAACTTCACCCTGAAAACACATTCTTACAGATTTCTTGAAAAAGGTGTCGAAGCCGACTTCATCACCGAAGCTCACAGGGATGGGGTTTTGTGTTGGCAAAACATCACAACCTTTTATTATCGCATCAAGCATGGAAGACCAATCGAAGTCCCCATCAAGCCTCCCCCAGCAATTTCAACTGCCCCAACAAACTCATTTCAACTTCCCAATGATGGAGGCCTAAAGTTCGGCGATCTCTCTGGAGATTATAATGGAATTCACCTATACAGCCCTTACGCGAAAATGCTCGGATTCAAATCCGCATTCCTACACCCCCACCGCGTGGTCGGCGCAGCTCTTGCCCACATTCCCATCACTGTGAATTATCCCTGTGGCCTTGATTTGTGGTTTCGTGGTCCCGTTCCTTATGGAGCTACAGCACGACTTGCGGTAGAAAGGCAAAACAATCAAACCTGCTTTGCTCTCTATGCTGATGATGACCGCCCTAGCATTATTGGGAAAATTCGATGAAAAAAATGATGATGATTAGCTTGTCTTTTGATATTCTTGCAACATGCAAAAATCAATAAATAATTTTCTTTAGTGATTCCATCAAGTCAATTCTCTTTGACCCGCTCCAATGCATCTCGAGATAGACACAGCGAAATGTTGTTAAAATATTTTGTATAGCAGGCATTCGAAAAAGAAGTGACGATTCATATTTTTGCTCAATAAGATTTCTTGCGAAATCCTCTGGGATTCTTTCAAGAAGAACTGATAGGGCTCGAGCCAGGCGATAATCCTCCTGCCACTGAAAAACATTTTGCCCTCTCTTTTCAATATGTGACAAAAGTTTGGTCAAACAATGTACACGTTCATTCTGCTCTAGCGAAGGATGACTAGCTAAAGCCCAAAAAGCATCTCCAGAATGAGCCAATGCGTGAATCCAACCAATAGCTTCGCTGTGCCCACGCCAATCCTTCTCAAGGTCAAGATAGCGACACAGCTCATAAGCCACTAAACGGAGTCGACTAGACTCAATCAACGCTCCATACTTAAGATCGCCCCCCAAAATATCTGCAATAGTTAAAATTGAAAATGATCTCTTAACACTATCAACAGTTTCACCATCGCATATTTTATAGAACAAGAACTCATTAGATAAAAGTAGATCTAATATTTTGGAACGAACTGCCGCCGGACAATAGGCACTTCGAAAGTACTTTGAAAGTGTTGACCAGCCTAAATTATCTCTAAACTTAGCGTCTGGGTGACCTAGTACTTCTAGCAGTCCTGGCAACCGATTTGTAAAATCGCCTGCTGCAAGTGCAGCATCCCCTGCTTTTAATTGCTCCTGAAGCCTGTAAAAGTCATTCTCAGTTGCCATAACCTGGTCCTCATTTTCAATTCTTAATTGATTGCTGAATAACTAAGTCACCACTAGCAATGCCATTTATATAATAGGTATGCTGAGCTGACGACAACCCCAAAAATGGATCCATTCGCCTTTGATACTCCACAGTACTAAATCCTGCATTTCTGGCCTCAACGTCACTTCTCTGCGCTTTTGAAATAGCCTCGTCAGAGGCCACAATAATATTGTAAACCACTTTTCCTGGCGATACCAAATTCACGGAATCAACTTCCTCTGGTCCATCAATAGTCTGCAATACTAAACCAGGCTTTAGCTCCTTTGATACAAGAGTTAAACCCGCTTCTGTAATGAATGGATGGCCCTCAGTTGCAACAACCGCCTTTCCACTGCTCATTTTGACACGATATAGTGGAATATTCTCCGAACCTCGGATTCGAAGTAGTGGAGAAAAATCTTCTTGAGTATTAGTTAATATTCTATCCTGCTCTACAATTTTTTCAATAGGCTTCTGAGTCCCATTTTTCATTGTAACTAATGTGCCTTCAACAACACACCCACCATAACGACCATTGTTGTTCCCCTCCCATTCCCGGGCCGAGGCAGTGATTGATACAATACTCATTAACATAGCCAATAAAATCTTATTCATAAAACCTCCAATTTGATTATCGAAAATGATTCGTTGAGTGGCACCTTGCACCTTAAGTGCCAATGAAGCCGGCCCTAAAATCTATTATATCGATTCTAGATTAGAATTATTCCGATAATCGGGATTCATGTCCGAAAGTCCGAAAAGCAACATTCTTGTGTTGAAAAAATTATTGAGATATTAGAGGTTGGCATAGTAATGAAGTCTGCGGTGAAAACTGTACGCTTTTCTGCCGATGGAGATTTCAGTTGTAGCCCCTTTTCAGCCCCTCGAGATATCAGTGATAAAAAGTTTCAGCTAATTTCAAGTAGCTAGAAATGCCTTTTAAACTTGGCGGAGGATGCGAGATTCGAACTCGCGTCACGCTTTTGACGTGAACTCGCTTTCCAAGCGAGCGCCTTCAGCCACTCGGCCAACCCTCCGCTGATATAGGAACAAGAAAGGTGAAATTACATCAATAATGTGGCGCAGTCTAGAGCGTTTTTATCGCATCTAGTACTGGACTCGACCGCATTTTATTGTTCACAATGGTTCTATGCCCTTTCGGTTTTTCTTTTTTGTTATTGTTATTGTTTTTGCGGGTCTGAGCGCACATTCCTCGAAAGAGGCCATCATTAATTATTACACCTTCGAAGCCAAGGGCAAAGCCTCTTACGGGTCCCTTACCCTGAGAGAAGGCTACAAGACGATACCCATTAACGTGCCTTGGTTTGATTGGAAATGCACAGCCACCCGACAGACTGATGGGATCAATGTGCTCTGCAATCGCGGTGACGATGCCGTCGAATCCAAGGTCTATTGTGCCTTGTCCGCAAATAAACAAGTTCGTGCGGTTCAAATCAAAAAAGGGGCTCACTTTGTCAGTCTCGAGGTCCTTTGCAAACCCGAGTATGAAGGTGAAATCAAACCAAAGAAAAAGCCTTCTGAGCCTATGGTCTGCATGCCGGCATCTCAGGCTGAACTCTTAAAGCAAAATCAACAGCAGCAATTACAGCAACCAGATCAACAGCAATCTTTACCTGTTGAGGCGCCGGCTCCTGTACCCACCGAGCCAGTGCCACCTCCATCACAGGGGCTGCCGCCACCATCAAGCGGAGCTTTGCCTGCGCCTGAGCAAATGCCGCTGCCACCAAACGCAAGATAATTCAGTTTGATTACGCTTGTTTTACTTTTTGAGAGATCTTTCCGAACAGACTTTGACCACTAGAATCTTCCATCCAAATTTCCACCTGATCTCCGACTTTCATAAACGGAGTCTCGGGCTGACCTTTTTCAATCTGCTCAAGAGTTCTTTTTTCTGCCAAACAGCCTGAGCCCACATCCGAGTTTTCATTTGAAACAGTCCCACTTCCGATCAATGTACCAGCCACAAGATTTCTTGTCTTTGCGGCATGAGCAATCAGTTGGCCAAAGTGAAAATGCATTTCCCCTGCATTCGGACGACCGAAAACTTTCCCATTCAGATTTACTGAAAGAGGCAAATGAACTCGTCCATTTTTCCACGATTCACCCAGCTCATCAGGAGTCAGCGCTATCGGAGAGAGAGCCTTTGCTGGTTTACTTTGAAAGAAACCAAACCCTTGAGCCAATTCGGCAGGAATCAATCCTCGAAGGGAAACATCATTAATTAAACAGACTAGTCGAATTTTTTTGAGAGCCTCTTCTGGGCTCGTGCCAATTGGAACAAAATCAGTAATGACGCCAACTTCAGCCTCAAAATCAGTTCCATGTGAAAAATCAATCTGGGGAATATCCTCTGTTGGAGCCAGAAAGCTTCCACTCTCGGCTTGATACATCAAGGGAACTGTTTGCAATGTTTCTGGCAAGGCCGCGTTTCTGGCTTTTCTGACCAATTTTATGTGGTGAATAAAGGCCGATCCGTCGGCAAAGAGCCAAGTGCGGGGAAGACAAGAATGAAATTTTTTGTCTTCGTATGAAAAGGCATCTTTGCATTGGCCTTGATTTAATTTTTGGTAGAGCTCTTGAAAATAGGTCTCATACAAAGCCCAATTCTCAAGAGCTTCTCGAAGATTTGAAACAATCTGGGTCGCTTTAACCGCAGACTTTCCATCTTTGCTGACAAGGCAAAGCTCACCGTCCTTTGATTTTGTTGAAATGAGGCTCGCAAATTTCATTATTCGAAATAAACTTTCAAGTTGATGATGGCTGCTTTATTTTCTTTAATGTTTGTTGTCACTTTTGACAGGGACTCGTACACCATTTCACCGCCGAGCTGAGGATGAAACTTAAAGCTCACACCCATTTGCCATCCGTAAGGATTGGATTGAAGTCCATCACAAACGTTACCCAAAGTGGTGCTGCAGTCTTTGCCCACATTCATAGCCATGACTCCACCTAAGAAAACTCCTCCCAGGTCAGAAAACTTAAACATCAATCCCACCGGAACATCAAAGTAAGTCATCTTTGCGTCGCCCAACTCTGTCGATCCAGAAGTGATTCCATAAGCTCTTTGAGTATAGATAAATCCTGCGCGAAGAGCGACTTTCTCAGCCATATCCATAAAGGCCAGTGCGCCCACATTGTATCCAGTTCTGGATTGCACATCTTGCGCACTGTCTGAGCGAAACCCCAGCACGCCTGTAAAATCTGATGCCTGAGCTACAAGTCCATTGAAGCAAATTAAGCAAAGTGCCAAAGTTAAAAATGTTTTTTTCATGAATCCTCCATTACTGCTTGTCGAATACAGACCCGGCCAGTGTACGATAGCCCATATAAGGAGTCCAATCATGTCTAGCCTTGTCTTATATAACTATTTTCGCAGTTCGACTTCATATCGCGTGAGAATTGGTCTTCATTTTAAAAACTTAGACTTTGAATACAAGTCCGTTCATTTACTTAAGGATGGCGGAGAGCAGCATAGGGCCGAGTACCGACAACTCAATCCCATTGGTGGAGTTCCCACTCTTGTTCACAACGGAAAACCCATCTCTCAATCCATGGCCATTCTTGAATATTTAGAAGAAACCTTTCCTCAAAACCGATTTTTCCCAAAAGACATCTACACTCGGGCAAAGGTTCGCCAATTCTGTGAAAACATCAATGCCGACATTCATCCACTGCAAAATTTAAAAGTGACTCAGTACTTAGAAAAGAACTTAAATATTAGCCCTGAACAGAAACAGCAGTGGCTCAATAATTGGATCTCGCTTGGGTTACAGGCAACAGAAAGAATCCTTGAAAATGCGGCGGGACAATTTTGCTTTGGTGACGAAGTCACAGCGGCGGATTTGTTACTTGTGCCCCAGGTCTTCTCTGCGGAAAGGTTTCAAATTGATCTGAAACCCTTCCCGAATATTCAAAGAATTAATCTTGAGTGTCTAAAGCTAGACGCCTTTCAAAAAGCCCATCCCACCAGGCAGCCAGACTATCAAGCCTGACTATCAGGCTGAATTACCAGCAGCGTCCCTGGTATGTGTAAACACGCTCTGTCCAATCGCTGACTGAGGTGAATGTTCCAAGAACAGCTGGAGAGCGAGGAGCGTATGCATTCATTTTCACTTCACGGTGAACTTGTACATTATAGAACTCAACATCGCGATATCCCCAACGAGTGTAAGGAACATCTCGGCACACAGTTGCTGGAGGATTGCCAGTGACATAACACTCGTGACGATAATCGGTGTATGAACAAGACTCATTTTCACGAACTGTTTGTCCTCTTTGTTTTTGAGTTTGAACGTCGCCAGCGAGATCAAAAGGTTGACCAGTTTGTTGAGAAGTTAAAGAAATTGTCCCGTTCTCTGATGGTAAATTTGCACCACTTGGAATATGGATATTGATATTCCACTGCTCACGATTGTACTTCACTTGCATTTCAACATCATGACGCCCAATAAATCTCAATGTCGTTGAGTAGTCCCCTGTTGGCAAAGTCTTATCCACAATCTCTTCGCAATTTGTGCCTTCATTGCACCAGTTGCTCTTTTGAGTCACCTTCACTGGTAAAGAAGATTGAAGAGAAAGAGTTCCTTTGATTTTTTCATTACAAGAAACGAGTCCTACAAATGAAACTGCGATGAGCGTTTTAATTAAGTTTTTCATTGAAAAACCTCCTAGGGTTGAGATGTCACAAATAGAGCCATCCATTTTCCAATAACAGGAACAAAGAGATAAATCAAAATACTTGTATTAATCCAAAGAAAGAAAGCCAACCAGCGTTGCTCCCCCTTAGATTTTGTAAAGATATAAAGCTCCTGGAGCAGTTTAAATGAAACTGGAACAAGCAGAATCAAATAAACATAACTTAAATTAAAAACGAGAGGGGCCGTGAGCGCCACTGCGACATAAGCCAACGTGTAGTGAGCCATCTGCTGAATAGTCTTTTCAACGCCTCGCACAACGGGGAGAGTGGGAATATCTGCCTTCGCATAGTCTTCTCGAAACCGAATGGCAAGGGCCCAAAAGTGAGGCATCTGCCATAAAAACATCACCAAAAACATCCACACCGAAGGAGCACTGAAAAAATCTTCTCGATTAGCAACATATCCTATCGTCACGGGCAGCGCCCCAGGCAGTGCCCCAGGAACCGCACCATAGATCATTTTTCGCTTCCACCAATAGGTGTAAAAACCGTTATACAAAATCACAGTCAGCCAACCGAAAACACCAGCCAATATAGAAGTTCGAAAGAGTAGATCAGAACCGACAACAAGAAAAACAACTGACATGATGCCCGCAGCAGCTGGTTTAATTTTACCCGAAGCGATTGGGCGCCTTGCTGTTCTTGGCATTTTTTGATCAGTTTCCCACTCTTGAACCTGATTCAAAGATAAGCTGCCTGAAGAAAGAAAAAACAATCCCCCCACAAGCATCAAGATATGATTGAACTGTAGAGTTTGATCTAAGGGAAAACTAACAACATATCCGGCCAATCCACAGAGAATGACAAAAACTACTATCCCAAATTTCGTAAGATCGGCATATGTCCTAAACATGTGCTGAAAAGATACTCGATGAAAGCGTCGAGAGTCCAGCGTATTAACCTTGAGTTTTAGAGCTATCGCGGCGAGATTTAAGCCGGAAAACCAACAAAATAGCCAATAAAATGATCAATATGACCCCACCACCCATTCTCGTTAACATGGAAACCCCAGAATGATCAGACTTGGATTGATCTTCCGGGGCACAAACAAGCCCCGTTTGTTCTGTGGGTTGCGTATTGGGCAGCTCAGTGGGCGGGGCTGTTTCTTGTGGCATTAGTTAAATAAAAACTTTGATGTGATTTCAACAAACTTGGCCGGATTCTCTGCATTCGTGCAGTGCCCTTGGCCAAGAATAGTTTCAAATTTCGCATTTTTCATCAGCGTAGCTAACTCTTTTGAGTCAGCAACTGGCAAGAGTGCATCATGCTCACCGTGAAGAACAAGAACCGGGTTGTCTATTTTTGAAATCTCTTGTCTAGCATCAAAACCATCTAAATTTTTAAGCACATAAAGACCCACTGTTTTCACAGCATGAAAGGCATCTTCAACAACAATCTGCTTAAAGAAATCTGTTTCAGGATTATTATTGTGAATAGTGCTCGCCATCACAATACCGACCAGCTCTTTACTTGCTTTCATCTGCTCAAAGGCCGCAGTCATCGAGTCATCAAACTTAACCCCTTTTGCGCCCACTGGGTCAAGCAGTACAGCCTTGTTGAAAAGTTCAGGGGCCTTCGCCAACATCAGCGCGGCAATCAATCCACCAGTAGAGTGGCCCACGATATTGATGGGTCCAAGATTTAAACTTTGAACCAAAGAAATGAAATCATTGGCAAGCGTATGCATGCTCACTTCATCAACCGAGTTTGGTGCCGAACTTTTTCCGCAACCACGGAATTCAGCCAAAAGCATTGCGCCCTTACAGTTTTGACCTTTTGCGATCTTTCGATACTCTTGCTCCGCAGGATACCACCAACGATTCGAAGCTAAATTTCCATGAATAAACAGAGTGGTTTGAGGCAGGACGCCCTCAATAATTTCATAGTTCATTGAAAAATTTGTTCCGTCTTTAATTTGGTGCATTGGCATAACGACCTCGCTTTATTTAATTTATTAATTGTGAGGCAATTTAAATGACCCACCCTCGTACCGAACTACGCCTGTGATAGCGTCGCCTTCAAAGTTCCGCGCTGAATTGAGAATTCTATTTTTCATCAAAATCTCAGCCACCCAAGCAGCTGAAAAATTGGGCGCGGCTTCTGGAATCTTATGTTCAGTGTTGTTCACAACAATCACAGATGCTTTTGATTCTTCAGGCACCCCGGCCCAAAAATCATCCATCACTTGACGCTTAATGTATTGGTCATTTCCGGCGATCATCAAATGAACTGATTTTGCTGGGAAAGAGTTTGCTGCCGATAAAGCTGTCCATTTGCGAATACCTTGAACCATTCTGAAAACAGCTTCAAGTTTGTAGGAGTTTTCAAGCACGATCGGCTCAGCAGCGGGGTATGTAGTGTACACAATCTGACGTAAGAAATAGTCGTAAAGCTCATCATCTGAGGCTGGGTGCAAAGGATACAATTTGCGAGTGTACCAAATCTGTGACCGAATCCAGCGATCTTGCTCCTCGATGGGCTCTGTGTATGGAGCCATTAAGACCATTACTCCAACTCGCTCGGAATAAAACTGAGAAAAGGCCATCGCAATTCCGCCACCATAAGAAAGGCCAACCAAATTGAGCTTTCCCTTAAGGCCTAAAACATTGGTGAGGGCATTGAGATCCTGGGCTTGCTGTTTGTATGAAATAGCTTCAACTAGTGGCGCATATTTCAAAAGCGTTTGGCCCATTCCATACATATCATAGCGAAGCACGCCGATTCCTCGCTTGGAAAGGGCTTGAGTAAATCGATCCCACTGCTTTGTGCTGTAAGTAAGCCCGTTGAGCAATATAGCCGTTGGCTTGCCTGGCGCTGCCTTGACCCAATCAACGTAGAGCTCCCGATCTTTCCGAATCTGAACAAAACCGCTGAAGGTCTTGTCATCAGCCTGAGCAAATGTTGTTGAGAACACAAGCAAACATAAGAGTAGAAATCTCATAGGCCCTCCTTAAAAAAGCGCCTGTAATTATAAAACAATACCGCCATCGACACTGAGCACAGTTCCGTTCACATAGGAAGCCTGCTCAGAGGAAAGATAAAGACATGCATTCGCAATATCACTTGTTTCGCCAAGTCGCTGAACGGGAACTTTTGCCGACATTTGGTCTAAAACCTCTTTCGGCATCGCCTTTGTCATCGCTGTCATAATGAAACCAGGAGCAATGGCGTTCACAGTCCAACCCTTGCGACCAAGTTCTTTAGCCCAAGTCTTTGTCATTCCAATCACGCCGGATTTAGCCGCAGCATAGTTTGTTTGTCCAAAGTTACCGTACAATCCCACCACGCTTGAAATGTTTACAATGCGCTTATGAGTTGAATTTGGATTGAATTTCTCAAGCAAGGCTTTTGTAACGTTAAAAAGCCCAGTCAGGTTCGTTGAAATCACCGCATCCCAATCTTCGCCAGTCATTTTGACAAATGATTTATCTCGAGTAATGCCAGCATTGTTAATCAAAACATCCACTGGCCAAGGCAAACTGGCAGCCGCCTGAGCGCAGGACTCGCGATTGCCGACATCCACTTTTGCGACGTGAAGTTGAGCTGAATACTGAGAAAGTTCAGCCTTAGCTGTATTGAGTGCCTGCTCTGAATAATCCCAAATAGAAACCTTGGCTCCTGCCGCCAAATACTGTCGAGTGATTTCAAAACCGATGCCTTGTGCGCCACCAGTTACGATCACAGCTTTTTCATTAAAATTGAAAGTCATATTTGTCATAAAATTCCTCCGAAGAATGTAACGGCGACCTTGTCTCTCGAGTTATTGCACATGTCAAACATCTGCCTTATTTCACTCTTGATTCTCCGCGCATCTAGAGCAGTTACTCCACTTTTTCTTGCTTGCTATTTAGTCGATTTTCATTAAAAAGTTCTTCTCTACTTTTATGCTTCTGGAGGATTTATGACAGAGGTTCGTCGCGCCACAATCAAGGGAACTGGAATGTATGTTCCAGAGAAAATTATTAAAAACGATTACTTCAACAAGATGTACAACAAAGACATCGACACCTTCTTAAAAGAACAGCGCAATATTTTCGAACGTCACTACATGGAACCAAATCAGACAACTTCTGACTTAATCATTCCTGCTGCTCAAGAGGCAATGAAGAACGCTGGGATCACAGCAAAGGATCTCGATCTCATTGTCGTTTCAACAGATACTCCTGATTATATTTCTCCCTCCACAGCAGCCGTTGTTCAATACAAGCTTCAAGCAACCAATGCAGGAACCTTTGACATTAACACTGCCTGCGCTGGATTTGTGGCCGCAGTGGATTTAGCCTCAAAATATATTGCTGCAGATTCAAAATATAAAAACATCCTTGTGGTTGGTGCCTATGCCATGTCCAAGTGGCTGAACTTTGATGATTTTAAAATTGCGACTTTGTTTGCTGACGGCGCCAGCGCGGCGATCATCCAACCCAGCACAGATAATTCTGGAATTCTGGATAGCCAACTTTACACCGATGGCCAATACCATGACTATATGGGAATCTATGCGGGCGGCAGCTACATGCCAGTGACACATGAAGTGATCGAGAAAAAAGGTCATCTTTTAAATTTTGCTAAAAAAATCCCGATTGAAACAAACGGCACACACTGGCCGCGACTGACCAACATGATCTGTGATCGCATTCATCGCAAACCTTCAGACATCAATCATTTCATGCTCACGCAAATCAACATTAATAGCATCAACGAGGCCATGGATAACCTGAAAGTGCCTCGTACCAAATCACACAATGTGATGGATCGATTTGGATACACAGGTTCCGCAGCTGTCGGAATGTGTTTGGCTGACGCCGCACGAGTGCACAAATTGAAAAAAGGGGATTTGATCTTCATGCTCGGCTCCGGTGGTGGTCTTTCCATGGCTGCTCTCGCGATGGAGTGGAGTTATGACACTTAAAACCCAAATCGAGTTAGACTGGCTCAAGCGCTGGAACATGTATTCTCCCGAAAGTGTCGCCCTGAAAGATGGGGACACTGGAGTTGATTACACATACAAAGAGTTTTTTGAAAACTCTTGCGCTGGTGCCCAGATCCTTTCTCAAGAATTTGAGATTCAAAAGGGCGACCGAGTTGCCGTTCTTTCGACAAACGAAATTGAATACGTCTTTTTATTTTTTGCACTTCAAAGATTGGGCGCCACCATGGTTCCCATCAATTTTCGACTGACTCAGCGAGAAGTCGAACACATTATTTCTGATTCCGATCCAAGTCTCATTGTTTATCAAGAGGCTTACTCTTCACTTGTTGGTCCATTCAAAGCAAAAAAATTGCTCCTTCAAGGACCCAACAGCTTCGCTGAAAAATTAACTCAAGCTCCGACATCTTTCACAGAATTTTTATCTGAAGAGGAAACGCCGGCACTGATCCTTTACACATCTGGCACGACAGGATCTCCAAAGGGAGCCATCATTTCTCATCGAATGATCTTTTGGAACTCAGTCAACACCATGCTTCGCTTAGATATTACTCAAAAAGACTGTGCTGTGATTTTTCTACCCTTCTTTCACACAGGGGGCTGGAATGTTCTGACAACACCAATCCTGCACCATGGTGGCAAAATTGTTTTCTTAAAAAAATTCGAGGCCGAAAAAATTCTTCATCTCAGCGAAAAAGAAAAAGCCACCATCATCTTCGGAGTTCCTACCACAATGGACATGATGGCTCGAACTGAACTCTTTAAAACCGTCAACTTGAAATCTGTTCGCTACGCTATTGTGGGCGGAGAACCCATGCCCATCCCGCTGATTCGAATTTGGGATGAAAAAGGTGTTCCCATTCGTCAAGGCTATGGACTGACTGAATTTGGACCCAATGTCTTTTCTCTGAACGAAAAAGATGCCATTCCCAAAATTGGCTCCATCGGGTTTCCCAATTTCTACATTGATGCCAAAATTGTTGATGATCATGGAAATGAACTCCCTCCGCACCAAGTGGGCGAACTGGTGCTCAAGGGTCCAATGTGTATGACCGGCTATTGGAACAACGAAAAAGCCACGCAAGAAACAATTCAAAAGGGATGGCTGCACACCGGCGATTTGGTTCGTAAGGACGAGGCCGGATATTATTACGTCGTGGGCCGAAAAAAAGACATGTACATCAGTGGGGGAGAAAATGTTTATCCTCCAGAACTCGAACAAGTCCTTCGAACCCTGCCCGGGATTCGAGATGTGGCTGTCATCGGAGTTCCTGATGAAAAGTGGGGCGAAGTGGGCAAGGCCTTTATCGTTCGAGAGCAAGAGAGCTTAACTCAAGAAGATGTGATTAACTTCTGTCAAAAGAATTTAGCCAGGTTTAAAATCCCCAAGCATATCGTTTTTGTTCCTGATCTGCCCAAAGGAGATTCTGGAAAAATTCTCAAACGGCAGTTAAAAGAAATGTACCCCAACTAAAGAGCGCCCGTCGCAAGCACTTCATCCATGAATAGCCTTTAGGTTTCAAGCCTGAACTATCACAGACTGCATTCTAATGTTCTTAAGCCCGAGCCGGTCTTACGACCAGCCAAATGCCGATGAAACGAGATTCAAAAACTCGATGAGCCGGATCAGCAAAACTAACAATAAGACCAGAATTCTGATCAAAATTCTGATTCTAGTCTCGAGTTTTTTCCTCCGTCGTCGATGAGAAATCACTTGGTGATTTTTCATGTGAGCCCCTTTCTGTTAAAAAGGAGTTCATCTTGAACAGGCCTGCGACGAGCGGGCCTTTTCATTTCAAGAATTCAGCCACCCTCTATCTCAAATAAATACCGTTTCTATATTTCTCACGATCAAAATTCGGATATTCATTTCGGATAGCGCGGAAACTGCGCCGGTCGATGAAAGAGATTCATATTATCGACAAAACAACATCGAAGCTCTTGTCTGCCGCTAAGTAATTGCAATGATGAGTAGGGGTAAGAAAATGCGTCCCGTACTAATCCTGCATTGACTGGATTTTGATAAATATACTCGTAAGTGATTTTATATTGGGGATATCCCAGAATCTGCTCTGAATGCAAATCGAGCTGGGGAATCTGACTGACCGCTTTCCAGCGAAGTTGCAATAAAAAAAACTCGCTGGTGGATTGGTGAAAATCCACCAACAAATGAAAATGATTCGTCATCATCACAAAAGCCCGGTAAGTGCATTGATGATCCGCCTGAAGATCATTAAAAACCTCAAGCCAAAAAGCCCAGGCCTCTTTCGGATTCATGTCCGCCCATCCGAGATCTGGGACTTTTCCGACAATGTGATAACAATTTTTCTTTGTAAAATTCGTATAAGGTCTCATGCAGGTCTCAGCCGTGCGAAGATTACGCCAGAGCTGAGACCTCAGATTATTTTTTGAAAATTAGCGAACGGGCGTTTGTGCATCACCCGCTTTTGGCATCGAGCCTGGACCCATCATGCCCATGCCCCCAAGGCCTCTGGTACCAAACGGGCCATACATGCCCATTCCGGGGAACATGCCCATTGGCAGGCCCTCGCTAGCACAGGCCGTAACAAAATTTGAAATTTCAAAAGTCGAATTAAGATCTGGCTTTTGCACTGTCGTGACATAACTTGGATTCAATTCTTTATTTTCGCTTTTTAATTCACCACGGCGGATATCCATAATTCCTGCTGCTTGCATCATTAAATTACCGCATTCAGACGCATTCTGATGTCCCATTTTCTTCATCAATGGAGCAAGGCTGTCACAAGCCTTCTTGTCATAGAAAACATTTCCTTTAGCTTGACCTTTATCATCCATCCAGTGAGTAATTTGCTCCGTCTTGCAGTCTTCTCCAGTTCCCGTAAAGCGAGTCTCATATGACTTACTGACCGGCATTTCCCCCAATTTAGCTTTAGAATTTTTAGCCCACTCTTCTTGCTGTTTTTTCTGAGCAGCCATATCAAAATCACTAACAATGGAGGCAAGCTGTCCATTTTTTCTTGTTACATGGATCGTTTTTCTGACCTCAACAATCTCAGTAACATACTTGCCTTCGACTAATTTCATTCTTGGTTCTTTGACTTTATAAGTAATCGTCTCCACACCGTCTTTGGTTTCTTGGCTCACTATTCGACTTTTATCCGAGATTTGTGTATTTCCACTCCAGTCAAAAAACAGTGCGGGCAACAGGTACTTTCCATCTTTACCAGCGCCGTGATAGGTGTCTGTCACATGCATGTTAGCTTGGGCAATGCAGGCACTTGAACTTAAATAAGTCGCATTTGCTTGAGCAACAAAACCGATGACAGTGAACATAAAAATATATTTCATTTTTTAAATCTCCTTTATAAATTCCACTTAAATCCTTGAATAGAATACCCCCCCCCGATGCAGAGTTACAACTTGGACTAGACTTTGGTTTATTGTTGGTCTGGTCCAAATAGATGTGCTAAGACTCATTTGAGATACTTTGGTTATGAAATTATTTGTAACACGCATATTATTCTTAACTTCACTCTTCTTCGTGGTCGGATGCCAGACCACCCCTCTTGCTCAGTACAAACAAGTTCGTGTGGGGATGGAAAAATTTGAAGTGCTTGAGTTGATGGGAAGCCCTCAAAGAAATATCCGCGCAAGTGGAGTCGATAAGTGGACCTACATTTTTTATGATCAAAGCCATCGATATCAGCGTGAAGTGCATTTTAAGAATGATCGTGCCATCTATGTGGGTGAGCCTGTAAAACCAAAAGTCACCGCCGAACAGACTGATTCAATGAACGATCGCGTGAATAAAAATATTGAGCAACAAAATGAACGGCAACGACTTGAAGTTGTCCCAGGTCAAAAAAGCCCCGCTTCTGAAAATGGATCTTCACCGATTAAAGTTCCTGTTGAGGAGATTCTGAACACGCCAGAAAGCTCAAAGGGTCCTAAGCCAATTTATACCGAGATTAAATAAAATTATTTCTGCAGAATTATGTTTGGCGACTCGCCAATCGGACGACCCTCTGATTTTGCATCAGATTTTTTCTTTGGCTTCACTGGCGCCACGGCTTGGGGTCCACCATACTGCTGCTGCATGCGCTTTAAATTGCGGTCTAGACGACCATCAATACCCAGCTGGGCTTCCATTTCATCTAAAGTTTTCAGTTCAATCACTTCGTATTGTCGCTCTTCTTTTAAGCCCCGCTCAGGAAAGCGGTACTTGAGAAGTGCGCTCTGCTTTTCATACTCCAGAACAGCATCTCGATATTCTTTATATTCAGACACCAATTCTTTTACAATATCTGGAACCCGAGGACTGTCCGCAGGCAATTTCTTCTTTTCTTCAATTAATCGGTTAATATTTGTTTGCTTAGCATTCACTTTTGACTCGAGCATCCCGATACGCCCCTGAAGCTCCACCCATTCTGGCTGTCTTTTGTCTTCGGGTTTGGCTCCCTTTTGGTCCGCTTGTTTTTCATCTGCTTGAGCTTCTTTACCCGCATCTTCGCTGGCAAGGACAAGATTCGACATTAAAACCAAGGTCGCAAAAATAAATTTAAGAATAGACATGCTGACTCCAAGTGAACTTCATTTTAAGAGGCATTATTCTTCGAACCAATATACTTGCCTTTACCGGATTGAGATTATCCAAAACAAGGCGCCCGCCCCGCACCCGCGCCATGATCTCATCGACATCCCACTTCATCTTAGGATCATCCAACACTTCACGTAGCTTTTCTCGAATCTCGCTATAATCAAGCCCTTCAATAATGATCGAATAGGAAAGTGGATTGGCACCGGTCTCTGAATTTCCGTAGTCTCGAATTTCTTGAATCATTTTCGCGGACGACTGTGGCTCCTCGATAACTTGATCATCCTCTGGCTGATTTTCTTCCGGAAAAATAGACTGAAATTCTGTATTCACAGGCTCTTCAGAAGACTCTTGAGCAGGTTGCACATTGACAGCTTGCTCATTGATAGACGGCTCTCCCGCAGACTGATCAATAGCAGACTGTTCATACGTTGACTCAGTAGAATCTTGCTCCGTGGGTTCTTGCTGAGTGTATCCATCATGCAAAGAATCTGAATTTTCTGCGTTGATCACTTGACTCATTTGGTCTGCAAGCGGCTCGTCTGATGAAGGCTCTGCGGCAGAGGCCTCTTCGACATGGGGAACTTCAACTATTGACTGATCCTCTTGAAGAGGCAGGCCCTCAAACTGTCCCGCGGCCTGCTCACTTTGATACTCGATGGTGACATGGGTTTCAGATGGAACATGGATCTGTCCATCAACATCAACTGATAAAACCGTAGCGCAGCCTGGACAATTTACCAATCCAAAATCTTGGTCAATCTGGGCTCCGCATTTGGGACAAGATAAACTCAAATGAGCTCCTTGGTCTTATCTCTTCTTTGCTTTTTCCATTTGTCGTCGTTGTTCACGATTCATGGGGCGACTTGAATCCTCAGGTGGTGGTCCCGCAGTCATTCTCATGCGCTGCCGGCCACCTTGTACTGGCGCATCTGTGCCCAATTCCCGCTGTGGTGGGGGCGGCGGAGGAGGCGGCGACCGAATCGCTCCACCTGCAGAAGATTCGTCCGCACCGTGATAGTTCAACTCGTCCATGTCAGGCGCTTGAAGCATATCTTCCATCGCCTTGGCCTGATCTTGGGAAACAATCTGAACTTTTAAGAGCTTTTCAATGGCATCAGATTTAATTTGACTGTTTAAAGCATCAAAAGCGGCAAAGGCCTCTTTCTTATACTCGATCAAAGGATCTTTTTGAGCATAACCGCGAAGATTAATACCCTCTTTGATCCGATCAATTTTCGCCAAATGTTCTTTCCAGCGCTGGTCAATGGCCTGAAGCAGAATCATCTTTTGAATTTGCTCGTAATAAGGACCAAGATTTCCTTTTTGATGATCAAAAATATCCTTTACGGCCTTTGAAACCGAATCCGTCAAAATCTGACCATCAATATGAGGGAAACTTTGGAAATCAATTTTCAAACCAAATTGCTGCTGTAGAGCTGTGTTGAGTCCATCCAGGTTCCAATGTTCTTTCTTCACTTCTTCAGGAATATGAAGATCCAGAATGTTGGAAGTCACATCTCCCAACATATCAAGATAAGTTCTATCGATACTTTCTCCGCGCAGGATTTGCTTTCGCATTCCGTAAATGATCGTGCGCTGTTGGTTCATGACGTTGTCATAATCCAAAAGATGCTTACGAATATCAAAGTTGTGCCCTTCAACTTTTCTTTGCGCTCCTTCAATCGATCGTGAAACCATACCTGCAGTGATAGGCTCATCTTCTGGAACATTGAGACGATCCATAATTTTCTGGATCATTTCCCCGTTAAAGATTCTCATCAAATTATCTTCAAGAGAAAGATAGAACATTGAAGCCCCAGGATCTCCCTGGCGACCCGCACGACCTCGAAGCTGATTGTCGATACGTCGAGATTCATGTCGTTCAGTACCGATAATGTAAAGACCACCGGCAGCTAAGACCTCTTCTTTTTCTTTTTCACATTGAGCTTTGTACTTTTTCAGAGCTTCTTCAAACTCGGGCCCCTCGTCAGCGCCAACTGCTCGCTTAGCCATCATTTCAGCATTACCGCCCAGAACGATGTCGGTTCCACGACCTGCCATATTTGTGGCAATAGTCACAGCTCCCTTGCGACCGGCCTGAGCGACGATCTCAGCCTCTCTCTCGTGGTGTTTCGCATTAAGAACTTCGTGACGAACGCCCTCTTGCTTTAAAAATCGAGAAAGAAGTTCTGATTTCTCAATCGAAACTGTTCCGACCAGTACGGGCTGACCTTTTTCGTGGCGAGCCTTAATATCTAGACCAATTGCTTTGAACTTTGCTTTCTCAGTTTTGTAAACCACATCGTCATGATCAAGACGACGAATGGGCTTGTTCGTTGGAATCACAGACACATCAAGGTTATAAATTTTCTTAAACTCGACAGCTTCTGTATCCGCAGTTCCCGTCATTCCCGACAGTTTCTTGTACATACGGAAATAATTTTGGAAGGTGATTGTCGCTAAAGTTTGGTTTTCATTTTTAACTGTAACGCCCTCTTTTGCCTCGATCGCCTGATGAAGACCATCGGACCAGCGACGTCCCGGCATCAATCGACCCGTGAACTCATCGACGATCACGATCTCGCCATCTTTAATCATGTACTCAACATCAAGTCGGTACAAATGATAGGCCTTCAAACCCTGATAAATCAGGTGAAGCAGTTCAATGTGCTGAGGATCGTAAAGATTCTCAATTCCAAGAAGCTCTTCAACTTTTGCATTTCCATCATCAGTTAAAGAAGCCGTCTTTGACTTTTCTTCCATAGTGAAATGCTTATCGCGCACCAAGTGAGGAATAATCTTATTCACCTCAACGTATTTGTCTGTTGAGGCCTCGGCAGGACCAGAAATAATGAGCGGAGTTCTCGCCTCGTCGATCAAAATCGAGTCACACTCGTCCACAATGGCGAAATTTAATTCTCGCTGAACCATCTCTTCGAGAGAGAACTTCATGTTGTCCCGAAGATAATCAAAACCTAATTCATTGTTTGTCGCATAGGTAATGTCACTGTTGTAAGCTTCGCGACGTTCAGAATCATCTAAATCATGGACAATAATTCCAACGGTCAGCCCCAACCACTTGTATAACCGACCCATCCACTCGGCATCACGACGAGCCAGATAATCATTCACAGTGACAACGTGAACACCCTTTCCACTGAGAGCATTGAGATACACCGGCAAGGTTGCAACAAGAGTTTTTCCCTCTCCCGTTCTCATCTCAGAAATTTTTCCCTGATGTTGAATGATTCCACCAATGAGCTGAACATCATAGTGTCGCATTCCCAAAACCCGTTTTGAGGCCTCTCGACAAACAGCAAAAGCTTCAGGAAGAATTTGATCAAGAGTTTCGCCCTTTTGTAATCGGGCTTTGAACTCTGGAGTTTTTGCTTTGAGTTGATCGTCGCTTAATTCTTTTAGAGCTGGCTCGTAGGAATTAATTTTATCAACGATGGGTTTGAGCGTTTTCATTTCACGCTCGTGCTTTGTTCCGAATATTGCTTTAAGTACTGAATTCATCATAAGAAATTCAGTCTAGAGCTTACCCCAGGGAATGTCGAGAAATGAAGGGTCGAGTTCTTTTCTACGATGCAACTGCCCGATGGCTTCATAGAGAACCACCGCCACCGCAGTGGCCACATTCAAACCACGGGCTGGACCCAAGAGAGGAATCAGAAGACAGTTTTCTTTATTGCTCTGCATTAAGTCATCGGGAAGACCCTTGGTTTCCTTACCAAAGACAAACCAATCCCCGATTTGATAATCCACATCGTAATAAGATTTATCTGCCTTCGCTGAAAAATAAAACACCCGCTTGGGGTTTTGAATTTCTTTTTGCCAAGTTGCGATGTCTGGGTGGTGAGTCCAGGTCAGGTACTCCCAATAATCCAAGCCTGCTCTTTTCAAATTTTTATCTGTAATTCGAAATCCCAGAT
Source organism: Oligoflexia bacterium (assembly GCA_016861345.1). Taxonomy (GTDB): domain Bacteria; phylum Bdellovibrionota; class Bdellovibrionia; order Bdellovibrionales; family Bdellovibrionaceae; genus BOLD01. The sequence goes on from BOLD01000009.1 coordinate 48,761, forward strand.
CGCCAATCAAGTGCATATCCGAATGAGTGCCCACGCAAGTGCGACCAATGTTCCCGGTATTTTGGGGAATTTCGGGTTCCACTAAAGCCACATGAAACAAATGTGGCTTTGCAACGTGGGGACGACCATGTGTAAGGACTTTATCAGCCCAAGTATCGAACGACCTCATGACCCAGCTTGGATAGCGCAAGCCGACGGCCTTTATCAACGATTAACTCAAGTTTCATCAACTCTCGATAGAGCGGCAAATCAATTGGAACAATTTCTCGCCCCACTGTTGCCCCTAAACGCTGAATATAAACTCGCTGTCTCTCAGTCAGCTTCTCTGTCAAAGCTGGCTCTTTCTCAAGAGACTCTTTCCAGTTTCCACCCTCAATGAGAACAGCATTTTTCGGAAGTTGCGTCGGATTTAAAACATAAACCCAAGCTCGAACCACTCCGTTTGCCGTCACAACTTCTTTTTCTTTTCGAAAATACAGGCTCTTCTCCGGGTCTTGAATATTATAGCCATGGAACTGATCCAATAGTCCCACCAAAACCTCAGAGGCCTGGACGGTGATAACCTCACCCGGGATTGAGTCCAAACCACCCTCGACAACGACAGGAAAGCCTACCTTTAATCGATAGGCCTTGGCCTGAAGCGCACCAGGCATCTTTTCGACGATAAAATCTTTGATTTTTTGAAAGTGAACAAGGCCTTCTGTCAAAGACCCATACACAAAAAACTTCATTTCCGTCATCGAATCCCCCCTCTGAAATCCATTGACTGATGTAAAAGTCTTATTTGGAGCGGCACTGTTACCAAAATCACACAGCGCCCGCAACCATTAATCGAGCCACAGCTCTAGGGAATTCTTCGATTCAAATACTTAATGATCTGCGTTAGGAATTTTTCTAATGACAGCCCCGGTGACATAAAATGTATTTTTGATAATTGATTCAAAACGGGGTGTCTATGTCAGACCAAGTTCGCAATTTTATGGGCTATTTATGGGTAATGAAAGAGGACAACGTCTATACCATTGGAATCAATGAAGAAGGCCTTGAAGACTTATCTGATATTAATGAAGTCGAACTTCCCCAAGATGGCGAAGCCATCGAGGCTGATGTGGTCATCGGAAGTATCGAAACAGATGACGGCCCTCTTGATCTTTATTCCCCTGTTTCTGGAACTGTTGTTGAAATCAATAATGCCGTAGTTGAAGACCCCGAGCTCATCCACGAAGATCCTTATGATGCTTGGCTCGTGAAAATCGAATCCGAAGAAGACCTTGATAATCTTGATGATGAAGAGGATGAGGATGAAGACGACGATGATGACGAGGACGAAGAGGATGAAGATCGAGAAGAGGATGAAGATCGAGAAGAGGATGAAGATCGAGACGAAGACGAGGATTAAGTCCTTACTTCACACCTTTCTCAATTAAAAATTGAGAATAAGCCATATCGCTTTTCAAAATGTGATTCAGTAGCCATTGCTTCAGAAAGTCCATGACTTCCATGCCAATAGCAACTTTACCAAGCTTGTGATCTTTAATGAGTCGATCAAGGCGGACAATAAATTTCTGATGCTCATCGTGATGCTCTGAAGATGTTTGATACCCGAACATCTCAAACAAATCTTCCTCGTAGACAAAATGAACTTCTGTGTACTCAAGCAGACCATCTAAAACACGAGAGATCACATGTTCAATTTCATCTCGCTCAATGGCTAAAAATAGCTCATTGATATAATCAATGATGATCTTGTGATGCTCATCGATTGAGGCTATTCCCACACTATAATCTTTTGACCATTTAATTAAGGACATAGACCATCTCTAGTGGACTTTTGCTGATCCCGCAAGGTCAGCAGTTCACCAACTATACTAAAGGCTATCTCAATAGGAGTGTTATTGCCAAACGGCAGGCCGATGGGGCAATGAAAGTTTTGAAGTTGTGATAGCTCAAAACCATGATCGCTCAAATCCTTTTGGATTCGCTTGGCCTTCACGTCACTTCCCATGCATCCCACGTAAGGAAAATTTCTTTTCAGAGCTTGCAACAAGATGGGTAAGTCTGTTCCATGACCCATGGTAATTGACACAACAAAAGCTTGATCAGGGATCTCAGACACATAAGTTTCCATCGGGATGGCTTGTTTTTTTTCAAGCTGAGGATGGTCAGGCAACTTGGATAACCACTCACTGCGAGAATCAACACAGGTGACATGACAATCCAGCTTCAGGAGCAGTGGAATCAGCTCTTGGCCCACATGACCTGCACCGAAGACAACGATTTGCCAATGGGGTTTGCACCGATGAATTTCAAAATATAATGAAACCTGACCACCACAAGTCATTCCGATGTCTTTTTGCAAATTCCATTGAGTGAAATAATTTTGCTGAGCTCGATCTTTTAGAAGCTCCTGGGCCTGATGAATGGCTCTAACTTCTAGCTTTCCTCCGCCAATTGTTCCAAACTGAAGTCCCTTTTCAGTCACAACACAACGGGCCCCTTGCTCTTGAGGAGAGCTTCCCTGAGCATGAACAAGGGTGATTGTGCAAAAATCTTGATTTGTCTTTTTGAGATCTTGGATTTTCTCAAGATAGAATTCAAACGAGGATTTATTCATATCGCTGAAGTTCCATTAAAACTCGCTCGGCCGTAGCTGGACTTTTCAAGCTGACAATATTGGACTTTGCCCTGTGTGCAAGCGCATTTTTAATCGCCGTCCATACACTAATGCCCAACAAAAAGGGGGGCTCCCCGACGGCCTTAGCCCCATTGAAAGTTTCTGAATTATACTCGTTCTCTAAAAGATGAACTCGTAAATCTCTTGGAGTGTCTTGAATGTTTGGAATTTTATAAGTCGTCGGCGAATGAGAATAAAGAATTCCCTTTTCATCATAATGCAAATACTCAGTGGTCACCCAGCCCTGGGCTTGAACAAAGGCGCCCACAACTTGGCCCCGATCAATTCCAGGATTTTGAGGCCTGCCTAAATCCATCAAAATATCTGTTCTGATAACTTTAGATTGCCCCGTGCATTCGTCCACTTCAACTTCTGTCACCGCTACACCATTGGTGAAATACTTAAATGGAGTTCCTATTGCCTTTTGTTTATCAAAACCAATCCCCTCTGTTCTGTAGTGAGCATACTCTGAAAGAGACAATCGATTGAGATAAGCCTTTTCAACTATCTCAGGCAATCGGAAAATCTTTCCCGTCTTTAGATTTTCAATAGTCTGATTTTGAAATCGATATTGATCTGCTGTAAATTCGATGGGTGGGGGACTCATCTCTTGTCCCACTGCAGATGGATTTTGATTTTCCAACTGATGGCAAACCCAAGCGAGTCTCTTCTTTAAAGCCTCGCAGGCGATTTTCGTAGCTCCGCAATTAATATCAGCTCCGCTTGAAGCCGCCGTTGGCGATGTGTTCGCATTTTTATCTGTTGAGGTCGGCATCACCTGAACATTGGTCATCTCTAAACCTAAAATTTGACAAACTGTTTGAGCTACCTTTGTGTAAACACCCTGACCCATTTCAATTGCACCAGTTGAAACTTGAACTGTGGCATCTCGATGAATATGAACCAAGGCATTACCCTGATTTAAAAATTTCGCCGTAAAAGCAATTCCAAATTTCGTTGCTGTACAGGATAAACCCCGAAGTCGCCCATTTTGCTCTTGATTAAATTTCGTGATCTCTGCTCTGCGTTTTTTGTAATCAGAAGAAGATAAGATCTCTGAAAATAAATCCGGCAGTGGATTTGGTTGGACCTTCTGTCCGTAATGGGTCACATTGTGATCACTTTTTCCATAACAGTTTAAAAGACGAATTGCGGCTGGATCTTTTTGAAGAGTCTGCCCAATGTCCTCGATAATGCTCTCAATCACAAATGTGCCCTGGGGCCCACCAAATCCGCGGAAAGCTGTGTTGGAATGGGTGTTCGTCTTACAGGAAACACCTTGCACCAGAATATGGGGGATGTAATAGGCCCCATCGATATGAAACATCGCTCGCTCAAGGATCGAGGGAGAAAGATCCACATAGGCCCCACCATCAGAATAAAGCTCAACCCTCAGCGCAAGAATTTTTCCCTGATCATCAAAACCAACTTCATAGTGAATTTCAAAAGGATGTCGCTTGCCTGTCATCACCATGTCTTCATCTTTAGTCAGCACCAGCCGACAGGGGCGTTTTGTTTTCATCGCAGCAAATCCCGCAAGGGCCGCAAAAGGGGCGGCCTGAGATTCTTTTCCGCCGAAGCCTCCGCCTAAGCGCTTTACGGTGCAGACGACTTTGCTATAGGGAAGGCCAACAGCTTCTGCAATAATGTGTTGGGTCTCTGTCGGGTGCTGAGTTGAAGAGTGGACCTCGAGACGATCTCCATCCAGCGGATAAGCAATAGCTGCCTGAGACTCAAGATAAAAATGTTCTTGTCCATCAATGCGCAGTTTACCCTTGAGGCGGTGAGGACCCTGTGAAAGACCCTCGGTGACATTTCCTCGATGAAGATCTGTAGCACGGTAAAGAAACATTTGTTTTTCTCTGGCTTCATCGATGGTGAGAACAGGTTTTTTCTCAGCAATCTGAATTTGAACTTTTTTTCGAGCCAAACGAAGAGCTTCCTCAGTTTCTCCCACCATAATTCCCAGGGGCTCTTGATAATGACTAATTTCTCTCTCCACTAAAAGTGGCTGATCATGAAAAATAGAACCCCATCGGTTATGAGCGAGATCTTTTGCCGAAAAACAGTTAACAATTCCTGGAACTTTAAGGGCCTCGGTAAAATCAATTTTCAAAAGTTCTCCTGCGGCAGTCGGAGACCCGATTACACCAACAAGTAACTCTCCCCTCTGAAAAGGACGGTCATCGACGTATTCACTTTGTCCTGTGACATGTCCCCAAGCCGATTCATGTGGAGTGGACTTTTTTATCATGCAAGTCCCCCTGAAATCTCATCAAAGAATTTGTGAATGAAATTTTTGACCAAAAGATACCGATACTCTTTCGAAGCCCGTAAATCAGAAAGCGGATTGATAGACCCGCTGACCTCTTCACCAAGACGTTGAACGGTCTCCTTTGTCAGAGCCTGACCAATATATTTTTTTTCAACTTGATTCAGTCTGATCACTGTTGGCCCAACACCGCCAAAAGCTAAGCGCAAATTGGAGATTTTTTTATCTTGAGTCTCTAAAATCCCTGCAAAAGTGACTGAGGAAATATCCAGATCTTTTCTTTGCGAGGCTTTATAAAGACGAAGCTTTTGATCTTCCTGCAGCTTTGGAATTTCAATTCCGGTGACAATTTCATCAGGGTTGAGATTTAATTTTTTATATCCCAAATAAAAATCACAAATTGGAATTTTTCGCTTTCCGCTTAAGCCTTCTACACAAATGACAGCTTCTGTGACCATCAAGAAAGGAATCGTATCGGCGATGGGAGAAGCATTCACCACATTCCCCACCAAAGTTGCTCGATGCTTAATCTGTGGAGAAGCAAAAATATGTAAGAGACGAACAAACTCGGGGTAGACGTCGACCAATTCATTTTCAATTTGATCAATGGTGACTTGAGATCCAACGACAACTGTCTCTTTATTTTTTTGAATTTGATGAAGCTCTTGAACCTGCTGAAGGCTTAAAACTTTTTGATAAGCCTGCTTGCCCTTATTCACCAAAACGCTCAGATCAGTTGCTCCTGAGACAAGACGGATGTCAGGATGTTTTTTCTTAAGCTCTAGGGCTTCAGTTAAATTGACCGGAAGATGAATCGAAATTGTGTCCAGCTCAATGTTGACTGATTTCTGTCGAGCCTGAGAAAGCTCTTGGTCTCGACTGGGGTTTAAATATTTTTTTCTCAACGAATGTTCAGGCGAGAGCTTCAGATTTGTTGCCGCCTGGATGATTCCCTCATACCCCGTGCACCGACACAAATTTCCAGTTAAGGCATGACATGCTTTTTTCGCATCAATGCTTTTCTTTTCCTCGATTGCCTGCTCTGCGAGACCCGCCATAGCCGTGATAAATCCGGGGGTGCAGTATCCGCACTGAGATCCAAAATGCTCCACCATGGATTTCTGAACAGGATGGGGATTTTCTCTTGTGCCCACGCCCTCAACAGTAATGACATGAGCCCCATTCAAAAGAAAGACGGGTAAAATACAAGAGTTCACAGATTGATAATTTATTTTTCCATTTGGCTCTGGGTATCCCACTAAAACCGTGCAGGCTCCGCAGTCCCCTTCTGAGCAAACAATTTTTGTCCCACTTAATAAAACTTCACGACGTAAAAATTCTGCCAGCGGCATTAGTAGGCGATGATCTGAGACCTCAACTCGGGTATCATTGTAATAAAATAAAATCGAGGCCTGTGTTCTCATCAATAAGTAATTCGATCTGCCTTCTCGGTCCACTCTTTAAAAACAGACAGAGCTTCTTCATGCAGAACTTGTTTCATTGGCAGTTTTCTTTTTTCAATCGGCTTTGGAAGTTCCTGATAGAGAAAATCATCATCAAATTCAATTTGAGCTGCATCTTTTCTCGTGTTGGCGTAATAAATTTTTTCAATACGAGCCCAATAAATAGCCGCCAAGCACATGGGGCAGGGCTCACAACTGGTGTAGATCTCAGCGTTTGTTAATTGAAATGAATTGATATTCTTGCAGGCTTGTCGAATGGCTTCGACCTCGGCATGAGCTGTAGGATCATTGGCAGAGGTCACTTTGTTCCAACCTTCTCCGATAATTTTCCCATTCAGAACAACAACTGCCCCAAAAGGACCCCCACTGTTTTTTCGCATATTTTCTCTTGATAGCGCGATCGCACGCTGCATAAACTTCGGATCCATTTCATACTCCAAAGGTCTAGTTATCTACAGATTTTCATAGAGTGTAAAGCTCCACTTCGAGAAAATTACTATGCGTCTTAAGAATCTACTCTTTCTATTCTGCCAACAATGCGTCATGCTTAAGGTGTGCAGGGAGGTGTTCAATGACTGAGCAAGGCAAACATCCGACTGAGAAAGTTGAATTTGCTGCGGGGGCTCTGATTTTTGCCGAAGGAGATCCCTCTCATGAGCTTTATATAGTTCAAGACGGACAAGTTGAGGTTTACAAGTCCGGTCACGGTGGTTCTAAAACTGTTCTTGGCCGCGTCGCTCGAAACGAATTCTTGGGCGAAATTTCATTTCTTCTCGACAAACGACACTCGGCCAGTGCTGCCGCCCTGACCCCAGTCGTTGCAGTAAAAATCACAAAAGCTTCTTTAAATGCTCAACTTGCTGACACTCCCTCTTGGCTCATTTCTCTTGCCAAGGGTTTGGCAATTAAACTTGATCACAGCAACGAGGCTCTGAAAAAAGCTAGCCGAATCGGCCCGTGATGTAGCTCTCTGTTCGTTTATCCGCAGGATTGGTGAATATTTTTGTCGTTGGACCGTACTCGATGAGATCACCTAAGTACATAAAGGCCGTGTAATCTGAAACTCGGGCCGCCTGATGAAGGTTGTGAGTCACAATCACAATGGTCACATCTTTTTTAAGCTCGATAATTAATTCTTCAACGTGAGCCGTGCTGATGGGATCAAGGGCCGAGGTTGGCTCATCCAGCAGCAAAACCTCTGGCTCTGTAGCCAAGGCGCGAGCGATACAGAGACGCTGTTGCTGCCCACCCGAAAGCATTTGCGCTGAAGAATTCAATCGATCTTTGACCTCATCCCAAAGGCCCGCCTGCTGTAGCGCCTTCTCACACCGCTCTTGAATGAAGCTTGTTTTCTTCACTCCACGGACTCTGAGACCATAAACAACATTTTCAAAAATTGTTTTTGGAAAAGGGTTAGGCTTTTGAAAAACCATTCCGATTCGCATTCGCACTTCGATCGGATCAATGTCTTTGCTGAGGATATTCATTTGCTCAGGATAAAGCGTAATTTCGCCCTGGTATTCTTTGACCTTGTACAGGTCATGCATGCGATTAAAACACCGAAGCAATGTTGTTTTCCCACAACCTGAGGGGCCAATCAATGCCGTGACTTTCGTATCATAGATGGGCATGGAAACAGAGTTCAGAACTTTTTTCTCTGTACTGTAAGAGAAAGAAAGATTTTTGACTTCAGCCCGCAATTGAAGATTTGGATTTACTTCTACCATTTGATCTTCTTTCTAAATCGATAGCGAATAGCAATGGCTATTCCGTTCATCACCAAAGTTAACAATAATAATATTAATCCCGTCGCTGCCGCGTTCACATGAAACTCGGCCTGGGGCCTGGAAACCCAGTTGAACATCTGAATGGGCAAAACAGTAAAAGAGTCTTTCAGCCACTGAAAACTGATAAAGGGAGCTTCGTGCAAAATCGGGCTTGTCGGCAAAAACGCAATAAAAGTTAAAGCTCCGATGGTGATCAGCGGGGCTGTTTCGCCAATCGCTCTTGATAAAGAAATAATCACTCCGGTGATGATTCCCCCAGCTGAATACGGAAGTAAATGATGCTGGATCATCTGCCATTTGCTCGCGCCCATAGCGTAAGCCGCCTCGCGAATCGTGCCTGGAATTGCTCGAATTGATTCTCGGGTGGTCACAATAATGATTGGCAAAATTAAAAGTGCCAAAGTTAATCCCGCAGTCAGGATGCTTTGACCCAGTTGTAATTTGTAAACAAATAAACCCAGTGCCATTAGTCCGAAAGTGATCGAGGGAATTCCTGCCAGGTTCGTGATGTTGAGTTCAATAATTGTGGTGAGCCAATTTTTGGGAGCGTACTCTTCAAGATAAACTCCAGCGGCAATTCCAATCGGAATAGCAACAAAGGCTGTCACCAACATAACACAAAGTGAACCCACCCAGGCTGAAAGAATCCCCGCCTTTGCCGGGAATCGGGAGGGAAAACTTGTTAAAAAATTATAATCAATACGACCAAAACCTGTTGTCCAAAGGTCAAGCACCAGAACCAATAAAGTGCAAATTGCAAAAACAAGAGAAAATAATCCCGCTAGAGCAAAAATCAGATCTTTTCTTTTTCGATTTCGAACCTCTTGTTGCATCTAGTAACTCTCTCGGTATTTTTTCTTTAAGTAATAACCAATCACATTAAACATCAATGTCATCACCAATAATGTCAAACCGGCCACATAAATGGACTGATAACCAATGGATCCATGGGGCAAATCCCCCATGCTCACTTGAACAATGTAGGCTGTGATGGTCTCAGCCGGCTGAAGTGGGTTCAATGTAAAATTGGGCTGCATTCCAGCCGCAATGGCCACAACCATGGTTTCACCAATGGCCCTGGATATTCCTAAAATGTACGCCGAAGTGATTCCTGAAAAGGCCGCCGGGATCACCACCCGAAATGAAGTTTGAAACCGCGAAGCCCCCATCGCAAAGGAACCCTCGCGCAAATATCCAGGCACTGATCTCATCGCATCTTCAGCCAAGGAGCTGATGTAGGGAATAATCATGATCCCAATAACGAGCCCAGCGCTCAGAACATTAAAGCCTGAAAGATCAGGAATAATTTTTTGCAAAAGCGGAGTCACAAAGATCAAAGCAAAATATCCGTAAACCACCGTTGGGACTGCAGCTAAAAGTTCTAATACAGGCTTGACGATCTCGCGAACAGTTGAGTTTGTGTACTCGCTTAAAAAAGTTGCCGATATTGTCCCCAAAGGAATCGCCACCAAAAGGGCCACAAAAGTTGTCAGCAAAGTCCCACAGACAAGGGGTAAGATTCCATATTTGGGTTCGGCAAATAAGGGAGTCCACTGCGTTTCAGTCAAAAACTCGACGAGTGAAACGGTTTGGAAAAAGGGCAAGGACTCAGAAACAAGAATCCAGACAATTCCCACGGTGACTAAAACTGAAGAAGCCGCAGCTAAAAAAAGAACAAGCTCGATCATCATCTCTCGAAAACGACGCATCCGCCGAACCGGATGGTTGGCGGATGTAAATGTAGAAAGCTTGCTGGTTTTTTTTGCTGTGTTAGCCACGATACCCTAGAGCGTTCCCTCTCTCTTCATTAAGTCTTCAATTTTTAATCCCACTTCAGAGTGCCCACCAAACTTTGTTCCTAATTTGGATTTGGTTAAATGCTCTTCCCCCAGCTTATAAGCTTTTTCTGGTAGGCCAATGTATTTGACCTCAGGTACCAGTTGATTTGCTGATTGCAAATAGAAGGTCACAAATTCTTTGACCTCGGGCTTTTTGTACGAAGACTCGCTCACATATATAAATAATGGACGAGAAAAGGGCTGGTACTCTCCTTTTTCCACAGTGTCTTTAGTGGCCATCACAGGCTTTAGAGTTTTGGGATTAATAATGGCAATGGCTTTTAGTTTTTTCTGATTTTCAGTGTAATAAGACATCCCAAAGTAACCAATCGAGTATTTATCAGTCGCAACGCCCGTCACAATGGTGTTGTCATCTTCGCTGGCTGTGTAATCACCACGGCTTGATTTGGCTTTACCGACAGCGGCCTCTGTAAAGTAATCAAAAGTGCCAGAGTCTGCGCCTGGTCCATACAATTTGAGCGGTTGATCAGGCCACTTGGGATTGACCTGATTCCATTTTGTAATTTTACCCTGAGCTGCGGGCTCCCACATTTTCTTCAGTTCCTCAACTGTTACTGCTGTCACCCAATCTGCTTTGGGATTCACAACAACCACAAGGGCATCATAGGCCACGGGCAACTCAAAATATTTAATCCCGGCTTTCTTACAAGCCTCCATCTCTTTTGCATCAATGGGGCGAGAAGCATCTTGAATATCAATTTCACCACGACAGAATTTTTTAAATCCACCACCAGTACCTGAAATTCCAACTGTCACTTTCACTGCGCCCTTTTTTGAAGTTTGAAATTCTTCAGCCATGGCTTCAGTGATGGGAAAAACCGTGCTTGAACCATCGATTTTGATGATAGGAGATTGGGCGTAAACTTTTACAGTTAAAAGTAGAATCAACAAAGCCAGAAGCGAAGTCGCCAAAATCTGCAAATCAATGTGTCGTCCAATTGCTTTTAAGGATGCTCGAGTCATAAAAACCCCTTTGATGCCGTGTTTTGATAGAAATGAACCTATCAAAAGCTCGACAAAAGTCATGTCAGGGTTTCTTCAGGGTTTTAATGCGCTGCAATTATGATTAAAAGTGCTGAAATCGATTAAAACCCAGGTTGATTCTTAATGGAGCCCGTCACGCCCTTACCACCAAGCTCGAGATCTGATTTTCGAAGATATTCTCCATCCACAATTTTCACAGAATACCCCACCCGTCCGCCAGCGTAGCAGTTTCCTGTTGTGGCAAACTCGGGTCCCCGGTCATCAGGAATAGAAGCGTTTTCGCACTTTCCAAAATAATCAGGGCTCAAAGAGGGTTCCTCGGGTCCCTTTGCCTTAAAGCCAGTTAAGAGTTCAGGCCAGGCTTTGACGTAATACTTTAAAATATTTTGAACATCGATAATGTTTTTATCCTGAACCCTCTTGATCATTTCTTTTATGGACCAAATCTTCCACCCTTCGGTGTTTTTTCTCATTCCCAAATCGCCACGGATATTAAAATCGAACTGATTCTCTGAGCTTTTTGAATTAATTAACCGCAGATAATAATTTCTGTAAAAATCAGGCTCGATCGAAAAATAGGCCGCATCAAAATTAGTGGGCGCAATCACTGCTAGCTCAGCGTCTCTCATCACAGGGGGTGGAGAGTTTTTATCTATGTCCCAAGCCAAGATATCCCCATCTGTTCCGGGAGAATCAATCCATCTATTGGGGTCCACAATCTCATCCCACCAGCGAAGATCCATTTGCATTCCTGAGTAGTGTTTTTTTATAACCGAGTTAAATTGTGTGATATTCATTCTCGATTTCGTTCCAATATCATCACCGATGTAACGGGGATAGTCCGCGCGCAATCGGGGATCACTGGTGTCTGCAAATGAATCTGGAGGTATAATTCTAGTTGGACTGATTTTTTCAACATCATCGCCCTGATCTGACATTTTCGAACTTTGACTCCACTGCTTTTTGTACCAAGGCCCCACAGAACCACCAAAAGGTTTGGCATAAGCTTTTGCTCGAAGAGTCACTTGTCCAAATGGAGAAAATGGAATTTGAGGAGTGGTCTTTGCCTCGACCCCCACATAAGACATGCACCAAGGATTTTTCTCAAAACCTAAAGTGGATTTCCACATTTTCTGAGCGGGATTGCTGCCATCTGGCTCTTGAACGTAGGGGTTCATCCCTTTGATGTTGGGCCAAAATGGACTACCTGTCAGATCCGGTTCGTTCGCGGGATCAAATCCGTTGGCATTGATTAATCGAGGGACATAGTTCACTGACGTACCGCCATGACAGACTCCGACAAAGGCTTGGTAGACGGGATAGACGCTAATTTCATTGAGCCACCCTGGGGGCATCTCATCTCCACCCAGACTTCGGCACTCGCCAGCCCCCATGGAATTAAAAAATTTAATTTCTAAATCTTTGGCTTCCTTATTCTGATAGGTCAGATTGTTTTTTAATGTTTTCTCAACACCCTCTTTAACGGACTCGCCATCAAAATCTTTAAAATCATCCGTGGACTTACTCATTCGGTTGGCCATTTTATAAAGAATCTTTTTTCGATTATAAACATCCAACTTATAGGCAAAAATAAATCGATAAAGCGAGTAAATGCTCAAAGGACTTTTCTGGGCACAGTCGCTTTTAACCTGTTGCCGAACCGCCTCTGAGAAATTAATAACTCCGCTTTGAAAGGCGATAAAAGGATTCACCACAAAGTTTCCGCTGACGAAACTGGGCTTTCCTGGCAAGGGAATGCTCATTGCCCTTTCGTTATCCTTGCAGTAATTCTCTTTTGTGCTGTCGCTGGGATTCATATGGGTAAAGGGATAATACAAGGTGCAAAACGTCGGCAGATCCACACCCACCGAATTCGTATTATCTTCAATTCCCTGATAAGCCAAATAACCAAAGTTTCCAATATGACGGTATCGATAGCTCAGTAATTTCCAGCTTTGTCGAATCTGGTAATTGGTGTGGGCGACAAAATTTAAAATCTCTGCCTGTTTCATCGCGCCGTAATAGGCCGCCAAGTCCACAGAATTTTGCAAATTAATTTTATGATGCACAAGAAGACCCACGTTAATCAACATGGCAAAGAAAGCGAACAAGACTTGAAAAATCAGTGCGACAAAAAGAGCGACCTGCCCCTTTTGATTTTTGAACAATTTTGCAAATAGCTTTTTCTTTTGCATCATCATGACGAAATAATATTGTACTCGACTTGGAAATCTTTGACAGAAAATCATGCGCACGACAGACTTTTATCCACAGGTATTTTTTGTTTGATGAAGGAGTCCCGACTATGGTCCGTATCTTGATCTTATCAAATGTCTTCGCGCTACTGCTGACAGTCTCTTTTGCCAAGGCCGAAATTTTATTTGAAGGGTACTCAAAAATTATCTCCGGCGGAGTTCACGTTGGCTACATCATCAATCGCTATGAATACGACGCCAAGAAAAAACAATTTTCTTCAATCAGCTTTTTAAAAACAAATGAGCTTGGCGGCAACATCACAGAAAGTCTGCGTGCACTGGCTGGTGATGATCTGAAACCTATTTCCTATTCATACACCACCTTAATCGGTGGTGCTGCAAAAACAATTGATGCCCAATTTGAAAAAAACAAAATGCTCGCCACTGTCAAAGACGGTGAAAAAATAGAAAAAATCTCAAAAGATCTTCCAAAGGGAACTTTTCTTTCGACTTTTTTAGTCTATGTCATGCTGAAAAGTCCCCAAGGGTTAAAGCCGGACACAAAATATGAATATCAAGCCATCGCTGAAGAGGACGCAGCTATTCAAAAAGGAATGGCTATGGTGAAAACTCTTGAAGACGTGAATGGCCTGAAGGCCCTACGTGTTCTGAATGAATTTAAAAACACAAAATTTATTTCCTATGTCAGCGAGCGGGGCGAAGTTTTCTCAACAAAATCTCCCGTGCAAGGAATTGCCACTGAACTGATGGCTCAACCCAGCCTGGCCACTGGGAACTTTGGTGTCCCCTCTTCATTGCTGATTAATCTTTTTGGCTCTGTTCCCACTGGAGTCACTAACGAGGTCTCGAAAAAAGCCCAACAAGGTCCATCTGGTGATGTCGGCCCTCAAGAGCCCCTGCCTGGAAAACAAAAGGGCATTCCACCCAGCAACAAGGGCATTCTTCTGAAGTCTGGCCAACCGAAAAATCAAGAGACAGCACCTGCTGAATCTCCAGCTCCGACACCAGAAAAGAAAAAGGGCAACTAAGAATGCGCAAACTGATTGGGCAGCAAATGATGATCGGGGTTTCGGGACTAACCCTGACTGCTGAAGAGAAAAAATTTATCGTTCAAAATAATATTGCGGGTGTGACTTTGTTTGGTCGCAACGTGAAAGAGCCTCATCAAGTCAGAGAACTCTGTAAAGAACTGCAATCACTCCGACATCAAATGCCTGATCGAGCTCCGCTTTTCATCGCCATTGACATGGAGGGCGGCCGTGTCGCCAGATTAAAAGCTCCTTTCACTGTTTGGCCTCCGCTCAAAAAACTCGGCGATCTGGATTCCCCAGCGGCTTCGTTTCACTTAGCTTACTACATGGGGCTGGAGTTAAAATCAGTTGGAATTAATTTGGATTTTGCTCCTTGTGTGGATGTGTACACAAATCCGAAGAACACCGTGATTGGTGATCGTTCAATCAGTACTGATTTTGAAGTCGTTGCTAAGCATGCCTCGGCCCTGGTGCGAGGTTATCTTGAATCTGAAGTTATTCCCTGTGCAAAACATTTTCCTGGCCATGGCAACACCTTAATTGACAGTCATCTGGATTTGCCGGTTGAAGAAATCAGTCTTGAAGAATTAAAAGCTCGCGAGATTATTCCCTTCATCAAGTCGGTGAAATCTCGAGTCCCTATGATCATGACCGCTCACATTCTTTATAAAAATATTGATCCTGATTGGCCGGCCACTTTGTCTGAGTTCTTCATTCAAAAACTGCTTCGTGATGAACTCAAATTCAAAGGTCTTGTCGTCACTGATGATTTAGGAATGAAGGCCATGTCCGCTCACTACGGAGTAGGCCAGATCCCCGTGCGCGCTCTCAAGGCTGGAGCAAATTTATTATTGTATTGTAACGAGTTTGATACTCCACCGCAGGCCATGGATTCGATCGAAAAAGCTCTTCAAGACAATACTTTGAGTAAAGATCTTGTCGCCGATAATTCTCAAAAAATTTTAGAACTTAAAAAGAAAATGATTCCTCACCCAGATCCATTGACCGAAGAGGAAATGACTCAAATCATCGGCTCGGCTCTGCACAGTCAGCTTTCTCAGGCCATTGCGGCTGGAGAAATTCCCCCTGGCTTAAAGCAGCAGCTCATCTCGAAAGCCTGATTCCAAAACCTAACGAGATGAGACTTGAGAAAGGTCACATTGTTAAGAACTTCGACATTCGGATGTGGCCTTATTCATCCCAAATACCCCGACTTAGATAATCTTAACTAATTGTAATTGTTAGTGTTTTTTATGCAAATCTCGATTTGAGCCTTTTCGGCCCTGGATTTGCTCCATCCCATTACGGATTGCTCTCTTTTTTTGGAGGTTTTGTATGCAGAAGGCTTTATTGAAATGCTTTGTCACTGTTCTTGTTTTCACAAACATGGTGGCCTGTGCAAAAAAGGATGACGACAAGTCACCCGTTCGCACAGCAACAGCTACACCCGATAAGCAGCTAACGACTCCGAAAGCTGATGCACCTAAAGCTACTCCGATTCCTGAACTCAAAGGTGCCGACGCCACAAAACCTCAGGTCGCTCAGCCTGACGCTCAAAAGAAAGATCAAGCGCAAGCTCAAACACAAGCCCCAGCACAAACTCCTGCCGCTGCGGGAGCACAAGATAAAAAAGAAGAGAAAAAAGCCGAGGGTGATCAAAAGCAAACTGAGCAAAAACAAGTTGAACAGAAACAAACAGAACAGAAACAAGCTGGTCAACAACAAGAGCAAAAGGGTGCGACGAAAAAGCCTGAAGCCAAAAAAGACTCAGCCAATACAAATAAGGACACTCAATTTAAAGGTAAGCCCACAGGTTTGGCAGAGGACTATGCTGCCGCAGGTGATGACTACTTAGTTGAATACATTTCTCAGCAAATGAAGAGCATCAAAGACAAAGCCGTGCAAAAAAGAAATTTGCTTGCCGCTGAGAGCATTGAGTCCATTGAAACAAAGATCGACTCAAAAACAGGTGATGTGATCGTCACATTAAATCGAACTGTTGGTAAAACACTGAAAAAAGAAATGCTTGGTGGAACAATCAATCGAGCGGGAATTACCCGTTTAGGATCTGAGAATCAGAACCTTCGTGGAAAATTTGTCTGCATGGACGAAGACCAAGCCTTCTGTCAAACAGCTGTTCTAGATATTGAGTTCGGCAAAGGAGCTGATAAGGCCATTGTGAAAGCCGTGCTTCGAAAAACTGCGGCAGACTTTTTCTGGACACGCCCAACACTTGAGACAGCCTCAGCTGATTTCAAAAATCTTTTTGATTTGTTTGATAACTCAGAAAGACGAACTGATGTTGATAACAGCTTAAAAACAATCTTGGTTGAATCAACTGAGATCATCAATGGTCGAAGCCATGCTCGAGTGACTTTTGTCACTGAGGGCGGTCAGGTCATGAGCATGTCAGCTCCTCTTCTTCTTCCACGAGGAAGCACTGGTTTAACCAATGTTCGAATGGAGAGAAACATTCGATTTGAATCATTGATCGACATCATGCTGATTCAGGATGTGAAAACAGGAATGCAACAGGCTTTGCAAAACGCTCAACTGGTCAAAGTTGAAGGCGGAAAGTTTTTAACAATTCAACTTGAAGTTCGGGGACAAAAACGAAATGAAAAACAGGCGATCACAGTTCGTCTGGAGCGTATCCACCCTGAAATCAAGATGATTGAGAAATAATTACAGTTCCCCCCGTGCCCCGCCCTGTGTTTTACGGTTCATCGACAGAGGGTGGGGTCACATTTTCCCCCAAATTAACCAAATTCAATTGGTACAAAGGTTGCTCTCTACCTGAACTGGGTAAGTAAACCATTATTCCGGGGGGAATATGACACCACTTCGTTCATTATTAGCCTTAGTTTTACTATTCAGTGCAGCATCTCAAGCCGAAGCCCAGATTGGTCGAATCTGCGATATCCGTGATCCTCAGTGTCGAGACAACACTCGACGCCCTGATCCTTCTCCTTATGATCCAATCCCCGGCCGACCTGGACGACCTGACCGCCCCAACCCACCGAGCTATCCTGGTAATCCCAATAATCCTGGCAACCCTGGCTATCCCGGTAACCAAATGGGTCGACGAGAGGTCGTGATCAATCGCCACATGAGCAATGAGCGCATGGATCTGGCAAATTTTCTTTTCCAAGGGGATCTCTTAGAATCTGTTGATGTCTTCGTTGGCTTTCGCTCAAGAGACTTTGCCAACATTGGCCTGATGGTTAATCGCATGATTGATGATTCTCGTTCAACTTCAGGTGGAATGATCACCCTGTTCCCTCGACGCCCCGTCAGAATTGATCGATTTGGAGACCTGGTTCAACTGGATGTTCAGGGCTTCATCTTTATTGAGCGACTTGTTCTGAATTACCGTCAGGGCAATGGCGGTGGCTATCCCCCTCCTCCAAACCAGCCACCTGGATACGGGGACTTTGAACTGAATCAAAATGTTTTCCGAAACTTCAACGGTCAAAACCAAATCGATCTTCAACAACTGATGCCCCTTCACCAGTACCGCGGAATGCGGGTGATCTCAGTTACTGTTGTGGGAACTTCTGCCCGTGGATTTGGAGAAGTTGAAATCATGACCAATGGTTTTTCTCAGGATCGACGGACTTTAGCGACTTACACAACCTTTGCAGACCTTCAGGTTCGATCATTAAATCGGATCGGGCAGGATATGGGCTCATTGATCCTACGGACCCAGGGGAACATCTTTATCGAGCGAATCATCATCAGAGTTGCGCGTTATTGATGTGACTTCAATAACTTAAGTCGCTGTTCCATATTTTTTGTTTGAATTATGAAAGGACTTCGGTGTGGAATTTTTGTTAAGCCAGTTTGATCTGGTCAATGAAGAGGGGATAAGCATGGATACACAAATCACTCCAACACAGAATTTCACGCCGAACTTGCCGACAAATTTAAATTCGGCATCCGTGAAACAGAATAACCAAACCCAAGCTCCGAACTTGGGCGACTACATGGACTACCGAAAATTTCTCAGTGACTGGTATGACCATCGCCGAGCAAAAAGTAAAAATGATCTTCGCCCCTACAGCTATGCCATGTTCTCGGCAGCAGCAGACATCAAGTCTCCGAACTATTTGAAAATGATTATTGATGGAAAAAGAAATCTCTCAACCGACATGATTTCAAAATTTGGAAAGGCCCTGGGTTTTTCAAAGGCCCAAACTGAGGAACTTCTTCTTTTGGTGCTTTTCACTCAGGCGACTGATCCAGCAGAGAGAAATATTCATCTGAAGCAACTGACAGAAAATCGCGTAGAACAAAAACTACAAAGCGGAGAAATTAATCAAAAAGCTTGGGATAAAATCCCAAACTGGATTGCTTGGGTTCTTTACGCAATGTTGGATCAAGAAGGTGTCGAGTTCCACCCGGATCAACTTCGAAGCTTGCTCCGTGGAAAAGCGACGGCAGATGAAATTGACGAGGCCTTAAAATCACTGATCCGCTCTGGAGAAATCACTCAGGATGATATTACTGGAAAATTGAAAAAAGCGAACAACATGGAGACTCCGGAGGATGTTCCGGTTGCTCTGGTCAGAAAGCTTCAATCCGAGCTGATGTACCTGGGTCTTGAAAGTCTGTTTCAGGATGCTCCAACAGAGCGTGAATTTGGTTCGCTGACTTTGACATTAACCCGACAAGAATTCGAAGAACTTCGTTTCAAGTTGCGTCAAATGCGCAAAGCGGTCCACAAGGACAACTCAATTAAGCGAATGACGACACGTGGTGAGCGGGTTTATCAGATGAATCTTCAATTATTTCCAGTGACTAACGCGGTAAGTAAAGAAGAGCTATAGCTCTAACAGAATCTTACAATTCTTCGCCTAAAAACCACTCAAAATGTGGAAAACTTGGTGGAAGAAGTTGATAAGTGGCCAAAAATTCCAGACTTTTGGAATGCGAATGTGCTGCTTATCAGGTATAATGGGATAGTTTTACGCGTGGGGGCGACACGGCTTCGACGTGGGTGTTGAAACATAAGGAGCATTCCGGGGCGCATGAGGACCTCGTTAAAAATGTGCACTTTGTAATTGGCAACGATTACGCACTTGCAGCTTAATTGACTGCACGATCACCTGAGATTTGGTTTCGTTCTTAGATTGATCGTCATTTAGAAACCTCGGCCATCTGGGTTTTCTCCAGCAGGATGGCTTAAATAAAGCTGGGGGAGTGAGTCGCCTGATTTTGTTCGTGGAAGCTGGCGGCTCAAACTAAAACACGAACTAAGAATGTAGTGCCTTATCGCGGATCGCTTGCGGACGGGGGTTCAATTCCCCCCGCCTCCACCAATCTTAGTATCCCTTATATTTGAATAGAAGAATAAGACAAATATAAGGGTTTCCCTTTAAAAATAAGAAATTCCTTATATTTATTAGTAATTTAGACCATAAATCAGCAACTTGCAAGAGGCTTATTTTTAAACCCCGTGAGGACCAAATGATAGACCGACTTGAGGACCAACTAATTACTTATTAAATTTGTAGTAAATTTAACGGCATTTTGCTATGTATTCCTTATGAGCCAAAGAACAAAAGAGCCTCTTCTTACCAAAGAGGGGCAAGTGTTAAAAACTCTCCGCCAAAAACATAAACTGACTTTAAAGGAAGTGTCTCAAAGAACAGGACTATCGGACACGATGGTTTCCTTCATTGAGAACGGACGGACTGACCTTCCTAAAAACAACGACACTTTAGACAAGTTATTAAGGGTCTATGGGGGCATTTCAAGAAAGTATTTTTATGAACTCGTTCGAGACTTCAAAGAAGACGACAACGACCTTCACTACCTTGGTAAGGTGCTTGGAAACTTGACTCCTGAGGACCTCAAATTCGTCCGACAAATCGTAGACGTACGATTGAGGGGACCCAAAAAATGAGCGAAGAAAAAACGGATAAAAAGCCAAGAAACAAAAAAGATCCGAGCCTTGTTGAAAATGGCATCTATCAAGTTGGTTCAAATCTCTACGATGTCAAAGTCAGGAAAAGAATCAAGAAGGACCCGAAGGGTGCAGGTGTTCAACACACAAAAGCAAAACGCAATGTACGCTTTTTGACTGAAGCCCGAAAAATCAGAAATCAGTTTGTCCACGAGTTGGAACTGAAAGAGCAAGAACACCTGAATGGCGACTACACTTGGAAAGAAGCAAAAGAAAAATATTTTGAAGAACGCTACAAGCAAGTAAGCCAAGACCAAACTCTTAAAGAAAAAATAGGCGACAAGACTTTTTCCAATCAAAAAGTGACCGTTGAGAAGCACACCGAGACTTGGGACTCAATGCGGCTGTCGGATTTCAAGCAAGAATTTATCCGAAATGACTTGGCAGAAAAATTAAGAGGCTATCCTAAATCAACGGTGAAAAGTATTTTGAAACACATTCGTGCAGTTTTTGAATATCACTACAACAAGCAAATAACTCCACTCACCCACAACCCATGCAAAGGAATTCATCCGTGGGGTGCCGACAATCGTGAACAGGTGGATGACATTCCTAAAATGAGCATGGATGAAGTTTCAAAACTTCTTACTCATACAGCGGCAACTAACTCCGAATGGCACTCGATTTTTTACTGTGCCTATCATACGGGAATGCGTTCGGGGGAATTGTGGGCGTGGAAGTGGGAAGACATTGATGCAGACTTTAAAATCATTCGATTGAGAAGGTCCTACTGCTTTCAATCAAAAAAAGAAAAGACGCCGAAGAACAAACACGCCCGAAGTATTCCGATTAACAAATCATTGAGACGCCATCTTATGAATTTAAAAATTCAAGCAGACTCGTCCTATGTGTTGCCTCATTTACCAATGTGGCGAGATGGGAAAATCGCAATAGTCTTAAGAGGATTTCAGAAAGAACTTAAAATTACGGAGACTTCTTTTCATTCTATCAGGGCTTCACACATTACGCATATGCTACTGAAAGGCATTTCATCTCAGGCGTTGCAGGAAACCGTCGGACACGCTGACTACCGAACGATGGCGAGATATGTGCGAGACTTAGATAGGGAACGAGCGATTAAGAATATTACTGATGTTCTCGATGATGACATTGAGGCGAAAATCATTCCGTTCAATCCGAAAAAAGAAGACGTGGGTTAGCATTGATGTTTCTATCGAGATATTTTGAGGAGTTTTATGCCAAGTAATGAAAAGTTTGAACAGCAAAACTTTATTTTAAAAGACGGAGAATCTTACGAAGACTGCGATTTTCACTCCATCGATTTTTCAGAGTTTTCATTAAAAAACTGTCTGTTTGTTGATTGCACTTTTCTTCAATGCAACTTGGCGAACATAGAACCTACATCTGGCTCGATTCGTAATTGTGTTTTTAAGAATTCAAACTTGATTGGAATTAATTGGTGCGTACTTAAGAATTTTAGCCGTCCACGATTTGAGTCGTGTAAGTTAAACTATTCTGTGTTTCAAAATCTTAGACTGGATAATAGTGTTTTCATTGAGTGCAGTCTCGTGGAAGTTGATTTTACTGGATGCGATTTAAGTAAATCAGACTTTTCTCATTCAAATTTTGCAGGTGCAAATCTAAATGGAGCCAATTTGACTGGCTCTGATTTTCGGTCAAGCAAAGACTATGTTTTCGATATTCGCACGACAAAAATTAAGGGTTCAAAATTCTCATTTCCGTATGTGGCGTCACTTATTACTGCCCTCGGTGCAGAAGTAGATATGTGAAGCGATTTAGGTAAAATGTTAAGAGGGAACAAAATGAATATAGAGCCAAAGATTGAAATTATTAAAGAAAAAAAGTTAGTTGGAAACCGTCATTCCATCAGCGTTGCTCGATACGAGGTCGGGCCTCTTTGGAAAGTATTTTCTCCAAGGCGAAAAGAAATAGAAAACACTGTTTCTAACGATTTGATTTCCATGTCTATCTATAATGCAGAATACTTTTTGAATTTTGACCCAACAACATTTTTTGAAAAATGGGCGACTGCTGAAGTTACAAACTTTGACAAAGTACCAAGCGGGATGGAGACATTCATTTTGCCAGGTGGTCTCTATGCGATTTTTTCCTATAAGGGTTCAAGTACAGACCTTCGAATTTTTGACTACATTTTTAAGACTTGGTTGCCGCAGTCTGAGTATCAACTGGACGACAGACCTCATTTTGAAATCTTGGGTGCCAAATACAGAAACAATGATCCAAATAGCGAGGAAGAAATTTTTATCCCCGTAAAGAAAAGATAGCATAAAAGAGTCCTCCGTTAGGAGGACTTGTCAAAAAAGTCGGTGTCAATGTCATCCGCATTTTTGAAGATCTGGATGACCTTCTCGCCCTCTTCGGGCTTGTGATAGGACGCTGTCTTCTCATTGTTGCGAACAATAATTTTACTAGTTTTGACTTCGGCAAGTTTCACTAAAAACCATTGAGTAATACCCAATTTTAAAAGTGAGATAACCGAGACCATAATGGCGATGTGCCAAGATGTATCTGATACTTTTTGAATGATAAATTCCCAATTCATAAAATAACCTCCTTTAAAAAAGAAGCCCCCGTTAGGAGGCTTTCTTGCGTGAGTCCATCACGGCTTTGACAAAGTTCGGATGAAGACTAATGCCAGTCGTATGATTAACATACACAAGCAAGTTGCCATTTTTTGTTTTAGATACCTTGAGTGGTTTCATAAAAACAAACTCGGTCTGAACTTCTAATTTTTTCTGCTCTTTCACTTTTTTCATAAAAACCCCTTTCTAAAAAGTTTTTATCAGTTTGTGGTTCGTTGCCTTTCGCAGGAAATAGAGGCAACAACCCAGCAAAACCAAGCCCCGCCGTGATGAAATAAAAAACAAAATTTAAATGACTGGGCTAAATCCAATGCCAATCGGAACGGTTGGAATGATTTGAGCAGTAAGGAATATCCATTCACTGAAGAACAAAAGGGGCTTAATCAGTTAAAGGGGTTAAAAAATGAGGGAGCAAAAATTAAAGTTCTTATTTTTGTTAGTATGAAGTCCATCAGTTAGGAAAACTAAAAAGATGATAAGCATTTGATTTGTTTTAAGAATATCATTGGCGGTTTCCCGAATTGCCCCAAGCAATTCGGGAAATAAACGAGGGGGTATCTTCGCTATTACTATTAGCGAAGATTTATAGAGGGAGAAGGGAAGAAAATAAAAGAATCTAAAAAATAATCGCAAAAAATCAATTTTAGAAAAATCCGTACCTATTTACTCATCAGTGGGACGCACCACCAAACAATTAACAAAGGAGTAAATATGCGTATTTTAAGAATTGCCATCGTGGCGAGAACAACCGTTAAAGACCAAGACGGAAAATATAGTGCGAACTATATTGAAAATGAAGAGGTCAAAAAAGTGGATGGAAGCATCCACGCACAACAAGTTTTGAAAAAGATTAAATCACTTGTTGAATTGCCTTTAGGGGAAGTTGAAGCCGAGGTCAGACCCTACGCCTTCAAGGGTGAAAAAGGCGAAGTGATTGCGGGCGAAACAATTATCAGAATTTTGTCTCCTAGAAAGTAATGGTGATTTGTGGACACATTACTTTCAATAGTGATGGCTGTAATTGCGGGGCTAGTTTTTCTAGCCCTTGCCCTATGGCTATACACTTCGAATAAGAAAAATCGAAAAATCAAAGACGCTCTTTTTCAGTTAGGAATGGGCTATAAGCGGTTCAACACTGACGGAGTTAATCAAACGCCTCAAGAGATAGATTTTAAAAATAGAAAAAAAGAATTAACTTTTAAAAAGTTCAATTATGGATTTTCCACGCTGGATTTTTACAAAAAACAGCAAGCCATCGAGGAATTATTCGGCGTTGAGATTGTTGATTTTGAACGGGTCAATCAATTCAAAGTCATTGCAAGAAAAGCCGATTTTAAAAGCCCCGTCACCAAAGAACCAAAAGAAAGAACCGATGTCCTTATTGGTTTTGATGGTATCAAAAAACATTCTTTTGATGAAAACAGAAGTGCATTCATTTTTGCCCCGTCGGGAACAGGGAAAACACATTTTTTAAAAAACGGACCTATCAAGCAGTTGAAAAAGATGGGTGCTAAAATTCATATCATCACATCCAAAAAATCCGATTTTGAAAATGCTTACTCTTATCATAACCCGAAAGACCTAGAGCATTTTAAACAGATATTAAAAGACACCGAGGAGGAGCGACTTCAATGGGAAGAAATAGGATTTAGAAACAAAAAACATATCGTTTTTGTTTTTGATGAAGTTCAAGAGGCAAATGACGATAAAGAAATAACCAGCGTAATTAAATCTTGGGTGAGAGTCGGCAGAAGTCAAAACATCTGGGTCATCTTGGCGAGCCAATCGGGAACGGTCGCCTCTTTAAGAAACATCGAGGTCAATCTTATCCCGATAAAAATTGCCGTGAGATACACGGAGTCTGTGGCGTTTGCCGAAACGATTTTTACGCCTGAACTTGCCTTTAAAAGTCATCACATCAAGCAACCGATGGGATACGGCTACATCAAGACCTCAAGTTATGTCGGCGGCAAAGTGAGGTTCTACTATGAGCCGTAAAGATTTTGAAATCGTATCACCGCCTAAAATTGACTGGCTGGCGATAATGATAAAACGCCAACGAAAGACATTTATCCAAGCCCATCAAGATTTTGAGGACAAGGTCTGGGATAGAATCGGAAAGATTTTTTTACAAAAAGAACAGCAAGAGCATTTTAAGTTTGCCCGTTTTTTCTCATCAAAAAAGATGGGTTTGTATTGGAAGAACGACCCGTCAGAAATCTATGGGCAGTTAAAAGGTTTTTATTGGTCGCAAGAAGGTGCATTTGGTCCCGTGAAAGAACTTATCAACTTTTTGAATGAGTATGGAGCAGAGTTCAAAATTACGACTCTACACATCCGTGTCGATTACAAATACACGGGACTTTTGCCATTCAAAAAACTGCCGTTTCAAAACTTTAGCAAGGGAACCGAAGAAGTCCCGATCCGTCGGAAACTGAACGGTAAGAACAAGCAGTACAAAATTTTTAATTCAGTTTTTGAACTGACCTTTTACGACAAGTCCCAAGAAATAAGGGACAATAAAAAAGAGTCTTTTTATCCGAAGCAATACACTGATGAGCAAATCTACCGCATGGAGTTGAAACTGAAAAAAGAGGTAGCGATGGATTTCTTGCTTGAAGAAGTCGAAACTTCAAAAGCAAAACTTCAAGCCTTCTATCTCAAGCATGAACCCGAACGACAGAACGCCATTTTAAGAAAATTATTTTTTATGGAGGAATTAAAAAATGACGAAAACACAGCAGATTAAAATTTTAGAGGACTTTGTCCGTCAGTTGCCACGATACGAAAAGTATCTTTTAAAAAATGGCATTGAGAAAACCATGCGGGAATACCTGAACCTGACACGGGAGCAAATCACCGCCGATTTTTGTGAATTAAAAGCAGAGTGTAAGCGTGTAGTGCGTGGAGATGCAGACATTTAGGAATTGGGTTCAATTCCAGAAAGTTTCCCGACAAAAGTCTTATATTAATTCCGAAAAACCTTGTATTTATCTTGCGTGAGGAGCAAGTGAGAACCTAAACTCAAAATACCCAGTGTTTTCAGGTGGTTAATTTTGAGTTTCCTCCTCCACCATTTATTTCAAGCGAACCAGCGTCCAGAGGTGGCTCGTAAATCTACAGAATCACTGAACCAAAATTTTTAAGCAGGTGTTCGCCTATCCATTGAGTTGGTAAGATGGTGGAGAGAGTCGAACACCCTCAATAGGCATTTTTACAATGAGGTTTTGCCACTTCTTCATACTTCGTCTCTGTTAAGCAATTATTCAGAGCGATTGTGGTTCCAGCCCGAATGCTCAAAATTATCTCCGTATTTCAATAGAGCCTTATGTATTCTTTCATGCCCATTTTTCTCGTCACCTTTTTTCAATAGATGGGCCCCCTCAAGGATTTCGCCCAAAATAGGATGGATTGCAGCATCTGCATCTGGAGCAAGCTTGCAGCTTTTAAAAATATCCTGCACGACGGATTCGACACGACCGCCAGTTGGGATCACTGCTTTCTTTTTTTCGGAGGCGGACCCAGGTTTATTAAATATTTGCATCGCGCTTAAGATAGAACTCATTCTTTCTTTTAATGCTTCATCTGCAATAAATTTTTTATCTGGCTTCACATCTGATGTATTGGAACTACCTCCATGGCTATGGTGACTGTTTTCTGCTGCATAGCTCTGGCCGCTGAACACAAAGCTTAAGCAGTTAAAATTAAAAATGCTTTCATGACCCTTCTCCCTTTAATATTTTTATAAAATCACTTTTTTCGATTTCGCCACAAATACGCCCAGCAAAAACACACTCGCTGTCATGCTGACTGCCCCGACCAAGACAAAAACCGGTGATGCGTTAAGAATAAGTTCCATCAAAATCCCCACAGGCATTAAAATGCCAATAACACCCAGCCACGACACGATTTTCTTTTGTTGATCACCTATGTCTAATTTGAAAAGAAGATACCCAATCAGTATATTTAAAAAAGCAAAAAGGTTACCGTGTACATGCGCAAGTCTGGCCTCGAAATGTTTCCCATTGCCATATGCTGCGGCCCACTCTGCAGCATCAGCTGCGAAGTCTCGCCAATAAATAAGTAAAAATCCATAAAGCATAAAACCGGCCATAATGAACAATCCAATAACTATATTTTTCTTTCCGTACATATCCGTCTCCTTATTTTATTAATATCATTTTTGAGTTTTCTAATGCAGTAATTTCGTGCTCTTGACTTGGTGGGATCTTAACAAAGTCCTGGCTGTTTAATATGTACTTCGTTCCATCAATCTGGAACTCAACACTTCCCGCCAAGACCAACAGAAATGCCGGTGTCGCGGTGCTGTGTTTTTCAAGTTTTTGTTTTGCTAATAAACCAATGCCCACGGCCTTGAAGCCTTCTGCAAAGAGTACATTGACTGATTTGCCCTCTTTTTTGTATGGGACCATGTCTTTAATTGAACCTCTCGTGCTCACGTATGACTCCTTTGTTGTAAATGCTTATTTTTGTTAATAGGAAGGATGCAAACGTCCAAATGGTGACCCTTAACGTCATCGCAATTAATGTTCTGGTCTCGTAAAGTCCACCAGTTAATATGTGGACTAAGAGTGCCGCTAAAATTACTGCGGAAGATCCTGCTATAATAAGGGACAAGCGTCTGGTCCAAATTGCACTTATAAAAACGCCTATACTTGCGGCGATATAGAAAAAACCCGCGAGGAAGTTAAACCACAACACAAAGGGCACATAATTGCCAGCCTCAGCTTTTGCGGTAGAGTCAAAAAACAAAACTGAACCACCCTCTTTAATTGTTAAAAGGCCGAACAATATTAAAAATGCAGCCAACACATAAATCCATGGTGGTCTTTGATGATTTAATTTTTTCACAATATTCTTTCTGGGGGCACTCAAGAGCCCCGTTCACAATAAGTTGAATTGTTTTAGTAAATCCTTTTTGAAGTCTTCGTTGATCGGGTGATCACCGATCCAAATTCGTAAAAATGCCAAAGCGAACTCCGGTCCATCAATCGGACCTCCCTTTTGACTATTAAGTTGAAAAAACAGCCGATCCTTTTCAAAAGTAATTGCCAAAAGGTCATTCTTTTTGACATCAGAAATAAGTCTTTCAAGTCCCGCAGCCTTCTCTTTAATTTCAGGGCAAGAAGTTACACAATTTTTCATCAATTCCTCGGTCCAAGTAGTCGCGATGGTTTTAGCTGAGACGTTTTTTAAAAAATGAAGACGAAGTTGTTTTCGTCCTGCCATCTTTTCAACTGCTATTGGTTCAGAAATAGGCCGAGGCAAATAAAGTCCTGCGACCAGGACACGAATTCCTAAAAAAGTAACCTTTCGGAGGGCCAGGCCATTTAGAGCCAATCGTTCATTTTCTACTTGGATTTCTTGGGGAAACTCAAATCCCTCGAACTGAACAGCTTTTGCTTGTCCAGAAAGTGTAACCAAAACGATTAGACACATGAAAAACATTTTCGTCATGTTGTAACCACACTCAAAATACCATCCTTGATTTGGACTCTTGTTTTTGCATACTCGTCTAGCACAGGGTCATGAGTGGCAAACAAGAAGGTGACTTTTTTCTCTTCGTTGAGTTGTCGCATGAATTCCAAAATCGAACGCGCGGTTTTTGAGTCTAAGTTCGCAGTCGGCTCGTCAGCAATGACAATTTCGGGTTCTGTGACCATGGCTCGAGCGATAGCCACACGCTGCCTTTGCCCCCCAGAAAGCTCATCGGGTCGGTGGTGGCGATGTTCGTACAACCCAGTCTTCAATATCCAATCATTTACCCGACGTTTTTTTTCCTCGTGCGAAATATCTTTCCGAATCATGAGGGGTACCATTACATTTTCTTCAACGGTCAAAACTGGATTTAAATTGAAAGATTGAAAGATGAACGAAATAGTTCTTGATCGCAGGGTAGCCAGTTCATCAAAATCAGCATAACTAACTTTTTGACCGTTAAGGTACACTTCGCCATCAGTGGGATTATCAAGTAGACCCACAATATTCAATAGCGTTGATTTACCTGATCCCGAGGGACCACGAATCAAAACAAAATCAGATTTCTTGAATGTGAAGCTGACTCCCTTGAGGGCCTCAACAAAGGTCTTTCCGGTTTCGTAATTTTTGGACACATTCTTAAGTTCAATCATAGGCCCTCCAATTAAAATGAATACTTTAAATCCGCCGTCGCTTGAGTGTCGAAGTTGCGATACTGATACTGTGATCCTGTTCCGCCTTGGATTTTGGTGAAACTAAGGCCCACCAAAAGGTTATCCGTAGCAAGATACTCTAGACGGGTAATACCTAAAAGCGAGTCATCTTCTAGGCTTTTAATACCCGATATTGTGAAGTTGTATTTTTTTTTTATTTCAGGGAATGTCACGCTCGTGATCAAATATTTTTGTCTAATAAATGGTGACTGTAAATTCGTGTTTCCGGCGAATTGAGACGGAAACAACGATCTCAGCTGCATCATTTGATTAAACTCGTCAGAATTGAGCCCCTGACCATTTTCGAAATATTCAAGTCGTGCAGAGAAGTCTTCGCTTCCTTCATAACCGAAACCTGCCAAACTCTGAACCGGGTAGTCTTTTTTTGTATTGTTATATCGCGTAGCTTCTTCTTGGGTGCCAAGCTCGACATACATCTTATACTTATTTAGTAAAAGAGTTTGTACTGATGTGCCTGCTCGATTTGTGCCGAAGTATCGCCCGACGATAAGACTGACATCAATTCCGGAGAATTGATAAAGTCCTCTGATGGCACCCTCATTGCTGTTTTGCTTGGAATCGGGCAAGCCTTCTAAGGTTTCACTTTGTACGGGCAGTATTAAGAAATCGATACTTCCGTTGATTTTTTGATACGAAAGGCGACCGAGCCAGACACCCTTTCGATCTTCCCGTTGACCCGGTAAATTCGTATTTGAATATATGAAATCACTGGGAGATACCATTAGTCCAGGAGATCTCCGATTGCGTTCTTTTCCAATAAAATACTGCACGCTTTCACTCAGCCGGGAGCGAAAGCCGACTTGATTGAGAAAAAGAGAGCTTTCTTTCTCCTTATCATCATAAGTCCAAGCAGCATCGATAATCAGAAAGCTTTCGTTCAGAATTTTGAAATCACCGAAAAAATTTAGTTGGCCATTTGGAAAGTAGATTTGATCGTTGGTGCCCCCAGAAGTTTGAGTGCCATCAATAAGCAAATATGTCCTTGTTCTGCCACTATTAAACCAAGAGCTTTGAGAATAGGAAGTTGCAGTCTCGGCAGAAACGGGAGTAGCCTTGGACATTTGAGCGTCATCGCCCAATCCGGCGGCCTCTTCGAGATCCACATCCGAATTATCTGCCCCTAGGGTAGTGAGTCCACTTAGAAAAATAAGGCCGCTCAAAAAGAAAGTCATGGGACGAAAATAATTTTTCATATTTCTTTACCTAGATTATCAACGACAAATCGACCATCTGGAATTTTATTTTCAAGGTGAAGTTCGATGATTTGCATTTCTGATTTTAGTTTAGTAATCACATTTTCCATGACCAATTTGGCGGGTCTTGTAATGCTGCCGAAAGTCTTAACAGATCCGTACTTGCAAACTTTTAAGAGAGTTCCTTTTGAGTCGTAAAAATACTGCTGTACGGGTTGTGTTGTTGTTTTGTCGATCCATATACGCATTTTTGCATACGCGGCCTCGCTGTTCTTAGCTACAAGATCGATAATAAACTGATTTTTAGTTTCTTTTGCCATCGAGGTATCGTACTGCGCTAACCAATCTACTCGCATAACATCAGCATTTGAAAAGTCACCACCGGCAAAGCTCTCTCGATCAGCGACACGAACTGCCCTTGCTACGCTTGGCATATAAGTCCAAATTGTATCTTTCAGTCGTAAAGTTTCGCGGCCCTTCTCTCTTTCTGGTTTCAAGAAGTAGCCATGACTATGGTTTACATCTTTGACGCTGAAGCGGACATCGTACTGAGCAACGGTTCCGTCCAAACGGTAGTTTGTAAATTGATAAAGAGACTTGAAATTTGGCGGGGCCAAATTTTTTTCGACTTTAGCAATGATTTCAGTCGCAGATTCAGCCTTTGCTGGATGAGTCGCAAAAGTTAGACTTGCCCCGAATGTTAGTGCCAAGATTATCTTTATCATTTGGTCCTCCTAGTGCAATTAACGCACTCAAGTTTCAATCAACACTTTAGTTACTAGTCAGCGCCTGCACGGGTTTCATTTTACTGGCCCGATATGCAGGTACAAAACTTGCGCCTAAGGCAGAAAACAGAGCTAGGAAAAACACCTTTAATAGAAACGCAATCGTGATCGTTGGATATAAAACGGTTGTGATAGTTTGACCCGGAAGGGCAAACGTCAGGCCGTGCTTATTCAGAAATAGCAAAATTGAAACGGCTAGGATCATTCCGGTCATGCCACCAATAAGGCCAATAACGGCGGACTCGATCAAAAATTGAAGAGTAATATGAAATCGACGATATCCTAAGGCCATCAAAGTCCCAATTTCGCGCGTGCGTTCCATTACGGTCATCAGGGACGTGTTAACAATTGCTGAAATAACGATTGAAAACACAATGAACATGACAAGATTAAAAATTACATTTTGCAGGTTGAGTGAGTCTCGCAGAATTCCTGCAAGCTCGATCCAGGTTTGAACCGTTAAGTTGGGGTCTAGCTTTTCTTTCAATTTTGCTCTTACGATTTCAGAGTCGGCATTTTCTTTGATACGAATGGCGATTTCCGAGGCTTGCCCTTGAATTCCAGCAGTTCTTTGGAGAGTGTTAAAATCCATCCATGCCATTCTGGCTTGGGCACCTGGCATCGCAAAATCGACGACGCCAACCAATGTTGCCACAAGCGCTTGCTGCATATTATCTTTATCTTGAAGTAGAATAACGACCTCGTCACCGATCTCGGCATTGAGGCCTCTCATCAGGCTTGGTGTGACCATTAACTGATGATTGCCCACTGCTTTGGGATGATTTTTTGTTTCGGTGGTCTTTTCGTCCAGACCTGTTGCCTCACTCAGGTCATCATCGGCAACGGACAAGGCCTCTTTCTCAAGGCTTGAATCAATCATCTTTCCTTTTAATAGAGAGTCTTTAAAGCGGGGAACCACTTGAAACTCTGTTTGTGAAGAAAAACTATTGATGATGACAGGCGTGGTGGACTGACTTTTTTGGTGATTCAAAAGGGCCATCACCTTCAATCTAGGAGTAACCTCAACTACGCCGTCGGTATCTTTTAGGAGATCTGTTGTTTCAACTGTGTAGGGAATGAGTATTTTATAGGGATTGGCTTCAAGGGCATCCTCGTAACCTAAACGATGAATTTGAATATCCCCATGCATTTTTCGGGTGAGCCCGCTTTTGATTTCATTTTGAAGTCCATCTAAAAGACCGCGAATCCCAACCACAACAAAGACGCCAATAAATACGGTAATTATAGTAATCAGGGCTCTTCGTGTGTTGCGTCCCACGTTTCGTATGGCGACTTTAATTAGATCAAACATTATAACCTCACCTTGTTTTGTGATCACTTTGCAGGTATAGTGATTACTATACAGTCAGCTCCCTGAAAAGTATAGTGAATACTATACTTCAGCGGGCGGGAAATAGATTTCTAGTCATTTAGAGCAGAATAATTGGAGCTAACTATGCGAAAACAAGGGGAAATCAATTTTGAGACATTGGCTGAAGAGGCGACTCGTTATGATCAAGCCTTGTCTGAAAAAGAGAAATCAATCATAGCGGCGGCTGAAATTCTGTTTTCTGAAAAAGGTGCTTCTGATACGCCAACGGCAGAGATTGCCAAAAAGGCTGGCGTCACAGAACGAACTCTTTTTCGTTATTTTCCATCTAAAGATGATTTACTAAAAAGGGTGATGTTTCCGCTGCTACTAAAAACTGTTTTCCCTTTACAGATCAGCAAGATGAAGTCTCTTTTCAAAAGCACTGAACTTGGAATTGAAGGAGTGTGTACAAAAATATTTCAAGATCGATTGGAGGTGGCCAGAGAAAATAAGGGCAAAATTCGCTTCATGCTTATTGAAGTTTTGAAAAACTCGGAGCTGAGAGAGACGGTCATTGGTTTATGGGAGAAAGAAGTCTGGTCTGAGGCCATTGCAGCCGTTGAGGCTTTGCAAAAATCAGGACAAATTCGAAAAAATTTAAAATCAGTCACCGTCGCTCGCACTTTGTTTTCGATCATTATAGCATATGTGCTAGCGAAACATGTCATGGGCTCATCGCCAAAATGGAATGATCAAGAAGAACTCGATCAAATTTTAGATATTCTATTAAACGGCATTAAGCCCTAATCTTTTTTATTTTCATCCAAAAAAACCGTATGCCCAAGGCGGGCTGTACTTCTGGATATAGAGGAGGTACTTTGCTACCGGCTAGGCATACGCATTGCTTTGGGCCAAAGGGATGCCTTCGATTCCATAATGAGCTGAAATTGAGCCTTGCGGACTTGGTTGATGATCTTGGGTAGATTGCCACTGGCTACAGCGGCAAAGGCCAATACGACTGCGATTTTGATAAGACTATTCACTTGATCCTCCTACTTTTTCGTTTTCATTGTTTGGTTAGCTTTGATGATTCTTCTGACCACGCAGGGACGCCACGTTTTGCCAGTGCGACTTGGAATCTTTTGGTTATTCAATTCGGTAGCAATGGCATTGCCTGACATACCTGATTGGTGAAGCTTTAAAATTTTTCTGACAATGATTTGTTCTTTCGGATCAATGAGAAGTTGCCCATCAAGATAAGCATAGCCGTATGGTGTATGCCCACCGCGCTTAGTATGTAGTCGATCTATGTGGCGAGCATTTCCATTGAGCGGATTTCTCAATGACATTCCGCTTTTTGTAAGAGCTTCCCGCACAGTAGATTTTGGTATTCCTGTGGTCGCTTCTATATCGCGAATTGAGAGACCTTTTTCGTAGAGAGGAGCACATTTTTCGTAAATTCGCGATTGTGTTCTCGGAGAAAGTTCAATAAAATCGTGATAATTGTGGTGTTCGTTTATCCAGTGGCTAGGTCCACCAATCTCTGTAACCATCAAAAAATGGAGGATTATCTTTGGTAGAATTAAAAACTCAGATTCTAATTGATAGTTCTCCTGCGGTTGTATGGCGAGAACTCACTGATTTTTCTAAGCATCCAGAATGGAATCCATTTATAAAATCAATCAGCGGGAACTTGGTTGTGGGTGAAAAGCTAAGAGTTCATATTAAACCCCCTCATCAGAATCGTGGCATGAAGTTTAGTCCACGCGTTTTAAAGTTAGATGCAACAAAAGAGTTTTCCTGGAAGGGACATCTTTTGATCCCAGGTTTATTTGACGGTGAACACTTTTTTCGTTTAGAGGCTGTAAGCCCTAATCGGACACGGCTTGTTCACGGAGAGAAGTTTACAGGACTATTGGTCCCCTTGTTAAAAGGTATGCTTGGCGATACAAAAGCTGGGTTTGAACTCATGAATCAGGCCTTGAAAACAAGGGCAGAGACAAAGTAATCATATCGCCTCCACCAAATCTTTCTTCCCAAACCTACTCATTTTTCGAAAATAAAAGCCTACCCGTAAAACCACTTGGATTGCAGAGGCCGTTTTTTATTGTTGGGAGCAGTCTTTCAACATAGGCATAAAGGTCGGCGGTCCAGGCCTCTTTTTCATTTAATCCCAACACAAAAACTCCTTTGTTCGCATCAGAACTATAGACAAGGGTTGTGTAAAGCCCTGGCTCAAGATTGCCTCGCCACTCTCCCCCAACCCAATAGTCGATCTTGGCGAATTCCTCATGAAACTGCGGACGCTTTCCCATTGGATAATTCGATTGGGCCACGGCCACGGCACTCTTCAGCAGTCTTTCGATGAATTTCGCATTGGACTCGCCCTGCTGTTTCCACGGCAAGTCACCCTTAATGATGAAGGCTGTGGGTTGAAATGCTTCATACTGAGGGAGCTTGGGACAAACAGGAGTCAGAACTTGGACCAAGGTGGTTTGACCCGGCTTGACTTCAAACTGAACGACAAAAATGTCCTGCGATTGTGTCAGCTCTGAATACACAGCCCGCGAAATCTCAGACTGGCTCAGAAAGTGAGATGCAACCTGCGGTATCTCTAATGGGATTAACAGCGCAGGCACATGAGCATTCGTGTTCTGTGACAGAAAAATAAAAAAAATGGTGCGTAAAATTCCATGCATACAGGGTACCTCCGCACCTGATCATTGCAAAATTGGGTCCAGTTTTTCTGTTATTTTTTATTCTTTTTCAAAATAACAACAATATGTATGTCATTGAATTATATCAGTTAAACACCTTCGATCTCGACCTAGACGAGCCCATCAGAAGACATTTGTAGGTGATCTTTGATAAACGTGCTATAGTGGTCGAAGTTTAATTGCTAGCTTAAGGTTCATGTTCATAGTGTTCATATTCCTCTAAAAGTCAGCGCTCAAAGCCTTAGGAGGTAATATGAGTAAAAAACTATATGTCGGTAATCTTCCCTATTCTGCAACAGATCAAACACTGATGGATGCATTCTCAGAGTGTGGCACTGTTGAATCAGCAAAAGTCATCATTGACCGCGATTCAGGTCGCAGCAAGGGATTCGCTTTCGTTGAGATGTCTTCAGGTTCTGAGGCAACAGCTTCTATTAACAAGCTGAACGGATCTCAAATGGATGGACGCGCGATCAACGTGAGCGAGGCAAAACCTCAGGCTCCCCGCGATAACAATCGTAGAAGCCGCTACTAAGCGCTACTTTCAGAAATGTTTTTTTAAAACCGATCCGAAAGGGTCGGTTTTTATTTTCTAAAGATCGGAATTGTATGCATGCTCAAGTTATTTCTTTTAACTGCACTGTTAAAAACAAAGCCGGTCAGCTCATCAGCACAACATACAATCGCGGAGTTCTGACCGTCAGTGAAATGTACCCAAGCGGAGTACTCTCTGGATTGAACAAAAATCTTCAGAATTTAAAAAAAGGCGAGCGACGAACGATTTCTCTTTTAGCTGAAGAAGCCTATGGTCTTTATGATCCCCAAAAAATCATTTTGTTTCCGCGAAAAAAACTTCCTAACACCGTCAGAACTGGTGAATTGATCAACATCGTGAGCAAAAGTGGCGTGCAGCGTGGTTACCGAGTTCTTGAGCTTTATCCAGACTTGGTCAGGCTTGATGGCAATCATCCTCTCGCCGGGCAAGATTTGATTTTTGAAATTGAAGCCATAGATGCCCGAGATGCCACTCGCCAAGAAATTGATGATTCCATCAATACAGTCGCCCATCAGCTCTTGCATTAGCACGCGATTTAACAACACAATGGATAACCCAGTCTATAAGGCCTTCTGGAAAGAGCGGCCTTTTGTCAGGCTGTTTAAATGCTCTTCTAATCTATCCCAAGTTTGTGTGATTCCTTCCATCATGCCCATGTTCATAACAGTTTTTAAATCTTGGGCCGAGACATACTCACTGCGACTGATGAGCTTTGTCTTGCCTTTCAGATCTTGGAAATCCGTTGTGACTTCAGTTGAAGGCAAGTCTTTGTTGATATTTCCATCCGCATCCGAGAAGAAATCAGTATAGACAATTTTTTCTGGCTCAACGATTTGCTTATAAACCGCCTTGCCCCAAGCGTCTGTGCCATAATATTTACCTTGATTCTTATCGACACACTTCATGCAGTAATGCCATACACCACCCGGCTTGAAATCAACCTTACAAACTGGAAGCTCCCAGCCCCTGGGACCCCACCAATATTTAAGATGACCTGGATCTTTAAACATCTTAAAGACCTCGCTCCGAGGAGCATCAAAAATGCGCTCTAAAATCAAGATTCGATCGTTCTCTACTCTTGAAATCATTTTATTTTTTTCCATTTTTATTTCTCCTTGTTCATTGTTTATTCACTGTTTGCGCAGGAACCAGACGCGCGATTTTTCCGTCGTCCGTTGAAAAATACAAATATCCATCCAGACCCGTTCGCACATTTCTGATTCGAAGTTGAAGATCATTTAATAGCGCTTCTTGCTCAACCACACGAGAGTTTTCAAGCCTTAACCGGCGCAAATGTTGTCCACTGAGCGTTCCAATAAAAATATTGTCCACCCACTTTGGAAAACGATGTCCCGTGTAGATGGTCAAAGCCGATGGTGAAATCGAGGGAACCCAATATGCAATTGGTTGCTCCATTCCCTCTTTCGAAGTTCCAAGGCCGATTTTCGGACCATAATACTCTCGTCCATAAGTGATCACCGGCCAGCCGTAATTTAGGCCTGCGCGAATAAGGTTGAGCTCATCTCCTCCCCTTGGGCCCATTTCTGTTTCCCAAAGCTCACCTGTCTTTGTGTTTCGAACCAAACCCTGAGGATTTCTGTGACCATAACTCCACACTTCAGGTTTGACTGTTTTGTCCTTTGAGAAAGGATTGTCGGCAGGAATACTTCCATCCTCGTTCAGTCGAATGATTTTTCCATTATGAAAATTTAAACTCTGCGCCCGATCTCTTTGATCACGATCACCAATAGAGAGCCAAAGATGACCTTTGCCATCAAATTCTATTCTTGAGCCGAAATGAATAGTATTCAAGTTGGGCTGATGGGCTGAAAATATTTTTTTGAAGTTTGTAAGGCTTGCGCCTTGAAGAATCGCAAATGCTAATGCGGTCGTGGCCCCATCTTTTGTTGGCTCTGAAAAAGAGAAATAAATTTTTGATTTCTCTTTTGGATGAACTCGAACATCTAATAGGCCCCCTTGTCCTGAGGCATACACGATTGGAACCCCATCGATGTTAGACACTGTCTTTGATTTTAAATTCAAGCTTCTTAGTGCTCCGCCACGCTCTGTAAAAATCAGTTGGTCCTCGTTTATAAAATCAAAGCCCCACACCACATCTTTTTGTTGAGTGAGAATTTCAAATCGAAACGCTTCTCCTGCGGATTGATAAATTTTTTCAGAAGCACTTTGCGCAGATGATGATATGAATAAAATGAAGGTGGTCATGATTACTGGCACTGTGGCCTCCATCTCAGCAAAAGAGATGGATCATTTTAGTGTGCCCGATATTTGAAGTATAGTTTTCTTGATTGATGAATTGAGCGTCACGGCAGAATCTCTCCGGCACAGCACAGAATCTAGATTTAGACTTATCGTGATCTTAATTTGATGATGGCTCGGGCCAACAGTTATCAATTTTTGACTAAAGCTTTTGCTTGAGGGCCTTTAATTTTTCTCGGTGCCCAAAAATCCACACGAGATCTTTTGGCTCCAAACTGAGAGTCGATTCAGGATTAAGAATTCGATTATTTCCTCGTTCGACTCCGACAACCAGACCACCCAGTTCTGCAATCCCACACTCTCGAATTGTCTTGTAAGCAAAATCCGATTTTTCCGAAACCACTGCCGATTCAAGGCTAAATAACTCGTCATGAGACGGGCCTGCCTCGTTTGATTTATTCTCAATCAGTCTTTGGGCACTTGATAGCTGCTCGTCGGTACCAATTAAAAAAATTTGATCTCCAGGCAAAAGCCTTTCCGATCTTTGAGGGGCAAGAATTCTCCGCTTACCCCGATCAATCATTGCAACTGTCGCACCTGTATGAGATCTAAATCTGGCTTCGTCAAGGGTCAGACCTGCAATAGTCGAGTCTGATGACATCACAAAATTAGTCAGAGTCGCACTCCAAGGAGCGAGTATGGGTCTCAGCGCGAGCGCTTGCACTTCGGCAAGCTCTTTAGCGTTTAAATTCTGCAAAAATCTATTTTCTACCGCTGAATATAGTTGTTCAAAAAAGCCTCTAAAGATGAGCATAAGAGTCGGCGTCAAAATCAGTACGAGAATTGGTAAAAAATATGTTGTTGCAAATTCATAAACAACAAATGCTATGAGAGAAAATCCAACAAGTAATCTTATCGCAAACAAGCCAAGCTGAAGACTTTTGAGTCGGGCAAGAGTTTCAGATTCCTCTTTTGAAAGCTTTTTGGGAGCCTTAATCATGATTGCAACTAAGAATGGGGAACTTAAAATCAGCGTTCCAATCGCTGAAATTGCTCTGATCCATCCTGTATCCCCCATAGCATCTAAAATGAGAGGTAGTAAAAGCTGTCCAATCAATAAACCAATCCCAATAACCACAACGCAGTTTAAGAGAATGGATAGACCATAAATTCTGAAAATCAATCTTAACGAACCTTCCTTCCGACTCGAGTTCATGGCCAGTTCGTATCGCCTCATCTTTTCAATAAAACCTTGAGGCAACCTTCTCTCAATCCAAAGATAGATCGAGTCTGAATACCTAATCATGTAAGGAGTGGTGAAAGTGGTAACTGCGGAAACAGCAACCACAACTGGATAAAGAAATTCACTGGTGACTTTTAAGGTCATGCCTAGAGTTGCAAGAATAAATGAAAATTCGCCAATTTGAGCAAGACTCATGCCGGCCTGCACCGATTGACGAAGACTTCTTCCCGAAAGGATTGCGCCAAACCCGGAACCAAGAAGCTTTCCAATTACTGTGATGATGGTGATTAGAACTATCGTCAAATAATGCTCTTTGAGCACTGATGGGTCAATCATCATGCCCACTGAGACAAAGAAAATGGCTGCAAAAAGATCTCTCACAGGAGCGAGCAGATGTTCTATTCTTTCACCCTCTTCGGTTTCAGCCAAAATTGAACCCATGACAAATGCTCCAAGCGCAGCTGAAAATCCTACTTTTGTGGATAGAATCACCATAAGAAAACATAAACTTACAGATACAACTAGCATAAGTTCGCTCGTCAGAAAATCTCGAACCTTTCTGAGAGCTGAAGGTAAAATGTAAATACCAACAAGAAACCAAAGCAGAAGAAAAAAACCAAGCTTCAGAGTTAGAAGCAAAAGATTAAAGCCCGAGAAAGACGCTGGAACACTGATCGCGCTTAATAGTACGATTAATAAAATTGCAATGAGGTCTTCAACGATGAGTATCCCAAAAACAAGATTAACAAATCCTTGTCCCTTAAGACCTGCCTCCTGAAATGCGCGTATAATGATCGTCGTTGAAGACATGGCAAGAATGGCACCTAAAAATATGCTATCTATATTTGGCCAACCGAGTGCTTTCCCTAAAATAAATCCCATGATCGACATGGTAATGAGCTCAAAGACTGCAGCGATAGAAGCACTTTTGCCGACTTTGGCTAGCTTTTTAAAACTAAATTCCAATCCAAGGCCAAAGAGCAAAAAGATAACACCAATTTCGGCCCACAAGCTGACTGATGCTTTATCAATGATATTTGGCCAAAACGAAACATGAGGACTCACTACAAAACCTGCAATAAGGTAACCTAAAACAACAGGCTGTTTTAGCCTGCTAAAGATCAGTGTGCTGATCGCGGCAGCAGCAAGTATGACAGCGAGATCATAAATCATCGGCGGCAAGTGACTCATAGTTCATTCATAGCTCCGCAAGAAAGAATTGTCACGAAGTCACACAAGAATTCAGGATTAATGAAGTGCAAAGATACAGAAGAAATCGTCACTTATTATTCTCGCGCCACATTATCTTTAGCTTTGCTTTGTTTGATCTTAGAGCCAGCACTGACGAGCAAGGGAGCTTAAGTCAATACTGCCTACCCCTTAATGCAGATATGCGGACAAAGATGTGCCACTTTGAGAGCAAGGCCCGTTTGCTCGGCAGAGTTCACAACCGAATGCAGATCTTTATAGGCATCCGGGGCTTCCTCGGCCACGCCCCGATAAGACCCGCTGCGAACAATAACGCCCTTTTCCTTTAACTTGCGAATGACATCAGGACCACTCCAGGTTTTCATCGCCTGAGTGCGGCTCAAAGCCCGACCAGCTCCGTGACAGGCCGAACTGAACGAGAGAGATTCGCTTTTCTCTGTTCCCACCAAAACATAAGACCCCACACCCATGCTGCCACCAATGAAAACAGGTTGACCAATTTTTTTATATTTTTCCGGAAGCTCAGCATGACCGGGACCAAAAGCTCTTGTGGCTCCTTTTCTGTGCACAAATAGACGTTTATTCTCTCCGTCGATTTTGTGCCACTCGGATTTGCAAGTATTATGAGACACATCGTAAACCAACCTGAGATTTGAGTGAGGGAAAATTTCACCAAAAGTGTTTCTTGTAAACTGAGTGATAATTTGGCGATTAGCCATAGCACAGTTGATAGCCCCTCTCATCGCCCCCAGATAAGCGTCCCCAATTTCAGATTGTATTGGAGCACAAGCAAGCTCTCGATCAGGTAAGGTGATGTTATACTTTTTTGCAGCATCTAACATTGCCCTTAAATACTCTGTTCCAATTTGATGACCCAACCCGCGCGATCCGCAGTGAATACTCACAACAATGTCTCCCAATTGAAGTCCCAGCGTCTCTGCCGCTTGGTGATGAAAAATCTCTGTTACTTCTTGAACTTCAAGATAGTGATTTCCAGAGCCCAAGGTGCCCATCTCGGGCTTTTGTCGCTCTTTTGCTTTTTCGGAAATAGCTTCGGGCTTTGCGCCCTCAACAAACCCACGCTCTTCAATGTATTCCAGATCAGCTTCGCTCCCAAAACCTTTTTTGATAGCCCACCTGGCTCCGCTCAAAAGCATTTCATCCATTTCTTGGGGATTTAATCGAAGGTGACTCTGGCTGCCCACGCCAGAGGGGATTTTCTCATAAAGTAATTCAGCAAGGGTTTCTTTCGCAGGCGAAAGTTGATCCCGTTTCATTCCTGTGTGGAGCAAGCGAACTCCGCAAGAAATATCAAAACCCACTCCACCCGCAGAGACAATTCCCCCCTGATCGGGATCAAAGGCGGCAACTCCGCCAATGGGAAATCCATAACCCCAGTGCGCATCGGGCATGGCGTAGGCTTTTCTCACAATACCTGGTAGCGTGGCGACATTGCACAACTGCTCATAGACTTTGTT
Organism: Oligoflexia bacterium; assembly: GCA_016861345.1. Taxonomy (GTDB): domain Bacteria; phylum Bdellovibrionota; class Bdellovibrionia; order Bdellovibrionales; family Bdellovibrionaceae; genus BOLD01. The sequence continues at coordinate 90,546 of BOLD01000009.1, forward strand.
ATCCATGCCTTGAATTAATTCTCTTGAGGCATAGATCACGGCAGGTACTTTCATTTTTTTGATCGGATTTATTTGCCACATCGAAGGACCGATTTCTTCAAATAAACTGAGTTCCATATTCCTCCCTCACATCTCACCTGACTACACATCAACCACACACTGAGCCGTCCACTGGCTATTTTCGTTTGTCACTTTCAGCTCAGTCAGCGTGGCCCCTTTGATGTCCACTGCAGGGTCATGTTTTTTAGAATTGATCCGCTCTCCCTTGATGTCGGCATAAAGCTCTCCATTGTGGGTTTGCACTTTGAAATCAGAAAAAATCATTTTTCTTGTGTCCATTTCGTAGATAATCGCGTTGATCCAATCCAAAAAGAGAAGCTCTCGGTCAGACTCATTGCAGTGAATATGAAGAATTGTTTCTGGAGTCACATTTTTCGGATCTGTCACTACCGCTGTCAAAGCATAAGCTGCCATTTCAAAGGCCTGATCCATTGATGCTCCCGTTCCCCGAATACCAACGTCAGCTTGATGTGAGAAGTGCTCCCAATTGCTTGAATTCATTTTTCCTCTCTTCACTCTGTTTTTTTAAGCAGAGTCCATGCCAAGCAATTTGGTGACACCTTGTCGCTTCACACACGTCAAACATTCTCGCGCTACATTATCTTTGGTTTTGCTTAATTTGATCTTGGTTTGATTGCACTTTTATTTGGGTCCAATCTGGCCGCATCAGAGGAGGATATCTCTATGGCCAGAACAAGTACATATCTGAATTTTGTAGGAAACACAGAAAAAGCATTCCTGTTTTATCAATCTGTTTTCGGAGGAGAATTCATGGGGCACATTGCTCGGTTCTCAGAAATGCCAGCCAAAGAGGGAGCTCCAGTTCTTTCAGTGCAAGAAAAAAATCTTGTTATGCACGTTGCCCTTCCAATCACCGGTGGACATCTATTGATGGGGACAGACGCCCCTGAGTCCATGGGCTTTAAAGTTAATTTTGGAAATAATGTGTATATTAATTTAGAACCAGATACCCGCACTGAGGCAAAAAGACTTTTCGACGCTCTCTCAAAAGATGGAAAAATTGAAGCTCCCCTTCAAGATATGTTTTGGGGCGCTTATTATGGTGCATTGAAAGATCAATTCGGAGTTCAGTGGATGGTTCACTGCACGAGCAAAGAATAGGATAAAAGCAGCTCCTGTATTGACTTTACTGTTGTAGTCAAATTCGGCACACATTCTGCATCTAGGCTCAGAGCGTAGATGCTAGGTGGGGCCAATTCGAGTTGAGTTGGCAGGTTGGGGTATTTTGTCATTCTCCAGAGGACATTTTGCCTCGTCATTTAATGAGGAGTAGAAAAGTGAATACTTACGGCGGGGGGCAAAACCACTTAGTTGAACGATGCCTTCAGTATTCAAAGTATCTCGGCTACCTTGCCATGATGTTACCTGCTATATCCATCAGTGGATGGCTCTTAGACGTTCCTCTTCTCGCTCAGGTCCACCCCACCCTTCCAGCCATGGTCCCCAATACAGCAATCGCCCTAACTCTTGGAGCCCTGGCAGTTCTTCTTCACCGCGAGGACAGCCCCATCCAAAAGTCCTCAATTGTTCAAAGCTTAATTGCTATTACAATTTTTTTAGTCGGCTTTTTGACCCTTTGTGAGTATGCCTTTGGATGGGATCTAGGAATTGATCAGATTTTCCTGAGCGTCACTCCTACAGCAAGTCAGCCCTTTCCAGGACGCCCAGCTCCCCAGACCTCTTTTAATTTTTGCTTGTTGGGATTTGCTCTTATCGCATTTCATTTGAAAATGTTTAGCATTAACGCTGGTCAAGCGAGCGCCATTCTCATCGGTGCAAATGCGCTAATTGCAGCCACGGGTTATATTTTTAAAACCACTGAATTCTACGGATTTCCACTTTATGAGCCTGCGGTCGGTATGGCTATTCATACATCTGCGAGCTTCATTCTCGTGGCCGGAGCCCTTCTTTTAAGTCGCCCAAGAGAAGGAATGATGACCCTTTTAACCAGCAATACGCTCAGTGGAGCGATGACACGAAAAATCCTAATTAGTAGTCTCTTGATTCCTCTTCTCGTTGGTTCACTAACAAGACTCGGCGTAATTGCAGGTTGGTACAGTGTTGATATGCAGGTCTCATTATTCTCAGTGATTATTGTCGGTTTTATTTTGCGAGCAACCTGGAGTGCCGCCAAACAAGCGGAAAGAGCCGAGATTGATCTGGCCGCCTCGGAGCAAAAATACAGAGCTCTGACCGAGGATGCTTATGACTCTATTTTGATGATCGACTCTGACGCTCGCATCGTGATGGTCAACGAACAGCTTCTTCGAAAGTTTGGTTACACCCGAGAAGAGGTTGTTGGGCAAAAAATTGAATTTCTCATCCCTGAGCGGTTTCGAAAAACGCACGTTATTAAAAGAAATAATTACCTTAAAAATGCACGCTCGCAACCGATGGGGATAAATGCAGATTTTCTTGGAAGAAAAAAAGATGGAACTGAATTTCCGGTTGATATTACTCTCAGTCCAATTACATCCTCAGAGGGTTTTCGAGTCAGCGCAATTATCAGGGACATTACTGAGCGCAAACGCCAGGAAGACCAGCACACTTTTCTTTCTGAAACGACTAAGATTTTAAATGAGACACTGGACCCACAAGAGCGAATTCAAAGAATAGCAAATTCAATTGTTCCGAAAATTGCAGATGTCTGTATAGTTGCCACAATAGAAAAAAACGAGCTTGTGTTTGGCGCCGCCGCCTGTCGTGATGCCTCCAAACTTGATCTCTTAAAGCAAGTTGCACCAAAAGCAATTCAAAGGCGGGGTTTGTATGGAATCCAGGCCGCAATTGAAAGCGGCAAGCCAATCTTGATTGAGAACACCGAAGAGATTATTCAATCGGATAAAAGTTTTGACGAAGATCAGCTTGAACGTATTAAAACGTTTGGAATTACCTCATTTGTGAACCTTCCCATGATCGTATCTGGGAAAATTATCGGAACAATTTCACTGGCCATGACCAAAGATTCTGGGCGGTCATTTTCATCAAGCGATCTGGCGTTTGCAGAAGTCATATCTAGCCGTTGCGCGACACTAATTGAGAATGCCCGCCTCTACAGAACTGCTCAACGAGCCAAGCTGATCACCGACAATTTACCCGCCATGATTGCCTACTGGGATAAAGACCAAAAATGTCAGTTCGCAAACCGCGCCTATATAGAATGGTTCGGGTATGATCCTGAAAAATTAATTGGCCGACCCATTTGGGAACTTCTTGGTCCAGAAATCTATAGAAAAAATCTTCCTTATATTTTGGGGGCACTCAGAGGAGAGGTGCAAAGGTTTGAGCGAGATTTAAGGCCCCCAGCTCAGAGTCAAATTCGACACACCTCCGCCACATATATTCCTGAAATCGTTGATGGTAAGGTTTTGGGGTTCTTTGTCCTAGTCTTTGACGTCACCGATCTTAAGAATGCTCAACTGACCGCTACTTCTGAGAAAGAAAAGGCTCAGGCCGCCGTCAAAACTCGTGAAGATGTTTTAGGCATACTTTCTCATGACCTTAGAAATCCACTGACATCGATTAGTCTTATTGCCCAACTGCTAATGATGTCAAAGCAAATTGAAATCACCAAACTTCATGATTACGCTAGCCGTATTGAAAAATCTGTGACACAAATGAAAATACTAATTAACGACCTTCTGGACTTTGCTAAAATTCAAGCTGGCACATTTTCCGTTGATCAGTATCGTGAAAACTTAAGCGATATTGTTCTGCCCATTATTGAAGCCCTGAAAACTCAGGCTGAAATCAAAGGTCAACACCTTGAGATTAATATAGATCATGGACTCCCCGCGATCTCATGCGATGCAACCCGAATCAGCCAAGTTTTTTTCAATATCATTGGCAATGCAATTAAGTTTACTCCAGAGGGCGGATCAATTCGTGTGATCGCCGCAGATTCGCCTGATGGTATTTTGGTTTCTATATCAGATACTGGTCCAGGAATTCCCACAGAGCACTTGCCCAAAGTGTTTGATCGATTTTGGCAGGCTACAGACACAAAACATCTTGGCAGTGGTCTTGGACTATCCATTGCTAAAGGCATTGTCGAAGCTCATAAAACCAAAATCTGGGCTGAAAGCGAGCTCGGCAAAGGAACTTCATTTTATTTCTTCATTCCCTTGGCTAATGAAGAAACAAAACGAAAGGCAAAAAAATCCTTTCCGCGTGAAGCATACAACGCATTAGATATCTAGAGCTCAAGCATTCGAAATTTCTGCAGTCCTTCGTCAAGCTCCATCAACTGACCCTGCTCAAGATCAAAATAGACCGCAATCACATTCAATTGCCGCGTCTTAATGGCTTCTTTCACAAAAGGAAAGGTTTTTAAATTTTCTAAAGAAACCTTTAGCGATTCCATTTCAGCCTGTCGCCACAAGGTATCTTCGTCGGCACCAGGATTTTCAGCTAAAACCTTTTGTCTCGCTTTTTCAGCTATATTCATCCACTGACCAACAAAACTCTGCTCCTGAGTCCCGCCCCTTTGCATGAGAGCACGAATGCCACCGCACTGACGATGTCCGAGAATAATGATGTTCTCAACTCGAAGGCTCACCACTGCAAATTCGATTGCAGAACTTGTTCCGTGAAATCCGATTGCCGAAGGTTCACAAGGAGGAATCAAGTTCGCCACATTTCGCACAACGAAAAGCTCGCCTGGGGACGCCCCTGTCAGAATTGCTGGATCAACTCGCGAATCACTGCACCCAATTAAAAGTGTTTTTGGCGTTTGACCAGATGAAGCCAGTTTTTGATAAATGGAACTTTCAGGATCATTTGGATCGAAATATTTTTCGCGAAAACGTCTGAACCCTGCCATTAGGCGAATCATTGGTTTATTCATGCCATCAATTTGCCTGACTCTTGTCAGTTTTCCATCCCTATCGGTGCAGCGTCATTGATATTTTCATTCTGATTGATAGAATATCGGAGCGATCTTGTGCGAAAGGACAACTTTTCATGAATAAATTGATTCACTGCCCAGATTTCGGACTTCTCATCTTTCGACTGTTCATTGGCCTAACAATGGCCTTTGCCCATGGAATGGGTAAGCTCCCCCCGCCAGATCAAATGGTTCAGGGTGTTGGCGCTATGGGATTTCCGGCCGCACTCTTTTTTGCGTGGGCAGCTGCATTGAGTGAATTTGCTGGTGGAATTCTCATCGCCGTCGGACTCTTTACCCGACACGCTGCTTTTTTCATGGGATTTACGATGACAGTGGCGGCCTTTGTCGCTCATGCAGCAGATCCTTTCCAGAAAAAAGAAATGGCTCTACTTTATTTGGTGTCTTGCCTTCTTTTATTCTTCCAGGGAGCCGGAAAATACTCAATGGATCGCATCTTTAGAAAGAAATGAGTCGACAATGAATCTCGAATCCTGGGAGCGAAAATTCGAATTGAAAATCAAAGGCATCGCAACCAGCGATGATCCAGCCCACGACTTTCTTCACTTCAAACGGGTAGTGGCAACGGCAAAACAACTTTGCAACCTTGAACATGGAAATCCCGAAGTGATTATCCCTGCAGCTTGGCTTCATGACTATGTGATCGTTCCAAAAAATAGTCCCCTCAGAAGTCAGGCCTCAAGACTGTCCGCTGAAAAAGCAGTCGAGTATCTTCAATCCATTGCTTATCCCGAAAAATTTCACTCTGAAATCGCACATTGTATCGAAGGTCATAGCTTTAGTGCCAACATTGAAGTGAAAACCTTAGAGGCCAAAATCGTTCAAGATGCTGACCGACTGGATGGGCTGGGAGCTGTCGGAATTGCTCGATGTTTTGCAACTGCAGGATTGCTCAAGCGCCCTTTTTACTCTCACCAAGATCCCTTTTGTGAAACCAGAGAGCCTGATGATTTACAATTCACAGTGGATCACTTTCACAAAAAATTATTCAAGACAGCTGAAACACTGAAAACTGAGTCCGGCCGCCGTGAGGGACAAGTGCGTGTGGAAAGAATGAAAATGTTTTTAGCCAGCCTGAAGCAGGAGATCTAAATGGAATCACTTTTAACAACACAAGCTTTGATCGCCTTTTTGACTTTGTTTGCGCTCGAACTGGTTCTGGGTATTGATAATATTATTTTCATTTCCATTCTTTCCGGAAAACTACCCAAAGACCAACAAATAAAGGCGCGAAATTTAGGCCTGACTTTAGCTGTTCTTACTCGCGTATTATTATTACTGTCTCTGTCATGGATTATTGGGCTAACCGAACCCCTGTTTACAATTCTGGAGCAAGAAATTTCTGGTCGAGATTTAATTTTGTTAATTGGTGGTTTGTTCTTAATTGCGAAGAGCACTCATGAAATTCACCAAAAACTCGAGGCCGCAGAAGAGGTGACTGGAGCCACTGCTTCATCCAAATTTGGATCGGTCATAGTCCAAATCTTATTGCTTGATATTGTTTTCTCTCTGGATTCTGTGATCACAGCTGTGGGAATGGTAGACCAAATCTCAATCATGATTGCTGCTGTTGTGGCTTCAACTCTGGTTATGATCTTTACTGCAAAAACAATTTCTGATTTTGTAACTGAACATCCAACGATCAAAGTTCTCGCCTTAAGTTTTCTTCTCATGATCGGTGTCAATCTGCTGGCAGAGGGCTTGGATCAACACATACCAAAGGGCTACATCTACTTTGCTATGGCCTTTTCTTTGTTCGTTGAAGTTTTGAATATACGACTGAGGAAGAAATCCAAGCCTGTTCATTTAAAACAGACTTGGTAATGATTAAGCTTTATGACGGAACATGATCAGGCCATGTGAAACATCGTAGGGAGAAACGGCTACCGTAACTCGGTCACCAACAACGATTCTAATTTTGAACCTTTTCATTTTTCCGCAAAGTCTTGCGGCTACATTGACACCATTATCAAGGGTGACAGCATATGTGCCACCACCCCTGAGATCAGTGATCTTTCCTTCAATTTGAAGGAGATCTTCTTTAGACATAGATTAGTACTGTCGACGGAATCCGCCGCCGCCACCGCCGCCAAAACCACCACGGCCACCGCCACGAGGTCCACGATCTTCTTGAGGGCGAGCCACTGTCACACTGATTGCTCGTCCCATGAGTTCTTTTCCATTTAATTGCTGAATGGCAGCTTCTGCAGTTGAATCATCAACCATTTCAACAAAGCCGAAACCTTTTGAACGGCCAGATTCACGATCTGTGATGACTTTTGCAGAAATAACTTCACCAACTTCAGCAAAATGGTTGTTAAGAGCGTCTGAATCTACAGAGAAAGAAAGAGATCCGACAAATAATTTATTTTTCATTAAGAGCCTCCTTGTGGTCTTAAGGTCTACCATAGAGGCTTAACAGATATTGCAAAGGCTCAGGAATTAGACTATGAGCCGTCTTTATACACCGATATCCAAAATACACAAGATATAACTTGAAATGAGCCGGGTTTTACATTTTTACCCGTTATTTCTTAAAAATTTTGTGTAAAATGGAAGTATGGCGAACCTAAAAACCAAGCAGCTAACAACCCCTAAAGGATTACAGGTTACTTTACGCAGCCCAATCGAGGCAGACGCAGCGGATATACTTGAGCTGATCGATAAAGTGATTGCGGAAAGAAAATATCAAGTCACAGAGCCCGGTGAATATGCTCTTAATGTTGAAGACCAAAAAAAATGGATTCAAAAAATGAGCACTGCCCCGGCAGACATTGTCATCGTTGCTGAGTTTCACAATCGAATAGTCGGCATGATCGACTTTCACCAAAATGCTCGACGTAGGCGCTTAAAACACACGGGATCTTTTGGCATGTCCGTTGTCTCTGAATATCGAGAGCACGGGATTGGAACAGTCCTCGTCGAAGAGCTTCTCAGCTGGGCCAGACTTCAACCTGAAATTGAAAAGGTCTGTCTTTCGGTTTTTTCAAACAACCCAAGAGCCATCCATCTCTATAAAAAACTTGGCTTTCATGAGGAAGGCCGACGTGTTAAAGAAATCAAGGTCGGTTCCGATGAATATTGGGATGAGATTTTGATGTTCAAAATGGTCAAACAAAGATGAACCATCCTATTTTCGAAGAAATCAAAAATATTTTAGCCACTCGTCCAAATGATTATGCCAGTTCAAAGGACCGATCCCAGCTTATTGATGATCGAATTGGCTTTGATTACACAAAAACTGAAGCTCGAGTCGCTGCCAGAAAGACTGCCCATCAAACATGGACACATATATCCGTGCAGGGATTTCAAACTCCCTATTCGGAACTAAAAGAAATGATTCACTCACTTGGGATAGTCGATGATCCCATGAAATGGTGTGATTTGGGAGCAGGATATGGCCGGTTGGCAATTGCTCTTGGATGCTATCGTCCACAAGATATTTTTTTAGGATTTGAAGTTGATCCTGATCGAGTTGAAGAGGGAAATCGAATATTGACTCATTTGGGTCTTTTGAACGCAAAGCTCAGTCAGGCAGATATTTCCTCACCTGATTTTCATATTCCAGACGCAGATGTTTATTTTATTTATGATTTTGGACACCAAGAGGCTGTCGACAAAATTTTACGAGATCTCAAGGATCGAGCATTAAAGCAAAAAGTGGCCGTCATCGGAAGAGGCCGCGGGGTGCGAAACTGGATCAGTCTTCATCACCCCTGGCTTGGGCAAGTCATAAGACCAGATCATCATCTGACTTGGTCTTATTACCAATCACAAAATTAAATTACTTCTTTGCCTTCTCAGGTGGAAGAAGAACTGTGTCAATTACGTAAACCATTCCGTTTGATGCTTTGATCGCAGCAAGAACATTTGCGCCACCTACAGTCAGCTTACCATTTTTAACAGCAATCTTAACTTTGTCGCCGTTTGCTTGGTCAAGTTCACTTCCATCCATCATGTTGAGGATGTTCTCTGTGAAAACACCCACAGCAACGTGATGCTCTAGGATATTTCTTAAAACAGCCTTTTTCTCTGGCTTCACAAGACCTTCAACAGTACCTTTTGGAAGTTTGTCGAAAGCAGCATTTGTTGGTGCAAATACTGTGAAGGGACCAGGGTTCGCAAGAACGTCAACATAGTCTGCAGCTTTTAAAGCAGTAACTAATGTTGTGTGGTCTTTTGAGCCAACAGCGATTTGAACGATGTCCTTTTGAGAAACACCATCGCTGATAGCTTGTTTGCCCGCCTCAGATACAACTGGTAGCAGGATGGGTAGTGCTAGTGTTAGAACGATTTTTGCTATAGACATTTTTAATTCCTCCGTATGTCTTATTTTTTGTAAACTTAATCAAAATTACATCGCGCCTTCGCCGAGCATATAATGCTCTCGCATGATTCTACGGAAATATTCCGCAGTTTCCTTGTTTCGACCAATAATCTTTTGAGCCTCGTCCATGGATTTGAGCATAAGGTCGAGGCGCTTCTTATCGAGATCGATCACTTTTTTCTTTAAAATATTAATTTCTTTCTGAGTTGCAACCGGGCTAACCATGGCTTCAAATAAAGCTCCCTTTGTTTTACCTAATTCTGTCTTCATCACAATTGCGTCAGCGTAGGTTTTGGAAACGACTTCATTGAGTTTAATCTTTTGAGCTTCGGTCAAACCCGGAGCATTTAAAAAAGCCTCATGCCCTTTCTGTGCAATATCGCCTGGCTTGTTGAGTGGCTTTTCCGCTTGAATTTGTTTTTCAACTTTTTGTTCAACACTTTCCTCTTTTTGTGTTGAAGAGCATGAAGCCATAAGAGCGCAGGCACTAAGTGCCAAAACAGTATTTATGAAATATTTGAACATCGAAAACCCCTGCATGAAAACTTATCCGTAACGATCTCGATTCTATTTGAATATTTAAAGGGATGTCATCCTGAATATATAATGACAGTTTGAATATCACCTTAAGATGGGACAAAGATTCCCATAGTTGACCAGCCCTTGCCTGAACGGCATATTGTGTCACATGGAATGGATTGTTTTGTTCTCTCGAATATTACTGGGTACCCAGCTTCTCTTCTGGGGACTTAACGGCTTTTTTCATTTTTACCCCCTGCCCAAACAGAGCGAAAAACTAGAACGATTTATACAAACCATCGTCGAGGTCGGATTTATTATGCCCTTCGTAAAGGTCACTGAAATCATCGGTGGTCTATTCTTAATATTCGATCTGTACGTTCTCGTGACTCTATTCCTTTTGGGCCCCATTATTTTTGTTATCTGCATAGCCCAATACCGACTGAACTTTCAAAAAGGTTGGACGGTCATCCTTGGACTTTCTCTGCCCTATCTCGTTATTTTTTTCTCAAAAGTAAATCTGCTCACTGCCTTCTTAGACCAACAATATTAATAGGGCTGCCGAAGGTCTGAGTTTCCAAGGTCGAGCGCAAACACCACCGCAATTTTTGAAAACACCGCAGAATGTCTAAAGCTGCTCTGATTTGTAATGAGGTCCTGGGGAGTATGAATATTTTTGTTCATAGTCCTTGTCGTGGCCTCAAACGGAAGCACGGTTGGAAAACCTTTGCGATACCATGAAGCATGGTCAGAACAACCGTATCCACACTCATCATTCACAAGTCGAACTTTTAAATACTGCTCATTCATGGCAACAAAGTAATCTCGTAGCCAAGCACTTGTGAAATCCTGGACGTTTCCGATTACAAACTCTCCCTCACCTGGGAAGAGAGTCATATCTAGCTGAAGCACGCCAACAACATCTTTCTTCTGCTGTTTGTATGTGTCCGCAATCTCAGCCGAGCCTAAAAGCCCCGACTCTTCGCCTGCATACCAGAAAAACTCGATTGATCGCTCAGGCTGAGCCTTTGTTAACACAATTCGTAGGGCCTCCAGGACATTGGCAGACCCAGATGCGTTATCATCGGCGCCAGGAGCTTTACCACTACCGCCCCAGCCGCTGATTGAATCAAGATGACCACCAATGACAACAATCTCATTTGGCTTTGATTTTCCCTCGATATGAACACGAATTGACTTCTGTGGAGTTGAGCGATGAGAAATGAGATCCACTTGCACAGGATAGGGAGCTGTTTGGACAAGGTTATCTAATTTTTCTTTCAAGGCGATGACGTGATTGTTGGGTTGAGCTGCCTTATTGTATCGAGAAGGAAATTGCGACAGCCAAGTAACCCAATTGCGCAACTCGTCCTCACTGACTTGAGTGATGGCCTCTGTAATTTCAGGCTTCGCCTGCACACGCACACTGGCAAAAGGCGCTATCATATATTGAAGGTTTTTTGAATGAACGGCTTGCAAATCAGAAAGCATACCCTGAACTTGCATGACAGAAATATCTTGCATGTTCTCAAGTGATTCAAAGGAGCCACATTTACCTAAGATGTGAGATGATTGGTGAAGCTGCTCTTCCATTGCTGGTGTTAGATAGGCAAAACCAATGTTTAATTTTTCATCTGTATAAAGCGTGGGAATCTGTAGAGCCTTGAGTGCAGTTAAATCTGCAAGTACCGGCTTGACCCCTGCATTTGACATTGGTCCATGGGCATGGACCAAGCTTCGAGAAAGAATAATGGCAACAAAAAACGAAATGGCGTTAATCACGAACGCGATCAAAAATTTTCTCATGGTGGACATCCTTGTCTAAGTCTGCCCATATTCTACACTGAAATTGATGAGAACCCTGGATAATATTATTTTATGAGGATGATTAGTTGACCGATTGCAGTAAGACCTTGGGCCAGAAGACACACTGAAAAAAATCAGTCCTGAATGCCGCAATCCACGACCTGATAGTTCATACTCATGATCTGCGAGCGGCCGTCAATATCAAGATAAAGTGAAACTTTGATTGTCTGAAACTTTCCAGCAAAGGACTCATCTGTTACCCGAGATGAATACACTCCGTAGGGATGAACTTTGACGCCGTTAAGTTCGTAAACCGAGGTCCCACCAAAACATGAGAAAATCTCACGATCATGAAATTTACAACTCTCCATTGGCCAAGAAAATAACCAATACTCAGGAAGCTTCGTCAGTAAACCAGCTCGCTCTGTTAAAGTTGTCAAATCATAGCTTGTCACTAGTCCATCGTGTATCGGCATATATTGAATGCCATTGTGGTGAACGACTTGAACATCCATCAAATTGCCATTAGCTGATAGGGCAATTGACGTTGTTGGAAACTCAGTCATGCACAAATACTGCGAAAATTTGGCATGGCTCAAGGACGAGCTAATTAAAATGAAAATGAATACTGAGACAAACTGAAACATGCTCACATCCTAGCCTATTTATTTGTGTGGCTCAATAACAAAGCAATGATGAATCTTTTGGTCATGAAAATCGATGGGGATAGTTGCCTTTGTAATATCAGCTACTTTGTGCGTTGAATAAATTTTTTCAGATAATTTAAATTTTCGCTTATTGTTAGAGAAATAAAGGCGACCTTGAGGATTGAGCATCTTTACACAAGACTCAACCAAAAAATCTTGATCCTGCTCGACCTCGAAAGCTCGGTCCATTCTCTTGGAGTTTGAAAATGTTGGAGGATCGAGAAAAATCAAATCAAATTTCTCCTTTTCTGAAAAGCTCTCAAGATATTCCAATGCATTCATTTGAATGAATTGATGATTGCCCAGCTCAATTTGATTCAGCTTAAAATTATCTTGAGCCCAGGTCGTGTAGGTCGCCGACATGTCGACACTGGTCGTCTGAGCTCCGCCCAGTGCTGCAAAAACACTGACTGCCCCGGTATAAGAAAATAAATTTAAAAAACGCTTTCCTTGGGCTTCTTTAAATATTTTCTGTCGCATTGGGCGATGATCCAAAAAAAGCCCTGTGTCGAGATAGTCATACAAATTCACATAAAACTGCGCCTGAGACTCGCGCACGACCAATCGCTCATTTCTTTCTGAAAGCTTCTCGTATTGAAGTTGACCCTTTTGGCGGTCACGGTCCTTCACAATGATGTGATCCGCAGAGCATTGAAAAAGTGACTGAAGAGCCTCGAGCAACTCGGGTCGATGATTTTTCTTTTGATCAATCCAATCATTCGACTTGTCGTAGACAACAAAAAAATCGATATAACGATCCACAATGTACGGAAACTCAGGAATATCTCGATCATAAAGCCGATAGGCTTCGATTTGATGCCTCTCCGCCCAGGATTTTAGCTTTTTATAATTTTTTTCAAGGCGATTTCGAATCATCCACTAGACATATATTGGAAGACATTTAAACTCAACTCAAATGGACATCTCACTGAATAAACTGCTTGAAAAATACCATCAATCCCACGATCTCGCCTGGGTCGAGGATCAAAATAAGATCTATTATTCTCTTATCCAAAAGAACTACCCCGGCCCCTCCTCTGCCGCTGTGAAACTGATCCAAGGCATTTTTGACCAGTTTATTGATCATTCCTTTTTTATTCTGCGAAATCGAATATTCACAACAGCCATTGAAAATGAACTTGATCGATCAATCGTCAAGTTGGCGGCTAAGCGAATCTCTTTTAACGTTCATCAGGCGCCAGTAGCGAGCAAAGGATTAGTTCAAATCATGAAAGATACAGATCTACTTGTGAGTGCTCACTTGGAAAAACCTATTGTCCAATTGCCAACTCAAGTTCAATCCCATGAACAGGCCGCCACATTTATACAAAACTTAGCCCTGCAGGTCCCCCGAGGAGAAGTTCTTCATGATATCAATCGCCCGATCGGAGCCATTCTAACTGACGGGAATGGAAAAATTCTTGAGTACTCGACAAATTCAAATATGAAAAATAAAACCCTACATGCCGAAGTCGTCTTGATGCAAGACTACTACCGGCAGTCCGCAGCGCTTCTGCCGTCTTGTTCAAAGATTTATGTGACTTTAAAGCCATGTAAAATGTGTGCAGCGATGATTCACAAAATGATGCCGGCTGAGAATTCAATTGAAGTTTATTACTTAGAAAATGATCCCGGTGCTTTAGCTCAGAACACCATTCTTGAGAAAAATAGTGTTCTGAAAAAACTGCATTCATTGGAGCGCTAAAACATCAGGGCATGTTTTGCAGTTCTGTCGAGTAAGAACCCTCTATCATGGGAATTAACTCTTCAATGTGATGACTGACATTTGTCTCGTTCTTATACACGAAGATAGGATACCCTTTTTGCTTTCTCAGTCCGTATTGGCGAACTTCATAGCTGCCATTTGGTTTATTTAAAACAACAATGGCGCTCATATAGTACACTTCACAATCAACCCCTGTACACAGACTCATGTGAGAGATATAGCTGTTATTACTGAGCATCACTGCCCCATCATAAATTCCACCATTTTGCGAAGTGTGAGCAGATACGATTTCAATGGCCTCTGCACCCGCTGAGGACGGCCCCATAAAACTGCCAGAAGTTGAAACGACGATCGGGACCTCGTCAATTCCGTTGGCTTGAGATTCAGAAATATCCATTGAATCGATTACAAATTTAAAGTCACTTCCCTGAATTGTTGCCCCGTAGACTGATGTCGGAGTTACCTGAACGTCTCTTTGAGCTGACCCACTGACATTCGTTATTGGTGATCGACCAGGACGAGCCTTTTTATCTTTTTGCTCTCCACAAGCTGTTAGCCAAATTAATGTGGCGACTAATGTTGATGTTAAAAAAACATACTTAAATGATGGCTTCATAGATACCTCGCGAAAAGGGTTCTCTTCAAGATGGGGCAAGGCCTATGCCCGCTCAGGGCCGTTCTATTTTGATTTAGACTGGGCTATTAACCATCTAGAGACAATTGACGATGAACGAGTGTCCAATCTTTAGACAGCATAAACCAGCCCACTTCTCACCAATTCAAGATAGCTTTGGCATCTCTTTTGATATGTTCATTTCTGAATCAACTCGACAAAGGCGGAACCATGAGATTTGCATTCATCATCGGATTGCTAATTATAACTGAAATCAGTTTTGGCCAAGCGGACTGCCAAACGGCCGACTGTGAAATCCAAGCCTGGGCAAAAGCTGTTGAATTCATACCCAAAGAGACCAATCGATGCGTACCTAATATGACAACCCGTTTGTGTGATGAGGGAAACGGGATTCTGGAAAGACTCTCTGAAATTGAAGCTTCGATGAAAAGCGAATCCCAGCTCAAGCTCTGGTCCGATATTTATTCGCGCTTCTATCAATATAAAATGGGCCACGAGACAGGAAAATTAAATGAGTTCATCGCTCAGTACGAGGCCGCCGTTCGACCCACTGGTGTTGTGAGCAAGTTTATTGTCAATGATTTGCGAGGAAATGATAAACGCACTGATGGAAAAGTTTATGCAAACTGTGTCGGTCCTCGTGAAGAGTTACAAGGCAAATGTGATCTTGTCTTCAAACACCATCTTGTCACACGAATCATTAACCAGGCGATGGAGTGTGAGCGCATTGCCCAAAATGATGATCGAATACGAATGGCTGAAGTCATCATTAAATATCTTACAGAATTAAAGTCAATGGTAGAGGCAAGGCCTGAAATTCGGTCAGATCTCTTCCCCACTTATCAAAAAATGAATTTCGACCAGGCAATTTCCGAATACCGCAGAAAACTTTAATTTTCCGCACCGACTGGTACTTTTTTGAGATATTCTTCGGCGACACTATCAACCGGTAGCTGAGCCGCCTGACTGCGCTCTTGTTCAGCCAGCAAAGTGGATAAATATCTTTCCGTGTAGCTCGGAACGATGCAAACAATCTTCTTTCCCTTATTCTCGGGCCTTTCTGCAATTTGAAGACTTGCCGCAATTGCCGCTCCAGAACTGATGCCCACTGGAATTCCCTCGGTCTTGATGACCTGACGAGACATTTGAAGTGCTTGGTCACTGGATACCTGAATAACTTCATCAATCACTTTTCGATCAAGAACTGGAGGAACAAATCCTGCTCCAATCCCCTGTATTTTGTGGGGACCAGGTTTGCCACCACTTAAGACAGAGCTTTCTACAGGCTCTACAGCAATCATTTTGACGGAAGGTTTTTTTTGCTTAAGAACATGCCCCACTCCCGTGATCGTTCCTCCTGTACCCACTCCTGAGACAACAATATCAACTTCTCCATCGGTATCATTCCAAATCTCAACAGCAGTTGATAATTCATGGATTTCGGGATTATGGATATTTTCAAATTGCTTTGTACAAAAATAATGAGGATTTTTTTCAGATAACTCTAAAACTTTTGCGATTGCTCCTCGCATTCCTAATGAGCCTGGGGTGAGAATGACCTGGGCCCCCATGAGCAGAAGCAAAGTTCGTCGTTCTTGTGACATCGTCTCTGGCATCACAAGAACGAGCGGATAACCCTTTGCTGCGCAGACGAACGCTAAAGCAATCCCTGTATTTCCACTTGTCGGCTCAAGTACCGTCATACCTTTTTTTAATTTTCCCAAGGCTTCTGCTTTTTCAATCATGTTTAAACCAATGCGGTCTTTGACTGAGCCAAGGGGATTGAAAAACTCAAGTTTCAAAAGGATCTCTGCTGGAAGATTTTGACCAAGCCTCTGCATCCGCACAAGAGGAGTCCTGCCAATTGTTTTCGTAATGTCTGCAAATGTGTTCATATCAACCTCAATCGGTGAAGGATTTCATGATATCTCTGACGGCCCAAGCTAAGACAGGACTTTCTCCAAGCTTGATCGGATGGATAGAAAGAATTAACCATATTTTGAGCTATTGGCACCGAGAGTTGATTTCTCTTTTGATGCCAATGTGAATTTTCAAGAATGAGATTTCTTATTATTTTTAAAAAATGATCGGTCCCAAATTCTTGAGTAAGATAGCAGACATTAGACAGTCTTTTTTTGATTATATTTGAGAGCATCCCATGAGCTAGATAAACGTCTTTCGTTTTTCCAGGAACGATCAAAGGTGCTTTGTGGGCATCATAAAAAAATTCATATTCCTTAGGCGTGGAAAGTCCATCCAGGATGAGTAACTCTTGCTTCCATTTTCCCAAACCACTATGAACATCGAGAAATATCCATTCATGAGTTTCTGGAGCAATCCCAAAAAGGGTGTCTATCAAAACTTCAACCTCGAACTGTGTCCGATCTCCACCATAAAATAAAGAGTCCGGATAACTATACTGACCACAAGCAATGGCCTGGGCTGTATTTCTTCGCCCAATCTGTGCTGCCACAATAATAGCCCGCCCCAGATGAGCATAAAAACTCAACCCATTTTTTGAACTTAAGAAATCCTGAAAACGTTGAAAATCCTTCTCTGATTCAACAGGATGAAAGTTCTCACGCCCATTTCGATTCAGATCCACATTCTGGGCGTTGGCTCGGCGGTACCAGGACATGCCGTAGGGATTCACAGCATGAACAAAAACAAAATTACAGGAAAGATTCCGTAACGGAATTTTGGACATGATTTCATTCTGAATGTCAGATCCCAGATAGCCCTCGACGCCGTGAACGCCTGAGAGGTGAACAAGAGTAACCGGAGCATTTTGATTAATGAATGCAAAATCAATTGTTAAATCAGACTTGAGTTCTCTTAAAAATGGGCCCTGCCCAGAAACCGGCTGCGAAAGTATATCAAATTTATTGGCAACAGCTATTTGCCGAAAGCGATCTCGATATACGGTGTATTTTGGAAGTTCATCAAAATCAGAAGAGCGCAGCATTCTGATACAAGAGTACCAGCGAGGCAGCAATCAGGATAGAGATGAAAAAAATCTGTCTAGCCATACACACATATTATCGGGCGGACCTGGACTCGACTTGAGTCTAAGATAATAATAATTCCGAATATATAGTCTCAATTTACGACGTTATTCGAATGAGCGTATCAGTTTGATTGGTTTTTTTGGTCTGGATGCACTTCTGCCTTTATGGGGATGGTAATAACGAACTCTGTCCCAACACCGACTTGTGATTTCACTTGGATCTCACCCCCGTGGGTTTCGATGATTCCGTAGGAAATACTTAAGCCAAGCCCCGTCCCTTGACCAACTCCCTTTGTTGAGAAAAAGGGATCAAATATTTTCTCCATAACCTCTG
The DNA here is from genome assembly GCA_016861345.1 of Oligoflexia bacterium. Taxonomy (GTDB): domain Bacteria; phylum Bdellovibrionota; class Bdellovibrionia; order Bdellovibrionales; family Bdellovibrionaceae; genus BOLD01. Next base: position 108,593 of record BOLD01000009.1, read on the forward strand.
GAGTCATCCCTTTGCCAGAATCTTGGAAAGAAATAGAAATCATTGGCTTATTATTTTTTGTTACCTTCTGAGTTGTGATCCATATGTTGCCATTTCCTTCGATGGCGTGAACGGCGTTGGAAAGGATATTCATAAACACTTGATTCAGTTGGCTCGCATAGCAAGTCACCAATGGGATATCACCATAGTACTTATGAATTTGAATTCGATTTTTAATCTCACCGGATAAAAGACTTAAGGTATTATCAATTGCCTCGTGCAGATCAATTTCTTTAAGCTTAGCCTCTTCCAATCGTGAAAAGTTTCTTAGACCCATCACAATATCTCGTGTTCGACGTGCTCCGTCCTCGCAAGAAGTAATCAACTTAGGCAAATCAGTTTTGACGTAATCAATATCAAGCTGCTTTTTAATTTCAGCGGCCCGAGCCGGATCCTTTTCGACCATTTCAGCGTATTGAATGAGTCTATTCCCATACTCTCGCAAATGAGTCATATTACTATAAATAAAGCCGATCGGGTTATTCAGCTCGTGAGCAACGCCAGCGACCAGCTGACCTAAGCTCGACATCTTTGAAGAGTGCACAAGACGAGATTGCGTTTCTTTAAGATCCTTATTGGTCATTTCAAGCTCATGAATTTTTGCTTTTAATTCGGCACGCACCCGAAGAATGTGCCGACTCATCTCATTAAAGCTTTCCGTGAGCAGTCCAATTTCCGTATCACTTTTGATCGGTATTTCGACTGGCTGATCACTTGATTGCAGAAATTGAGAGGCCTGAACAAGATCATCTAATGGCTTCAGCACAGCATTGGAAATGATGATAATGCTGAGGACCAACAAGACGATAACCGCACCCACAACCGAATAAAAGGCATAGTTCACGTTGCGGAGAATCGCTTTTGCATCCCCCTTTGATGCCCCCAGCGCAATAAAAAAGTCAGATTGACCCCATCGAATAGGATACATGACAAATCCATGGGGATTGCCTCGCAAGGTCAGCTCAAAAAATGCATTTGAATCTGGATTCACGTGCGACTCAAAAAAATCTTTTTTATATTCATAGAAGTCAGGATGGGTGCCAACAACGATGTTCCCATTTTTCCGCAGCACAATGACCTCAAGCTTCATTCTCTCTTTAATGCCCTCAAGAAAGCTTGAATCTAAATCCACAAGCTGCTCAATATAACCAACAGTTTTTCCAGTCTGGCTTGTCACTTTGGAAAATATAATCAATGAAATTTTTTGTGGCTGAGTCAATTCAACAAAGGCGTATTCTTTAACATTTTTTATTTTGTTGAGATTCTCTTCTGACAAATAAATAACACCGTTGGCTGGAGGCTGAAACTCTTTGATCTCCGACTTTTCATCTCGGTAAAGTGATAAAACCATCTTTCCAGTGCGATTAAAGAATGACAGAGTGGTCGAAATTTCTCCACCCATCCAGTTCATACTTTTTTCTCGCAAAGCCCCAAGTTCATTTGTCGATAGATGGTAAATAAAGGCAGGATCGGCTAGATATCGATCCCTGCGCTGCTGCAAGTTGGCCTTAAACTCTGAGAGAATAATGCTAATTTCACGAGCGTTTCCAGCCAATCGCTGAGAAAGCTCATGGTCTATTCCTTTTTCATACTTAATGACTGAATACCCTGTCACAAATGCAAGTGGTGCAATTGACAGCAATAAGAACCAAATTGTCAAAATTGTGCGAAGAGATCGCTGTGGGCGTCGACGATACTTGAGCTGTTTCATTGCCCCTTCTCTTCAACTTGAATAATGAGTCGAATGATTCCGTCAGGCATCACTCTCTCATGTTGTTCTTTTTCAATTTTGAGTTTGCCGAACTGATTCATAAATTCAACCAAGCTTGGATATTTTGCTTCAGGGATTGTGAAGTGAAAATATGACCCTGTTCCCTTTTTCCAACCCAGCTCCACACTTCCTGCCTTACGCCCGCCGAGCTCTTGGATCTTCTCAACATATTTTGGTGTTACTGAACTAACATTTGTGACAGCAATAGTCCCTCGGTAAAGAAATCCTTGCCTCTTTTCCGATGTCGGCGCCGAAGGCGTTGTGGCAGCTGCAGATGATGTCTTTGTGGCCGCACCCTGTTCACCGCGATCTTCTGGCTTAGTCCGAGCAACGACTTCAACTGGCTTGGCCTGTTCGATAGCGGACTCGCCCTTTGTCGTTACTTTAGGCTGAGGCAAGGCCGCCACCGTCTGATCCAAATTAAATTGAATAACGTTGGGCTCTTGGGTTGACTGAACAATTTCTTTTTTGGTCTGTTTCCCAGAACCCTCGTCGGGATAAGTTGTAGAATCAGTTTTATCTCCCGGCATGACTAACTCTGATTCACTTTTTGATCCAGCGAGTTGATCTCGAGAAATCTCTGTCAAAACAACTTCGCTACTCGTTCCCAGCTTCATATCTAAAAGCTTATGCCAGGGAACCACGATAGCTACAGACACAATACCAATTGCAACAACAAAGGCCTCAAGAGCAATCCGTGCTCCAGCGGGCCATTCATTGAGTTTTAATTTTTGAAGTCCAACTTGAAAATACGTTGTTGGAGTTTTTATTTTTTCAACCAAAGCCTCTGTCACTTTGATCTCTTTTAGAAGATCGGCGTAGGCAGCACCGGACTTAATTTTTTGCATATCTATCTGGGCTTCTCGAGAATGACTTACCAATTCAGCGACAGCTTTTTTGCGTTCTTCATCTAGCTTGTCAGCTAAATAGTCGTAGAGAAGCTCGTGTCCAACGAAGGAACTGATTTTTCTCTGGCCCTTTTTTGAATAAGGAATAATCTCCGACATTAACTCCTCACCAAATCAATACGTCGTGGAGTCGCCTGCGAAAAACCGCCTAATTTTCGTAAAGCTCGGCCCAATCTATACCGCAAAGTCCCTGAAGAAATACCAAGGGCCTGAGAAACATCTTCTTCTGGAATTTGAAGCAGAAGGCGCCAAATCACTGCCAGCAGCTCATCTTCTGGGGCCGACTTCTGAAACTCTTTCCATGGCCCCATGTCCAACGTTTCTGGCAAAATCCAACCTGCATCGGCAGAATATTGCGGACGACCTCTCTGAAATCGTCCTTTAACTTTTTCCCAGATGGCTTGAGTTGATTGTATAATCAAAATATTTGTATTCGGATCAGGCTTTCGTTTGATTTTCAGTTGATAGAGGTCTGTCGCCTGCGAGGCCGCCTCGATGGCCTTAGCGTCATCAAGTAAGGCGAAAAAAAAGAATAGCCCAATCAGGCGGACTTCTGAATCGTTCATACATCCTTAATCAACAGTGAGCTGTCGCAAGAGATCCAGCTCTTCAAGCACCTTACCAGATCCAAGAACAACACAAGTCAAAGGATCTTCGGCGATTGAAACAGGAAGACCTGTTCGCTCACGAAGAAGAACATCTAAGTTGGCAAGAAGAGCTCCTCCGCCAGTTAAGACAATTCCGTTATCAACAATATCCGAAGCAAGCTCAGGTGGAGTTTTCTCAAGTGCCGTACGAACCGCATCGACCACTTCAGAAAGAGGATCCATCAAAGCGTCATTGACTTGAGAGCTTGTGATCTCAATTGTTTTCGGCGCACCAGCCACAAGGTCTCGACCTTTGATTTCCATTGTGCGCTCTTCTTCAAATGGGTAGGCATTTCCAATTTGTACTTTGATATTCTCTGCAGTTCGCTCACCAATCAAAAGATTAAATTGTCGACGAACGTAGTTCACAATGGCTTCGTCAAACTTATCTCCTGCAACTTTGATTGATTTACAGTAAACAATACCACCTAAAGAAATCACGGCGACACCAGTTGTACCACCACCCATATCAACAACCATGTTTCCGCTTGGCTCAGTGATGGGTAAACCCGCGCCGATCGCAGCCGCCATGGGCTCTTCAATCAAATAAACTTCACGAGCACCAGCTGACTGGGCAGACTCTTTCACTGCTCGCTTTTCAACCTGAGTAATTCCGTAGGGAACGCAGATGATGATTCGGGGACGAATGAAACTCTTTTTTGAGCCCATTGCTTTTTGAATAAAATATTTCAACATCGACTGAGTCACTTCAAAGTCTGCAATAACTCCGTCTTTGATAGGACGAATGGCGACGATACTGCCGGGAGTACGACCCAACATATCTTTTGCTTCTTTACCAACAGCAAGAACTCGGTTCTGGCTTCCACGATAATTTTTTTGAACCGCAACAACCGATGGTTCATTCAGAACAATTCCCTGTCCCTTGACGTACACCAATGTGTTCGCTGTACCCAGGTCAATAGCGATATCGTTTGAAAAATAATCTGAAAATTTATCTAAAAAAGCCATGCACTACTCTCATGCTGAGTTGTTCTTGATGCGACCCTATTTAGAAAAGTTTAGACACGCGAAAAATAAGAGTCAATGCAATCAGTTAGCATAGTTTGAAAGCCATTGCTGTGGCGCGTTTAAAATTTGAGCTTTTGCCAACCAAGTTCGCGGTCAATATGAGCTAAAACTTTTTCTTTTTCCAATCGAGTTTGGTCCTCGGACCAGTCCATTTCGCGAGCAAAAATCTGCGCCACTTGATCTAAGTAGGATAGCCCATGATCCATTTTCGAGAGAACTAATGGTGACCGCCGAGTGTAAAAATCCACCACCGAGGTACACATCGTGTTTTCAATTGCATGCAGGGCCTCAAGCTCAACATAAGAAGTTTTGTTCCCATATTTCTTAATTAATTCAATGGCTTCCTGCCCATGTCGTTCACCCAAGTGCAAGGACTCGTCTGGACTCAGTTGACTTGAAGCCCTAATCTGCTCCAGCAAAAAATCCTTCATCGAAAAAGACTCTGTTGTCACAAGGGGGTTTAATGCAGTTGCGGTTTGACTACGCAAAAATCGAGCTCGGTCCTCAAGACGAAAATGGCGCAGGCAGTGATTCACGGCCTGCTCGGCAATCAGTCTGTAGGTCGTGTATTTCCCTCCGGCCACAAAGCTAACCCGATGTTCATCTGTCCATATCGTATGCTCACGAGAGGTTTTTCCTTCGGTTTCCGAACCATCATGGACCAAGGGGCGCACTCCTGCATAAGAGGCAACGATGTCTTCTTTTGTGATTTTCACTCCAGGAAAATAATCATGAACAACACCAAGTAAATACCGAACATCCTCAACGTCAGTCGTCACATCGCTGGGCGACCCTTTAAAGTCGGTATCCGTTGTCCCCACAATCACCATTTCATGCCTTGGGATGCCAAACACGATTCGTTTCTCTGCACCCATCACCACAGCACTTGATAAGGGGAATCTTTTTTTCTCAAAAGTCAGATGAACACCCTTTGTTGGGCGCAAAACATTTTTCCACTCTTTAAAAAACTGATGACCCAATTCATCTGTCCATGGACCAACTGTGCTCACAACATGCTTGCCAAAAATAGAAAATGCATCTTTTGAAAACTGATCTTTAACTTTAATGCCAACGACAGCGCCATCTTTTGTTTCTGCCCCTGTGGCCGTACAATAATTCACAATCACAGCTCCAGCTCGATGAGCAGAGCGTAAAGTTTCTATCGTTAATCGATCATCATCCATATAGGCATCGGAATAAACAAATGATCCCTTCAGACCCTCGCTCTTTAAGACTGGCATTCTTCTTGTCGTCTCTTGATAATCTAAGTGCTCGTGCATTTCTGGAGCCTGAAACAGCGACAAAGCATCGTAGAGCCACATCCCCAGGCCCATCATCAAAGGGCTGACCCGGCTACTCTTGTAAAGCGGAATCATAAATCTCAGTGGATGGACCAGATGTGGTGCCATCTCGAACAATTTTTGTCTTTCATTCAAAGCTTCAAAGACCAAATGAAATTCCAAATTTTCAAGATAACGAATTCCGCCATGGATTAACTTGCTTGAGCGAGAACTTGTCCCCGAGGCAAAATCATTTGCCTCGACCAGGGCCACGCGCATCCCTCGAAGGGCCGCATCTCGCGCCATACCCGCCCCATTAATCCCTCCGCCAATAATGACAAGGTCAAATGTTTCAGATTTTAATTTCTGCAAATTAATCTTTCGATCAACAAATGAAAATGACATTTCAATATTATGTCCCTAAACTTGGACTTGATGAAGTACAAAAATTTTGATCCCCAAGTCTGGACTAAAATCAAAGTCGCCCTCAAAGAAGAGATCGCACGCTGCCAATCTCTTCAAGTTCGACCCGTTGCAGCCTTTGACGCTGATGGAACTCTTTGGGACACAGATCTGGGCGAAGGCTTCTTTCAATATCAAATTCAAAAAAATCTGCTGCCCGGCTTGCCACCAAACCCTTGGCGACATTACCGCGACATGAAAGAGTCCGGCGACCCTCGACCTGCCTACCTTTGGCTAGCTCAAATCAACAAGGGATTACATCTGACCCAAATTCAAAAGTGGGCAAGGGATTATTTGCAAAGCCTGCATCCCCTACCTCTCTTTGCGGCACAACAAGATCTCATCCAACTTCTTCACGACAACCAAGTTGATATCTATATCGTCACAGCATCAATCAAGTGGTCCGTTGAACCTGGCGCTCAGCTCTACAACATCCCCTCTGAAAATGTCCTTGGTGTTCGAACAAAAGTTGAAAATGGAATCATCACAGAAACTCAAGAAGGAGAAATCACCTACCGCGAAGGAAAATTCCACGCTCTATTAACGGCAACGGGCGGGCGAAAGCCCTTTCTCTGCGCGGGAAACACCTTTGGCGACATTGCACTTCTGGATGGGGCAACAAAAATATCCTTAGCGGTCGGTGCCACCAAGCCCGGCAATGAGCTTTTTCAAGCCGAAGAGAAACTTCGAGCCGAGGCTTTCAAGCGTAACTGGATTGTGCACGAGTTTTAAATTAAACGTGAAACATCAAGCAATGAAAATCTGAATTGGCTTTGATCTCAAGATTTTTTTCGCCCATTAAGCCAACAGCATCCCCAGGTCCAATCTGAACGCCATTCACAGTGAGCTGGCCTGAAATCAATTGAATCCAAATTTTTTCTTCAGGTCTGATTTGTGTGTTTTGAGAAAAATTGATATCACCTTTGACAGCAAAGATTTTAGCTTGCTGATGAATTTGAACACAGGCCCTAGAATCTTTTGGTCCCGCAAGGAGAACTGGCTCATTTTGTTTTTGAATTTCAGTAAAACTTTTTTGTTCATAAGAGGGATCTAGCTCTTGCTCCTGCGGCAGAATCCAAATTTGGAGAAGCTCCACTTCTTCTGTTTTGCTGTGATTAAATTCTGAGTGACGAATCCCTTTCCCGGCGGACATTCGCTGTGCCTCGCCTGGTCGAATCACAGAAGTGTTCCCCAGAGAATCTTTATGTTCTAAAGCTCCGCGAATAATGTAGGTGACAATTTCCATGTTGCGATGGCCGTGCATGAGAAAGCCACCGCCCCCCGCAACGATATCTTGATTAATAACTCTAAGGGCTCCAAAGCCCATGAAGTTGGCGTCGTAATATGTATCAAATGAAAACGAGTGGTGGGTTTTTAACCAACCGTAGTCCGCAAATCCTCGATCTTCTGATTTGCGCTGGATGATCATACTACCTGCTTCCGCTCATGATGCGTTCAATATCTGCAATTTCTTTTGGACAATTTTGAGTCAGATTCTCGTATCCATTTCCTGTCACCAGAATGTTATCTTCGATGCGCACACCAATTCCCCGATACTCAGGTGCGGCTGAAGTGTCATTTGCAGGAATGTATAATCCCGGCTCAACGGTGAAAACCATGCCTGGCTCAAGCTTTCGTGGAGTACCCTTCTTGCAAAGATACAAACCCGAATCGTGTACATCCATTCCCAAGAAGTGACCGATACCATGAGGGTAATATTTTCGATGCTGATTGGCCTTCATGATATCTTCTTTTCGACCCGAGATTAATCCCAGCTCAAGCATAAGATCAGTTAATAGCGAAGATCCAAGATCCTGAAGCTCCTGAAAGGGAACTCCGGGGCGCACCTGCGCGATCACTGCCTTTTGAACATTCAGAACACCTTGATAAACTTCAGCTTGAGCTTCAGTGAATTTTCCGTTCACAGGAAAAGTGCGGGTCACATCCGCAGTGTAATAATTATGCTCGCCCCCAGCATCGATCAAAAGAAGATCCCCTGACTTGCAAATCTGATCATTAAAAACATAGTGTAGAGTACAAGCACTCGCGCCAGAGGCCACGATTGTTCCATATCCCTCTCGAGCAGATCCTTTTTTCATCAGCTGATAAATAAAGAACCCGTGAATTTCTCGCTCTGACATTCCAGGCTTTACATATTTCATGGTTTCCGCGTGCGCATGAGAAGTGACCTCACAAGCAACGCGAAGATTTGAAATATCAAACTCGGACTTAACTACACGCATTTCACCGAGCAGCTCATCGGCATCGTAGATGGACAGAAGCCCATAACCAGTTCTCCCCTGAGATGTGCGAAGACCAAGAAGTGCTTTTTCAATTTGATGATCAACCTCTTCATTTTTATAAAAACGGTAATAAAGTTTTTCTACACCCTGAAGAAGACCAATAATTTCTTTATCGAATTCATCAATAGCAAATGTTTTATCAACCTTAAATTGTCGCTGGGCCTCTTCTGGACCAAATCGAAATCCATCCCACGTTTCACGGGTTGGATCTTTTCTTCGAACAAAGAGAACTGTTTCTGGATTCATTCCAGGACGGAGTACACAAATTGAATCTGGCTCTTCAAATCCTGTCAGGTAATACATATTTGAATCTTGGCGAAAATCATGCTGAACGGAGGCATTTCTTGTGTATTCTGGTGGCGCCGCCACAATTAATGCCGCTCCAGGAATAAGCTTTGCCAATTGCTGTCGTCTGTCTGCAAAGATTTTGACGTTCTCAAGTGGTTGTCTCATGTGAACTCCTTAAAATCCAAATTGATCGATGATCTGAGTCGCCGCCGCTCGCCCAGCCTCTTGGCCCTTGAGCATGATTTCACGGCGTTTAGCAAAATCAGTCAGAGTATACTGTGATACTTGAATATTCACAATTTTATCCACAAACTGAAATTGGTTTTCAATACCTTGAGCGAGAGCCGCCCACGACGACGCATGGAGTATTTCTTTTTGATCCATCACCATTCCGCCCTGCTGAGGAAGTAAGTTGATGTAAACTAAATACGTAGCACCTTTAGATCTTAAATACTTCGCGACAGAGGCAAGATCCGCCACTGCTGCGACATTTTGGCTGTAAGGATGAAACAATGGAGCAAATGGCAAGCAATAGGGCAGCATTTGAGTATAGGCACCCTTTGTCATCATGTAAGTTTGATTTTTAGCAAGATTCAGCGCAGGACATGCAAAGGGGATTTTCGCCTCTTCCACTTTGGCTGATCCTAAGATTGTCTGCAAATATGGTTGAAGAGTTCCAACATCCAGTGGCTTGAGTGCTCCGCTGACAAATGTTTTTTGAATCAGATCTTCTTCTTTCATTTTAAACATCTGCCATTCAACATCATAGGCCTGACCCTTATTCGAGTAAATAGCGCCGACCAGAGAACCCATTTCTACGCCAGCAATGGAGTGAATGGGTATTTTAGATTTTGAAAGTTCTTGAAGAACCCCAATGTGCGCGTATGCTCGAACGGCACCAGGCCCAAGGATCAATCCAATTTTTGGCTTCTCTTGGACCACTTCTTCTGGCTCCTCTGTCGCCAGCTGGGCTTCGCTGGGCTGTGTTTGTGGTGCTGGAGTTACTGAAGTTTTGGGCTGTTCTTTTTTCTGGATCTCTGCTCGTTTGATTTGAACGCTCGAACAAGAGGTGAGTGCAAGTAAACCGACAAAAAGAAATACATTTTTCATATTCATCATTTCATCCTTGTCCGATTGTACTCAACCAACTGAACTAGTGGGCCTTCAAAGATACCCAACTGTCTTAACTCGGCCAACGCTTTGTCTGTTGTTTGATCAAGAAATTGTTTTGTTTTTTCTAAACCTAAAACCGCGGGGTAACTGCCAGGCTCAAGTTCGCCCTCTGAAGAATCCAGCAAATCATCTTTCAGTTGAAAGGCTAAACCCAAATGAGCTCCGAACTGATGACAGAGCTGAATTTGCTTCTCAGGCAATCCACACGCAACGGCCGATCCTTCGGCACACACCCGAATCAAAGCTCCGGTTTTCATTTCATGCATACTTGTGAGCTCTTCGATTCCGGGATGAGCATCCTGAGCTTTCATATCAATCGCTTGGCCTCCCACCATGCCGCGAATCCCAGCGGCCTCACTGAGTAGGCGGATAAGATGAACAGAAGTTTTTGGCTCCTCAGGAAAGGCAACCGAAAGCAAATAAAAGGCTTCAGTTAAAAGCGCATCGCCTGCCAAGAGAGCAACGGCCTCGCCGTAAACTTTGTGATTCGTGGGCTCTCCTCGGCGAACGTCATCGTTGTCCATACAGGGAAGGTCGTCATGAATCAAAGAATAGGTGTGAATCATCTCCACAGCACAAGCAAAGGGTGTCACCTTTTGCGGATGCACACCAAAAGCTTCTGCAATCAGATAACAAAGAACAGGGCGAAATCGTTTCCCACCCTTTGTCGCCGAATACTCCATGGACTGACGAAGCTCAAGAACAGCAGGATAGCTGACAAGATCAAGCCCTGAAAAATAGTGGGCCATCATATCATCGAAATACTGACGTCGCTCATCAAGCAGCGTGGATAAATCTTGGCTCATTTCAATCTCACGCTTCTTCAGGAGTAAAATCCTCGGTGATGGGTTTTCCTTGAGCATCAAGACCAATTAATTTTTTTACTTTTGTCTCAGCTTCGTTCAACTGCTTATGACAATCGCGAGAAAGCTTTACGCCCTCTTCAAAAAGTTTTAAAGATTCTTCAAGGGCCAAGTCGCCCTTTTCCATCTTCAAAACAATTTCTTCTAATCGGCCTAGTCTTTTTTCAAAGTCCATAAAGACTCCTTTTGATTGATTTCTTTTACTTCAGCTCGCAGTGAGCCCTTCATCAGAGAAATGTAAATTTCTTCGCCTACTTTCACGTCAGAAGCTGAATAAACAATTCCCTTTTTTGTCTGAGTCATTGAATACCCCCGCTCAAGAACCTGAAGAGGGCTTAAGCTATCGAGCACTGACATGTTTTCTTGAAGTTGAGCATTTTTCTTTTGCAAAATACTTTGAATCCGATTCGCCATTCGAACAAAAATCAGCTCAATTCGATTTCGAACTTTTTGAATGACTTGATCTGGTCTTGGCATGCGCTCTTGAAGTACTTGCAACTTGAGTTGTCGCTTTTCAAAATATCGAAGTGTCGCCCCCTGAAGCCTTGAGAGAAGCTCATCATTTCGCTGCATCAGATCCATCAAGCGTCGCTTTGGATCGATAAGTCGAGAGGATAGGCCCTTCCACTTTTGAGTCTCTGCTCGCAAATGTTTTTGAATTGCAATCGTGAGCATTCGCTGTAGGGACCGAACCCGCTGAGCGAGATCTTCTGTGTTTTTCACAACAAGTTCTGCAGCCGCTGAAGGAGTCGGCGCACGCAAATCTGCAACAAAGTCTGAAATCGTAAAATCCACTTCATGGCCAACAGCAGAGATAATGGGAACGGGGCTTGCCGCAATCATTCGCGCAAGCTTCTCATCGTTAAAGGCCCAAAGATCTTCCATCGAGCCGCCACCGCGACCAATAATAATAGCGTCCACGTTCGGCAGCTGTATGGCCTTTTTCAATGCTTCGCAGATTTGAGGGGCGGCAGCTTCTCCCTGAACAAGGGTTGGCACCAGGGTGACCTGCAAAGATTTGCTTCTTCGACTAATGACATTAATCATGTCTCGAATGGCTGCTCCAGTGGGTGATGTCACAATCGCCACATGTCTTGGCATTAAAGGAATTGGTCGCTTTCGGCCAGCATCAAAAAGACCTTCTTTTTTTAGTTTTTCTTTTAATTGTTCAAAAGCTTTTTGAAGCGCTCCTGCACCGACGGGCTCCATTGTCTCACAAACAATTTGATACTCGCCCCGTGGCTCATAAACACTGATTCTTCCACGAACCAGAACTTCTAAACCATCTGTTGGCTTAAATCTCAGTCTTGCATTGCTGCCACGAAACATGACCGCACGGATTTGTGATTTTTCATCTTTCAAGGAAAAATAAAAATGTCCTGAAGTGTGCGCCTTAAAATTAGAAATCTCGCCTTGCACCCAGACAAGAGAAAGATTGCCCTCGATCAACTGACGAACTTCTCTGTTCAGTTGCTCAACCGTTAGGACTTGGGATTCTGATTTTTCAAGTGAAATTTGGGTCTCAGTACTCACCTAGGGGACACTAGGTTTCCCCTCTGACAGAGTCAAGAAAATACAAGGTTCTGCAGGGACCAAAAACCACCCACCCAAAAGCAAACCCAGGCCAGGGCTCGATGACCCTTCATTGTGTCAAAAAGCTGAGGCATTCGCTCATTAGCCAGGCGAGTAAAAAACTGACTCTCGAGCACAAAGACAAGCAAAACTCCATAAAAAAACACAAAGAATGGAAATATATGATCGAGCTGAGAAAGCGTCATGTCAGATGTATCGGAATGATGCTGGCAAACATAATACGACTAGACCTTTTTTCATTTCTCCTAATTGCGAAGATCAAAAAGTAGGAGTAGAATGAAAACAGGTCTCGGGAAGTGTAAGAAAAATAACCCGACAAGCATAATATCGGGGGCTGTCCCTGACAATGGTGTGCAGGCCCAGCTCGTACTGGGAAGCCTAAAGTTGTTACCATGGCCACCCACTTTAATGACTGGGGTTATTGTTTCACACCTTCCGGGGCTTTTTTTGTCCTTATTATTCTCAATCTGAGACACAATTTATAACTACCTGACAGCACAAACCCTCAGTCAAAATCCTCGACATTTTCTGATAAAGAAAATTTAAATATACACCTCATATTTATCAAGCCCATGGTCCAACTAGCCGAAAAGCTGGTATGGGCTTAAGAAATTCGATTCTCTGTTCTCTATTGTTGTTAACTGCTTCTTGTGCAAAAAAAGATGGCGGCTCTAGCGCCTCTCCTTCTACTTCCGTTCCAGAGTCCTCATATTGTTCTGGAACATCATCCGTCTCTGGTGGAGTAACAATTACCAGCACGGCTCAATATACAAGGTACAACGATGGAGCCAGTGGGCTTAACACGACCTCAACACGACCCATACGATATGCTGAAGTTCAAATTCTTGATTCCTCTGGAAATGTCATTCAGTGCGGTGAAACTGATAGTGCAGGTGCAATCAGTCTTGTCATTCCAAAAACAGCAGGTACCTATACACTGAAAGTGAATTCTCGCGCGGACAATAACTATGTTAAAGCCAGCATCTTAAATAGCCCAACTGCAAATCAATTCTACTCAATCTCCAGCTCCTTTAGCTTATCAGGAACTGAAACCACACAGTCAGTTACCTTAACGTCTGCTCCAAATAGTGGTACGCTCGAAGGAGGAGCCTTCAATATTCTGGATCAAGTCTACATTGCAAACAGCTTTCTCAGAAACAACACAGCCTGTGCCACTTGCACGACTTTTACTGTCGCTCCAAAGATTTCAATCTACTGGTCACCTGGTGTGAACCCCGGTCAAGCCTACCTCGGTTACCAAGCAACACAAACCATCAGTTTTTTTTCAAAATATGATGACCCCAGTGTTCCCCGCGGACTGTACATCCTTGGTGGATATAATGGCAGCGTTTGTGTCGACACAGATCACTTTGACAACTCTGTTATTCTTCATGAGTACGGACATTTTCTCGAGGATGTCTATGCTTCATCAGACTCACAAGGTGGATCACATGACGGAAATTCGATTGTCGATCCTCGCCTTGCTTGGAGTGAAGGTTGGGCTAATTATTTCCAAGCTGCTGCTCAATCAAGCCCTGTCTACTACGATACGATCGGAAATTCTGGGTGCGGCAGCACCTCTACAGCAATTAACTTAGACCTTGACCACCAAGGCACAAGAGATGTCCCCACCGCAAATGGAGAAGGGGTCTTCAGAGAGGTCTCTGTTTCGCGCACGCTGTACACAGCAATGGCGGCCTGGGGGCAAGATGGATATGCTGCCAATGTTGGATTTCCTCTTATTTGGTACTCATTTTCCGATTCAACTTATGGAATAAAAAATACGAATGTGAATTTTAGAAACTCAGGGCTATTTTTTGAAAAATTATATTCAGCCGTAAACACTTACGCCAATTCCAAACTGACAAATCTTTCAAGTGTGTTGAGTTACGAGTACCAGCCCACTGATGAAGCCTACTATGGCAAAAACCTCACAGCGCAAACTGGAGCCACCTGCACTTTTTCATATGCTTCTGGAGTTCCAGTCTCAAGTTCGAATTCAGCTTATATGTTTAAATCAAATAAATTCTTCGAATACTACTACGATGGCACATCTGCTCGTTCTCAAATCATATTAAAATACTCTGCTCCAAGCAATAATGCCTATGACCTTGATCTTTATGTATACGTCAAAGATTACATCTTTGAGTCCGCATCGACACTTATCGGCTACAGTGAGGCCACTTATCCAGAATCAGGAGCCTCGGGGTATGAAATTGTCAATCTCAGCGGGAAGCCCGCAGGCACATACATGATTAATGTGCAGGCGTACTATCAAGCAGTTAAAAATACGACCACTTATTATCTTGAAACAACTAACGGAGATCGCCTATGTCCATAAAAAAATTAATTCTCATTTCATTTATAGGAATCATGGTTGGTGGTTTCATTTCACTCCTTCTTCAGCCAAATGAACCAAAGAGAAAAATTGCTTCTGGCCTCGGCGTCAAACCGCTTGTTCAGGGAAAAATGCATCGGACGATGGATGTTTTAGTTGAGCCCGTCGGTGGAATTCCAGACCGCGAAGATCAAGATCTAACCCTTCGTGCAAGCATTCAGCTTCTTCAACCCGTCCAAGGTGACCTTGTTTACAAGTGGCATCTGCCCGAAGGAGTTTCTTTGGTTTCCGGACAACTTGAAGACACTCTTCAAAAATTACAGGTCAACCAAGTGGCCACACTTGAGATCACGGTTCAAGGAGTCGCTCGACTTGGAGAAATTCGTCATATCACTCTGCACGCCTTTGCCGAGGAAAGTGGTGGAAGAATTGGCGGAGCAGGCTTATTCACAAATATGCCTGAACAAACTTTTGTGAAAGACGAATCTGGATTTCAGCAAAAACAGTCTGCATCGAAATCAGATTTAAAGGGCATTCATTTTTAATACGGATTACATCGGAATCACTTCGATGTCGGGATTAAATTGCTCTCGCAAAATCCCTTCAATGGCCATCAGCGTTCCCGTTGTGGAACTTGGGCAGGTACCACAAGCCCCCATATAGGCGACGTACAGTTTGTTATCCTCGTACTTGATGACTTCCAGATCTCCGCCGTCGCCCTGCAAGCCCGGCCGAATGGTGTCATCTAGAATTTCTTCAATCCTTTGTCGATCTGGCGGTAGCCCAGCTCGTACGACCTTGACTGAATCCTTCGGTCCAAAATCAGGATTGTGAACAGACATACGAGTTCGAATCACCGCACCGACTTTATCTTGAATCTCATATTCATCTGCATCGAAGCGAGCAGTGACAGTGATCACATTTTGAAAAAAGTGAATTTGCTTTACTCCATCAATAGCCAATAAATCTTGAGCCAATCGATTGCCAGCGGCCTCTTCTGGAGTTGAATAACTGGCTTTGCCCTCAGTCAACACAGGCTTACTGAGTACAAATTTCCAAGCGTGTGGATTGGGTGTGTACTGTACTCGAATTTCAACATCTTGGCTTGTCATAAAAATAACTCCTGAACTTTTCGAAGTCCCTTCACCAGCAAATCGATATCATTCATATTGTTATAAACAGAAATAGAGGCCCTGACAGTACCGGGCACACCCAGTTTTCGCATCAAGGGCTGAGTGCAGTGATGACCAGCTCGAACGGCAACATTCTCTTGATCTAAAACTTGCCCAGCATCCGAATGATGAACGCCCTCGATCTTTAAAGAAAGAATTGGCGCCTTTTCACTCTTGGGACCAAGTATGGTTATACCTTTGATTTCTAATATTTTTTCTGTCGCGTAATTCAATAACATTTGCTCGTGTAAAGTAATGTTGTCCCACCCCAACTTCTGAACATAATCAAGAGCGGGGCCAAGTCCAATCACTCCCTCGATATTTGGAGTTCCGGCCTCAAACCTGTAGGGGATATCATTGTAAGTCGTTTTCTCAAATGTGACTTGAGAAATCATGCTTCCCCCACCCTGATAAGGGGGAAGATTTTCAAGGATGGCACGCTTCCCGTAAAGAACACCCACCCCGTAGGGGCCAAAAAGTTTGTGCCCAGAGAAAACATAAAAATCAGCATCAAGATCACGAACATCGACTTTGTGATTGGCCACCATTTGAGCCCCATCCACAAGAACCTTTGCTCCCGCCTGATGAGCCCACTGAATGTATTTTTTCACATCATTGATTGTGCCCAAAGCATTTGAACAATGAGTGATGGCTAAGATTTTTGGCTTCGAGTTGAGTTTTTGCTGAAACACTTTTTCATCCAGGCGCCCATCAGCATCAATGGGAACAACAGAAATTTTTGCCCCTCGCTCCTCGCAGATCATTTGCCAGGGTACAATGTTGGCGTGATGTTCAAGCTCCGTCAGAAGAACTTCATCTCCTGGCTGCAAATATTTTTTTCCATAAGTTTGGGCTACTAAGTTAATCGAGTCCGTCGTTCCTTTGGTGAAAACAATTTCATCTGTGCTTTCCGCGTTCAGAAAACTGCGCACCTTTTCGCGAGTTTCTTCAAAAAAAGTAGTCGCCTGATCTGCCAAAAAGTGAGCCCCACGATGAACATTTGCCGTTTGGTAAGTGTTAAATAAAGAAATTCTCTCAATCACTGGCCAGGGTTTTAACGCCGTCGCTGCGGTATCGAGATAAACAATGGGTTTGCCCCGAACTCTGTGGGTCAGTGCTGGGAAATCTGCGCGCGCCTTAATTAAAGGTAATTCGCTCATTTTCGAATCCTTTTCCAAGCTTCAGTCAATAAAGAACTAAGCCAAGTTTCAAGCTCTGGATTTTCAAGCTTTAACACCAGCTCTTGGACAAAACCAAGACTGAGCATGGCTAGGGCCTGATCACGGGGAATCGCTCGACTGAGCAAATAGAATACCTCTTCCTCGTTTAATTCACCTACAGTTGATCCGTGCGTGGCCTTCACATCATCAGCAAAAATCTCAAGCTGTGGTTTTGTATCAATCTCAGCCTGCGAGCTTAAAAGTAAATTATTATTTAATTGCTCAGAGTAAGCCTTCTGAGAATCTTGTCTGATCAATACTCGTCCATTAAAGACCGCACGGGACTGGTCCACCAAAATCCCCTTGTAATGCTGATAGGACTGACAGTTTCCCACCTTGTGATCAATGAAAGTGTGGTTATCAACATGTTGAGCCCCTGCCGTCAGATAAAGTCCATCCATCTTTGCAGAGGCCCCCGGCTCAATAAAATGAATATCATTATTGTGTCTTGATAAGCGCGCGCCGGATGAATAGGCCAAGACATGAAGGTTTGAGTTGGATTTTAGAAAAAATCTTGTTCTCCCAACATTCACGGCCTGCAGAGAATCGTTTTGAACTCGGACATGAACTAATTTTGCTGAATCTTCAACGACAACATCAGCCTGAGTGTTGTTAAAGTAGCGCGCGCCCTCTTGACCGACATATTCTTCAATCACTTGAACAGATGACCTTGAGCCGACTTTAACCAACATCTTCGGGTGAGTGGCCAAGGCTGGGCCGCTGAAAAGATCCGAATAAAATGTCAAACGAATCGGATGATCCAGCTTTGTCTCTGCCTTCACAAGAAGAGCAAGTCCCGCCCCCAAGTAAGCTTCATTTAAAGCGTCTAAGGAATCTGAAGTCGCTGACACGGTTTGCTTGAGCTGTTCAATTTCTGTCAACAGGCTTGTTTCATTTGATGTCGCCAGTTGAGAAATTGTCTGAATCGTCACACTTGGGTTTGTCTGCGACAAGTTGGACATGAAATGGCCATTCACAAAAACAAAATGAGCCGCCGTTTTGAGCGGGGATATCTGCACTTGAAGATTCGTTGTCGGCGCAGTTGCAAGTAGCGAAGACGCAAAAGTTTCATCTTTTAAAATTTTTGTGCTCGTGTATTTCCAGTCCTCGTTTGATCGCGTTGGCAAGCCTTGAGATGAAAAGACATCTTGTCCTCGCTTCAGTAAAGCTTCCCAGTCGCCCCGATAGGACCGCTGATTTTGAATTTGAGTAAAGTCGTTAAATAAACCCATATTACATCAACCAATCATATCCGCGCTCTTCAAGCTTTAACGCTAGAGAGGCATCACCTGTTTCAATAATTTTTCCGTGAGCTAAAACATGAACAAAATCTGGTTTAATATAATCCAAAAGTCTTTGATAATGGGTCACCATCACAATGGCGTTTTGTTTACTTTTAAGCTTATTCACACCTTCAGCTACAATTCGAAGTGCATCGATATCAAGTCCTGAATCTGTTTCATCCAAAAGTGCCAATCTGGGAGAAAGCACTGCCATTTGAAGAATTTCATTTCTTTTCTTTTCTCCACCTGAAAATCCCACATTCACTGGACGCTCAAGAAAATCTTTTTTCATTTGGACGAGCTTCATCTTTTGCTCAAGAAACTCTCGAAAGTCAGCTTCGGACATTTCATCAGAGCCCTGGTGCTTGATGACAGAGTTAAAAGCGGCATGCAAAAAATGAAAGTTCGATACGCCCGGCACTTCAACCGGATATTGCATCGCCAAGAAAATCCCCTCTTTGGCGCGCTCATCAGGCTCAAGCTCAAGAAGGTTTTTCATTTGAAAGTTGATTTCGTATTCAACTGTTCCCGCCGTGACCGTGTAAGCCGGATGTCCTGCGAGAATTTTAGAAAAGGTACTTTTGCCTGATCCGTTCGGGCCCATGATCGCATGAACTTCGCCAGCGTTAATTTTAAGATTAAGTCCCTTCAGGACTTCTTTATTATCAACTGATGCATGAAGATTTTGAACATTTAATAACATATCAACCTACCGAGTTTTCTAGTTTCATTTCAATTAATTTCACAGCTTCGACAGAAAATTCCAGCGGAAGCTCTTTAAAGACCTCTTTACAAAATCCATTCACTAGCATTGAGATCGAGGACTCCATATCAAGCCCTCGAGACTGCAAATAAAAAATTTGATCTTCACTAATTCTTGAAGTCGAGGCCTCGTGTTCAAGCACTGCGCTTTTATTCTTCACTTCAATATAGGGAAAAGTGTGAGCAGAACATTTATCTCCCACCAACATCGAATCACACTGAGAATAATTTCTCGCATTCTCAGCTGTTGGCATGATTTTCACCAGGCCTCTGTACGCATTTGAAGAATGTCCTGTTGAAATCCCTTTTGAAATAATTGTGCTCTTGGTGTTTTTTCCGATGTGGATCATCTTTGTTCCGGTATCAGCCTGCATGTAATCATGAGTGAGCGCCACTGAATAAAAAGCGCCTTCGGAATGATCGCCCTGTAAAATCACACTGGGATACTTCCAGGTAATCGCAGATCCTGATTCAACCTGTGTCCAAGATATTTTTGAATGTGCTCCGGCGCACTTTCCTCGCTTGGTTACAAAATTGTAAATGCCTCCGCGACCCTCTTTATCCCCGGTGTACCAGTTCTGCACTGTTGAATATTTAATCTCTGCCCGCTCGTGGGCAATCAGCTCCACAACAGCAGCATGTAGCTGGTTTTCATCTCGCTGAGGCGCTGTACAGCCCTCAAGATAATTCACATAAGATCCCTCTTCGGCCACGATCAGCGTTCGCTCAAACTGACCTGTATCCTTGGCATTGATGCGGAAATAAGTGGAAAGATCGATAGGACATCGAACGCCTTTAGGAATATAGCAAAAAGATCCATCGGTGAAGACCGCAGCATTTAAACAGGCATAGTAGTTATCAGAATAAGGAACAACACTGCCTAAATATTTTTTAACCAAGTCAGGATACTTATGAAGAGCTTCTGAAATGGAGCAAAACACAACGCCTGCTTTTTCAAGCTCTTCCGTGTGAGTCTGCCCAATAGAAACAGAGTCAAAAACCACGTCCACAGCAATTCCAGAAATTCGCTTTTGCTCTTGCAGTGGAATTCCCAGTCGCTCAAATGTTTTTATTAATTCTGGGTCAAGATCATCCAATGACTGGGGTTTATTTTCTAAAGCCTTTTCACTTTGTTTCTTCGGTGCTGAGTAATAACAGATATCTTGGAAATCAATTTTCGGATATTTCACTCCTGCCCAAGTGGGCTCAACCATTGTCAGCCAATGTTTGTAAGCTTTCAGTCGGTATTCGAGCATCCACTCTGGTTCATTTTTCTTTTTTGAAATAAGCCGGATGATCTCTTCCGAGAGGCCCTTTTGAACGGCATCGGTCTCAATTTCAGTCACGAAACCGTATTTGTATTCTGTGTCTTGTAAAGAAGTCTTTGCGTCACTCATCATTAGCCTCAAGGTTGTTTATGAAAAAGAACTTCTCGAACAGAGAGACTTTTGTAAAATTCGTTTAATTTCTGATTCAAATTATTTAACGGAGAAATAATATTGCACTGAGCTTGCAAATCACAGGGCTCATTCTTGGTCATGCATTTAGCAATTTTGGTGGGACCCTGGATGATGTTGAGCAAATCATGCATGGTCACTTTAGAAAGATCTTTTGTGATTTGATATCCACCAAAGGCCCCATGCTCAGCTCGAAGAAGTCCTTTTTGGGCCATCATCTGCATCACGCGGGCGGTGGCATCAAAGGGAGCATGATAGGACTCTGAAACCTCTTTCGCCGAAGTTAATTCGCCGGGTGTTTTCTGGCTCATATGTTTCAACGCCATCAGTGAGTATTCTAGTTTTCGATTCATTTTGTTCATGGTCCACTCCTGTGGATGAATGAAAATCAGGTGCAACTTAGCTGAAAGGCCATTGAAAGTCCACCGATATACGCCTTTTTTTTGCTTATATTAGCTTGTTTTGAGTCATATAGTTATAAATTTATTATGTATTTACGCATAGATACGGCGCTAAAAGGGGGCTAATAAAAATCAGTTTTAAGCCCAGAATTACCCTGATATAAGGGGGCCTTTAAAGGGTATCCAGGATTTATCACATGAGATTTATTGCCATTATATTCACCACACTGCTTCTGACCACCATGACAATTACCACAGTTCATATGTGGGGACTGAGCCAGGTTTTTACTCCTTTTGAAAGCCCTTTTTATCCCAAAGATAAACCCTGGGCTGTTGTTCCCTGGGATCAATATGAAGAGGTCAAACATCAATTTCCCGATGCCATTCTTTGGGCCGATGTTTACCAGAGCGCAAGCCAAACCATTCTTGTCAGCCCCTGGAAAGACCACGACTTAGCCTCAAAACTGCAAACCCAGGCTCCAAGTCAAGACCGCCCCACTCTTTCTGAACTTGTTCAAAAATATCCCACTCAAAAATTTATTTTAAATGTCACTTCAAACTTGCTTGATGTTGATCGGCAAATTGCAGAGATCATTAAATCTGAAGAGCGATTTCTGATTCAAAGTGATTACGATGTGATTATGAAATCCATGAAGGAACTTCGCCCCCGAAATCTTTATGGATCGAGCATTGCAGATCGCATGCGCTTTGTGACTTTTCAATCTCTTTGGATTTTGCCAGCCACGCCACTGAAGGGGGATGTGTTCATCGGCTCTCTCAAACACAAAAAAGTGGACATGTTTAATTCTGATATTGCAAAAGAACTTCAACGCCGACACAAAAAAATTATTCTCGGTCCCCTCAAAACAGAGGCCGAATTTACCGAGGCCATTCAATACCAGCCAGATGGTTTTTTCACGGATCAAATTCCTTTACTGCATCAGTTTTTGAGAAAATAAATTACGGATCTTGCTTCAACGGCCCCCACTGAATCCGTCGTCAATTCGAGGGATCACAGGAGTTTTGGCTTGATTGATGCTGGACGCCGAAAAGGGTCGGGGCAAAGCTGCCCAGAAATTATAAAATTATCGAGTCCACTTCCTGATAATCTCAAGGTAGCTCTGTGAAATTACACACCCCGACAGAGCTATTGCTGAAACCATTCGGAGTTGGTAGGCTTTTACCACTATGAATTACGCATATGCAGCTCCAATTCAAACATCCGCCGTTTCTGTGAACACCAGCGCCCTTGACGCTATTTTTCAGGCAAGCCCAGTTGTGCAAATGACCTTATTATTGCTCATTGGGCTGTCAGTTATATGCTGGGCCACTGGGTATTCAAAATACAAACAATTCAAAGAACTCGCTGAAGCCAACGAGGCTTTTTTGAATCGGTTCTGGAAAGCCACCTCTTTAGACGCTTTGTATGAAGACATTGAGCACTTCAAACGAAGCAGCATCGCTCGCGTGTTTAAGTCCGGTTACATGGAAATGCAAAAACTTGCTGGCAGCACCAAGCAAGACGAGAATTCTCCTGTGCAATTGTCTGGCATTGACAATCTTGAGCGAAGTATCCGTAAAACAATTGACCTTGAAATCGCCGCTATGGAATCACGCCTGACTCTGCTCGCCACAACAGGAAGCACAGGTCCCTTTATCGGTCTTTTTGGAACCGTGTGGGGAATCATGGGGTCTTTTCATAAAATTGGCGCCATGGGATCAGCGAGCCTTGCCGTGGTCGCCCCCGGAATCTCAGAAGCTCTTATTGCCACTGCAATTGGATTAGCTGCAGCGATCCCCGCAGTTGTGCTGTACAATCACTTTATTTCTAAAATTCGCCGCGAAGAAATGGCCCTGAATAATTTTGGCCACGACTTTTTGAACATCGCTAAACGTAACTTTTTTAAAGAAAAGTAATCGGAGTTTTTCATGGCAATGGGCTCAGGCTCCAACAACAGTCGAATGGCAGTCAGCGAGATCAACGTGACTCCCCTTGTGGATGTCATGCTGGTGCTTTTGATTATGTTCATGGTGACTGCTCCCCTGATGCAACAGGGAATTGATGTGGATCTTCCAAAGACCTCTTCTTCTGGAGTTGACCTATCGGATGAGCCCATGGTTCTCGTCATCACAGCAAATCAGCAAATCACCATTGCAAAACAAAATGTTCCGATGGCCGACCTGAGAACAAAGTTGAAATCAATTTTTGAAAAAAGAAAAAATAAAAACATTTATATTCAGGCTGATAAAAAAGTGGATTATGGTTTTGTTGCCGAAACCATGGCTGAAATCCGCGCAGCAGGAATATATAACATCGGGTTAATAACCCTTCCAAAGGGACAGTGAGCACGCTTGAATTGAATCAACAACAAAAGGACGAATTCTGGCGCTCCGTTGTTTATTCACTCGGAGTCCATATCACTTTATTTTTTATTCTGACTGTGAAAACAGTTTTTTTCCCAGGAGAACCCATTTCATATCAAGCTGCCGTTCGAGTTGATCTTGTTGCTCTTCCAGACAAGATGTCACCAGAAGAAAAAATTTCTCAAGCTCCTGCTGAGCCCGTAAAAGAAACTCCCAAGGAGGTCACTCCACCAAAACCGACTCCTCCTCCAGTAAAAACCGATGATACCGTCAACCTTGGGAAAACAAAGGATAAACAAAAGGCCGCCCTAGATAAACTCAAGGCCATGTCTGCCCTGGAGGACATCAATAAGCAGGTTGAACAGGAGCGTCGATCAAAAACTCCGCCCAAAGTCTACAAGGGTAACCAACTTTCTTCTGGAACAGAGCTGACAGGATTAAGCAAACTTCAACATGAAACCTACATTGCTCAAGTTGAACGTCACATCAAACAAAACTGGGCTGTGCCACAGTGGCTTGCACAAAAAAATCTCAAAGCCCAAGTCCGCGTGCGCTTTGATGAGCGCGGCAATCTTCTTTCAAACGACATCTATAGATCCAGCGGCAACCCCTCTTTTGATGAAATTGCCCTCGAAACGGTCCAGAAATCAGCTCCTGTGCCTCCCCCACCAGAAAAATTTGTGAGAATATTATCCTCTGAAGGAATCTTGTTCGGTTTTCCAGAATAAGGAGACATCCATGAAATTGTTCTTACTCTCTGCATTTGTGTTTTTGTTCGGTGCCGTTTCCTTTTCCAACGAAAGTGGAAGTCCCGGCGCTCAAATCTATATCAAACTTGGAGACGCCCAAACCAAACGCAGTCTGATCGCCTTTCCCTCTCTTCAATACACAGGAAATACTTCAGCAGCATCAAACTATCAAACAGTTGGCAATGAGCTTTACCGAGTCATCTTTAACGATCTCAGCGTTTCAACTTATTTTCAGTTTATTCAGCAGTCTGCATTTCTTGAGGATCCCAATAAAACCTCTCTTCTGCCCCAGGGCTCTGATCCAAAAGGTTTTAAATTTGATACATGGAAACAAATTGGAACAGAGTTTCTTTTACGCGCCGGATTTTCTATGTCTGGTGACTCTCTCACTCTTGAAACTTACACCTACCATGTTCCAAGGGGCACAGTTGTCCTTGCAAAAAAATATAAGGGCACCGTCGCCGCTCTTCGCCGCGTGGCCCACACTTTTTCCAATGATCTACTCGAGGCCTTGACTGGACAAAAAGGAATGTTTCTTTCTCGTATCGTGACGACAAGTGATCGCGCTGGAGGCGAATCACGAGAGGTCTACGTCATGGACTGGGACGGATTCGCTCCCGAAAAAATATCGAATCACAAATCTGTCGCCCTTTCGCCGGCCTGGTCTCCAGACAATAAAAAAATTGCCTATACTGCCTTTGTTCAAAGAGCGAAAACAAAAATCAGAAATGCAGACATGTTTATCTACGAAGTGCTCACGGGGAAAAGATGGCTTGTTTCGTATCGCCAAGGCATTAACTCAGGGGCAAGTTTTACTCCTGATGGAGACATTCTCTTGACGATTTCCCAGAGTGGAACTCCAGATATTTATAAAATGACGACAGAGGGAACGCTTTCTCAACGGCTGACTAATGGCCCCCACGGCGCCATGAATGTTGAGCCCGCAATGAGTCCGGACGGGAAAAAAATTGCCTTTTCCTCTGATCGCAGTGGGCAGCCAATGATTTATATTATGGATAGCAACGGATCCAACATTAAGCGCGTGACCTTTGCAGGCAAGTACAACGCCACACCTGCTTGGTCCCCTGATGGGAAAAAGTTAGCTTTTGCCGGCTGGGCGGATGATCACTTTGATGTTTTCACAATGAATGCTGATGGATCAGACATGATTCGAATCACTTCATCAAAAAAACCGAATGGAAAATGGGCCAACAATGAAGACCCTGTCTTTTCACCAGACGGCCGACTTCTAATGTTCACCAGCAATCGCACAGGAAATAATCAGATTTACATTTCAAATTTAGATGGGTCAGAAGAGCGTCGAATCACAAATGACAATCACAACTATTTTAAGCCCAAATGGTCCAAAAATATTGAGTGAAGCAGGACGATAAAGCCTTATAGATCTTGACCTCGACCGAAGGCCTGATTAGAGCTTAGGTACGGAGGTATTATCATGAGTGATATCGTGGTGCGTCGCAATTTTGCAAAAGCCCTATGGGTTTACCTAGTTGCCCTTGTCGTTGTTGCTTTCAGTTTTCATAGCGAAGCAAAAGAAGTAAAAAAAGATTCGAAAAAAGGAAAAGACATGATCGCAGTTTTTGAAACCAACAAAGGTACATTTAAAGTTAAACTTTTCGCAGATAAGGCTCCCAAGACAGTTGAGAATTTTGTTGGCCTCGCAGAGGGAACAAAAGAGTGGACTGATCCTAAAACTGATAAAAAAGTTAAGAAGCCTTTTTACAACGGACTGATTTTCCACCGAGTCATTCCTAACTTTATGCTTCAAGGCGGATGCCCACTGGGTCGCGGAACGGGTGGACCTGGATATCGTTTTGAAGACGAATTCCATCCTGATTTAAAACACTCAAAACCCGGCATTCTTTCTATGGCAAACGCAGGCCCTAACACAAATGGGTCTCAGTTCTTTGTCACTGTAGCGGCAACTCCATGGCTCGATAACCGCCATAGCGTTTTTGGCGAAGTGATCGAGAACATGGACCTCGTCCATGAAATCTCAAAAGTCAAAACAGGTCCTGGCGATAAACCGGTTGAAGATGTCGTAATCAAGTCGATCAAGATTGAAAGATAATTTATTTCTGACATTTACTCTGTGAAAAAACCCGCGACTCCGCGGGTTTTTTATTTTGTGGGTCTCATTCTGAGACAAATTCCTGTCAACTGACTTTACATCTGACAAGCCCCTTTCGTCTGCAAGAACCCTAACTCATTGTTTTACCGACATTATTATGGGCACCGACCTTGCTCATCAAAGTGTAGGGAGTTTTATGACTAAACTATTTATTACTCTATTGATGACATTATCTCTTCTGGCATCAACAGCTCAGGCCGGCACCTTTTTGGTCAATTCAGTGGACGCCGCCGGCAATGCCATCAAGTTTGCCGTCGAAGGAACTGAAAAGGCTGCGCTTCAAGAATTCCAACCTTCAAAAATTCGGCAGTGGGCAAACTTTATTAAGCAAAATAAAACGAAAATCGCGATCACCCAAATGAAGCACTTTCCTATTGAAGCCTTTTCCTTTTTCGTTGCCCTTGGCGCTCTCGCTGCAAAAGATGTAATTTTTAATTACTCTGATAATCCTGCCGTCGTTGATCAATTTTTAGTTTCACAAAAAGACCCTATTGGCCAAGTAGCCTTTGCTGCATTCATGATGGCCAATGGATATACAGCACAACCGCTCATGGCAGTTGTTGAATCCCCTCGACTGCGCGGATTTATTCCTTATCTCGGAATGAGTGTGGGTATGTTTGCCTCAAACATCGTTCACGAAATTGCTCACATCGCCTCAATGAAAAAATGTGCGAGCGATCTTCAGTCCACAGATAAAAATGCTGAAAAAAAATCTGACCAAACCTGTGATGAAGCTTTCTCTGTTTTTAGTAAAGAATACTTCTCAGAAAAAGGTCACGAGTTCGCCCCCTCTCTTGTCTCCATGCTGCTCTCAACTTATGCCGCAGGAAAAACAGATCAACTGATTCGCGCCGGAATCATCAAAGCCGGCCAAGAATCTGCAGCAGTAAGACTTCGTTTAGTTGCCGTAGAAATGGCCTTCACCTTCATGCCCGGAGGAGCCTTTGTCCGTGGCGCAAGGTGGGTTGGCAAGCTTGCTCAAATTGGCGGATTCGTGTACCTAGATACATTATTTCACGACCCTATTGTTTACGCTTGGAAAAATGCAATACAAATTGGGCCAGAACTTGATAGCCTCCGAGCAGAGATTTTGAACAAATCTGCGACTCCCGCTGAGAAAGAAAAACACCTCACTGAATTTTCAAAGAAAATGAAGGACTGGCGCGAAACAAATATGACCAGTGTTCTCAGAGCTCATTCGAACTGGTCCTATTTTCTGACAAAAATCTCTGCCCAATACAGTGTCGCAAAAACTTTTTATTCAGACTTCATATCAGATATTCGAGTGAAGCTTTTCGAAAATCGATCAGGTACATCCATACTTGATCGACAGTTTCCACTCTTTGGAATTAAGCCAAACTACGAAAGCAAAGAGCATTTTGGCCCACTATCCCTGCCCGACCATTACGAGGCCGTCCAAAAACGCAACCTGCTCTACATTGGTGAACAAATCGAAAGTGATTTCATTAACTCGACTCCTTGGATGCGACAACTCTCTCCTCAAGATTTGACTCTTATCCAAAAAGCAGCAAAAAACATTAGATCAGAACGTCCAGCAGATATTTTCTCTGGATTCTTACATATCCGCAGACTGGCTCTGTTTGGGCCGAACAAGCAGGTCCAAGATTATTTTAAATTACGCTTAAATGAAATTGGCAACATGGAGCCCAAAATGCTTCCTGGCTTGGGATATGTCAGTAATCTTCTAGAGTCCTACCGATTAAACAATATGAACCTTGAAGCCGTCTCTAGCGCGGGAAACCCACTAATCACTGAATTGTCTCAAATGCTGATTGGACCAGACCCTGAAAAAGGTGAGAAGATGGTCAAAAAGAATATCTCTGGCTTCCTTGATAAATTTGTTGGCCCTCAAATTCGCAAGCCTGGCGAAATGAGAACATATCAGCTTCATAAAGAGCCCAATACAAATCTCGGTAGCTACATCTTCACACACCAGCTTGAAATCAACGGGCATAAATTCTCTGGTTCCGTATTTCAAGCCTTCACTGCAGATGCAATTCGCCCATCAGTTCTGGGCACAAGAGAAAATCCAACATTCACAAAATGGTGGGAAAAGTACTCAGAAACTGAGTACATCAATGCCTGGAAAGACTATGAAACAAAGTACGAAAAGATTATGGTTGATCTTCATAAAGCTCTGTGGAGTAAGGAGCGCAGCATCTTTAATCGCTCGACATACTCTAATGGCGTCTTTGACTCTCTTCGACAGGAACGCGACTTTTACATCAATCTTCTCAAATCGCTTGTCGCCAACAAAGAGAACTTTGAAAAGGTTAATGCTCATTTAGCAAAGCAAATTGAACGCATGGAAAAAATGTTTGCCTCAATTGCAACAAAAGATATCAACAGTAAAAAGGTCGTCGTTTCAACAATTTCAAATATGCAGTTTAGAAATGCTTTTGATGAATTACTAGAGTCAGTCGATGAGCTTCAATCTTTGAGTTTGGCAGATCTTCAGTCGTCTCAAAATGAGAAATTGGTCTCAAAAACTGTTGAGGCCCTCAAGGCAAATCTCAATGAGTTCGCTAACTACGTCCAAATACTGAATGCCGTAAGCTACGTCGAGAATCATCAAGAAGGAATTGCAAAAAAGAAGCGTTGCTTAACTCAGCCAGCAACACCTGGTTCAATGAAATTTGTCCAGGCAAAGATTCAGGGTTGCGACGAGTAGGCACGGGTATTGAAGAAGTATAATTTGAGAGAACAAATGAACTCTCTAATGAATTATAAGGGAACTTAAAGTACGAAAATAAACGGCAGACGCCCAAGAAAGGCACCTGTCAAAAGTTAAGACAGTTGAACGAATAAAAAGGAGATCAAAATGAAAGCAATGTTAAACACAATAATCACAGCGACTATCTTGGTCGGCTCAGTCTCTTTGCAGGCAGCGACAAGATCAGTGGATGTTAACTCAAAACTTTCAGAGCGTGTAAAGGTCAAGACAATAGATATGTCTGCAGATCGACGAAAAGCTCTAGTCGAATCAACGCATACAGACCTTATGTCGGCAGCACGCAGTGACATTGCGACCCGCGATCTTTCTGAATCCTTAAGAAAAACATTTACCCTTAATGAGGGCGGCGCAGACACAACAATTGATATGCTTGCAATTGCTCAAAGTGTTCGTAAGGCAAAATCGATTCTCTCTGATAATAACGAAATCAAGCGAACAGATCTTGATGCCAATGCAGCAAAACTGGTTACCCAGCTCGATTTAGCCGTCGAAATCACTCCAAAATTTATGGCTCTCGCATCAAAATTGTCTAACTCTCAATCTAACCACGGGAAGGCCTTTGTGAAACAAATGTCACTCGTTCCCGAGGTTTTAAGCAAAATGTCGGCAGAAGAAGTTGCAAGTCACGTTGAGATCATGACAATGGCAGTTGAAGCAGTTAAACAAGGAAAAGCAACAACTGCAGAAGATGCCTATTTGTCAGCGATTAAGGCAAAGTTCGGCGATAAAACTGCACTGAAGCTTGAAGAGATTATCGGCTGCGCTCGCTAATCTGCCCAAATTCATAATTCGATCTCCAAAATAGGCTGCATGATGCAGCCTATTTTCATTTTGATTGCCTCAAATTGAGACGCCAGTTTTTTCTGTGCTTGAATTGTCAAATATGTAGGCCGAGGTTGAGTTTGTCAGCAAGATCATGCTGCTTTTTTGAGATCAGCTACTAGTACTTGCCCCTGTTCGGTGCTTTCGCAAAATACTTTATAGTCCCTGAGATACTCATGA
>BOLD01000010.1 GCA_016861345.1 Oligoflexia bacterium
TCGTGCCGATTGAGAATTTTGATAATCTGTTCTTCCGTGAACCGCTTCTTCATTTTGCTCTCCCTTTGGCTAGGTTGATGCAAGATGACTAATTATGCAAGTGCTTCAGTTTTTGGGACTAGGCTCATTTTTACTATTTCATAAAATGCAGTAAAACCAAAAAATGAAATTATCGATACTGCCATTAAGAGATTGATACCAATATCTGTATGCAGCAATTTCATCTTGATAAATATAGCAGGTATTACTTGAGCCTAGTCCCATTCTTTGCAATTAATAGAATCTCAGAGTAACTATATTCAATTTCGTTCCCTTCAGACTTATATATTTTCATATAGTTTTTTTTTAGTTCCTCAATAAAGGAATCGACTTTTTTATTTTTAATCAAAAATAAACTTACTAGTGTTCGCAGATGTTCACCGTCTCCTCGAGCTATATCTTTTTTTATATCTTCATAATTTGTTGCAAAAAATATCTTCTGTTTTTCTTGATCTGTATTCGCAAGCATTGCACAGTCACCTATTGAACTAACGAATGAGGTTGTAGATGACGAAATCCCTAGAAATTCCCAGGTTTTGACTTCCTTCCAACAACTATCCCACTTTATTGCAAAACAAAATGGCACATAAAATAAGAGTATAAATGTAATAAGTACTGCTCTCTTATTCATTGCAACCCGCCCCTCTATCTGCAATCATCCCTATGCCACTCAATAGATCTTTTCCAAGACCTTTTGGAATTTGACCAGCATTTTGACACAAATATTCCTTTAGGTGAACTGTAGCGATTCCACGTATAGACGAAACAGTAACTGCGCTCATAGATGGCCCTGCAAATGGAATTAAATTTGCACTTCCTTTCAAATCACTAGCCCCCTGGAAAATTAGATAAGATACTGCAAAATTTGTCGCATAATCACGCGTATAACCGTCAAGATTATCGAAGAAATTCCCATTGTGGTGTTCACGCATTTTCTTCCGCTTTCATGCACAGATCTGACCGCCTCTAGTTATTGTTATGAGCCCCAAGCTTTCCAATGTTGTTAGGATTGCTTTGCGCTCAGCTTTACGTCGTTCATATCCATTTTTTGTGCCAAGCAGAGCCATCTTTGTGGCAAGCTTGACCGTTTTATATAACAAGCTTCTTTGTTCAATATTGTACGAGACCTTATTTTCCCTGTCGACTTCAGATGAAGTTTTCCACTTTAATTTACTTCTTTTCCGACCTTCGTTTAGGACGCTACAGGCTTGCGCTTCGCTCATGCCGCTCTTAAGAAGATCCTTAATCTCTCTGACAGCATTCTCACACGACCCATTATGCTGAGGAACTCTCGGCAGCGATCTTAGATGAATAACCTGGTTGTTTTCTAAAAAGTCCTCAACCACATTTGAACAAAACGGTGAACCATTATCAGTCTTTAAAACGAGCGGCAATCGTTCCTCGCTCTTCATTTGATTAAGGACTCCTAATGTATCTGTCGAGTTCAAACTCCCTCGACATGATGTTGCCTCAACACCAAGGCTGCATTGATCTCTGACAATAATTAAATCCTCTCCTTTCCGTATCGTTGCTCCATCCATACCCACAACAACACCTGTATTTTTTGTTCTTATACTCACTCGCAACTTTGCTCGGTTTGCTGCCATTTTCTTTCTTGCTCTTAACTTTAGTGCGGACACCGCATTTTGCACCAGCTTGATCCGTACATCTGACAACCCTTGAGCAACAGGCCGCCAACCTGGACGACCTTGTCGTTTCCATTCTTTAACGATTCGGTGAAGTTCAGAGTATGTGACCTTCTTTGCAGGACGGCCACGCTTCCTAACCTTAGAGCACTCAGTCTTCCATGACCTAAGTGTTCTTGTTTCAACACCAAGACAACTAGCTACGATCTTTTGATTGCCTCTTTGTGGATTTTCTTTTAACCACAGACCGACCTTCTTTCTCAGTTCCGGTGGATACTGCATCTCCTTCTGTCTCGTCATCCTTGACCCCCACAGATTGACAGCCTGGCATTGATTTTAATAACTCAATCAACTGTGCCTGTACCGAAAGCTGTTTCTCAAGCTCTCGAACCTTCTTGCGTAACATGTTGATCTCTTCTCTCTCCGTCATGCCATTGTCCTGTCTTTTCATTCGCACCCTCGGTTGTGTTAATAATCCCGCCAGCACTCCAGCCATCGCCTGATTGCTCAACTGCCAAAATCGGATCGGATGTAAATTCAGGCTCGCGGCCGCCTCGGTCTTCGTTGCCAGTCCGATCCATGACTCTAATATCTTCACAGCTTTCTCCTTCGCTTGTCCACGCTCTTCCTCCGTCGCCTGGTCCCATAAACCCCGAACTGGTATCGGGGGAAAGTTCGCTCGCAACCATGGAACTGATTTTATCGACCGCGGACCTCTCCGCTTCTTGATCAAAACCTGCTCGCTCGCTAATGGCATACTGACTGACACTGACTCTATTTGATTCTCTGTTAAATTCTCCATCTTCTTCTCCATTTATATTTTCATTTGTTAAATAAAACTGCCCACTCGTTCCGTGAAACGATATTCGCTGATCTCCAACTTGACCGATTAAAAATGCTGGTGGCTTCGGCAACTCATCCAAAGATAAGCGAAGCGAGTTCTCACTGACTGTCTTTT
Source organism: Oligoflexia bacterium (assembly GCA_016861345.1). Lineage (GTDB taxonomy): Bacteria > Bdellovibrionota > Bdellovibrionia > Bdellovibrionales > Bdellovibrionaceae > BOLD01. The sequence continues at coordinate 2,644 of BOLD01000010.1, forward strand.
CAATGATCTCTCTGACCTCTGCAGCAACACCAAAAAAGCGATCGGCTGGCGTCATCCCATTTAACCCCTGATGCGGTCTTTGATGATTATAATGATCAATAAAATACTTTATTCGAACTCTTGCCTCTTCAAGATCCTGTGGCTTCGCTCTTGTCCAAAACTCATTATAAACAGTCTCCCAAAATCGCTCACACTTTCCCAACGTCTGCGGGTGGTGAGCCCTGGAAACAACATGTTTTATACCTTCTTTTTCCAGCAGCCTCTCAAGCTCTGATTTTCCTCGCCATGCAAAATACTGCCGCCCCTGATCTGTTAAAACTTCCTCGGGTTTACCAAAACGAACCCTCGCATCTGTAAATGCATCAAGGACAAGATCAGCTGTTTGTTTACTCTGCAGTCGCCATCCAACAATATATCTGGAATGGTCGTCCATAAATACGGTCAGATAGACTCGCATCGAACTTGGACCTAACGTAAACTGGGTGATGTCACTCTGCCAAAGTTGCATCGGCTTTGCCCGCTCAAAGCGCCTGACTCGCTCTGAACTTCGACGTCGTTTCCTGGGTTTAATGGCTAACGAGAGACCTTCATTTTGAACTGTCTTTCGGATGGAACCCGTAGAGACTTTCACGCCACGGAATCGATACATCCAATCCTTGATTCGCTTTAAACCAAAACTGGGGTCCCTTTTTTTGATTTCGATGATTTCATTTTGAACTGCGACCGGGACCTTCATTCCAAAACGACGATCATTTGCTTTCCGAGGCTTTGGCATCAATCCGTCGGCGCCTTGCTCTTGATATGATTTTACCCAAATGCCCAACGAGGCAGAACTCACGCCCCAAGCTTGAGCAAAATTAAATCTGGTCATTCCAGACTGCAAAAATGCTTCAACGATCTTTTTCTTTTCAATTGGACTATATCTTTTTACTTTTAACCCTGTCATCTTCCTCTCCAATGCGCCAATTTGGCGCCCTAAAGAGGCAATCTAGACCCTTATGCTATGACAAATAAACCGGATGGAATTTCGTTACACCTAACACGCCTCAAGAATCTGTGCGGGGGCCCCATTTACTTTCGCTTTCCAACCAGGAAAGATATTGTCAGCAATAATAAAGACACCGCCTTGGTGAACAGTCAATTTGTATCTCAGGTAATGCCCCTGACGAAGGACCTCGATGACTTGACCCTTTGCCTCCTTTAGTGGCTCATTGGACTTAATGGCTGCAAAATCAATAAGGTCATTTAATTCTTTTTGACGAAGAACATTGAAAATCTTCTCATCACTGTCATAAATTTGAATCTCTTTTGGAAAATACCCAACTCCGCTAATCTGATCACACAAAAAGGTCTCAAAGAGTTGATCTTTTCCCAATTGTCGGCATTTTGAGTACGGCCCAGATACTGGAAAATATGATTTATCGCTATTAAAACTAAACAAGGAGACTCGGCTCAGTATTAAAAGCCGCTGAAGATCGGGATGAAATCCATCTCTAAAATCGTTAGGGCCGATAAATCGATCCGCCTGTGTTTTTCCATTGATTCTTAATTCACCGTACCATCCGTCATATAGCCCTGTTGCAAGTTGATAAAACTTCATAGGGTAAAGGGCATACAAAACCCTTGTGTCCATGATTCTAAAGACAGCAGACCAGTTCGGGAAAAAAACTCGATCCGGAGAAAAATGCCGACGATCTTGGGTCTGAGATAAAACTTGAACAAAAGACAAGGGACTTGATTCTGGAATTTGAGAGGGATACTCGGCAAAGGGCACCCGAACGGATTCCCGATATGTTTTGGCGTTAAAAAACTCTCGGTGAAAAAAAGGTAAAATAGAAACAAGAACGACCAACCAATAGACCAGTCGCTTTTTTTGAATCTGAAAAAGATTTTGACGATAAAGCTCGGAAAAAGAAATCACCACTGTGATGACAACTAAAGCATCCAAAAAGGCAGTGTGATGGCGGCCGAAAAAAACATGTGACAAAATCGGCACCTGACACACTGCTGATGGAAAACCGAGAATATGCCATGCTAAAAAAATCAATAATAAGCCAGCAAGATACCTGACCACTTCTGACCGAAAACACATAAAGGCGATTAGCAAAAATGCTCCGATCGGCCCAATATAACTGAGATCCCCAAGGCTTCCGTAACGAAGAAGGTCCGTTAAAAACCGATTCCATCCAAACCCCATAGCTCCATGACAAAGAACCTCTGTGTTTGCACTTCTATTTGAAAATAGACTATCCAAAATAGGAATAAATGAAATAAGCCGAGGCAAAGCCAAAACTGACCAAGTGATTATCATCGCAGCATAGGCTTTGATATAAAGTCTTTTATTATTAACAAATGCCAACCCATAGCCACCCACCAATAAAGTCACCACAGAAAAGCTCACATGAGACTGAACAAATCCCTGAGTCCCAAGATGTAATCCCAGGCCAATAGCCACAAGATAAACATAGCGGCGCTGAATATTATTTTTAACTGCAAAGGTCAGGGCAAAAAGCCAGGGCGCGGCCAAATCTAAATCTAAAAACGTGATATCAACGTAATAACACAAATACCTTGCCACGGCCGCCGTGGCCCCACCCCAATAAAGGAAGGAACCCCCGACATTGAGAAAATACAAGCTCAATACGATCCCTGAGATAAACATCAAAAATCGTAAAAAAACGGCCAAATCTCTTCCCGAATCTGATTTGTCTAACCTTTGAATGTTCTCAACCCACGAATATTGAACGTGCATCCCATCATATTTGATTGGATAACCTGATCCAATATAGGGATTCCACCTTGGAAACTCACCCTGAAATTGATTGTTGAGATCAGAAAGAAAATAATCCGAAGGAATATCTTGCCAAGTTGCTGCTCCAGGATCAACAAAGGGATACTTGTCGTAAAAATGTAAACATGTTTTATAGTCCGTCGGACTCAACCTGCAATCAAAAGCTATCGTTGCTGCCCACTGAGCAGTTGTGATTGTGTACTGAGGCAACAGCATCAGTCCCCAAAATAGCAAACAACAGACAAGGCTCACGACAAAAGGGTTAAAGAGAACCCTTTTCATTTTTTGCCTCACAACTATTTCCTTTTCATGATGAGCAAATAATTTGAAGGAAGGCCCAAAAGCCGAGCACAAGAAATTTGAACATCAAATTCAGGATATTGTTTTCGAATTTCAAGTAAGTCTGATTTTGATAATAGTCTTAAGTTTGATGGGTTATAAAAATGCCCCAAGAATCCTTTCAGCATCAGCCAGTTAAATAGGGAATCAAACCAATGAATCAAGGCCACCCCAGTGTGAAACTCGATTGGGTAAAATTTATTCGGAGTAGTGATGAAAACACCCTTGCCAACGCGGCAAAGTTCTTTCAGGAAGAATTTTCGATCTTCAGCGCCAACAACATGCTCAATCACTGCGTTCGAAAAAACGGCATCAAATTGCTGGTCAGAAAAAGGAAGTTTTTCTCCTGGTCGAATTTGAACAAATTTGGTCCCTGGATATTTTTTCTCTAAAAATGAGGCATCTTCAATTCCACAGGCTGTGATCTTACTTTTGTCGGGATAAAGCTCTTCAAAGTAATTAGCTTCCTTTGCTGCCCCTTCAGAAGTTGCACCCACATCCAGTATGGAATTGGCCTGAGAAAACTCTTGCATAAAAACAGAAAACATTTTTTTTCTGACCGCCCAAGAAATTTCTGAAGCTAAATTACCCAAGAATCCCTTAAATTGGGCATGATATCCGCTTTTTGAGTCTGCCTTTGCTCCCGTCACCCGGTCCTCCGCTAAACAAAGCCAGAAAAGTGCCCCATCATTGATTAGTTGGCAAGTCGGCGCGGCGCAAGATTGGATTCTTTTTGCCCATATTGCTCGGTTCAGTTATCTCTATGAGGCACAGTCAAATTACCAATTCGGAGACTTATGGCATTTGCAGCTAAAAAAGTATCAATCGTCATCCCTGTCTTTAATGAATCAAAGACCGTGGAGCAGCTTCTCAATGCCGTCTCAAAACAATCCTTACCGGGAGATTTATCCAAAGAACTCGTTATTGTTGAAAGCAATTCGACCGATGGCACCCGCCAACTAGTCCAGAAATTTGTCACAAACTTTTCGTCTTCAGAAAAGACATCCGTTAAGTTGATCCTTCAGGATAAGCCCTCTGGAAAGGGCTATGCTGTCCGAGAGGGACTGGCCAGCATCACAGGAGATATCGTTCTCATTCAGGATGGAGATCTTGAATATGATGTCGCTGATTATCCCCTGTTGATCCAACCCATTCTTGATGGACACGCCGATTTTGTTTTAGGCAGCCGACATCTTTCCGCTGGAAGCTGGAAAATTCGTAAGTTTAATAACACCACAAAAGCCACAATTTTAAACGTGGGCGGAGTTCTTTTTCATGTATTCTTCAACATTACGTATGGAGTCAAACTGACTGACCCAACGACCATGTACAAAGTTTTTCGCTCAGAGTGTATTAAGGGCGTTCTTTTTCATGCAAAAAGGTTTGATTTTGATTTTGAGCTTGTCGCGAAATTGATCCGCCTTGGATATATTCCACTTGAGGTCCCAATTTCCTACACATCAAGAGGCTTTGAAGAAGGAAAGAAGATTAATATTTTAAGAGATCCCTTTCTCTGGATTTATTCAATTTTGAAGTATCGTTTTACTCGAATTGAACGAGTTCCCAGTGCTCAGAGAAAGAATCAGCTTATTGCACACCATTAAGCTGGTTTTCGCATCTTTTCATAGACAATTTTGATTGAAAGTTATAAATCCTTAGTGCTCATTTTTGAACCTTTTACGAGAAGGAAAAAGCATGATTATCGTCAAGGCACCCCTACGTATTTCAATCGGCGGCGGCGGAACAGATTTACCCTCATATTATGAAAACTACGAATCCACCTTCATCAGTGCCGCAATCAACAAGTACATTTACATTTCTGTACATCCCATTTTTATCAGCGACATCATTTTGAAATATTCTGAGATGGAGAGAGTTCAATCTGTTGATCAGATTAAACACCCCATTGTTCGAGAAGCCCTTCGCCAAACCGGAATCAATTCAGCCATCGAAATTTCTTCATTTGCTGATATTCCTTCAGGCACGGGCCTTGGTTCATCGGGGACCTTCACTGTCGCTCTTTTAAAGGCACTTTATACTTTTAAAAATATCAACCACAACAGCATGAGCCTTGCTGAAGATGCCTGCCGAATTGAAATTGAAAAACTGGGCGCCCCCATCGGCAAACAGGACCAATACATTTCTTCTGTTGGAGGTCTCACACGATTTCACATCGATAAAAAAGGTCATGTTACAGCCCGCCCACTGGAAATGAGTCAGCATGCACGAGTAGACCTTGAGGAACACCTTCTTTTGTTCTTCACTGGCTATTCTCGGTCCGCCAATGATTTACTGAAAGAACAAGACCAACAAACCAAGCAGGCCACAACGAAAAAATCAGAGGCTCCTCCGACAAATGACATGATTGAGAATCTGCATTTTACCAAAGATCTTGGCCTACAAATTGGGCAGGCTCTGGAGAAGAATGATCTTCCTGAGTTTGGACGTCTGATGAATGTCCATTGGGAGCATAAAAAGAAGCGTTCTCAAAAAATGTCTTCAGGAAAAATTGACGAGTGGTATGACCTTGCCATGAAAAACGGAGCTCTGGGTGGAAAATTAATTGGCGCTGGTGGCGGTGGATTCTTGATGTTCCTTGCCGATGACAAGCGCCACCTTCGCAAAGTGATGAGAGAAGCTGGCATGATTGATGTCCCATTCCGTTTTGACAATCTTGGGGCTCAGGTGGTTCTGCATGACTAAGATGAAAAAAGTTGCCGTCATTGGCGATTGGCATTTGGCATTTGTTACCTCTGCCGTTCTTGCAGATGTGGGTCACGATGTTACACTGGTCAAACCGCTTCATCTTAATTCTCAAACCTGGACAGGAAAGTTTCCTCCAACTCCGGTTGTTGAAATCAACTTACCAGAAATGATTGAAAAAAATGTGGCCGCAGGCAGACTGCACTATCAAAACGGCATCACCACAGATCTTCAGGCTGAAATCATTTGGATGGCGATTGATACCCCAGTGAGCGATAAGGATGAACCGCAACTTGAGCCACTTTTACAGGTTGCTGATGAAATCGGTCGACTGAAAACTAAACCGGGTGTTTTTGCTGTCAGCTCGCAAATCCCCTTGACCTTCAGTTTTGAGTTGCAAAAGCGCAGTGGAGTTTCTGTCGTTTATATCCCTGAAAATCTTCGCCTTGGGAAAGGGATTGAAACCTTCTTCGCTGCGGATCGAACTGTTCTTGGCAGTGATGATCCAAAAGCTGCACAAGCTGTTCAAGAATTGATGGCAAATTTTAAAACTGAGTTTTTAGTTTGCAATCTCGTAACGTCAGAAATGGTCAAACACGCCAACAATGCCTTTCTGGCAACAAGCATTAGCTTTTCAAACGAGCTCGCCAGAATTGCTGAAAAATTTGGAGTCGACAGCGTCACTGTCGGTAAAGCGCTTAAGCTTGATAAGCGCATTGGTCAGGCCGCCTATGTGATCCCAGGATTAGGATTTGCCGGTGGAACTTTACCCCGCGATTTGCGGGTTCTGCAAAACTTAGCTCGTAAAACCGGAACGCCCAGTCAGTTGGTTGATGCCGTATTAGATGTCAATGAAAACACAACTGCGGCGATTAGCGAGACAGTTCACGATTATATTGCAAAAAATAATCTTCCTAAAACCGTCCTTGTTTTGGGCTACACCTACAAGGCCGAGACCGACACGCTGAGAAGATCATTATCCATCGACATCGCAAATATTTTAAAAGCAAAGGGATATGAAGTTATCGGCTATGATCCCATGATGAATGGGAAAGATCTTTCCGCCATCAAAGGAATTATTGAACACTGCCCAACAATGAGTGATATCAAGACAAACATCTCTGTTACCCTGCTGATGACAGCAAGACCAACATTTAAAGAATTTGATTGGTCAAAAATCAAGGGACAAGCGGGTCAACAGCTCGTTTTTGATACTCAGAACTTTCTCAATGGGGCCGAGATCAATCAAGCCGGATTTTTATACAAAAGACTGTGGTCACCAATGGCCGGAGGCAGCAAATGAAACTGAAAAATAAAGTTGTTGTTGTCACCGGAGGAAGTCGCGGTATTGGAAAAAGCATTGCCGAGGCCTGCAAAAAAGAAGGCGCCCTTGTTGCCATCTGTGCCCGCTCAGCGAACGAGTTAGCCATAGCAAAAGCAGACCTTGAAAAAATCAATACAGTTCCCTGCCTGGCTCTCGTTTGCGATGTCACCAGTCATGAAAGTCAGCAAAAGTTTTTCGCAGATGTAGAAAAAGAATTGGGCCCAATCTACGGAATGATTTGTGCTGCTGGCGTTTATGGAGCAATCGGATCTTTTATTGATACGTCATTTAAAGAGTGGGAAAAAGCCATTGATATTAACCTCAAAGGAACCGCTCTGAGCATTCACGCGGCCTACCCCCATCTTGACTTGAAATCAAACCCACGAATCATTTTATTCTCTGGTGGAGGCCAAGGTCCCCTAGTGAATTTTTCGGCCTATGCAACAAGTAAGGGCGGTATCTGGAGACTAACCGAAACTCTTGGGGCTGAATTAGCGACAAAGGGTGTTTATCTGAACTCGATTGCCCCTGGAGCCGTGAATACAAAACTGCTTGATGAGTTGCTTGCTGCCGGACCGGATAAGGTCGGCAAAGATTTTTATGAAAAGTCTATTGCTCAGAAAGAACAAGGTGGGACCTCTCCAGCAAAATCTGCTGAATTGGTACTGTATTATTTATCTGAAGAGTCCAAGGGTCTTTATGGCAAAACGTTGTCCGCAGTTTGGGACCCCTACAAAGATTTTAAGGACCTCGATAAAATGAGCAAAAGCGAAATTTATCAGGTCCGCCGAGTGGTTGATTTTGATGGCAATACGAAACCAAAATAATTAAGGATACAACAATGGCAAAGTTCTTAGTAACAGGTGGAGCGGGTTTTATCGGAAGTCACTTTTGTGACGTGGCTCTTCAAAAAGGTCACCAAGTTGTGGCCTTTGATGATCTCTCGACAGGACTTGAAATTTTCCTAACAGAGGCAAAAAAGAATCCCAATTTTCGTCTTGCTGTCGGAGACATCCGCGAGTATTCGCAAATCTCAGATGTTGCAAATAACTTTAAACCAGACTGGGTGATTCATTTCGCTGCAAATGCCGACGTCAGACGAGGCCTTGAACGACCACGTCGAGATCTTGAATACAACACGATCGGAACTTGGAATGTTCTTGATGCGACTCAAAAATCTGGATGCAAAAACTTTTTATTTAGTTCAACGGGCTCCGTTTATGGGGAACCTGAAGTATTTCCAACTCCTGAAACCTGCCCCTTTCCTATTCAAACAAGTCTGTACGGCGCATCGAAAGCTGCTGGCGAGGGTTTAATCTCTGCATACTCCATGGGTTTTGGAATGAACTCTGTCGTTTTCAGATTTGTTTCCATCATGGGACCCAGATACACCCATGGGCACGTCTTTGATTTCGCGAAGAGACTCAGACAGGACTCTTCAACATTGGCAATTTTAGGCAACGGCAAACAATTAAAATCTTATCTTCATATCGAAGACCTGATGAAGGGCATTTGGCTCACAATTGAATCAAAGCCTACCGGGTTCAATGTTTATAACATTGGCCATGACGATGCTCTGACTGTTGACCAAAGCGTGAATTACATCTGCGAGTATTTAAAAATTAATCCAAAGCGCACATACTCTGGAGGAGAAAGAGGTTGGGTCGGAGATAGCCCTCGAATTCAACTGGATACTTCAAAATTAAAGAAACTGGGTTGGAGCGCAAAGCACTCTCTTGAAAAAGCAGTCAAAGATACAATTGGATATTTGACTGAAAATTCACATTTACTGAACAGAATCGATTAAGAGGACATCTATGAAAATTGGACTTATTGGCTGCGGAGTGATTGGACAAAGAAGGGTACAAAATCTGCCCCCCAATGCAAAACTAACATCAGTCTTTGATACGGACACAGCTAAGGCCAAGCAAATTGCAGACGCCCATGGGGCAACAATAGCGACCTCTGCTGAAGATATGCTTTCAACAGGCCAAGTTGACGGAGTCATTGTCGCCGCGATCAACTCTGTCCTGGTCCCCACAATGAAACTTGCAAAAAAATATAAAGTCCCTGTTTTAGTTGAAAAACCGGCCGCCCGTTCCTACTCTGAACTGAAATCCTTAGATCCCAGCCAGGGTGATATTATCAAAATTGGTTTTAATCACCGATTTCACCCTGCTTATTTGGATATTTTGAAAGAATTAAAAAATAATCCCAATGATCCCATCATGTACATTCGAGCAAATTATGGGAACGGGTCACGTCTTGGATTTGAAAAAGAATGGCGAGCGAATGTCGAGCTATCAGGAGGAGGAGAGCTCCTTGATCAGGGCGTCCATCTTTTAGACTTAGCAACAAACATTTTACCTGAATTAGAAGTCAAAACTGCCTGGGTGAGAACTCATTACTGGGACATGAATGTTGATGACAGCGCTTGGGCGACGCTGTCAACTCCGCAGGGTCAGACATTCTCAATGCATGTCTCAAGTTGTGAATGGAAAAATGAATTCCGATTTGAAGTATACACCCGAAATCGAAAATACCAGTGGGTGGGATTAGGTCGCTCCTATGGACCAGAAACATTAAACATTTACAAGATGAAACCCGAAATGGGACCTCCGGATATTGAAGAAAGAAAGTATCCGAATGAAGACCACTCTTGGCTGAATGAAAATCAAAATTTCTTAAAAGCTATAAAAAATGAAGAGGCAATTTTTGGTGGTTTTAAGGACGCAGTTCGATGTTTGAAGCATGTTGAGAACATGTACAAGATCTCAAAACAAACCCAGAAGGATGAAAAGTTTAAACATCCAATTTGGTGGCAGTCCTAAATGAAAAATGTTCCATTATTTGTTTTAGCGGGTGGGAAAGCCACACGACTGAAGCACCTTTCAGTTGATCGCCCCAAATATCTGATGCCCGTCAGCGATCATGAAACATTTGCGGATTATCACTTAAAATGGGCCCGCCAACAAAATTTTGATCATGTTATTCTGAGTCTAGGCCACCTCGCTCAACAGGTTGTGGATTACTGCGGGGATGGGAGCAAATGGGGCCTTAAAATTAGCTACCTCTTTGATGGAGACCACCCTCTTGGGACAGGTGGAGCCACCCGAGAAAGCCTAAAATTTGATTTTGATTACCTTGCCGTGACATACGGTGACACAATCTTGAGCTTGAATGCCCAAGACTGTATCCAAAAGACCATTCAAGCCAAGGCTCTGGCCTGCATGACTGTGTATGAAAACAAAGTTCAGGGTCATACCTGCAATGCGAACTTTGATGGACAGAAAATCATCTATGACAAGGCCTCTCCCCTGCCCAACTGGAATTATATTGATTATGGCTTCTTGGTTCTATCCCGGAAATTTATTGAAAACTTCGAAAATCGCAGTCCCCTGGACCTAGCTGATCCCTTAAGCCAAGCTTCGAAAAACGGACAGCTGATGGGATATCTTTGCAATGAGCGGTTTTGGGAGATTGGGTCACCTGAAGCACTGCAAGAATTTCAGCTAAATTTTAAGTAGAGCCCAATAAAAATTTGAAAAAATCAGCAAACTTACTAATATGGGCCATTCATATCTAAAGGAGACACTATGAATCCAAGTCCGTTTGCTCACAAAATCAAAATTTACTCTGATGGTGCAGATAAGGCATCAATGCTGGAAATGGCAAAGAATCCTCAGATTCAAGGTCTAACAACAAATCCCACTTTGATGAAAAAAGCGGGAATCACAGATTACAAATCTTTTTGTAAAGATATTTTGACCCAAATTAAGCAAAAGCCGATTTCTTTTGAAGTCTTCAGTGATGAGTTCGGAGAAATGAAACGTCAAGCGCTTGAGATCAATTCATGGGCTGACAATGTCTATGTCAAAATTCCGATCACAAACAGCGAAGGTCGTTCATCGATTCCATTGGTTAAAGAGCTTGCACAAAAAGGTGTTAAGTTGAATGTCACTGCAATTTTAGCCTGGGATCAAATCATTGAAACGACACTAGCCCTTAAAGGTGGCGCACCATCAATCGTTTCTGTATTTGCTGGCCGCATCGCCGACACAGGTCGCGATCCGATCCCCATGATGACTGCGGCCTCAGAGCTGTGCCGTGCGGTTGATAAGAACATTGAGCTTCTGTGGGCTTCAAGCCGTGAAGCACTGAACATCGTTCAAGCTGAACAATGTGGATGTCATATCATCACTGCAACTCCTGATCTGATCAAAAAAATGTCAATGTTCAACAAGGACCTTACTCAGCTGAGCTTGGATACTGTGAAAATGTTTAAGGCGGATGCAGAGGCAGCAGGATTTAGTTTATGATGCAAGATAGTTTCTCAAAATCATTCTTAAGTGAGACCATTGAGGTCATCAACAAAATCGACGCCAATGAAATTGATAAGATGGCCACAACTCTTGCCAAAGTCAGAGATCAGGGCGGCCGCCTTTTCATCCTTGGCGTTGGCGGTTCCGCTGGACACGCAGGCCATGCTGTGAATGATTTTCGAAAAATTTGTGGGTTCGAGGCCTATGCTCCAACTGACAACGTCAGTGAACTGACTGCTCGTATTAACGATGAAGGTTGGGACACTTGTTTTAGTGAGTGGTTGAAGGGCTCACGCATTAACAAAAACGATGGACTGCTCATTTTCTCGGTTGGCGGCGGAAATCGTGAAAAAAATATTTCGATGAATCTGGTGAAGTCTTTAGAGGTTGCTAAAGATGTTGGCGCAACAATTACTGGGATTGTTGGAAAAGATGGTGGCTATACCAAAGTTGCAGCAAATTCATGTGTTGTTATCCCACCACTTTACAATGACAGAATTACTCCACACACAGAAGGTCTTTGCGCTGTTGTTTGGCATCTGCTGGTTTCACACCCAGCTTTGAAAATCAAACAAACTAAATGGGAAAGCACAAAGCCTTAATCAAGATTTGTTAAGCTTCGCGATCGTCAGAAAGCAGTGTTAAACACTGCTTTCTTTTTTTGCCCTGATCAATATCTGATAGCGAAGTAAGTTTCTAAATAAATTAAATGTCAGCAAGTTAAAGAACCATTTCTTACTCAATGGTTCTTCCCCTACATAATATATACGGTCCACTTTAAGCCCACAGCCTTCTAATAGTTTTTTAATTGTCTTCTCGGTAAAAAACCGCAAATGAGTTGCGTCCAAAACTCCACCCTCTTGATAGAGCCAATCATTTGTAAAGAGCAATGGAAAGAAAACACTATAGTGTTTGACGTTCGGTACGCTGACAATAACAGATCCACCAGGCTTTACATAATTGGCAATAGATGCAGCAGCTGTCCATGGATCAACTAAATGCTCTAAAACGTCAAGAACCAAAACCACATCGAATGGGTCTTCATCTATTTCTAGTTTTGGAAGATTTAAGTCTCTGACATAAACTTTTGAAAGAACCTTTGCTGCCTGATCAGCTTCTTCTTGAAAGTACTCAATGCCCACGGCTCTTTTTGCAGCCCCTTGCTTAAGAAGCAATCCAGAGGTCACGCCCGCTCCACAACCCACATCTAAGATGTTCTCAATCTTTTTTGGCAATAATGGAAAATCATCTCGACGAACTTCATTATAATAAAATATGGGTTTCGGAGTTAAATAGGTTGCGCCAGATATACATCCCTGACGCCAAACAATGCTATCAAATAATCCCTTTATCATATAGATCATTTTTTGACGTCGATCAGATTCAAAAAATAGAACTTTTAAAAAATCTTTGATAACAAAACGCAGATCTTTCAGAACCCATCCTGGAAATACCCCAACATAACGACGGTACATGATGATCATATTGCGCATTTTATAATAGCGTCGAATATGATTGTAGTTATGAGTGTAAAAGGAAAAAAGGTTCAAACAAATGATTTGCCTTAACTGCCCTTCCTCATGTGCAATTTTAGCGTCCATGCAAGCGATGGTCCAAAGGTTGTTCTTACGCAAACGTAAACAAAAATCAATGTCGACATAGTCCACAAAAAGAGTGTCATCAAAATAATTTAGTTGGTGCAAAACATCTAATTTTATCAAAGAACCAGAGGAAATGGCGACATCAATAACAAATGGTTTCGTTTTATTTTTAAAATGACGAGGAATTTCATTGGTCGCCGGCACATAGGGCACTGGAACTAATTGCCCAATTTTTTCTTTCTCAGGATGTGTCTCATATCCATTAAGCAAGGCCTGCACAAAATTCGGTTCCGGTCGAGTGTCTTGGTCGACTAGTAATACCCACTCAAAACCGTTTTGTCTGGCATACCGGGAGCCAATATTAAATCCTGTGGCAACACCTAAGTTAAACTTATTTCGAAAAATGATGACCCTGTCCTTAAATTGCGAAGTACTGAATTCATCTAATTTGGAAAAATATTTTTGCTCGGATCCATTATCAACAATACAAACCTTACCCACCTGAGGAAGGACAGACTTAATGTTCTCTACTACTTTTTTGTCTGGATTCAAAGTGAGAACAATGGCGCAAACTTTTTCAGATCTCACATGATTCAATGTTGATGGAGCTACCATAGAGTCTCTTCCTTATTCTGTTTCTGTCTTTTGAAGTATGTATCTGCTAAATATCGACTAGACTCGCGAATGAATCCAAGTGTTCGTTTGCTGTAGATCAAGCCAGTACTGGCATGCTCCCGGTGAATCACAGCTAGGCTGGGCTCATAAATGATATCTAGTTTTTTCTGAAGACATTTTTCTGCTGTCGTGATTTCTTCTCCATACAGAAATGCTCCATGGTAGAAATCAAGCCCTGCCTGAAAGTACTTCTTCGTAAAAATTAAAAAAGCTCCATGCCCTGCATATATTTTTTGTCCCGCCAAAGATCGAGACGCTTCTGCTGTGGACACTCTGAACAACTTTTTCATCTTTGATTTGACCAAACCAGCGATCTGATACAGCTGGCAAGTGATGTCATTTGAAAAAATATACTTATACATCTGCATCCGAAATCGAGATGGCCTTTTTAACATAAATGGATTCGTGTCGACTCCACTTAAACTTGAGTGCACTGCTGGCGCAATCACTCCCGCACTTTGTTGGGCCTTGATTAATAACAGTTTGCTCATGAACTGATTGTCTTGGAACTGAATATCTACATTTGATATGATCACATAATTAGGAATCTCTGAATTCTGTTTCAAATATTCAGTCAATAACCTTTGACAGGCACCAAAATACCCTAGGTTCTCAGGGCAATTGATAACTTGAACGTGATCATTTTTTAAATGCTCAAATGTTGGATCAGATTTATCTCGGGCACTGTTATTTGCGATCATTATTTGACAATTTTCATATGCAGTCTGCTCAGCACAATGCCGAACAAAATCCTCAGTGTCTGACTGAGTATTGTAATTGACGCATAAAACCAATATCTTCGTTTGCATGTCCCAAATCTTAATGCAAAATCTACCCATGTGCATGAAAAATTTAAAAAAAGGCCTCGTGTCCATTATTACGCCAGCATTTAACTCGGAAAAATTTATCGCCAGCGCAATCGAGTCTGTCAGAAGCCAAACCTATTCAAATTTCGAAATGCTTATTGTTGTTGACTCAGGAACCACTGACAACACTGCCAATATCGTGAAAGACTATGAAAAAAAAGACCCCAGAATTCGATTAATCACGATAACCGAAAGAGGACTTGCCCTATCCCGCAATAAAGCGATCGAAGAATCTATTGGGCAATATATCGCCTTTCTTGACAGTGATGACCTTTGGCTACCTGAAAAACTTGAAAGACAACTCAAGTTTATGACTGAAACCGGTGCAAAGTTCAGCTGCACTGCCTACCGACGGAGCAGCGAAGACCTAAAAACAACGGGTAATCTGATCACAGTGCCTGCAATAGCTACTTACACAGACCTCTTAAAAAACAACACCCTGGCCTGCTTAACAGTTATATATGATCAAACAGACCTTCAAAATTTAAAAATGCAGTCTGTCAGAGGAGAGGACTATCGTCTTTGGCTCGAGATCAGTCGAAAAGGTTATGACTGCTATGGCTTGAATGAAGACCTGGCGAGATACCGATTTGTCGAAAATTCTTTATCTCGCCAATTTGTCCGCACTATTTTGGATAGATGGAGAACCTATACTCAAAATGAAAGATTGAATCCCATTAAAGCCACCTATTATATGCTTTGGTATCTCTCGACAGCGCTCTTAAAACGAAAACAATTTTAAAAAGCTCCGTAAACAAAAAACTGACTTCGAGAATCTTTCTTCCAATCAGAAAGGCTTAGTCCCTGTCGATCCTTATCGGCCATCAGAGCCCCATGAGCAGAGATCTGATCAAAACGCTTTTTGATGTTAGGATCACACAATGACCAATCAATATCTGCAGAATGTGGATTAATTCCGAGTTCACATTGAGGACTCCATTCACCGCTGCAAAAATACTCGATAATGGTATCTTGCTCATAGAAATTACCGTGGGCAAATCCAGGCGGAACCCAAATCCAATCACCAAACTTTTGATCTCGACTGGCAGGCATATCATAGGCAATTGCCTTGCCAAAAGTTGGTGAATTGAGCCGAATATCAAGTACAATGTCCACCATTTGACCCACCACTGTTCGAACAAGTTTTCCCATGTAGGGATTCCATTGAAAGTGCAAGCCCCGAACAACATTTTTTTTGGAACAACTTTCATTGATCTGATAAAAATCAAGGGCTTTAAAAAATGGAACCTGCCCGGCAAAATCACTCTTTCGAAAAGTCTCTGTGAAATATCCCCTATCATCACTAAAGCGAGCGTATCGGATGACTTTTACCTCTGGAATAACCAACGACTTTATTTCAATAATTTTCATTTTACCACCCAGATCATGTACATTCAGTAACTACAACAAATGGCAGAGATTCCTTCAAGAATCTAGCCCAAGTTTCGCTCAAAACGGCCCCTTGCATCAATATAAATGTTTCTTATGCATTTACACAATCAATGATCAAAGGCTTGATCTCACTGATGAAGAAGGCTAGAAACTTACATTTCAAACAAAACATGACCCGGAGTCATCCCGTCAATGATTAAACAAATACTCGCATCGAAAATTCTCGTCCTTGATGGCGCTATGGGGACAGCCCTTCAAGCTATGGATCTTAAGGCCTCTGATTTTGGGGGGGCTGAGCTTGAAGGATGTAATGAGAATCTGATCCTCACCCGACCTGATGTTATCTCTCAAATCCATGAACAATATCTTCGGTCTGGGGCTGATATAGTTGAAACAAATACATTTGGGGCTACCCCAATGGTTTTGGACGAATATGGTCTGGGCGCAAAAGCCTTTGAGATCAATAAAAAAGCTGCTGAAATAGCAAAGAGCTGTTGTCAAAAGTACTCAACTCCAGAAAAACCCCGTTTTGTGGCAGGTTCAATTGGTCCTACAACAAAAGCCCTATCCGTCACGGGTGGGACTACATTTAAGGACCTTGTTGATAACTTCTACATTCAAGTAAAAGGTTTGATTGATGGCGGGGCTGATTATCTCTTAATTGAAACTGCTCAAGATTCACGCAACATCAAAGCCGCAATTTTTGCTATTGAAAAACTTGAAACAGAACGAGGCGCCCAATATGCAGTCGCCATATCGGGAACCGTTGAAACTATGGGCACGATGTTAGCTGGCCAAGCTGTTGATGCTCTTCTCGCCTCGGTCATGCACCGGGATCTCTTGTACATTGGTCTGAATTGCGCTACTGGGCCCGAATTCATGACTGATCATATTCGAACATTGGCAAAGCTATCTCCCTTTCCAGTAGCCTGTGTTCCCAATGCAGGACTTCCCGACGAAGATGGAAAGTATCTTGAAACTCCGGAAATGATGGCAAGAACTCTGACCCACTTTATGGATCAGGGTTGGATCAATATCGTTGGTGGTTGCTGTGGCACAAACTACCAACACATTTCTGCCTTTGCGAAAGTCGCTGAAGGAAAAAAGCCAAGAACTCTTCCAAAACCCACTCAATCCTGGCTGTCCGGTATTGAATTCTTAGAGATCACAGATGACATGCGACCTGTAATTGTCGGCGAAAGAACCAATGTGATCGGATCAAAAAAATTTCGCGATATGATCACAGCAGAGAAATTTGAAGAGGCTGCTGATATTGCCCGAGCTCAGGTTAAATCTGGAGCTCAAATTGTTGACATTTGTCTTTCCAATCCTGATCGAAATGAAATTCAAGACCTTAATCGATTTATGGAAAAGGTTATTAAAGTAACCAAAGTTCCACTGATGATTGACTCGACAGATGAAAAAGTAATTGAACTTGCCCTGACATACTGCCAGGGAAAATCCATTATTAACTCGATCAATCTCGAAGATGGTGAAGAACGTTTTGAGAAAGTTGTTCCGCTTGCTCGTAGATATGGGGCAGCACTTGTCGTGGGCACTATTGATGAAGATCCTGAAAATGGAATGGCGGTCACTCGAGAACGAAAACTTGAAATTGCAAAAAGATCCTTTGACCTCCTCACTCAAAAATACAAAATCCTTCCTCAAGATATTTACTTTGATCCACTGGTCTTCCCCTGCGCAACTGGAGACGAAAAATATAAAACCTCTGCCCCTGAAACCATCGAAGGTCTAAGGCTAATTAAAAAACATTTCCCGTTATGCAAGACTGTGCTTGGCGTTTCGAACGTGAGTTTCGGATTACCAGCAGCTGGACGTGAGGTTCTTAATTCTGTTTTTCTTCATCACTGCGTTCAAGCTGGCCTTGATTTAGCAATTGTGAATTCAGAAAAACTTGAACGCTATGCCTCGCTACCGCAAGAAGAAATTGAGCTGGCTAATAATTTACTTTTCCATCGCCACGTCGAGGGCTCAGAAGATCCCATCACGGCCTTTACGAATAAGTTTCGAGAAAAGCGTGTTAAAAACACAGGTGATCGACTTCTGACCCCTGTCCAGGAACGACTTTCAAAAGCAATTGTCGAGGGCACCAAAGAGTTTCTCATCGAAGATCTGAATGAAGTTTTAAAAGAGATGAAGCCTCTCAATATCGTCAATGGACCTTTAATGAAGGGAATGGATGAGGTCGGTCGACTTTTTAATGACAACAAACTGATTGTCGCCGAAGTTCTTCAATCTGCCGAAGTGATGAAGGCCGCAGTGGCCCATCTTGAGAAGTTTATGGAAAAGGCAGAAACACATGCCCGAGGCAAAATGGTTCTTGCAACAGTGAAGGGTGATGTTCACGATATCGGAAAAAACCTTGTCGATATTATTTTAACTAACAATGGTTATGAAATTATTAACCTTGGAATCAAAATTAATCCTGAGGTTCTCATTGATGCCGTTAAAAAACATAAACCCGATATGATTGGCCTATCTGGCTTACTTGTGAAGTCTGCCCAACAGATGATCACCACCGCAGAAGACTTAAAAAATGTAGGAATTCACACGCCAATTTTAGTTGGTGGCGCCGCACTTTCTCGAAACTTTACAGAAAAAAGAATCCAAGCAGCATATGACGGACCTGTCTTGTATGCGTCGGATGCGATGAATGGATTAGACTTGGCTAATCAGGTGACTGATCCCGCAAAATTTGAAATTCTTAAAAAAGAGTGTCTCAACAAAAAAGAACTTCATAAGAATGCAACACAAACTGAAACCTCTCCGAAAAGAGAAGCTATTCATGTTGATCGATCACCTGAGGTTTCTATTCTTGACGAAGTTCCTCAAATGCCAGATCTGGGTCGCCATGTCTTAAATGTTGCCCCTGTTGAGCAAATTTGGAAGTTCATCAATCCCCAGATGCTCTATGGCAGACACCTTGGGGTTAAGGGATCTTTAGTTAAACGAATTGCCCTTGCTGAACACGATCACCATGAAGCAATGAAGTTAAAAAACGAAGAGCCCAGCACATACAATATTTTTATGAATGTGCAGGACATTAAAAAAGAGTTCGCTGCTTCGAACGTCTTTTTACCGAGGGCTGTATACCAATTTTTCAAGGCTCAGGGGCAGGGTCAAAATATCAATATTTTAAATCCAAATAATGAGGTTATTAAAACCTTTTGCTTTGGCCGACAGAAAAAAGCACCCTACTTGTGCTTGGCTGACTACGTTCATCCAGATCCAAAGAAAAATGATACTATTTGCATGCTTGCAGTGACGGCAGGAAACCGAGTCCGAGAAGTTGCCACAAAGATGAAAGATCAAGGGGATTATCTCAGGTCCCACATTCTACAAGCTCTCGCATTAGAAACGGCTGAAGGTTATGCAGAATACATGCATGGCTTTGTCCGAGCCCAGTGGGGATTCCCGGATTCCCCAACATTAACTCTCATGGAGAAATTCCAGGCCAAGTATCGTGGCAAGAGATATTCATTTGGTTACCCAGCCTGCCCGAATCTAGAGGATCAAAAGCCACTATTTGATCTTTTAAGACCTGAAGATATTGGCATTGAGCTGACCGATGGGTTTATGATGGACCCCGAGGCCAGCGTCACAGCTGTTGTCTTTCATCACCCACAAGCGATATACTTTGGTATCGGACAAGATGATGGAAATATATAAACCAGATCTTAAAATTATTGATCTTCTTCGCAAGCAGAAATTTACCATTTCCGCTGAAGTCATACCTCCCAGAAATGGAACCGCCCAGAATGAGATTTTCACTCAAGTGTCTGATTTGATCCAGGCTGGAGCACAATTTTTATCTGTCACCAAAGGAGCTGGCGGTAGCCTACGAGCTGGAAGCTTACCCATCGCGCAGGCAATTAAAGATCACTTTAAAGTTCCTGCGATAGCCCATTTTACCTGTCGAGATCTTACTCCCGAAGAAGTTGAAAACCAGCTTATGGATCATCATTACTTTGGAATTCGAAATATTTTAGGATTACGAGGAGATCCCCCAACTGGGGTTTCGGACTGGTCACCCAAACCTGGCTCGTATCCTTACGCCTATCAACTGATTGAACAAATTCAAAATTTGAATCAGGGTCAATTCCTTGAGCGGACCGGATTTCAATCCCAAGCTAAAACAAAAACTGAATTTTGTATCGGCGCAGCTGCTTATCCAGATGAAAAAAATGAAAAACCACGTATTGATTATTTTATTCAAAAAATTCAGGCGGGCGCTGAATATGGCATTACCCAAATGATCTACGACGCTGATTCATACAATCGGTTCTGTGATGACTTAGCCAAAAAAGGATTTGATATCCCCATATTGCCTGGCGCACGCATTCTCAAATCTCAAAAACAGGCGGATCGAATGAGAGATAAATTTGGGATTCATATACCGGATTCCTATTATTCAAAACTGCCACTTGAAGAAAATCATGAAATGGCTATTGAAGTCTTTTTAAAATTTGTTGATAAGCTCAAGTCGGCAGGCGCTCCAGGCCTACATGTTTTTGTTCTTGTTGATACTCAAGCTTCTTGTGAAGTGATTAAAAGCTTAAAAAATAATTAATCTTTAGTTTTCATTTTCTGAAGAAATGTCTCAAGGTTCTTTTCCCATAGATAAGAGGTCCGACAAATAACCTCTAAGGAATTATACTTTGGACTCCACCCCAAAACCTGATGAGCACGAGTTGAATTCGCAATGATTTCGACAGAGTCACCAATTCGACGAGGGGCGGTTTCAACTTTGAAATCCACATCAGAAACCTTTTTCATCATTGAAATGACCTCTTTAACTGAATAACCCTGGCCATATCCCAGATTGAATATTTGTGACTCAAGACCGCCACTCAGTTTTTCCAGCGCTAAAATATGGGCATCACACAAATCTTCGACATGAATGTAATCTCGGATGCAAGTTCCATCACGAGTTGAATAATCAGTACCAAAGATTTTAATTAGTGATCTTTTTCCACAAGCAGCCTCTGCTGCCACTTTAATCAAATGAGTTGCGCGAGGTGTAGACTGACCCAAAGTTCCATCAAGCCTAGCTCCGGCCACATTGAAGTATCTCAAAATCAAATACCTCATGTTGTAGTGATTCTTTTTGAGATAATCTTCTGTTTTAAGTTTTGTCATTCCGTAAGGATTAATTGGCGCAGGTTTTGTCTTTTCAGAGACTGGCAATTCAGAAGGATCACCGTAAACGGCCGCGGTGGATGAAAAAATAAAATTCCTGACTCCCATAGACGCGGCAGTATCAATCAATTTCTGAGACCCGATGTAGTTATTCTCTTCGTATAATTCAGGATCTAAAACTGACTGACCAACATCTGTCAAAGCTGCAAAATGCATGACTGAGTCGACCTGATGTTCCCGAATAATTTTTGCAACAAGCGAGGAATCGCTGATGTTCCCTTGGTAAAAAGGAACAGAGCTGGGAATTGCCCATCGGTGTCCGGTTGAAAGATTATCAAGAACTACAACAGAGTAACTCCGATCAATCAATTGCCGCGCCGCATGTGAGCCGATGTAACCAGCTCCGCCAGTTATCAGGATACTCATTGACTATTTCCCCTTCTGTGGTCATGACTATCTTTTCTATGGCCACAAAAGTCAAATCTTGGATCATCTCCACTCTCAAAATAGCCTTTGCAGGAGCAATTATTTACTGGCTTATCCAGAGCGGCAAGATGGATTTCAAGGGCCTCTCGGCGGTGGCTCAACCTCTTCCGATGTTCCTTTGCACTTGTATGACCTTAGCAACTCTTTTATTTGCCTCAGAACGCTGGCTTGGAATACTGAGAAACCAAGGCTTCCCCTTATCTCATTTTGAAGCCTTTCGGCTTACAATGATTGGAAGCTTCTTTAACTTTGTCATACCTGGCGGAGTTGGTGGCGATGTCATGAAAGGTTACTACATTGCGAAGGACAATCCCACAAGCCGTGTGAAAGCTGTTATCACAATCGCGATGGATCGACTTCTTGGACTTTTTGCTATGATGATGATGGCTCTTGCAGTCATGATTTGGGATTTTAAAACCGTTAACAGCCAACCTGAACTCCAAGCGATTTTCTGGCTATTAGTTATTCTCTTTATTGGCTTTCTGGTTTTTTGGAGTATTATTTTTTCCCGAAGACTGAGTTCTCTTGCCTTTATCGAAAAGCTCATCAGCCTGCTTCCCCATCATGATAAATTTTTAAAATTGTATCGAGCTTTTACTTCCTATAAAGACCTGAAACATGCCTTTTTCTACTCGCTCTTCTGGAGTCTGGTTGGCCAATCTCTCTCGATCACTCAATTGATTTACATTGGGTCCTTGCTTGGTTTTTCAGATGTCTCCTATTACACATATTTCTTTGTTGTACCCATTGGATTTATGATTACAGCAATCCCTATCTCACCAGCTGGTGTGGGAGTTGGACAAGCCGCCTTTTATTTTCTCTTTAATTTAGTTCACGGACAAGAAACAAGCCTAGGCCCCACCTCAATCACTGCATTTCAAATTTTTGGATTTATATGTGGCCTAATTGGGGCCTTCTTTTACATCACATACGGAAAAAAAGTCAGGATCCCAGAAGGGGAATCTATTTAGTCCGATTTAAGCCGACCTTACGACCTGCTGACCTGCTTTAACTGGAAGTAAAATAACAAACTGAGTATTGGGACTTTCTGTATTCAGAAATAACTTTCCCCCATGTTCATCAATGATGCTGCTGGAAATACTAAGCCCTAGTCCTGTGCCCTGCCCCACTGGTTTTGTCGTGAAAAATGGCTGCATGATTTTTTCTTGAATATCTTTAGAAATGCCAGGGCCACTATCAGTAACCTTCATTTCGATCATTGACTGACTTACGGAAAACTCAACCCTGATCCACTTCACCTTCAAATCCCTGATGGCGTCGTAAGAATTATTTAAAAGATTCACCAGAACTTGAGCAATCTGAGTTTCTCGACATTCGATCACAACATCGGGAATAGGCCCGATTTGCACATGAACTCCATTTGCTCGAAATCTTTCCCTGCACAAATCCATGGTTGATTCGATCACTTCCTCAATCTGACTGGATCCCATTGGATCATTCTCTGCATTGCGGGCAAATATACGAAGTCCTTTTACGATTTTTGCTATACGAGAAATCGTATCCTGTATATTTTGATTCAAAACAATTGCCCGATCAAGATCGACGGGCTGCCGACTCAAAATACGACCGATCTGCTCTGACCGACCTTGAATAACTGCCAAAGGATTATTAATTTCGTGTGCAACTCCCCCCGCCATCTCCCCCAATGATGAAAGCTTCGAGGATGTAATAATACTTGTTCTCTGTTCCTCGAGCATATCCGCAGACTTCAGATGCCGATACAAGAAAAAACCATGTAGCCCAAAAGATAAACCCAAAAATACGATCCATAAGAAAGTATTCCTTCGCCAGCCGCTCAGAAAATCATCATTTGCTAAACCAACAACAATCGCCAGGTTTAACCTTCTCACCGTATGATATGAAAAAACTTTGTTGATGTCATCGACAGGAGAAAAAGACTCCCACACTCCCTCATCTTTACCCTGAGCCAGCATCTGATGAAAAGCTTCGGGTATCTTAATTGTTTGCCCAATTTTATCCTCCAATAAGGGGTAGCGCGCAAGCATGTTAAAGTCATTGAGTGTGTGCAAAGTGATATTTCCGCTTTGACCAACCTGAATACCGTTAAAAAATTGATTAAAATAGTGAAGTCGAATTGTCCCAAGCACAAGGCCATCAAACTGCCCACTCGCCTTATTCATTCGACGAGATACCGTAATAATCCACTCACCAGTACTCCAAGATCTTAGTGGTTCAGAAATGTATAGGCCAAGCTGCGGATTTTCTTTGTGAGCCCGAAAAAAATGCCAATCACTGACATTAGCAACCTGGACATCCATCATTGTGCTACCATGATAATATCCCTCTTCATCGACCAGGCGAAGGGCATAAGCCTCAGGAATATAATCAAAACGACTTGTCAGGATCTGATTAATTTCTTGAATAGACCATTTTTTAATTTCTGACCGTTCATGAATTGTATTTTTAATATCTAAAATAACGAGATCCATGCGATCAAAAATAGATTTGACTTGCTCTTCAAGAGTTTTCGATAAGTTTTTTGCCTGATTTTGGGCCTGATTATATTCATATTCATATGAAAGATAGGATTGATACATAACCCAAGACAATATGAGAATATTAATCGCTATTGATGCTCGAACAATCAACTTGTGCCTTGGTTGAAAAAATGTTGCCAATACCTTTCTTGCCATCAATAAAGCTATCGGCTTTATTTTTTAAAATTCAATGATGTGTCGACAACTTAATACACTCTTAAGACGAACCCCAGGACCTTCAGTATGCTTCTCTTAAATCCCTCGACTTTAGGCAAGTCGAATCCTCACTCTCTCTATCTGATCCAGTGTTGATTTTCAGAAAATTATAAGGGAACGTAGATAAAATACGGAGATACTTTATGACCCTAATTTTAAAGCAGATTTTTGCCTTCTTTAAACTTCTCAATTCAGATACAGGGCTGAATCAACTTGCCTCTGGAATTGCCTGCGGACTGATCTTGGGTTTTGCCCCCATTCTCTCCTTGCAAGCTCTACTCGTCATCATTGTGGCCTTCTTCTTTCGCATTCAGTTAGGTGCTGCTTTTTTATCAGCATTTTTCTTTAAATTCATTGCCTTCATCTTGGATCCCCTCTGTGACCAAATCGGTAGATCCATTCTTGAATCACCAAGTTTGCGACCGCTCTTTGTTTCCATGTACAATATGCCTCTTGTTCCCCTCACCCGCTTTAACAATTCCATTGTCATGGGATCCGGCATCCTGTCTCTGATTCTCGTCATTCCCGCATTTCTCTTGTTTCGTAGTTTAATTATCAAATACCGTGAAACCGTTGTCGCCAGGTTTAAAGGCACCAAGGCTTGGAAGGCATTTGCCGCAACCGGCTTTTATAAATGGTATGCCACTTACTCGAAACTCTACGGTTGATTGAATACTTCACCCTTATTAAGGATCATCTATGTCTGAAAAAAATCAAACGCCAAATCAGAATCCACAAACAAAACGACCAAAGAAAAAAGGACCCATTCGAACTGAAGCTGTTATCCCTTTCGTCCTTGTTACAGCAATTATGTGGGTCTATTTTTCTCTCTTTTTTGATTCTCATCTCAAGGCTGGATTTGAGTGGATTGGCTACCAAGTTGTTGGAGCTGAGGTCAATATTGCTAAAGTGGAAACCAGCTTCTTTAAGGGAACCTTTCGACTTCAGGGACTTGAGGTCACTAACTCAGAAAAACCAACACATAATCTCATTAACATTGGTGACATCCGCTTCGGTGTGCTTTGGGATGGACTGCTTCGAGCGAGAATCATAGTTGAGGAAATGGCCGTAGAGCAAATAGAAATTGGTTCTCCAAGAAAACGCCCCGGCAAGGTTAAACCTCCCGAACCACCAAAGCCAAAATCCACTGAGCCCAGTGCTGTTGAGAAAGAAGCAATGAAGTTGAAAGAACAGGCCATCGAAAAAGCTAAAAAAGATTACTCCAAGAATGTTCTCGGAGATATCGCAGCGTTGATGGGCGGCACATCTGGCGATGACCAGATAAAGAATATTGAAAGTTCTCTACCCTCAAAAGCTAAGCTGAGAGAATTTGAAGTCGAGTTTAAATCAAAACAAAAGATTTGGGATGATAAAATCAAATCTCTTCCTCAAGGAAAAGAAATTTCTCAGCTCGGTGATCGACTTTCAAAAGTAAAAACCAAAGACTTTAAATCCCCTCAAGAACTTGCTGATTCACTGAACCAAATCAATACCATTCTCAAAGAGGCCGATGACAAATTTAAACAGATTCAAGGAACAGTAACCGAAGTAAACAACGACCTCAAAACACTCGAAAATCAGCTTAAAGAAATTGATGCCCTTGTTAAGAAGGATATCAAAGACCTTGAATCTCGTTTTCGGCTTCCCAAGCTCGATGCTCAGTCTCTGGCCATGGGACTTTTTCACCAATACCTAGACCCCTATCTTGGACAAATTAATAAATACAAAGGCATGGCTGAGAAATATGTTCCACCGAACCTTATGAAAAAGGACAAGAACCCACCGACTGAAATCAAACCCCACCCTCGCGAAAAAGGCGTCACTTATGAGTTCGGCCGACCCAATTCATATCCTCTTTTTTGGATCAAAAAAATATCGGCCAGTTCAAAATCAAATTCATCCGTCAACTCTGCAGACATGAAGGGATTAATTACCAATATCACCTCGAACCAAGCTCTTATTGGAAAACCTACCGTTCTTAAATTCGAAGGAAGCTTTCCTGGACTTGAGGTTCGCGACATCCTCGCTGATTTCACCATTGATAACACCAAGGATGACAGTCAAATTGGATTTAACTTCAATATTGGTTCTTATGCCATGAATGGCAGAGAGGTTGTCAATTCTCCTGACGTCACTATCGCTTTTAAAAAGGCAACTGCTTCGCTGAAGTCTAGAGGCGACATTGTCGGCCTTGAAAAGCTCAATCTCAAGCTCACAAACCAAGTTCAAAAAATGGAATATAATATCAGTGCAAAAGACAAGACCATCGATGAAATCCTCAAAGAGGTCTTCGCAGGTGTCCCTACTCTTTCAATCGACGCTGAGGGCGGTGGTTATCTTCCAAATGATTTAAGCCTAAGTATCAATTCAAATATCGGCCCTGAACTTCAAAAAGGCTTTGAAAAACAAATTCAAAAGAAACTTGACGAGGCTAAAGCTAAGCTCAATGCAGCGATCAACGAAGCTATTGGAAAAGAAAAGACTAAAATTGAAGGCGACTTCAACAAGATCAAAGCTCAAATTGATGGAGAAATCAAAAAGGTCAATGATCAAATCAATGCTGAGAAATCAAAAGCTGAAGCAAAGGCCAACCAAGCTAAAAAAGATTCAGACGATCAAGCGAATAGAGAAAAGAAGAAACTCGAAGAGCAAGCCAAAAAAGCCCTTGGCAAAGAAGGCGAAAAAGCTGTCGAGGATCTAAAGAAGAAACTGGGACTGTAATCACGCTGTCATCACAACCTGTCTCATTATGATCTCTAGCTAGTTACTTTATCAGGGTGAGACAACTCTGTCTCACGTATATCAAATGAATTCAATGATCTAGCACTCTTGCTGAGTTGACCATTGAGAAAAATACGCAATTAGCCGATCCTGTGAGTGGGAAATGTCTTATATATTCATTTTAAAATGAAGGGGTAAGCTATGAAAATAATTTTAACATGCGCAACATTACTTTTGGCATCTTCGATTTCACTGGCTCAGGCGCCAGCAGCACCTGATGCGGACTCGTCCGCCTCAACGGTATCTGCCCCAACTCTCCCCTCAAGCGAACCTGTTGTTGCATCGACAGATGACTCTAAAAGCAATTGTTCTAACTTTCGTGAGAGAGAAGAAAATCTTGGTCGCCAAAGAATAAGTTTTTCAAGAAATCGATTGAGCCAGGGAGACTATGAACATGCGTTGAATAGACTAAAAGAAGAATTTCCAAATTGCGTAAAACAATCCATTCACAAACACCAACATCGTGGTCAACAACACGATAGACAACCCAGCAATCACAATCAAAACCGCCATCGTCGTTAATCAGAAAGTCAAATAAGATAAAAAAAGGGAGGTTTCTGAACCTCCCTTTTCTTTTTCTTTTGGACTAACAGTGTTTCAATATTACTTCTTTACTTTGAACCAAAGTGACGAGCTTTGAATGTTACGGTTATTCGTTGAGTGACACTCCATACAGCTCTCAGTTACTGAATAGGCCTTAGAAAATGCTGCTGGATCTTTCTTCTGGGCCAGAGCAACGGCTTCATTAGCACGACTGTTAACTTCTTTAATATTAGCAACTCGATCTTCATCATGAGCAAAATTATTATCCACAAGGTTTTTTGAAATACGAGCAATTTCGGAGGAAGTTTTCTCTGTCATATCGTAGTTCTCAATGCTCGACATATAAGCTGTCAGAATATAACTAAAGTTAGTAATCATTCCGTACATTTGCTTACAGACATAGGGATTTCTTCCTGTTGTGTTGCACTTCTGACTAATTTTATTCCAATCTTGCTTAAAAATATCATCCCACTTTTTCCCACCAGCGCCACCTTCGTTACGATGACATTCAATGCAGTTATCACGGAGAGAGTTCGACACAATAAAAGCGTTTGGATTTTTATTATCAGCCAGTCGAGCTAATTGAGCCGTCTGTTCAGACAAATCTTTCAGCGCAACCGTATGGTTCTCCATCTCTTCAGGTAGTCGGGATTGAAGACTGGAAACCGACTGAGCTAGAGAGTCAGCAACAGTTTTGATGTATGAGTAATCAACCTGCATCAAATCCCGCTGAGCTTCAAGCATCATGATGTGACTGCGAAGATTCTTCATTTCATGGCAGATCAGATTCGGCCGAATTGGATCATTGCACAGACTTGCAAATGACGACTGAGTCGCTAAGACCATTCCTGCAATGACGAATGCTGATGTGATAGAGTTCATAAGTCCCCCTTTAAAGTCCCTAAACGGGGGCAGAATAATCCTCAGCCCAAAGATGTAAATAAAAATGCGTAAAGATGCGAAAAAATCCAAGAAAGCCTGAAAAAAAGAGAGACAAAAGGTCTCATCTAGGCAAAAAATCTACTCTTTAAACTCAACTCCAAGCTTATAAAGGTTTTTATCAAGCTCCTTGACCCACACAATGGTGCCCTGAATATGCCCCATATCGCCAATCTTAACCTTCACCTGGTCTCCTGATTTAGGCTCCGTCTCGCGATAAAGCACTAGGCCAACCCCCGTAAAGGACTCGTTCATAATGAGAGCGGCATGGGTTGGTTTAAAATCATCGCCTTCAACAAAATCAATTTTAGCTGATAAAAGAGGGTTGTCCTTGAATCTCAAGTATTGTCGGCTGTGGGTCATATTCTCTCCTACCTTACTTTCGCCTTAATTAAATCTTGAACGTGAATCAGACCCACGGGACGCTTGGGCGCTGAAGAATTCTTATCCAAAACAAATAACAAATTAATCCTAAACTGCTCCATCATAAAAAGGGCCTTTTCCGCGAGTTCATTTGCATCAATTGTGCGAGGTCCTTTTGTCATTAATTCACCGGCAGTTCCCGATAGAGGATCCTGTGAGCTTTCAAGTTTTCGACGGATATCCCCGTCCGTGATAATTCCAATCAAATCTCCCTGATCATCAACAATACCTGCAGCTCCCCTCACCTCTCCTGAAGACATATGGCCAAGCACTTGTTTCATCGGAGTATCCATCTTAAGGATCGGCATAGCCTTTCCCGTATGCATTAGATCTCGTATCCGAGAAAGTTTAAATCCTAAGCCACCCCCAGGGTGATTCAAAGCAAACTCATCAGTTGAAAATCCTTTTGACTCTAGAACAGCCATCGCTAGAGCGTCTCCCATTGCCAGCGTTGCCGTGGAGCTTGCTGTTGGGGCTAAACCTAATGGACAGGCCTCTTTACTGACCTTCACATCCAGGACAACCTGGGCTCGCTGAGCAAGCTCCCCCGAAGCGTTTCCAGTGATCGCAATCAAAGGAAGCCCTCTTCGATTCACATTCGTCAGCACTGGGGTCAGCTCAGGGGTATCACCCCCATAACTGATGGCAATAACCACATCATTTTTCCCAACAAGTCCGAGATCCCCATGCGCACTCTCCGATGGATGCAAAAAAATGGCAGGAGTTCCCGTTGAAGACATTGTGCTTGCAATCTTGCGGGCTATTATTCCTGATTTTCCAATCCCTGTCAGAATCACTTTTCCAGAACAAGATACAACGATAGAAACAGCTTTTTCAAAAGCGTCTCCCACTCGATCCTTCAGTGCCAAAATGGCTTGAGCCTCGACATCAAAAACTTTTTGAGCTAATTCAACTGGCTTCAATTTCACTCTAACCCCTTTATTATGTCTCTAGAAAATAGGATTTGGCCTGAGCCCGAACTGCAGGTCGAGACTCTGTCACTTCTTTATGCTTTAGGCTTGCCTTCACAAAATGAACAAAGAGTGGGTGCGGCTCAAGTGGCTTTGATTTAAATTCTGGATGAAATTGAACGCCAATAAACCAAGGATGATCCACCAGCTCAACGATCTCAACTAAGTCACGCTCCTTATTAACACCAACACAGTTCATTCCCTTCTTTTCAAATAATGGACGATACTTGTTGTTAAATTCATATCGGTGGCGGTGACGCTCTGAAATCAAGGCCGACTTGTAAACCTGAAAAGCCTTACTGTGCGTACTGATCGAACACGCGTAAGCGCCTAATCGCATTGTACCGCCCTTATTTTGAATTCCTCGCTGCTCGCTCATAATATCAATAACAAAATTTCCACCCCGCTTGCGCTCATCATGCCATTCACGAGAGGTTGCGTCCTTGATTCCACAAACGTTCCTTGCAAATTCAATTGCGGCCAACTGCATGCCATAACAAATACCAAAGAATGGAATTTGTTTTTCACGTGCATACTTTATCGCTGACATTTTCCCTTCAACGCCTCGCTCGCCAAAACCACCAGGAACCAAAATCCCATGAACTTGCGCAAGAGCTTGGTGAACGTTCTTGTCATTCACCTTATCTGAATCAACATAGACAATCTCAACATCTGAATGATTCGCAATTCCGCCATGGACAATTGATTCATTCAGTGACTTGTAGGATTCTTTCAAATCCACATATTTCCCAACAACAGCTATACGAGTATGTTTTTGAGGCTTCTTTAAGACCTTACAAATATGCTCCCAGCCCTTTATATTGGGTTTTTCTGAGGCAACGGACAATCGCTCACAAACAAGCTCATCTAAATGCTCACGTGAAAGATTCAGTGGGACTTCGTAAATTGTCGAGGCATCAGTGGCTGCAATGACATATTCAGGTTTTACACTGCAAAAAAGTGCCGTCTTTTTCTTGAAAGATTCATCAATATTTTTTTCTGATCGACACACAAGAAAGTCAGGCTGAAGTCCAATTTCACGAAGTTCTTTGACCGAGTGCTGAGTGGGTTTTGATTTCAGTTCTCCTGCAACGCCGATGTAAGGAACATAGGTTACGTGAATCAGAACTGAGTTTTCATGTCCAACATCGACTCGCATTTGTCGAATGGCCTCAAGAAAAGGAAGACTTTCAATATCCCCCACCGTTCCACCAATTTCCACAATTGTGATTTCAGCGCCCTGGGCGGCCTCGTGAATTCGAGCTTTAATTTCATCTGTAATATGAGGAATAACTTGAACCGTACCGCCTAAATAATCTCCACGACGCTCTCTGGAGATAACAGCGTCATAGATTTGTCCAGTAGTTACACTATTTGAGCGTGAGAGTTTTACAGAGGTGAAACGCTCATAGTGACCCAAATCCAAATCCGTTTCCGCCCCATCTTCGGTTACATAAACTTCACCATGTTGAAAAGGCGACATGGTGCCAGGATCGACATTCAGATAGGGATCACATTTCATCAGGGTCACTCGAAAACCTCTGGCTTCAAGAAGGGCACCTAAGCTTGCAGCGGTTAATCCCTTACCGATGGAGGACACAACTCCACCTGTGACAAAAATGTATTTTTGCTCAAATCCCTTTTTCGTTGAAATTCGTGTTGATATCCGAGGTGATTTGCGGGCACCTTGGGGCTTAGATTTCAGTTTTGAATTAATATTCGATTTGCTGCCAGCTGATGAACGGCGAGAATTCATGCTCGATCTCCCAGTAATTGTTCAATTTTGGCGACATCTTCTGGGGTGTCAACCCCCCATGATTTTTGATTCACCGAGATGACCTTGATGCGCGCCCCCAAATAAAGGGCCCGAAGCTGCTCAAGAGACTCAGCCTGCTCAATTTCAGCCTGAGGCGCCGCGCAATATCGCTCTAAAAAGGTCTTTCGATAGGCATACATACCAATATGCTTGAGTGAGCAAAACCCCTGAGTCGGCTTCAAACGAGAATAGGGTATTGGAAATCTACTAAAGTAAAGAGCTTCTGACCTCTGATTGACAATAACCTTTACCGAATTCTCCGAGACCAACTCCTCGGAGCTTAATGGATGGGCCAAAGTCGCCATCTCCAAATGAGGGTCCTCAAGCATGGGTCGAACCAAAGCATCCACAAGCCCCCCCGTAATCAGTGGTTCATCTCCTTGTATATTGAGAATCACATCACAAGGTTGATTTCGAACCGCTGCCCAAATCCGATCAGAACCCGAGGGAAGATCTGAGTCCGTCATAATCGCTTGAACTCCACTTCGCACAACAACCTCTGCAATTCTTTGATCATCAGTCGCAACAAGAACCTGATCGACAAGCTTGGCCTGACGAGCGCCATCAATCACCCAAGTGATTAACTCTTTACCTTTTATTTTAACTAATGGTTTTCCTGGAAACCGAGTGGACCCATATCGCGCTGGAATAACTCCGAAGACCTTCATTTGGACTTCCTTTGCATATTTGGCTTAATCCAGTTCTCAAAAATATATTCTTCCACCTCAACCACACCGTCTTTTTTCAAATTCGAAACACAAAAAACAGCACTAAGCTGACTGGCCTTCTCAATGCCCTTTTTCAGCTTTAAAATTTCACTTCGACTAAGTTTATCCGTTTTTGTCAATACAACTGCCGTGGGCTTACCAGACTGATTCATAAAATCCACCAGCAGAGCCTCTTCCGTAGTCCATTCTCGACGAATATCCATCACAAGAATAAGACCCACTAAACTCTCGCGGGTTGATAAGTAGGTCTCAATCATTCCTTGCCACATTTTCACCTCATCCCCACTGCGAGAGGCAAAACCATAACCAGGCATATCAACCAATCGGTAATATTTACCTAAATTAAAAAAACTAAGTAGACGAGTCTTTCCAGGAGACTTACTCACATGGGCGACATTAGACCCGGTCATAGCATTAATAAATGAGGACTTTCCTGCATTGGACCGACCTGCGATGGCAATCTCTGGCCGATCCCCAGCCGGATAATCCTTAGGCTCTACACATGATATAAGATACTGAACATTGAGTGGCATGATCCTTTTTAGACTATTCCTGGGCTGCGGACAAGCAGTCTCAAAGAAGAGATGACAGGTTCATCCAAACAGATTTAATGGCGTCCGGGGGGTCCGCCACTCGGGCATGAATGTTGAAAAGGCCCCTTCTCGCTCGATTCTACGCATTAATAACTTATTAAAGGGGGGAAAATGAATCATAACTCAACAACAAAGGCTTATTTGGTCGATCTCAATCAACGAAATCACTATGAAGAATTGCCCGAAATTTATCTCATCGGCTCAGACTCTGCATGCAATGCAAGATATACCGATATACCACCCCGCATGGTCCGCATTGAACACCATGTTGATCATTATATCCTTTTTAATCTTGTTCCTGAGTTTCCCATCATGGTGAATAACCAAGTCGTCACAGAAGCTCGTCTCTTTGAGTGTGACGAAGTCCGAATTGGATCGCACAAGCTCAAATTTACTTACCGTTTCGGAGTCTTTCAAACCTCATTTAAACTAACAAGTAAAAATAAGCTCTGGGCTCAAGAGCTGGCGAACCTTGGGCATGTGGCAAAAACAAATTTTCCTGTGCTACTGTTGGGACCTTCGGGGACAGGAAAAGAAGTTCTTGCCGAATCCCTTCACCAACACTCAACCAGATCCCACGGTCCCTTTGTCAGCGTCAACTGCTCAGCCCTGACTGAAACATTAATTGAAAGCGAACTCTTTGGGCACGTGAAGGGTGCCTTTACTGGAGCTATGGTTGACCGAAAAGGGGCTTTTGAAACCGCCAGAGGAGGCACTCTCTTTCTCGATGAAATCGGAGATCTTCCTTTTAGCCTGCAAGCAAAACTTCTTCGCGCTCTTGAAAACAATGAAATTCGTCCCGTCGGCTCAGATAAAATTGTGAAAACCGATGTCCGCATTATCTCTGCAACACATCAGAATCTCACTGACAAAATCCAATTAAAACAATTTCGTGCCGATCTTTATTATCGACTCAATGTGGTCTCAGTGAAAAGTCCATCTCTCATTGATCGCATCGAGGATTTTCAGGATCTCATTCAAGAATTTTCAAAAAAAATGAGAGTCCGCTTCTCTCCAGATGCGATCGACCAATTAAAGAAGCACGACTGGCCAGGAAATATCCGTGAGCTCAAAAATACCGTCGCTCGAGCCTCTGCTTTTTTCCCAGGAGTACTAATCGATGCTTCGCACATTCCAAAGTTGATCGATATCGACCTAGCAAAAGAGCAAATGCAAAATTCTTTTAATCACTCTATTCGACTTCCGAAAATAAAAGCTTTAGAAAAGGAGCTGATTATTCAAAAGCTGGAGCAGTACCAAGGAAATCAAAGAAAAGCTGCACTGGAACTGGGAATCCCAAAAAGTACCTTTCACGACAAAGTTAGAGTGTACCAGATTAATCCCGCTCAATATAAACGCCCTAAATTTTATGATTTGTGCCTACAAGAAGCCGCTGATCTTATGGCTTAATGACAATAGTTTTGATTCGAACGTTTTTAGCTTTTCCAGTCGTCAGAGATCGGTTGAGCTCCTTCTGCAGGCGAGAGCATAGCTCTCGCTTGCCATCTGAGGTATCTAATTGATCGTAAGTCATTTCCTCGATCACTCGTTGCATGAGATCTCGAACCATAACCTCTCTATCCTTGATTTCAAGCAGGACCTCTGAGGACATCCCCTCAACATAAAACTCAAGAGCCGCCATCGGATTCTGGCCCGAACTCTTTGATGGCCGTATATTCACCACCATCTTTTTAAGCAAAATGATATTTTGAACTGAGCGAGGATTATCATAAAAAGATTCAAGACCTTTATTTCTGTCATACTCATATGACTTTGTTGCATGGTCTTCAAGATTCGAGATAAAAAGCTCTTTTTCCTTTGGAATGATTCCATGTTTATAAGTCCAATAAATATAGGCAACACCAAGAATAAAAAGTGCAATCGAGGAAAAGTACATAAATCGAGCCATCGGGCTCAATCGGCGAAAAATGTTTGCAGACTTTTGTGCCGACTCTTTATAGGCAGCTCTTTTTTCTTTGTAAGTAGCGATAAGAGCTTTTCGCCCATCCGTCGCTAAATAAACAACAAAGTTTTTTAGACGAATAAACAAAGAAATTGATAGCATTTTGATTTTGTAGACTAAGCGCTTACCAAAGAAAGATATCCGCGGCGCAAAGGGAAATAACTTAAATATTATTTTTCGAAAACCCTTGGCTTGCCGCCAGGCAACAACTTCTGCAGCCAAGGCCTCCTCGGACTCCTCCAGATCAACCTGACTAATGCTGAGCCCCTTATCTTCTCCGATTGATTTTAATTTTTGAACTAACTCAGGGTCCTCTTCAGCAATCAGCTTGTCGAGATCTTCAGGGCTTAATTCAGGAATAGAAAGACCAACATCTGTTGTTGGCTTTGTATTTGAATCGCTTTTGCCTGTTGTTTCGCTCATTCTCGACCTTTGTCCTAAATCATCCGATACATCAGGTTATAGTGTATGAACCTTCGTCGGCTTCTGCCAAGAAGAAATTCGCACCGAATCAATTTTCAGGTAGAATGGAAGGGCGAGGTCATATATGAAAGCAATTCCTCTAGTATTTATAGCCTTTTTGTTTTGCTCATGCTCGACGCTTCAGGATCATCATCCTGAAAGTGGATACTCGTCGACTCAAGGAAAAACGAAGTCTGGATGGCGCAAAGTTGGAGTGACTAACAACAGTGAATCACTCATCGAACAGAAAGAAAGCATCTCCTCCGATACTCGCCTAAAACTGAAACAATTGGAAAATTCTCTCACCACTAAAAAGGAACTCGAGCAATACTCGAAGTCCCTACCCTACTTCACCTCCGAAGAAGAAAAAATTCAATTTCTTGAGCTTGGCGGTTTTGAAAGTCGCCAAAAATGGATCAAAGAAAAATCATTCATCCAACGACAGCAAAAAAACCAAGCCGCATTCAAAGAACTAATTGAAGCTCAAGACATCGCTCTTGGAATGCCTGAGTCCATGGTTCGACAAAGCTGGGGAGAACCAGACACCGTTGAGGTCTCTGGGAACCCGCAATTTCGAAACTTTCGATGGAAATACAACAGAATGGTGTCCACCTCTGACGGCTATAAATCTGAGCGAAAAGTTGTCTACTTCGAGGGCGGAAAAGTCATCGGATGGGAAATTGAATAACAACCTAAGTAAAAGATTATTTAGTGTGCCTGTCCCCAGGTATCACCAATGGAACAATTCACTCGCAGAGGGACCTTGAGATCAACAACGCCTTCCATGATTTGAATAATCTGGGATTTTTCACTTTCCAAGTCAGAAAACACGGCTTCAAAAATCAATTCATCATGCACTTGCAAGATCATGGGAACCGAAACTTTTTCCTCAAGCTTGATCATTGCCATCTTCACAATATCGCTTGCTGTACCCTGAATAGGAGCATTAATCGCAGCTCGCTCTCCAAACTTTCGGACGGCAGGATTTGAAGATTTCAGCTCATCAATATAGCGACGACGTCCATAGAGAGTCTCAACATACCCATCTCTTTGGGCAATCTGAATCGTCGATTCAATATATTCTTGCACTCCAGGAAAACGGTGAAAATATTTTTGGATAATGGCCTGAGCTTCGCTACGAGGTATGCCTAAATTTTCTGCCAGACCGAAAGCACCCTGTCCATAAGCTATTCCAAAATTAATTGCCTTTGCCGTCCGTCGCTGATCTGAGGTGACTTCCTTAAGAGATACTCCAAAAACTTCTGCGGCAGTCGCAGCATG
This sequence comes from Oligoflexia bacterium, assembly GCA_016861345.1. Lineage (GTDB taxonomy): Bacteria > Bdellovibrionota > Bdellovibrionia > Bdellovibrionales > Bdellovibrionaceae > BOLD01. Next base: position 39,538 of record BOLD01000010.1, read on the forward strand.
AATATCCAATCCATCACGAAAAGCCTGGCATAGATTTTTATCATTTGAATAGTGCGCCAAAATACGAAGCTCAATTTGACTGTAGTCAACGGATAACAATTTTTTCCCTTTTGAGGCTACAAAAGCATTGCGAACGTGCGCACCCCGAGTCGTGCGAATAGGAATATTCTGAAGATTGGGATCAGCACTAGAAAGACGACCCGTAGTCGTCAAAGCCTGATTGAGCGTTGTGTGTATTCGGCCATCTTCTTTCACCAACTGCGGAAGAGCATCCACATAGGTTGACTTCAGCTTTGTCAGCTCTCGGTAGCTTAAAATATTTTCAACAATAGGATGTGCTGACTTTAGTTTTTCAAGGACCTCACTGTCTGTTGAAAAACCAGTTTTCGTTTTTCTTCCAACCGGTAAATTCAGTTTTGTGAAAAGAATCTGCGAAAGCTGTTTGGGACTACCAACGTTAAATGTTTCACCCGCTAAATGAAAAATCTCTTTCTCAAGCTTGTGAATTTCATGCCCCAGCTCCTTACCTTGGGTTTCCAACAATTTTGAATCCAGCTCAATTCCTCTATTTTCCATTTTAGACAAAATACCGACTAAAGGAAACTCAAGCGTTAACAAAACATTTTCTGCATGAATACGACTGACTTGCTCACGAAGTGACTTTTCCAATTCAAGATGCTGACGGAATAAATCTTCTGGAGTGGGTAAATCTGGAGAAAGCTTGCCCGTAAAACGAGAGTAAACCCGTTCAAAATCCATGGACTCTCCAGCCTTAATCACATAGGCTGCAAGCATCGAATCCCATTTCACTTGAATTGGGGTAGAAACATGATGGGTTTGAAACTGAATTGCCTTCCAAAATGATTTTAAATCAAAACCCTTCCACTGCAAATTTTTCTGCTGAAGGACTTTTGAGACCTCGTGCAAATCCCCTTGCAGGGGGTAAACACAAGCGTTCTCCTCGCTCGCTAAGAAAACTCCATGAAGAGTGATAAAACCCCAGGCCACCTGACCTGCCTTAAAGACGCTCTGAATCTCCTGAGTCTGAAGAGGCCGAACTCCAATTTGAATCTGGTGAGTATCTTCAGATTTTGCTTGGTCCCGATGCTTGTGGGTGGATTCTTTTCTCGTTTCCTCAGCAACATGACTGTTATACTGAGGAATGCCCATCAACATTTTGTCCAAATTCTTAAAATTTAATTCTGTCAGCAACTCATGGAGGGCCTCTTTTTGGATTGGCCGATGATGATAATTTTCAAGATCATGACTAATTGGAACATTTGTGACAATCTCAACAAGTCGACGAGACAGATAGGCATCGTCTTTGCCCTTTAATAACTTTTCTTTTGTTGCACCCTTAATTTGATCAATGTTTTTATAAATTCCATCCAGAGATCCATAATCTTCAATGAGCTTCTGAGCTCCCTTAGGCCCAATTCCCAAAACCCCAGGTATATTATCAGAGGTATCCCCAACTAAAGCCAAATAATCAATCACCTGATCTGGGTGTATACCCCACTTTTCTTTTACCCCCTGAGCATCAATCTTCACCTCTTTCATTGTGTCGTAAAGATAGACCCCCTCTTCAATCAACTGTCCAAAATCTTTATCTCCAGAAACAATGTAAACTTGAAACCCCTTCTGACGAGCAAACTTTGTCAAAGTTCCGATAATATCATCGGCCTCGTACTGGGGAACCTCGCAAGATGGTATCCCCAATAAATCTGCTAATTTTTTGATATAAGGAATTTGAGGAACAAGATCTTCTGGAGTTTCAGACCGATTGGCCTTGTATTCTGGATAAATCTCTTTTCGAAATGAAGGCTCCTTACGGTCATAACAAAAAACAATGTAGTCAGGATTTTCTTCTTTCATGAGTTTTGCGATCATAGACAGAAAACCGTAAATCGCGTTCGTCGGAAGCCCTGAGGGGGAGCTTAAATGGCGGATCGCATAAAAGGCTCTAAAAAAAAGCGAGCTAACGTCGACAAGATAAAATCGTTTTTGAGAATGAGTCTGCCCAGTCATTGGAGCAGAACTATCACGTTTTGTCTTAAAATGTCTTTAATTGTTTTCTTTGTAGCGATTGGCAACAGAATCCGAATCCACTTGATCTTTCTCATTCTCATCCATCATGGCCTCTGCTAATGGCGTCTGAGAAACCTGACTGGCGAAAAGCTCTGCTTGGATGGCCAATAAATCAAGCTCTTGAAACGACGGCTCCAAAGGCTCAAGCTCACCTAATTCCCACCGAATAACCTGCACAGACTCAACATGAAGTCGCCTAGCCAAATCGGATTGACTCATTCCTAACCGTTTACGAAGCTCTTTGATTTTTTGCGGATCCCATTGATTTGTCATGAGGAGGAACTATAGCCACCTGTATTTAAAAATCAAGTCTAGAGTCTGAACTCTATAATAATGCCACGGGCTACGCCCATTTTTGCTCACTCATCAGAAAAGACAAAAACCAAGTCATTTTCATCAGCTAGGTCATATCTATCCCGGGCCTGACGCTCGATATAGGCTGGGTCTTTTGCCATTGTTAATTCTTTATCAAGCTTGGCACTCTGGGTCTTAATGAGCCTAACCTGCTCAAGCAGACGGGCCTGATCACGATGAAGGCTATAAATAGCCAAGAGGCTACCATTAAAAAGTAAGCTCACACAAACAAAGGTAATACTGACCCATAAGACCTTCATCGGTTGCTTAAGAAAGTTATGAATCCAATGTGCAAAACTCGTCAGCGACTTCATGGTTATATTCTATGTGAAGGCCCTCACGAACGCCAAGGGACTGAGTTAAAAACTCTAAAACCCCTGGACAATCGTCCCAGGATCTATCGCCAAAAAGTCATTTATCTGAAAAGATGAAGACGTGATTCAATTTGCACAAAAACTGCACCGACAAATGAAAGATGGGGAACTGCAACTTGTGGCGGCCTCGCTCTCGTTCTCTACCGCTTTAGCAATCATCCCATTCTTTGCGGTTGTACTTGCTGCCCTACAATACTTTGGCGCTCTCGACAGTCTGTACCCCAAAGTAGAGGCCCTACTATTTACAAACTTTAAGGGCAGTCTTGGAACAGAGGGTGTGAATGTGTTTAAAAAAATAATACAGCGGATACACGAAGGTAGAACTGGGACGGTTGGTGCTCTCGTTCTCATTCTCACTTCAACTCGCCTGATCTACGATATGGAGCATGGTATTCATCGAGTTTGGCATATCAAAACAAAACGAAGTCTCTTTCAAAGGCTCTTTGCCTACTGGCTTCTCCTACTGATTTTCCCGTTTTTATTAGCCATCTATGTTGCATTTATCAATTTTAAAACGGTAGAGCCAATTATCTTACTCTTCCCTAGTGAATTCAGAGTAGTTAGCATTCTGTTCTTATTTCTTTTCTTAACATACAAATTTGTGCCGAACACAAAGGTCAAATGGGTCCCTGCCCTTATCAGCGCTGCCGTGGCCACGGGACTGCTGAGTATCTTGCAAATGTTCTTTAAAACTCTTTCACGAGAGATTTTTAATTACTCAAAGGTCTATGGCAGCATAGCCGCCATACCCGCATTCTTAATTTGGATATTATTCGTTTGGCAAATCATCCTTTTTGGCGTTGCCCTAAATGCCAGTCTTCAAAATAAAAATTAAATCACAAGCTACTTTCGCTTTATTTCGTAGTCTCCGACGTAGCCCTTTTGAGTGAATAAGCGACCCTGAGCGACCCCATCCACAAGCGTCCCGTTCATTACCACCATATAGGGTGATGCGCGATTATTAGAAGCGCTCTGAAGATTCAGCTGAGGAGGATTTGTTTCTGGCTTATAAACAACTGCCATATTCTGTTCAGCGACATTGAGTTCATCATCAAGTCTTTTATAATGACCCACAAGCGTTGGGACCACTCCTGCACTTGAGTTCATATCAACGACAAAGAGCTGAACCTGAATGGGAAATTCGTCAGCAACACCGGGACTTGGAACAACCCGTCCTTCATAAGTTCCAGCAATCGCCTGAAGCTGAGCTCTCAAACGGTTATTAATTTCGTTCTGATCTCCCTCGCCGGCAGAAACAACATCACGACTTGTCAGCTGAACATTCAGCAAACCAAGAACACCTTTGATCTGATTAACTTGACCCAGGATTTGCTTGCCATTCAGTTTGGCATTCACCGATTGAATTTCATCGGCGCTCTTTGCACTTGGATTTGATAAAATAAGCTCTCCACTTTCGGCAATATAGCGAGCATTCATGATGGTGTCGGCAACAACAACATCCAATCGACGATATCTGGAGTAAAGAACAGGTCGAATGACCGTTTCGCCATTTGAGTCAACCCCAGCTTTTTCTTCAAGAGTGTAAAGAGCAAGCTCAATGGGATACTCTTTTTGTCCATCATTCAAAGTTCCACGATAAGTTCCGCGGACCACTGCATAGCTATCAACCAATTTAGCTCGATCTTCGACGTATTTTTCAGTCACTTTATCTGACTTCGATCCATCACTGTTTAACCCACAACCTACTGCTAACCAACAAGTCAAAAGTACTAAATATTTTTTCATATCACATCCTAGTTTTGACATAATTTTACTAAATTAACTTCTTCAGAGGGTTTAAAAATTCCCCTGAGCGCCTTTAAGAGTCCACCCTTTGAATCCACACTTTCGCTCGGCAACTGAGCACAGCCCTTCACTTCTGCAAACTGATCGGTCAGACCAATTCGGTGAAGATTAATTCTTTGCTGACCCAAATCCACCATTACTCGAATTTTTGCCAAAGTCGCTGTGCTGACATCCCGCTTTGCATAAAGAACTTTTGAAACATCATTAATACCCAAACGATATCGCTCCAGCTCAATATTGTAGGCAATAATATAATTTTTCTCGGCGTACTCTGCATATCCAACTTGTTTTCTGACCTCGTCTAATGAGCCCAATGCGGACTCAACAATTTGGTTCATCTGAAGCTGTACTTCTTTTTTACGAATGAGAAGTTGATCTTTATTGTTGCTCGCAAGCTCCATCATCGGAAACTGACCAAATGAGAAGCTTGCAGTTCCGACCTCTGATAAGGATGAAAATGCTGCCGAATGCATCTGTCCGCCCGAGTTATAAGCTTGAGCAGAAAGCGTCGCCCCTGTCAGAAATGAAAATGTTTTGGCCCAAAAATCTTTTTTTGCCGCAATAACCATCTGATCAATTTGAACATTCTCTGGGGCAACCTCAAGCGATCTCTGGGCGACCGTGATCATATCTTGATTTTCAAAATCAGACTCAGGAACCTGAGCGTTTTCAAAAATAATTTCATCTTCTAAAGCGAGTCCAAGAGCATGACGAAGAGCTGCTTTTTCTTTCACTAAAAGCTCGTCCATCTGGGAAACTTGAAGACGAGCAAGCTCGGCTTGAGCTCTCGCCATAGCGAGATCTTTAGGATCTGCAGCTCCCGTAAGCTTATCTTGTTGTTCAAGAATATAGGCAATGGATTTCAGATCTTGATACTGCTGCCACAAGGCCTCACGAATCTGAAAATCACCACTCATGGTGTTGTACATCGAGTACACTGAGGCATAGGCATTCAATTGCACAAGGCGGTAAGCAGCTTCTTCAGCTCTTAACATCGCCTTCGTTTTGCTTAAGTTAAACCAATTCGAAGGGAGCAGGAAAGGCATCAAAATGCTCACACTTGAAAGAATAAAACTGGGCTGCCCAGATGGTTGAGACAGAGCCAGACTAACACCAGGAAGCAAACTTGCTCGAGCTAGATTCAGCTGAGCCTTGGCTTGGTGAACTTGATTAAGGCCCAACAAAACAGATGTGTTTTGCTTCAGAACTAGGCTTCGCAGACTTGTCGGATTAATCCGATGTGTCTCTGCTATCGCTTGAATTGAAAACAATCCGAAAATGATAAGACTAAAAAGCAACACCCGAAGTATTTTCATTTTTCCCCCCAAATTGTGGGCAACTCGGGGAAAGTAATTCTGTCGACTCATCGGGTCAACATAAGGAAAAACTTTGAAGATATTACAGCTCAACCAGAGGGAGAGGCCCCCCTAAATCGATCTAAAGGCCTGCTTACCCCAGTACTGAGCCGCAGTTCCTAACTGCTCTTCAATTCGAAGCAATTGGTTGTACTTCGCTGTACGCTCACCACGACAGAGAGAACCGGTCTTGATCTGGTGACAGTTGAGCGCCACGGCAAGGTCTGCAATTGTGGTGTCCTCGGTCTCGCCACTTCGATGTGACATCACGGTGTGATACTGGTGACGTTGAGCAAGGCTCACGGCCTCTGCCGTTTCAGTCAAAGTTCCAATTTGGTTCACTTTCACAAGTAGTGCATTGGCGACTTGCTTTTCAATTCCCATTTTTAATCGCTTAGGATTTGTCACAAACAAATCATCTCCGACAAGTTGTAACTTGGAACCTAGATTTTCAGTCACAAGCTTCCAACCTGTCCAGTCATCTTCTGAGAAACCATCTTCGATACTGACAAGAGGAAACTGAGTCTTCCACTCTTTATACACACCCATTAATTCAGCAGGGCTTAGTTTTTTACCTTCCCAAGTGTATTTGTCGTCTTTAAAAAGCTCAGTGGCGGCCACATCAAGTGCCAAATGAACATTGTCACCGGCTTTGTAGCCTGCTTTTTCAATGGCCTTCATCAAAAGCTCAAGAGCCTCTTTATTGCCCTTGAGCACGGGAGCAAATCCGCCCTCGTCACCCACAGCCGTTGAAAGGCCTTTTTCGTTGAGGATTTTTTTAAGAGTGTGAAAAATTTCAGAACCAGCACGAAGGGAATCAGAAAAAGAATTATTCACCGTTGGAACAACCATGAACTCTTGCACATCCAGACCGTTGTTCGCGTGAGCTCCGCCGTTCAGCACATTCATGAGCGGGACTGGCAATTTGTGCGCCTGAGATCCGCCCACATAGCGATAAAGAGGAAGTCCAGCGTCCAAAGCTGCCGCTTTTGCACAAGCCAGAGAAACACCCAGAATCGCGTTGGCGCCCAGCTTTGTTTTGTTATCTGTCCCATCCAGGTCAATCAAAAGTTTATCAATGCCAACCTGATCAGCAACGATAAAGCCAATCAATTCGTGAGCAATTTTTTCGCGCACGTTTTGAACAGCTTTTTTAACTCCCTTGCCAAGATAGTAGCTCTTATCACCATCACGAAGTTCGCAAGCCTCGTGAGCACCAGTTGAAGCTCCAGAGGGAACAGCAGCTCGACCTAAATTTCCTTGTGATGTGACGACATCCACTTCGATTGTTGGTGTTCCTCGAGAATCAAGAATTTCACGGGCGTTGATGCTAATAATCTCAGACACGATTGATCTCCTGGTTAGGGGAATGTTTTTTTTCTGTGTGATCTAAAACTTGACGGCAACTTTGAATCGAGTGGGGGAATTGCTCTTTGACCATGTCCCAATCTGTGCGACGAATGGCCTCTTTCACTGAAGGAGTCAGTCGATCTTGCCCAACTAATAAGGTGATCAGCTGTTGCGCACGCACCATATAGTCTGACAATCGTGAAAGCTCATGTCGAAGGGTCTGAATCGACGAAGGATCAATAAAATCATAATTTGTGAGCTGTGGAGACGGCACCTTCTCAAGAACTGTTGTTTGTTGAAGTTTAGTTTCAATATTTTTTTGTTTCTGCAACAACTCTTCATTGCGAGCCTGAAGTTCTCGATTTCTTTCCTCAAGAGCCATTTGATTTTTCTCAAGTGTGGAAACAACTGTCCGAAGCAGCTCTGGACTAACTTGATGACCAATCTCTTCTTCTGCAAAAATAGAACTTTGCTGCGACTGCCAATCTAATTTCAAATGAAAATCTTCCCACGAACAGTTCGCTAGATTTTTACCAACAAAAACAGGCAAGGCCTCAAAGGCGTGTTTCAAATAAGCTGTCACACATGGGTACTGGTCGCTCGAAATGGGAAGGTCAAACTCGAGTCCAGACTCTGATCTGAGAATATTTGCCACAGGCGGCTGAGGTGAAATGAAGTAAGAAAGAAATCTTTCTGGTTGAGCAAAAATCTCTTGGGGCCTTGGCATCATTCGAAGAACGCTGTCTAATACTCCCCAACTGCGGATTTCTGGCCCCAAATGTCCAACAGTCTGAAGTAAATCCCCTTCGTCCTTCATGGCAAAAGCGCGAACAGCTGTAGACAAAAACTTTTCCATGTCCGCAGCTTGCATCCAATAATTGGGATCGGTCAGAAGCTCTTCCGGCAAAGTGGTACTATCGAGAAGGACTGAAGTGTCTTCTCCTCGTCTCTCAAAATAGCTTAAAAGTGAGTTCGAAATCTTACAGCTAAATAGCACGTGGCCCTTGTAACTGAAACCACTTGTGAAATCGAGAAAAAGTTCGGACCTGACTGAGGTTTAAGCAGCATTGCCGCAGCAAGTCTGAGCGTCTAAGCTGCAGCTGGTTTTTTGAATTTAGTCACAGGGAAGGGCAATTGGTTATCAATAATTTCATCCATGAAAGATGGTATTTCTCCAGTGGCCTGAAGTTGCCCCTGAAGCTTTCCATCGGGAAGTCGAATCATTCTCGACATATCGAAAATGGGAACGACATTGTAGGAACCATCAGGATTATGCCCTCGAACCTCCGCGATGGACCCGATGCGTCGCGACCCATCAGAATACCTTGAAACCTGAACAATAATATCTACAGCCGACCCTATTTGGTGCTTCAAAGCCTTTTCAGAAATTTTCGCGTCACCACTTTGTGCCAAAGCCTCAAGTCGGACAATGGCATCTTCTGGCGAATTAGCATGCACAGTTCCTAAGCACCCTTTATGACCCGTATTCATGGCATTGATCAGCTCGATGGCCTCGCTGGCACGAACCTCTCCAACGATGATTCGATCTGGTCGCAAACGAAGAGCTGACTTGAGAAGATCCTTCATTGAGACTTCTCCTTTGCCCAGTTGATCTGCCATTCGCGTTTCAAAATTCACCACGTGGTCATATTTAATATTTAATTCACTGGAATCTTCGATCACCAAAATTCTTTGTCCTTTGGGAATTCGTCCACAGAGCATAGATAACAAGGTTGTTTTACCTGATCCAGTTCCGCCGCTGACGATCACATTTTTTCCAAGGAACATGCAGATATCCAAGAACTGAGCGCCTTCAGCGCTGATGGAACCCATTTGCACATAATCTTTAAAAGTGATTTTACTTTGAGTGAACTTACGAATGGACACGCAAGTTCCATTTCGTGCACAGGGCGGGATCACCGCTGCGATACGTGATCCATCTGGCAGACGAGCATCCAGTCTGGGATTTTCAAAATCGATTCGTCGACCAATACTTTGAGCGATGCTATTCACGGCTGCTCGCAAAGAATCTTCATCTTGAAATTTGGCGTCAACCCGCGCAAGCTTTCCTTTTTGCTCAACGAAAATATCGTTGGGACCATTGATCAAAATTTCTGAAACTCCACCGTCCTTAAGGTAAGGAACAATTGGGCCCAGAAAATTCTGAATCGCGGCCTCAACAACTTTCAATTGGTCGTTTGAACTCATTGCTTACTCCGAAGCTGGTTTGCGCTCATCTGTAGTGACAATGATTTTTCCTTGTTTTGCAGTCTCTGGGCAATGGAATGAATAAATCCCTTCCATCTTAGGCTGCAAAGTAAAAGATTTTTCAAGGCCAAAATAAGTTGCGTGATGTTGAGCAAAAGCGTCGAGCATGAAGCTCACATTTTTTTCTTTATCGTTCACATTCACCACATGAAAACGATAGTTCTGTCCTTTTTTCACACGCACCGTCTCGGGTACAAAACCCTTTTCCGTATTAATAATGACGATATCTTGAGTCGGCCCCATGCTGTCCAAAAATGACCCAACCAAAGATTCTGGTTTTGGTTGCGGAACCTCGAGACTAGCAGGTCCACGAGCTTTTTTCAGCTCACTCTGCCGACGAGACATGTCCACCTCCCAGGCCTTCACCGTGACATGGACAAAAGATGCCAAAATAAATACAAAAATCTTAGTGAAGATCTTTGCGGTCCGTAAACTCAGCAAATTCACGAGCTACCTCCACTGCAACAAAGCTCACAGCCATTGGCTCAAGAGCATGTAGTTTTTGGATTAACATTTTTCGATCTCCTTTGCAGGAGTTCACTTGCATAAAAGCATCGTTCACAAGTTTCTGATTTTTTGCCATATCGTCAGAAACCCTTGACCAATCCATTTTCAATACAGGATCAATCGCACCTACTGTGTAAAGAGCATCAAATACTGCTTGCAAATCGCCTTGAATAAACATGATGAACTCCTCCAAAATCCATTTCGGATGGTTGTTTGTCTTCACGTTTTTTTTCGGTTAGTTCAGGGAAAACTTGAGTCAATCTGAAACAATCTAGACTTGAGACAGATACTGTTTTGAATTGAATGCCGAACTTCTGCTCAATGGCCATAAATCCTTAGACACTACCCCGAACATTCAGTTCTGAGGTCAAATATATCGCGACTCAAAATGAGACCTTTGTCATATCCACTACTTAGCTGGTCGGCACGGACCTTGGATTAGTCTTATGTATCAACCATGGACGCAATAAAGCCGGTTGACTGGAGGACAAGATGACAAACCAGAACTTGAACAAAGCGATGACACTGACAAGTCTTCTTCTACTCGTAATCCTTTTCCAGAACTTCGATTACGCTAACCTTGCTGTGCCTATGACTCCTGTGGATGCTCAAGTCCGAGTCAGCCATGCCAAGGAACTATTGGGTAAGAAATATAATGGTTCATTTGCCCATAAGGCTGAGTCTATTGCTGACCTTCACGTCACAATTTATCAAGACGTTTATAAGCGATTGCCAAAGCAGTATAAATCTCAAGCAATGGACCTGACTCATACAATTATTACAGAAGCTGAGGCCCATGACTTTGACCCCGTTTTCGTTATGGCCGTTATCAAAACAGAGTCTTCTTTTAACCCAAAAGCGAAAGGTTCTTTCGGTGAGATTGGACTAATGCAAATTAAACCAGATACCGCTGAGTGGATTGCGAAGAAAGGAAAACTTGCCTTTCATGGGAAGTCAACTTTAGAGAACCCTATTGAGAATGTGAAAATCGGAGTGGCTTACTTAAATTACCTTCGCGGCACGTTTGCGGGCTATGCCAACAAATATCTTTCTGCCTACAACATGGGCGCAAAGAATGTTCGAAAGCTGTACGGCAAATCAGAGAAACCTAAAGAGTATTCTCTACGAGTCATGAAGAATTATAAAGATATCTATGTTCGCATGATTGCTTCTCGAATGACAACAATTGCGGAAAATGATTAATTCCCAGATTGAGTAGACTCAAATGTTCCCCGCTCTTTGCTTTTACGAACATAGGGAACTTCAAAAACCTGATTGTGAAATGAAATGTAAAATCCTGGCGGCAACAATTTTGCCGCCAGTAGTGCTTCCGTCACATTTTGAGAGGCATCCGTATCTTCAAAACCCATAGGAATCATTGCTCCCGTGAACACAACTGGAACTGGGGGATTGGGAATACGTTGAAAACAATACTCCGCACTGATGCTCATGGTATCTGTCCCATGAAGCAGAACGATGGGATTTTTTTTCTTTAATTCTTCTGAAATTGTTGTGCAAATCAAGTCACGATCCTGATCGGTCATAAAAAGAGAATCTTTGCTGAGAATCGGCCGAACAATCAGGTTTGTATAAGGAAGTCGCATTTTTGATAAAATCCGATTTCGAATACTGGTCCCCCGATTTTCAAGAGAACCATCAAATTCGTTGTAGGTCTTCTCGATCGTTCCGCCGGTCGTAATAATAATCACATCAACTGTCGGTGTCCCCATGACCTGCCTATTTCGTTGGTTCAGGAGTTGGTGCCGGAGTGGAAGCCGCCGCCAAAGCGAGTGCCGCAATTTCTGATGGAGATCTGAGTTCCTTCATCATTTTCAGGCGACGCTCATTGAGGGCCTCTTTTGTGATTTCAATCTTTGCATCACGAATCTGAGTGATGATCCCCTTTTCAAACTCTTCATTCATTTTGGGCTTAAACTCGGCGATCAGGTTTTCTAAAAAAATGGCATATGTCACTTGTGCCGTGACCTTAAAAGCTTTTGGATTCTTAAGAGCTCCGATGGATTCCTTAACAAGGGCTTTGATCGATTTCTCCCAACCATCAAGCTCATCCAGCTCATTTTTGACTGGAGCAATGATCTTCTCGATCATAAAATCTTCATTCGGGCGCGAGTAAATCGCCTGAAGAGCCTCTTTCAGGGGTATAGTGCGGTCCCCCCGACTTTGTTTGGACTCTTTGATCTTTTCCTGGATCAACTTATTCATCTGGTCTAAATCTTTTGTGGCCAATCTTGAATAGGGAAATAAAAGGCCTGCGTTGGCAAAACTACAGAAGCAAATAATTGTGGAAATAATCAGCTTTTTCATACCGGTCAGTTTACCCAAATCAGGTCAGCTTTGTGTAGAACTCTTCCTATTATGACGCCAGACCATAGTCCTGGAGGGCAAAATTACTAACGCACAAGCTTAACAAAAGCGAAAGTATTTCACAAAGTTACTCTTTATGACAGAATAGCAGTGTTTTAAAACAAACAACCGGAGGAACACCCTTGAAACATATGATTATTTCATTAGCAGCAATGGCATTTGCTCTTGCAAGCTGTGCCCCAACACCAAAACAAATCAAAGAAGCAGTCGAAAAAGATCCGAGCATCGTTTTTGTTGCTATTGAAAAAGATCCAGAGAAATTCATTGAAGTCGTTAACAAAGCAGCTCGAGATGCTCAGCAAAAGGGCGCTGAAAAAGCCCAACAAGAAGAGTCCAAGAAACGTGACGAAGAATTCGCAAATCCACTTAAGCCAGAAGTCAAAGAAGGCCGAGCGATTCACGGACCTGCTGATGCAAAAATAACAATTGTTGAATACTCAGACTTTGAATGTCCGTTCTGCTCTCGCGGATACAACACTATCAAAGAAGTTTTGAAAAACTATCCAACTCAGGTTCGACTTGTTTTCAAACACTTGCCATTGGATTTCCATCCAAAAGCAATGCCAGCAGCGAAGTACTTTGAAGCTATTGCTCGTCAAAGCCCAGAAAAGGCTTATAAGTTTCACGATGCAATCTTTGAAAACCAAGCCGATCTTCGAACTAAAGGCGAAGCTTTCATGAAAGAAGCTGCAAAAAAAGCAGGAGCCGACATGAAGAAGCTTGAGAAAGATCTTGCTGATCCAAGTCTGATGACGAACATCAATGCGGACATGGAAGAGGCTAAGAAGTTCGGATTCAGCGGAACTCCAGGATTCTTGATCAATGGAGTTTCTCTTCGTGGCGCATATCCATTCTCTGAATTCAAAACGATCATTGACCGTCACTTATCTGGTAAGTGATTTTTAACCTCAAGAATGCCAAAAAAGCCCGGTTTCGTCCGGGCTTTTTTTTATGCTTCTCATGCCGAAAAACGTCCAACTGTTAGCTTTTTGGCTCAACAACTACAGCTAAAACTCACAGAGATCATCCCGCCCTGGCACAGGTTTCGCTAGACCCCAGATCTAGGGAAGATTTACATGAAGCTTTCTGCACTCATCTTTACATTTTTTATTGCTGTTCAAAGCTCTGCCAGCAACGGCCTTGAGCCCTGGATCTGGAAATCAAGCCAATGTCAGACTTGTGGAGTCTATTTTCAACCAGCAAAAAATATCCAATTTGATGATCGCGCCCTGGAGTTTAAGAAAGCTCTCGAAGAAGAAAAACCTCGAATACTTGAAATTTATGAAATCCACAGTCAAGAGTACAACCTGCTCGCTTGGATGGCCCTGGGAATTCTCGGCAACGAATCGAAATTCTTCACAAGCCCACGCTACCAAGTCAAAGAACACCTACCCTTAATTGTTCGCGCTGGAAAAATTGTGAAATCAAACATCACAGGTCGTCCAATGACAGATAACAGCCGAGGACCAACTCAGATCAAAAAAGTACCTGCTCGAATCGAATATCATTACAACATCCAGCCAAAAGATCTGCGAGTTCCTCGTCATGCAGCAGTTGCAACTGTGGGCTTTTTAATCGAAGCCCTTGAAGAACTGAAAACACGCGCCACTTACTACCATCTGGATTACATCAACCAAGATACCTATGCCGATTACTTGCCCTATGTTTATACGGGACAATCAAAAAAACTGATTCAAGGGACAGCAACGCCAGAAAAAAATCTGTATGTCCAGGCAATGAAAAAAAATATGAATCTCTTTAAAGTCTATGAGGTTCTCTACTAATCGCGAACCTTTTTATCAAAATGACAGTAGAACCAAGTCGTGGCTGTGTCCTCACTGTCATAATAAACTTCTGTCATCTTGAGCAAATAGTGCCCCTGCATTTGACGAAGAAATAATTTCCCAACAGGATCGAGAATATCATAAGCCAACAATGAGACCAAACTTGCGTTCTCCATAAATGCAGCTTTGTTATTTTGAATAAAGCTGTATTCCGTCAAAATAGACAGCTCTTCCTCATCAATTTCATTCCAAGCTGTAACATCCTTCACAATTGATCCAGCAGGCATAATCATCTGAACCACGTTCTCATGAACAGCACGAATCCATATGACTCCAGCTTGTTCGACTTCTGGCTCTCGCGCCGTGAAACATCGACCTGCATACCAACCCGGCGTCAACATTTCGAGCGAAGGCTGCTCTGCCTTTTGAAAGGCCGTTTTGAGATGATCAAAACTGTGACGATGCTCTTCTGCAAATACAAATTGTGTTAAAAATAAGACAAGGGCGATAATATACATTTTAAACATAACACCTCCTTAAAAGGTGGACTGATTGAGACAGAGCTAACATGAGACCCTGACCGGAACAACACCTTCAGTATAATGCATTGTTCAGGCACTTAGCGGCAAACAACAGATCCAACCTGGAGCTTCTCCCAGTTTCGAATGATCTCATCTGAATACGGTCTTAACTCTTCTCGCTGGCTATCAGTCAAACCGCCGAGCTGGTGCAGCAAGTGAAGAATGGCAACTTGAGAGGCTCTCGAGGCCCCATCACGGCATTTAATTGCGATAGACAAACCCTTTGATGGAATTAAAGCTGTGTAGACACCTTCAGCCCCTGTCTTCAGAAGAGATTGTCCCTTTGAAATTTGAATCACCTCAGTGCAAAGCCCTCCCACACCTGAAATCATTTCTGGATATTTCTTTACGGCATGAAGTATTTTTTTTGCAGCCGCAGAACGGTCAGCACTGACTTTGGCTTCAGGTAAAAGTTTCGCCATCGAGTCTGCTATTGCCTTTAATGGAATTGCATAGGTTGGAATTCCACAACCATCCACACCCCAAGGACTTTTTTCATAAGATAAATTTGATAGCTCTCCTAAAATTTTTCGAAGTCTGACCTGAGCGGGATGATCATATTTGGAATAACCCTTGGTGGGCTCTTTGTATGCTAAACAAGCTGAAAGAATGCCTGAGTGTTTACCTGAGCAATTGTTATGAACTCGCTCAGGACTTTTCCCTGCCCGAATCAGATTCACATAGGCGTCTTCATCATAGGGTTTATGGGCTCCGCACTCAAGATTTTCGCTAGTAAGTCCCAATTTCGATAGCCAAGCCCGAACAGTTAAAAGGTGAATATCCTGACCTAAATGCGAGGCACAGGCCAAAGAGAGTTCCTTTTCTGTCAGTTCGAATTTTTCAAGAGCTCCGCTTTCGGCAAAGCCCAAAGCCTGAATCATTTTGATCGCTGATCGGGGAAAAACAAGTGAGTCAATATTGCCGTGAGCTCGAACGATCTTCCCCTGAGTATCAACGACAACTGCATCAACGATGTGTTCACTTTCAACAGCATTTCCTCGAGTCACTTGGATTTGTAGAGGGTTCATCGTGGATGTCACTGCTCACCCCCAAAATCACACTCTAATTTTTTTCCGGATAGAAGAATTCCCTTTTCATCAATCTGAATAACAAAAGGAGAAATAATCACACCTTTTTTGTGAGCTAATCTTAAGAGGCGACCGTACTCGGGATCAATTTCATCTGCAGGACGAAACTTGAAACAGTCTTCTCGCTGAATGGTGAAAACTAATTCTGCTTGATGACCCTGCTCAACAAGCTTCATTAATTCGAGCAAATGTTTTTGACCTCGCTCCGTGACAGCGTCTGGAAAACAAGCAAAGTCTTTTTCTTTCAGAGTGACATTTTTGACTTCAATGTATCTCTTTTGGCCCGTTTTTGAATTTGTCAAACAAGCGTCCAATCGAGTTTCAGGACTGATTTTAACTTCAGGCTGATACTGATCAAATAAAGTCCACTCAGGAATGACTCGATTTTGAAAGGCTTCTTGGACAAGTTTGTTGGGCCAAGAGGTATTCACACCAACCCAAGTCCCTGTACTGACCTGAATGGCTTCGAGTGTGAATTTTAATTTTCGCTCGGGATCCTTTGCTGGGGAGAGCAATGCCGGCCGTCCGGGCTCTTGACAGGATTTTAAACTGCCCGTGTTGGGAACATGAGCTACGACCACCTGCTCACCCAGTTGAATGTCTGCAAAAAATCTTTTGTACCGCTTTAAAAATTGTCCCCGTAAGGGCGCCTGCTCCCACTTCATAATGGGTGGAATTTAGCTCAGTTCTGGCCCATGACAAGCCGTCTTGCGGACCGTCATGAGCCTCTGCCCAATATTCACTCTGTATAAACACAAACATTAACCTATATTATAAAAGAACTATGAAAAAGCCTCTCGCTGCGAAGTAGCCCGCCTTTGCCGAAGGCGGTACATGAATTGATTCCACCGGCTCAAATAAAAATCTCTCTCTGATTGGCCAAGCTCCCTTTGTCGGTGATTTCCCTCGAAATATAATCTAAGACCCAACTCTTCCATTTTTGATGTTAGGATGCGGGTAAAAACAAGCCCATCCCAAAACCTCCCAAAGTCTTTCCCTCGATGAGCACCAGTTATTTTTCGAGCCAAGATTGCTGCAAATGTTCTTAAGAAATTTTGAAATCGTTTGCGGTCATTGAATTTCACTTTAAGATGAATATGATTGCCCATATTCACAAAATCCATGATTTCAACAAAATACATTCTTGCCCTTTGGTGAAGAATGTTTCGAACCAGCTCTTTGTGCGTGTAAAACGACAATTTCCCTTGAGCCTTGCTTGATTTAAAAACCACATGATGAACAAGTCCTTCTCTCAATGGTCTTGCGACCTTTCTTCTTTTTTTAAGCTTCATGCCTCCAAAGCTTCTTGCCTTTATCGCCCTGAGTTCTTTCTGTGGAATTAAATTTAATTGCATTCTTTTTCTCTTTTTATTTTTTATCTCTGGGGCAATATATTTCTATTCTTATATTTCGCCAATATTTAATTTAATTTTATGAATGCTTTTTGAGTGGTTATATGTCGAATGCCGATCAACAAGGAGCTCACTGAACTGATGGCGATCACCAGATAATTAAACAACAACAAGGCGACAATAAGACGTCATTAAAAATGACTCTTTACAATTCTTCAATTGCCACTAACTCATTAAATGACGCAGAGAGGTCTCTCCACCTTCCACCCCAACAGCTTGGCTTATTCATGGCCTGACATCCAACGTCATCATCTGGAAATGAAGATACACACTTTATCTCACTTTGATTCTAGGCTAGCTTAACCAAAGGTATGTACGCTTCAAGATGGCCGTTTATATACGTCTTCAGATTCATTTTTAGGGCTACTCTTAAGCTCATTGCCAAATCCATTTTCATTCTGCCCACTGCGATTGTTGGGACATCAGTTATTCAAACCTCAATCGCTCAAGGAAGAACTTTTAACTGGAACGATTGCGTTTCTCTCGCCGAGCAAAATAATACAGAAATTAGACAAGCCAAAGAAAAATTAACAGCGGCGCAGTACTTAGTCCGAAGTGCTCAATCTGGATTTTATCCAAAAATATATGGCTCTCTTAGTCACTCTTCATCTTACTTAGCCAACACCGGCCAATCAGACACCGCCCAGATGAATCTCAGCCTTAGTCAGAATCTTTTTTCAGGTTTTTCGGATCTTTCAAAATCTGACATCGCCAAACAAAACGCTCTCACTGCTCAGATCTCACTTCAGCAAACAAAACTAAGTGCAATCGAGAATTTAAAAATTGCTTATTCAAAATTAGTCTATGCCCAAGACTATTTAAAACTTGTTAAAAGAATTGAAGCCAGACGCAGTGAAAACTATAAAATGGTGGAACTTCGCTATAATAGTGGAAGAGAGAACAAAGGGTCTTTGCTATTATCAGAAGCCTATCACCATCAAGCCAAGTACGATATTTTACTTGCTCAATCTCAAATTAATATCTCTCAAGAAGAGCTAAAAAAAATTCTCGGACTCGAAGATCAAGAACAACTTGAAGTGACATCAGAAGATACAACTTCGATCTTATTAGATCCAAATCCCGAGTTTCAGACCCTTGCGCTTAAAAATTATGACTACCAAAAGACGAAATCAGATGAAATCGTGTCGCAACTGAATTTAAAATCGGCAAAAAGTGGATTTTCTCCAAGCCTTGATTTATCGGCCTCGACTGGAAAAACAGACTCAACCTGGACACCCAATCAAAACAAGTGGTCAGCCGGTTTAACCTTAACAATCCCTCTTTTTGACGGATTAAAGGATTACTCCTCTGCGCAGGCTCAAGCCGCTTCCGCTAAAGCAGCTGAGCTGCTCACAATATCGACTCGCCAGGAAATAGTCACAAAACTAAAGCAAGCCTATGCTGATCTCAAAATCAGCCAAGAAAAGCTGAAAGTTGATCATCTCTTTCAGAAGGCGTCACTCACTCGCTCTGAGATTGCCCGAAAAAAATACAACAACGGACTGATGTCTTTTGAAGAGTGGGATCAAGTGGAAAATGACTTGATTCTCAGAGAAAAAAACCTTCTCTCGTCACAAAGAGATTTCTGGAAGGCCTATGCAAGTTGGACCTATATGGCATCACAGAATCAAGAGGTCACATATGAATAAAAAATGGATCATCGCTCTTATTTTTGGCTTTCTCCTTATCGCTGGATTGGGATATTTCTTTTCACCAAGCTCAAAGGGTGAGAAATCCTACCTCAAAGAAAAAGTTCAGCGAGGTCAAATTCAAGTGACCATTTTAGCAACCGGAACTGTTCAACCTCAAAACCGACTTGAGATCAAACCCCCCGTTCCCGGTCGAGTCGACCAAATTCTTGTTGAAGAAGGCCAGAAAGTTAAAAAGGGACAAATTCTCGCCTGGATGAGTTCAACTGAGAGAGCCGCAATGATCGACGCTGCCCGAGCCCAAGGTGCCGAAGAAGTGAAAAGATGGGAGGAAATCTACAAACCCACTCCAATCATCGCTCCTTTATCAGGAACGATCATCTCTCGAAAGGTCGAATCTGGACAAACCTTCACATCAACTGAGTCTGTACTTGTCATGTCCGATCGCCTCACCATTAAAGCCCAAGTCGACGAAACAGATCTTGCAAAAATCAGAGAAAATCAAAAATGTGAAATCCGATTAGATTCTTATCCTGATCAGCCCATCGAGGGGAAGGTGGTTCACATTGCTTATGAGGCAAAAACCATCAGTAATGTGACCACTTACATCATTGACGTTCTTCCTGAACAAGCCCCAGAAAATATGAGAGCGGGAATGACCGCCAATGTGACTTTCTTTGTAGAAACAAAAAATGATGTTCTGCTCGTTCCGACTGGATTCATCAAATATGAAAAGGGCAAACCCAATATTCTCGTTGAAGGAAGTGATCAAAAAACGACACTCAGGGAAATCTCTCTCGGTTCATCTGATGGCAAAAGAACAGAAATCACTTCAGGACTAAACGAAGGAGATGTCGTCGTTCTTGAAATAATCAAAAAGACCGCTCAAGGAAGAAATCCCTTTTCACCAATTGGAAATCGACCAGCTGGCTCAAGCCAAGGGCCGCAACAAGGACAAAGGAGCAGTGGAAATCCTGGACCACCGGGACCACCCCCACACTAATTATGATCGAAGCTGTCAACATCACCAAATCTTACAAAATGGGTGAGGTCACCTTAAATATTCTCAAAGGAATATCTTTGACGATTGAACCTGGTGATTTTGTCGCAATCATGGGCCCTTCGGGATCTGGAAAATCAACACTGATGAATATTCTGGGTCTCTTGGATACTCCTACCTCTGGCCAATACAAATTAAATAGCGTCGAGGTTTCTCAGCGATCAGAGGATGAATTAGCCATCATCAGGCGAAATGAAATTGGATTTATCTTTCAGCAATTTAATCTTTTACCTCGAATGTCAGCCCTGGCCAATGTCGATCTCCCTCTGCTTTATTCCCAACTCTACCCGCATGAGACAAGAGGAAAGGATTTGCTGAGTCGAGTTGGGCTAGAAACCCGAATGACTCATAAACCCAGCGAACTCTCCGGGGGGCAACAGCAGCGAGTTGCCATTGCCAGATCACTGATTAATAATCCGAAAATTGTTTTTGCAGACGAACCCACAGGAAATCTTGATACCCAGAGCCAAGTCGAAATCATGAAAATTCTTGAGGAGCTTAATCAATCAGGAATCACCGTGATCATTGTCACCCACGAAGAAGAAGTCGCTGCCCACGCCAAACGCTGGATAAGATTGCGTGATGGAGTGATTATCTCTGATGAACGCCGATCACCTTTAGAGAAAAATAATATTCCCTTAACCCAATCAATCACGCATCAGACCAAGACTTCTGCTTGGCAAAATATACTGAACTACTTTCAGCTGGGAGTAAAAACACTTGCTGCTAATAAAGTTCGAACAGCTCTTTCCATGCTTGGAATTCTGATTGGAGTTGGGGCCGTTGTGGCCATGCTGGCTCTTGGAAGTGGGGCAAAGAAGGCCATCGAGGAACAACTTTCTTCACTGGGATCAAACCTATTAAATGTCCGCCCTGGCGCTATCCGAGTAGGAGGAATTACCCAAGAATCTGGCGCAGCCAATCGACTGATCCCTGAAGATCTCGCTCTGATCAAAAGTCATGTTTCAAATGTCAAAAATGTTTCCGGCCAAGTGAATGGTCGCGGACAGCTCACTGCAAATGCAAAGAATTGGAATACATTTATTCAAGGGACATCTGAAACATGGGATGAACTTCATAACTCTGTACCCACCATCGGAAGATTTTTTACTGAGGATGAAAATCTCAAGCGTGCGCGGGTTGCTGTGATCGGCGAAACGATTCAGCGAGAGTTATTTAATAATACAAATCCCATTGGGGAAATGATTAAGATTAATAAAATTAATTTTCAGATTATTGGTGTCCTGCCCCCCAAAGGGGCCAATGCTTTTCGCGATCAAGATGACGTGGTCATAATTCCCGTACTCACTGCAATGAAAAGAGTCTTTGGCCGCGACTATCTCGAAATGCTGGAGGTCGAAATCGATAGACCAGAGAATATTCCCCAAGCCCAAGAGGAAATTCGGCAGGTCATTACAAACCAACATAAAATCCCCATTTCCCAGCAAGGTGAGGCCTATGTTGTTCGCAATATGGCAGATATTCAGGCCACCATGCAACAAAGCAGTCAAACCATGTCTGTCCTACTGGCCTCGATCGCCGCTATTTCATTGCTTGTCGGTGGAATTGGAATCATGAACATCATGCTCGTCTCCGTCACAGAACGAACTCGAGAAATTGGACTAAGAAAAGCTATCGGTGCCATGAGAAAAGATATTCTTTCTCAATTTCTTGCAGAATCTGTTGTCATTAGTGTTATTGGCGGGTTGATTGGAATTTTCTTGGGTTGGATTTCAACTGTACTGATTTCTCAAGTTGCCGATTGGTCGACCTCAATCACACTTGAATCCGTCTTGCTCTCTTTTGGATTCTCTGTGGCCATCGGAATTATTTTCGGAGTTTACCCGGCCCGAAAGGCATCTCGACTTAACCCCATAGATGCCCTTCGGTACGAATAATATCAAAATTACTGAAAGTACTCGTGGAAAAGATTAAATCCCTTACGAGCCTGAGTTAGCCCCTCAATAGAAGTTTTCTGATTTTTCATTTTATCTTTTGCCGACATCAATTCCGTGAGCACGACGTGCAAAGTGGCATCAGCCTTTGGCTCTAACTTACAGTTTTTAAAAATATCGGCAATAGACTTATCCATGACTTCAACCATTGTTTTATAGTCACCATCTTTTGCTCTTTTTGATTCAACTAATTTATTCAGAACATTGAACTGCTTGTGCATTTGAACCATGTTTTTTTGAAGAGTCTCGTCTGATTTCCATTTTTTCCCTTCGTTCAAAGTCATTCCAGCCTGGCCACCCGAAGCCTGATGCCCGTGACTGTGGTCTTCTTCTGCTAAGCTTGCTGTTGAGAGCGATAGTACAAATATTGCGGTGATTAATTTTTTCATTCTTTACTCCTTTGTATTAAAATCTTTTTTTGTATTAATTGCCCACCCAAAAAGAAACATCGAGATAGTCATCGAAGCTGCACCAATGAGTACAAATACCGGCGGAGCTCCAAACACAAGTTCCAATAATATTCCAAATGGCATTAAAAGTCCCAGTAACGAAGTCCAAGATATCATGGATTGATACCGATCAATCTTCAAGTTTAAGAGCAAATACCCAACCATGATATTTAAAAAGGCAAAAAGCGCCCCGTGTACGTGGGCCAAACGAGCCTCGAAGTGCTTACCCGTTGAATAGCTCGCCGCCCAGTCTGCAGCGCCTGGAGCAAAGTCTCTTAAGTAAACCAAAAGAAACCCATAGATCATGAAAAAACCTATTACAAAAAAACCGGCTATTAAGTTTCTTTTACCCAGCATGAGAAAGCCCCTTTCTATTTTGCAAATACAAAAAGACAAAAGTTAAAATCCAAAACGAAGTTCTCAAAGTCATTGCATAGACAGTTCTCATCTCAAATAATCCACCATTGGAAATATGAAAACCCAAAAAGGCAAAGGTCAGGGCCGAACTTATTCCAAGAAAAGCAGCTAAATGTTGGGCCCAATTTTTCTTTTTAATTATTGCTAATCCTGCAATGGCATAGAAAAAACCCGCCAGAAAATTAAACATCAAAACAAAAGGAACATAGTTTCCAGCAGCAGCTCTTGATGGACCGTCGAAGAAAAGAACTGAAGCTCCTTCCTTTATTGTCATCAGACCAAATAGAGTGGCGATAATTCCCCAAACAAGTGAAACTGAAAAACGTTTTTCTGTTTGTGTGCCCATCGAATACTCCTTCGTGTTTATTGATTCAAACAACCGTTTAAAACTAATTGATAAAGATGCTCAACCAGCTGATGGCGATTTTTTTCGTCTTTGACGCTAAATTTGAAATGTCGCGATCTAATCCCATCAGTTCTGACAAAGTGATTAATCGAACCTTGAATAAAATAAGTCAGTAAAAGTGGATCAAGATCTTTTCGCAAATACCCTGCTTTTTTGGCCTCTGTGAAGAACTCGACAAAACGCTTTGCCATTTGCACCAGTGTGCTTCCCAGAATATCATCTGCACGAGCGCCCGATTCTTCAATTTCGTGCAGAACCATTCGGGTTAAATCCACATCCGTAATCTGATTCAAAATGATATCTTCGATGGCATACTTTAATTTTGTGGTGAAATCATCCTTCGAAATCGCCGGAGTCAAAAATCTCTTTGCGGACTCAAATCTCATCTGTCCGTATTTCTCGATACAAGCTCGATACAATCCCAACTTGTCCCCGTAGTGATATCGAATCAGACCAAAATTGACCTCAGCGTCTTGGGCAATCTCACGCACGGAAACTCCATCAAAACCCCGCTGGGCAAAAAGTTTCTTGGCGGACTGAAAGAGAAGATCTTTTGAATTATCCATATGTATAATAATATTATACGAGTGTATAGTTTAATTCAAGAGAATTTTTTCAGAAACTGATTCCATTGAATTGCCGGCCTTATCTTAGGATAAAATCTAACTACATAGAATCATTGATTATATTTCAATAATGGGATCAGCCCTTGTTTCTTTATGAAGCACCTCTTTATCAAACTCGTTCTTCATGCTACAACAGCTCCCGAATCAATGAGTATCAGGAGCCAACATGAAGCTTTTAAAAAGAATCGTATGCGGATTAGCACCAGTTATATTCTCATGTACCGCTTTGGCGGCCCCGTCCTCGCAAATACAATGTTCAGCTATCGATTTCGACATCAAAATCAAGAACTCACCCCACTCTATTCCATTGAGAATGAATGAATCTACGGACTACATTTCATTTGAAGGAAAATCCAAAACTGCCACATTCTGGGTAAACATCAACAAGAAGTCTTTAGAAATACTCTCAACAATCACTCTCAGTGACTCCACGGCAGTTCAAAACCAGGGTTCCTTTGATTCCCATGGGCGGTACGAATCTACGCTCATGAGGGGAGGAAACATCATGATGCCGGCCACCGCTCTAGCTATAGGCTGCTATAAATAAAATCATTGTCAGTTGAAATCTGTAGGTCCCAATCAAAGCCATGAACCACAAAACTCTCCATAATAACTCACTGCTTCATCTTGGCCAAACCCAGCCTTGATTGGACAATCAAAGAGCAACAGACTAGAAGCTACGTCATGGATCAAAAAAGAGTATTTGCACCAAAACCACACTGGCTCAAAGTGAAGGCGCCCTCTGGCGAAAACTACACTCGCATCAAGGGTATGCTTCATGACCTTAAACTTTCAACCGTCTGCGAAGAGGCCAAGTGCCCCAACATGGGCGAATGCTGGGGCGGCGGAACGGCTACCTTTATGCTCATGGGCGACGTCTGCACACGGGGCTGCAAGTTCTGTCACATTAAAACAGGAAATCCAAAGGGAGTTCTTGATCCTAATGAACCTGAAAAAGTGGCTTACTCAATTTCACAAATGGATCTTGAGTATGTGGTCATCACCTCGGTTGACCGTGATGATCTTCCGGATCAGGGCTCTGGACACTTTGCTCGCACGGTGCGAACAATTAAACGCTTAGCGCCCGAGGTGATTGTTGAAATTCTGACACCTGATTTCCGCGGAGAAAGAGATCTGGTTGATTTGATCACAGAGGCAAAGCCCGATGTCTTTGCTCACAATATTGAAACTGTTGAGCGCCTGACAAAGAGCGTGCGCGATCCAAGAGCTGGTTACCGCCAGTCCATACAAGTTTTGAAAATGGTGAAAGAAAAAGATCCAACTGTTTACACAAAAACATCCATCATGCTCGGTCTTGGTGAGACAGACGAAGAAGTTCTTCAGTCTTTAAAAGATCTTCGTGATATCGAATGTGATGTGGTGACTTTTGGTCAATATTTGCAGCCCACGCCAAGACATCTGAAAGTTCAAGAGTTTATCACTCCTGAAAAATTTAAATATTGGCAGGATGTTTCTGAGAAAATGGGCTTTTTATATGTGGCAAGTGGCCCCTTGGTACGAAGTTCGTACCGTGCGGGAGAGTTTTTTATGAAGGGACTCGTCGAAAAACAACGAAGGGAGAATCAACAACATGGCAACTGAAGTCAAACTACCAGAATTAGGTGAAGGCGTCACAGAAGGTGAATTGGTCAAATGGCTTGTTAAGCCCGGTGACACTGTGAAGCCCGATCAGACCATCGCAGAAGTCATGACTGACAAGGCAACTGTTGAAGTCCCCTCTCCCATTGGCGGAGTGGTCAAAGAATTAAAATTCAAAGCTGGTGATGTAATCAAAGTTGAAAATACAATGCTGACTCTTGATGGAGCCTCTTCAGCAGCCACTCCAGTTAAGCACGAAGAAAAAAAGCCAGCCCCTGCCGGAGCCACGGCTGCTGCAAAACCGATTCCAGCTCCTGTCGCAACAACATCAGCAACTTACTATCCCCCAGTTGCGGACTCGAAAGTCTTAGCAACCCCAAGCACTCGCAGGCTCGCTCGTGAAATGGGTGTGGACATTAATCAAATGAAAGGCTCTGGCCTTGCTGGTCGCGTGACAAGAGAAGATGTGATGACAACGACTGGCGGAGGAATGTCAGGTGGAATGGATATCGTCCGTGAAATGCCACGTCCTGCTTATCAGGGCCCAGCTGGCGCTGCTGAAGAGAGAATTCCACTTCGCGGAATCAGAAAGAAAATTGCTGAAAATCTTCAGATGGCAAAACAAATCATCCCTCACTTCACATTGATGGATGAAGCTGACGTGACCGAGCTTGTGAAAATGCGCGAGAGCCTTAAAGATTACGCAGAAAAGAACGGAACAAAAATCACTTATCTTCCCATTGTGATGAAGGCCTTGATCGCAACTTGCCGTCAATACCCAATGTTCAACGCCAGTATTGATGATGCTGCTCAAGAAATCGTTTACAAAAAATATTTCAACATCGGCTTTGCAGCAGATACTCCGAATGGTCTTGTGGTTCCTGTCATTAAGAACGCAGACCAAAAAAGCATTCTTGAGCTCAGCCGTGAAATTTTAGATCTTTCGAAGCGGGCTCGTGATGGAAAGCTAAAGCCAGACGAAATGAAGGGCGCAACAATCACAATTACCAACATCGGATCAGTTGGCGGAACGTACGCCACTCCGATCATTAATCACCCCGAAGTGGCAATCCTTGGAATGTACAAGATTTCGGATAAAGTTGTTTTAGGCTCTGACGGTGAAATTGATGTGATCAAATCAATGAACTATACGATTACAGCAGATCATCGCTTGATTGACGGTGCAGTTGCCGCGAACTTCTTAAAAGAATTCATTGGACGCGTTCAAAATCCTGGTCGTCTGATGATGGACATGTACTAAGAAAAGGCTCTTTAAAAGAAAAGGAAAGTGAAATGGCTCAGAATTTTGATGTTGTTGTCATTGGTGCAGGACCCGGCGGCTATGTAGCCGCCATCAGATCAGCTCAGCTAGGTATGAAGACCGCTGTGGTCGAAAGAGAATTTCTGGGTGGAGTCTGCTTAAATGTTGGATGTATTCCCTCAAAAGCAATGATCTCTGCAACTCACTTTCTTCACAAAGCCCAGCATGATGCCGAGACCATGGGAATCACAATCAAGAATATTTCTGTCGATATGAAAAAGCTTGTCGGCTGGAAACAATCCGTCTGTGACAAAATGAGTGGCGGCGTTGGCCAACTGCTTAAAGGCAACAATGTCACCATCATTAAAGGTGAAGCCACTTTTAAAACTGCAAAGGAAATCACAGTCGGTGGCGAAACCATCACTGCAAAAAATTTCATCCTTGCAACTGGGTCTCGACCCATCGAAATTCCAGGTTTTAAATTTGATGAAAAGGATATTCTGTCTTCGACAGGCGCCCTCGCTCTTGAGCAAATTCCAAAATCAATTGTTGTCATCGGCGGTGGCTATATTGGCCTTGAGATCTCAGGAATCCTCAGCAAACTTGGAACCCAAGTGACTGTGATCGAAGCTTCACCGGCACTTCTGAATGGTGTAGTCGATCCAGAGTGCGCCCAAGTTGTTCAACGAAAGCTTGTTAAACAAGGCGTAAAGGTTTTGACCAACGCGAAAGCAAAGGGCCAAAAAAAGTCAGGTAAAGAGTTTGAAATTACCATCGACAACAATGGAAAAGAAGAAACTCTGAAGGCAGAGAAAATTCTAGTCACAGTTGGCCGTCGTCCCAATTCAGATCAGGCGAATCTGAAGACTGCAGGACTACAAATTGATGATAAGGGCTTCGTGAAAGTGGATGCACAACGAAGAACAAATGTACCCAATATTTTTGCTATTGGCGATATTGCTTGTCAGCCGATGTTGGCACACAAAGCTTCTCATGAAGGTGTTTTAGTTGCCGAAGTGATCTCTGGCAAAAATCGAGTCTACGATGTGAAAACAGTTCCGGCAGTTGTCTTTACTGATCCCGAAATTGCTTCTGCTGGCCTTATGGAGTCTGAAGCTAAAGCCAAGGGTTACACAGACCTTAAAATTGCCAAATTTCCATTTGCAGCCAATGGCCGTGCCGTTTCCATCATGGAAACGGATGGATTTGTGAAAATGATTGCAGATGCAAAAACCAATATCCTTTTGGGTGTTCATATCGTAGGACCAGAGGCTTCGAATTTGATTTCAGAAGCAGCACTGGCGATCGAAATGGGCTCGCGCTTAGAGGACCTCGCATTGACCATTCATCCTCACCCAACCTTAGGTGAAACAATGATGGAGGCCGCTGAGGCGACCCTGGGTCACGCGATACATATTATTCAAAGACCTCTTAATCGAGGAAAAGATACCCATCCCTAATTGTGGGACCACGAATGATCGAATTTCAAGATTGGGGCCCGATCGAATATGAAAAGGCCCTAGAAAAACAAGAACAACTGGTTGAAAAAGTAGCCGCCGAGAAATCAGAGGGCGTTCTTGTATTTTGTACTCACCCGCCAATTGTGACTCTTGGTCGCAAAACTGAAGCTGGAGATGTTTTTGCCTGGCAAGGTCCTATAAAAGAAATCTCCCGCGGAGGCCGAGCGACCTATCATGGGCCCAGTCAGCTTGTGATTTATCCGATCATCAATCTTGATCTTCCTACAAACAATAGACCTCAACGGGATATTGGTTGGTATTTACGAACCCTAGAAAATGCCATTATTGATGTTTTAAAAACTGAGGGCATCACAGCCATAGGCAAAAGCCTTCAAAAAAAATCCCAGACAGATTCAGGAACAGAAGAAACGGGAGTCTGGGTGGGCAATCAAAAAATTGCTTCACTTGGAATCGGCGTTCGCAAGTGGGTAACTTATCACGGAGCGGCTCTCAACGTTGACGAAGATCCCCAAGCTTTTCAGGGCATGAAACCTTGCGGATTTTCCACTGAAACCATGGTCAGCATGGAAAAACTTTTAGGCAGAAAAGTTGACCGCCCGAAAATTCAAAATCTTTTGAAAGAAAAGCTGCTTGAGAAATTCTGACTTCCTGAATGTTCAGTTTTTTATGAACCATTAATTATCGTAAATTAAAATTCCCACTCCATAGCTTGTCGAGAAATTTCTCATAATTCATGTAATGAATTCCATCATATTGACCGCTAACGGCAAAACGACCAACAACCAGGTAGTTTTTAATTTGTTTTTCCTCACGTAAAATTTGAAGATTTTCTGCGAACTCTGGCTTAAACGACTTACTAAACTTAATTTCGATTGCAAGCTGATCACCAATAATAAGATCAACTTCAACTTTTCTCGATCTCCAGTATGCTAGGCGGCTCTGCTTTAGATTATATGACAAATAGGCTCTGACTTCGTTAACGATAAACTGCTCGAATGATATTCCAAGATCAGTTGCTCCCTCGGCCAAAGGCAATCTTTGAGCGAGATAATTGGCAACGCCAGTATCAAAAAAATAGAACTTAGAACGACTGATAGCTTTTCTTTTGATTGTTTTCGTATATGGCAGCAGCTCAAAGGCAATTAAAGTGTCTTTTAGTATTTCAATATGCCCTTCTAAGGTTCGTGCAGGTATTCCACAGTCAGAGGATAAACCTTCGTAGTTCAATTCTTGACCGTTGCTAATAGCCATAGTTTCAAGAAATCGAACAAATCGATCATAATTACGAACAGCCGCTTCGATCTTGATTTCTTCATTTAAATAATTCTTACAGTAGGTTTTAAGATCCTCTATCGGCTCACCTGATTTATATATAATCGGCAATCCACCGTAATTAAGATATTTTATAAGATGAAAATCCTTTCCTAATTCCTGCCTTGTTAAGGGAAACATGTTGGCTTCGCGAGCCCGTCCACCTAACATGTTAGCCCCTTGCCTACGAAGCTTGCGAGCAGAACTACCCGTTAAGAGAAATCGAATTTTCTTGTCTTCTATGAGACGATGAACTTCATCCATCAGCTTTGGTAATTTCTGAATTTCATCTATTACCACAAGTTGCCTCGGGTCATCGATCATTTCAATCAGTGCCCCAGGTCGTCTCGTTAGCTCATCATAGACAGCATCTTCAAGTAAATTGATCACCTGGGCTTTTGGTAAAACCTTTTTAATCAGTGAACTTTTACCAGTGGCTCTTGGGCCAAATAAAAAATAATTTGTTTTCTTCGTTAAGCCCAATAAATCAAGAATTCTTGCATACATATCTTCAGCCTTTGCCCTGATCCCATCATTACAAAATCCGCAGCATATAGCAATAAAATGTTACAAAATCCGCAGCTTCTTGCGGATTTTGTAAATGCGATCAGCAGTATCATATTGAATTTACTTATTTATTTTAAATACTTCTCCATAATAATTTGAGTCTCGCCCTTCGGATTAGTGCGAGTACCAACTATTTGAAAGCCATTTTTGATATTCAAAATCAACATGGGTTTCCACTTATTATATGTACGTGTTTCAATAGATTTAAATTTTTGCTTCTGACACCACTGATGCTGGCGGTTCAGTAATTCCTGGCCAACTCCGAATCCTTGATAATCCGGATGAACAGCACCAAGCCAACTATAAAATCTTTCATCGTTGTAGGTGGCGAACCCAAAGCGATCCAAGATCGTTTTGATATCGAGTTTCATAGAGAACGAGCTCTTCAAGCGTCTCGCTGTGACGAGCGGTGCCGAGATATTTATAGGGCTTATTTTTGTAATGTTTGTAGAATGACGTCATCGATTAATGAACTAACCTCATTGACGAGACAATTCAAGTCTTATAACTTAGCCTCAGACTGGAGACCATCGTGACACCTGAAGCAATAGAAGCCGTTAAAAATACTGACACCATCGTTGGCAGTGGCACTGAGGCCACCAAGGGCGCCCTTGTTATTATCAAGTATGAAGGCCGTCTTGAAAATGGCGAAATTTTTGATTCAACCGATCTTCAGGGACGCCCCTTTCAATTTGTTGTTGGCTCCACGAAAGTTATAAAAGGCATGAGCCAAGCTGTTCTGGGAATGCGCGAAGGAGGAAAGCGGACCTCCTTTATTCCCGCTTCACTTGCCTATGGAGAGAGACAAGTTGGGCAAAAAATAAAGCCCCATTCCAATTTGATTTTTCATATTGAATTGATTGAATCCCGCCCTCGAGAGTAATTTGAATTTTATTTGGAGATAAAATGACTGAAGCACAAAACCCCACAAACTGTCCAAAATGCAACTCTGAAAATATCTACCAGGATGGAAACCTTTGGGTTTGCCCTGAGTGTTCGCATGAATGGAGCATCCATGCCACTGCCGCATCTGCAGACGCTCCCGCAGATAATCATATCCGAGATGCCAATGGAAATATTCTGCAAGATGGGGACTCTGTCATCGTCATTAAAGACCTGAAAATTAAAGGTTCCTCTTCTGTCGTCAAGGGCGGGACTAAGGTTAAAAACATTCGACTTCATGATGCCGGTGATGGTCACGATATCTCATGTAAAATTGATGGATTTGGCTCAATGAATTTAAAATCTGAGTACGTCAGAAAGGCTTAGATATTAATACAGGGGTCTTTTTTTAATGACTCCACCGCGAGTATCTTTGACTGGCTGCTGGATTATAAAGGCATCGGGATCAATTCTCTGAACCTCTGAGAGAAGTTTGGTAACCTCAAGACGGGTCACAACACAAAAAAGGGCATTGCGCTCATTCTGCGACTCTTCGTTCCTGATGAAGCCACCTTCAGTTTTGTAAATTGTGACTCCTCTTCTTAGATCATTAATGAGCATTTCTCTGATTTTTTCACTATCTGGAGAAATAATGGTTACTCCAATGTACTCTTCGATACCATTTAAAATAAAATCCACACTTTTTGATGCTGAGAAATAAGTGAGCATTGAATACATTGCTGTTTCAATATTAACCGTCAATGCAACAAAAAGAAAAAGGATCATGTTAAAGACCGCAATAAAGTCACCGACACTCAGACTGGATTTTCGACTAATATACACAGCTAAGACTTCTGCTCCATCAATAACTGCTCCACCTCGAATAGAAAGTCCAATTCCGGCGCCTAAGAAAACTCCGCCAAAAATCGCAATCAGTAATTTATCGTGTGTGATAATCGGTATACTGATCCAGTGGACAGCAATAGCAAGAGCTAAAATCGCGAAGGCGCTTTTTATAGCAAACTCTTTTGAGATTTGTCTTAATCCAATTAAAATAAATGGTAAATTCACAACTAAAATAAAGATCGATAAATCGATTTGAAAAAACCGCTGAAGGAGCAAGGATATCCCCACAGCGCCGCCATCAAAAAAGCCATTCGGTAGCAAAAAACCCTTTAGCCCAATACTGGCCAACAAAATACCTAGTAGAATCAGGATAATGTTTCCATAATTCTTTCCCAAATCAGTAGACGTCATACAATTCAAAAATTCCTTAATAGATTAAAAATTCGCGCCGCTGCTCTTTCCAAGCCTTTTCGTCTCGACTTAACAAATTTTCCAAATCACCTGGCTTTGCTTTTGGATCATCGACCCACTCTCGAAACTGAGTTGTTCCATGAATCACATCAATCGCCTTACGCTCAAGTTCATATTCATAGGCAAAATCCCTCCAGATGACATAGTCAGGATAAAGCTCACGTACCACTTTTAAAAATAAAGAGATCACTCTGTAGGGCCTGAAAAGTTCATGATTGTAACTAGGGTGATCCGTGTGCATTTGAATCCCCTGACATAAAAGGCCTTTATGTTTATGAAAAGTCGGCTCAAAAAAAATCGTTCGAATAATTGAACCCCTCAACCAATCTGGGGCCAACTGATTCATTCGAGAAAGAATTCTTTCTGCATCAATATCCGATGCACCCACACCCTCTAAAGCTCTTGTTGTCCCTCGCATTTCAGAAAGAGTTGTGCCCTCGATCATGACTGTGCCTGGAAAACATCGGGCCATATTCAATGTCTGAGCATTAGGACTAGGATTTACCCAAGATAACTCTGTCGGCCACCCAAATCCAGATCCCTTTTCAGGGAAATAGTTTTCCATTTTAACAATCTTTAAATCTAAATTGAGGTTTAAATACTTTTTAAAAAAGAGAGCAGCCTCACCTAGTGTTAATCCATGTCTCATTGGAATTTCGGCTGCTCCAACAAAGCTTTCATGCCCCTTTAATAAAGTTAAACCTTCAATCGGTCTTCCCACTGGATTGGGACGATCCAAAATCCAAAATGATTTCCCCAGCTCGACACAGGCCTCACACATGTATCTCAATGTTGTCAGGAACGTATAAATTCTTGTTCCTACATCCTGAAGATCAAACAGAACCACATCGCAGGATTGGAGCATTTCTTTTGTAGGCCTTCTTGTTTTTCCATAAAGTGAATAAACAGGTATTTTGTATTTCGGATCAAGATAGTCCTCGCTCTCAATCATGTTATCTTGCTTTTCTCCTCGCATACCATGTTGAGGACCAAAGGCCGAAACAATATTGAGCTTGGTTTGCGCTTTCAAAGCATCCAGAGAGTGAACTAACTGACTGGTCACCGCGGCTGGATGGGCTACCAAAGAAATTTTCCGTCCGTTTAGTTCTTTTAACAGGGTTGAATCCGTCAAAATTTGATCAATACCAAGTTTAACCATCACATTTCCCCTAACAATATGAACGAATCACTTAAATGAAAATCTGGTTTATCCCCTAAGTGCCGAAGGGCCCAATAAGATCTTTCCCCATCCGAGTGCTCCAACACTGCAGTCACTCCGATTTGCCATGAAGAGCTGATTCTTTTTAAGCTTGAAAGATTCACTGTACAGTCCAATTGAAATTGGCCTTGACCTTGCGAAGTGCTAATTTTAGGCAGCTGAATCAAGTGAGCTTGTTTTGATCTTTCTCGATACGAATCAAACTCAAACTGATTCCACTCTCCTGATGGACTGAGATTCCATTCAAAATACTTTTGAGCTCCTCTCAGTTTCAAGAAAAATTCAAAGCAGGTGGTCTCCCACAATTTATCCTGAACAGATGGCCGAGCAGATAACTGAGGAATAACAATGTCAGAAAGATTTCCCTTTAAATGATAAGAAATACTGAGAACTTCTGAAAACTGAATTTCACCTGTTAAGTTCAGTACCGAGGTTAAACCATTTTTTTCAAAGGGAACGAGCTGAAATTTCATCAGCTTCATTATCCCGTTAGAGAGGCTTCAGTTTCAAGTTATCTTGAATGAGATAGGTCTTTGTCTCAACAACCTGTCCTTGTTTATAGGTTTTTACGGTCAGGACCTTTGTCTGCTTTGAGACCGAAGTCTCAATATATTGATGGTTCTTAAAGACCTCTTCATAGTTTAAACATTTGTCTTCTTTCCAAGGGAAGTCCTCAGGACGAAACTCCTCTAGATAACAAGACGATGCAACTGGGCTTTTCCAGGCCTGAGAATCATTTTTTGCTTGAGCTAACTGGATCAATAAAAAAATACCAAGAACAATTGATTTCATAAAAAAAAGATGGCGCATTTAGCGCCATCTTTCAAGTCCAAGATTGTTGGTCAATCCTATTTCATTTTTGATAACTTAACTAACTGGGCGATGGAAAATACATAAACGCTCCAAACACCCAAAATAAGAAAAGGAATCGTTAAGAGAAGGTGCAAGTCGGTATTGGGCGACCAAATTTCACGTGGAAATGGATTATCCACAGGTTTAATCACTTTTCCGCCATCCACCTTTACCGTCGATTCTCCATAGTAAACATCAGATTTCACGATCTTTGCGGTGACAGCGAAATCGCCTGTCTTTACCTCGCCCGGAAAATCCTCAGGGAACGGTATTTGTGCAATTCCCGATTCATCTGTCACTGCCTCACCATGACTTAAAATTCCAAAAAGACGTGGCGTTGAAAACGTCACGGTCACCTCTTTTACTGGAGAGTTCTTATGCTGAACCCGGGCCGTTAGAAATCGACCATCCTCTGTGCTTTCTTTCATAAGAGTGACGGTGGCCTGAGTTGTTGGATTGCAGACCTTTTCAGCTGCCAACGCTTGTCCAAAAACAAAGGATAGTCCTAAGATCAGAGTAAATAATTTTATCATATTAAGCCTCCACTCCAACTTTTTCGATTCCCTCTTGATGAATTCCCTCGATGATCTCAAAAACTGAAATAATCGGGAAAATCTTAGAGAACATCGTGTAGAGCAACATAAACATCGCCAGACCGCCAAAAGTTATTGACCACTCAATGACAGTTGGCATGTAGCTAATTTTCACCCCCGCAGCTTCTGCAGGAATGTATGTTGTCATCATTGTTGGAACAATAATGAGATATCGTTTAATATACATACCAATATTGATCAGTATTGTCGCCACCATCATGATGGTCAGAGAGTACTTCTCTGTTTTCTTCATTACAAACCACACGGTTAATGCCAGTGGTAAAAACAAGCAGAAAGCCCACATAAAGAACCACATCTTACCATAAATGCCAGATGTGATAACCTCCATCAAACGATGATCCACCTCGTGACGACCGTACCAAATGGTCAGGTATTCAGAGACCGTGAAGTAAATGTAAAGTGCATTGAGCGCAATCATGAGTTTGCCCAAAGCTTTAAAGTGAACCATTGTCAGGTACTTCTTTAGACCATAAGCCCATCGGAAAACAATCATCGCAGTGATAATCGCTGCAGTTCCAGAAAAGATCGCACCCACGACAAAGTAAGGTCCAAAGATAGTACTGTGCCATCCTGGTCGAAGAGTCATACTGAAGATCCAAGAAACAACCGTATGAACTGAAATCGCCACAGGGATGATCACAATACACATCGCGCCCAACGCTTTATTGAGAATTTTTTCTTGTTCTGGAGTGTTTTTATATCCTAAAGACAACTTTTGGAAGAGCTTACGCTGCCAAGGAGCCTTTACTTTATCTACAAAAATCGCCAGGTCAGGAATGAGAGCGACATACAGGTACATCAGTGAGCCACTCACATATGTCGTGATTGAAAGAATATCCCAGAGAATTGGAGAATTCAAACGACCGTAGGCAAACACATGCCAAACTCGATCTGGACGACCCATATCGATCATCACCATAGGTGCGCCGATCATCAATGCGAATAAGGTAATGGCTTCTGCCATTCGAGTAATGGGACGACGCCACGGAGCTCCCGTCACACGAAGAATGGCTGAAATCAAAGTCCCTGCGTGTGAAATTCCGATGAAGAACACAAAGTTCGTCATGTACATTCCCCAGGAAACATAGTTACCCATTCCAGTCACTCGAAGTCCGCTTGTTAATTGATAAATGTAAGCCGCCATTGCTACTAATATGATCACCAATAAGAATCCCACCCAAAGCTTAAATCCTTTTCCATCCATGCGGAAGGATTCGTTCATATCAATTATGGACTGATGCTCAACTTTTTTTGCTAAATCAGACATTTGAATTCTCCTTCGCAAATCCGAAGTTCATCGCGACTTCTTTAATTTCACTTTCATCTATTTTTGGAGGATCGTATGTTGGATTCTTCGCTGGTAAATAATAAACGCTTGGCTTCGTTCCCAACTCTTCTAAATATCGATAACCACCTTTTTCAGCAAGAAGCTTAGAAAGGCGATAAGTTCGTCCCTTGGCATCTGTCACGGCATCCTCATTGGCATCACCAAACATAATGGCACCCATTGTACATGCCGTTGCACAGTGAGGAAGCTTTCCTTCACGAAGCATATCTGGGCAGAAATCACATTTCTCAACAGTTCCCATTTTACGGGGAGTACTTTTCTCTGGTGTGTATCCAGCTTCGACAACGTTCTTCACCGGACCCCAATTAAAGTAACGAGTTGAATAGGGACAAGCCGCCATACAGAATCGGCAACCAATGCATCGCTCATTATCGATGAGAACAATACCATCCTGACGTTTGAATGTTGCATCCACAGGGCAGACCCGAGTGCAAGGAGGATCATCACACTGAAAGCATGGCTTTGGAAACCAATAAGGCTTTTTCTCAGCGGTTCCCGACATCTTGAACACGCGAATCCACTGTCTCTCTGGAGGAGTGTTATGAGCCTTTGAGCAAGAAGAAGTACACTTCTCACATCCGTCACATTCAGCCAGATCAATGACCATAACCCATTTACGATTGGGAATTCCCTCTCGAACAGCCTTGTTTCCTGCATGACTATGATAATGGGGCTCTTTCTCAATCTCTTTTCCAGTGATTGGGTCAATGAGCTTGCCACTTGTTGATAGCGCCGGTGTTGGCCCACCACAAGTCTCACCCTTTGCATCACCCTTCTTCGACTGAGCTTTTGCCTCGAAGGAATGAAATCCCACAGCTCCAGCCATAGCAGCAAATGAAGCAAAACCGAACTTCAAAAATTGACGTCGCTGAGTATCTCCGTCTCCGTCTTGGGAAGCCCGGGAACTTCCGCAACCGCAAGATTGGGGATTACACTGATCTGACATGAATGTCCTCCTCATTAGTTTTCTATTTAAAAAATACCTAATGATTATGAGGGGAAATCAATGTCAGGGCAATGTTAACTCATCATTAATGCAAGCTATATGATTCCGATCAGATCAGTGATGGTGCGAGTTTCCATTACCAGAAATCTTTTTTACCTGAGACAAAATGTCTCGCTTACTTTTATCTGCAAAAACTAAGGTAAACTTGGCCTGTTGATTTTCCTTAAGATCTTTCTTGAGCTTCATGAACATGATGTGAAATCCGCCGGGCTTAAGTTCAATTTCCCCTTGAGCGGGAACAACGATCTTATCTACCTGCACCATCTTAAAAACATTACCCTCTTGGCGGTGACCATGCACTTCTACACTTGCAGACAAATCGCTTTCACCACCAACAAGCTCGGCATCCTTTGACCCTTTATTCTTCAGCTTCATGAAGGCTGCTGTATTCTCAGAGCCAGGAGGCATCATCCGAATATAATGATCCTCGACAACAATATCATCTGCCTGAGATTTCCCATAACTGACAGAACCCAGCATAGAAATTGCTATTACTAAAACAATTTGACTTGGTTTCACTTTTTCTCTCCCTTGTAGATCGCAATTCTTTTTCGCAAAATCTGACCGATCTCATTTCCCAAAGTGCCGTGCGGAATAGTTTCAACAAGTGTGCCATTTGGATCAATAAGATAAGTGTCCGCAGAGTGATCTACGACATAATAATCCTTACCTGGCTCCGGCGGATGAATTTTATATGACCCACCGTATTGTTTAGTCACTCTTCTTAAATCCTCATCTCGTCCAGATATTCCACGAATATTTTGATGAAAATAGGCTGTGTATTTCCTCAGTCGCTCTGCGCCATCCCTTACAGGATCAACACTGACAAAAATAGCCTCAACCAATGCTAGCTCATCGGAACTTAGCTCTCGAAACATTGCCCCCAAGTTTGCCAAAGCTGTGGGGCAAATATCAGGACAGAAAGTATAACCAAAATAGAGAAAATAAAATTTCCCCCGCATTGATTTTGAATCAAAAGATTGAGTTGAAGTTTTTAAAACAAAATCACCACCGCGAGGCCGGTCAGAAAGCTTCAAAGGAATATTGGCGACATCCCCGTACTCGCGCAAAGTCACAACTTGAAAAGGAATAGCCAAAGTATCCTTCCCTTGCGTTAGCAACACAGTCACCTGCCACTCCATCTCTGGTTCTTGGCAATGAGTCAGATCTGTCGTTGTCTGATAAAGACCTGGATTTTCCTCACGGAGCACAGGACGCTTAAATCCGGTATCTCCACTTTTTCCAAAGAAATCCACCTCAACAGAATCAACCTCAATATTTTCCAATCGAACTGCAATCAAAAAAGGATCACTAAAGGGAATGGGCCTTGGAGTTAGCGATAACGTAAGAAAGCTTTGCCCAGGTAGTTGCACCCGACACTCTTCTTTATGCAAGTTGCAGTCAGATGGTGGATTAATTCGAATTGTTTTGGGAGCACTCAGAGAGAAGAGGTAAAAAAAAAGCCCCATCAGACCAGCTGCGGAGCACAATACAAGTAGAACTTTCAACGGCGTCTTCATAATCAAGCCCCCTTGTACTACCAAGGGGGCTTAAAAGAAACTATTTTGTAAACTTACTTCTCATATAAGCAATCATCGCCCAGATATCATCTGCGCTATGATTGTAATTCGTTCCTGGACCAAAAGAGTCCATATCTGTCTTCGGGCTACCTTGCTCGATGATCCAGTATAATTGACCATCTTTACGGCCCTTTAAGTATCCTGGCTTGTTAAAAGCTGTCACTTCGGGATTTAAATCTTTTGCAGATTTTCCCTGACCATCACCCTTCTCGCCATGACATTTTTGGCAACGCTTTTCATATAGCTTCGCACCCTTTGCGATAGCCTCTTTATTGCCATCAACTGGGTTTTTCTTTGCCAAGTAATCCGCCGGAGCATCAGGAATAGCCAAAGCTACTCCTGATACTAAAGTTACAACTGACATTATAAGTGTTCTTTTCATTGATAGACCTCTTAGTAAATATCAGCAGTTGTATTGTAAACGTTGAACTTACCAGTCGGAGTCACAAGACGGGGATCAGTGATTCTTGTCTTCTCTTTACCAGTTTTGTCATCCATAACGATGATTTCACCTTTTCGATCCCACAGAGCAATCCAAACCTCATCACCAGCTTTGTTGTACTCCATGTGAGTAATACGACCGCGATCACCAAGTTTGATTACCTTTGGAGGTGCATCAAGATTTTTGATATCAAACAAGCTCACACTTCGAGTTGCATCAGCATCTTTTGCAAGCGTGTGGTCAACCCAAATGTGGTTTGATTTTGGATGAGTCTTAATGAAAAGACCACCTTCACCGCCAGTCTTTAGCTTACGAACCGCTTTCCATGCATTTGCCTTGTACTTACCTTCTGGATCAGTACCAACAAATGTGATTGCAGGTTCACCAAGGTGTGGAGTTGCATAAACGGGTCCAAACTTAGGATCCATAATGTTCGCACCACGTCCTGGGTGAGGCTTAATTCCAGTCTCAACAATTCCTGCTAACTTTTTAGTTTTAGCATCAATTGCAACAAGCTTATCGCGCATGTTCGCGGCAACAAGGAAATATCGCTTAGTCTTATCCCAACCACCATCATGTAAGAATCGCTCAGACTCAATTGCTGTCACTTTCAGATTTTTAATATCTGAGTAATCAACAAGAAGAACTTGTCCAGTTTCCTTTACGTTGATGATCCACTCAGGATCATAGTGAGAAGCAACAATTGAAGCTACGCGAGGCTCCGGGTGATACTCTTGAGTATCATATGTATAACCACGAGTTCCTACAACTTTAAGCGGCTTTAATGTGAAACCATCTAGGATAACGTATGAAGGTGGCCAGTAGTTTCCAACAACAGCATATTTGTCATTGAAATCACCTTTCTTACCTTTGTACTTACTTGATTCGATTGAACGCGCATCAAATCCTGTCTTCACTTCTGCAACTGTCTGTGGTGGATTCATGTACAAGTCAACAATAGTCGCTTTTGCATCACGGCCGATAGTGTATAAATATCGCTTAGAAGCAGAGTAGCGAAGAGTGTGAACTGCAAAGCCAGAATTCACAACCGTTACAACTTGCTTTGTATCTCCATCGATGATTCCGATTTGACCAGCATCACGAAGGATAACGGCAAAAAGATTGTCGATGTTGTATTTGTGCTCAGGCTTTGTTGGACGCTTTTCAACTGGAACATGAAGTTTCCATGTTGCTTCCATATCCTTCATGTTAAACTCTGGTGGCGGAACAGGCTCATTTTGGATGAAC
Organism: Oligoflexia bacterium; assembly: GCA_016861345.1. GTDB lineage: Bacteria > Bdellovibrionota > Bdellovibrionia > Bdellovibrionales > Bdellovibrionaceae > BOLD01. The sequence goes on from BOLD01000010.1 coordinate 80,179, forward strand.
TTCGCAAGAAGAGTCGACTCTTCTTTTGACAGAACACCGGTCACTCCCCAACCAGGCATCCCGCCCTCAGTACCTGTGTAGATAATGTCAGCGAGCTTCTCGACAGTCTTTGTGCGAGTCTTATCTGGAGTCAAAGGAAGGCCAGTAGCTCCCTTTCTCAAAGTACCGTGACAACCAGCACATCGGTCAAAGTAAACTTGCTTCGCCTTACCAAAATCTGCTTCAGAAAGCTTCGGCACCGGCTCAAGATCTTTAGCGTTTGCAGTCAGCACCGTTGTTGCTGCAACAGCCGCGATCAGGAATTGAATCGACTTCATAACATCTCCTTATATTATAAGTTAGAAAAAGTGATTTTCTCTGTGAAATAATGGTGATGAACTTTACAATCAAAGTCGATCACTTTTTTTTTAACAAGGAGTGTAACTACTGGGGATGAGACATATTATCTCGAACAATGATCAAGATATGATTTAGATCAGATCAACTAAACAATTCCACTACGCATAATGACAGCTTCACCTTTAACGCAAACGTCTCCATTGGCCTTCTTGACTAAAGTCTCAACAGTTCCGATACCCTTTTCCTCGCGCAAAGCGATCACTGTTAATTCTATAGAAAGCACATCACCAATAAAAACGGGATTCAAAAACTTCATCGTCTGAGAAAGGTAAATTCCACCTGGACCCAATTTCATCGCCAGAACTCGGGAGATGAGCGCAGCAGAAATCATACCGTGCGCTATCCGGCGTCCAAACCGAGTTGTCTTCGCATAGGCCTCGTCCATATGAACGGGATTATAGTCACCGGACAATTCGGCAAATTGCTCAACCATCTTTTCGGTGATTGTGACACTTTCGCTGACTTTATCTCCAACTTTAAATGACATCTCTCGTTCCTTTAAAATCCTACAAAATATTCGCCGCAAGCTCTGCCAGTTCAGATCGCTCACCTTTTGTTAAAGTGACATGAGCTGCAATGGCGTGGCCTTTAAACTTTTCCACAGCATAAGTTAATCCTGAATTTGCTGAATCCACGTAAGGATTATCAATCTGATAAACGTCCCCAGTCAGAACAACTTTTGTTCCACGGCCCGCACGAGTGATAATGGTTTTAATTTCATGCGGAGTCAGATTCTGCGCCTCATCGACCACAAGATATTGCTTCGGAATAGAGCGACCACGAATGTAGGTCAAAGGCTCAATATTGAGCATTCCCTGATTGATCAGTTCTTGAGCTCGTCCGGCAGCCTTTTTATCTGCGCCCATTAAAAATTCAACGTTATCAAAAATGGGTTGCATCCATGGATTCAGCTTTTGCTCAATATCCCCTGGTAAGTATCCAATGTCTCTTCCCATTGGAAAAATCGGACGGCTGACAAGCAATCTTTGAAAGACTGATTCATCTAAAGTTTTATGTAGTCCAGCTGCAATCGCCAACAAGGTCTTACCAGTTCCTGCTTTTCCAACCAGAGAAACCATCAAAATCTCATCATTCAGCAAGCAGTCTAGAGCAAAAGACTGCTCGACATTGCGAGCCTGCATCCCCCAAATTCCATTTGTGTTAATCACAAGTGGGACTATGGCCTTTTCTTGAAAAGAAAAACGTCCAATCGCTGTGTGATTGGGGTTTGCCGTGTTTTTCATAATCACATACTGATTGGCAATCAGCTTAACGTCAGGAACAAATCTTTTCTCGCGATAAAAAGCATCGATTTGATCCGGACTTAATTCCAACTCCTGATAACCCTCATAGAGTTCCTCTTGCGAAAGTCCCTCGGGCTCATAATCCTTTGCAAAGACACCAAGAACGTCAGCCTTAATTCGAAGATTGATATCTTTCGTAATCAACTCAACAGGGTTACGAGGATACTGTTTTTGAAGAGCCATCGCAGTTGCCAGAATTCGATTATCGGCTTTGGCTGAGTCAATCTCTGCAGGCAAACCAGCAATTTGGTAGTCCGTGTTGATGTAGACAAAGGTCTCAGAGTTTTCAAGCTGAACTCCAGAAGAAAGATGCCCCTTTTCTCGAAGCATATCCACAAATCGGCTAAACTGACGCGCATTTCGACCATTTTCACCTGGATCCCGTTTGAAACGGTCCACCTCTTCAATGACTGAAATTGGAATATGAACATCAGATTCCTGAAATTTCGTGATGGCTAAAGCATCAAAGAGGATCACATTTGTATCCACAACAATTTTTCTGCGCTTTGTTTTCTGATTGGTACTTTCTCTAGCCAAGATGATCCCCCCATCGTCGAATATTCATTATGAATATTCGACATCAGGGATCGGCTAAAGTCTAGGATCTTTTTCTTAGGAATTTATTTTTGATACTAAAATATCGCCACCATCACGACGCAAACTTGCCGTGACCGACTCAAGAAACTTAACAAAATACGACAATGCATCATTATTGGCCGAGTCCGCTACGAACTCACAACCATGTCGAATAATACCCTCGTCTGACAGCACGCGAACGTTGGCAACGCGGCAATGAATTCCAAAATAAGTTTGATAATTCAGATAAATTCTGAGCTCAACAGCTTCACCTAAATTATATTTTCCACGCTGCTCTTCAATATCAAAAGCAAGACCCTTTTCATTGATATCAAAAAGGTGAACCTTCAATAAACCCTGACCAGGAATCACAGCATGTACTGCAACAAATTCGCTAAGAATCGTTCTCTTCACTTCGCGACGATCCGCCTTGATTCTTTCTTCACGCATTGGACCAATATCGACAACCGAAGCACTTTGATCAACTTGTGACAAACCTGAAGAATTCTGGTGCTTTAGACGCGAACGGATATCAATAACATTGCTCATGAAACCCCCTGTACCTGACTTATTCTTTTCGGCAGAAAATGTTTCAACTTGAGGTGTTAAAGTAGCCAGAAGGACCAATTATGTCTTATATTGAGTCGCAAGATGCGGGTATTACAGGGAATTTTACTCAGTTTAATTTTTCATATATTTTTGGTCCTGCTGATGCAGTTCCTGCCGGCCCCTACATACAAACCTAAGTCTGTGACAATTGATATTGTCGAGAAGCCGCAACCTCAAGCGTCTCATTTTAAAACACCTCAAAATATCGTTCGAGACGCTACCATTCCAGACAGATTAAAAGCAGAGGACTCTCAAGATCCCCTCCGCTTTCTCTCGGAAAAAACTCAGCGGGTCAAAGAGCAAGTTCGCGCCCTCCAAAGTGGACTCACTAAAAACAGAGGCTCACGATCGGTCAATTCACAAGAAGCTCTTCCTAAATCCCAAGCTCAGACCACTGGAGCTGGCCGACGAGGAATTCAACAGTTTCTTCCTGGGACAAAACTGATTCCTAAACCCACATCCGAAGTAGACGCCAATGAGTCCGGGGCATCAACGTTCGGAAACATTCTGGATGAAAATGTTAAAGTGGGATCTGTGACAGCACTCAACACGGATCGATATCTGTATTATTCGTACTTTGCCCGGGCTGAGGAACTTCTCAGAAATGAGTGGGAGCCTCAAATACTTCAAGTCTACGACTATCCTCCCGCAGAACTTCGAGGAAGTTCACAAAGAAGATTCACAACTGTTCTTGAGGTCTGGTTTTTACCAAGTGGAGAATATCACTCAACCCACATCTTAAAACCTTCTGGAGTAAAAGCCTTTGATGTTGCCGCCACCGAAAGCTTTCGCCGAGTGCGAATGATTCCAAATCCCCCACGGGAACGAATTGAGGCTGACGGACTCATTCGCTTTAAGTGGTCTTTAACGGTCGAGTACAATCCAAAAGTCCTGGTTCGTCAGACGAATTGATATCTGGACATCCGAAATTGAAGAGACATTGATACAATTAGGCGATGCGCATCTCAATTCTTACACTCATCTTGTTCTTCACAACTACAGCCTCTGCTCTCTACACAGAACTGGGTTTAAACTATAACTACAAAAAGACTGTGATCGACTCACTGAACCAGACTGAACAGCAGGGTTCAACCGTATCAGTTTCTTTCTATTTCTGGGAGCATGTGGCTCTTGAACTCAGCTACACAAACAGTTTGTATGTGAAAAAAGAAAGAAATGATTCAGCGACTTCATCCACATCTCAACGGGTCACCACTCAGTACGCGGATATTTATGGAACTGATTTGATCTATGTTCTAGCCGATAAAAAAGCTCCTTTCCAACCTTACATTAAAGGGGGGGGCGCCTATATTTCCAAGCGTCAAGTTTCTCAAGTTGATAATAATCCTTTTTCCGAAGCCGGCCCCTACAAGGGCTGGGCCCCTAGCTACGGAGTCGGTCTTAAATTTTTCCTCAGTGAAACTTTCGCGATTCGAGCTGGCTGGGATGTTGTCCGCACACCGATTGATAACACAAGCTATGCTGACGACCTCACCGGACGAGTCGGCGTCTCATGGATGCTCTAACTTCTGCGCTAAAAAAAATATTCTTTGTCATCTCTGCACTTTTACTGAGTTCATGTCAGCTCAGTTACTACTTAAAAAGCGCCAAAGGCCAGATTTCACTTTTATCCTCTCGAACTTCGATTGAAAAAACATTAGCCGACCCTGAAATCAGTGAGGAAGAAAAGAAAAAAATTCGCCTAGCTCAAGAAGCTAAAGAATTTGCAGAAACAAAAATCGGTCTTAAAAAAACTCACAACTACACAAGTTACGTGAAACTGAATCGATCCGCTGTGACCTATGTTGTTAGCGCCGCCAATCGTTGGGAATTAAAGCACCACCAGTGGAAATACCCCATTGTCGGCACCATGCCCTATAAAGGTTTTTTTGATGAGGCCGATGCCAAGCAAGAAGAAAAAGAGCTTCAGTCACAAAATTTAGACACCTATCTGCGGGGAGTTTCGGCCTACAGCACTCTGGGATGGTTTAATGACCCCATTCTTTCATCTATGGTCAAATACAAAGATCACGATCTTGTGAACACGATTATTCATGAGACTGTGCATGGAACACTTTATATCAAAAATAGCGCTGACTTTAATGAGCGCCTGGCTGTTTTTATTGGCAACAAAGCCACTGAAGATTTTTACCGACAGAGAGAGGGCCCTGGTTCACCAACTTTGAAAGTGATTCAGAATGAAAATGAAGACGATCGTCTCTTTTCACAGTTTATCTCTTTAGAGATTAAAGCTCTTGAAAACTGGTACAAAGAGCAAAAAGATCAAAATGAAGACTCGCGAAAAAATAGAATTCGCCAAATCCAGGAAAAGTTTAAAACCGAACTTTTACCTTTGATGAAGTCTGACCAATATAAAAAATTTCCTGAAATTGAACTCAATAATGCTCGTATTCTTGTCTATAAAACCTACGTTCAAGATCTCAGTGATTTTGAAAAATTATTTGAGCTCTCAGACTCAGATTATCAAAAATTTCTTGATCACTGCCAAGGCCTAGAATCACATCCCAAACCTGAAGAGGGATTAAGGGAGCTGGTTCAAACTCTAACGGAGGTATAAGGAATACAAAGCCCCTTCTCTCTACAAACCCAAAGTATTGGTGAGTCAGAGCGAGGTTGTTGAGTGATGTTTTTCCCATAGGAAGCCATTATGTTACGGCCAATCGGGCACTCCCCTCTATCTTCTATCTCTTGGAATTCAGATCGTACAAAACCAAAGGATCTTTTTCTGTGGCGAAAATTAAAACTGGGGTTTGAATCTCCTGATAGGATTTCCAAAAATCATTCGCCCGCCGATATTGAATCAAGCCCCCTTTCACCGATGGAGGCAAGACCACATCTGATATCCATGATCGAGGCCCTCGATATTTTTGATCAGCAGGATCGACAAGGCTCGAAAGAATATGCTCGGAATCAAAACCGGGCAAAACGGCCTCACTCATTTTCATTCTGCATTTTGCCCAATACTCTACAAACCAGCGCAAAACCCCATGGCCGCCGAAACTGACCCCCAACAAGTGAACCTTTGTCACAAGTCGAGAAAGCGGCTGAGAACGCTCTTGAATCAGACAAGCGACTTGAAAATTCTGAATACCTTCATCAAATCACCCGATGGCAAGCATGCGATTACGGTGAAGAAACTCTTGCCCTGAATTACTCTCAAGTATGAGCATGTTAAAGTCAGATTGTTCAAAAAGCTGACGAAACAAATATCGCTCGGGCAAAAACTCGCTTGAGTTTGAAAAAATACCCAAACGCAAAATAATCATAGGACGCGGCTTTTGCTCATCCTCGAGAGCCAAAAAACCCTTGAGCTTAACCCCGTTCAAATGAAAAAAACAAAGCGACCTCGTGGATAACTCTTTGGATCAAGTTCTGCCTGAGACATCATTGTTTTATATGTGTTCGAGAAAGGATCATCCCATCCTGCTTTGATTTCAAACTCGCAGTCGGTTAAATACTTTTGAAGGCTCTCTGAAAATTTTCGAAAGCCTTGTCCAGCAATCTGTCGTTGTTTCTAAATTTCGGAGTTGCATTTCTCGTTTGTGGCATCTTTTGATTCATTCACTCGGTAAGCTAAAGCCTGACTCAAAAAAGGCCTTACCCACCAGGGGTAAAGATCAGAGGATTCGCTACCATCTTCGTGCTCGCGAAGAACCTGCATTTGATTTGTGGCAAGCGACTGGAAAAATTTTTCTTGAGGGGACGGATCTGGCGCCGTCGCTAAAACTTGAAATGATAAAGGAAAGGAAAGTATAAAATTAAACATGTAAATTACGTTGAAATTCCTCTCTCGTCATTTGATAAATCACTTGGTCACCCTTGCCAAAAGACTTGCCTTGAATCATTTTTGCTCCAATCTTTTCAATCGCTCTGCGGGAGCGTAGATTCTTTTCCCCGATTTCAAATATCACCCGATCCACAAACTTAAAAGCATGATTCAACATTAATTTTTTAACCTCAAGGTTGAATTGACCACCCCAGTATTTACGTCCAAGAAATGTGTAACCAATCGTAATTTGAGACTGATGAAAATTGCAATCATAGTACCTCGAGGCACCAATAATATTTCCATTTTTATCTTCAATCACAACTGCCCCGGCAGATTGAATAGCTCCATCGAAATATTTTTGAAAAATATCTCGCCTGTACCTTTCTTTTTCCGGATGTAGTTCCCAAATGAGCGGGTCGCTTGCAACGGCATAAAGAGGCTCAAACTCTTCTTTTTTCATTGGCCTGATTTGAACCAAGTCCCCTGAAAGATGCGGTTGAAGTTCAAATGATTTCACAAACTCCTTGGCTCATCATGGCCCATTTTTTGCCCCTATATTCAAGTAACTTTATCAAAGGATATTCAGTGGTTATGGGTAGCTTAAAGTTCAACAACTGTACAGCAAAAATGGTCACCTTGTGCGCCCTCCTATGCCTATTCTTTTTCCCGCTCGGCGGTTTTGCTATGCCTCTCCCCAGTTGGTGGACCGAACCCCCACCGCCACCTCGGTATAAGGGCCCAGCTCCCTCTGAAATTTCAACCCCACTAGGGACCCGAGCCGTGCTCTCCCCAGAGCTTGTCCGGCTCAAGGAATTTGCAAAAGTCCCCACTTCTTTACTTTCGGAAATGGATTCCAGAACTCTGGCTGAAGCCCTTGTCCAAAGACTCCATCTTCGAGAGGAAAAGGGCCCTGAACTTAAAGGAACTCCCTACGATTTTAAAAAACAGGCACAGATTCTGATTCAATTTAACTCAAAAAATCTAGATCAAATCATCGAAAAAGGTTTTCTCAATTATCACGAAACGCTTGCGACCTCTGTCAGTCCTGATCAAGACTACCGAACTTACAACGAGAATGAAATGATCCGACTGACAATCCCTGGGGGAACAGAACCAGAAATCCGAGACGAAGACGAGCTTCGCGAGAAACAAAAATTGAAAACGAAAGCTGAACGAAAATTTGATCATCTTCGTCCAAAATATGGATACGTCGATCTGACAGAAAACATTCCGTTTGGAAAAACGAAGTTCTACAACGAATATGGCAATGTCTTTGCCGTAATGAAGGACGAAGTCAAACTTCGAACCACTTGGACCTTAGGAGATAGTATTGAACTCACTGATCAACTCAACAAAAAGGATGGAATGGTACGAACTTTTTTATCGAATACTCTTTTTGAAGCTGAAAAAGATATGCACGGTCGATATCTTGAGGCCCAAATTTGGGGCGAACTTGATTTTCGCGACATCAAGGCACTTTATGTTGAGTCTCATCATCAGGATCTTATCGATGAACTTAAAAAAGTGGGATTGCCCGTTTACTTGGTCCGCCGAGTAAGAGTGAAAGGCCGACAAAGCCTTGTTCAAGAAGAAACCCTGTATCAGGGAAATCGAAGCAAGATAAAGGAATATCAAAAATCCCTCGTGTCTACTCGAATCAACCGGACAGCACTTCCCCTCTTATGTCCAAAAATATTCCTAAACTAGAATTCCGAGCTAATTTCTTTTTTTTCTTTCGGTGTTTGCTTTTTTTACGCTTTTCTTCGAACTCAAGCAATGCTTCTAAGCTCATACTCTGCTCAATGGGCTGAGCAATAATTTCATAATCACCCTTACTCACATTTATGACATCGATCTTTTTATTGATCAAAGTTTGGATATCTTCCAAGAGAGGTTTTTCTTCTTTGCTGCAAAATGAAACGGCCAGGTATAAGGAATACAAAGCCCCTTTTCTCTACAAACCCAAAGTATTGGTGAGTCAGAGCGAAGCTGCTGAGTGATGTTTTTCCCATAGGAAGCCATTTTGTTTCGGCCAATCGGGCACGCCACTCTATCTAAATTGGCATATTAGTTGATTGGTTCTTTTATGTATGAACAAAGCGCTGAAACGGAATCGTTTTGACTGTTTAACTATTAGACACCTGATAATTAAAATTGTCGGCATTTCTGCCTTTATTCTTTGTGCAGGGCAGGCTCCGGCTTCGCCAAAATGCGAAGGTGTGTTTAGGGCCAAATATGAAGTTTTGGCACAATATCCAGCTGAAGTATTAAATAACATACGAAACCTTAGACCCGATGTTTATGCGGCAATATTGATGAAAAAATCAGATCTGCTTATTACACAAGAATTAGACGAAGATTTTTATCGAGAGAATCTAAAAAAGTATTTTCACGGAAATGCTTTTGAGCCCGTTACGCTTTATCGTGGAATTGATGCTAAAACGCTGTCTTTGAATTTTTTTGGGGAAAAAGGTCTTGTCTGGACATCAGAGAAAATCGAGGATGTCCTCATGTATGCACTGAGTGGTGTGCATCGAGATTCAGAGCGAATGTTTATTTTCAAAATTGTTGTCCCAAGATTTTTAGTTTATTCAAGATCAACCTGGCCTGTACTAAGATATGAAGATGTTGTTGATCTGACCCCGTTTGTGCAGGGAGTGGCAGTTATTAAAAATTCAACCAAGCTAGCCAATTTTGTAGAAAAACACGCGGGTCTTCAAGAAGAGATCTCGGCGTTTTTCCGGAAAAAATACCCTGGTTTATTGGAAGGTGCTTCTCGCGATTGGAAATCTGGAGATGAACTCGCACCCTATTTTAAGAACAAGCCTAAGTAATATTCCTGGATTGTACCAGGCCTGTTGTTAACGTTCCATCCCTCACTTGGAAGCATACTGGCTGTCAATTATGTTATCAGCGCTGCTCAACGATGGGAATTAAAACACCACCAATGGAGGTACCCCTTTGTTGGCACTATGAATTCTTGTCTACAAAACCTATGTTCAAGACCTTTGCGATTTTGAAAAATTATTTGAGCTCTCAGACTCAGATTAACAAAAATTTCTTGATCACTGCCGCGCCTTAGAGTCCCATCCCAAGCCTGAAGAGGGGCTAAGGGGGCTAATTATAAAACTTACTCCTCAATAATCTTGGGATCAGGAAGGTTTACTCTCGAAGGGGCTTTCTCTTCTTTATCCAACTTTTCGGATTTCTCTCCCTTTTCGGAGACAATCAGTGATTTAATTTTGGATGCTAACTCGCTTTTGACGATCACATATTGACTGGCTTTCTCAGAGCCAAAGGCTTTTTCAAGGCGATTTAATTCTTCAAGATTGATCTGATTGTACTCTGAGAGCAGTTTTTTATAATCATTCAAGAACTTACTTTTTTCTGCAGGAGCTTTGAATTTGGAGTGATCTTGAACTAGCTTTTGCAATGCCGCTTGGTTCTTTGCTTTTTTCTCAAGGCTTTGTTTATAAATATCCGACAAAGTTTTTTCATCTTGAGCCGACAGGTGCATTTCTTCTGTCAACTTCCAAAGCATCAGGTCCTCGAGTCGATTTTTACCGTTGTCGGCCCAAGAACCTGAACAGATGCAAAATGTAATGAGAATTAAAGAAATGGTTGCCTTTGGTATGATCATATCTCGATAATCAGAAATCAGTTCTGTGACTCATCCGCCACAAGATTATGAATCTGCTCCTGAGTGAGATGATTCAAGCTTTCTTCGCCCAGGTCCACAAAAAAATCATCTGGGTTTTGATGCGTAAGGAGAGAGTGTTCAAAACGAGCCGAACTATTTCCAAGAGCCTGAGCAATTTCAACAGTTTCTCGAACATTGATCTCGGCCATTCTTGTTTGAGTTTCTGCGGCGATCATAATGACAACCAGAGAAGCCATCATCGTGAAGGCCTGATGTATCTTTTTCCGATAACGCTCAAGCAACGGCTGCTCCTGAATCTGAACTTCTTCTTTTGAAATCTCGCTCATGATTCGGTCATGCATTTGATCAAAGAAATCATCACTGAATTGAATTTGACCTTGATCATACTTTTCAAGCGTTTCAATAACCTTCTTATTATCAGCTTTTTGCTCGATTTCAGCGAGCGGGTCTATATCCATCCACCATTGTGGCTCGCTTTCTCCAGTTTGCTTTTTCATGCGTCAGCCTCCACCACTCGACGAGTCATTTCCATTACAAATCCTCCAACATCTTCTTTCCAATTTTGAAGCTCTTGATGAGTTTCAATGTCACCCTTAAGCTTCATCAGCGCATGGCGGTAATTCGCCTTTGCAGTGTCATAAGGACACTCCATTATATCCGCTATTTCTTTAAAACTGAGATCCTCGTAGACTCTTAGAACAAGAGCCGTTTTCTGTCTCTGGGGTAAATCATCCACAAATTTCTGTATAATCTGGGAAACTGAAGTCTGAACCAGTGTGCTTTCTGCCTGGGGCGCAATACCGAGCTGAACATCCTGAATATCAAAAGTTCCCTCTTTACGCTCGCGCAGCTTATTCTTGGCCGTATTGACAGCAATTTGAAACAACCAGCTCTTAAAGCTGGCTCGGGCTTCAAAAGAGGCCAAGCGTTCGTAGGCTTTAATAAAACTTTCTTGAACCACATCTTCCGCCATATCTATATCCTTCACAAATCGGACGCTCAAACGCATCAACCCACGCTGATGCCTTTTGACCAAAATTGAAAAGGCCTTCTTGTCTCCCCCTTTGACCCTCTCCACAATTTGGAGATCCGTAAAGTCTTCAGTTTTCTCAGTCATTGGACACTCCCCTGTCGAAATTCGGTTACACGTTTGTAATTTTTTTTGGGCTAATGACTGATTCGGTGTTGTATTGCTTCCCGCCCGTCCAAACTTACTTGTTATTATACATGTGCAAAGAGGGGGCCAGATTTTTGCCTAAAATTGGTGCAAAAAAGACTCTATCTATTTGTTATTATTGATTATTATATATATAAGGATTTCTTATGACTAAGGAGCTATCGTTACTCGATTGCGACCATTTTGCTTGGATTGATAAAGAGCCTCGTCCGCTCTTTTAAAGAGTTCATCCCAATTGCTTTCGTTTGGCTTACGCGTCGCAAGACCAATCGAAATGGTCACTGGGATTTGCTTACCCTCAAAAATAAACTCAGATCCCTGAATCGTTGTGCGAATCCGCTCAGCCACTTCGTGGGCATTTTTTTGTGGCGCCCCTGAAAGAATGAGAACAAACTCTTCTCCCCCATAGCGAGCGTAATAGTCATGGGAACGAATCAACTTCGAGTTAATAATCAAAGACATTTGCCGAATAACGTAGTCACCCGCTGCATGTCCGTATCCATCATTAATCTTTTTAAAGAAGTCGATATCCAAAACTAAAATTGACAACTCTTCATTGAGAAACTCGGCTCTCTTAATGGCCTCTGGCCCCTTCTCAAGCAGGGCTCTCTTTGTGAAGGCACCAGTGAGAACATCCTTCTCAGCTTTTTCGATCAACTGCTGATTGGCCAAGGCCTCCATATTTCCTCTCTCAAGAAACTTAAGGATGATATTTCCAGCTTTGACTTGATCGTTATTTTTCAATTTGTGTGGCGTTAAAGGATTCAAAACCTGACTGTTGATCGCCGTTTTATTCGAAGATCCCAGATCTTGAATGATGACCTCAGAACCAACAACATTGAGCTTCGCGTGAGTTCGACTGACACTTTTATCATCAAGAAAAATGGAACTTTCAACTGCACGACCAATGATATATTCCGGAAGAGTCAAAGACCATTGCTTGCCAACGTACCCCTGAGGGCCCATCAATACAACAAGCGCCGGAGGAGTCTGATCAGCTTCTTTCATCTTTCCGCTAAAGGTATCACCGGAAACTATGCTGGTTTTTTCTGAAACATCTTCACCACTTGCCATAGATCTAAAAAGTCCCTTTTCCTATCTGAAAATTATAAAATTCTCTCTCTGAGAGAACAATCACTTGGTGGTAAATTTACTGCGAGCTAGTCTCTTGCCCAGTTCCACTCCGGGTTGATCAAAAGCATTAATATCCAGAGCCTCGCCTAAAGTACCGATCACCATCTGCCAAAACATAAAAAGGTAACCAATTGTCTTTGGTTCAATATCGGGGATTTCAATCGTCGAAGTCATCACATCACTTTGTTCAAGAGCATTTTCTGTGGCAGAGGCCTCTGCATTCAATAGGTCTCCCATCCGATGTCCAACAATGTAATTAGCCGACGGAAACTCTGTTGTCTTCAGAGCATGCCCTTCTTTTCCAAATCCCGTGTTCACAATGAACAAAACAAATTTATCTTTGGCGCCTTCCATTACCTGCTGAAGAATCGAGTGCTGATCGCAGGCCCCAACTCCAGAAATTGGAGTGCTCACTCGAGGCGCAGCACCACCCTTTCTTGTTACTTTTTTCGCCAGGGACTCAGCCCACAACTGTTGCCACCACAATCCAAAAAATCTAAGCGTCGAAGTATAGGTCCATAAAACCGTCACCCACTTTTCATTTTGAAAACTTTCCTGAATTTGGGCAGACATCTCTGCAATTCCCTCTGAATCCTTCACCGCTAAGGCCGCACCTGATCTCATGTCATGAATATTCACTCCGAGATACGCGGCAACGATCATTCCCCCAGGGGTAAGGACAGAAAAGCGTCCTCCGACATCGATGGGAATTTCGGATTGTGGTATCTGATGAGCCCTCGCCCAAGTGGTCAAAGCATTATCACGATTTTCAGAGACCACATGAACCTTATCATAAAAAGAAATTTCTAACTGTTCATAGTGTTGGCGAACAAAGTCAGCCGCAACCACTGTCTCAATGGTCCCACCACTCTTTGAAATCACCAACCAAGCCGTTTTCTGTAAATTTCCAACAGACTGAAGAAGCCTTTCAAACTCGATAGGATCAACATTATCTAAAAAATAAATTTTATTGTGATTTTTCGGAGTTTGAAAGAGCTCCACGAGAGCTCGGGCCCCTAAAGAAGATCCACCGATCCCAACAACAACAAGATGATCATATTTCTGCCTTAATTTCTGACCAACCTCCTGAGCATCAGACCATAACTCATTTCGATCAGGAAGTTGAAAAAAACCTAAATCAGATCGTTGAATCAAACGATGATAGGCTTCTTTCATAAAAAGGATATTTTGAGTTTTTAAGTAAACCTTCTTAAACTGAATCATGAGCGTTTATCATGCCCCTAGACTTATGAAACAGCAACATCTTCTTCAATTCTGTGATAGCCGCGCCACTCCTTAAGGCGTCCACGAGGGCGCCCTCCATTCTCTGGATATTCAATAATTACATAAGTCAATTTTGTTATCTTTCCCAATGATTCAATATCAAGAGAGGTAATTTCAGTCCAAGTTCCTGTGTTAAAATATTCTTTATCAATTGACCACTGGCGATACTGATAGACATGGCAGTGTCCAAAAATAACCATGTGCACCCTGTCGTCATTTAATATTTTACGAGCGGAATCCCCAAGGTCAGGAAAAACAGCACTTTCCAGCATAATCTGCAGAAGTCTTTTAAATGAAATCTGACGACGTGGATCCTTCACAAAAACTGATTTGATGAGATAAACCGATAATTGCAAAAATGAAGTCAAAGCCATCCAGCTTTCATTCCAAAAAGCCCATCTGACCATCCTTGAAAAAGGACGTATCTTATCTACGAAAGGATTTTTTTCTTTAATTTTCAAAACGAGCTCAATAAAAAAATGACTTCCAAATGGCAAATTTAAAATAGGCTCCGGAAGATCCTTTTTAAGAAAAAAACGCCTGGGATCCATTCTATTTGCAGCCTCGTGCATGTGACCATGCTCAATGTGCACTCCATCAAAAAAATAGACGATGTTTTTATATCGAATTGAATTTCCCACCGCAGCATTCAAAAAATCACGACAGGCTGGCCAGAGCATTGCCATATCATGGTTGCCAACAATATAGGTAATCGAGTTTCCAGGCTTTGAGGCAAATTCATTCATGGCCTTAAAGACTTTTTCATGACCTTGAACAATTCCTTTTAAAACCTCAAGACAAATTCCCTCTGTCAAGACAGTGAGAAAATGCCCTCTGTAGTCAACCTGCAAAAAATTAAGAAAATCGCCATTGATGATCAACTCCACTTCGTAATCACGATATATGCCAGATGAATAGTAGTGCAGAAACTCAACCAGCTTCTCTCCGTAATAGAATTCTTCAAGTTGATTTGTTCCCCCACCTGGAAGAACCCTGCCCTTTCCCAAATGCAGGTCGCTGACGACCAATTTTATTTTCTTGGGCGCCCGGGGAGCTTCGACTGTCGAGGTGGTGTTCTCTGCTTCCATGCTACTCAGCTTTTTTTAGTGGCGTAATCGATCCTTCTTGCTGATCTCCAGCTTCAAGATTTGCTAAGGCCAATCGAAGTGCTCGAACCGTACGGCCGAATTGAACCTGATTTTGCTCAATCCGATGTGATAGCTCGTGATTTTTTTGTTTATAGCTTTCAAGTTCAGCAGTCACCTGATCAAGAGCTCTCTTCATCTCAAGTATGGTTTCATCTTTCGACTTCACTAAGGCATTTTTTTCAAGCTTAGAAAGCTCCAGCCGATTCTCAAGCTCTCTCTCTCGAACACGAATTTTTCGCAAATCCGCTTTTAATCGTGCTTCAAGCTCATCAACTTTTTCTCGCAACCGAGAAAGTTCTTTATCTTTTTCACTAACACTATCTTTGTAAATATCAATTTCGGCTTGAGCTTGGTCATACTGCTCAGCTTTAGCCCGTTCAATGTTGTTCACTCGAGCGATGAGCTCTTCATTTTTCTCTTTTGCTAACTCGCTGGCGGAAGAGAGAACTTCATTTTCCTCTCGCAGCTTTTCTATCTCTCTTTCAAGAGCTAAGATTCGATCCTGAGCCATTTTAAAGTTCTCAGCCTGAAGCAAGTGAGCATCCGTTGATGAACCACCACTCGAAGACTGAGTTGACCGCTGCCCACGCTGAGAACCAAATGAGACTTTCTCTTCAACTTCTGCTCCACGCGCGGGGCTGTTCTGACGAACTCCAACAACAACTGTCTTATCACTGCTCTCTGTTGCCGTTGTGTATGCAGTTGCCTCTGATATTTTTGTTTGCTGCTGCTGGATAACAGCAGTTTTATCTTGAACTGCTGGCTGTGACGGTTGAAACGACGGCCCACTGCTGTGAGGGTTATATACAGCTGTTTTGCTATCAATGCCCGCTGGCAATTCACGTTCTGATTGATATTGAGATTCTGAGGACGAAGCTTGAGCGGCCTTACCCCCATGATTTGAATCATGATCAGAGGAATCAAGAATAGCGTTCCCTAGTGCAGACCCATCGGTCTGCATACCTGGAGCCAATGGGCCAACAACAGTTGGATCATCGGAATTCAATTCATCAAGAACTGAATTCAACAAATCATCTGAGGCTTTTTTCTTTTTCTTTCCGCTCATATCTAAGACAAGTATCGGAAAGCTCTCTTATTTTCTTAAGCCACAAATCGATATTTGTTCAAAAATCGGTGCTTAGTAGTGGGCAAAAACCTTCTTATATTCATTTAGGCGAATTTCAAGGTCTTTTGTCGTTGTTTTTGACAGGGCCTTCACACCAAAGTCCTGGATCGTGAAAGAAGCCAAAATTGTACCCTTCACACAGGCCTCTTTTAAATCAGCAACATTTGGCTTACGGTTCAAGCTCGCAAGATAACCAAAGAACCCACCCGCAAAAGTATCTCCTGCACCTGTAGGATCAGTGACTTTTTCAATGGGGTAAGCGGGAAGAATAAAGAATCCCTCTGCCTTGGTGTACATCACGAAGCCATACTCACCACGCTTAATCACAACCGCAGATGGGCCCATTTCAACCACTTTTCGAGAGGCTTCAATCCCGTTCGCTGCTCCAGTTAACATCATGGCTTCACCTTCATTGATGAGCACAACATCAACCTTTGACAAAACTTTTTTCAAATCAGCAAGTTTTGATGAAATCCAAAAATTCATTGTGTCCATTCCTACAAACTTAGGCGCTTGGACTTGTTCCAGAACCTTCACTTGCAGATCAGGAGAAATATTCGCCAAAAAAACAAAGGATGAATCTTTGTAGTGGGTGGGCAACACGGGATTGAAAGTTTCAAATACGTTGAGCTCAGTCTTTAATGTGATGGCCTCGTTCATGTCGCCTTTGTACTCACCTTCCCAGTGAAAGGTTTTTCCCTTTTGAGTCGTCATTCCTGAGATATCCACCTCTCGCGATCGTAAAAGATCAAAATCTTTTTGCTCGTAATCTTCACCGACGACGCCGACAACTCGCACTTTTGAAAATAAGGAAGCGGCTAATGAAAAATAATTTGCAGAACCGCCCAGAGCTCGGCTGACCTTACCAGCTGGGGTTTGAATAGAATCATAAGCTAAACTGCCGACTACTAAAATCTCTGACACGGGAAACTCCTCCAATTTGTGAGTTTGAAATATCCATTGTTTTTGGCTTATTGGCAAATTCAGAAGTTAATTGTCCACAGGCAGCAAAAATATCTCGTCCCATTGTTCGGCGCAGGAGCACATGGGTCCCGAGCCTCATTAGCTCAGCATGAAATTTTGCAATTTGATCATCGCTGGGGCGCTCAAAATCTGAGCCCGGATGCTCATTAAAGGGAATTATATTAATCTTGCAAGGAATGGACTTGGTCATCTGGTGCAGCATGCGAGCATGTTCAACTTGATCAGTTATTCCCTTAAGAAGAACATACTCAAATGTCACTCGGTCCTTTGTTGTTCTTGTGTATTCCCGACAGGCCTGCAGCAGGTCTTTGAGTGGATATTTCTTATTGATTGGCATCAATGCTGAGCGAGACTCATCATCGTAACCGTTTAATGAAACCGCCAACCGGGTTCTCGAAGCTCCAATTTTCCACATCTCAGGAACAAGTCCCGATGTTGAAATGGTCACCTTACGTCGAGAAAAATTTCGACCAAAAGGCTCATGCAAAACATCCACGACTCGGAAAACTTCATCTGAGTTATCTAGAGGCTCTCCCATTCCCATAAAGACGATATTGGAGACTTTTTTCTCTGTAGCCTTCAAAACATCTTCGACTTGAATAAACTGCCCCACAATTTCTGCTGTGGTTAATCTTCGTTTCAACTTCTGCTTGCCAGTGAAGCAGAATTTGCAGGCCATGTTGCATCCGACCTCTGAGGAAATACAGAGAGTCAGGCGATCATCTGAAGGAATCAGCACAGCTTCAACAGATAAGCCATCTTTCATATCAAAAAGAAATTTTTGAGTTCCATCGACACTGATGAGATGACTTGAAATTCGAGGCAGTGAAAAGTCGAGAACTCCATTTAACTCTTGGCGGAAATCTTTTGATAAATTCGTCATCTGCTCAAGATCAATTATTCGACGATCATAAACCCATTTAAAAAGCTGTTGAGCGCGAAACTGCTCCTTGCCCAAATTTTTTATCAGAGACTTGAGATCAGACAATGCAAGCCCGTAAAAATTCACTTTTTCCATAATGAAAACTGCCTTTTTGAGATAGGCAAAGTTTGTATCACAAATCCTTGGTTTATATCTAGTGAAATTCACTCGTGAACATAAGTTAACCCACAGAATTTCTTGGATATTTTACAATATGTCTGTCAACAAAATGCGCAGACCTAAGGCCCTGATATCACATACAATTAGTCTTATGTGTTCTGAATATATGACTTCAGCTCATCAATATGGCAGGGAACGCACCCAATTTGCCCCACAACTACCCCTGCTGCGTAATTCGCCAACATACAAGACTCTTGAAGATTCAGACCAGAGACAAGTCCCAAAACCAGTGCGGCGATGACCGTATCCCCTGCTCCGGTCACATCAAAAACCTGACGGGCAAATGTGGGCACCTGAACAACTTTCTCTCCTGAAAAGATGGTCATTCCATCTTTTCCTCGAGTCAGAACAACTTCAGAGGCTCCGACTTTTTTCTGAAGAGCCTGCCCCACTTCGATCACCTTGTTGGGATGATCCCGCAGATCATCATAACTGAGACCAGATAGAATCACGGCCTCGTCAAAATTGGGCTTAATGAGATCCACTCCATGATAGAATTCACCAGGATTTGATCGATGGGGATCCAGATAGACTTTCTTTTTTTTCGCGTGAGCCATTTGAATAATTTTTTGCTGAAGTGGCTGAGTGATCACTCCCTTGGCATAATCTTCAACGATCACAGCGTCCACTTGGTCTAATGCCTGATCACAAATGGCGATGACTTTTTGCTCTGTTTCTGGAGACAAATACCGACGAATTTCATAATCCACTCGAACCAGATGATGGTGCTTCGCCATGACTCTGGCTTTTCGAGTTGTTGGTCGTGCTGGATCCACAACAAGGTAATCCGTAGAGACTCCGCTCTGCTTGAGAAGTGAATTGAGCAAATCAGCTCCTGTGTCTTTCCCAACGACAGATACAAGAATTGGATTTCCGCCTAGGCTTCGAACGTTTTGAGCCACGTTGCCCGCTAAGCCTAATCTCATATCTTCTTTTTCGACTTCAAGAACAGGAACTGGGGCTTCGGGACTGATTCGCCGGACCTCGCCCATGATGTACTCATCCAGTCCAATATCACCAAGAATTAAAATCTTTTTCCCGGCAAAGAGAGGTATTGTCTCTAATAGACGATTTTTGAGTACAGAATCCGCGACAACAGTAGGAACAGAGATGGCTTTTGACATGGGGCTATCTCATCATAAACAGTCAGGTTTTGTCAAAATAGACTTTTTCGTTATGCGCCAATTGCATAAAAAATTAATTAAAATTCACTTCATATCTCTAACTTTATCCACTACAACTCACATCCGAACTATCCGGCTTGTCCGGAAAATACGAATCCCAGCAAAAGGACATAGGGTGCCAACATGAAATATCTGAGTGTTTTCACGATCGTATTCCTCTCTACAGCATTGAGCTTTGCTCGTGTTGAAGTTCTTTTTCACCCCTACGACCCTACGCTTGAAAAAATAAGCGAGGTCTTTCAATCGGCAGACCACCGAATCGATATCGCCATGTACAATATGGAAACCTCAACTAAAAGCCCCATCATTGCAGCCCTAGCCTTGCCCAAAATGCAAAAACGGATTCAATCGGGTGAACTACAGATCCGCCTGATTTTTGAAGGATACGGAACCCCTGAAGAAAATGCGACTAACATGAAAAGGCTAGAAGCTCTGGGGATTGACGTCCGATACTTAAATGCAAGCAAAAAAATTCATCACAAATTCGCTGTCGTTGACGCAGACTCTGAAAATCCAAAGCTGATTTCAGGCTCAGCCAACTGGTCACTTTCTTCTCGCGCAAATTACAATGAAAACATTTTCTTTATTGAAGATGAAAAAGAAATCTCAAAGCAGTTCCAAAATGAATTTGAATTGCTGTGGACCTTCAGTCAAGAATATGGCGAAACGCTCAACCTCTCTCCCCTGCAGTTTAAGAAGATTAAAGGTGACTCTTCACTACTTGGGCACTTTAACTCTGAAAATTATATTTTCTCAAAGGAAGGGGTCACTCTCAAGCGAGATCAGCAAGACACTCTCACCAGTTTGCTGAGTGAAAAAATTCAGTCAGCACAAAAAGAAATCTTTATTGCCACAACTCGTATTCACCTTGAAGATGTCAAAGAGGCTTTGGTTGAAGCTATGTCAAGAAAAGTCAAAGTCTGGATCGTTGTATCAATGGATGAATACATGTCCTCTCACTCCTCAACTCGAGATCTTGAAGCCGCAGGAGCTCAAGTCCGAATTAAGTACTACAACCTGAAAAAGACTGAATACCTTCAGCGGCAAATGCACCACAAATACATGATTATTGATTCTGAACTCGTTCTTTCTGGATCTTTTAATTGGTCCCCGTCGTCTGAAAAAAGCCATATCGAAAATGTGATTGAACTGAGCGGAGCCGATCACCCCGAGGCCCTTCAGCGATTTCTGATGGACTTTAAGCGACTTTGGACAAT
This sequence comes from Oligoflexia bacterium, assembly GCA_016861345.1. Taxonomy (GTDB): domain Bacteria; phylum Bdellovibrionota; class Bdellovibrionia; order Bdellovibrionales; family Bdellovibrionaceae; genus BOLD01. The sequence goes on from BOLD01000010.1 coordinate 100,874, forward strand.
GAACAGGGACCAATACAAGCAAACACTTGATAAAGTCTCTTCATCTGACGATATGAAGTGTGGCCTTGTTCCGATGGTCCTTTATCGCGGTGAAATTAATGCCCTCTTAAAAGCTTTTAAAGGAAAGAGTTGTCACAATTAAAGTTGCTCACTGCTCACCGGCGAATAATTCCACAAGAGTTTCTCGAGCAAATGGTTTCTCAAGGGTCGCAGCCAAAATGTGATGGACGTCAACTTTTTTCATGATATCAAGATTGACGGTGCCTGATATAATATACAATTTAGCTGCCCTTTGCACTTGGTGAATTTGATACAAAATATCGTACCCTGTAACCTCTGGCATGTTATAGTCAGAAATCACGTAATCAAAATTGTATTTATTCACCAATTCCACGGCAGCTTGAAGATGAGTTGCCGTATGAACCTCTGCGCCCTCTGCTTGAACAAGATACCGATATGCAAATAACAAGGCCTCTTCATCATCGATAAATAAAAAGCGCTTCCCCTTAAGACGCATGCCCACCTCGACCTGAATGGCTTGTATAAATCGGCAATTGAATCGTAAAAACAGTCCCTTTTCTCCACTCACTCACCACTGAAATCTGCCCCCCCATTTGTCGAACGTAGGCGTGGGCAACCGCCAGCCCCATCCCGGCTCCTCGACCGGTGGGTTTTGTTGTAAAAAAGGGATCAAACAAAAAAGGCAAATCAGCTCTACGAATACCCGCACCGTTATCCTCAATGCGAATTTGATATTGCCCACCCTCTTGATAACCTGAAATAGAAATCAAACCTCTTTGTGAGTACTCACCAAGCTCTTCGATAGCATCAAGAGCGTTTGTGATCATGGCAATCAAGACTTCTTCCAATTTGAGTAGCTCACCCATCACCTCGGTCTCGCCATCTCTGATGTCCAATTTCAAATCAATATTCTTGAGCCTGACTTGCATTTGAATCAAATTCACGACCTCATCAATTGCAAGTCCGATCTCAAAGGGTGTTTTAACATAAGTTCGTGGACCTGATAAATTTTTGAGACTTCGTACAACGGCAGTAACTCGGTCTAGAGCTTGATCATGCTTATCAAAAAACTCTTTTAACTCCGCACAATCTCCATTGGCCTTATCTTTTATAATCATCCCCATTGTTTTCATAATTGCCAACGGGTTGTTAATTTCATGTGATATGCCCGCAGCCAAGGTTCCCAATGAAGCTAATCTTGAAAGATTCTGAACATTTTCACGAATTTGTTTTTGCTCTTCTTGCTCCTGCGCTTTTCTCTCTGCAAACGCAAAAAACAATCCAAAAATAACACCTATAAAAAACAACCAAAGAAGAAAGAACGTGATCTCAAGCTGAAAAGAGCTGAGCCTAATTTGCTCAATCAACTTATTTTCAAGCAATAAGACCACTTTAAGATCAAGCCCCTGAAGTTCTGGAAAATGCTCCCTATTTGTCAGACCATGAAAAGTCCAAATACCCTCTGGAGCCACAAATGACCCTGATTTCTGACTCTGAATCTGTCGCCATGTTTCCGCGGAGTACTCTGCCTCAATTTTATTCTCACGGTTAAAAATTTGCCCATACTCTATTTCTTCGTTCGGATGGTGAAGATAATATCCGTCTGAATTAATGAGTAACAATCTTGATTTATTTTCCAGGGACTCATCCGTCATGAATTGATGCGAGATTCTCTGTGCAAAACATGTAAGAAAAAGAATTCCGTTTCTTTGTCCTGACAAAGAATGAATATTATACCCTATACGCACTATTGGCTCAGGAGGACTCTTGATTTTGCCGTCTTCCGTATCTAACTCAATTGTCGAAATGAATATTTCCTCTTGAGCTAGCTTTGCAGAGGCCAACAAAAACAACTGATCAGGCTCTTTTTGCAGATCCGCCATCGGGACCTCTTGAGCCTGAGAGTTTCTGTAATCTACTCGAATGACTTCTCTTCCCTGATGATCTAAATATCTAATTTGCGCATATTCTTTCTTTCGATTTAAAAAATCTTGAAATGCCACCACCACTTTTTTCCGAGAATTCTGATCTTGAGTCTTGTGTGGATCTTGAGTGAGGTTTTTAAAGACAGGCAAGTTCACCAACGACTGCAAATCACTTTTTGCCAAAACTAACTCCGTGGTCAAAATAGATGCCGCGCTTCGGACAGACTGTTTTTCACTAGCGATAAGACTTGTCATTGTCTTTTCAACATCAGATTGGTGTCGAAAATAAAAGAAATACCCGCTCACCAAGGCAACTAAAAAATAGACCAGAAAAAAGCGCGCTTTCAGACTCATCTTATTTATTAAATCGAACTGAGTTTTTTCCATCAAGTTGATTCACCTTCAAGTCGAGCCACCCAGATCAACTCTAGGTAGAAGTCGAGCCCTGCTGCTCTTAATGTGATCTTAAAGAGTTGTAGTCTATTTTTTGAGCGCAGAGCCTATCCCCCTAATAACACTAAGGATATTTTGGATTTGAAAAATCCGTAAATTCCACAAAGATTCTAGCCAACTGATCGATTCTTGGTTATAAGTACCCACTTTTTTAACATCGATGAGCCTTAAGGAGAAGTACCTGTGAATCAAATTATGAACGAGAAGCTACTGAAGTGGGTTGAAGAAATGAAAGCTCTTTGCCAGCCAGATTCTATTTATTTCTGTGATGGGTCTGAAGAAGAATACAACCGACTTTGCCAGCAAATGGTTGAAACAGGCACCCTAGTTAAACTCAATAATGAAAAACGTCCAAACTCTTACGCCGCCTTCTCTGATCCCTCTGATGTTGCCCGAGTAGAAGACCGCACATTTATCTGCTGTGAGCGTAAAGAAGATGCGGGCCCCACAAACAACTGGATGCCCGCCTCTGAAATGAAGCAGACACTGAACGGATTATTTTCAGGCTGCATGAAGGGAAGAACGATGTATGTCATCCCATTCTGCATGGGCCCCCTGGGCTCACCGATTTCTCAATTCGGAGTGGAGATCTCTGATTCGCCCTATGTCGTCGTCAATATGAAAATTATGACTCGAATGGGAACAAAAGCTCTCGAGGCCATGGGCAATCAAGATTTTGTCAAATGTCTGCACTCTGTGGGAATGCCCTTGGCTGACGGACAAAAAGATATCAAATGGCCCTGCAATAAAGATCATAAATACATTGTTCACTTTCCAGAAGAAAAGGCCATCTGGTCATTTGGATCTGGTTATGGGGGTAATGCCCTTCTTGGAAAAAAATGTTTTGCTCTTCGAATTGCTTCAAAAATGGGACAAGAAGAAGGTTGGCTTGCTGAACATATGCTCATACTTGGCGTTGAAAATCCAACTGGCGAGAAAAAATATGTGTCTGCCGCATTTCCAAGTGCGTGCGGAAAGACAAATTTTGCAATGCTGATTCCGCCAAAGTCTTTGGATGGATGGAAGGTCACAACAATCGGTGATGACATCGCCTGGATCAAACCTGGAGTCAACGGAGAGCTTCGAGCCATCAATCCCGAAGCTGGATATTTCGGTGTTGCCCCTGGGACATCCATGAAAACAAATCAAAATGCCATGCTCACCATTTCAAAAAACACCATCTTTACCAACGTTGCTCTGACAGAAGATGGGGATGTGTGGTGGGAAGACATGACCGAGACACCTCCCGCAAAATTGACAGATTGGCAGGGGCAACCCTGGACCCCTGATTCCGGACGAAAAGCAGCTCACCCGAATGCTCGCTTCACGGCTCCCGCTTCTCAGTGTCCCTCGATTGATTCCGACTGGGAAAATCCTGAGGGAGTTCAAATCTCAGCCTTCATGTTCGGCGGCCGCAGAGCTGATACCGTTCCTTTGGTCACCATGGCACGAACTTGGTCACAGGGTGTCTACCTAGCCGCTTCGATCGGCTCTGAAACAACTGCTGCAGCCACAGGGGCTGTGGGAATTGTCCGCCGTGATCCAATGGCCATGCTGCCCTTCTGCGGATACAATATGGGAGACTATTTCAAACATTGGCTCAGCTTTGAAGGCCGTGTTTCCAACCTGCCCAAGATTTTCTTAGTAAACTGGTTTAGAAAAGATGGAAACGGGAAATTCATGTGGCCAGGATATGGCGACAATATGCGCGTTTTAAAGTGGGTATTTGAGTGTGTTTCCATGAAAAAAGAAGGCCGACTTTCTCCAATCGGATACCATCCCCATCACACTGATTTAGATTTGAATGAATTAAATGTTCCCCTAGAAAAACTTGAGGCCCTCATGAAAGTGGACTACCAGGAATGGCAGAAAGAACTTCAGTCGCAAAGAGACTTCTTTGTGGACTTCGCTCACAAACTTCCTGAAGCTTTTCTTGAAATTCACGATGAAATGACTCGCAATATTTCTCGAATGGGCATGAATAACAGTCAAAGACCGGCACCTGAAGCTCAAATGTAATAAAAAAAACCCCTGATGAAAACATCAGGGGTTTTTTGATGATCTTAATAAAGTTAAAAATTAAGCAGCATCAAGCAAAGGATAAAGATCTTTGTGCTCTTTATCAATTCGCTTTGCCAACGCATCAAACAAACCCTTTGTTTCTTTAATAAACTCTTCAGGATTCTTTTGAACGTTAGATGCCATCATCCACTTACCGAAATATGCTTCTACTGCAGGTGCAATTCCGCCCATCTCTTTCATGAACGCTTCAGCTGTTGTCTTTACCTTTCCATCTTTATGAGCCAAGAGAGGTGGATAAAGAACCTTATCCTCGCTTGAAAGATGGATTTTTAATTTTCCGATCAGAGAAGCAAGTTGACGAGTGATATCGTTCGCATTTGACTTACAATAGTCGACATTCAACTTTGAGCTAATATCAACTACGATTTTAACCATCTCATCATGCTGTGATCTTAAATGGTCCGTTTTTGCCATACTGATTATCTCCTTTGGGTTACCCTCAGTTATTTGTTCCAATCTATGCCCATTACTCATCGGTCTTTTAGACAGAGACTTAAGAAGAAAATGATAATCCTATAGAACCTATTCCATTCTGAAACTGCCACTCAACAAGTTGGGAAAATATGTCCCAAGGCTCTAGTAGAATAGTCGCATCTTGAGACGATCCCCTTTGGGGCTCAGTTTCAAATTTTGCCGAAGATATCTCGATAAAATTGATTTATTCATTGGTTGAAAATAGGAAAGAAGAGCCCCTGAAGAGTCCGTTGGCAGCTCAATCTTTACACCACTCGCTTTTTTCTTTCCAAAATTAATGAAAACAGTTGGACTTCGCCCATCCCACTGGAAATCATAACTCAAGTCTGATTGGGCTCTCAACACCACTGACAATTCAACATCATACTCTTTATATTGTGGCTCGTATCCTTGGGATTGATTCAGGATATGGTAGTGATAAAGATCCGCCATTTGATACATGTCGTACTCACCTGGCAAGGAGCAATGATATCCTCGCTTGAGCTCGACAACTGAAACCATGTCCGAAAGATCAAGATACTTATTTTGAATCCTTCCTGAATTGAGCAAGAAAGGAACCAGCGGATCTTTTCGAGTTGCAAAAATCAAAAATGGAGTTTCAATTTTTTTTGAAAACTTCCAGAAATCATTTTCAATCCAGTATTTGTTTAAAGTTTTTTCCATCCCATCTGGGAGCCGTATTGACTGCTCATAGCTGAGTGGTCCCTGATACTGGGCACCTAAGTAATCCATCAGACTTTGCATAAAGTTCTTATCTTTTGCCTGGGGTAAAAGCAGATGAGCTGATGGCAGTCGCTTTTGAAACCAGTAACTGACTATATACGGAAGAACCCCTTGAGAAAGTTGATAATCAAAAGTATCTCTCATATTGACCAGTGGACAAAAAGCTAAAAAGCTTGAAAAAACTTTCTTATTTTTATCGCGATTCACTTCGTTCAATAGAGCTGAAAAGAAGACACTATGTCCACCCATACTGATTCCTGAAAGATGAACACTGTGAATGTATTTCGACATCGGTTCCTTGGGATTTTGAAGTTGTCTGGCGATTTGAAAATTTTGAATTCCCTCGTCAAATCCCCCAAAAGCAATTTTCTGATTGCGAGCAATAAATTCATTACCTGAAGAACTCTCAAGTATGAGAAAATGAAACTGGCTTTGCTCAAAAAGCTGAAGAAACAAAAAACGCTCTGGTAAAAATTCAGTCACGTTGGAAAAGATTCCAGCCCTTAGAATCACAAGCGGTCTTGGCCTATCTGAATCTTTTAATCCTAGAAAACCTTTTACCCTTACTCCATTCGGTAAATGAAATAAAACATATCGAGCCATGGGATGAGTCTCGGGACTGAGTCTAAGCATCATTGTTCGATAGGTGTTTGAAAAAATATCTCCATACCCCACATCCAATTCCTCTTCACAGGATTGAAGGTGGCCTTGAATGTCTCTCACCTCTAAAGAAAAATTATGTTGCCCACCTTTGGAAAAGCTGCACTGAGTTGAAACACGCCCCTTCGTGCTTGGCTCGTAACGCAAATAATCTTGCAAAAAGGGCTCTGCCCAAGATGGATAAAGACTGATTTTCTCTTTCGCGTACGGAGAGTCTGGCCTGATCAATGTCATAAATGGCGAGTCGACTTTCTGGAACCGATCTTGAATCTCACCAAAACCAGGTGATGGAAACACTCCGAGTAATACGAAAAGACTTTGGACTAGCCGATATCGAAACATTTGCTGCAATGTAGTTCTATTGTTGCAGTTTGGCAAGATAAGCATTTCTCGACTCCTCCTGACCTTTTCTTTAGATTTAGAACATTAACTCGAGGAGAACATATGGCTCAAGATTCTATCATGGTCGAAGATCATTTACGACACCCCCTTTTCCAAAACGCTATGCAGTCTGTAGAAGAGGCCGGCAAAATCATCAATGCAGATCCCAATATTATTAACCGTCTGAAAAAACCAAAAAGATGCATCATCGTTTCAGTCCCAGTGCGCATGGACGACTCCACTGTAAAAGTTTTTTCTGGATACCGTGTTCAGTACAACTCAACTCTTGGCCCCTATAAGGGCGGAATTCGCTATCACCAAGATGTTTGCTTGGGCGAAGTTGTCGGCCTTGCCTCACTGATGATGCTGAAGAACTCATTGATGGGCCTTCCTTACGGTGGTGGTAAAGGTGGAATCACTGTTGATCCAACAAAACTTTCTCGCACTGAAAAACAAAATCTCACACGACGATACACAAGCGAAATTGGTCCCTTCATCGGGCCGCAAAAAGATATTCCCGCTCCAGATGTCGGCACTGATTCACAAACAATGGCGTGGATGATGGACACTTATTCTCAAGAGACAGGCTACGCTCAACCAGGAGTTGTCACCGGAAAACCCATTGAAATTGGTGGCTCTCTTGGCCGAACTGGCGCAACGGGATTAGGCGCCGTTTATGTTGCAGAAAAGGCTTTTGAAAAAAAAGGAATGTCTCTTAAAGGTGCAACTATTGCTGTTCAAGGTTTCGGTAATGTTGGCTCTCACGCAGCACTTTACGCTTTCGAGCGCGGAGCAAAAATTGTGGCCATCAGTGATGTCAGCGGAGGTCTTTTTAACGGCGATGGTTTAAATATCCCAGACGTGATTGAGCACGTTCGCATCAATAAGTCGATCGCTGGATACTCGCGTGGACAAAAAATTTCAAACGAAGATCTTCTGCTTTTAGATGTGGATGCTCTTTTCCCTTGCGCACTCGAGGGCGTGATCACAGAGAAAAATGCAGAAAAAATTAAAGCCAAGATTATTATCGAGGGCGCGAACGGTCCCGTCACAAATGATGCAACAAAGATTCTTCACAAAAAAGGAGTCTTCATCGCTCCAGACGTTATCGCCAATGGTGGCGGTGTTGTGGTGAGTTACTTTGAGTGGGTTCAAGATATTATGTCTTTCTTCTGGGATGAGAGCGAAATCAATAATCGTCTGAAGGGCATTATCACAAAGGCTTTTGATCGCAGTTATGTTATGGCACAAGAAAAGAACGTCGACATGAGACAAGCCGCAATGGCTGTCTCCGTTGAACGCCTTCAGAAGGCCATGCTTCTTCGCGGTCTTTATCCTCGGTAATTCCATGTACCCCTTTTGGAAATTCTTGCCTGCGGGCCTAGCTCACCAGCTGGGTCCCTTGGGCATATCATTATATTCCTCTCTCAATGGAGGACCCACTCCCAACTGGAAATCCTTTCAGTGGAGAGGCCTTACTTTTCCCAACCGTTTGGGAATTGCCGGTGGCGTTGATAAAAACGCAGATCTTCTTCTGCAGTGGCCCCGAATTGGTGTTGGGTTTTCGGAAGTCGGAACCATCACGCCAAGACCTCAACGCCCCAATCCCGGAAAGATTGTTGATCGAGATTGGGAACATAAAAACCTGTGGAACAAGATGGGCTTTCCCAACATCGGATGCAAAGAAATCAAATTGAATCTTGAAAACGCACTTGAGTACAAATCAACACCTTGGTTTCTGAATATCGGAAAAAACCGAACTACGCCTAATGACTGTGTCGCCCAGGATTGCCTTGAGATCATTTCTCACTTGCATCACCTTGGCGATGCCTTTGTCCTGAATGTTAGTAGCCCCAATACTCTTGGACTTAGAGCCCTTCAATCGCGGGAGCACCTTGAGAAACTTACCTCTCAGATTGTAGCTCATTTAAAATCAAAACCACTCTTAATTAAACTCAGTCCCGATCTCACAACAGAAGAGCTTGAGCAGTCCCTTGAAGGTGGGGTTCAAGGCGGCGCGAGCGGTTTTATCTTAACAAATACAACTTTGCGTCGCCCTGCGAACTGCCCTTTCCCCAAAGAGGGCGGGCTCTCCGGAGCAGATCTGAAAAACCAATCCATGCATATTTTGAAGGAAAGTCTTCAGATTTTGGGCTCCCGCAGAAAAGATCTTCTCATGATCTCTGCAGGAGGAGTTATGACACCTTCGGATGTTGAAGAAAGACTGGCCATCGGGTCTGATCTTGTGCAAATCTATTCAGCAATGGTTTTTGAGGGGCCCCAGTTTTTCCATCAAGTTGCCGAAAAAATGAACGCGGATTTCCTTCAGAAGAGGTCAACATGACAGGGATAAAAGAAAAATCTCGCACCCGTAAAGGACACTGGATCCCTGTCGTTGCTGGATTCTTGAAAAAAGGAAATCTCATTCTTGTTGGACAGCGACCTGAAAACCATTCGCTTGCTGGTCAATGGGAATTTCCTGGTGGAAAAATCGAATCCGGAGAAACGCCAGAACAAGCTCTTGTACGCGAGCTGCAAGAAGAGCTGGGGATCGAAGCCACCGTTGGCGAGCTGAAATTAGCCTGTACACATAATTATGGTGACGTGAATATTCTCATCATGTTTTTTGAAATTCTGTACTGGAAGGGTGAACCCAAGGCTCAGCATCACCTGATGCTCGAGTGGGTTGAACCAAAAGATCTTTTAAATCGCACCATCCCTGAAGCGAATAAAAAAATTCTACCCAGAATCTTTAAAGCTCTCGGTGCCCAGTGGCCAAAATAGCAATTATCAGCCAGTTTATTACCCCCCAAACTCTGAGCCTGGCTCAAGCTTTATTTGAGCAACGAAATGAAGTTCTTCTCGTCACCTCAAGAAATGAGGCAATCCCCGGAAAAAGTCCCTATCAGATTCTTACTCCATTTAAAAATTTTTCAGCGGTAGAAGCCCTTCGATTTTTGCCCCGACTTCTCGCACACAAGCCCGACATTGTTCATATTGTGTATTCTCATGAAGACGAGAATCCCTCTGCAGCTCATTTAATTATTGGAAATGCCTTTCATGCTTTTGCTTCAAAGATCACAGTCTGTTCCTTCTTTCACTCGCCCAAAAGTATGCAAAAGTGGAAGGCCAAATACTTACTCTCTGCCTGTGATCTTGTGACCTATTCTTCAAGAGATCATCTTTTGTACGGGCATCGAGAGTTTGGAAAAAAAACACCTATGGCCGACGTCCTGCCACCACTTGATCCGGTCTTCTCTGAAGGCGCAGCCGCTGCTGGCGAAGATCTCAAGCGCCTTTGTCAATCGCTCGGCCAATACTTTGTTATCCCCTCAGATCCTGAATCTTTTTTTAAATCGGCGAGTAAATCACATATTCATCTTGCTTTGAAAAATAAATTTAACTTGCTCTTTCTCGGACAGCGTCCCCAGTCTGCCCTGGATCTTGAATACTTCACTTTGGACAATTTAAAGCCCGAAGAACTTCAGTACGTTGTTGAAAACAGCAAAGGAGCTCTTCTCGCATTTTCAGATCTCTCACTCATCGAACTTCAAAAATATCTCCAATGGTCGCTAGAAACCAACACCCCTCTTTTTGTTCGTCCTGCCCAAATTGAAATGCTTCCTGGTCTGGTCCTCGACAAAAAGACAGGTTGGATTCTTGAAGCAGGAGAAAAATCCCTTGAACAAGTCATTGCTGACAATCCCCAGCTACGACTGCCACCATTTCGATCTCATGACCGAAAGTATGAACTGATGGACTCTACTTTAAATGAAATCAACCGTCTTTATTCAAAGGCCTTTCAATTCAAGTCCAATCGACTGTCCCATCCTTGACGTTCACTAGTCCTGATCATGATAATAAAGGAAATGGCAGAGAATAATTCCGCACAACTCAACATCTGTATGACAGCCTATAAGTTTCCGATTTTAGGTCGTGCAACTGACCATGGGTTTCTTTGGCCAATAGCTCGCGGACTTGCCAGCCGTGGACATCACGTCACTGTGATTGCCGCCAAAAGCCCCCTGGGCAAACCCGATGTTCTTCGAGATGGAGTTCGAGTTTATTATTTGCACGAAGGATTCCCCAATTCGTCAGGAATGAAGTTTGATGATGCCGTTTACAAAAAATTTATAGAGCTTCACAAAGAGAAGCCTTTCGACATTATTCATAGCATCGATCGATCTGGCTCCAAAATCGCACATTATAAAAAACATTTTAAAGTTGCCGTAGCTTATGACGTTGAGGCGACTCAGATGTCTCAAATATTTTTTATTCTGGGCATGGCACAAGAAAGTGTCAAAAGCATGCTCGCCACAGGTATCGCTGTTATCTATAAGTTTTTAACGACATATTTTGGTGGAGATCGTGACCTTCTTTCGACTGCCGATGGAATCTTTGTCACTAGCCCCCAGCAACGCATTTTTCTAGAAAGGTACTATCTTTACCCCGACTATCACACTTATACAGTTCCCTATGGAATTGAACTCGGGGACCTTTCTCCACGACCAGAATCTCTTGAGCTGAGAAAAAAATGGAACTTACCTGAAAATGCTCACATTGTTCTCACCATTACGGATATGACTGAACCAAAAGAAGTGAAAAGCTTATTGACTGCTTTTGAGCGTGTTGCCGTGAAAAAGCCAAACACCTTTATGGTCATCGTCGGTAACGGCCCCGGCTGGAAAGAAATTGAATACGATATGCTCTCTCTTGCTCTTGGCAGCCGTGTGATTATGACAGGCGCCCTGACTCCAGAGGAAATTTCAGATTGGATATCCTTGGCTGAAGTCTATGTGAACCTTAGTTCGCGCACGACTGGATTTGAACCCACAATGATCGAAGCCATGGCCCAAAGAAAAGTGATCATTGGTTCCGAAGTAAGTCCCATTGCAAATATTGTTGAAGATGGTCAAGATGGATTTCTGATTCGACCAGCTGATAGCGAATCACTCGCTCACCTTTTGATCGAAATTTTCTCAGGCAGCCTATCCGTCACAGAAATTGGCCAAAAAGCTCGTGATAAGGTCACCAACATTTTTGACACCCGCAAAATGATCCAATCCATTGAAGCTGCGTATCGTAAGATCATATCCAACCCAATATAAGGGCCCAGACCGTCAGCTCTGTGTACAAATAGTCCCGATTGACACAATGGATAATGTTAAAGCCTTATTTTTACTTCATTTTTTACAATTAATACTGCGCGTCAGGACTGGTAAGGTTTCGAATGTTCATGAAGAATTGAAAAGCAAACTTCATCAAGGGATACGAAATGACAAAAGCAGATCTGATCAATCTTGTTTCTGAAAAAGCTGGAATCACTCGAGTAAAAGCTGAAACCGTCGTCAATACAATTTTTGATTCGATGGTAGAGGCCTTAATGAGAGACGATCGGATTGAAATTCGTGGCTTTGGATCTTTCGTGAATCGCCAGTATGACTCGTACAAGGGCCGAAACCCCCGCACTGGTGAAGTGATCAATGTTGAAGAAAAGAAATTGCCATTCTTTAAAGTTGGAAAAGAACTAAAGGACGATATCAACAAGGGTCCTCAAAAGTAGTTTTTCTTACTCAATTAAAACTCATCATCATCGATATCGATATCAACCTGATCGATGTCTTTTAAATATGAACTGCCCAACAATGCTTGAAAGAGATTCTGGTCGGCACTCATCTTGCCATGCTCAATTCTTGCATCAGCAACAGTCATTCGTTGAGTTGTTAGAGGATGATGCAACTTTTGACCGATCACTCTCTCCTGAGCAAATTCTGTAATGAAAACTTTCTCAACAATGCCTGACTGCCAAACCAATCCGTTGGGAGAAATAATCCGCTCGCTCAAGTCATAGCGAATTGCACCAATAGTTTTGGCAAATCTTGCCATTTTTCCCCACTCTTCAGGCGACTCTTGCAAGTCTAGATTACCTGCTTGCAAGTAAGCAAGGAGCGGCATCTGAGAGCAGTAAGCCATCGATGCTCCATTTAAAAAATCTTGCGAGTAAGCGAGCGCATCTTGCCCGACAAAATAAGACTTAACCAATTTCATCAGCCGAGGAGCCAACTCGTAACTATACCAGTCCTCTGCTTTTTGATCTGATAGATTCACCCACCTTGAGACGGTTTTTCGATCAACTCGTGATGGCCACTGATAGCGCTGCGATCGATTCAAAACATAACCATTATCTTTCGTTAATTCAGTTTGATAACTGCTCCAGACAAAATCTAAATAGCCCCTTTTTGCAATTTGTCTCTTTAAAGACTGCAACAACTTTACTGAAGAATAGCGAACAAAACCGATTCGATGATACTTTTCTGGATAAGCAAAGGCATCTGCAGTCATGATTCTCATCCCGGCCCGGTTGCGATCTGGATAAATATCCCAAATCCAAACTGTTGATAGACCTGTCTCCTGATCTCTTCTGACATCCACAAGAGCTGCATGAGAAAATCCTTTGAGGTTTTTTGGATCCCAGAGCACTTGCATGACCCTCTCTTCTTGTTCCGTCAGCTCAATGTTTGATTTTCTTTTGGTTACTAATTCCTGATAAGGAGAGTTTGAAATAAAATGTGGTGCCAGAATTGGGCTATTGAGAATATCCAAGCTCTGAGCAAGTTTTAAATCCTGCGGGTTGGTTGGATTTGTTCCAACTGAAATTGCAAAACTCAGTGCATCCACGCTCATTTCAACTGCTAAATCTCCAGAACGAACTTGTACCTTTTTTGTCATCCCTTCACTTGACTGAAATGAAAGTGTATCTGAAATATAATTGTCTAAGTCTATACCTGCATCCAAACATCTTACCTTCAGAAGGGCCTTAAGACTAATATCATCATGCAAATGGGCATATCTCATCAGCGCCACAGCTAATGCTTTTCCTAAATATCGATTTTGCTGTAATCCCGCATATTCATATTGATACGAAATGGACTGAGAAATTAATTTGTCGATCTTTGAAATTAAGTCTTTTTCTGAATCAATGACTTCTGGATCCATGCTTGGAAGGATCACCTTCATTGCCATGGACATCAGAATGGCTTTTTCTTCTCGATATCTTTTTTGCGCCTTTGCCAAAAGATACTTTTCCCTGATCTCTTCTGCCTTGGGACCAAACACATTACCAAGCACATCTTCTTTAACTGGCTCTAGGCCCATTAAGGGGAACTGTCGCAATGCAAACACTGTCATCGAAATTAATTGCTCAATCGCCTGATTCCGATTATCAGGATGACTTTCTAGCTTGACCATTAATAAAGCCACAAGATCATGCACATCATTTAAGAATTCGAAACGTTGCGTATTTCTCTTCAGAATAAATTCTTTCTCTCTATTGGATTGAGAGCCACTCTGAACTCTCAGCATATTTTGATAAGCCTGAAGCGAATAGTTTTCAAAGCCCATCCTTGCCAAGAACCCGGAATAGGATTGAAGAATGCCCTGTTCTTTTTCATTCAAACTTAGAGTCAACGTATAAAAGTCCTGGGCCTGAGCAAAGTGTGACCATGAACTGATACCAATCAGCGCGATCATCAACCAGGCATTGAGAATTTTTCTCATATACATCAACATAATACCCTACTCCGCCCTACTTCATGAGGTCTTTAATTTGAAGATTGTTTTCTTCATTGTGCGCTTCGGGCAAGTCTCCCTTCATCGCCCTTGACTCAAGAATCTCTGTTGATAACTCTTCATTTTCCAGTCCGATGTTTTTAATTTTCTGTGTCGCTCGCGCCACCTCAATTCCATTTAAATTGTAAACGTGAGCTGTTACATTGACTTCTTCTCCGCGTTCAAAATTATCGCGAAGATCCTGCATGCGAATTTCAGATTGATTTATCATCTGACCATTGATGCTAAACCGTGCGCGCAGAGCTAACAAATCCTTGTCATTTGCTACTATTGGACGAACCATCAGGTTGTCGTTAGACTTTCGAGCAACTTGAACTCCCATATTCAATGTCGAGCCTGCATCAGCCAATTTAACAGGAATTGATTTTTGAAACTGCCCTTTTCGATAGGCCGCTAATGTTTTTGCATCCTGACGTTCCAGCCAGTTCATATACTCCTTATAGGTCACGCATTTAACTTCTGGAAGACCGCAGACTGTTTTTGCAAAATCTTTCATAGCCTCCCAATAGGCTCCGCCATTCCACAAGGCAAAGTGATGACCAATGTTGAGCGGGGCACGGTTTCCATTATAATTATCTTCAAAATACTTCAGGTAGGTCTGATAAGTTTGTTTTTTATATAATTCCTTTTTACTCGAGTCATCTGCAGCTCCCGAATGAGCCACATAGAAATTAAAGTCCATGGAAAGAGTTTTCTTTCCAGTTCCCGCAATCTTCAACTGCGCCAAAGGAAACTGCCACAACCCGTAAGAATCTTTCTGTGGCCAATAGCTTGGTGAATCAGACTTCGATGTATCGTACTTAAATCCAAATTCTTTTAGCGCTGGCCACATCCCTGAAGTAATTCCCAATTGTGGCGCTCTGAATCCCACAATGTCTTCTTTCTTCATCTGCCAGCCCTGTGTATAGGGGGACTGAGGTGAAAACTTGTTAATTGAGAAAATATCAAAAATCAGATGAATAAACTGTGAAAACTCAGATCTCCAGTCCGCAAGTGTCCACTTCTGAGAACCACCATCAAAGTGTCCGTTAGCGTGTGAGGCCATCTCATGGCCCTCATCAATGGCTCGATTGACTTGATTCACGCGAGGACCAAGATCCTCGATCGTACCTCCAAATCCGATCGCACTTTTGCCTTTTCCATTTTTGGGAGCATCGTATTCATTACGTAAATCTTTACTTAGAAAATAAACACCGCTCATAAAATATGTAAACTTAACTGAACTTCCCTCTTTTGTTGCCTGCTGAGCAAATTCGCGACTGGCTTTCCAAAAAGCTAAATTGAGCGATCCATCAAACGCCAACATCACAAATTGTGGGGGTCGCTCAACGACAAACTCTTGGCCCTGAGCTTGAAAAGGGACTGCTAAGCTAATTGCAGTGACTAACTGAGATGCCTGACGAACAAGTCTCTTCATAAAAATCTCCTCATAGGGAATACTTTAATATCTCGAATATCTTCAATATGATTTAAACCCATAAATAAGCGCTCCACACCCAGCGCAATGCCTCCGGCTGGAGGCACCCCCGAACGCAAAGACTGAATGAACTCCATATCCAAGCTTGGAATTTCTTTTCCGATCGTTTTTTTCTTATTCAAATCCTGATTCATTCGCTGAAGTTGAAGTTCTGGATCATTGACTTCATGAAAGGCATTGGCAATCTCAAGGCCGCGCCAGAAGAGTTCAAATCGATCAGCCCAACCATCCACCGTTAATCTTGCATAAGCTGCCTGAAAAGGAGGATAATGAGTAATGATCGTTGGAATATTTTGATCAAGACCGGGTTCGATATAATCAACAACGAGACGGGCAAAGAGGTCGTCAAGGGATTCATCCTCTGAAACAATTTGTCCTTTTGATCTTAAAAGCGTATAAAACTCTTTTTGAGTGGTTTCGGGAGTTAAATTAAATCCCAACTTTTCGCGAAATTGATCGGCCATAGTTGTTACATGAAATTGCACTGATCTTCCTGAAAGAGCCGATATCAATGACTGAAGATCAAATTGAATTTGTTCAAGTGTAGAATAACTGCGATACCACTCAAGCATCATGAATTCTGGCTCATGATGAGTACCGGCCTCGCCATTGCGGAAACAATTTTTGATTTCAAAAATTCGAGAATACCCTGAAGCTAATAATTTTTTTAAATGAAGTTCTGGACTTGTTGGCAAATACATTTTCTTGTGAAATTTCCCAACAGTAAACTCTGTGGAGAAATAATCCAAGAAAGGCTCCGTGCCTGGGCATTCAACCAAAGTTGGAGTGAAGGATTCGATGAAATCCTGACTCTTAAAATACTTTCGAATTCCCTCCAAATAATCAGAAAAACGAATTTGAATCTCAGGAGATGATGAGATGTGACTTACTGGCTCAATCTGCGGCGCCAAGAGATGAATTTCCTGCTGTCCAGGTGACGCTTCAGTTACTGCAATAACATCTCCAGTTCGTAGAACGCCAACAAGATCCTGAGACATATTCATTTTCAATCCAGATTCAAGAACAAGCTGATCATCAATAACTTCAAGTAAACGTCCCCAAGCGACTGGCCGTGGCGGCATCGCCGGATATCGTTTCCATATGTTATTTAAAAATTGTTCTCTCTTCATAACCTACCTTACCGTGAATACAACTTCACATCTTAAGCCTCGAACAATGTCAGTCGCATCTTTCTTTAACTTTTGAGGATTTGAATCAAGCACTGTCATACCCAATTTCGCAAAATCTCGGACACTGACAACTCCTGTAGATACTAAGTCCTTTAATGTTGATCGAAAGTGTAAGAGTGCTAGCCTTTTTCCTAACTGTGAAATTGTCAGCGAACTTCCGGCATCCTTTAATAATTTTTCGAGAATGACTATCCCTCGATTCACGCCGATAAATTCCGATGGGTAACGAAGCCCCTCGTTGATCGCCCAACTTGCCCACTTATCCAAAGATAGATTTTGATCATAAAAATTGAGCTCTGAAATCTTAGCCTGCACGGCCCTCTCAAGCTGATTCTTACTAATCATGTTATTTGAACGAGAGCTCATTGCCCACAAAGATTCTGTGATCATTTTGGCATTCAGTATTTCAACTCCAGAAGCCAACAAAAGGAAATTTTTCTGCATCTCTTTTGAAATGTACCCACCCATTCCAAAATCAAGGATATTGACCTTAATGCGATCCGCAGTGATGTCGACTAAAAAATTTCCTTGATGCAAATCTGAGTGGAAAAATCCCGACTTAAATGCCAGTTCATCTAGCCATGTCCGAGCTAGCTCCTCAATAACAAGTTTCTTTACATCCGGAATGACTTCAACCCAGTCTTCATAAACGTGATCTAGCTTTTTCCCTTCTACTAATTCCTGCACCATCAGCACAGATTTTTTATCCACAACAATAACCTCAGGAACTGATAAATGAAGATCTGTAATGTAAGTGAGACCCTTAAATTGAACTTCTTTCTGATAGAAATTTCGTCCTTGTACTTGATGTTCAATGGTCTTTTTTAAATTTAGCTCATCTGTTACGGTCTTTGTCAGGTCTTCAACTAAGGGTTCAATTCTCGGAAATCCAGATCTTCGAAGCTCGGGATTTGAGTCAATCAGGGGAGCAAGCTCACCTAATATAATTTTATCCTCTTCTACTCGCGTTTCAATTTCTGGTTTTAAAAACCGAATCACGACATCTCGTTTACCCATTTGAGTTCTCAGTTGACCAACATGAACTTGAGCCATCGTTCCCACGCCAAGGGGCTTGAGGTCATAAGAGGTCCAATTATAAATCAATCTTTCTGACTCAAATAGATCTCTCACAAGAGCTGGGGGTATAGGTCTGACTTTGGACTCAAGTTTTTTAAATAATGTGAGCATCTGAGGTCCGAATCCAGCTTCACGAGCAACAATTTGAAGTAACTTTTGAAATTGGGGTCCTGCATTCATCACCATGATTTCAAACCGCTGGTGAGAATCAGCCTCTAAATTTTCCCCAATAAACTGGCTCATGATCTGTTTTCTTGTTTTGATACTGACCCTTCCAAAATAATTCGTCAGGACAAGAGACATAAAGGTTTGAATCGAGCTTTTCTCTGTACTCGCAGCTGAGGAGTGAATAGAAACCTGATCGGCAATTGTTTTGATTTTTTCAAATTCTTGAGCCATCAAATTTTCTGTTTTCGAAAAAGCTTCCATAGCTGCTTGACGGCGAGCCTCGTCTGAGGTCAACAATGGCAGTGCCATCTTCATTAAAAGCTCTTGGTTTAAATCCAAATTTAAATTCTGATATTTTTCGCTTAATCGCTGATTTTGGTCCTCAATAAACTTCTCGATACGCTGATTTAAAACCTGGTCTCTTGATTGGATATGGCACTGGGGCCGAACCGCGCTCTTTTCGATCAGTTGCAGATCGGACTCAAGACTGTAAGAGTTTGGCCACTCTCCCCTGTATAGAGATAAAAATTCTTCAAAGGTTTGAACTTCTTTTGTTTTCACCTCTTGGTTAAAGACTTTTGTCAATTGGCGATTCATTCGCTCATAAACAGAATTTTTGACTTCTTGGGACTCACCCGCCCCGAGCAAAAGGTAGCTTAAAACTAAACGCTGTTCGTAGGACAAATAGAGTTCTGGTGGGGTCTGTGATTGAGCATAAAGCAAAGCCCGTCCACTCCAGAGTGAAGTCGAAAAAATAAGTAGAGCCAAAATCAGAACACGAGCCATAGCGAGCATATCCAAAAATAGACTGCAGAAGTCAGGCCTGCACCCCGCCCGCTCCAATGGAATTTGGCCATTTTGACCTACTTAAGAGTGTCAAACTCTTAGACAGGTGACAAAGATGGTAGGCCATGCTACCAAACTAGAATGTCAACTCTAGATCTTCCCTTTGCTACATATTTTGATATCGAAAAGGCCTACAAAAGCATTCACTCTCTTGGTGATTGGATGGGCATTCGCTTTCACGAAGAAATTGATCAGTACCGATCTTTTCAGAATGAAAAATCAAAATCTCAATCAATCGTTGTCAATAGCGGAGTCATGATCGAGGCCATGATCAACGGTCAAATTGCCTACGCGGGAACAAGTGATCTGACAAACGAGGGCATTCTCAAAGCCGCTCATCAAGCTGTTCAATTGGCAAAATCAACCGCCCCACACAAGAGCTTTCTCTTTGACCAAAGAGTTCGACCATCTTCTCAGGGAAAGTACAAAAGTCCATCAAAATTGTCCTTTGACAAAATGAGCTTAGGCGAGTTTTCTGACCTTCTCATTCAAACCACCAGACACTTAAAAGTTTCTGATCAAATTGTTTCAGCTCAAGCCGATGCCATACTGAATGAAACACTGATTCAATACATCAATTCCAGCGGAGCCAATATTGACCAAAAATTTCTTCTGACGAATCACAATTTTCAAGTGGTTGCGGTCGAAGGCGGTCACACTCAGCGGCGATCTCTCAATGGGCAAGTGGCCAGATCCTATCAATCAGGGATTGAAATTTTTGATAAAGAAAATTTATTTCAACTTTGCGAGCAAACGGGAAGAGAAGCTCTTGAACTATTGAAGGCAGAGAACTGCCCCACGGGAACTTTTGATTTGATCCTTGCTCCAGATCAAATGCTACTTCAAATTCATGAATCCATCGGTCATCCTCTGGAACTGGATCGCATTCTTGGAGATGAGAGAAATTACGCCGGCTGGAGTTTTATTAAACCAACTGATTTTGGAAGTCTTCAGTACGGCTCAAGTTTAATGAATGTGACTTTTGATCCGACTGTCTCAGGACAATATGCCTCTTACGCCTTTGATGAAAGTGGAATGCCTGCGCAAAGAGAGTATCTCATTCAAGAGGGAAAGCTTCTTCGTGGCCTTGGGGGCCTTGAAAGCCAATCCAGATCAAACCTATCAGGTGTTGCCAACTTTCGCTCAGCAAACTGGAATCGAGCTCCTATTGACCGTATGGCGAATCTGAATCTCGAGCCCGGAACAACTCCGCTGAAAGACATGATTTCTCAAATTGAGAAAGGTGTCCTGATGAAATCCAATATCTCATGGTCCATAGATGACTATCGAAACAAGTTTCAATTTGGCTGCGAATACGCTCAAATGGTCGAGAATGGAAAAATCACCAAGACACTAAAAAATCCCAACTACCGCGGAGTCACGGTTCCCTTCTGGAACAAACTGAAAGCTGTGGGCACAAAAGAAGAATTTGAAATTTTTGGCTCACCCTATTGCGGGAAAGGTGAACCCAGCCAAATGATCCGCGTGGGCCACGCCTCGCCCCCCTGCTTATTCTCTGATATCGAAATTTTTGGCGGAGAGTAGGATTACTTTATCTTGCATTCGCATATTTAAATGGCATTTCCGCGAGCGCAGCGAAAAGATAGATGCCCGTTGAGGTATTAAATGCGGTTCCTCGTATCTTAAATCCATTGGCAGTAACATCAAGCCAATCTCCAGTTGAATACTCCACATCTGGATTGTTGGGATAAAGGCGCTTATTGCCGACATTGAAGGCATCTCGAGCTGTATCAAAAATTCCCCAAACCTCAGTTCCACCCTCAAAACGCTTTACCAAAATCCATCTTGGTCTGAATCCACACCACACAAAGGGGCCATCCGCGACTCCATTTCCCGTATAGGTTCCAAATTTTGAAAATCCAGGAATCTCTGCAAAGCAGTAGGCAACATAGTTTTTCCCACTGTTATATATTGAAGATCCTGCAGTAAAAACGGTTGAGGTCGGAGCCGTATTGTTCCATCCGCCGGCGGACAATGTTGCTGCAGTTGTTGTATAATTCAACATGTAATTCCATGGTGATGTGGCATTCAAATTCTGATGGCCTATAACCCAATTTGTTCCTGCAGTTTCTCGATCCTTTGCCATAATCATAGCAGGCACAGCGCCTAGTCCGTGACCAACAGTTTTGACGGTTCCATCTGCGCGCCATCCAACGATAGAAAATCCAGCAGTTGCATTCACACTGACCTGAGATGTCAGTTGGCCTGCTGTATTCGTACTCGCAACTCCCCCCGCCTTCCACATCCATGCCACATAGTTATCATTGTTTGTTCCCGTTGTGACATCATTACCCACAGTAAATCCACCAGGATAAAATCGCTGAATCGCCTGAGTTGTCGATGCCTCAGCATTTGTCGTATTTGAGGCCAACATCCCAAATGCTCCCCGCACACTATCAGCAATCGCGTAATTATTCGCCGTTGTCCGATCTTTAATCCACACCAGATCAGGGGTCCACAGCGATGAAGATGGAGCGGGAAGATTTGCTGTGCAGAGTGTTTTGTATCCCGACCCACTCAAGGTTGTCCATACCGTTGTATTTTGAAAAGGCCTCTGACCAAAGTTAACTTGCCAAATTGGAGGAGTCGCAGCACTCTGTGTTTGAAATTGCGGAATCCATGTTTTCCCAGAAAGTGCTGCCGTACCTGATGCCGAAGCAATAAGTGTATTGTTTATGTAAATGCTAAAATTATTGTTATCGATATCAAATGCAACTCCAACAACATCATTACTTACCCAATAAGAATAACCTGTGGACTCTGCAGCGCTTGATACTTTAGCAGCTAGATCTGGTGTCCGACTTCGAATATATCGAGCATCGGTCCCATCACTGATATTGACAATACCAATTCCAGTCGTTGATGTATTTGTAATGAGTTGAGTAATCTTGCCCTCAAAATAAAACTTTCCTGATGTAACATACATTGTTGCATAGAAGCTGTTTGCTCCGCCGGTGAACTCTAAGTTTCCTGCTCTGAATGTTGTTCCACCGGAATCACTTAAGGGATTCAACGTCGCATAATTCCCCACTGGTCGGGTTCCGCTTGCTGCATTTGTTGGTGAATCAATCATCGCATCGTAAGTCACTCCCGCAGTGAGTGAAATATTATTCGTATTCCAGTAATTCGTATTACCTGAAAAATCTTTTCCAATTCCTACATTTGATCCCGAGGTTAACTGACTCGTATCACTGAAGGGCAGATAAAATCCGTTCGTTCCATACGTCCCTGAATATTGCTTCGGCACCCAGGTTCCGGTTGTGGACTCTGTTTGACCAAAACTGGATGGAGTTAAAGTCTGGCCATCAATAAAATGAACTTCGGCAATGTAGCCGTCAAAGTAATATGATGTCCCAAGCCTTCCGATATTGTGCGCACTTGCATTGTTAAAATAGAAAGCGTCAAAGTTCAAAGACAGCTCAGGACTGATCGCCACTGCCAACTGTTGTCCATCGACGTAAAGTCTCATTCGCTCTGAACCAGTGGCATTTGCAGAATCAAATACACAAAGAATATGCATCCACTTACTTGTATCCAGAAATGATCTTTGCGAGTTGATCTGGCCGGCGTGAGATCCTCCACCACTATTGGAAATACAAAACATGAGTTTGTTACCGTAAAACATCAACGAATCATGTGATGTCGGACCAGAAATTGCTCCCGAAAAAATACACGAATTGTCTGTCGTACTGCGCTTCACCCAGCAACTAAAAGTCCAGGCTCGACGATTTCCTGTCGCTCCAAAAGTACGACTCAAATACGCCGTTGCACTTGCTCGAAGTCGAAGTGAATTATCCACTGCAAATGGAAAGCTGGTGGAAGGAATACCAAAACTAGGAGCCGCTCCACTTTGTCCCACGTGTTTGACTCCGCCAGTACCCGTGTAAGTCAGTACATCAAAATGTTGAGATGGTTTTGAGATTGTAGGATCTGGTAAGTTTGAAGTGCAGATTGCTTTGAATCCCGATCCCTGAAGTGTCGTCCAAGTTGATGTATTTTGAAATGGGATCTGACCAAAGTTAAACTGAATGTTGGAGCCATTGTAAGATCCGCCTGCAGGCACATAGCTTCCCGACAAGCCTGAAGCAAGAGTACCCTGACTTGTATTGTTCTCGTAGACAACAAGTGTCCCCGCATTAAAATCAAGAGCAAATCCAAGCACCATCCCTGCTGACAGTGCTGATCCATATCCCGCACCTAGTTGATTTGTACCATCACCGCGAATACAGAAGGCTCCGCTCGTTCCAGATAAATCAATTGATGCGCTTCCGGTTAAATCGGTTGAGACAGGCACAATGCCAACATTGGGATAAGTGGGATTATTTCTGGCAACAACCGTGGCCTCCCAATACCACTTGCCCGAGGACACTGCTATTGATGATCCAATCCGCGAAGCAACCGAACCACTAGTAAATGTCGCAAGAAGATTGCCGTCAGAAACGGTAACATAAGTGCCCTTACTCAATGGATTCAACACACAGTAATTCCCCGCAGGCCTAGTCCCGCTAGATCCATTTGATGGAGAATCCACCATCACATCGTAAGTCGGACCCGCAGTGACGCTAATATTCGTCGGCGTCCAATCATTCCCTGTGCCCGCATCAGAAGTCTTTCGATCATAACCAAGAGTTGTTGTTGAGGTTGCATCATTGAAGAGCAACATAAATCCATTGCTACCCCAACCTCCTGCCGTAACTACATTGGTGCGAATTTGCGCACTTGATAATGGCTTCCATTCTCCTGTCGTCGAGTCTGCCGCTCCAAATTTATCCGGTGTCAATGCAAGGCCATCGACGAAACAATATTGCATCATGTATCCATCAAATGCTCCAGCATTATTTAATCCACCAATGTTATGAACATTGCCTGATTGATTAAGCGGTGGCGCCGATGATGGATAAGTGGCTGTGTTAAACGACGTTACTGGTGTGCCGTTAACATAAATCAAAATTCGGTTTTCAGGAGTTCCCTGTGCAATATCCACCTGGACAACGAGATGAAACCAAGATGAAGGATCACGATAGAAAGCTGCCGTTTCAACTGCAGCCACAGTCCCACCGTTGTACCAATAAAAAGTGAACCGTCCTGGTGTGCCATAGTTAAACTCAAGGTAACAGAAATTTGTTGCCCCCGAGTACCAACCCAAAATCGACCCAGAGTCTGACAAATTACCACGCTTGATCCAAGTGCTCAACGTCCACTTACTTTGATTCGTCGGAGCACCAAATGTTCTTGATAAGTATGCACTGGCACTTAAACGAAACCGCAAACTATTCCCAACCGTCGCAGCTTGAGCGGATGATGTGCCCTTCCAAAAAGCACCCATGTTATAAAAACCAGCTTGGGCTTTTTCATGAATTCCGGCGATGGCTGTCGCCAAAGATAGCGACGCCGAACTTTTGAGAAAGTCTCGACGTGATATTTTTGAACTCTGGCCTTTGCTCGTCATAAAATCCTTT
Source organism: Oligoflexia bacterium (assembly GCA_016861345.1). Classification (GTDB taxonomy): domain Bacteria; phylum Bdellovibrionota; class Bdellovibrionia; order Bdellovibrionales; family Bdellovibrionaceae; genus BOLD01. The sequence goes on from BOLD01000010.1 coordinate 125,460, forward strand.
TACCTTGCATTCGCATATTTAAATGGCATTTCCGCGAAGGCGATGAAGATGTAAGACTGTGATCGATTAATTGAATAAACAGTTCCATCGTGTCGAAGCTTAAAACCTGAGGATAGTATATCAACTGCATTTGTTCCAACCTCCTCACCCAACGACGATGATAATCTTATTGTGGCGGTCATGACGTTATAGGTATTTCTGATTGAATCAAAAACGAACCAATGACCTGTACTCAGAGTTGTCTCTTTAATCATGATGAATTTAGGTCGAAATCCACACCAAACAAAGGGGCCATCAGCAGAACTGTTTCCGGTGTAGGAGCCGATTTTTGAGAAGCCAGGGATCTCTGCAAAGCAGTAGGCAATGAAATTTGTGCCATTTCCATTCGTGCTCGTCGCCGTTCCTACAGAAAATACAGAGGATGTCGGAGCTGTGCTATTCCAGGATGTTGGAGTGCTCGATTCGCCCCCAGTCCCATCAAGCAGCAGTCGATAGGCCGCTGATGTTAAGCTCGCATGGTAAACATTCCAAGATTGGTTAGCCACATCCCTTGCCTTGACGATCACCATTTTCGGTGCTGTACCCAAACCATGCCCCACCGTCCCGTTTGCCCCAGTTCCCACATAACTGACGATGGAAAATCCACCAGTCGCATTACCTGAAACCAATGATGAAATGGAACCTGATGAATTCGTGACCGCAGGACCACCAGCTCGCCACATCCAAGCCACATAGTTATCATTGTTTGTTCCTGTTGTGACATCATTACCGACAGTAAATCCTCCAGGATAAAATCTTTGAACCGCCTGAGTAGTCACAGAGTCAACGGCGTATGCATTTGAAGCCTGCATACTAAACGCTCCGCGAACAGTATCTGCAATCGCATGATTATTCGCCGTTGTCCGATCTTTAATCCACACCAGATCAGGGGTCCACAGCGATGAAGATGGAGCGGGAAGATTTGCTGTGCAGATTGTTTTGTAGCTAGCAGGAACACTAGAGTTATTAAAAGGTCGCTGACCAAAGTTCCACTCTGTCGTCATCGCTCCATAAGTTGAAGATCCATTAATTCCTAAAGTTTTCCAACCCGAAGTCGTTGATGGCAAGGTTATGACTCCCTGAGAAGCAAAAGCACCACTTCCACCTGTTTGTTTAAAACACTCAAGGGTTCCTGCATCCACATCAAGCGCAAAGCCGATCACATCATTCGGAGCATAAGTTGCCCCATAGGCTGACAAAGTTCCATCAATGTATTTATTCCCGTTAGAATAGTAACCCACTCCCCCACCGGCGGCGAACATGTTCGTATTCGGTAAAGAGTCTCCTCGAACAATTCCTAAAATAAGAGCATTCCCTGAGCCGTAAGAGACGAAGGTGACTTCCCAATACCACTTCCCGGATTTAACAAGGGCTGTACTACAAGCACCAAAACCGCTTTGAGGATGCGCTTGTCTTAAGTTGGCATTTGAAAGTGTCACACTTGCTGCCATATCTAAAGGATTTAATGCACAATAATTCCCCACCGGCTGAGTCCCACTTGCCGCATTTGTTGGTGAATCAATCATCGCATCGTAAGTCACTCCCGCAGTGAGTGAAATATTATTCGTATTCCAGTAATTCGTATTACCTGAGAAATCTTTTCCAATTCCTACATTTGATCCTGAGGTTAACTGGCTCGTATCACTGAATGGCAGATAAAATCCATTCGTTCCATAATTGCCACCCGTGTACTGTTTTGGAACCCAAGTGCCAGTTGTGGACTCGATTTGGCCAAATGAAGCTGCTGACACAATTGAGCCTTCTATGAAGTGTAACTCTGCCACATAGCCATCGTAATATGCACCGCTCTGCTGATCATAAAAAAATCTATTTGAAGAGGGTCCATCACCGAAGAGTACACTATTGGTGTTGTCAGTTCCGCTGAAGGTCACCTGAACACCATTCACCCAGATTTTCCAACGACTGCCGCTTGATTGAGCTCCATCCATTTGAAATACCAAATGATACCAGGCACTGGGATCGCGGAAGACAATAGATGTTGCCACATCAATATAGGTTATACTTGATGAAACATGATGAAACCTTATTGTATCTGTAGACGTAAATTCAATTCGATCGTAGGCTGATGCAGCTAAATAGGCAGTTCTTATGGGCTGCTGAACGCCAATTCGTCCACGCTTGACCCATAACGATAGTGTTTGTTTGGTGCGATCTGCAGAGAAACCTGCGCGCGATAAATACGCCGTTGCACTTGCTCGAAGTCGAAGTGAATTATTCACCGCGAACGGAAAACTTGTTGATGGAATTCCTGAATACGGTATTGAACCACTTTGCCCAACATGCTTCACTCCACCCGTACCCGTGTAGGTCAGCACATCAAAATGCTGAGATGGTTTTAGAATTGTAGGTTCTGGCAAATTGGCTGTGCAAAGCGCTCGAAACGTAGTGGGACAGCTTAATAAAAATCCGCCTTGGCCAAAGTTTATGTAATTTCCAGAAACGTCGTTTGCTCCACGGAATGGAAATAAATCATAACCAGAGGGCAAAGTGACAAGCGGATTTGAATCTGTTGTGGGATCACCGGAAGAGTACCAAGTAATTGCTCCCGTTCCGGATACAGAATATCCACACCAAAGACCTCGAGATACAGGATTGTATGCCAAACACAGCACAGATGTTCCCGCTGTTGGAGTGGACCCGCCAGTCATATTTGTTGCTGAAGTTGACTCATTATAGAATCGATAGTTTCCAATATTATTTATCTCGAAGGTCCACCGACCGGTTCCACAGTGACTTGTAAAGGTTCCCGAATTTGTTAGAGCGATGTCACCCCTGATAACACCAAAACATGACGAGTTCCCGCCAGATGCGGCAAAAGGAATTTCCCAATAAACAACATTCCCACTTGTTGGTAGTGCCATTGTTCCAACAGTCTCGTTAATTGCAGCACCCGTGTACCCACATTCAAGATTTCCCTTTATGGGAACAACTCCCGCATATTTTAATGGACTTAACACACAGTAATTCCCCGCAGGCCGTGTTCCACTTGTCCCATTTGATGGTGAATCCACCATCACATCGTAAGTTGGGCCAGCAGTGACACTGATATTTGTCGCAGTCCAATTATTTCCAGTTCCTGAGTCAGAAGTTTTTCGATCATAGCCAAGAGTTGTTGTTGAGGTCGCATCGTTAAATAACAACATCACGCCGTTATTGCCCCAACCTCCACCAGCTGTCACATTTGTCCGAATTTGGGAAGAGGTCAGCGGCTTCCATTCACCAGTTGTCGAATGCGTCCCACCAAAAATGCTGGGAGCAAAGGCTTGGCCATCAACAAGGCAGACTTGCGAAAGATATCCGTCAAAACACTTATTGTTATCTAGACGGCGAGCGATGTAGTGAGTATATGTCGTATTAAAAATCGAACTATAATTTTGTGGTATGGTTCCATAGCTATCAGTTGTCGATGTCACTCGTATTCCATTAACATAGAAAATCAGTCGATCTGCTGCAGTCGCGTTATCTGAGTCATAGACAAAAACAATATGCATCCAACTTGAAATATCCCTAAAAACCTGAACCGTCTCACGGCTATAATCTATACCTCCATCTATGACGTAGGCCTGGAGAGTGTCTGTTGTCGTAAATTGAAATGTGGCAAAATTAGACCCATCATAGTAAGCATCAAACAATCCCTGAGTTAACCCCAACGAGGCCTTTTTGACCCAGGCTGACCAAGTAAACTTTCGGCGGTTCGTTGCAGTTACAAACGCTTTATTTAAACTTGCTGTCGCACTACTGCGAAACCTTAAACTGCTCCCAATCGTCGCAGCCTGAGCGGATGATGTGCCCTTCCAAAAAGCACCCATGTTGTAAAAACCAGCTTGAGCTTTTTCATGAATTCCGGCGATGGCTGTCGCCAAAGAAAGGGAGGCTGAACTTTTTAAAAAGTCCCGCCGTGAAAATGGAGGTTTTTCTCTCTTATTTGCCACATTTTATTATAGATTTATCTGCGACTTAGGGCAATTCCCCCCTGTGAAATGTCTCAAACCTAGACACGGGACCTGGGTCCAGGTTCTCTGGTGACAAAGTGTCCTGTCTCAATTAAATATCAGCACGTGGAGCAAATTGAATCATATTATGACCAACTGTCTCAGCATCTTTTTTCTCAGCTGCAGGCTCAAGAAGAAGCTTCGCTCTATCTTCAGACTGAAGACCAGAGTTATTTAAGATTAAATAACTCGCAAGTTCGACAATCCACCTATGTGAACCAAAAAGAAATCGAACTAGTCTTACAAAAAAATCATCGAAAGATTTCTATAGGATCAAATCTCACGGGCCATTTTCAAAACGACAAGGACAAATTATCACACATTCTTAATCATGCCCGCAGCGAATGCGAAAGCCTGCCGCCCGATCCTTATCTTTCACCCCTGCAGCTTCACGAATCGACTGATCAAAAATTTTCAGGACAGCTGCCGCCCCTTGAAGAGTTCATCAACGACCTCTGCCAGCACACGCAGGGTAGTGACTTCACAGGTTTAGCTGCCACGGGCCCGATGATTCGAGCTTCTGCCAATTCACTGGGACAACGACACTGGTTCTCAACAGAAAGTTTTTTTGTTGATTACTCGTTATTTACAAAGAATGTCTCGGGCGAGAACAAAGCAGTTAAAGGTTGTTACGCCAATCGCGATTTCTCAACAAAAGAGTTCTTATCTCAGCTTGAAACTTCAAAGTTGATGTTAGAGACAATGAAACTTCCAACCATCGAAGTCCCCAAAGGCAGTCATCGTTGCTTTCTTGCTCCCGCCGCCGTGGCTGAGATAATGGGGATGTTTTCATGGGGAGCAGTGAGCTTCGATTCTTACAAAAAAGGGACCTCGGCTTTTCAAAAAATTGCCAACAACGAAGTGCAGCTTTCACCTTTGTTTACTTTAAAAGAAAATTTTCAACTGGGACTCTGCCCCCGGTTTAATAGTTCAGGTGAGATCGCTCCCTCTGAATTAACTATTATCGAAAATGGGCGAATGAAAAACTTTCTCATCTCTGCCAGATCTGCAAAGGAATACTCTGTTACCAGCAATGGAGCTGATTACAACATGTGGGGCGGGGAATACCTGCGCAGCCCAGAGATCTTGGGTGGAAACTTGCCCGAATCTGAAGCCCTGAGAGCCCTTGATACAGGGCTCTACATTTCAAACTTGCATTACCTAAACTGGAGCGACTTTCAAAATGCCAGATTGACGGGAATGACCCGTTACGCCTGTGTGTGGGTTGAAAAGGGGCAAATCAAAGGCCCCATAAGAGATCTCAGGTTTGATGAATCCCTGTTTCGAGCTTTCGGATCTGAATTAGAGGCTCTCACACTGGAAACTAAAATTGACCCAGCCATTGACACCTATCACCGCCGTGCTCTCGGAGGGAAAAAGTGTCCCGGAATGCTCATTAAGGATTTCCGATTCACCCTTTAAGCGAGCTTTTACTCGATAATTCTCCCAAGCAAGACCAAATTTTGACACCAGACTGTTAAATTTACCCATAGCCGCCAGATGGGACTTCTCAGAGAGAGTAAATTGAGCTATAAGGATTTCAACATTCAAGGAGGCCAAATGGCTTACACTCTCGATATCAAAAAACTAGTTCAAGATATTCGTGGTCCAAAAGGAGTTGCTGCCCTTTCTGAAGAGATCGCAAAGGTGAGCGGCGAAATGACAAAGCTTTCAAAAACTTTAAAGCCCCAAGCAGAAGCAAAATTAAAAGAAGCACATGTGAAGAGATCGGAAGAGCGTCG
>BOLD01000011.1 GCA_016861345.1 Oligoflexia bacterium
ACTATATCTTTTTACTTTTAACCCTGTCATCTTCCTCTCCAATGCGCCAATTTGGCGCCCTAAAGAGGCAATCTAGACCCTTATGCTATGACAAATAAACCGGATGGAATTTCGTTACACCTAACACATGATATGAAGGGGCATCATCTGAAGGTGAGTAAGACAGAGGATGTTCCCAAAAAAGAAATCTCGTCAAAACCTGTTGCGGCTCCCGTTGTTGAAGCGAAAGAAGCTTCAGCAAAAGAACTTGTCCGTACTGGAAAAGTTAAAGTTCTGATTATTGATGACTCAAAAACAATTCGAAATGTTTTGAAATTGATTTGTTCTCAAGATCCAGATGTTGAAGTGATTGGTGAAATTGAAGATCCATTGAAGGCTGATGAGTTTCTATTAAAAAATAAAGTCGATGTGATTACCTTGGATATTCATATGCCAGGTATGGATGGGGTTCAGCTCTTGGCCAAAATTCATCCGAAGTACCATATTCCTACGGTGATGATTTCGGCACTCAGTAAAGATGATGGGCCCTATGTTCTGAATGCTCTTGAGATTGGGGCTGTGGATTACATTCAAAAACCGAGTATGGATGAAATCAAAAGAAAAGGACCTGAGATTGTTGAGAGAATTAAAACGGCCTCTCTCGCCCATGTGAAGCCTCAAGATAGAAAACAAGCAGCTAAAGTATCCAATGGTCCAATTGATCAATCTTATATTGTGGCTATTGGTTCTTCAACGGGTGGAACAGAGGCCTTAAAAGATTTACTGACTCAGTTACCGGCAGAGATTCCACCTATACTGATCGTCCAGCATATTCCGGCTGTTTTTTCTGCAGCTCTAGCGACAAGATTAAATGGACTTTGTAAGTTCGAAGTGAAAGAAGCCTCAGACATGGATCCAGTAAAACCTGGGTGTGTGTTGATTGCTCCCGGCGGTCGACAGATGAAAATGGCGAAAGATGGTAAAGGTGGATATTGTGTGCGCGTGACAGATGATCCTGCTTACAATCGTCATCGTCCCAGTGTTGATTTTCTTTTTGAGTCCATAGCTGAGTTAGCTCCACCCAATATGGTAGGAGTAATTCTGACGGGAATGGGGTCTGATGGGGCTCGGGGATTGTTGAAATTAAAAAACAAGGGTGCTTGGACAATTGCTCAAGATGCAGCTTCTTGTGTTGTTTATGGAATGCCGAGATCAGCTGTTGAATTGGGTGCCCACCAGGAACAATTGCCCTTGATGGATATCCCATCGGCCATTGTGCGCGAGTGCCAACAATCCAAAAAAGCCTCTTAAAACATACCCGCTCACTTTTCTGAATGTGGCGCAGTATATTATTTAATCAGGTAATCTCGCCACTTTGCGATTTGCCCTGTCGTCAGTTGGGCGTGGCAGACGGTGCCCTCAGTTCCGGGCTCTTGGCTTAAGATTTTTGAATCTCGAGAAAGATCATAAATTTTATATTCTTCTGCTTTTGGAAAATAAAGTTCCACATCAGATTGCACCTCGCTGATGGAATCAATCATCAGTTTTTTGAGTTGCTCCATACCTTGACCTGTCAGAGCTGATATAAAAACCCGTGGGTAGGCTTTGACTTGAAATTGTCTTTCAAGGGGAGCTACGTCGACTTTATTAAACACGTGAATAATTTTTTTATCACTCCAGCCAAAATCCTGAATCAGCTGGTCCACAACTTCCATTTGTCGCTGCATATTTGGTGATGAAAGATCAACGACGTGAAGAAGCACATCAGCTTCACCGCTTTCTTCAAGCGTTGCTTTAAAAGCTTCAATTAATTGTGTTGGCAACTTTCGGATAAATCCCACCGTATCTGTGACAACAGCCGGTGGCCCGTCTTGAAGAAAAACTTTTCGGGTTGTTGGGTCCAAAGTGGCAAAAACCTGATTCTTCGCCAGGACTTGAGCTCCTGTTAGGCGATTAAGGAGAGAGCTTTTCCCAGTGTTCGTGTATCCAATCAGAGCAAAGCTTGGAATTTCATGTCGACGACGAGAGCTTCGGTGTTGGGCTCGATTTTTTCTAACAATTTCTAATTTTTTCTTGATGAGTTGAACTTTCTCGCGAATGCGACGGCGGTCACTTTCAAGAGCTGTCTCTCCAGGGCCCCGGGTTCCGATACCACCACCTTGTCGAGAAAGAGATCCCATCCAGGCATCCACCATGCGGGGTAATTGATCGAGCAGCTGTGCCAATTCAACTTGAAGCTTTCCCTCGTGAGTTTGAGCGCGTTGGGCAAAGATATCTAAAATTAATTGGTTGCGGTCTAAAACTTTACATCCAATTTGTTGCTCCAGGTTTCGGGCTTGCACTCCTGAAAGCTGATGGTCAACAACAACTAGATTGGCCTGAGAGCTTTGAACCATTTCTTTGATTTCATCGACTTTGCCGGACCCAATCAGGGTTGAAGGGTTCCATTGGGGGAGTATTTGGATTAAGGTGCCGACAACTTCACCGCGAGCAGCACCGACGAGCTCTTCAAGTTCAAAAAGATTTTCTTTTACTTCTGAGAGGGGCTCAGTTTTGAGTCCCACTCCAACAACAATCGCGCGATCAGAAGGCTTAATTTGGGCCTTATTCAATTTATGTTGTTCTCCCTTTTCGGCGTGCTTTTAAATATTGTGCTTCAAGAACAGTCAGAGTGACACATTGAACGATACCATCAATGGTCGTCGTTCTTTGCAGAACGTTGGCAGATCTTCGAATGCCCATCAAAAAGGGTCCGATAACCTCTCCTTTTCCCAGTTGTTGGAGCAATTTGTAACTAATGTTGCTGCTCTCAAGGTTAGGGAATATGAGTATATTAGCACCTTCTTTCAATTCGCAAAAGGGAAAAATGCGATTTAAAATATCTGGGTTAACAGCGGTGTCAGCCTGCATATCTCCGTCGACAATTAAGTCTGGGCGCTTCGCTTTGACGATTTGAGCGGCTTTTTTCATTTTGGCCGGAGTTCCCTCTTTTCCAGTGAAGTTTGAGAAAGAGAGCATGGCAATTCGCGGCTCAATACCAAAATACTCCAAAACTCGTGAGGCCTGAAGGGCGATAGTGGCTAATTGTTCTGAAGTGGGGTTTAAATTCACGGTTGTATCAGCCATCAGAACCAATCGATCTTCCAGAAGCATGAAGTTCAGACCAGATGGAACTCCATCTCGAGATAAGCCGATTGATTGAAGAATAGGACGGACAGCATCAGCATAGTTTTGGGTGGCACCGTTGACCATGCCGTCAGCGTCACCAACCTCGACCATCATGGCCGCAAAATAGTTAGGATCAAGCATGAGCCTTTCAGCCTCGGCCATATTCACACCCTTACGACACCTTTTTTGAAGTAAAAGGTTAGCGTATTCTTTGAATTTAGGATGAGTTGAGGGTTGAATAATTTCAACATCTTCGAGTTCGCGCAATTCAAGAGACTTAATTTTTTCTTTTACGCGGTCGGGGTACCCGATTAAAATAGGGTGACAGATTTTCTCATCCACAAGGGTGCGGATTGCTTTGAGAATTTTTGTACTTGCCCCTTCTGGGAAAACAATTTTAGGAAGTTCCCCGTTGTCCCCTGCAATATTAGAGTGAACTTTATGAATCGCGGAGCGAATGAAAACCTTTGTGGGTCCCTGAATGGATTCTAGTCTGTCTTTGTAAAGATCAAAATCCTCAATCCTTTTTGTTGCTACCCCAGTATCCATGGCTGCCTTTGCAACAGCAGGGGCAACCCACAATAAAACCCGCGGATCAAATGGTTTGGGAATCAAATACTCTCGTCCATATTTAAAACTTTTTCCACCGTAAGCGGCTGAAACACGATCAGGCACATCTTCTCGGGCCAAGCGAGCTAAGGCGTGGACAGCAGCCAGTTTCATTTCCTCATTGATTTGAGTTGAACGTGTGTCCAGAGCACCTCTGAAAATAGAGGGGAATCCCAGAACGTTGTTCACTTGGTTGGGGTAATCACTGCGGCCAGTAGCCAGAATAGCATCAGGTCTTGCAGCTCGTGCTTTTGCGGGATCAATTTCAGGATCAGGATTGGCCATAGCAAAGATGATCGGATTTTTTGCCATGGGCATGATCATCTCGGGAGTCAAAGCTCCAGCAACGCTGAGACCGATGAAGACATCCGCGCCAACAAGGGCTTCAGTTAGGGTGCGTTTTTTGGTTGGGACGGCGAAGAATTCCTTATATTTATTCATGCCCTCTTTGCGGCCTTCATAGATGACTCCGTTTGAGTCACACATCAAAATATTTTCCCGTTTGACTCCAAGAGAGATAAATATTTTTGCACAAGAGATCGAGGCCGCTCCTGCACCATTCATCACAATTTGAAGATCGGACATTTTTCGTCCAGTGATATCACAAGCGTTCAGCAGGGCTGCGCCTGAGATAATGGCGGTTCCGTGTTGGTCGTCGTGAAAGACGGGGATTTTCATTTCTTGTTTCAGTCGTGTTTCAATCTCAAAACACTCAGGAGCTTTAATGTCCTCAAGGTTGATTCCACCGAATGTGGGCTCAAGAGCTTTGACGGCATTAATCGTGGCTTCAATATCAAGTGTGTTCAGTTCAATATCGAAGACATCAATTCCCGCAAATTGTTTAAAGAGAATTCCTTTTCCCTCCATGACGGGCTTTGAAGCTAAGGGTCCAATGTTTCCCAATCCTAGAACAGCTGTGCCGTTTGAAACGACAGCAACAAGGTTTCCTTTTGAGGTGTAGTCATAAACTTTTGCGGCATCTTTGGCGATGGCCATGCAGGGGACTGCAACTCCGGGAGAATAAGCTAGACTTAGGGCTTTTTCTGTGTTGGTGGCCTTTGTTGGAACGACTTCAATTTTTCCAGGCTTGCCCTTTGAGTGAAAATCGAGAGCTTCTTGATTAAAGGCTGATGTCATTGTGCTATCTGATGGTGGTGGAGTGGGAGATGGTGGCGGAGTAACAGGTGACATGGTGAACAACCTTCCTTGATGTTTGCTAATAAAAACATTTTGTCATTTGCAAATAATAATATCCTGCCGTAGGCTTTTTACGATAGTCAAATTCAATACAGAACAAAGGATTGTTTATGTCAGCACGTGACGTTGTTATTGTCGAAGGCTTAAGAACTCCATTTGCAAAATCAGGAACAAAATTAAAAAAAGTTCACCCTGCAGAACTAGGTAAGGTAGCGCTGCGTGAACTGATTGCTAGAACGAATTTAGACGTTAATGTTGTCGATGAAGTCATCATCGGAAATACTGGAAATCCCGCAGATTCTGTCAATATAGCAAGGGTTGTTGCTTTGAATGCGGGAATACCTCAAAAGACTTCTGCATATACGGTGCATCGTAACTGTGCTTCTGCAATGGAAAGTATTTCCAATGGTTTTGAGAAAATTAAATCGGGAACGATGGATGTAATTGTTGCCGGCGGAACTGAGAATATGTCTCAAATTCCTTGGTTGATGCCTCAGCGGTTTCAAGATTTGTTAAATGATCTTGTTGCAGCTCGCACAATGGGGCAGCGTTTAGGTATTTTAGGATCTCTGCTCAGTGCTGACTTAAGTCAAATTAAGGAACTTGTGACAACGCCACCGATGCTTTCAACGAAACATAAGCCTGTGAATGGTGTGATGCAGGGGCTCACAGATCCTTTTGTTGGCATCAATATGGGTCAGACTGCAGAAATTTTAGCAAAAGAGTGGAAACTTTCTCGAAAAACTCAGGATGAATTTGCACTGAGATCCCACCTGCTTGCTGTGAAGGCTATGAAAGAGGGGCGATTAAAAGAAGAGATTGCACCGTTGATGCTTCCTCCTGATTACAAAGAGGTCATATCTGAAGATATTGGTCCTCGTGATGGTCAAACGATGGAAGCTCTGGGAAAATTAAAACCATTCTTTGATAAATTAACTGGAACTATTACAGCAGGAAATTCTTGTCCAATCACAGACGGCGCAGCCATGTTGCTCATGATGTCCCGCGAGAAAGCTCAAGCTTTAGGCTATAAACCGCTGGCAAAAATTAGGTCCTATGGGTTTGCGGGTCTTGAACCTGAGCGAATGGGACTTGGTCCTGTTTATGCGACTCCGGTTGCTTTAAAGCGGGCAGGTCTGACCATGAAAGATATCGGGTTGGTTGAATTGAACGAGGCCTTTGCAGCTCAAGTCCTAGCCTGTCAAATGGCTTTTGATAGTGATACTTTTGCAAAAGAGAAATTAGGCCTTTCATCAAAAGTTGGCACTCTCAACACAGATATTTTAAATGTGAACGGTGGAGCAATTGCATTAGGACATCCTGTCGGAGCCACAGGAACGCGACTTGTTGTTACTCTGATGAAGGAAATGAAAAGAAGAAATGTTCAATTTGGTCTAGCAACATTATGTATCGGTGGAGGCCAAGGCGGCGCCATGATTCTAGAGAGAGAGGCATAAGATGAGCATCCAGGAAAGTCTAAAAATTATTCCTCAAAATGGTGAAAACGAAGGAATCGCTGTTGTCGAGTTTGATCTTGTTGGTGAAAAAGTGAACAAGTGGAATTCGGCCACGATGACCCGATTTAAAGAGATCCTTGGTGAACTTCAAAAATCAAAATATAAAATGGTTCTTTTTAAATCGAATAAGCCAAAGATTTTTATCGCTGGTGCAGACATTGATGAAATCAATTCGATGACAACAAAAGACCAATATGAAAAGGCCGTCGGTGAAGGGCAAAATATTTTCAATATGCTCGAGGACCTTCCCATGCCCACAATGGCTGTGATTCACGGAGCCTGCCTAGGGGGTGGATGTGAGATGGTCATGGCCTGTGATTATCGTATAGCCTCTGACGCTTCCGAAACTCGCATCGGTTTACCTGAGATTAAATTGGGAATTATGCCAGGTTTTGGTGGTTGCGTGCGCATGCCTCGAATGATTGGTCTTCAGGCATCATTGGATATTATCTTAGCGGGTAAATCCGTGAATGCTAAAAAAGCAGAAAAAATGGGCCTTGTGGATCGTTCAGTGCATCCGTCGTTGTTGATGGATCAAGCCTTTCGATATGCCCATGAACTTCTCAGGAATGGAGCAAAGAAGCGTCGAAAAACTTTCCGCCCGAAGGGGGCGATGAATCAGTTTTTAGAAAGCTTTGCTGGAAAGCCCCTTGTCTTCTCTCAAGCGACAAAGGGAGTGATGAAAATGACCCATGGTCATTATCCAGCTCCACTGAAGGCAATTGATGTGATTCGAAGGACATACGGAATGTCCAATCGTGATGAGGCCCTGCGAATTGAGAGAGAGGGCTTCTGTGAACTGGCTCAAACAGACATTTCAAAAAGTTTGATCCATGTGTACTATTTAACGGAAATGGTGAAAAAGCAAACAGGCGTTTCGAATGCAAATGTTAAAGCCAAAGATGTGAAGCATCTGGGAGTTCTTGGGGCAGGAACAATGGGCGGTGGAATTGCCTATGTTGGAGCCGATAAGGGAATTGATGTTCGCATGAAGGACATCAATATGGAGGCTGTCGGACGCGGGATGAAGCATGCCTCTGATCTTTGGATGAAGCTTGTGAAGCGCCGAACCATTAATCAGTATGATTACAAGCAAAGAATGTCTTTGGTTTCTGGTGGTACGGATTATTCTGGTTTTGGTCAAATGCAGGTTGTTGTTGAAGCCATTGTTGAAGATATGGAAATTAAGAAAAAGGTGATTGCTGAGACAGCAAAATACTGCCGTCCGGACACCATTATCGCTACAAATACATCATCACTCAGTGTGAATGAGATGGCGACAGCTCATCCGCATCCAGAGAATTTTGCAGGAATGCACTTCTTCAACCCGGTGGATAAAATGCCACTGGTTGAGGTGATTCGCGGAGAAAAAACAAGTGATGAAACGGTGGCGACAGTTTTTGAACTGTCAAAAAAGATGGGAAAGATGCCTGTCGTTGTTAAAGATGGTCCTGGATTTCTCGTGAATCGATTGCTTCTACCTTATATGGCGGAGGCGGCTTTTCTTCTTCAAGAGGGAATGAGTATTGAAACAGTGGATAAGGCCTATGTGAAAGAATTCGGCATGCCGATGGGGCCTTTTGCTTTGATGGATGAGGTCGGACTAGATGTGTGCATCAAGGTGCTTAAAATCTTTAAAAAATCTTTTGGAGCTCGAATTGAAATGGCTCCTTGCATGGAGAAATTAAGCACAACAGGTCGATTGGGGAAAAAGAATTTAAAAGGTTTTTATCAATATTCCCCCGAGGGAAAACGACAGGAAGTCGATCAAACAGTTTATGCAGATCTGGGATTATCGTCGCCCAATAATCCTCTTCCAACTAAAGAGTGCATTGAGCGGGGAGTCTTCAGCATGGTGAATGAGTGTTCCTTAGCTTTAATTGAGGACCGAATTGTTGAGACTGCTCATGAGGTGGATCTGGCTATGATTATGGGTACAGGATTCCCGCCGTTCCGTGGGGGCTTGTTGAAATATGCAGATAGAATTGGAACTCAGTATATTTGTGATCAGCTTGAGATTTATTCTGCGAAGGGAGCTGCTCGTTTAAAACCAAACCAGCCGCTCAGAAACCTCGCGAAGAATAACTCAAAGTTTTACAAATAGATTATTCTCTTAGGCTGCTTTTTGGTCTTTCTTATCAGGTGCAAACTTCAGAATAGCGTTTTGAAGATCATCTGCAGTGAAGGGTTTATCAATAATGCTGACGTCAGGACCCATTTGATGGATGCAGCCCATAATCGAGGGATCTGCGTAACCTGTGATAAAGATTACTTTTTGCTGCGGATTAATCTTTCGAGCTTTTTGAACAAGTTCAAGTCCATTCATTTTTGGCATCATAATATCGGTGACAATGAGATGAGGGGGAGAGTGAGTGTCAATTTTTTCAAGAGCTTCAACTCCATTATTGGCGGAAATGATTTCATAGCCCATTTCTGCGACGTACTCAGCAATTACTGATTGAATTTCGTTATCGTCATCAACCACAAGGGCCTTTGGTTTTGTCGAGAATGGAATAACGTTATGGTTTTGACTGTTAATAGCTTCTGGAATAACGATCGGTGACTGTGACAGAAGGGGGAGATAGATTCTGAATTCAGTGCCTTTGCCGGGTGAGGAAGTTAGGTCGACAACCCCATTTAAGCTTCGAACAATTCCAAAAACTGTCGATAGACCCAAACCAGTGCCTTTGTCCTTTCCTTTTGTTGTGAAGAAGGGTTCAAAGATGCGGTCTTGAATTTCTTCTGATATTCCAGAACCATTATCTCGAATTTGAATAATAACATATTGGCCATTTTTTAGTGTGAGCCCTTTTACTTTGCGTGACTGAGTTACTGTTTCTGATGTTGTCTCGATCCAGATTTCACCCGTGCCATTCATGGCGTCTTTTGCGTTGACAGCTAAATTTAAGACGATTTGTTCCAGCTGACTTCGTTCGGCGAGAAAAATAAAATCTTTAGCGGCAAAGTTAAAGTGGAGTTTAATTCCAGAGCCTAAAAGAGGATCGAGCATTGTTCTGAGATCTTGAATTTCGTTATTCAGATTGAGTTCGACAGGTTTTCCGACTTGCTTGCGACTAAAGCTTGATAATTGTTTTAGATAAGCAGTAGCTCTTGCAACATTTCTGATGATGGACTCACTGTTCTTATTAATTTTTTCAGATTCAGGAGAGCTTGCACTTTTCTTTAAAACTTGAGCAGAAGCTGAAATGATCGTGAGCATATTGTTGATATCATGGGCTACTCCACCTGCAAGTTGACCAAGGGCTTCCATCTTTTGAGATTGCCAGAGTTGCTTTTCGAGATCGTGTCGGTCTGAATGATCTATGCCAGTTCCCCAATAAGACCAGCCCGAGATGGGATAGCTACCGGCAATGCAGGACCAGGAAATGATTTTTGTTGATCCATTTTTTGCTGTGATTTTGATATTGAAATTTCGAAGATCGTTTTGGTTTTTCATGAGCTCAACAGAAACTTCTCGACGGTAAGATAGATCGGGAATGAGCTTATTGATCGCCCCATGTTGATAGCAAATCTCTTCCGAAGTAAAGCCAGTGACCCGTTCACATTCCTTATTCCAGACGACAATTGTTTGATCAGAATCCATGGCGACGACCATGACGGGCATTTCTTGTACAATCATTCGCATGCGCTCTTGATTCCATAGAATTTCGCTTTGTGATTTTTGAAGTTGTTCATAGGGCCGATAAAGTCCGCGGACAAGAATGGCTCTGTAGATAAAGAAAAATGCGATATTCTTAAAAATATGACCTATTAAGTTGTATAAGTCGCTGTGAGTAGAATAGAGAGTAAAGCATGTTTCCGAGCTGACAATAAAAACCGAGGCAATGATTAACTGGTTATAATTTTCATCACCCTTCATTTTTCTAGGGATAAGACCAGCGATAATGGCAATGTGGGCGAAGAGAACGATATATTCCGCTGTCTTTTTAAAAGGTGTTAATCCATTTTCATCAAAGGTACGGGGAAATGTTTCAAGAGCAAAGGTTCCCCACAGAAAAATTCCAAGGAAAGCAAGAGACAAGGGGATGATTCCAAGCCTTGTCTTTGATATTGAAATTTTCATTTTGGGAGCGAAGGTGATAAAAAGAAGTCCAAAGCTTTCAAAATACCGAGCAAAGAGCCAAAAAAAGATGCCCTTTTCAACGGAACTCGGGCTGAAAAAATCAGGCATACCCTTAACGGAGAGCATGTGAATCATGTCAAAAAGAGCAACACCCAGAAAGGATAATCCCAATACGGACGTGCCGAGTTCCTGTTCTTCCTCATACGAGTTCCAATAGATCAAAAAGATCGTAAAGGAGATCACAATCGAGAAAGTCTCGAGCATTAAATGAATGCTTGGGTAGTAGGCACTGAGCATGCCTTCTTATCGGACGGAGGTCAGTAAAATCGATGGACCTTGGTCATATATAGAAGAATATTTTTAAAGAATTTTTAACCCTCATGGGCAGGTGTCAACAAAGTAGGCATCTGCTTACAAAAGCTGATCAAAAATAGTCTCTGACTTCAGACTGTCTCAGGATGAGATGCAGAGTGGGGCATATGCGAGATTAGAGCAATAGAGACTTGGTATGACCCTTGCCTTATATCAATATTGAAAGCTTTTAACTTTGGAGGCTAAAAATGAGTACCTCAAAATTATCATTAATAATGGTTTTAGTAGTCGCAGCCCTTTCAGGTGTGGGTTGTGGAAACAAAAAAGACGATGCTCAACCTATTCGTCAGACAGGTCGTGTAGCAGGACAAAATGGATATACTGGCACATTAAATCCAGGTGAGTATTATGTTGCGGCAACCGGACAGATCACAGGTGGATCAGATGTGAACCAACAGGTGCAAGCCTTCCTAGCTCCTATCATTGATGTGAATCAGTTAGGCACGGTAGATCCTTACTCGGGAATGACGTTCACAGGGATGATTCGATTTGATCAGGCGGGAAATCTTATTCCAGGCAATTCGGGAATCTCAATTAAGATTAAAGATTCTGTTGAAATGCAGAGTCCTCAGTATGCTATTCAGCCTATTGGGATACCAGGGCAGAGCGGTCGCTTTGATCGAAATTCAGGACAGACAACAGTGACTTTTGGTGATGCTTATGGTCAAGTCACTCTTGAGGGCTATATGTCAGGTGGAGGGGCTCAAGCTTCTCAATTTCAAGGAACAATTCGATTCTCGAATCGAAATGGTGGTCAGGGTACTTTAGGACAGTTCCGCATCAATACTTGTGGATTCTTTGTCTGTGGCCAATAATTAAAGGTGGATGCCACAAAGATTTCAATTTTTAGCTCCAGTTTTACAATCGGTGGTCGGTGGAAAGTCGGCCATCGATTTGCCGCGTTTGAATATCAAAAGCGAAGAAGAAGCAGAAGCCTTTCTCAATGGTTACGGATTCAATCTTAAAGATGAAATTCAAGTAAAAAAAATCTGGTATTATCATCGTCGCGCCTTAGTTTTAATGGAAGAAAAATTAGGAATTAGGCTCAGTGAAATTCCGGAAGAGGTTCGGGATCCTAAGTCTTTAGTCGACATTCGAAAGTTATTGTTGTGGGCAAGTTCGGATCATCCTGGGGAAAAGCATCTTCAGAGGTGGTCCTGTACTTTGTTGAGAGTGATGCATGTTTTTATGCATGCGGAAAGTGATCTGTTTGCGAGCTTCTCAGAAGAAATTCAAAAACAGATTTTAACTCCCATTCAGGATTGCGTTTATCATGATGGTTCGACAGGTTTAACTTTTTTAAAGAGACCAGAAAAGGTTGGTCAAAATGGTGGAGAACAGATTGGTCTTCAAGGTTTTGAAGTTAAACCATTTAAAACTTCATCGAGCACGGTGATTAAGCTTTTGGCAAAGCCTGATGCTCTAGCGATGAGTGTCTATGATAAGTTGGGTGTGAGATTTGTCACAAAAACAATGTTCGATGTTTTTTGTGTGATTCGATTCTTAGTGAGCGAGAATCTCATCAGCTTTCCTCATATTATGCCAGATCAATCTTCGAATAATCTTTATCCAGCAGATCTTTTTATTGAAGTGGCTAATGAGCTTGCGGGACGAGCAACAGGATTAAGTGAAGACCAGATCGATAAGTATTTCTTGAAAAGACTTGAAGAGAGAAAAGATGAATTTGGTATATTGAGAAAACAAAATGCTTTTTCTGGTCACGATTATCGTTTTATCAAATTTATATGTCGTAAATTAATTCGGATTCATCCTATTGGACAGAAAGAGTCTTTTGGTTTTTTCTTTCCGTTTGAGGTTCAGATTATGGATGAAAAATCCCATCGAAGTATATTATCTGGTCCTTCTGAGCATGAGGCCTATAAAGAGCGACAAAAGATGGCCGCCCGAAAACGCATAATGCCTGATCTTGAAAGTCAATGATGAAGCTATTGATTTGGACGCGTTCATTTATCGTTATTTTATTTTTCTTCCCGTTGTTGACACTGACTCTCAGTGTTCTTTCTATTCCCTATACAATACTGACTGGTGATCGCCGTTTGATAGAGTGGTGCGCTTGGGTTTGGGGTAAATGGACTTTGAAGCTATTTTCGATCGAACTGGAAGTGCAGGGATTAAATCATATTCCTCAAAAGTCTTGCCTCTTTCTTTTTAATCACGGAAGTTTTGTTGATATTTTTGCATTAGCATCGATTGTGCCAAAATTAAAATTTGGAGCGAAGATTGAGCTGTATAAAATTCCAGTTTTTGGGACGGCGATGAGAGCTGCAGGGATGCTCCCGATTGCTCGAAGTAATCGAGAAGAAGTGATCCGAATTTACCAACAGGCAAAATTAAGAACTGATCAGGGCGAGCAATTTGCTCTTGCTCCAGAGGGAAGTCGTCATTCTGGACATGGGATTGGGCAATTTAAATCAGGTCCTTTTATATTTGCTATTCAGTGTGGGATACCCATTGTGCCTGTAGTGATTCGTGGAGCAAAAGAGGTTTGGCCAAAAGGTGCTTTTGTTCCTTGTACTCAATCTTGGTCAGCCAGATTAAAGGTTGATTTTTTGGTTCCGATTTCAACAATAGAATATGACCTTGAGTCTCGAAGAGAATTATCAGATAAGGTTAGAGAACTCATGATTCAAAATTACTCGTAGGGGAGCAGTTGCCAGCTGGTAATGGTAGGAGATTCAGGATTTCCTAAAAGACTGATTTTTTCAGCTCCAATATCGACGGTAACTTTTAGCTTTTCTGGTCCCTTGTATTCAAGACTCTGAATTTTTATCACTCGCGGTGTTTTTTGTGTTTCTGATTCAATGAGTTTTGTGAGATTTTCCCATTTTACATAAGGTTCAAAGGATTTTCCAAAGTTCTTTGACCATAATGAACCGACTATAATCTCTCCATTATGACCAATGGCCACAGGGTGATTTTCTTTTTGAAACTGGGGTAGGTGTGTCCACTTGTTTCCATCAATAGTGTAATAGATTCCCTGGCTTGAGATGATTCCGATGTGGGGGTTGGTCGGGTGAAAGGCGACGGCTTGAATTTCTCTTTTTAAAATCTCTTCCGTTGTTATGTTTGCAGATTGAGATGGTTGTTTTTCCATCAGGTTAATATTTTTAAGCTGAGGCTTCCAGTAGACTTCACCGTGACCGGTTAATTGACTGACAATCCAGGTATCAGCCTCGATACGCTTTATTTTAAGATGGGTTTTTAGTTGAATGTTATACTTGGGGTTTGCGCGCAGAGCAATTCCAAGATTAGGCTGAGTGAGCCAACCCGCCACTTTACCGATGGGAAGTCTCTTGTTTTTTTCAATGACCAGTTCATCCATTTCCCGATGAAGGACGGGATGCCACTTTTGATCTTTTGTCATCACAAAAGAGGCGAAATCTGCTTTCATAACAAGGTTGTTCAAATCAACGAATCCAACCAGATCGATATTGGACTTCATTTTCACTTTAGCCCAAGTTGAGTCAAGTTCTAACACTTCGAGTTTTGTTAAAGGTGGAAGAGTGATTTTGGAATTAGATTTCCATTCTGGCTTTTCGTGAAGTTGAGAGGAAATTAAATTGAAAGCACATCCAAAATCTGACGTCGATGGGGTAAGTTGAGAAAGGGGGAGCCATTCTTTTTTTTGATCTGTCGTTCGTTCTCCGTAAATCCAAAATCCTCGGGCTTCAATCACTTTGTAGGTGTTTTTCGTTTCTAGATGTTGGACCTCTTGACTGAGATCAAGATCTCGTAGAAAGGTGTCTCCGGTGAGCCAAAACGACTTATTTTCGTGGTCGATGAGATAGGAAAATTGAAATTCATTTCGAACTCGGGCTTTACTGAGTTCTTTTTCATTTTTTTGTCCCGAGGCAAAAGTCGAAGTTGGACTTTTGTAGAAGGGGATTGCTCTTTCGGGAGATATGAATGATGAAGATGGGTTCAGTGTTGCCAAAACAGATAAGGGACCTAGAATCATTGCCGCCGGAACAAGGAGCGTCTTAGTCGATAAATTCATATTATCATTCTGACGTTGTCTGACTAAAAAACCAAGATAAAAATGAGTCCTAATTGAATGGAAATGATAGATATTTTTATCTAAGTCAGTTAGGATATTATTGATGCGAATTTCAAATTATCTTTTTCTGCTTCTTTTATTCTCGACTCAGGTCTGGGGAGCCTCGGAAAATCTAGGTCAATTTCGATTCTCTGAGTTTTCAATTGCCCCCGAATTAAAAATTCAGGAGCCAGGTATTGGTGGTTTTCAGATTCAGAAAACTTATCTTGGTTTTGAATGGATGAGAGATGAGTCTTTGCGTGGTCAGATTTGGTTAGGGTCTTCTGATCTGCTTCAATCTGCAGTCTGGTTTACTCCGGTAACTCGACCAGATTTAGGAATATCAGAGGCTTATCTTGAGGGTAAAAGCTCTTATGGCGAAATGCGGGCGGGACTCTTAAATGTTCTTCAGGGATATGAAGGTGTTAGTCCTGAATGGGCATTGGTGCTTCCAGCATCCCAGGCTGCCCGACAGGGTTGGTTAATGAAGAGAGATTATGGGCTACAGTTTCGATGGACCACAAAACCATTTTTTACGGCAATGACTGTTCACAATGGAGAAACTGGGGCAAATTCTGATGGTAAATTCTGGTATTCGGGAGCTTGGCAATACAAAAATTCCAACAATGCTGGAGTTCTCCTAACAGCCTCGGTGGGTAATACAAAGCCTGAGTCCACATCAGGGTCATTGGCTCAAAGCCAACACCAATTTAATTTTGATCCCACTGGAACCGCAAAAATTCGATATGCAACGCTTACTTTTTTTAAAGATGATGAGAGGTCATTGTTTTTGATTGAAGGTGGCCGTGGGGATATTATTCAAAATGATATCAAGCGTCCCTACGCTTGGGGACGGGCAGATTTCAGTTTTAATTTAGGTGGTGATCTGAATATGCTTCTTCGATATGAGCAAACTCAGTCCAACTTAAAAGAAACCCCCACGATTAAAAAGTCTTCGTCGGGGGGCTTCTCGATTTGGTCAAAGGATCGTCTGCAATCTGTCACTCTGTATGGGATCCATCACGAAGAGGACCCCAAGGTTATGAATGACGAGTATTTTCTGATCTTCCGTTTGAACTCACGCTATTTGCACTAGCATTATTGCAACCAAGACACTCCAGTTGTGTCGTTATAGCCATCGCAGTCCTGATCAACGCTATAGAAGGGTTGACACCAGATGGGAACCTGAGTTGGATCTGTTATGGCTCCGTTATCTGTAATGGTTGTTGTTGAGACATCTGTTGTGGGCGGAGTTGTCGTATCTGTCACAGATCCTGGATCATTTGGAGTTGGGTTCGTGGTGTCAGTGATGACTGGATCAACAGGGGTAACACCTGTATCTACAACTGTATCAGTATCGCCATCATCATCACCATCGCCGGTATCTATTGATCCAGCGTCATCCTCAGCTCGGCAGGGACCAATGTAGTCTCGCTCATCATGAGCGTCATTTTTATGATGGGCGTGGTGCCTATTGTGTTGTCGATGACCTCTATCATCATCTCTCCCATCATTTTCCATTTCATGATGTCCATCATCATTGTCGGATCGGCTGTTGCAAGCCTCTCTGTCATCTTCTCCAGCTGAATGGTGGTTGTGATTGAGGTGTCCTCGAGTTGCACTTAAGGGAAGGATCAGGGTGCGACCTTTTGTGGGATTCCCGGCAGGTCGGTGACAAATCGGAATGCAAAGATGACGTCCATGACATTGAGTCACTAAAGCTGCAATATGCTCATAAGTGGCATCTTCAAGACTGACTGACTTATCTAAAGTTTCATCTAAAGAGGCAGTTTCAATTTGTGATGCAAGATTGGTGTTGGCCTGATCTTCTTGATTGCAACCCACGAGACTTGTCATGAGAGTGAGGGCGAAAATCACTGCGGTGATTTTTTGTGTGCCCATGGTGGTTTTCATATTACACCTCCGTCAATATGATTAGGTTCATCCTAGCACCAGCATTTGAGTAACCATAATTTTTTCCAGAAAATTCTCGAAGCTGGATCTGAAATTTGAAATCACCAGAAAAGTGAAAAAGTTTTCTCCACATAGTAGCGAAGAATTTGAAAGTTATCGATGAACACTTTGACAGTGATGAAAGTCGAGAGTTGAGGGATATTGGTTGTCTCGGAATGAGAATTTGAGAGATAATATACACATGAAAAAGAATTATATATACCTAATCTCCTTAGTAATATTCTCAGGTTGTGCGGCTATTCAAAGTCAAAACTGCACTGAAAATGCAGGTTACGAAAAGGGAATGAATGACGCCAAGATGGGCCGGCTTATGGCTATGGGGCAGTTTGCGATGATTTGCAGTGGGGGCGATGCGGAGCAAGCCCAAAAGGGTTACCGTGCAGGCTACGAGGCCGGTAAAAACAGTCAAGGTGCTCCGCAAGTGAATCTGACACTTGAAAACGGAAAGTTGGGTTTGGTTGGAGCTTATAGCTGTCAGGTCATTTATAATAATCAATCATTCACGGATCGAGCCAGCTCCGAAGCTCTGGCTCGCAATAACGTTCTTAGAAAGTGTCGCGAGAAAATCCCATCCTGTTCAGAGAACGCGATTACTTGCTCGAAGAACTAAGCTTATTTAATGATTTATAGAATCTCTGCCAAGCATTGCCTGCAGATCCCACAAGACCTATAATTGATGTGTAGGGAACCTCTCCAATTTGCGGAAGCAAAAGTCCCTTGGCTGTGAAAAAATCACCGGGCATTTCATGGATTCCATAAGTAGCCATTTTGATTTTATTGGATTGAATATCTTTATACAATACAACAAGTCCGCTGAGCAGATAAGGATTGCGATTTTTAGCCCAGTCTTTCATTGATGTGACGAACTCGAGAGAAGGGCCTACTCCTGGAGCGAATGAGGGGTGTTCAAACTGTTGAAGACGTTTATTGTGTCCCCAAGTTGAACCGTACGAATCGTAGGCTCTGAGAAAAAGAGTTTCAAGATCGGCAACAGGATAATCGAGATCCTTGTCTTGGGGTCTGCGAACTTCAAAAACATTGGCATTAAGGCGAAGGACTTTTCCGCTGTCTAAAATAATCCAGGGCTCATTGCCGTGTTGAAAAACCCTACCGTCTTCATAGCTGGCGATGACCTCACTGCGCAGTGATGGTTCGGATCTATTCAGTTCATAATTAAAAGTATCGTAGAATTTTACCTGAACCACATCGTTTTCACGGAGCGATTGAAGATTTGAAACTACGGGAAGTTTTTCAAATCGATCACGCAATGGATTATCAATTCTATAGGCGGATACTCTCAGGCGTCGGACCGCTGCCGTTTCAATATCGGTGGGGCGTTTTAAGAATGCCTCAACTTCTGAGAAATTAATTGTTGTTAGGCGAAATGCGGTTCCATCTTGAGTATCGTAGAAGCGGTTAAAAACTTCCATCACTGGTATTCGATTTGTTGTTTGTTTTACATTTGTCACTTTAAGACCTTCGATATTTCTATCCGTGACAACCTCAAGGCCATCAATCAGGGAAAGTGCTTTTGGGTCACTCAGTAAACTTCTCAGTTCCCCATCAGTTAAATCAATTTTTTTTGTTATTGCATTTCTCGAGAAGATGAATTTGTCAAAAAGACCTGGTTTGAGGTCAGAACCTCTTTGAAGTTCCTGGGAAATTTTTGTGAATATACTGCTTGAAGAAGACGACGCTTTCTTTTGAAACAGGCTTTGACAGGACAAAGTGCCCGCAGAGGCGAGGGTGGATAAAGTCATAAGTCCAAGTGTAATTATGAATAAGTTTCTCTTTTTCACAAATGCCTCCATCATTCCAGTGTTTTCTGGGATTACTCTTTTTGAGATATTTTGGATAGTGCAACGCGTGTGCCGCTTGATTGGCGGCCGCGATCTGATATTTGTAAGTGCTTATATTTAATTATTGAATGAAGTCTGTGCTGAGGGTCTACAAATTGTGTCGTTTTCCTGATAACAGTTTTGTTATCAAGTTGGCCTAGGAGCGATTGACCTAGGTGCTGAAGTCTTGAATGTTTAACATTTTCTTAACAAAATCTCATACTGCGAATGTCTCGACTTATTTGTTGTTATTCATGTTAAATGCCCTATCATATTAACAGATGAGCCAAAATCAGACTAAAATCTCACGTCGAGACTTTGTTAAATCTCTCGCGGCAGCGCCAGTGGCGGCTTCACTCATTGCTGCAAGTGAAAGTGCGAAAGCGACCTTTTACAATATGGGCGGATTCTGGAAGAGTTCATCGAGTGGAGTTGGGCCTGGTGGTGGAGCACTTGCTTCTGGGGTAGAGCGAAGCCTGAGATTTCGATCAAGTGCGAGCGCGTATTTGAGTCGGACATTTGGGACGCCGACGAGTAGTCGGAAATTTACTTTTTCATTTTGGGCGAAGGTGAGTCCTCTCACTCTAGGAGGCGGGGTTAATCATCCAATATTGTATTCAACCTCGGGTTCAAATGATCTTGTTTATATTAACTACGATTCAGGAGCTTCCTTTCCTGCAACTTTTAACTTTTATGTAAATTCAACATTCACTGCTTTTGTCGCTCCTTTGCCTGTGATTCGAGATCCCTCAGCCTGGTATCACTTTCTAGTGGCGGTCGATACCACCCAAGCGGTCGACGCGAATCGAATTAAGATGTATGTGAATGGTACTTATTCTGTTCAAGCTGCTAACATGATATACCCGGCTCAAAATTATGATTTTGTTGGTATGAATTCGGCGGTTGCTCATCGAATAGGGAATTACTCTGCTCGATATCTTGATGGCTACTTGACGGAAATTTACTTCGTCGATGGCCAAGCATTAGACCCAACTTCCTTTGGTCAATACGACTCTAACGGAATTTGGACAACAAAGTCTTACTCTGGCGCTTACGGCAATAATGGATTCTATTTGAATTTTCGTGATACCTCAGGTCTTACATCGGGAAGTAACACGGGACTTGGCAAGGATGCATCTGGTAATGGAAATTATTGGAACACCAACAATATCTCATTAACAGCAGATGGCACATACGATTCGATGATGGATTACCCTGTGAATGCCGCAAGTGGAGCGCGGCCGGTGGGGAATTATGCAACACTAAATCCGCTTAATAAAGGAACAGGAACGCTATCAAACGCCAGTCTGACATCTGTTGTGACGGGGCTTACTGGCTCTGGTGCTACAGGAACAATAGTTGTCAGTAGTGGTAAATATTATTTTGAAGTGACAAGTTTAGCTGGAGCTGCAGGCTCAGCTGCTATAGTTGGGGTTGTTGCTGGTCATTTGCCTGGCACCACATATTACGGATCGAGCGGTGGAACGGTTTTTTATTCAGCAGCGGGTTCAAAATGGATCAATGGAAGTTCGTCAGCATATGGAGCCACTTGGTTATCTCTAACTCCGACAACCTACGTTATCGGTCATGCTTTGGATTGTGATGCGGGAACCATTGAGTTTTTTCTCAATGGAAGTTCTCAGGGAGTTATTACTTTGCCGACTAATTCAAGTGGTTGGACTGCCCATTGCGGTCACACTTCAAATAGCAGTACATCACAGTATGACTATAATTTCGGCCAACGTCCCTTCAGCTATACTCCATCCGCGGGATTCAAAGCGCTTTGCACGGCGAATTTACCGACGCCGACGATTACAAAACCGAATTTGCATTTTGATGCCATTGCTTATGCCGGTAATAGTACGAATGGACGAGTTATTTCCTCGATGCAATTTCAACCCGATTTAGTTTGGGTGAAGGATCGAACGGGCGCTCATGATAATGAACTTTTCGATGTTCTGCGTGGGGCTGGAAAATGTCTTTATTCCAATCGGACAACAGCAGAGGTGACTAACGACACTGGTGGTTATGTTTCTGCGTTTAACTCAAATGGATTTACGCTCACCCAGGGAAGTACGGATTTTACAAATGTCAATGTAACTGGAAATAACTATGTGGCTTGGAGCTGGAAAGCCGGTGGGACTGTATCATCGAATAACAACACGAGTGGTACAATCACATCTACTGTCAGTGTAAATACGACAGCAGGGTTTTCAATTGTTTCATATGTTGCAAACGGAACGCTTGGAGCGACTGTTGGGCACGGTCTTGGAAAAGTTCCTTCGTTTTATTTTATTAAGGTTCGTGATCTTGCTTCTCAAAATTGGGCCGTTTACCATAAGGATCTTGGTGCAACGAAGGCTATGTTATTAAGCTCTACTAATACAGAGGCCGTAGATAGTCGGTATTGGAATAATCAATCACCAACATCCACAGTATTTTCAATTGGAGATTATGGTGAGGTGAATAATTCTGGGAAAAACTATATTGCCTATTGTTTTACTGAAATCGAGGGTTACTCGAAATTTAGCAAATATACTGGCAATGTCTCCGCAGATGGTCCATTCGTTTGGTGTGGGTTTCGACCTCGGTGGATCATGATTAAGGTGACAGATTTAGCCTCGTGCAACTGGGTCATTTATGACACCTCAAGGTCCCCCAATAATGTGTCTATACAGGTTTTGAATCCGAATCAAAGTTATGCAGAGGATGCGACCTATTTCCCATTAGATATTCTTTCTAATGGTTTTAAAATTCGGCAAGGTCAGTATGGTGAAACCAACTGGGGATCTGGAGCTAAAAACTATATCTTTGCCGCCTTCGCGGAATTCCCCTTCGCTCTGAATTGCCGAGCAAGATAGTCTCAATTGTCACCAAGCGACGCAGTCAAATCCCCGTGACTCAGACCGGGTTTCATGACAAAAAAAGATGGTTCATAATTTGAATTTAACGCGAGGTATTAAATGGATATTACTTCAATAAAAACAATTGGTATTGTGGGTGCTGGTCAAATGGGTAATGGCATTGCTCAAGTGGCGGCAACTTTTGGTTACAATGTGATCATGTCTGACATTTCAGAGGCCGCAGGTCAAAAGGGTCTTGCGACTGTGACCTCAAGTCTTGATCGTATTATTAAAAAAGGAAACATGACCGAAGATCAGAAAAAACAAATCTTGGGTCGGATTAAAACAGTTGTGGGGCTAGAGGGTTTAAAAGACGCTGATTTTATTGTCGAGGCCGCAACTGAGAATATTGATTTAAAATTAAAAATCTTTTCTGACTTAGACCGAATTGCAAAAGCTGGAGTGATTCTCGCTTCAAATACATCATCAATTTCAATTACGAAAATTGCTTCAGCAACGAAGCGGCCTGAGCTGGTGGCAGGAATGCACTTTATGAATCCTGTTCCGCTGATGAAGCTTGTTGAGGGCATTAAGGGTCTTCAGACCTCAATAGAGACTTTTGCCACTGTGAAGGCTTTATCTGAAAAAATGGAAAAAACTTTTGTTGAATCTGTTAAAGATATGCCGGGCTTTATTGTAAATAGAATTTTGATGCCGATGATTAACGAAGCTGTTTACACTCTTCATGAGGGTATCGCTTCAGTTGAATCCATTGATAATGCGATGAAGCTTGGAACCAATCAGCCCATGGGTCCATTGACGCTGGCTGATTTTATTGGTCTGGATACATGTTTGGCGATCATGAATGTTCTTTACAATGGTTTAGGTGATTCGAAATACCGACCTTGTCCTTTGCTCGTCAAATATGTCGAGGCCGGATGGTTGGGACGAAAAACAGGTCGCGGATTTTATCAGTACTAGGAGTGAGAATGTATAAAACAATTACGCTAACTCAACAAGATGCGATTTGGACGCTGACCATTCAACGCCCAGAAGCGATGAATGCGCTTAATTCAACTGTGCTTGAAGAGCTTTCTTCTGCATTAACAGCTCTTTCGCAAAAACCTTTTTCAGAAGCCAAGTGTTTGATTCTGACGGGAGCTGGAGAAAAAGCTTTTGTTGCAGGCGCTGATATTAAAGAACTCAACTCTTTAGACACAACTGGTGGGATGAAGTTTGCCCAAAAAGGTCAATCCATCTTTCGCCAAATTGAAAACCTTAAAATTCCCGTTATTGCAGCGGTGAATGGTTTTGCTCTGGGCGGGGGGCTTGAATTGACTCTCGCCTGTGATTTTATTTTTGCCTCTGAAAACGCAAAATTTGGATTGCCCGAAGTGACTTTGGGATTAATTCCAGGCTTTGGTGGCACAGTGAGATTATCTCGTGTTGTGGGTCAAAACCGCGCAAAAGAAATGATTTACACAGGTGAAATGGTCAATGCTCTTGAGGCTTACAGATTAGGACTTGTGAACCGAGTTCTCCCATTAGTGGATTTGCTTTCACAGGCTCAGAAAACAGCAGCGACAATTTCGCTACGAGGATCTGTTGCTGTTGGGCAAGCAAAGCGTGCCATTTTGAAGACCTTTGATCAGGATCTGGATACAGCCATGAACACAGAAGCTCAGGAATTCTCAGGGCTCTTTTCAACCTTCGATTTTAAAGAAGGCACAACTGCCTTTGTTGAAAAACGAAAGCCGGCTTTTCAAGGGAAATAAGGATTTTCTAGCAATGACATCTTCATCTCGCTACACTCCAAAGCACAGCATCCGAATTATCACAGCTGCTTCTTTATTTGATGGTCATGATGCCAGCATCAACATCATGCGAAGAATTCTTCAAGATTTTGGAGCAGAGGTCATTCACTTAGGACATAACCGATCGGTGCAAGATGTGGTGACGGCAGCTTTGCAAGAAGGTGCTCAGGGAATCTGTGTCAGCTCTTATCAGGGCGGCCATATGGAGTACTTTAAGTACATGAAGGACCTTTTGAATCAAGCCGGGGCTTCGTATGTGAAAATCTATGGTGGTGGCGGTGGCGTCATCATCCATGAAGAAAAGCAAGAGCTTGAAAAATATGGGATCAGCGGAATTTTTCACCCCGATGATGGTCGTCGTTTGGGTCTAGAGGGTATGATTGAGCAAGTGATTCGGGGATGTGATTTTGATATCCTTGAAGCGCAGGGAAAGGTAAAAACTCCTTTTACAGAACCATTTCGCGGTTTGGGATTAGCCCTGACTCAGATTGAAAACACTGGGAAAATACCAAAGGCTCAAGATTATGGGTTAAAAGCTGAAGCCCGAAAAACGGCTGTTCTTGGTATTACAGGGACTGGTGGCGCTGGTAAATCCAGTTTGATTGATGAGTTGACGCAAAGATTTTTAAACACTTATCCAAATAAAAAAATTGGTGTGGTCTGCGTGGATCCGTCTAAGAAAAAAACGGGTGGATCTTTATTGGGAGATCGCATACGAATGAATTCCTTATCCAGAGATCGTGTTTATATGCGGTCTTTAGCTTCTCGGGGATCAGGAAAAGAGATTTCTCAAAGCTTACCTCAGATTCTTGAGTTTATGAAATCTTTGGATTTTGATTTCATTATTGCAGAGACCTCAGGTATTGGTCAGGGCAATATGGCCATCACTGAGGTCAGCGATCTTTCGATGTATGTGATGACCTCTGATTTTGGAGCTCAATCACAGCTTGAAAAAATTGATATGATCGACTTTGCAGATCTCATTGCTGTGAACAAAGCCGATCGCCGTGGTGCTCAAGATGCTCTTCGAGATGTTTCAAAACAGTACCGTCGGTCGAGAAAAATCTTTGATCAAGAAACTCCCGTTCCTGTGTTTCTCACTCAGGCCTCGCAGTTTAATGATGGTGGAGTGAATAAATTATTTTTTAAATTAACAGACCTACTTGAAGAGAAAAATCCTGGGCAGGGTTGGAGGGTCTCTGAAGCCGTCAAAGAAAGAACGCTTTCTGCTGATGAGATGATCATTATTCCAACAGAGCGGCAAAATTATCTGGCCGAGATCGCATCCACTGTTCGTCGATATAAAAAAAGAACAGAGGAGCTTGCTGAGAAAGCTTCGCAAATGGGGGCCATTGCTCAAATTCGTGGTGTCTTAAAGGCTTCAAAAGAAGAACTTGATCAAATTTATCACGATTTAGCGAAGAATTTTACAGCTGAAGAGTTAAAATCGATTGAGAATTTTTCAGATTTGCAAAAACAATATTCAAAAGATGATCTTGTGTACCATGTACGTGGAAAAGAGTTTCGACAAAAGTTGGTGAGAACTTCTTTGAGCGGAACCAAAATTCCAAAAGTTGTTGTGCCCAAAATGACTGACTGGGGTGACCGTTTTCGCTATCTCAGACTTGAAAATGTGCCAGGTACCTTTCCTTACACAGCAGGGGTATTCCCCTTAAAACGTGAAGACGAAGATCCCAAGCGCATGTTCGCTGGTGAAGGCACGCCAGAAAGAACAAATAAACGCTTTCATTATCTTTGCAAGGGCGAAAAAGCTCATCGATTATCGACAGCTTTTGATTCGGTCACTCTTTATGGCCAGGACCCTGATGCGAGACCAGATATCTTTGGTAAAGTCGGTGAAAGTGGCGTGAGCATTTGCACATTAAATGACATGAAGAAGCTTTATGCTGGATTTGATTTCACATCGCCCAATACCAGCATCAGTATGACAATTAATGGGCCGGCGCCCATGATTCTGGCTTTTTATTTCAATGCAGCGATTGATGCTGAAGTGGAAAAGAAAGAAAAATCATTAGGAAGAAAATTAAACCCCACCGAGTGGCAAGAGCTTGCTGATTGCACAATCCAACAGGTTCGAGGAACAGTTCAGGCTGATATCTTAAAAGAAGATCAGGGACAGAACACTTGTATTTTCTCAATTAATTTTGCTCTGAAAATGATGGGAGATATTCAAGAGTATTTCACAAAAAAGAATGTGAAAAACTTCTACTCGGTTTCCATCTCGGGATACCATATTGCCGAGGCCGGAGCGAATCCGATTAGTCAGATGGCCTTTACTCTTTCAAATGGTTTTACTTTTGTTGAATATTATCTCAGCAGAGGTCTTAAGATTGACGATTTTGCTCCGAATCTTTCCTTCTTCTTTAGCAATGGTCTTGATCCTGAATATTCAGTGATTGGCCGTGTGGCTCGTCGAATTTGGGCAATTTCGATGCGCGATCTTTATCAGGGCAATGACCGGTCACAAAAATTAAAGTATCATATTCAAACTTCTGGGCGCTCACTGCATGCTCAAGAAATTGATTTTAATGATATCCGCACAACTTTGCAGGCGCTGATTGCGATCTATGATAACTGCAATTCTCTTCACACGAATGCCTATGATGAAGCCATTACAACTCCGACAGAAGAAAGTGTTCGTCGAGCAATGGCGATTCAGCTCATTATCAATCGTGAATTTGGGATGACCATGAATGAGAATCCGACTCAAGGGTCTTATTTTATTGAAGAGCTGACTGATTTAGTTGAAGAAGCCATTTTATCTGAATTTGTGAAAATCAATGAGCGAGGCGGGGTTCTGGGTGCCATGGAATCTCAATATCAAAGATCAAAGATTCAAGAAGAGTCTTTGTATTATGAACACCTGAAACACACAGGCAAATTGCCTATTATTGGAGTGAATACCTTTTTGGATCCAAAAACTTTGGCCCAAGATTATGTTCCACCCAAAGTCGAGTTAGCACGTGCCAGTTACGAAGAAAAAAACCAGCAGCTGTCAAACGTCAAAACCTACATCACCCAACATCGGACCGAGGCTGAAAAAGAGCTTGAGAATTTGAAACAAGCAGCCCTTCAGGGTAAAAATATATTTGAGGCCCTGATGAGAACGGCCAGGGTGGCTAGCCTTTATCAGATGACTCAGGCACTATATGAAGTGGGCGGGCAGTACCGCCGAAATATTTAGATTATAGAGGATTGAATATTCAAGTGGCAAAGTGGACAAAGAAAAAGATTAGCTGGACGATTTCAATTTTACTTTTTATTGGTTTCCTTCTTTTTGCATGGAGAGCTAGTGTTGTTCGTTTAACAAAAAACTTTTATGAAGTGGATCCTGGCAAATTCTATCGCTCAGCTCAGCTCTATCCTGATGAACTTGAAGAAGTGGTGAAAAAGTACGGAATTAAGACAGTGATTAGCCTTCGGGGAGCACCACAAAATTCATATTGGGTCCCAGGCCAAATTGAAACGCTGAAGAAATTAAATGTCGACTTTGTTCCGATTAGTTGGACTTCACATTACTTTCCTCACAAAGAAGATCTGCAGGCCTTTATCAAAACTTTAAAAGACGCCCCTCGACCGATCTTGGTGCATTGTCGATCAGGAGCTGATCGAACAGGCGAAGCCTCGGCCATTTATGAAATTGAATTTATGGGAAAGCCAAA
Source organism: Oligoflexia bacterium (assembly GCA_016861345.1). GTDB lineage: Bacteria > Bdellovibrionota > Bdellovibrionia > Bdellovibrionales > Bdellovibrionaceae > BOLD01. The sequence continues at coordinate 27,136 of BOLD01000011.1, forward strand.
GGAGCAGGCGATTGAAGATCAACTCAGTTTTAAATATTGGCACTTAGAAAATTCACACCCAGCGAAGAAAGCTTTAGTCCGTGCTTATGAAGGTATGGATTGGGCGCTGAACAAATATGATCACTGCGCCCCTGAGTATGTGAAGTGGGCCGAAGAGGGACACTGTCCCAACACAACTCAAAGACCTGAGAATAAATGATAAGCTTTTAGGTAGGTCAGGTACTCGTCCATCATCGTTGTTGTTGGTCCTGATGCATAATTCGTGATCTGACACCCGCTACGGAAAATTAATCGAAAGGATGAGCACTTAATATCCATCTTGCACTGGTTGAAATCACATTGAAGAGTTTGTCCGTGAAAAGGATCGTAGGTGAGATCATTCTTCAGAAGACTTTGATTGATCTTTTGAATGCAGTCAGATCGAAGCATACCTGATCGATCGTTGGGACAAAATAAATCATTCAGATAATTTTTGTATTGTTGAAGGTTTGGTCTTGGTCCGAGATTGATATCTGAAACAGAAATTAAAGTGGATTTGTACATGGCTCTTAGGCAAGTCTCCTCACTGACCTCGCGGCAGAAGAATTTGTAATATCCCAGGCCTCCAGCATCACCAAATGTTCCCCATGCTCCAGAATAGGGAATCCAGTGAGGCTTTAATCGTAGACAGGCGCCAGAGGGGCATGCGTAGGGTTTTTGAAGCGAAACAGCGTTGGTTGCTGCCCATCCACCTTCGGGATAATGACCAGGATCGTTGATGTAAAAATGGCCATTATTATGAAGGCGTTGAAATTCGGTCGAGGTAAATGCAGCTGCCACCGGTATTCTCAATTTTTGACTCAAAAAAGTACCAAGAGTAAATCCCGTATTGCACCCCTGAAGAGTGACAAAAGCGTCATCCGTGAAGTGGTTTCGTAATCTTTCCAGATTTGATGTCTTTGTACCGAATCGATAAGACTTATTTTCAAGTGCAGTACCAAGATGGGGGGCATTGTGTCCGATAATATGTAAAGAAGCAATTCTTTGAAAGGGTGATATAAGCTCGAGCAGTTTTTCATCAGATAATTTCTGTGAATTTGAATTTGTTACTGTCATGCCCCACGATTGAAGCATTTCTACGTTTGAAGAGTTTTCTTGTGCTGTTAGAAAATAAATCTGATCTTCTGGATAGATTTCTTTTATTTTTGCAATCATTCCCAGGGCAACCTGTTGAAATTGATAGCCCTGTTCACTGCCTTTGCCAGTGACAATGATGTGAGTTCTTTTTTGAGTTTCAATCTGATGGGGGACTTTAATTTGAATCAAGGCATAGGTGGATTGTACGAACAGGACAAAAAATAAAATAATTATTGATGCATTTTTCATTACAACAGTCTCCCTTTAATAGCCTATTGGCACGTAATGATTTTGGAGAATTTTTTCACTGATTTTCTCTGCAATTCGCACACCATCGCAGGCGGCTGAAGTGATTCCTCCGGCGTATCCAGCACCTTCCCCACAGGGGTAAAGACCTTTGTGTGACACTGACTCAAGAGTTTCTGTGTCACGGGTGACGCGAATTGGACAAGATGTCCTTGATTCCACTCCGTAGAGCTGTGCTTGGTCTGCAATAAATCCCTTCATGGATCGTTCAAATTGATGAAGTCCAGCAACAAGATTCTGAAACATAAAATTTGGTAAAAGCTCATGCAGTGGAATTGGTAGAGCGCCCGAAGGTGATGAGCCCTTCAGAACGTCCCCAGTTTTTTTATTAAGGAAATGACTTAATCTTTGAGCGGGAAGTTCTTTTTTTCCTCCGGCCTTTTGGACTCGCTGAAAGGCCTCTGATTCAAGCTGTCGGCGAAGTTTAAGACCACCGAAGAGATCGTTGCCGAATAATTTTTCATGATCAATGCTGACCACAATGGCAGCATTTGCAAAAGGAGAATTGCGATTAAAGTTACTCATGCCATTACAGACAATTCCGTCCGGCTCTGTTCCACTGGAAAGAACATATCCGCCGGGACACATGCAAAAGCTGTAAACACCTGTATTTGTTTTCTGATCGTGGTGCGCGAGCTTATAATTGGCCGCTCCCAATTTGGGATGATCGGCGAAGTCACGGTATTGAATCTTATTAATCAAAGTTTGAGGGTGTTCAATTCGTAGTCCCATGGCGAAGGATTTGCCCTCAAGAAAGACGCCAATTTCATGCAAATGATGAATCATATCTTCTGCTGAATGGCCTGTGGCTAAGATCACATGGGAAGAGTGATATTCTTGCCCGTGCTCAGTTTTCACTCCGACAATGGATTTTCCCTCTGTAAGAAGCTTTTCAATTTTTGTATTAAAATGAATTTCACAGCCTTGAGAGATGAGAAATTGTCTTAAGTGAGGAATTACGCGTCTAATTTTATCACTGCCCACATGAGGATTAGCGAGATACTGAATTTCTTCAGGTGCCCCGAAGCGAACAAGTCGTTGCAGGACGTAGGGGATATGTGGACTTTTAATTCGCGTGATCAGCTTGCCATCAGAATAAAGTCCCGCACCACCTTCGCCATAACAAACATTATTTCTCGGATCGAGATCACCGTATCTCCAGAAGCGGTTAATACCTTTAATCCGTTCTTCGGCTTGAGAGCCGCGCTCAAAAAGGTGACAGGGGATGCCGCGTTCAACAAATCTCAAGGCCGCAAATAGGCCGGCAGGTCCGGTGCCGATGACGATGGGTTTTTCTTTTCCCTGATAGGTTTGTCGTTGGACAGGAAAAGTAGGGTTTTCTAACTTTTCGCCCAGGTCTGCCACTTCAACAGTGATGACAAAGTGGGGTGAGTGTCTACGTCTGGCATCCACGCTTTGGCGAAGAATTCGATAATCGGTAAATTGTGGCATTTGGAGGGCTAGCTTCTCTCGTAGAACCTCGTCTAGGTTTTCTGAGATGCCGACCTCCAAATTTTGTATGATACGAGGCATGATCAGGTTTTAGCATTGGGGGTAATTTCACGTCCAATTGAATACTTAGGCCTATAAAAATGTTATTCCCCTGCTAGTCAATAAGCCCCTAATCTGTTAGCTTTTGGCGATGGGTTTTTTACTGTATTTCGTGCCAAAAAATTATTTAAGTTATTTTGTTGGATTCTTGATGCATTTACCGCTGCCTGGGTTTTTGCGTCCCTGGTCTATTCTCACTTTTGCAAAAATGTATCAAATCAACTTGGAAGAGGCCGAGAAACCCTATGACCAGTATAATTCAATTGGTGACTTTTTCGTTCGTCGGCTAAAACCTGGCGCAAGACCTATTGATCAATCAGTATTGGTGCATCCCGCGGACTCGCAGATTACTCAGCTTGAATCAATTCAAGATGGAAAACTGATTCAAGCCAAGGGAAAGACTTATTCGCTGTCTGATTTTATCGGGCGACCTCAGGCTCAAGAAGAATGGAAAAATGGTTTTTTTGTTACTTATTACCTTTGCCCCACTGATTATCATCGAGTTCATTCCCCAGTGGACGGTGAAATCATTGAAGTCACCCATATCCCTGGTCAACTTTGGCCTGTGAATCAATGGAGTGTTGAGAATATTGATCAGTTGTTTTCAATCAATGAACGGGTGGTTTTACGAATCCGAACAAGTCAGGGAATCGTGGCTCTGGTTTTTGTTGGGGCAACAAATGTGGGTAAAATCAGTCTGAGCTTTGATCAGACAATTGTGTCGAATAATTTAAAAGACCATCAGCCGGTTCATAAAGTCTACTCTCAGCCGATTTCTATTCAGAAAGGGCAAGAGCTGGGGATGTTTCATATGGGATCAACGGTCGTGATGGTTTACCCTGAGGTGTACAAAGTTGATCTCACAGGTCTGCAATCTCGGTTTCAAAATCAAAAAGTCAAAATGGGACAGGGGCTGGTTTTATAATTTTATCCCAACACGGGATAAATGCACTCAGAGTCTCTTGTTTCAGCGATGCTCACTTGAACAATCTGGGGAATGATTTTTTTTGACCGATCAAAGAGCCAAACACAAAGATTTTCAGTCGTCGGATTTTCAAGTCCCGGGACTTCGTTCAGTACTTTGTGATCGATTTGAGAAAGTAAGGGTTTTAAGGATTTTTGGATATCGTTATAGTCGATGAGCCATCCAAGTTCATTTGTTTCACCCTGCAAGCGAAAAGTGATTTGAAAGCTGTGCCCATGCATGTGGGCACAGGGGTGTGATTTTGGCAATAGTGGTAAAAATCGAGCCGATTCGATAAAAAATTTCTGTTTCAACTCGATTTTCACAACTGACCTCTTTAGAATCGAACTTTCGCTACGATTTCAACTGCACATTGAACTCGAGCATGTCCATCGGGCAAAGCTTGAGCCATGGATTCACAAATGTGATATTCATCCTTTGGTCCGACGATGCCATAGCGACGACGCTTTTCTGTGCGATGAGTAGCTTGAGTTGGTCCAGAAACCAGTCTGCAGCCCATTCCAAATTGTTGCTGGCAAGATCTTAAAGCATTTTCAACGGCTCGGTTTTGTGCTCCGGCCATACAATTTTGTTCTGTGATATCTCTTTCATCCACTAGGCCCTGGGTGATGATCGGCTGAATTGTTTGTGGAGGTTGAATCACACGAGTTTGCTGAATGTCACAACTTCTAAAATAGGTGGTTCTTGAAACGCATTGATTAATGGCCTCTTGGCGAGAATAATTGGCTCGATCTGTGGCCTGTCGAAGGCAATCACGATCATCCATCCCCACGGCAGATGCTCGAACTGCGCCCTCGGCCATCATATCTCGGCGGACTTTATCCAATGTGGCTCGTTCGACTTCATAGGAAATTTGACGAACTTCTTCAGGATTACAAGATGGTCCTGGTGGTCGATGTGGTGGGGGAGTTTGAGCAAGTAACTGTGATCCTGTTAATGTGACAAACGCAAGAGAGAAAAGAATACGTTTCATGAAACCTCCTTTTGTGGATTCATGGGGAGAGGGTATATCATAAAGTGGACTGATTTGTTTGTTTGAAGTGAGTATTGGTGATCAGTGGGTTGATTCTTACACTCACACTGTCAAATCTTTAGACAGTGAAGAGGTCTTGTTTCTCGTAGATGAGTTGTGTTAAATTGCCCATATGAAAAGAAAATCACAAACGACCCTTCATCTCTTTAAACAGAATTTTAAGTTCTCCAGTGCGCATTTTTTGATTTTTGATGAGAAGCGAGCTGAGAAGTTGCATGGGCATAACTATCAAGTCCGGGTTGATATTGTTGTTCCACCTGAGTATGAGATGGAAAAAAAAGGGTACTTTATTGATTTTAATGTTTTTAAAAAAGCGATCAAGGCTCGGTTGGATGTTTGGGATGAGATGGTTCTTTTACCCGCCAAACATAAGGATATGAAAATCAAGAAAAAAGGACCATCTCTTGAAGTCAATTTCCGAGATCGGTTCTATGTTTTTCCAGCAAACGAAGTTCATCTTTTGCCCATTACAAATACCAGTGTTGAGCAGTTGGCAGGATTATTAGCTCAAGATTTTTTTACTCAATTTAAAAAAATGGGAGTTCTCGAAGTTCAGGTCCGAGTAGAAGAGACCAGGGGTCAGGGTGCGAGCTGTGTTTGTAGCTCCTCGACGACTCGATAATTCCAAAAACAAATAGCTTGATCAGCCTCGAGCCAGGGTAATAAAAAATCTTCGACGAGTTGGGGTGATCCATCACAAGCTTGATGACCAAAATCTGCAAAACGGATGGCCTCTTTCACACTCCATGACCAGGGGCTTTGAAGAGCGAACTTGTCCTTATTTTGATTCGAGTGACCTTTTTGAATGGTGGCCACAAATATTCGGGGTAGAGCTTTGTTCGGATATCGAATTTGTTCACGAGCTGCTTTGATTAATTCAGGGTCAGATGTTGTAAAGACAAAAGATTGGGTTTTTGATCGATTCGAGAGAAGAAACTGAGATTGACTTGAGTTTGAGAACTTGGAGTGGCTTTTTTCAAGTGATAAAGGCTGAATTGTTTTTTGTTGTAACCAAAAACCAGTGACAGGATAATCAGCTTCAATGGCTAAAGAGGAAACTCGATCCACAGAAAGAGAGATGGTCTTGGTTTCAAACTTTGAGAGCTTGACCAATCCCACCTCTTTTTTCTGTGAAGCGGAGTTTTGGATAAGGTGAGCTTCCTGCTCTATGGGACTAAGATTAGTGATTTGCAATACCCCATCTTGACTGAAGAGAGAAGACTTCAGGTTCAGGGTATTGGATCTTCCAGCTTGAAGAGCGATTGTTTCAGTTTTTGTTTGAACTGAAACTTTAAACTGAAGATCGTCATAGGATTTAATTTGAATCCACGACCAATTTTTCTTTTCATTTAAAGGGATGATCATTTTTTCTTTTGCATTAATTGAATAGGTCGTCTCTTCTTTTTGAGCTGCATCTGATGAAGAAGGGTCTACGGGACCAGAGATCCAAAAATACTGAGATTCATTTGATAGGTTTTCAACAATCACAGATTCAAAATCATTTCTCATAGAAAGATACCAGGGCTGCGCCTGAACCTGGACACTGGTCAGCTGACTGATGATCCCCGCAGTCCAGAGGGCCAGGGTTTGAAGTGTCTGAGTTAGGTTCTTATGTCGAGTCTGGTTCATATATCCCGACCTACGGTATTATTCGAAAAGTCCTAAAGGGCTTTATTTGCTATTCTCAAGTCGAGTCGCAAATATGGCCTCAAGTCCTGTTCAATCTGTTTTCATCTCGTTTTCAATACTCATGCCGAGACACTTTTCTCTGGCTAAAGTCGAGGTGGTGATCTAAAAATTACCCATGGCGAATGTTCAGAATGCAGATGGTCAACTCAGTCAAATCAAATATAGCCCTAGCTCAGGTGAATTTAATCTTGAAATATTGGATTTTCAGGGGCCAGCAGAGGTTCTTGAAAGATTGCAGGAAATGGGGCTTCATTGCGGGTCTCGTGTCAAGTTGGTTGGGCAGGCGCCCTTTGGTGGGCCACTTTTATTTCGCTTCGGGACAACGGTTATTGCTCTTCGACAGGATGAAGCGCAGTGCATTCTGTATAAAAGGATTTCATAATGGGTGAACTCATTGCCCTTGTGGGAGCTCCCAATTCTGGAAAAACCACTCTTTATAACTGGCTCACAAATTCAAAATTTAAAACTGTGAACTATCCCGGCGCGACTGTTGAATATTCAATTGGAGCGATGATTCCTGAGCTCGGTCCTTCCAAAGATGTGATGGACACGCCGGGAACTTATTCTCTATTTCCAAAAAGTGCGGATGAGGTCGTCACCTACAGAGCTTTATACGAAAGTCATGAAGACAGGCGGGTTTCAAAAATTATTCTTGTGATGGATGGCACTCAGTTAGATCGTCACTTTATTTTGGCATCTCAGTTAAAGGCCGCAGGGTTTACCTTTGTCATTGTGGTGACAATGGATGATCTTCTGAGATCTCATTCGATTCAATTAAACACCAAGGTGATTCAAGATTATTTTCAAGTTCCTGTTGTACTTTTTAATGGCATTACTGGTGATGGGTTAGAGAAGATTGTTGAAGTTTTGGATCAGCAAATGACCAAGGTGCCTGAACTGATTAAGCCTTGGTCGGAGACCCAGATTGCACATGAAGTCAGTGTGGCTAAGACCGTGGTTCAAAAGGCCCTTTCAAAGTCAACAGAGACCATTTACGAAAAAACAGCTCGGTATGATCGTTATTTACTACATCCCATTTTTGGACTTGGGCTTTTTTTTCTGATTATGGCTACTCTTTTTACATCGATTTACTGGGTGGCCACACCTTTTATGGACGCTATTGACGCGGGATTTTCAGCTTTGGCAGAGATGACTGGGCAATATCTCGGAGAGGGATTATTTTCGCAATTTCTATCTGACGGAGTGATTGCTGGATTTGGAGCGGTGCTGGTATTTGTGCCACAGATTTTTATTCTCTTTTTTGGTATTGGAATACTTGAGAGCACGGGGTATTTGGCAAGAGCTGCCACTTTGATTGATAAGCCATTTTCTTTATTGGGCTTAAGTGGAAGAAGTTTTGTACCTGTTCTTTCTGGATTTGCTTGCGCAGTGCCAGCGATTATGGCGACAAGAAATTTAAGTTCAAATCGAGATCGAATGATTACTAATTTTATTATTCCACTCATGACTTGCTCGGCCAGATTGCCTGTTTATGCTTTGCTATTAGGTTTTCTCTTTCACAATCAGCCCGCTTGGAAAGCAGGGATGTCCTTAGCAGCACTGTATTTTGGAGCATTAGTCATCGGCTCCATTGCGGCCGGAATTTTAAATAAAATACTGGCTCGAAGTCAGACCTCTTTTTTCATGATGGAATTGCCCTTGTATCGCCAGCCCCGATGGAAAATGCTCGTCCATCAAACACTGTCTCGAACAAAAAGTTATGTTGTTCGAGCTGGTCCTGTGATTTTTATTTTTTCAGCGCTCATCTGGGCGGGTAGCACTTTCCCAAACCCAGATGCGCCGACATTAACTGAAAGAATGCAGACCAGCTACTTGGGACAAGTCGGACAAGTCATTGAACCTGTTTTTGAGCCGATGGGACTTGATTGGCGGGTGGGCATAGGTTTGATGTCTGCCTTTGCAGCAAGAGAAGTTTTTGTCTCTTCAATGGCCATTGTTTTCAATGTGACTGACACCAACGAAGATACTCAATCTGAATCACTCTTAAAGGTCATGTCAGAGGCCAAGAAATCAGATGGAAGTTTGCTTTTCACAACGGCCAGCTTGGTCAGTCTGATTGTCTTTTTTATGATCGCACTTCAATGCATGTCCACTTTTGCTATAGCAGCTAAAGAGTCTCAGTCGTTTCAATTTGCGCTTACTCAGCTTGTTGTTCTGAATGTGGTGGCTTATATATTGTCAGTTTTAATCTATCGTGGACTTAGTGCCCTCGTTTATTGAAAAAATATTTGCGATACCAGGGCTCAGTTTTTTTCCAAAGCTCCATCGGCCCATCTTCGGGGAAGATGTTAACACGAAAAATGGAATGGGGATTTTCAGGAAGATCCATTCCCCCAGTATCTGTATTGACAGCAAAAGAATAGCCAGCTTCTTTGCAGAGATCGGCAATGTGGGGGCTGGTGCTGCCAAAGGGATAAGCAAAAGTCGTCACTCGAATGCCAAGATCTTTTTCAAGTTTTTCTTTTGACGATTTCATTTGATCAAGAATTTCATCGTCCGACAATTCTGTCAGTCGGGCATGGTTAAAACCATGAGATCCAATTTCAAAAGCAGAATGGACCAGTTTCTGTTTCTCTTCAAGGGTCATCAATGGCTCACCACTTTGATCCCAGGTGTTTTCTGTGATTGTGTGATCAGCCAGAAGAAAAATATTTGCCTTCATTTTATATTTTTCAAGTAAAGGAAGGGCATTGGTCAAATTATCTTTGTAGCCATCGTCAAAGGTTAAAATTAAAGGGCGCTTTGGAAATTCAGAGTAAGGGCGCTTAAGATCCCAGAACTCTTTTAATTCAGAAAACCAAAGAGTACTTCTTTTTTGGTGAACAAAAAATTCAAGATGTTCTTCAAATTTTTCTTTCGTGACAAAGATACGATGAGGGGATTGGATCTGTGATTCTGGAATCTTATGATACATCAGGACTGGAATCCAGTCTGGGTGATGAAGGCGAAAAAGAGCAGCTTTATAAACTTCCATAATTTCAGAGCAGACATGCTGGGGAGAGGTTTCTTTTTCGATCAGCGAGCGAAGTGTATTTCGTTCATTTTTCCATTCATGAATGTCTTTTTTGAAAAACAAAAGCACGTCATCAATGATTTCCATGGAGCTATAGTCATGAAATACTTTTTCAGAGCCAATATCTCCAAAATTGCTTTGCAATACTTGGGGAAAATACGGTGGCCGAACTAAACCCTCGTAGGCATATTCACCTAAAACGAAAGTGGCCCGACCCCGCAGTAAAGATTCCATGGCAATGCGTCCGGCTCCGATGACGGCGGTGTAGGATTTTAATTGCTCCGCAAGATGAGAAATGTGCCCTAAAAGCTGAAGTCGATCGGGATATTTTTTTTGAAGTTCAGTTAAGATTTTTAAACACTCTGGACCAAACTTTTCAGGATGGGGAGTGATGATATCAATTTTAAGGTTGGAAATATTTGCCAACCAGACGTCCAGACACTCTTCGATGAGTTGCTTAATTCTCTGCCCTTTAGGGCCTGAGCTGCGACCGACAATTCCAAGATAAGGGTCGGTCGGGAGTTCTTCTAAAAAGGAGAAATTTTCAATTTGGATTGAGTTTCGAATAACTCGAATTTTGCGATGAGACATTTTAAAATCTTGAACCAGTGATTTTTTTAAGTTCTCACAGATAGCAATCACGAATGAACCATAAATATCAAATAAGCGTTTTGACCATGAAAAGTGCTGTCGTCCATGAAGTGTAGAGATCAGGGCTGTCTTGGTGAAAAGTCTTGCCCAATAAGCATGACGACAGGCGGCTCGAGAGTGGCAGTGAATCACATCAATTTTATTTTTAATGATAAAAGATCGAAGCTGAAGGATGTTAAACATTCTTTTCCAGAAGCTTGAGGTTGAAATTTCAAAAGACTGAAAAGTGCCAGAAAAGGACAGATGGATTTTGTCAGAGACAATAAAGACCTCATGTCCTGACCGAGATTGGTCATCGACAAGAACTTTGGCGTAGGCCTCAGACCCAGTCAGTTCCACTTGGGATAAAACATGCAGAATTCTCATAGTTATGTTCTGCGTTATCGCTGGGCCTGTGTCAATCAAGATGTACAATGAAAGCTATGAAATACTTATTCATAACTTTAAGTTTAATTTTGGTATTCGGTCTTCAATCTCTAGCCGAGCAATCTGGCGGAAAAGTTGATCTTCCTCCTGATGTGATGTCGATTTCAGCAACACCTCGTCTGATACGAGAATCACCCTATGTAGAAATTTTCTTTAAAGAGCTACCAACCTCTTATGTGTTATCAACATCAAGTTCTTATAATCAAATACTAAATGCTGTGGTCTCTGCCATGAAAGGGAAGCAGGCGGTGACTCTTTATGTGAATAAGAAAACGAGATTGATTGTGGGAATGCCGGGATTGATTACTCCCACGGCATATAAAATGTACGAAGACGAACCAGAGCCTGAAAAAGATCAAAAAGGTGGAGAAGCTCCCTCAGCTGCTGGCGGAGCTCCGAAAAAATAATTATTCGCAGACTTCTGAAAATTTTTGCCCTGGATTTAATCTTTCAGCACATGTGAGATAATTTAGCATTTTTGTTCGATTGTATTTCTTGGCAAAGGTAATTGCAGACTCGGTGCCTTTTGTGATTTTCACATCGGCTCCAAGTCGTAACAAATGGATAACAACTTCTTGTTGATCTGTGAGAACACTCATCATGAGTGGAGTATTGACATTATTTTCTCCATTGACTGCATTGCCATCAATATTGGCGCCCTTCGAGGTTAAATATTTTACGATTCGAATATGTCCTTGGTAGGCGGCATAAGATAGTGGTGTGTAGGAACCAATATCGTTTTCAAGGTTTGCCCCAGCCTGAACAAGAAGTTGCACGGCCTTTTCGTGTTGTTTGTAACCAGGCTCATAGGACCCATCTTCATCTTTAAAAAAAGAAGCAAGCATCAGAGCTGTTTCATTGACGGGTGTTTTTGCGTTCAGATCGGCTTTGTGATTGATCAGGTAGGTGAGAACTTTTAACGAGGCAGATCTTGCGGCTAGGGTAATTAGAGGTGCTCCTTTTCCATAACCGGGTGCGGGAATCTTCTCATTTATGCTGATTTGTCCGGACTCAACTAAGGATGCAATAGTTGAAACATTATCCATCTCAATGGCATTATTAACGCTTGTTGGGTCATAAGCTTTTGAGGACGTGCAGATCAAGAGAAGGGGAAGTGTTTTTAAGAGAAGTGTTTTCATGAGTCTCCTAGTATGTTTTTATTAGCGTTTTTTAATCTTTTCGATAGCGTTGACATCAAAGCTTTCGACCAGGCAGGACGTTGAAATAGGATGTGCTCAAGGGTTCCAATAGGGACTTCGATTAACTCACAGTCTGTCAGCGCTTCAACATTGGCCGATCGAGGTTCTCCGTTGATAAAGGCCATTTCACCGACGAACTCACCAGTTTCAATGTACCCCAGAGTAACCTCTTTTGATTCTTCAAGGTGATAGGCTCTTAATTTTCCTCTTCGAACAATGTAAACATAATCGGCTTTGTCGCCCTCTCGGATCAGTAGATCCTTTGGACTGAGAAATCGGAGATAATATTCAGCTACGTCACCGTGAGAAACAAAATTTAAGGCTTTATTGAGACATCGAACAAATTCGGATTCATTACTTGAGCTGTCAAGCATTTGAATTTTGTTTGTAACAACATGATCAAGATACTGATCTGTGTCGGGGATAGAGGTAATAATAATTGCAGTTTTTTCTAAATCTCTATTTTCTAAAATCAATTCGATTAAGCGAGGACCATTAATTTTAGCAAGTTCATAATCCGTGATGATAATATGCGGTGGCACATTGGTCATTTTTGACGAGGCTTCACCTCCATCGGTGGCAGCGAATATCCTCGCTCCCGAAAGATGCTTATTAATAACATTGGCATAAAGTTCCTGACGTTTTTTGTCAGGTGTCACCAAAAGAATGTCTTTTCTTAACTCAAGGTCTGCCATTCTTTTATTAGACAGAGAAAATGTTCGTTTGTAAAACATATTGCATTGCATTGGTAATTGGAGTTTAATCCGATTATGAAAATTCAATTTTTGGGTGCTAATGGGGTCGTCACAGGTAGTAAAACTCTTTTGACCTACAATGGGCATCGTATCTTAGTTGATTGCGGCTTATTTCAGGGGCCAAAAGAAATTCGAGATCAAAATTGGGCTCCCTTTCCAGATGCAAAAAGTATTGATGCGGTGATTTTGACACATGCTCATATAGATCACTCAGGTTTTTTACCTCGGTTAGTTAAAGAGGGATTTCGTGGACGAGTTTATTCGACTGAGGCAACTCAAGATTTATGCAAAATCATGCTTCCTGATTCTGCCTATCTTCAGGAGGAAGATGCTTTTTTTGCCAATAAGACAAAGTACTCACATCATGATCTAGCCTTACCACTTTATACACACGAAGACGCAGAAAAGGCACTTAAGCTTTTTTATGCTCTACCGTGGCAAAAATGGACTGAATTGTATCCGGGATTCAGTTTTCGATTCATACGTGCTGGTCACATCTTAGGTTCTTCTCTTGCGCAGATTAGTTTTCAAAAGGAGAACGAAACAAAGATACTGACTTTTTCTGGAGATCTCGGGAATGGTCGCTCATTTATCATCCATGAACCTGAATATATTTCAGAGACAGATTATCTTGTCATGGAAGCGACATATGGAGATCGCGTCCAGGATAAGACCAATCCCATTGAAGAAATTGGGGAGATCATTCAGAAGGTTATTGGACGTGGTGGAACTTTGATTATTCCAGCTTTTGCTGTAGGAAGAACTCAAGAAATTCTTTATATTATTCACCAGCTTGAGAAAAATGGACGAATATCAAAAGTACCTGTTTATCTTGATAGCCCTATGGCGCAAAACGTGACGCAGTTGTATTTGCATCATCAAGATGAATTAAAAACAGAAGTTAAAGGTGATCACGTTTTTTCAGTTCTGAATCCCTACCAATTTCATGAGGTCACATCACCAGATGATTCTATGCTCTTGTGTATGAATACAGACCCCAAAGTTGTCATTTCAGCAGCAGGTATGCTTACAGGTGGGCGCATCTTACATCATTTAAAAGCTAAGCTTCCTGATGAAAAAAGTGGAGTTCTCTTTGTCGGGTATCAAGCGCAGGGAACTAAGGGATTACTGCTTAAAAATGGACTTCGACAGATAAGAATCCATCATCAAAATGTTGATGTTGAAGCTGAAATCTTTTCAATTGAAAGTTTATCTGCTCATGCTGATTCAAATGATATTATTGATTGGATGAGACATTTGCGCAGAAAGCCAAACCAAGTCTATTTAAATCATGGGGAAACGAACCCACTTTTTGCACTTAAGTACAGGATTGAAAACGAACTACAGTTTCAAGTAACAATTCCAGGACCAGGTCAAGAATTCATCTTGGACTAAAAATCGGCCTGAGGTATCATTTTCAAAGTAATGAGATATAGGCTGAGGTGCTTATGAAGAATTATTTACCATGGAAAGAAGAGTATCGAACGGGAATTAAATCAGTTGATAGCCAACACCAGCAGCTATTTCAGATCATCAATGATCTCATTGGTGCCATACATGACTCCAATTCTTCTAAAGAAGTTCTTAATAAAGCCATTCAGAAAATGATGGAATATACTGAGTTTCATTTTAAGCATGAAGAAGAAATCTTTCGCGCCTATCAATATCCTTCAGCCGATGATCATCATCAAAAGCACGAGTTGTTTAAGAAAACGGTTCAGGATTTATTTGAGAAGAATCAAACTCAAGAAATGATGAAGACAGCAGTCTTAGCCATACTCAAGGATTGGTGGCTCAAGCATATTCTTGTTGAAGATATGACTTATGCTCCCTTTATTAAATCTAAAGGTGAGAAAATTGGCTTAACAGAATTTGACCAGTAGAGTGAACTGAATTATATCTCCACGCGGAGATGAAGAGATGTTATTTAAAGGTTTTCGAACCAAAATCGACTCTGATTTTGCGACCGCTCTGACGATTGCGGCTTCACATTTTTTCTTACTTTTATTGTTGCAAATCGAGAGTTATTTTTTATTTCTTTTTAAGAAGGAAGACGGATTAAAAGAAATTTTTAGATTTCTATCGGATTTTTCTCTAGGTCAGTTCGGGGCATTATTCATTTCTATTTTATTGGCGTTTTTGTTCTTTGTTTTAAAGAAAAACCGTTTTACTCGAGTTCTCATTTTTACTTCACTTTTTTTTCTGAATTTTTATTTACTTGTTGATCAAATGATATTTCGACTATTTTTTAAACACTTTCGACCATCATTAAACGAGGGAAGATTTATTCCTGAAAAGCAAATGTATAGTACCTTTATTGATGAAATTGATCTTCGATTTTTAGTGAATTTTGCTGTCTTGATTTTGCTGACCTCTATTTTATATTTAAATATCATTCAGCAGAGATTATTTTTTTGGCAAAGACTCATTCGTTTTCCGCGAAAAACATACATAGCTGGATTAAGTGCTTACTTCATTTTTAGTGGGGCATATTATCATTTTAGCGATATTCACGATTTATTTCAACATCCTATTGTATCACTATTTGAACAACGAAGTGATTTTCAAAAAGATAATGCAAAGCCTCGATATTTATCTCAAGATCTGTATCAAGTGACTTTTTCAGAAGGGCAATCAGATGGTCATCTTGAGAAAGATATTCGAAAAACGTTGGAGCAATTTCAAAAGAATCATAAAAAACCAAATATTCTATTGATCGTATTAGAGTCAGTGGGATCTGATTTATTATTTAGTAATGATGGGGATCTATCTCCAGAGGTTACTCCCTTTCTACATAGCTTACGTCAGAAAAGTTTATATTTTCCTACGCTATATGCCATTCATCCGACAACATCACTTTCACATGTGTCCTTACAGACTGGTGGATATGGCTTGACTTGGGGAAATATCTTTATTGGCCTAGATCATCCTTATGTTGATCAAACATTGCCTTCTCAGTTTAAAGAGAGTGGTTATGCTACAGCTATGATCTCCTCAGGAACCTTGCATGATGGGAATTTGAATTCATTTTATCGACATTTAAAATATGATTATCATTTTGATTTTGGTGATCAAAAAGCGGATTTTAAAAATGTTTATCAAAATGGACCATGGGGAGGTCATGATGATCTCCTATGGACTCAGTTGGAGAAGTTTTTAGACACGAATCGCACGATGGCAAGACAACCATTTTTTGCCCAACTGACCACGATTTCCACTCATTATCCCTACGTTGTACCTCAAGGATTTAAAGGGATAAGACATGGAAAAACAGATTATGAAAAGTTTGTGAATTCATTAAAATATACTGATGAGGTGATTTCAAAAATATTTTCATCATTGTCTAAAATGAATCGTCTTGAAAACACACTTATATTTATCACAGGCGATCACGGTGAAGCCTTTGGTGATATCCATCGAAATAATCTGCTCCACAACCAGGCGATCTATGATGAGAATATTAAAAGCTTTTTAATAGCTATTGACCCTCAAGGAAAGTTTAGTGGACCCCTTGTGTCTTCAATTGTTGCTACAAATGGAGACATTATGCCGACGTTGCTCAGTTTAGCAGGAATTAAGCCACCAAAAGTATTGGGGCAAGATATATCGTCTCCTCAGTTTGAGCCCAGGAGAGTTTTTTTTCACAAAAAGACATATCCTGCGCAGTGTGGTTTAAGAGATGGAAAATGGAAATTTTTCTATAATATTGAAGAAATAGATCATCAAAATGCTCAACTTTTTAATTTAGAAGTCGATTCTGGTGAGCAGAAGAATGTAGCGGAGATGTATCCTGATTTTGTACAGAAATTTAAAGATATCTGTAGTCATTGGTATTATGCAATGGAAGATGAATTTCACCGTCGAACCAAGAGGGAAGAAGGCTCTGTTGTAGAAATGGCAAGAGGCTCCGGAAAACCAACTGCCTTTAGAATAGTTGTGCGTGATGATCAGGATGTTTTTCATGAAATGAAATCACCACGTCCTTATGAAAGGTTGATGTTCCAAACCACGTGGGAAGAATCCAGAGAAGATAAAGAAATTACCTACCTCGTCACTTCTCCGACGGGGCTGAAATATCAGGCCACTCAAACAAAATATACAGATTGGGTATATTTAAATGTCTATATTCCTGTTCCACTGCCATTAGAGGTGGGAAAGTGGACAGTTCAGATTAATCATAAGGATACTGAATTGATCAAACGAGAGTTTACTGTACATGAAGAGTGGTCGGATCAGATCCTAAAAAAAGAAGGTCCTGGTCCATTAATGGCAGTATTAGGAAGACAAGATAAGTACTCATTTTTTCACCAGGCGGATGGTGTCAAGCTGCAAAGAATTAATCCATATCAGGAAGATCTTAGAGTTAATGCTTTATGGTCTCCATATTCAACCACAAAAAAGGTGAGATTAGAGTGGAGCTCTCCAAGAAAAGTGGAAAGTGCTTACGATTTTACCCTGCAGCCCGGTTGGGCCAACACATATAATTATTTATCCATCCCAAGACCATTGCTCAATGGCAAATGGACTCTTAAAATTAAAGATGGAGACCATGAAATGCTCACGAAGCACTTTGTTGTCGATCCGGAAGCTCCACTTTTGGGTGATAATTGATATAGATTGATTCAATTTTTTAAAGAGATGTCTCAAAAAATGAGCTGTTTATTATTGAAACACTCAAATCGATAAATACAAATACTTAGAAGCCAAAAAAGATATTTTTCTTCTTGTGTAATCTGGAGAAGCTAGAATGATTTATCGAGCGAAAGGAGAGCTGCATGAGTTATCAAGTCGAACGTAAGGTTGTCTTTCTTTTTGTCTGCATGAGTATTGGTTTTTTTATCTATTCAATTTTGAAAGTGTAGATAAGGACGGGTTTTTGATTTTGTAGGCTATTACATAATCTAGTTTTTTTGAACTTTTGTCCTCCCTTGAGCTTTTTAGTATCAGAAAGTGACCTCGTGATGAGCGCGCACGAAGTGAGGCTGTCACTGTACATTCAATGAAATGGTGGCCTTTCATTTGAGCACCAATCCGTTCTCAGTCCTACGGTACAGGCTCGAACCCATTTATTTTCAAAATTATCAGTGTTTGGGTTACGACAGGAAACACCAGACTCTTGAACCCAATCCGAACAAAGCCCTGAAAATTCATTCGGAGGTCGAGGTGAGCATATTATTTCCATGTCACAATGAGATCCCCAATTTGAATTGCCATTATTGGAATACCAGCAAGGATTTTCACATTGCCTTTCATAGACCTTCGCACTTCGTCCTGCAAAGATGCATGTCACACGACTTTGTTCGGTCCACGAAGTGCAATAGTAATTTGCATTCGCGATTGAATAGAATAACGGTAAGATGAAGATGAAAGAAAATTTGGTGATACCCATAAGATCCTCCTTTTGCGAGAGGCATTCAAATCACAATAGGATTGAGTAATTGGGAGAGTCAAATGACGTTCTCAGTGATATGAGTCTTTAAAGGAAATCGAATAAGATCTTAATGTGAATTGAACATTTCAACATGGTGCAAATTTCATTTCAAAGATATCTTTGCCTTAATAATGAGAAAGTTGGGATATAACTCATGGGTATATTGAGACTAGCGAAATTTTCACGAAGTGAAGTTGCCGCGGTAATAGAGTTGTGAGAGATGCCTCACGGCTTTATAATTACGGTCAAAATCCCTAGACAACTTAAGTGGGTTGTTTTAGATGGATCTGTATGGAAAAGATAATACAAGAAGAAGTCGAGAATTTCTTAAAAGAGCGTGGGATTGCGTATCAGCATCAGGATTTCACTCAAATATCAATGGATCAATTCATTAACGATCTACTTAAAGTTGCGACCAAAGAAGAAGTCGCTGCTTTGTTTGATAAAATTCAGTATCGATTGAGCTTGAATTAGTCTATTTATAGTCACAAAGAAAAAAAGCAACTAGAAAAATACCTAGCTGCTGCTCGGCGCTTTCTAGGTTCCGGTTGCTCCGCACCTTCACACCGATTTTGGACTAAAGTTATTTAGTGGAATTCCGATATAATTAAGACAGAGGGGGGGTGCTTCGCATGAGCTCGGCTACACACGTCAAACTTGGTAAGCTGATTCGTGAATATCGTGAAAAAAAAGGTCTCACTCAATTCGAAGTTGCTCAAATGCTTGGTCATTCCTCGTCACAGTTTATGTCGCTGATGGAACGAGGGCTTTCAAAAATTCCATTTGAAACTCTTGGGAAGTTTGTTGTGATCCTAGGTATTCCTGAATCAAAAGTGATGGGATTACTTATGTCAGACTACGAAGAAAAACTACGTGCTAAGTTTGTGGATGGAAAGACGAAAGTAGTGGGTAAGTAAGGTTTGGAGCGGGAAACGGGACTCAAACCCGCGACCTATGCCTTGGCAAGGCATCGCTCTATCAACTGAGCTATTCCCGCGCTCTCTTAAGGTTCATGCAATAAATCATTTTCGACCCGATCCTGTCAACGATTTGTAAAAAAAGTGTTGAATAGGGGTGGCAAGGCCCTGGTAATATGCTCGCTTATGGAGCATCCAGAGATTTTATACCGAAAAACCAAGGGTTTAATTGTCAAACTTGTGATTTTTATTGTCCTTGGGATTGTCTCTTTTGGGGTGGGGCTGCGCTTGGGGTATAACGAATTGGTTAAGGAGTCCCAGAAGACTTCCGACTCTTTAGATAACCATAATAATACTCAATCCCAGAAGTAACAGACAAGACCACGCTGACCCAGAGCACCCAATATCCGATTTTATCAAAGGGAATGCCGATCCACTTCTCATCAATCATAACAGCAGGTATGGCGACCATTTGAAGAGCAGTTTTCCATTTGCCTGCAGGCTTTGCTGCTATGATGATCCCATCAGCGGCAGCTACAGACCGAATCCCTGAAATAAAGGTATCGCGAGCCAAAATGACAATCACCATAAAGGGATCAATTTTTACTTGGGTCACTAACATCACAAGTATGCTGGTCACGAGAATTTTATCAGCAATGGGGTCCATAAATTTACCCATATTTGAAATGGCATTGAATTTTCGAGCATAGTAGCCATCAAAATAGTCAGTAATCGAGGCAAGAAGAAAGCAGGCAGCGGCAGCCACGCTAAAACCAAGTGTGTTGGGATACATGAGTGCGACAATCACTGGTACAAACCATATTCTTGTCCACGTGATCCACATTGGAATTTGTTTTTGCCATTTGTGCATGCTCTGAATAGACTGTCGACTATGAAAACTGTCAAACTCCTTTTGCTATTTTTTTTGATGACTCCTCTTGTTGAGGCGGGGGATTTCAGTGATCAGTTTTGGGTCGGTCCATTTTTTTGGGATACAAAGAAAGAAGTCCGAGAAAAAATTAATAATGAAAAGTATCTCGCTGTTTCAGTTACGAAAGAGAACAACAAGGATCAAACGTATTGGTGGATGAAGGGAGCGGGTTTAGTTGAAGCTCCGCAGGATTTTTCATTTCAAATTGCAACTGATTTCAGCAGATTAAAGAAAATGACTCATGCTTTTTCACACGTCGAGTGGACCCCATCAAAGGGGATATTGGATCTGCGGGTGAAATTGCCGATGAGAGAGGTTCCTATTAAGTTTTTTATACAGATTTTGGAAAATGAAAACCCTAGGCGCATACATTATTCTGTAATCGAGGGATCTTTTAAAAACAGCGAAGGCGTGATTTTGGTTCACAGCGCAAAGCATCAATTAACCGAAGTGAATGTGATTGGTCGTTACAGGGGTGAGCTGCCTGTGAAACCTGATTTTCTCATTGCATTTGCTGTTGAGGGAATGATGCAACATGTGGCAACCTCTTTGAGGTCCAATATTGAAGCAGAGTGGAAAAGCTTAAGGAGTGCAAAATGAGTTTGCTACAAAGAGAACGTGGAAGTGAGTTCAGCCCGGAGATTTTGTCCCGTCGTCGATTCCCACGATTATTCTTAACTCCCCCAGATATGGAATTAAAGCCGATGAGTGGCGTTCAAATTATGTGGCCGAATCGATCTTATTCTCAGGTGTTTAGTATGAGCTTGGGTGGAATCATGGTCTCGACACAGGGTATTCTGGGGCAAGTCCGCCTTGGGCAAGTCTATGATTGCAAATTAAAAATTGAAGGAGCTGCTGAGATACCTGTGCTACGACTTCGTGTTTTGCGAATGACGGCTCAGGCAGCCTGCATGATCATGGAATCCATATCGAGTGAGGGCAGATTAAAAATTGACCAGGCATTGAAGGATGAGTTGATTGTTCATAATCTAGGAACAGTTCCAACAGCAAACCTTCACCCGAGTCTACGCGCAGATCTCTGGATTCATGGTCCTTTTGACACAAATTTTCTGATTTGGAAAAATCCAGATTGGTTGGAAATTGATCGCGCCATTGTCGAATATGATGGACTTGCAATTGTTTATGAAAAAGGCATTATAACAACACAGAAATCTCAGCCCACAACGGACGAGGCTAAGGGTTATGGGGGCCCTTGGTTTGACACTCAAGTTCAAAAGGTTTCTATGGGGGCAAGTTGGAAACAACGCTTAATCAAGCTCCTTCATCAGAGACCAGACTTGCAGCAGGATTTGACCCCGGTCTATGAGATTCTCTCCAAGGCGAACGAGGATTGATGTTCACCTATAAACACCGAGTGCAATTTTATGAAACCGATATGATGGGTATTGTACACCATGCCAACTATCTTCGGTTTTATGAAGAAGCTCGTGTTGATTGGGCTCACACCCATGGATTGCTTGATTATCAACAAAAAAATTCTGCGGCTCAATTCGCAGTTTTGGACACCTGGGTACGTCATATCAGCCCGGCAAAATTTGGGGATGAACTTGAAATTCAAGTTCAGGCAAAAATGGAAAAAGTTCGAATTACATTTGAATACCAGATGCGGTGCCCAGAACGTTCCAAAGACTTACTTTCTGTGGCAAGAACGATGCATTGTGCGTTGGATGAAAATTTAAAAGTTATGCGATTACCTCTGCGAATGAGGGAAGTATTGGAGAAAGAAGTATGGATCGAAACCTGGCTCTCGAATTTGTAAGAATCACTGAAGCTGCAGCACTGGCCTCTGCAAAATGGATGGGGCGCGGAGATAGCATGTCAGCGGATCAAGCGGCTGTCGATGCGATGAGAAAGGCCTTTGATACGGTTCGAATTGATGGAACTGTAGTGATCGGAGAGGGAGAACGTGATGAAGCCCCAATGCTTTACATCGGTGAAAAAGTGGGTGTTCGTAAAGATGATTCTCCCGCAGTTGATATTGCCCTTGATCCTCTTGAGGGAACAACAATTTGTGCTAACGGTGGAGTGGGAGCAACCTCGGTGATTGCCGTTGCTGAGAAAGGAAATTTTCTTCATGCTCCTGATACATACATGGATAAGATTGCCTGTGGCCCAGGCGCAAAGGGGGTTATTGATATTGATCAATCACCAACAGAAAATATTCGCCGAGTTGCTGATGCTTTAAAGAAAGCAATTGGTGATATCACGGTTGTAATTTTAGATCGCCCTCGTCATATGGATTTAATTGAGGAGGTTCGTAAAACAGGAGCACGCATTCATCTTATAGGAGATGGAGACGTTTCCGCAGCAATAGCCTGTGCGTGGCCAGATTCGGGGATTGATTTGCTTATCGGCATTGGTGGTGCCCCAGAAGGTGTTATTTCTGCAGCCGCCCTTCAGTGTCTTGGTGGAGATTTTCAGGGTCGTTTGAAGTTTCGAAATGATGATGAAAAGAGTCGAGCTCAAAAGATGGGAATTAAAGATTTAAATAAAAAATATTCCATTGACGAGCTTGCTCGTGGGTCGGTGATGTTTTGTGCAACAGGTGTTACTGACGGCCCATTTTTAAAGGGCGTTAAAACTCTGCCTGGTCGCCAAGCGAAAACGCATTCAGTTGTAATGAGATCTCAAACAAAGACTATTCGTACAATTGAAGCTCATCATCATCTTGAGAATAAACCCCATGTCGTCCATAACTAAGGTCGTTTGTTTTTCATGCAGTGCTGAAATTCCAGTAAATGGGTTGGTGGGACGTCGAGATGATTGTCCCAAATGTCGAGCCGATCTTCATTGTTGTAAGAATTGTGAATTCTATGATCCGAAATCCTACAATGAATGCCGAGAACCTCAAGCTGATGTGGTGAAAGAAAAGGACCGATCAAACTATTGTGATTATTTTCAACCACGGCAAGCAGGTCTGGGAGGAAAAAATTCGCGAGAGGCACTCTTGGCTGCGGCCGAAGCCCTGTTTAAGAAGAAATAACCAAAAGCGCAGCGCGTCGTGTCTTTTTGCCCACAACTTTGTTTAATAGTGATAACAACCTGATAGAGCATAAGGATTACAATATGGCTTCAGCCAACACCTCTGATATCTTTTCTTGTTCCACAGAACAGTTTTTTAAAATTATCAGCGATTATCCAAATTACCCTGAGTTTCTTCAAGAAGTGAAAGAATGCAAAATTTTAAAAACTGAGGGTAATCGAAAGCTTGTGGAATACACAGTCTCTGTGATGAAAAACTTTAAATATACACTTTGGATGACCGAGGTCCCAAATCAATCCATCACTTGGGAGTTTGCTGGTGGAGATGTTTTTAAAACCATGAGTGGGTCTTGGAAACTTCAAGATGAGGGTGGAAAATGTCGAGCCACTTATTCAGTGGACGCCACTTTTGGAATGCTCGTGCCAAGCCCCATTGCAAAAGCTCTCGTTTCAGTCAATTTACCAAACATGATATCAAGTTACCATAAAAGGGTTTCAGAGCTATATGGCCGATGATTCAAAAGATTCAAAAGAGCCCAAACTGACCGAATCTCTTAAAAAAGTTTTTGCAGCGGGAGTGAGTGCCGCCTTTATGACTGAAGAAAGTCTTCGAGCTTATCTCGGAGAAATGAAACTCCCAAAAGAGATCTTGGCGACTCTTCTTCAGGGAGCAGCAAAAACAAAAGATGAGATTGCAACTCGAGTAACGAATGAAATGGTTTCAATGATTAATAAGATCGATTTTCTTAAAGAGTTTTCAAAATTTGCAGAGGATCATAAGTTTAAAATCACTGCCGAAGTGGAAATTCTGAAAAAGAAAAAGGATAAAACTCATTCTGAAGAGTAGAGAATTCTACTCGGATTTTAACCATCCCTTACGATAAAACCATAGCCCAATAGCAAGAGTTGTTGCAATCATGGCTACCCATACAATGAGATAGCCATATTCCCACCTCATTTCGGGCATATTGGGAAAGTTCATTCCATATACACCAACGATAAAGGTTAATGGCATGAAGAATACTGAAAAGATAGTTAGAACCCGCATGACGTCATTGGTTTTTTGCGAAGCCAGTGAAATTTGAAGGCTGAGCAGGCTTGTTGTGTCTTCAAGTAGTTCGTCTGTGAGAAAGATATAGTTGGCTATATTCTCTCTTAAATCTTGAAAAAGTGGTGATGAGGTTTCGCCCGGTGGGGAGAGCCTTTGAATAACATCCTGAGAGTGAAGGAGAATCCGTTTAATGAGAGAAAGACGACGTCTCACGGTGTGAAGCTCTTGAAACATTCTTAGACTGGCCTCTGTCGAAAATAGAGCTGTCTCAAATAAATCCAAGTCATCCTCACCCTTTTCAAGGGGAATATTGTAAGACCGTAGCGCGCGATTAATGAATTTCACAAGCACAATGGGAACGTTGTGATGAGAGTAAGCGTCCATATTATCAACTTCAGCGACACAGCGATCAACTAGTGATTGAAAGTATTCAGGATCAAGACGATGTACGGTAATTACAAATCCAGGTCCAAAAAAGATAGCGACCTTTCGGGTCAGCTCAACGACTGTATCTGCTCCAGGACTAGCATCCACATCATAAATGCGCACGATAATAAAGGTAATATTTCCGTTCTTTTCATATTTTGGAAGATGAATAGGGTCTGCACAGTCTTGAACTAAAATGGGGTGAAGTTTGAATTCACGCTGTACGGCATCGAGTTCATCCTTGCTGGGATGAGATAGGTCTAGCCACTTCAGGGTGGGATGTTCAAAGATGGTTCGCCTCATAAAGGGGCATCGGTTAAGTCTGAGAAAAACTTAAATTATAGACATAATAGATAAAGGTCGAGATATCAGTTTGCTACAGTCATGGCTGAAACACATCTTGTAAATGCACTTTGGGATATGAACGGTATTGATGTGGCTCGGGAGAGAGTTTTTGTTGAAGAATTGTAAGAAAATTTTTCGATGTTATTGTAACTGGAAATGGCGTTTGCAACATAAACAGAACCTGTTGCCGTGTCCTCAACCATTCTGGAGGGGCCCATGACCACTGCGAAATTGTTATAAGCGGCAGTAGCATTGGAAATAGTATTTAAGTTAGCATCCACATCATATGAATAGATCAGGTTACTCGTACTTGTCGTGCTTCCATAAGCAATGAGTAAATGTCCAGATGAGTGTAGAAGGGCAGAGGTTGGTAATGCTGTTGTGGCTGGAGCAGCTACAGTGGTTAGACAATCAGCAGTGGATGCGTAGCCTGATGCTGATATCAAAACGGTTTTATTATTCGGTGTTGCTGCCGCGTGGGTATAGAGGATCTTTCCATCGCCGATTGTTGTAAGGGATGAGACTAATGTATTTGTTGTAGCACAGGTTGACCCTGGGGCATTGACAAAGGGGCTTGCTCCTGACGTAACTCTCGATTTGGCCGAGTTAAATTTTTCAATGGCAGATGATTTGCTGACGAGAATACTTCCATCTCCGAGAAGAGCCATATCTCTTCCAACAGCACTAAGCGCTGTTGAGTTGGTGATATAGGACGTGTATCCGGAGCCATCCTTGTTCACAATATCAATTCTGCGTCCACCTGCATTTTCAACGAGAACGAGTACGCGATTGTCGTCAAAATTCTGAATTGCCACTGGCATATCTCCAGGAGATGCTGTGTTGTAATCCATGACAATACTATCCATAGATCCGGTATCAATATTGTATCGAACTATCGTTCCAATTCCAGTTGATGTTGTTACACCTCCGCCGTAGCAGGATCCGCTAGCAACGTAGAGAAACTTCTGGTCAACAGGGGGTGAGCTTGGTGTAGATGGAGCCGTTGATGCCGAGTCAGTCGAGCTTGCGGACTTTTTCTTATCGCAGGCAGATAGAACCATGACAAAAGACAATATCAGTATCGTAAATAAACTGGTTTTCATATACTAGCCCTCCTCAGCTCTGGTTATTTATTCGGCATTTCTTTGCCAAATCTTAAGTTTTTTTGAAATAATCTTAAGTTATTCTTATCCTTTTCCGATATTAATGATCAGAACTGAGACAGTTAGTGGAGTAATTTGAGAAGTGTCTTATGTTGATATCATTTTGTGTGGGTCTTTATTTGAGATTCTCTATCCTTGTTGTGATGGGGTTGTTTCCGGTCTATTTACAGGCTGGGGTCTCGGATGTTTTTACTAAGGCAAAATACAGATTCGCTCTTGATTATTACCAATTTAATTCTGACGCGATCTATGGGTTGGGCTCGAGCACCATTGGCTACGGAGGATTAATTGGTCTTCAGTACGGCACTGGTCGGTTTCGTGGAGCTCTCGATTTGACAGGGATTTATGTCTCTGGTGTTGAACAGTTTCAAGACGGGTCCGTTCAGAGGAAGCTTGATGTGAATGGCTTATTGTTGGGAATAGCTCCAGGTTTTTATTTGGATCTGCTTGGAAGTACAAATTCCAAGGCTACCTTAACCTTTTCAGCTAATGGAGTGGCAGAGTACACTTATTTAAAGCTTCCGGTCGATGCGACTCTGACAAATATTGCTCAAACGGATAATGGAGTTTTTGTTGGCTACAGTGTGGGTCTGGGGCTTCAGTGGAAGATCTTTTCTAAACCCACAGTGATTGAGGCTCGGTACCGTTCATTGACAGGAAAAATATTTGAGCGGTCAGATTATTCGACCTCTGGTCTAGGGGTTCGATTTGGAGTTCAGTATTAAGTTTTCCCTATGAATTAATTCAATCTTGAGGCATAGCTCAGCTTTATCAATATTAATGTAAATCCTAGACCTTTTTCTGTCTCAAGTTGGGACGATAATAACCGATAAGGATTCATGGTTAACGCAATACTTTCTATTTTATCAGTGCTTCTTTTTTGTTTTTGTTGCCATCAATTTATAAAAGTTGTGGTGACTCCTCAACCAAGATTGAATGCGACGGGGTATTCAAGAACAGCTCTCAATATGAAGCGCATCTATGTGATTTTCTCTTGGGGCACGATGACAGGAGTCTTTCTCTTAGGTCTTGTTGTTTCCTTTTATCAGGTCTACACTCAGCTCTAAAGGAAGAGCTTGAGTATGACATTTCAGACCACTAATCCAGCAACTGGTGAATTTTTAAAAGAATATAATTATGATACTCTTGCTCAGGGGCAAGAAAAGTTACATCAACTTCATAAGTCTTTTCAGAATTACAGAACTTTCACGATCAATGAAAGATCTCAGTTGTTACTCAGGCTAGCAAAGTCTCTTCGAAATCATTCCGAAGAATTGGCAAATCAAGCCAGTCTTGAGATGGGCAAAACTCTTGCAGAGGCTAGGGCTGAAGTTGAAAAATGCGCCCAAACGGCAGAGTATTTTGCTGAAAATCTTGTTGGTTTTCTGAAACCAGATCAGATCAATTTTGGTGATCAAAAAAACTGGATAATAAAAGAGCCTCTGGGGATTATTTTGGCTATTATGCCATGGAATTTTCCCTACTGGCAGGTAATTCGCTTTGCTGTACCCGCTCTGGGGGCCGGTAATGTCATTTTGATGAAGCACTCAGATCTCACGGCTGGTTGTGCAGAAAAAATTGAAAAAGTTTTTTTAGAAGCATCTCAGGGAATAACCCTTCTTGTGAATTCTCATTTGGATCATGATTCTGTTCAAAGAATGATGGGCGATTCTCAGATCCGTGGGGTGACCTTTACAGGTTCAACCCGTGGTGGGTGTGCTGTTGGTGAGAGAGCAGGAGTGCATTTGAAAAAAACTGTGCTTGAGCTTGGTGGCTCAGATCCTTATCTTGTGCTGAGTGATGCGGATATTCACTGGGCTGCAGTGACTTGCGCAAAGTCTCGAATGGTGAACAATGGGCAGTCCTGTGTCGCCGCAAAAAGGTTTATCGTCCATCAATCTGTCTATGAAGATTTTAAAATTCAGTTTACTCAAGAATTAAAATCCTATTCTTATGGTTCTCCATTTGATCCAACTTCTAAGGTTGGTTCTCTGGCCCATCATAAATTTCAAACTCAACTTCATTTGCAGGTTCAGTCCTTGATTCAAAATAAGAAGAACCATCTTGTTTTTGGTGGAACAGTCCCTGAAGAAAAAGGGGCTTATTATCCAGTTACCCTAATTGATATGGACAGTGAGTCAATGACTCAAGAAGAGTTTTTTGGGCCAGTGGCGCTAATCTGGAAAGTGCAGACTGACGAAGAAGCCATCCAGCTTGCAAACCAATCTATTTATGGATTGGGTGGGGCACTTTTCTCAAAAGATATTGAGAAAGCAAAAAGATTAGCTCTTGAGCTTGAGTGTGGATTTGTTGCAATCAATGATATGGTCAGATCAGATCCAAGAATTCCCTTTGGTGGTGTCAAGCAGTCAGGGTTTGGAAGAGAACTCAGTGGTTACGGGCTTCAAGAGTTTTGCAATGTGAAAACACTTACGCTGAAAAATTCATCAGTCAGTTGAAATGCTTTGATCTTGTTCAAGATTTTTACCAAAAATCTTTGAGTCCACAAGGCTAGCAGCCTGGTCTAAATCCATAGGATTTCCAGAGTCACTTTGGTTTCCGTTGATGTAGTTTCTTTCATTTAAGAAATTTTCTGGTTTTTCAGGTTTCAGAACGCCAGAGTAGTTCATATAATTTTGCATGACTTCAAGTGGATTCTCATTGGGCTCGACGGCTTCTTTCAGAATATGAGCCATATTTTCGAGAAACTGACCATCCCGGGTAAAGGCTTTGTTTTTCTGGCTTTGGCTAGTCTCGAGCATGTTTTCAATGATGTTATCAAAGGATTGTTTATTGATGGTTTGTTGTTGGCGAGATTGGACGTGAAAAATGACCCGATCAATGAGTTCTTTTCTGGTGTCTAGCTCTAAAGTTTTTGTTCTTTCTGTTAATTCGGGATTATCAAGATCCTCGGATATTTTTGAGTTAAGTTCAATACGCCAGTTTTGGAGAAAACGAACAGCATCAGATTTGGACAGGGGCCCGGCCTGTGTCTGAAGGGAGAAGAGGGCTGTCAGAAAGAGAATTAAAAGGCGAATCTGCATAGGACTTGAGTTTACCAGATTCGACACAGTGAGAGAGAGAGATTTATCAGTGTCGATAGAATTGACAGATAGTCTTTTCATGAATAGGACTAAATCAAGGGGGTTTCCATGTTTAAATTCTTATTAGCATTTTTATTCGCGTCTTCAGCTTTTGCAGTTGAATATCTCGAGGTGGACACAGTTTATCGATTGAATGAAAAAGGCGAGAAAAGTTTTCGAATGGATTTCGATTCTGAAGGTCAGAAAATGGTCGCGACTTTGGGGCTTGAGATAATAAACCCCGAAGTTTTAAACCAGTCTGGTTATGATTTGAGTCGGGCTGAATCTTACAGAATTGCCTTCCCTTCTGAAGCAATGGGTTGTGAGTTGGTTTCTGCAGGTGGGCAGATGACTGCTGATCCTAAATCTCAAGACAATCAAGTTATTTTAAAATATGTTGGTTCTGAGTGTGAAGGAATGCGTGATGGATTCCGAGTGAACTTGATGACAACTGTTGTCTTTTACAATGTTCCGACTTTAAACGGACAAGGGGAAAATGCAGAAGTTCTTCGTGTTCGAGTTTACGATTACGCTCCCTAGGGGTTTAAACTAAATGAAGTGGACTCCCTTTGAACATGATATTTATCGGATCCTACAGGATCTTCAGGGGAGTTCAGTTCTTGTTGGTCTTTCTGGTGGGGCAGATTCTGTATGTCTTGCCAATATCTTAAAAACATTCGAAGTTCCTCTTCAGCTCAAAATTCACTTGATTCATTGTCACCACGGACAATCAAAAGATTCGCAAACACAAATTTTTCGAGATCAGGCGGCTCAGTTTTGTCAGAATTTTGCTGAAAAACTTCAAATACCGCTTTCTTTTAAACGCTATGATGACACTGAGGAGCTCAATTCAGAATCGAAAATGCGTGATTTTCGCCACACAATCTTTCGTCAGAAGAAGGATGAGTTGGGTTTTCTGTATATAGCGACGGCACATCACCAAGACGATGTGCTTGAAACTCGTCTCATGCGTCTGATTCGAGGAACAGGGCTTTATGGTCTTGAGGCCATGAGATTTCAACAGGGGAGTATGATTCGCCCCTTATTGAATGTAAGTCGTGATCAAATTTTGAGTTATCTTCATGAAAAGGGTCTAGTTTATATCGAGGACCCCTCAAATCAAGATCCTGGTTATTTTCGAAACTGGATTCGAAATGAATGGTTGAAATCCCTTGAGGTCCGGCAGCCTGGGGCAAAGGCTAGTCTTTCTCGATCATTAGAACTGATACTTCAGGAGGTGGATCAGAGGGAAAATCTTGAGTTTGACAGTGAGAATTTGGCTTATTCCTCTTATCTCACGCTGGACTTGATCCAGAAAAAGACATTGCTTGCGCGTTACATTATGTCCCTTGGCATAAGAAATTATAGTCTAGGTCACATCGAGGAAATAATTAAGCAGCTGGACAATTCCGATTCTCGACACAGATTTAGAGTCTGTGGTTTAGAGTGGGCGATTGATGCGGGGCGAATTAGGGCAAATCGGAGCAAATCCAGTCCTTCTGTCTAAAATCGGACTATCTGAAAAACAGCAAAATTAAAGCCCTATATTGGGGGCGTTTAGTTGTCTCAACATTAGAGAAATGGTACACTTTTTCAAGTGCATCATTGGAGGATGTCATGAAGCAAGCACAAAAAACTCTCGCGCTCTGGTTCTTTCTCGTTATTATCGCTGTTTTCTTATTTCAAGCTTATGAAAACCGACATGAAAGAGTGGTGCCTCACTTTAACTATTCAAAGTTCTCTGAAGCTGTAAAGGCTGGAGAAATTCAAAGTGTTACCTTTCGCCCAGAGTCTGGGGAGATTGTTGGTGAAATTCGTCCCGAGTTTGAAAAGAAATATGAAGGAAAGAAATTTATCATCACGGGTAACACTGGGGATGAGGGTTATAAATTTCTTGTTTCAAACGGGATTACTCCCAATTATGAACGGGCAGAGTCCAATTCGTTCATTCAATCTTTTCTCGTGAATTGGTTGCCAGTTTTATTGATCGTAGCGATGTTTATTTTCATCATGCGCCAGATTCAAGTGGGCGGTGGAAAAGCTATGAGTTTTGGTAAGAGCCGGGCTCGATTATTGAATGAATCAAAAAATAAAGTCATGTTTAAGGATGTGGCCGGTGTGGATGAGGCAAAAGATGAGCTTCAAGAGATCGTCCATTTTTTAAAAGAGCCAAAGAAGTTCACAAAGCTTGGGGGAAGAATTCCAAAGGGTGTTTTGCTTGTCGGTCCTCCGGGTACGGGTAAGACATTATTAGCCAAGGCAGTTGCCGGAGAAGCTGGGGTTCCCTTTTTCTCAATTTCTGGTTCTGATTTCGTTGAGATGTTCGTTGGTGTGGGTGCTAGCCGAGTGCGAGATTTGTTTGAACAAGGTAAGAAAAATGCTCCTTGTTTGATTTTTATCGATGAGATTGATGCTGTCGGAAGACACCGGGGAGCCGGCCTTGGCGGTGGGCATGATGAGCGGGAACAAACGCTCAATCAGCTTCTGGTTGAGATGGATGGTTTTGAGTCCAATGATGGTGTAATTATCATTGCAGCAACAAACAGACCTGATGTGCTTGATCCGGCACTTCTTCGACCAGGACGATTTGATCGTCGGGTGATCGTTAACAAACCTGATGTGAACGGAAGAAAGCAAATTCTTGAGGTTCACACAAGTAAGACTCCGCTTGGACCATTTGTCGACCTAGAGAAAATTGCCAGGGGAACCCCTGGATTTTCAGGAGCTGACCTTGAAAACTTAGTGAACGAGGCTGCGCTGATAGCGGCCCGATCGGATAAAAAATATCTCGAAAACGAAGACTTTGAAAAAGCTAAAGACAAAGTTCTCATGGGGTCTGAAAGAAAATCCATGGTGATCAGTGATGAGGATAAAAAGGTTACTGCTTATCATGAGGCCGGACACACTCTTGTTGGAAAGAAACTTGCTGGTCTTGATCCAATTCATAAGGTGACTATTATTCCTCGAGGTATGGCACTGGGCGTGACTCAGACGTTGCCGGAAAAGGATAGTTTGAATCTTTCAAAGACAAAGGCTGAGAACATGATTGCCTTTTTATTTGGAGGACGGGCTGCTGAAGAATTAATTTTCAAAGACATCACCACGGGCGCAGGAAATGATATTGAACGAGCAACAGAGATTGCGCGCCGTATGGTTTGCGAGTGGGGAATGTCGCCGAAACTTGGACCTTTGAAATACGAGAAGCATGATGGGCCTGTATTTTTGGGTATGACTTCGAATAAAACACGAGAGTATTCTGACGCGAAGGCTGAGGAAATCGATAAAGAGGTCTTTGATATTATTGATCACGGTTACAAGACAGCTATGACGATTCTTAAGGACCACAACGATGTCCTGGAGCGGTTAGCTCAAGCACTACTTGATTATGAGACTATTGATGGACACGAGGTCGATATGCTTGTGAATGGTGCAGCAGTTTCAGAGATACGAAAGTATCGATCAAATAAGCAACATGACGGTGGGATGGGGCCAGGGACTCCAGCCCCTGTAACAGAGGGTAAGGTTATACCAGGAGGTAGTGATCCGGTTGGACAACCAGGGTCAGCGCCAGTTTAAATTCATCCTGAAAAAGTAAAGGGTAGCAGCTTTGATTATGCAACAGATGTTCGATAATATAGTTTCCATTGTGACTCACCTGCGTGTGCAGGATGTTATCGATATGATCTTTGTTTGGATGGTTGTGTACCGAGTTCTGATATTGATTAAAAAAACGGGTACTATCCAAATGCTATCAGGGTTGGGTGTGCTGGCCATAGCTTATATTGCAAGTATTTGGTTTGAGCTTTTTACTTTTAACTGGATTCTTGAAAAGTTTTTTTCCAATTTGTTTTTGATTGTTGTGATTCTGTTTCAGGGTGAGATTCGTCGAGCATTGGCGCAGATTGGGTCAAATCCCTTTTTCTCAGATGTTTCTGCGGTTCAAGAAACACATGTGATTGAAGAGATTGTTAAAGCGGCTTATCTAATGGCTCAGCGCGGATTTGGTGCTTTGATTGTTATTGAACGGGATATCTTAGTTGATTATCACATTGAATTTGGAACAGAGATGGATTCAAAAGTGAGTAGCGAACTTTTAGTTTCGATTTTTCATCCCACAAGTCCTGTGCACGATGGTGCAACCTTAATACGTGGGGGAAAAATTCATTCCGCAGGTAACTTTTTGCCACTGAGTAAAAATCCAGCCCTTGATAAAAATTTAGGGACTCGTCATCGGGCGGCAATTGGTTTAACAGAAGAAAGCGATGCGCTTGTGATTATCGTTAGTGAAGAACATAAATCTGTTGGTATTGTTCAATCAGGACATTTGACAACAAATCTTGAGTCCAGCGATTTAAGAAAAAGTCTCTATGAGGCCTGTGGACTTAAATTTAAAGCCCATGATCAGGGAGCTTTTGAGATATGAAATCAAAAGTTGGAACATTTTTTACTGAAAATTTAAGCTATAAAATCGTTTCTTTATTTATTGCTCTTATTCTTTGGGTAACAATACTTGGTCGAAGAGATTTTACATTGGCAAAAAATCTTGAAGTTGAATTTTTTGTTGCTCAAAACCAAACTTTAATTTCCCAGAGCACTGACCACATTAAGGTGAAAGTATCGGGCCCTCGAACTGCCCTAAGAAAGTTCATCGACAGTGGAGTTTCTCAGCTCGTTTCAGTGGATTTATCTGGTAAACCAGAGGGAACTTATTCTGTCGAGATACCTTTGAATCGAATTGACGTTCCTTTTGGTGTGAAAGTGTTATCGATTAAGCCGAATCAAATACAAGTTCAAGTTGGGAAGAAAGAATAATTATGCCAAACGCTGAAAAAAAGGCAGATAAAAAAGTTCGACTTTTTGGTACTGATGGAATCCGTGGAACTGCAAATCAATATCCGATGACTCCTGATATGGTTGTCAAAGTGGGTCAGGCAATCGGCCATCTTCTTCAAAAACAAAAGCTACCTTGGGTTAGTCCAGTACGAAAAGTCGTTATCGGTAAGGATACCAGACTTTCAGGTTACATGATCGAGCAGGCGTTAGCTTCGGGGTTAAATTCGATGGGAGTTCAGGTTCAACTAGTTGGACCCCTACCCACACCGGCCATCGGATACATCACTCGAAACATGAGAGCTGCGGCAGGGATTGTGATTTCAGCCTCTCACAATGCTTATCAAGATAATGGAATCAAGGTTTTTGGTTTTGATGGATATAAAATTCCAGAAGAGATGGAAAGAGAAATTGAAAGACTGGTTTTAGAAGAAGATCTTTCAAAATTATTACCTTCTTCTCCCAATGTAGGACGAACCAGACGAATTGATGATGCTCAAGGTCGATACATTGTTTATGTGAAAAGCACTTTTCCATTCGAATACACTCTGGATGGTCTTCGAATCGTTCTTGATACGGCAAATGGGGCAGCCTATAAGGTGGCGTTGAATGTTTTTGAAGAGCTAGGGGCCGAGGTCATTCAATTTGGAAATCAACCCAATGGCACAAACATCAATGACAAGGTAGGCGCCCTTTATCCTGCTAAAATTGCAGAGGCTGTGCTTGAGTACCGCGCTGATGTGGGTATCAGTTTAGATGGGGATGCGGACCGAGTGATCATGGTTGATGATAAAGGTCAGATCATGAATGGCGATCACATTCTAGGAATTTGTGCTCTTCATATGAAAAAAGAAGGAAAGTTAAACAAAGACACTCTTGTTGTGACTCAAATGTCTAATTTTGGCTTAGAAAAGAAAATGAAAGAGGCTGGAATTAAGGTTGTTAAGACAGGGGTGGGAGATAAGTATGTCGTCGAAGAAATGCGCCAAAATGGATACAATCTTGGTGGTGAACAGTCAGGTCATATTATTTTCTTAGACCATACGACAACAGGGGATGCTTGCATAGCTGCGCTTAATGTTCTTGCTGTGATGAAACAAACAGGCGTTAAAATGAGCGATCTTAACCGCATTATTGAGGATGTTCCTCAGGTTTTAATCAATTGCCGAGTGAAGAATCGTAAAGAATTAGATTCAATCGTCGGGTATAAAAAACTTATTCAAGAAATTGAAAAGAAATTGGGATCAGATGGGCGAGTTTTTGTTCGATTCTCAGGCACTGAACCCTTAATTCGAATTTTAGTTGAAGGTCCAAATAAGAGAGAAATCACCACCTATGCAGAGGAAATCGCAAATTTCCTTGAAAAACATCTGAGTGACTAATGATATGTCCATCAGACTTGGGGTAAACATTGATCATATTGCAGCTCTTCGCGAAGAAAGACGTGGTCAGTTGCCGCACCCTGATCTTTTGCGGCTTACAGAAAAAATAATTCAAGGTGGGGCTGATAATATCACCCTCCACTTAAAAGAGGATCATCGATCGATCAAAGAAAACGATTTGGCAACTTTGGCTAAGCACTGTTCAATTCCCCTGACGCTTGAAATCGCCCCGACGAATGAGATGGTACGGATTGCGCGTCGTTACCGACCTGAATGGGTTTGTTTTGTTCCTGAAAACCGTCAGGGTTTCGTTATAGAAAAGGGTTTGAATGTTGATAAAGCAAAACACCAACTGACAAGAATGATTGAGCGATTGCAGTTTATCGGGATTGAGGTTTCAACTTTTATTGAACCCAGCTTAAGACAAGTCAAAGCTGCCTATGAAGTCGGTGCTGATGCTATCGAAATTCACACAGGGGCCTGGGTGTGCTCGCAGGGGAAAAAGAAAAAGGCAGAGTGGAATCGATTAAATGAAGCTGCATCTTACGCTCATCAATTAGGTTTAGGCGTACATGTGGGCTATGGACTTGATTTAAAGTCTGTACAAGAGATTGCAAAGTTGGACTTTATTGAGGAAGTCCATATTGGACACTGGTTATTCTGTCAGGCCCTCGAGATTGGCATTGAAGAATCTGTACGCCAAATGAAATTTATTTTGCAGCAGTCCGGTTTATCAAAATGAAAACAAAAACGCTCTGGGTTGAAAACTCAAAAACGCTGCAAGATCACTCTCGAATTGGACAGAAAATATCTCAAACTCTTGGGGATCGGGCGATCTTGCTTCTTCAGGGGGACTTGGGTGCGGGAAAAACGGAGCTTGTGAAATCCATTGTGCAAAGTCAGAGTGGTGGGCAGGCGACTTCACCGACATTTGCTCTTCATCACCAATATCAGGGTCAGCGCTGTTTGATTGATCATTATGATCTTTATCGACTTGAGAATGAGGATGATTTAGAGACCACCGGTTTTTGGGATGTTTTTTCGCAAAATAAGGGTTTGATTTTAATTGAGTGGCCCGAGCGAATCAACGAAAGTCATTTGCCACTGAATTGGCCCATCTATTTAGTCAAGCTCACCTTACAAAATGTTGGGCAATCTACAGAGTATCGCAAAGTTGAATTCAGTGTTCGCGATTAAGCCGCTTTCAAGGATTCAGGATCTTTTTGAATCAACTGAGCAATAGATAAGGCAAGCTTTTCACTGAGCTGAAGGTGTTCTTTGGTGTAGCAAGAAGAATCTCCAATGCCTAAGAGAATTCCAACGGTGTGATCTGAGATGATGATGGGAGCTAATGTGGCGTGTTCTGGTTTTTGTCCATTGTTCCATTCTTTGAGAAATGCAGCGGTGATTGGATTATCAGGAAGATACCCATGATAGGACTTCATTGTTTTCGCCGCAATTTTAAATGGACTTGGGGTTTTTAATTCAATTTTTGATTGTTCGCCTGGTGCATGTGTAAAATTCAAGGACCACTTCCAGGGCTTTGCTTGATTGGGATCAACAAGTAAGATCATTGCTTTTTGATAATGAGTGCAAAGCTGATCGAAAATATCAGTAAACCATGAACTGGTTGTTTCGATGTAAGCGGGAGGCGTGCTTTCGGAGAGATCGACAACCTCAGATTGCGTTGTTTGTGTATCCTGAATAGCTTGGGATGTCTGGGAAGATTGAGAAGGTTTTTCTGCAACTAATCCTTCGATCATTTCAGGCTCTGTAGGATCATTTTGTCGAGCCTCAGTTAAAGTCAAATTGGACGAGGTCTCGAGTTGATCAATAGAGAAGCTATCTGACTGTACCGTCGTTTTTACCGATTGTATTTGTGAAAAGAAATCATCAGAGTCAGATTGAGTATTTCCTGAAACCTGAGAAAGATCCAAACCTTCAATGGAATCCGTAGCCACAGAAGAACTTGGTGTTTGAGGAAGATTCAGGCCTTCGAGGAGTTCAGAAGACGAATTTGACTTTGGATCTTGATGATAAGCTTTCCAAAGATTTTTCAGATCCTCTGTTTGAGCTTGAACAAAGACGCAGTTGATTCCGGGGGGCAGAGTTTCAGGCAAATTATTGCAGGCGATAAAGAGAATTCCGTCCCACTCATAGAGGGGAAGAATCGTGTCTTTCCACAAAAATTGACCCTGCCATTTTTGAAAGAACTCCATGCTGGGTGGATGATCTTTGAAAAATTGGGGTGACAATACTGGTAAATTCATTCATTTTCTTTTCGGCATTTCTAAGAAATTCTTCAGTAAATTCAACGAACTGAGGGATTTTCTTTCTTATTTTGATTCATTTTTTCAAAGGGTTTAAGAATTCCTGGTTTTTCAATATTCAGGACCTTTGTTTTAGAGTGAATTTATGCTATGTTCCAGACCCTTATTAAGTAGGCACAAATGCTCGAGAAAACACAAAAAACGAGAATCTATCTCGACCACAATGCAACCACTCCTGTTGGCTCCGACATTTTATCAAAAATTGTCGAAGTCGCAGACATTTGGGGAAACCCCAGTTCTATTCACTGGGCTGGTCGAGGTCCGAAAGCACTGATTCGCGAAAGTCGCCAACACCTGGCCTCTGCACTTTCTGTTAGTCCGCTTGAGTTGATTTTCACATCAGGTGGTAGTGAGGCCAACGCCACTGTGATTCGGTCTATCTTTGATGAGATTGAAAAAACAAGTTCACCACGATTTGGTCGAAATGAATTTGTCACCACTCAGATTGAGCATCCCTCGGTACTAAAAGCATTTCAGTGGATCGAGGAGCGCGGAGCAAAAGTCACTTACTTGACCGTGGACCGCGATGGGAATTTGAATCTTGAGCTTTATGAAAAAGTGATCAGTGAAAAAACAGCTCTTGTTTCAATTATGTATGCCAATAATGAAACTGGAGTTGTTTTCCCGATTCAAAAATTAGCAAAAATCGCTCATGAGCGCGGAGCCTTGTTTCATTCAGACTGTGTTCAGGCTCTTGGTAAAGTCAGTTTAAATCTGGCAAAAATGGGAATTGATTATGCCTCTTTCTCTGGACACAAGGTTTACTCTTTAAAAGGGACAGGTTTTCTGTATGCTCGCAAAAATTGCCCAATAGAACCTTTGATTTTTGGCTCTCATGAGAGACATCGACGTGGGGGCACTGAGAACACACTCGGGATTTGGTCTTTGGGTGTAATGGCTCAAAAATTATCCACTGTCTCTGAGATCTACCCCAGGATCACTTTGCTTCGCGATCAGATGGAAGAACAAATTCAAAAAACGATTTCTGGGGTGAAGATCACTTCAAAATCAGCACATCGATTACCGAATACATCGAGTATGGTGATTGAAGGTGTGGATGGGGAAACCTTACTCATGTCTCTCGATATGAAAGGAATTGCAGTGAGCACGGGCGCAGCCTGTTCCAGTGGAAGTCCAGAACCCAGTCCTGTTCTTCTTGCCATTGGACTCAGTCGACAAGAAGCTCAGAGTAGTTTGAGAGTCAGTCTGGGTTGGAAGACCACGCCAGAAGAAATTCAAACCTTTATCGATATTTTATCACAGGTTGTTCAAAGATTAAGAACGCTTGAACAAACACAAAAGGAACTTGATCATGTCTGAAGTGAAGTCTAAAGGTCGCGTTCTTGTTGCCATGAGTGGCGGAGTTGATTCCTCTGTCGCAGCAGCCTTGTTAGTCGAGCAGGGCTATGAAGTCATCGGTGCCACCATGCAGGTGTGGGATTATTCTTCTTGTGATCTTGAAGAGGGCAATGGGACTTGTTGTTCCAGCATTGACGTGGATGATGCCCGCGCTGTCGCAGATAAGTTAAATATTCCATTTTATGTTCTGAACTGCGAAGCTAAATTTAAAGCCCAAGTGATTGATCCCTTTATCGCAGCTTATTTACAGGGGACAACTCCGCTTCCTTGTGTGGATTGTAATACGTATTTAAAATTTGATCATTTAATCCGAAAAATGAAAGAGCTTGAGTGTGATTATCTTGCTACAGGCCATTATGCTCAAATTGTTCATGATCAAGCCGCTGTTAAAATTTTGACCAGCACTGATGATTGGAAAGATCAGACTTATTTCTTATTCTCAATTGATAAAACGATTTTGCCCCATTTATTATTCCCCATTGGACATATGAAAAAGCCCCAGGTTCGTGAGTACGCAGAAGCTAAGGGCTTAATCAATGCTAAAAAGAGAGATTCAACAGGGATTTGTTTTGTTGGCAATCAGGGCTATGGTAATTTTGTTCAGGCGCACGCCAATCCTGAAGAATTAAAAAAGAAAAAAGGCTTTATTCGACGTTACCCCAGCGGCGAGAAAATGGCTCCCCATGATGGCATTCATTTGTTCACAATTGGTCAGAGCAAGGGTTTGGGGATGGACTTTCATGAAAAGCTTTATGTGATTAAAATTGATCCAGTCACAAATACAGTTTGGGTGGGTGACGAAAAACATCTCTATGGCACCGAGCTTTATTTAAAGGATTTGCATTTATTAGACGAAATTTCTCCTGATGAAAAACTGGATGTGAAAATTAGGTATTCAGTTCGTGGAAGTCCTGCTCGGGTTGAACAATCTGACAAAGGTATCAAGGTTGTTTTTGATGAACCTCAACGAGCCATTACTCCTGGACAGGCTTGTGTATTGTATCGGGGAAAACAGCTTGTCGGTGGAGGGTGGATTTACTTATGAAATATCAAATTCATACCTTCGGTTGTAAAGTTAATACTTATGATACGGGTCTTATTCAAAAAAATTTATCCAGTGCTCCGCAAGAACCACAGGGGCAAGTTCATGTTTTGAACACCTGTGCTGTTACTCAAGAGGCCACAAAAGAAGCTGTACGTCTGATTAGACGAATTAAATCAAAAGATCCTTTCGCAACAATCGTGGTCACAGGTTGTGCGGCTCAGGTGGACACAGGAGCTTTTGAAAATCTTCCGGGAGCGGACTTGGTCGTCGCGAACTCGCACAAGGGTTTACTTCCTCAGATTATTAACCAACATTTTAAAGGTGAACTAAAAGAAAAAGTTTTTAAGTCGAACATTTTTCGAAAAGAAGATCTTGAGGCTGGTGGTGGACTTGAAGAAAGCCACACGAGATCTTTTTTGAAAATTCAAGATGGATGCAATAGCTTTTGCACATATTGTATTATTCCCTATGCTCGGGGGAAAAGTCGAAGCATCCCCATTCGTGAATTGATGAATCGAATCAATGAGCTTTACGATCAAGGTATACGTGAAGTTGTTCTGACGGGCGTTCATATTGGTGACTATCAAGATGAAACAAGAAAAGAAAAGAATGCACTCGAGGATTTAATTGAGATGTGTTTAAAGTACACTCAAGTGCCGCGATTTCGACTGACAAGCTTTGAGCCACCAGAATTAAATGATCGATTGTTGGATTTGTTTCAAAATCCGAGACTCTGTCCTCATTTTCATATGAGCATTCAAAGTGCAGAAACAAAAGTACTTCAAGATATGAAGAGAAAGTACAATCAGACGGACGTCATTCAATCGTTACATAAGATTTCTCAAAAAGTTCCCAATGCCTTTGTCGGCATGGATGTGATTGTTGGCTTCCCAACAGAGACAGAGGAAAGTTTTAATGAAACTTATCGGGTCCTTTCTGAAGCTCCATGGACAAAGCTTCATGTTTTTCCATATAGCGAACGACAAGGGACGCGCGCAGCTCTAATGACCGAAACAGTTCCTCACCAGGAGCGAAAGGCTCGAGCGCAAAGATTGAGAGAACTCAGTCTGCATCGTTATCAGTCAGAAGCTTTACGTCAAATCGGGAAGGTGAAGAGGTGTTTGGTTTTGAATAAAGAAGCCAAGGGTGCAAATTCAATTGCTCATGATTTTTGGCCCGTGAAAATCAAAGATCTACCGCAAGATTTAAAAGGCCAAGAAATCAGTGTTGTGATTGAAAACTATGATCATTCCAATGCCCAGCTGTTTGAAGGATTTTTGGTGGGATCAGTGAGGTCAGAGCTGCAATGATCAAACTTCAAGAAAAATTGAATTATAATTTTAAAAATGCTGATCTGCTCACGGTGGCAATGACTCATAAAAGTTATCATTACGAGCTCAAAGAAACTTCAAAGGGGCATAATGAAAAGCTCGAGTTTTTAGGCGATGCGGTTTTGGATTTAGTCTTAAGTGAAATGTTGATGGCTTCTTTTCCTTTGGATGATGAAGGGAATTTGTCAAAAAAACGAGCCAGTCTTGTGAATGAGTCTGTCCTTTCGCGCGTGGCGAATGATTTGGGTTTAGCTGAGCATATGCTTTTAGGTAAGGGCGAGTACTTAACAGGCGGAGATAAGAAACCTCGTTTATTGGCCTCGACCTATGAGGCTCTTATTGGAGCAATCTTTCAAGATGCTGGTTTTGATGTTGTTCGTAAAATTATTTACCAAAATTATTCTGAAATTATAAAAGAAATTGATCCTTATCATGACTATGTTGGGGATTTTAAAACCAGGCTTCAAGAGATCATTCAATCTGAAAAAAAACCAGCTCCAACCTATAAAGTTATTAACGAGGTTGGACCTGCTCATAATAAAATTTTTGAAGTTGAAGTTTCAGTCAGTGATCGCCACTTAGCCAAAGGCGAAGGACGAAGTAAGAAACTTGCTGAGCAGGCTGCAGCTCAAAAGGCCATTGAAATATTAAAAAACCAAGGGAGAGTGCAATGACATATAAAGCAGGATTCGTAGGGCTCATCGGACAGCCAAATGCTGGAAAGAGCACTCTGCTCAATCATTTAGTTGAGGATAAAATTTCAATTGTGACTCCAAAGCCACAAACAACTCGACGTCGAGTTTTGGGAGTGGTTTCCCGTGATCAAGGGCAAGTTGTTTTTGTGGATTCTCCAGGAGTGTTAAGAACCCAAAAGGGACTTAATGCCTTTCTGACTAAAGAAGCAGAGGATGTTATTGAGAGTTCGGACGCTCTGGCAGCCGTTGTTTCAATTGATGAAAAGAAAAAAGACGATGTTTTGAAGATTATTAATCTTGTAAAAGAAAGTCACAAACCCTGGTTCGTGATCATTACGAAAGTTGATCTATCCGAGAAATCACATCGTGTTGAAATGGTCAAAGATCTCGTCCGAACTATTGATCCAAAAGTAAAGATCATCGAATTTTCTTCTGAATGGAAAAAGGAATCAAAAGAAATAATCCAAGATGTTATTCAGACATCGATCTCTCTTTTGCCAGAATCAAAAAAACCACTCTATGATGTAGAGTTGTTCACTCCACATTCAGTTCGTGAATTGGTTGGGGAAATTGTTCGAGAAAAGTGTTTTGAGAATTTGACAAAAGAACTTCCTTATCAGATCGCTGTGCGGGTCACAAATTTTGATGAGTCAAAGAAAAATCTGACGAGTATATTTGCAGACATTATCGTTTCAAAGGAAAGCCATAAGCCCATCGTCATCGGCAAGGGTGCAGCCACTGTCAAAGCCATTGGAATGCAGGCAAGAAAAGAAATTGAAAAGCTTGTCGGGCATAAGGTTTTTTTAAAGCTAGATGTTGTGATTAGAGATAATTGGTTTGAAAATCCAAGAATGATGAAAGATTTAGGTTATCATAATGATAGAAAATAGTACTGATGTTGTCGTAACTGTTCCTAAAGTGGCTATTATCGGTCGACCGAATGTGGGTAAGTCGACATTATTTAATATTCTAACTGATTCTCGAAAATCTGTTGTTAAAAACCAAGCAGGGGTGACTCGAGATATTATTATTGAACCTTGTGAGATTTGGGGAAAAAACTTTGATTTGATTGATACTGGCGGAATCACCGAGGCTCATGACACATTTTCAAAACTTATCCGTGAACAGGTGATTGAGTTTTTGCAGGTAGTGGATTTTTTACTTGTTGTGATGGATGGTCGAGTTGGACTTTTGCCAGAAGATCGCGAATTAATTCGTATAGCAAAAGAAAGTGGAAAAGATTTTCTTTTAATCATCAACAAAGTTGATCGACAACATGAGTCGGATCTTCTTTTGTCAGAATTTTACGAGTTCGGTGCGGATCTTGTTTCAGCCAGTTTTGAACAACGTCGCGGAATTGGGGAAATCCTTGAGTGGGTGCATAAAAGAATTCCTGAGCAAGTCTCTAAACCGAAAGAGGGATCAACGATCGCTCTTGTCGGAAAACCAAATGTGGGCAAAAGCTCAATGGTCAATGCTCTACTGGGTGAACATCGGATGATTGTTTCCGATATCGCGGGAACCACAGTTGATGCAGTGGATACTCCATTTCAGTTTAACAATAAGAAATATATTCTTGTGGATACGGCGGGTTTAAGAAAGAGCGCTCGTCGGGATGATGATATTGAGATCATTGCAGCATTTAAATCTCATGATTCAATTCGAAAAGCCGATATTGTTCTTTTGATGATTGATGGGACACAGGGACCAACCGATCAAGATGCACGGATTATGCAGTCCATTCTTGAGGATCATAAAGCGGTTATCGTCGTTGCAAACAAATCTGACCTTGGTCGAAGTGAAGTTGTTGATTACCGAAAGACCTTCCAGATGCAGTGTGAACAAGTCTTTCATTTTTATAGAGATGTTCCTATTGTATTTACGAGTGCAAAAACTGGGTACGGAATCGGAGAGTTACTCAATAAAATTGAGTGGATGAGTGAAAAACTTCAAGCAAGATTCTCAACTTCAGAACTGAATGATTTCTTCTTTGATGTGATTCGTAAGGCACCTGCGCCCGTTTATGGAATTACAAATGTGAAGTTTTATTATCTGACACAAACCTATCAAAAACCACCATCGTTTATCGCTTTTGCTAACCATCCAGACGGTGTTGATAATGCTTATCGAAGATTCATAATTAAAAATCTAAAAGACCGATTTGATATGCATGGGATTCCAATTCGCATTTTTGTCATGAAATCTAAAGGGAATCGAGATGGGTAAAAGACTTTCTTGGGCAACTCGGTTTGGTTTTTATTTAGCCGCGATTGGGTCAGCCTGTGGTCTTGGTAATTTATGGCGTTTTCCTTATGTGGTTGGGGAAAACGGAGGTGGTGCCTTTGTTTTACTTTATGTTTTTTTGGCTCTAACATTTGGACTACCCTTATTGATTGGTGAGCTAATTCTTGGTAAGGCCACTCGAAAAAGTGTCCTCACGGCTGTTGATACGCTTGAATATGAAAAGAAAAAACCTTTTCGAATTTTTGGAAAAATGGCTTTAGTGCTTAATTTGGCAGTTCTATCTTATTATGCTGTGATTAGCGGCTGGGTTTTACATTTTGCTATTCAATTTCTCGTGCGCTTACTGGGTATTCATCAGGCTCAAACTCAAAGTATGATGGATTTGCTTCTCAATAACGGCCTTTTGCAGGTGGGTTTAACGAGTGTGCATCTATTATTTACAATTATTGTTGTTTTAAAAGGTATACAGGATGGTCTTGAAAAGTGGGTCGGTTGGATGATGCCCCTTTTTGGTGTCTTGATGCTCATTCTTGTTGTGCGTTCATTGTCGCTTTCAAGTAATCAAGAGGCTTTGAGA
This sequence comes from Oligoflexia bacterium, assembly GCA_016861345.1. Lineage (GTDB taxonomy): Bacteria > Bdellovibrionota > Bdellovibrionia > Bdellovibrionales > Bdellovibrionaceae > BOLD01. Next base: position 72,024 of record BOLD01000011.1, read on the forward strand.
TTTTTATTTTACCCTGATTTTTCAAAACTCACATATTCATCAATGATTCATGCTATTGGTCACGTTTGTTTTACTCTTTCGGTTGGTTTTGGAACGATGGTCACTTTTGGAAGCTATCTTCGAGAAGAAGATCATGTGCCGACAGCTGGCTTTCGAGTGACGATTGTGGATACATTGATTTCGCTTTTTGCAGGTCTTCTCATTTTTCCAATTGCCTTTCAGGGAACAAATACTCCGATGACAGATCCAGGTCTATTGTTCGAGTTATTGCCATCATTTTTATTTGAATTGCCAGGTGGAATCCTTTTTGGATTTGGATTTTTTATTTGCCTCTATCTGGCTGCATTATCCGCAAGTATTGGTCTCTTAGAGGTCATCGTCTCTAATATAGAGGATCGATTAAAATATCGACGATCTTCGTCGGCCTGGGTTGTTGGAATTGTTGCTCTGATAGTAGGAATGGTACCCGCCCTTTCGGGTTCTGCACTTAAGGGAATTCGTATTTTTGGTAAGGGAATGCTAGAGGGATTAGATTCAATAGTTATTAATTGGATATTGCCAATCATTGCTGCAGGAATGGCTCTTGGTATCACCTATGGAATGAAGAAAATGGACAAAGAAAGGTTGTTTGTTGATACAAATAAAATGGAATCAGCTTCACTCTTTTCTCACTGGGAAGTTGCTCTAAAATGGTATATTCCTATTCTTGTTGTGGTTGCGCTCGTATTTCAAGTTTTTGGACTATTCCAATAGGGTTATCTCCAGATTCCCTGAGGGAGAGTCGCTGTGGCATCCTTTCGACCCAAGTGGCCCAAATCCCACTCAATCTCTATCATCTTTAGAATGCTGTAATGATCCAATTTTTGATTTGTTTTTGATCCTGGTAAAACCGATGCTCCCAAAAAGACGGTATAGATTTTGTTATGAAAATAATTTGAGCTTTCGTCAAAAGTAATGATGAATAAAGTGTTTTGCATGGCTATGGGATTAGAGAAAATACCACCAAAGGTGCTCTGTAGCCAGGCTCCCGCGAAATCTATACCTGTATCGTGACCGTTGTTTGAGTTATCGGGGATAAAAAGTGAGTAATCAGGAAGTTGATTCGAATAATAATCTTGAAAAAATTCTTGGCTGTTGACTATGTTTGCACATCTTGTTGGGTTTGTGGAAACATTGAGCATGCTCATGAAGGGGACATGCTTTCTCACGTATTGACCTTTTGATGTTCCTTTAAAGCAATTTCCCGGGTAACCCTCAGCGTAGACTTTCCATGATCTACCTTTTGACTCAAGGAGATCACCGATGTGATTAGAGTCGAGATCGACCTTAAAATCGTGATTAATTGAAAATGTATCACCAGCTATCATAGCTATATAATTTCCCTGGCTTGGGTGTATGACGCCATTCATTTGACTGAGATAGGCTCCTTGGTCTGCTAAGAGCTTTAAGTAGGGATGGCTGATGGCTTGTTGTTCGTTTGTATTTTCAAGAACAATGATCACTACTTTTTCAAATTGGCGAGCTTCAGATTGAGAACTGAGAGAAAGACAAAGAAAGACAAGAGAAAGAAAAGTTTTTTTCATAAAAACCTCTTAATAGTTAAGCCCAATGATTCCTAAAAGATCATAGGTGTCGCCACTGGGTTTTGTGGATGTTTGTGTGTTGTCAGGCAGTCGAATGTTGATGCTTTCGTCACGAAACTGCACATAGTGGTAAATAAATTGGACTCCAAAAAAAGCTTTTTTTCTCATTAGGGGGATTTCGATACCTCCACCCATGTCAAGGCCCATTGTGGATTCATTTGAGCTGGCGATTGAACCTGATGAGCTGGCTGTTGTGTACGTTCGATAAACTTGGGAGAAGCCGCCATAGGCGTAAGGATTTAAATCAGCTAAGCCCCGAGTTATATTTTGAGTATTGATGAAGTATTTTAAACCAAGATTGATGAAAGTGAGAGATACGTTACCTGTATTGGATGTTGAGGTTGAACGAAATTCGTAGCCGTAGTCGCCGGTGTTAAAGCCGAACTGAAGGGCGAATCTCATATCAAAGAAAAAGGCCATAAAAAGGCCATAGGTCATCGAGTTTTGATAAAGGGTTGATAGGTTACCCGTAAAGCCCCTCATCCCTGCATTAAAACCTAGAGAGAGAAACCGTCCATGGCGAAAGAAATAAATATCAGCTTCTTCTTCTGAAGCTTCGTCAAACTCTGAATAATCAGAAAAAGGATCGTAGGTATCGTCAGTTTCTGTAGCTTGAGCTAAGAGATAGGATTTATGATCGTCTGATGGCGACAAATATGAAGCATGCGAATAAGAAGAAAGTAGGCTAATGAGCAGGAAGAGAAAGAGAGAAAAAAGGGGGTTCTTATTCACAAAAATAGTCTCTCAATATTTCGGAAAATCATGTAGTCTTCGGATGAAAACTAGACTTGGGTCGATATTTAGTGATAGGCTCTCGCCATGAAAAAAACTTTTAAGCTAACGGCGCCGAACAAGACTCCTGAAAGACAAACTGATTCTGTCAAATTTGAAATCAGAAAATACATAGCACGTGAACGAAGAAAGATCTTGCCTGAGGGTGTGGATTTTTGGGATTTTGACTGTAAAATGGGTGATTCACCTGATAATGCAATTCCTATTCACGTATCCGAAATCAATAAAAAGATTGATGGAGTGGTTCAAGAGAAAAAAGAAACCTTCTACTTAGAAGTTCTTGCGAAGCCCGGGCGACGAATCCGGAAACCAAAAGAAGAATAATACGGTCTGTTATACTATTTCCATTCACATCATTTCTCAGATTGATTAAAGTTTAAATATGATTTGGAAGGGTATTTGGGCTGAATTGCCTACTGAAGTAAAATGGCAAATGGAATCTCAATCGCAAATTATTGAGGTGAAGCGAGGTGATTCTATTTACCGTCAAGGTGATCAACCGCGCGGAATTTATTTTGTGAAAAAGGGTCTTGTTGGTCTTGTATTGACGGGGGCATCTTCTGGTAAGGAACACCTTCTTCGATTTTTTAAAGAGGGACAGTTTTTTGGTCATCGAGCCTTATTTTCGAACGAAGGATATCACGGTTCTTCGGTCGCTCTTCAGCAAACAACGCTTCAGTTGGTTCCGAAAACGACGATTTTATCTGTTATTGATAAGCATCCGATTGTACTTCAAGATGTGGTAAGGGTTCTCGCTCAAGAATTAAAGCGTTGTGAAAATCATCAAGTGATGATTCTTGAAAACCAGATTCTTGGGCGAACGGCTCAAGCCCTTATTTATCTTAAGGACCTGCACCCAGACCATAATTGGACTCGTCAGGAAATTGCGAATTTTTGTGCAAGTACTGTGTCAACTGTCATTAAAACTCTTGCTGAGCTTGAAAATATGGGGCTTATACGTCAAGAGGGTCGCTCAATTCACGTCCTTGATCGAGATGGTCTTGTTGCTCTGCAAGATAAAGAGACATCATAATTATAGTCTCAATTATGTGCCAGCACATCATTGCTCATCTGAAAGATATGCGATGTTGAGGGCATGGAAACGCAAACAAAACAAATCAAACCACAGAGTCAAGTTAAGCTCAACTGCGATCAGGTCTACAATTTATGGGCGACAGAACCCTATTTGATCAAACTCTTTGATATTCGCCCAGAGGCCGAGTTTAAGGCTGCGCACATACCAGGATCGGAAAATATATCTCAGCACAATCTGATTCAAGCTATGGATCACTTGAATCAGAGGCTCGCAATTATCATTGCGCCAGAGGAAGATGAGGCTGCACTTAGCCAAACTCTTCAGGGGCGCCAGGATTACGTTTTTATGAGTCAGTGTCAGCGATGGGTTAAAGAAAATAAGCCCCTTGCAGGAGAAGGACTTCAATCAACAATTTTAAATTTTAATCAACAGAAGAAAAAAGGAGCAACCATGAAGAATGATATTATCTTTCATCAACTATTTGAGCCAGAATCATCAACTTACACATACATCATTGCAGATAAAAAATCTAAAGAAGCGGCGATTATCGATCCTGTCATTGAAACTGTTGATCGCGACCTTAAATTGATAAATGAACTCGGTCTGAAATTGATGTATGTACTTGATACTCACATTCATGCAGATCACATCACTGGGGCAGGTGAGATACGAAAAAGGACTCAAGCAAAAACAGCTGTGAGTCACGAAGCCAATGTGGATTGTGTCGATATCCCTCTCGAAGATGGGCAAGAGCTCTTATTGGGAGATAAGAAAATTAAAGTAATTGCGACCCCAGGACATACAAATACCTGCATGACTTACTCCTTCGAAGGAATGATTTTCACTGGAGATTCGCTCTTAGTCAGAAGTTGCGGACGGACTGATTTTCAACAGGGCTCCTCTGAAAAACTTTATGAAAGCATTCAGGGAAAGCTTTATAAACTGCCTGAGGATACGATTGTTTATCCTGGACATGATTATAGAGGTCATACTGCTTCAACAGTGGGACTTGAGAAAAAGTATAATCCAAGAGTTGGGGAAAATAAGACAAGGGATGAGTTTAAAAAAATCATGTCTGAGCTTAAATTGGCTAACCCCAAAAAAATACACGAGGCAGTTCCTGCAAATTTGGCGTGTGGTCGCAAAGTAGAATCACGAAATTTGAACCCACAGCTTGTTGATGGAATTCCAGAGGTATCTTGTGAAACTGTATTTGGAAAACAGGAGCAGGTAAAAGCAAAGAAAATTAAACTGATCGATGTTCGAAATCCAGATGAATTTAATAACGACCTTGGACATATTCATGGTGCAGAACTAGTAACGCTTGGCCCCGAGTTATCTCGCTTTCTTGAGAAAGGAAATCGAGATGATGAGATTGTCTTTATCTGTCGAAGTGGTGGTCGTTCGGCCGCAGCAACAGCGGAAAGTATCAGGTTTGGATACAAATACACTGCCAATATGACCGGCGGAATGATCAGTTGGAACGAAAAACGACAGCCTGTAGAGAGAAATTAAATAAGGGGTGATTTATGAACTTTGAGTGGATGAATATACTATTGGGCGGAGTGATCATTGGTATATCTGTTTCCTTAATGCTTCTATGGAACGGGCGTGTAACGGGGATCAGTGGAATCATCAGTGGCGTCTTATCACCTGTAAAAGGTGATACGGGTTGGCGAGTGTATTTTATTGGTGGACTGATTCTTGGAGGACTCGTTTTAAAAGTTCTTAATCCCGACGTGTTTTCAGAGACAGTATCGATGAGCGCATCAACAACTGTTATTGCAGGATTGTTGGTTGGATTCGGCACTCTTCTCGGTAGCGGGTGTACAAGTGGCCATGGGGTTTGTGGGGTGAGTAGAATGTCACCTCGATCCCTTGTTGCAACTGGAGTCTTTATGGCAGCAGGTATTGGTGTTGTCTACGTTCTTAGAAATTTAGGAGTAATCGTATGAAGAATCGAATAGCAGCTCTTGTTGTTGGATTTATTTTTGCAATCGGTCTTGGGATTTCGGGAATGACTCAGCCAGAAAAAGTTGTGGGGTTTCTTGATGTCTTTGGTGACTGGGATCCCTCTCTTATTTTAGTTATGGTGGGTGCCGTCCTTGTTCATGCGGTGACATATAAAATAATACGAAAAAGAGATACTCCCTTACTTTCCCCGCAATGGCATGTCCCGACAAAAAAAGAGATCACTCCAGCTTTAATAACTGGAGCTTTGATATTTGGAATTGGTTGGGGGCTTGGTGGTCTCTGCCCTGGACCAGCAATAACATCGTTAGCAAGTTTTGACTCAACTCCATATTTGTTCGTGGGCAGCATGATTGCTGGAATGTATCTCTTTAAGAAAGTTGATAATAAGTTAAAATTACAGAAATGAGATCACTATGGAAATCTACGGATATATAGCTTCAATTTTTATGGGCTTAATGTTGGGATTAATCGGAGGTGGCGGTTCAATTATGACCGTCCCAATTCTGGTTTATCTTTTTTCAATTAATCCTGTTTCCGCAACGGCTTACTCATTGTTCATTGTCGGACTAACTGCCTTGGTTGGAGGTTTATCCTATCTTAAAAAAGGTGAAGTTGATTTTAAGACTGGATTTATTTTTGCAGTTCCAAGTTTTATCGGTGTCTATTTAGCGCGAGCCTATGTTGTGCCACAACTGCCAGATCCAGTTTTTACTTTAGGTGCAATGAGTGTATCTAAACCCTTGGTCATTATGCTTGTGTTTGCAATTTTGATGGTTGCTGCTTCATTGTCGATGGTTCGCAGTCAAAAAAAAGCTACGCAACCGAAAGAAATCTCAAAATGGAAGCGAACAGTCTTGGTTTCTGTTGAAGGTTTGGTTGTTGGGGGTATTACTGGTTTCGTTGGGGCCGGAGGTGGATTTCTCATTATACCAGCTCTTGTGTTGCTTGTCGGCATGCCAATGAAAATTGCTGTTGGTACCTCACTCTTTATCATTGCTGCAAAATCTCTTCTAGGCTTTATTGGTGATCTTCAGCAGCAGACAAATATTGAATGGCAGCTGCTATTTTCTCTTTCTGGTATAGCCATAATTGGGCTAATTTTGGGTGTTATGATGTCAAAAAGAGTTCCAGAAAAGTTATTAAAAAAAGGTTTTGGATACTTTGTCTTAGTGATGGGCACGATAATATTATTGGATCAAATTCGAAAAATTTAAAATGCTAAGAGTGCAACTTGATGAATTAAGAAAAAAGAATCAGGACGGCGCCTATCATGGAAAGAAGGGCTCCGCCGATTTTTTGAATATTAACCGGATTTCCCAGGAAATATGTATCCACAAAAAAACCACATAAAAGTTGAGAAGAAATAAGCAGAATAAAGGTTGCGCCTGCTCCAATGCTTTGGAAGGCCCAAGGTAGTCCGAGAACAAGAATAAAGCCACAGATTCCTGGAATTAAATAGTACCACTGAAAGGGCGAAGTGAGAGGTTTAGCTCGTAAAAAATCAGGGACAAGATTTGGAGTATAGAAACTCAGGGCCAAAAAGCAAAGGCTTAAAATGAAAAAAATTGCTGCATTGATAAGCACGGCTACTGAAAGGCCGTAAATAGAGCCTATTTGTTTATTCAATGTCCCCTGAAGAACAACTGTGACACCAAGAGCTATGGGGATAAGATAGTATGCATTCATGACATGGATAATCTATCAGAAGTCTTGATGGACTCGCAAGGGATTCCATTTTAAAGTGACCTCACTTTTTGAGGGGATAGGATGAGCGTTGAATCAAACAACCCAGGTAAGGACTTGTATAAAGAATCTGGGGTTGATGTCGAGGCTGGCGATGCCCTTGTCGATTGGCTCAATGAATCTAACAGTAGTAAATCAAAAGTTCCACATGCTGATCGCATAGTTTCTGGTATTGGTGGATTTGCTTCTTTATTCCGAATTGATTTTCCTGAAATGAAAAAGCCACTCCTTGTCACGTGTACAGATGGCGTTGGAACTAAGGTTAAATTGGCTTCACAATATAATCGCTATGATACTGTAGGACAGGATTGTGTAGCGATGTGTGTCAATGATCTTATCTGTACAGGTGGTCGGCCACTCATGTTTTTGGATTACTATGCTACTGGAAAATTGGATCTTAAAAACGCGAAGGACTTTTTAAAAGGTCTTCGTCAAGCCTGCCATGATTCTGATTGTGCATTAGTTGGCGGTGAGACGGCCGAGATGCCAGGGGTTTACCACGAAAACGACTTTGATTGCGCAGGGTTTGCAGTCGGTGTTGTGGATGAACCAAAAGCCTGGGGTGCACACAGAGTAAAATCAGGAGATCGACTTGTCGGCGTATCAAGTTCTGGATTTCACTCAAATGGATATAGTCTTTTGCGTAAAGTTTTTGAAAAAGATATGGATCAATGGATTGATCAACTTTTAATCCCGACCGCTCTTTATGTGCGACTGGCTCAGGACTTAGCTGGTCAAGTTGATGTTCATGCAGCAGCTCATATAACTGGTGGGGGTATGGAAAATGTTCCTCGAGTTCTTCCACCTGATTTGAAGTGGGTCAGAAAAAATTGGGAACCCCCCAGTTTATTTCAAGAAGTGATTAGGCGAACGCAGATCAGTGAAGAAAAATTGAAGAATACACTTAATTGTGGAATTGGTTTTGTCTTTGTTGTTTCAGCTCCAGATTTTGAGAAAACATGTTCTGTGATTCAAAAGCACCGGTTCAAAGCTTATGATCTTGGGAGTCTTGAATGACCCAAAGGCGGTGGGCACTCTTTCTATCTGGACGAGGCTCAACTGCCCAGAGTGCCTTGGATCTCTGTTCTCAAGTGGATATCCGATTAGTTGTTTCAAGTAAACCGACAGCTGCTGGTTTATTGCGAGCCAAGCGGTCTGGGGTGTCGACTCTTCTGCTTGATAAAAACGTGAATTGGTCTCAGCTGACATTGGATCTTAAAAGTCGCGGCATCACGCATATTTTTTTACTTGGGTTTATGAAATTATTGCCACAGCAATTTTGCCAAGAATGGCAAGGACGGATCTGGAATATTCACCCAAGTCTTTTGCCAGCGTATCCAGGACTTCATGCTATAGAAAATAGCTATAAGGACCAAGCTCCCATGGGAGTGACAATTCATGAGGTTATTCCAGAGATGGATGCTGGTCCGATTGTTTATCAGAAAAAGGTATATCAGTCTGATCGAAATCATCGGCTTGATTTTTCAGAGATTCAGCTTTTGATGTCGGCAACAGAGAGAAGATTAATTGGTGAATTAGTTATTCAAAAAGAACGTGGGGTTTCATGTTAGAAGATATGAATACAATAGTCATCATATCTGCCTTCGGTCGAGGGCACTGGTTGGCTGTTGAGTTGCAGCGGTCAGGCTTGTCAGTTTGTCTTGTCGATGTCACTGAGAAGATGGGTTCTTCAGTCCCTGAAGATGCCGAAGGGCCTTTCGGATTTTTCTATTCAGAGAAAAAGAAAGAGTCTCAATTGGAGCGATTTTTAGAGGGCGATCCTCCACAAACATTACCAGGCGGCTTTACTGTTTGGTTAAGTGATGGGCCACTAGAAATGAAGAGTTCATTAACCTTGCATAGGCTCGATCAGCTTCAAGTTGCGCCTGAGGTTCGAACTGCGATCCTTGCAGGTGAGGCAGATTCCTTTAAAAAAATTCAAAACTTACCATTTTCAAAAACATGGTTGGCTCAAATCGGAGCAAGTTTAGCTGCAAATGTTTATTTTCCGCACGGAGAATTATTAAATTCAAAATTACCACTGTCCCTTTTTTCGAACTATATGACGATCATGCCCACTCGCCAGGGGCACCAAAAATCACTCGATTGGTGTCGAAGACAGGGTGTTAAAGTTATTGAAAAAGCAGAAGTCATTGATTTTTCATTCTTTGATCGAAAACTTGTTCGTGGCATTGAGATTCGTCATGATCGATCAGATTTATCGCGGTTAATTGAGGGCGAAAGATTTGTGTGGTGTTTGACATCTGAAGAGAGTGAAATGCTTGGAGTGAAAATACAAGATCACTTGTATCCAGAAGGAAAACTTGAGCCAGAGTGGATCTGGAGTCGATTTCGAATTAAGCTATTGCCCTGCCTTGAGCGAGAGCAGCTTCCTGCGCACTTTTTGATGTTGCAAGATCTCGATCGGCCTTGGACGCATGAGAATTTTACTCTTGTTATCAGAACAGGATCTCCTGATTTCTTTGATTGTTGGATGAGAATTTCCAACGTCCAGCGGTTTAATAAAGAGCATCTTGAGTTTCGAGGTCAGCGATTAATTGAAATTCTGAAGTCACGCCTTGAACTCAGTGATCCTCAGATTGGTGAGTATCCAATCGGTTATGAACATACTTACAATCAGGTCGGCCCAGCAAGACATCCAATATACAATCTTTCTAAAAAAACCCGTCATAAAGTCGGAGGATTTCAAAATATTTATTTTGATTCTCCGGAACAATGGGACTGTCTAGGTTGGGAAGGCGCTTTTGCTCATCAAAATGGAATTATCACACAGATCAACCATTGGTGGGAAGCAAAGCAGGCGCAGCTCAGAAAACAAAAGAAAAATCAAGGAATGAATGAGGTCAATAGTGATTAGTCGATACACACGCCCAGAGATGGGATTAATTTGGGAAAGTGACGCTCGCTTTGCAAAGATGATGGAAGTTGAAATTGCAGTAGCTCAAGTTCAAGCACAAAATAAAATTATTCCACGAGCAGCCGCTCTTGCAATTGCCAAAAATGCGAAATTTTCGGTAAAGAGAATTCTCGAAATTGAAAAAGAAACAAAGCATGATGTCATTGCTTTTGTTTCAAATCTTGCTGAAAACGTGGGTGACTATGGAAGATTCATTCATTATGGAATGACCAGTTCTGATGTGCTTGATACGGCTTTTAGTCTTCAGGTTGCAGAAGCCGGTGAGGTCTTGCTTGAGACAATTGAATTTTTAGAAAAAGCATTAAAATCAAAAGTTAAAGAGCATCGAGACACGTTATGTGCAGGACGTACTCATGGGATGTTTGCTGAGCCGACAACGTTTGGTTTAAAGCTTGCGGGTTATCTTGCTGAATTACAAAGAAATAAAAAACGTGTTCTCACTGCAATTGACCAAATGAAAATCTGTAAACTGAGTGGAGCAGTAGGGACTTACTCTGGACAACCACCTGAAATTGAATCAAAAGTGGCAAAGAAGTTAGGATTAAAATGCGAAGTTGTGGCGACTCAAGTGGTGCCAAGAGATCGACATGCTGAAATGCTCAATGCTTTAGCGATGCTAGGAGCTGGTCTAGAAAGATTGTCGATTGAATTAAGACATCTTCAAAGATCTGAAGTTTCTGAAGTCATTGAGGGATTCACAAAGGGTCAAAAAGGTTCTTCAGCTATGCCACATAAGAAAAATCCAATCTCGGCTGAAAATATTACTGGTTGTGCTCGACTTCTTCGTTCTTATGCGCTGGCAGCGCAGGAGAATATCGGACTTTGGCATGAAAGAGATATTTCCCATTCATCAGTTGAGAGAGTGATTTTCCCTGATGCCTTTATCCTAGCTGACTATGCTGTCCATCGTATGGCGATTTTAATTGAAGGATTAAATGTTCAGAAAAAGCAGATGATGGATAATATTGACCTTTCTCAAGGACAGCTCTTTTCAAGTCAAGTGCTACTGGCTTTAGTTGAAAAAGGAATGGAAAGAGAGAAGGCCTATTATCATATTCAAAGGCTATGTCACTCGATGGGTAAGGGTGAACATCTCATGAATAAAATTCTGAAGGATTCTGAGATTGGACGACTGATTAAGCTCAAAGAGTTAGAAAAAATTTTTAAAGGTGAAAGAAATAAAAAATATATTAAAAAAATTATTCAAAGGGTGCTTGTATGAAAAAGACACTACTTTATGAAGGTAAAGCTAAAAAAATCTACGAAACAGATCAGCCCCATGTTGTGTTAGTTGAGTATAAAAACAGTCTAACCGCATTTAACGCACTTAAAAAAGGTGAATTCGAAGGAAAAGGTCAAATCAACCGTGATGTGACTTCATTAATTTTTAGAGAACTGACTAAATCGGGAATTCCGACACACTGGATTCAAGATGTGGGTCTAACTGAAATGCTCGTTCATCAGGTTTCCATTATTCCAATTGAGGTCGTTGTTAGAAATATCTTGGCAGGGTCAACAGCAAAAAAATTTGGTATCAATGAAGGAAAGGTCCTGCATAAACCCTTGGTTGAATTTTATTATAAGAACGACAATCTTCAAGACCCTTTCATGAGTGACGATCAGGCCCTTATGATGGGAATTGTGATTGAAAAAGATATAGCTGAGATGAAGGATCTAGCTCTTAAAATCAATGAGCAGCTTAAAATGATTTTTGAAAAAATTGGAATTCGACTAGTCGATTTTAAAATTGAATTTGGTAAAAAGTTAAATGGTCAAATTGTCTTAGCAGATGAGATCACTCCTGACTGTTGCCGATTGTGGGATGTGAAAACAAATGAAAAGTTAGATAAGGATCGGTTTCGTCGTGATCTAGGTTATGTGAAAGAATCTTACGAAGAAGTTCTTCAACGTCTAAAAGGAAGTGTTCAATGAAGCATAAATTTGGAGTTAAAATTATGCCCCGTGAAGTGATTTTGGATACTCAAGGTCGAGCCGTGGAGCAGACTTTAAAACTGAACCATTTGGATGTTGAAATGTGCCGAGTGGGTAAATATGTCGAACTTGAGATCGAAGGCACTGCAGATGATGCAAGACTTAAGGCAGAGATGATTGCAAAGAAAGTTCTTCATAATCCTTTAATTGAAACTTATGAAGTGAAGGGATTATAGAAAGTATGAAAAAGATCGGAGTGGTTCGTTTTCCTGGATCAAATTGTGACCGTGATGTCTTTCAATATGTGCAGGATCATCAGTATCAGGCCGAGTATTTATGGCATCTCGATCAATTTAATATTCATGACTATGAAGGAATTATCCTGCCAGGCGGATTTAGTTACGGTGATTATTTACGAGCTGGGGCCCTATCGGCCAGATCACCAGTGATGAAATCAGTAGCCGACTTTGCACAGAAAGGTCGTCCTGTTCTTGGTATTTGTAATGGGTTTCAGGTTCTTGTGGAAACCCATATTCTTCCTGGGGCTTTGGTTCAAAATTCTGGACTGAAATTTATTGATGGGTGGGTTAATTTAAAATTTGAAAATCAATCCACCTTTTGGGCCCAAAAAGAATCACAGAAAAATATACGACTTCCGATCGCTCATGGTGAGGGTCGGTTTTATGCTCCACAAGCAGAGCTAGAAAAAATAGAAGACTGCGGTCAAGTTTGGCTCAGGTACGAAAGTAATCCCAATGGATCCTTAAATGATATTGCTGGGGTTTTGAATCGAACAAAAAATGTTGCGGGTCTGATGCCACATCCAGAGAGAGCTTATGCGGATTGGATGGGTGGAATCGATGGATGGAGTTTTCTATGAATCAAATCACACACGAGGGAAAACTCAAACATTACAGAATATCTCAAGCTGAGTATGAAAAAATTTGCTCAATGCTAGGTCGTCCACCAGAGGGTGTCGAATGGGCTCTTTTTTCAGCACTTTGGAGCGAACACTGTTCCTACAAAAGTTCAAAAATTCATTTAAAGAAATTTGGCAAAACGCTCAATCAAACAGTGGTCAATGCCGAAGGCGAGAACGCTGGAGTTGTGGATCTGGGGCAAGGTGAACGAGTTGTCTTTAAGATGGAATCTCACAATCACCCAAGTTTTATCGAGCCCTACCAAGGGGCGGCTACAGGGGTCGGTGGGATACTCAGAGATATTTTCACGATGGGAGCAAGACCAATAGGGCTTGCTGATTATCTTTGTTTTGGAAATATCGAGGCTGATCGGATGAAGACCCTTGTTGAAGGAGTCGTTAAAGGCATCAGTGGATATGGAAACTCAGTCGGAGTACCGACTGTAACTGGGCAAACCAATTTTGATCCAGCTTACAATAAAAATATTTTAGTCAATGCAATGGCAGTGGGACTGCTTCGACCAAATGAAAAAGTATCATTATCTGCAGCAAAAGGCCCAGGGAACTGCGTGGTCTATGTCGGAGCAAAAACTGGAAAAGATGGGGTCCACGGAGCAGCGATGGCTTCAGAATCCTTTGATGAAAACTCAGAGGCTAAAAAACCAAATGTTCAAATTGGAGATCCCTATTTTGAAAAGTTATTGATCGAATCATGTTTTGAAGTCCTGCAGAAAAATCTTGTGGTAGCCATCCAAGATATGGGAGCAGCTGGAATTACAAGTTCAAGTTTTGAAATGTCCTCGAAAGGACAAGTGGGCATGATGATTCAGCTGGATCAGGTGCCGGTACGGGATTCTTCCATTCAACCTGAAGAGATTCTCCTTTCAGAATCTCAAGAGAGAATGCTTCTTGTTTGTGAGCCGCAAAAATTCTCCGAATTAAGCCAAGTTTTTGAAAAATGGGGACTTGATGCCGTGATTATTGGCGAGGTCATCGCAGAAAGAAAGGTAAAGCTTTATTGGAAGGGACATTGTTTAACTTCAATTGATCCAGATTTATTGGTTGAAAAGGCACCGGTTTATGAACGTCCCTATCATGCTTGGAAGTCGCAGAATCAGACAGAGAAAATTCATTCGAACCTTCAGCCTAAAGATTATATTTCTCAACTGATTTCATATTTAGGATCAACTCATGGAACAGCAAGAGATTATATTTGCAGTCAGTATGATCAGCGTGTGGGATTGATGACAGCTCGTGGGGCAGATCATGATGTGGCAATTTTACGCTTACCAGATTCAAAGAGAGGTCTGGGAATGACAGTGGGATGTCGTCCCTCTGTCATGAAGTGTGATGCTCAATTGGGTGGTTTTGATTCAGTTTTCTATCCTGCTTTGCAAATGGCAGCAAAGGGAATAAAAACTTTAGCAATCACGGATTGTCTGAACTTTGGAAATCCTGAAAAGCCTGAAATTATGTCTGAATTTGTGGCTGCCGTTGAGGCCATTCGAGATGCCTCTCTTATTTTAGATGCCCCAGTTGTTAGTGGTAATGTCAGCTTTTACAATGAAACTCTTGGGCAAAATATTATTTCAACTCCAGCAACGGGACTTATTGGCCTTAGGGAGACAGTAGCGCAAATTCCCGAGGATCAATTCCAAAAAATAGGTTCTCAAGTTTACCTGCTGAGCTCAGTGAGTGCAAAAATGCTCAGTCCCTACTTTGAAAACAAAAAGTCATGGATTGGAAAAATTGAGCCTCAAAAAACTGGTCAATTTATTCAAAAAATTCAAAAACTTTCTCTTCTCACTAGTGTTTTAAGTACTCAAGCTGTGGGCAGAGGAGGATTGGGAGTTTCTTTAGCACGAATGTGTCGCCCCGGTTTTGGATTTCAATCATTTATTGAGATGTCCGTAGCAGATTTAATCACAGAGACCTTTTATGAAGTTATTTTTGAAGTTGATCATGATGCTCAACATGATTTTGAAACCAAGCTTAAAGCTGAGAATATTGATTATAAAATCTTAGGAAAGGTCACAGAAAGAACTTTTAATTTGTCGCAAGAAATTCATGTGGATTTATTGAGAGTGAATCAAGCCCAGAATAAAGGTTTAGGAGGCTTCATTGAAAACCTGGCGTGAAGAGTGTGGGGTATTTGGAGTCTGGAATCATGAGCAGGCGGGACGCTTAACTTATTTGGGACTCTATGCGATGCAACACCGTGGACAAGAGTCTGCGGGTATTGTGGCTCTTCATCAGAATCAGCACTTACAGCATAAAGGCTTAGGCTTGGTCGCTGATGTATTTAAAGAAGCAGATCTTGATCGTCTTTTGGGAGAATCGGCCATTGGCCATGTGAGATACTCCACCACTGGGGAAAATCGTCTTGCTAATGCTCAGCCTCTTGCGGCTCAGTTGTTTTCAGGACCTGTGGCGTTGGCTCATAATGGTAATTTGGTGAACAGTCATATACTCAGAAAACAACTTCAAGAGCAGGGTTCGATCTTTCAAGGAACAAATGATACAGAGTGTGTCCTTCATCTCATTTCACGGACACCAACAAGTGATATTATTGAGGCTATGAAGCTTGTTCTCCCGCAACTTGAGGGGGCTTTTAGTTTTACAATTTTAACCCATGACCGTCTTCTTGCTGTTCGAGATCCTTTTGGCTTTCGACCCCTTGTGCTTGGAAAAAAGAAAAACGACCGAGGAGAGGACTCTTATATTGTTGCCAGTGAAACCTGCGCCTTTGATCTTGTGGGAGCACAGCTTGTTCGTGAAATTGAACCTGGGGAAATGATTGAAATAAATAAAGAGGGAATTCGAAGCTACTTCTTTCAAAAGAAAGTCCAGTCTGCTCCTTGTGTTTTTGAGCATGTGTATTTCTCTAGACCTGATTCAATAGTTTTTGGTCAGTCTGTTTACGAAGCGAGAAAAAGTTTTGGAAAATGGCTAGCTAAAGAATTTCCCACCGAAGCTGATATCGTCATCCCAGTTCCTGATAGTGGTGTGCCTGCGGCCATTGGCTACAGTGCTGAATCAAAAATTCCTTTTGAGTTCGGCATTATTCGAAACCACTATGTCGGGCGAACCTTTATTCAGCCCCATCAGTCCATCAGAAATTTTGGGGTCAAAATTAAATTAAACCCCCAGACCGCAATTCTTTCTGGCAAGCGGGTAATCGTGGTGGATGATTCTCTTGTGAGAGGAACTACAAGTAAGAAAATAATTGGTCTCATCAGACAGGCTGGAGCCAAAGAAGTTCATATGCGAATTGCAAGTCCTCCGACAATTGGGCCTTGTTTTTACGGAGTGGATACTCCTCAAAAGTCCCAACTGATTGCAGCCAATCAAAGTCTAGCTGAAATTCGAGATCACATTGGGGCCGATAGTCTAGCGTATTTGTCAATTGAGGGGATGTTAGCTTCGTTAAAAGAATCTCAAAAGCCCACTCATCGCACATATTGTTCCGCCTGCTTTGATGGGAAGTATCCAACACGGGTAGAGTAAGGTCCTGCGTCGAAAAGTATGTGACTTCTTGCTTTAGACTGAATTTTCAGTGATTCTGTAGTGATGGAGTTAAACTTATGTACCAGGTTACAACCTGGCGATATTATTGATGTAATTGCACCTGGATATGTTTCAACTGAGGCAGAGCTTCGGGGTGCTATTGAGTATTTAAAATCTCATGGTTTTGTTCCCCGCGTGCCGGATGATCTTCTATCTCCAGAATATTTTCATTCAAATTCCGATCAAGTTCGGTTTGAACATTTGAAAACAGCTCTCTTGGCAAAAGACTCAAAAGCGATTTGGTGTTTGCGTGGTGGTTATGGTTCAAATCGTTTGATTCCTTTATTGGGAAAAATAAAAAAACCAACGCGAGCAAAACTTTTAATTGGAATCAGTGATATCACATCATTGCATTTATTTTTAAATCAAAAATGGAAATGGCCAAGTTTACATGCCTCACTTTTAGATCGCCTTGGAGCTGGTAAAGTACCTCAGGAAATTCAAGAGGAACTTTGGGACATTCTTCGAGGGGAAGAAAAAGAAACTATATTTTCAGGTTTAGCTCCCTTGAATGAAAAAGCCCGTCGAGTTAAAAAAATTCAAGCTTCAGTTGTGGGTGGAAATTTGACAGTTCTTCAGTCTACATTAGGAACTTCGATTTCTGTGAAAGCAAAAGGAAGTTTTCTTTTTATCGAGGACATTGGCGAGCGCGGCTACAGAATCGATCGAATGTTGGAGCAGATGAAGCAGGCAAAAGTTTTTCAAGGCTGCCGCGGCTTGCTTGTCGGTCATTTTATTGGTGGCGAAGAACCAGGAAATCACACATCTCGCTGCCAAGAAGCTCTTCAGAGATTTGCAGATGAAAATTTATTACCCGTGTTTTCACAAGTGCAAGCGGGGCACGATATGAATCAATATCCACTTCCTTTGGGAACAAAAGCTCAATTGAGTGGTGGAAATAATTCTTGGACATTAAAGGTTCAGACAGGGTTGAAATGAAGTCGTCTATTTTTGAGCAAAAGTTGATCAAGCGAATCGAAGAGAAGCTTCCAGGGGCGGCGCCTGGGATTATGGTTCAGGTTCATCAAGCAGGAAAAAAAGTTTGTGATATCGCTGTGGGTGAGACCTATGCCTATTATGATTTGGCATCGCTGACAAAGATTATTTTCACAACTCAAGCGATGATCGGGGCTTTTCAGGATGGTAAGTGGAATCTTTCATCTAAAGTAAAAGATTATTTAAAGTGGTTTCCCTCTGAAGAGACGTTGATACTTGATTTATTAAATCATAGTTCAGGTTTACCCTGGTGGTTGCCAATTTATAAAGAGATGAATGTTCAACAATCTGTCGAGGATCGTTGGAAATATCTGCAACAAGTTTTAGAAAAAGTCACAATTGAGAAAAGAGATTCGAGCGTTTATTCCGACGTTGGTTTTTTTGTATTATCCTTTTTGTTGCAAGAAATGTATCAAATGCCAATAAAATCTGTATGGCTTCAAACAAAAGAGATGTACTACCCACGATTGTCGATTGATTTTAGTGAAAACAATATACCGAAACAGCCTGTAAAATACTATGCTCCTACAGAAAAGTGCCCCTGGCGCGGACGAATTCTTCATGGTGAAGTTCACGATGAAAACTGCTGGGCACTGGGTGGAATTTCAACCCATGCAGGATTATTTGGCAGTATTGATGATATTGGATGGTTCGGACTTTATGTCCGAGGGCAGCTCCATGGTATTTCCAAAACAGTCATTAAGCAGAAAACGGCCCAGCTTTTTGCGACCAGATCACGACCTTTAGGGAAAGGTGACTTTGCCATTGGATATATGATGCCCACTCCGGGAGCTTCAAGTTCTGGAGATTATTTCTCTCCATATTCAATTGGGCATACAGGCTTTACAGGAACGTCTTATTGGTACGACCCCGCTCAAGATCTCAGTGTTGCTATCTTGAGTAACCGAGTGGCTTTTGGACGCGAGAGAGAGGATTTCAAATTGTTGAGACCTCAAATTCACAATTGGATCGTGGAAGGATTAAGACGAAGCTGATGAAATACGCATTGCTGGCTGACATTCATAGCAATATTGAAGCCCTTGATGCCTGTCTAGAAAAAGTTGAACAATTTAATCCTGATCAATACATTTTTTTAGGGGATTTGGTTGGATACGGCGCTGACCCGGTGGCTGTGCTTAACCGTATCCGTTCAATTTCAAACCGAGTTGTCATTAAAGGAAATCATGATGCAGCAGTGGCGATAGCTGCAAACCCAAATATGAGAGAAGATGTTCGCCAGGCAATTGATTGGACACGAATGCAGCTTCAGCAGTCTGACTTGGATTTGCTTAATCAATTACCACTGACTTTTCGTGAGGGACATTGTCTTTTTGTTCACGCAAATGCGATTTCTCCAGAGAAGTGGTCCTATGTTTTGACAGAGGCAGAAGCAATGCACAATATGAATGCCGTTCAAGAGTCAGTGATTTTCTGCGGTCATGTGCATGAACCCAAACTTTATTCAATGGGTTCAAATGGCCGGGCTCAGTTGTTTATTCCGACCTCGGGTGTTTCAATTCCACTTATTCAATCACGAAAATGGTTTTCGATTGTGGGATCAGTGGGGCAACCTCGAGATAAGAGCACTTTGGCTTCTTGTGCTGTCTATGATTCAGATAAAAATCAATTAACTTATTTCCGTGTCATCTACGATTATCTTTCTGCTGCTGATAAAATCAGAAAAGCAGGACTACCCACATTCTTTGCTGATCGATTAGAGAGAGGTGAATGATGCCAAAACCGATCTCGACGGGAACAGTGTGTGATGGATTTTTGGTCGGCGAGGGATTGTTAAGAGGTGGAATGGCGACCATCTATGAGGTCACAAAACCTGGATATGATCTTCCGATGATCATGAAGGTTCCTCATTGGGGACACGGAGATGATGCGGCTAGTATTGTTGGTTTTGAAGTTGAGAAAATGATTCTGCCAAAACTAACTGGAATTCATGTTCCCCGATTTATTGCCAGTGGTGAACATGATACTTGTCCTTACATTGTCATGGAATATGTTAAAGGCATGTCGCTGAGGCACTATTTCAATGTCGCTCCTTTAACCATTGATCAAGTGCAGAGAATTGGAATTAAGGTAGCGACAGCCTTACATGATTTGCATCAGCAGCGTGTTGTTCATATGGATTTAAAGCCAAGCAATATTATTTTTCGAGAATCGGGAGAGGCTTGTTTGATCGATTTTGGTTTTTCTCAGCACCAAGATCTTCCGGATTTGTTAAAAGAGGAAATTCATGAACCCTTAGGGACAGCTCCTTATATATCCCCTGAACAAATTTTCTTTCATCGTGGTGATCCGAGAAGTGATATTTTTGCACTTGGCGCGATTCTTTATGCTTTAATTACTGGGACAAGACCTTTTGGCTTTCCAACAAGTGTTGCCGGATTAAAGCGTCGGCTTTATGAAGATCCAAAGCCTCCTAGATTGTTAAGAGCAGAAACTCCAAAGTGGTTACAAGAAATCGTGCTTAGATGTTTAGAGGTTGAGCCGACCAATAGATACGGATCAGCAGCTCAGTTAGCCTTTGATTTATCAAATCCGGAGCAAGTTTATATTAGTTCCCGGGGGAAAAAAGTCTACCCAGACCCCTGGTGGGCTGTACTGAGACGGCGTTTTGTTTCTTTTACCTATGAGCCAGAAAAAACTGAGACAGCACAACTTCAGCTCAGTCGTGCCCCCATTATGATGGTGGCAATCGATATTGAGGGTTCAAGCGAGGATTTGCTATTATCACTTAAAGAATCGATACAAAGATTATCAAAAGAGAAAGATTATCGAATTGCTATTGTTTCTGTATTAAAGATTTCACGACTGGGTCTAGATGCTTCTAGTGATGAAAAAGGAAAAAGCTATCATCTTAAAAAGCTTTCTGAGATCAAGGGCTGGTCAAAAAATTTGCAGGTGAATGAAGCTAATGTGACTTATCATGTGCTTGAGGCCTCAGATCCAGCGACAGCGATAGTGGATTATATTCGCCATAACAATGTGGACCATGTGATTATTGGAGCGAGAGGAAGTTCAATGATGAGAAGATTTTTAGGAAGTGTATCTTCTCGAGTGGTTTCAGAAGCTCCCTGCACTGTGACAGTGGTGAGAACACCTCGACAAGAAATTCAATCTTCGACATAATTATGTTGGACAGACAAGGATGTTAGTATGGAAGTAAAGCAAATCAATGAATTAAAACCAGGATCTCATATTCACCTGATGGGTGTCTGTGGCACAGCGATGGCTTCTTTAGCAGGATTATTAAAAGATCGAGGCTTTAAAGTTACCGGTAGTGAATTAAACCCTTATCCGCCCATGTCGACTCAGATTGAAAACTTGGGAATCACAATTATGAAACCCTATAAGGCTGAAAATCTTCATCCAAAGCCTGATTTTGTTATTGTTGGAAATGTGATTTCTGCAAATAACCCCGAGGCCCAGGAGTTGATGAAACTTGGCATCCCCTACACAAGTCTGCCAAAGGCCATGGGGGAATTCATTATTGGAAATCGAGAATCCATCGTGATTTCTGGTACCCATGGCAAAACCACAACAACTTCTTTGATGGCTTGGGTTGCGACAGAAGTCGGCGTGGAGCCTGGTTTTTTGATAGGTGGAATTGCAAAAAACTTTTCGAAGTCATTTCAAAATCCAAAGGGAAATTTCTTTGTGATCGAGGGAGATGAGTACGACACGGCTTATTTTGATAAGGTTCCTAAGTTTATTCATTATCGACCTCGTCATGTGATTTTAACCAGTGTCGAGTTTGATCATGCAGATATTTATGCGGACTTGCAGGCTGTGAAAAATGCATTTTCATCGTTGATGAAATTGATCCCTGTAAATGGAACTTTGATGGCCTGTGCAGAGGATCCCATTGTGATGGAACTTTCTCAATTGGCAAAGGCTAATATTAAGACCAATGTGAAGACCTATGGTTTAACTCAGGGTGATTACCGGGCTACAGTGATCAAAGTTCAAGATAATGGTTCTTTGTTTAATGTGAGTTACCACAAGAATGGACAAAAAACTGATCTTGGTGACTATCAAGTCTGCTTAACAGGTGATTATAATATTCTCAACACAACTGCTGTTATTGGATTAGCCCACAGTTTGGGTTGGGATTTAGCCCAGGTGAAAAAGGCACTGGCCACATTTCAAGGTGTGAAACGTCGACAAGAGGTATTAGGTGAACCAGGTGGGGTTCTTGTGATCGAGGACTTTGCTCATCACCCAACGGCAGTACGGGAAACCATTAAAGGTATTGTGGCGAAATACCCTGGGCGTAAGTTATTTGCTGTGTTTGAACCAAGATCAGCGACCTCACGTCGAAAGGTCTTTCAAAAAGATTATGTTGAGGCCTTTAAGCAAGCTGATCAAATATTGATTGCAGAGGCCTTTGATCAGGGGAAAATTGATACGGAAAATCGTTTTTCATCAGCAGAACTTGCTCAGGATTTAACCCGTGAGGCTAAGCGAGCGCAGGCTTATCCGGGAGCAGATTCGATTGTGGCAGACTTGGTAAAATCAAGTCGAAAAGGGGATTTGATATTGATTATGAGTAATGGGGGATTTGACGGAATATACACTAAGCTTATCAGTGCCTTAGAGGCTCGATCAGCTGAGATTGGAACTCCCATTTAGCCTGTAAAAATGCCATGCCTGATAATTTGACATAGCGTATCAAATATGATTTAACTGCCCCCAATCAAGACCGATCAATGAACTTTGGGGGCAAAGATGTTCATCCGATTTTTTGTGTTTTTGATCACGTTGTATTGGGGGGTAAGAAGTTTGGCTTCAATACAAACCCAGTGTCAGGTTATTCAGCAATCTCAGGGATCAAAACAAATTTCATCTTTGAGAATTCAAAATCAAGGTAATGGTAAAGGCGTCATGAGCCTGATAACTCAGCGATTTGGTGGCGATCATCTTGAGATTATAAATAGTGAAGGTCAGCTTAAAAACGAAGGTAAACTTATTGCCTTTGCGGGAGAATCCAAGCTTGGCCGAACAGCATTATTAGTAAAGGACAATGTTGGAACCGTGACAATTCGGGACAACCAATTTACAGTCGTTTGCAAGGAGTCTTTAAAGACAATCAAGTGAGGTGATCGTGAAATTGAAGTGGTTGGTTATTCTTTTTACCGCTTCATTCCTGGCTCACTTCAGTCAAGCCACCCAAGATGTTCTTCAGGGTGATTGGAAAACGGAATGTTTAATTCTTGAAGAAGATGTTGTTCAATCCAAAATCAACATTCAAGAAAACATTTGGACTTCGATCCATACGGGTTATGAAGATGAAAAGTGTCAAAGGCCCTACCTGGAATTTCGACAAGTTCAAAAGGCATTAGTCCTTGGAGCTGATCTTGATTTAACGGCGATTGAATCATCCTATACTCCATTAACAAACGAAATTTCCGAAGCACTCAATTTAATTCGATACTGCGGAATTGAGACTTGGAAGATGGGCGAAGCACAAATTGTGAACGGAAAAGAGTGCCAAGATTTTCAGGCACCTAAAATCGGAAGTGTTTTGTATACGACTTATAAAATATCAGTAGGTCGTCTTTATTTAGGAAGACCTGGAAAAGGGAAACGTGGTCAGACTGCTGAGGATCGGCTCAGCGAGTATGAGACATATTTTTATTCAAAATGATGGGGCATCATGGCTGAACTATCGATACGACGACCTGTTTTTATCACCTGTTTATTTATTCTCATTTTGGCAGTAGGTGGTCTAAGTCTAAAATTTCTTGCTGTAGATCTATTTCCAAATGTGAATTTTCCCATAGTGACGGTCACCACAGTCTATCCAGGTGCGGGGCCGAGCGAAGTTGAAAATCTGGTTTCTAAAAAACTGGAAGAAGAATTAAGCCCCATCGCTGGGATTAAATCGTTACGATCCATCAGCCGTGAGGGAGCTTCAGTTGTTATTGTCGAGTTTCAATTAAAAACAGACATTAAATATGCAGAACAACAAGTTAGAGATCGTACGTCTTCGGCACGAAATAAATTGCCAACAGATATAAAAGATCCTGTTATTCGTCGAGTCGATCCTGCTGACCAACCGATTCTGATTCTCTCACTGGCTCCGCAAAAAGAAATGTCACAGGCTCAATTATTTGATTTGGCCGATCAAGTGGTTAAACCGCGAATTGAGCAAGTGGAGCAAGTCGGTCTTGTGGATATAGTCGGGGGAAGAAAAAGAGAGATTCGAGTTGAGATGGATGTGGATCAACTGCGTGAGTTTGATCTATCAGCCTCGAGCATTCGGCGAAGACTTTCGACTTCTGGAAAAAATATTCCAGCAGGAAAAGTTGATAAAGAAGTTCAGTCGAGTGTTTTTAGAACAATGGGTGAATTTCGATCAATTCAGGAAATTGAACAGGTGCCTATTAATTTCTTCAACAATGAAAATTCGATCCGCTTAGGGCAAGTGGCCAAGGTTCATGATGGTCTTGTTGAGGAGCAAACAAGAACATTTGTGAACGGGAAAAAAGGTCTTCTTTTTCAAGTGTATCGTCAATCTGGTGCAAACACAGTTCAGGTTGCCGATAATATCAAGAAACAGGTTGAGAAAATCAATCTTGAGCTGACGGGGAAAGGGACGGTGTCTGTCGTTCGTGATGGCGCAAAACCAATTCGGGCTAATATTACCGATGTGAAAGAATCTATAATGATCGGTATGGTTTTAACAATTATCGTCGTCTTTTTCTTTCTTGCTAGCTTCAGGTCGACATTTATTACAAGTCTTGCTCTGCCAAACTCATTACTGGGAGCCTTTATTCTCATGGCGGTGGCAGGATTTAGTATCAATATTATGACATTACTTGCTCTTTCATTAGCAGTTGGTCTTTTAATTGATGATGCAATTGTTGTTCGAGAAAATATATTCCGACATATTGAAATGGGTAAGTCTCCTAAAATTGCAGCACGCGAAGGGACCAATGAGGTTCTCATGGCGGTTGTGGCAACCACAATGACTGTTATCGCGGTTTTTGGTCCAATTGGATTTCTGCAGGGTATGGTGGGACAATTTTTTAAAGAGTTTGGACTAACAATTTGCTTTGCAATGTTGATCAGTTTGTTTGATGCCTTAACTATGGCTCCCATGATGTCGGCTTATTTTGCAGGAAAGCATAATGTGCTACCAACATCGAAAATCGGACTTTTTGTGCATCGATGGCTAAAGTGCTTTGATCGATTTCAAACCCGTCTTGAAGATTATTATGTCGTCTTGTTAAGGTGGGCCATGAATCACCGATTGAAGATTCTCGGGGGGGCGGTTTTAATTTTTGTGGTCAGTCTTCTCGTCGCGGCGAAAGTTCCAAAAACATTTTTACCTCCTCAGGATAACGGAGAATTTAGTGTTGCGATTGACTTAAAACCAGGCACAAGTCTGGCTGCAATGTCCAAGCTGGCTGAAGAGATTGAAGCGATGATTCGAAAAAATCCTGAAGTGAGCAATGTGATTCTCGTTGTTGGAGAAAAAGACGGGGAACCCAATAAGGCCTCTTATTTTATTACTTTGGTTGATGCAAAAAAACGAAAAGTGAATACATCTCAGATGAAAGATGTCATTCGTGATCAACTGAAGCCTTATGCCTATGCAAACCCTGTGGTTAAGGATAATGACGGTGTAGGCAGTGGACAACGACCTTTTACATTAAATATTATTGGTCAAGATATGAAGCAGCTTGAAGAGGTCGCTCAAGGTGTTTATGCTAAATTGAAAGTGCATCCTGGATTAAAGGATGTGGATTTGAATTATCGTCCTGGAAAACCAGAGGTTCAGATTCAAATTGATCCCATGAAGTCACTTCGAGTGGGTGTTTTAACGGCCGATGTGGGGGATGAACTTCGATCGCTGGTCGAGGGAGTTGTCCCGGCTGTTTACCGTGAAGAAGGGCGTGAATACGACATCCGAATTCGCTTGAAAGAAGATCAGCGGGACCTTGTTGAAAGGTTAAAGCAAATTCGAGTGGCGAATATGAACGGACGATTAACAAATATTACAAATGTGGCTGAAATTAAAATGACCACTGGACCAACCAGCATCAATCGTGAAGATCGTCAAAGATATATTTCCATTATGGCGGATATCGCGCCAAACGGACCTGGTCTTGGTGGTGTGATCAATGATGTGAAAAAAATGTTTGAGACAGAAAATCCACTTCCACAAGGGATGAGATATCGCTTCACGGGACAAGCAGAGAATTTTGGAGAGCTGTTGGTCAACATGGTGATCGCAATGGGACTTGGAATTTTGTTTATTTATCTTGTTCTTGCTAGCCTTTATGAGTCCTTTATTATTCCCTTCACAATCATGCTCGTCCTTCCTTTGGCAGCCTGTGGAGCTTTCTACGCTCTCTATATAACACGAGCATCGTTGGATTTGTTTTCGATGATTGGTGTGGTGATGCTTTTAGGTATCGCAACGAAGAACTCGATTATTCTTGTGGACTACATTCATCAACAAATTGAAAAAGGTAAGTCACTGACGGATTCAATTCTAGAAGCTGGCAAAACAAGACTTCGTCCAATTCTAATGACGAGCTTTGCTCTGATTGCAGGTATGCTTCCTGTTGCGATTGGATTAAATGAAGCATCGAAACAAAGAACAAGTATGGGTATTGCTATTATTGGGGGGTTGATTAGCTCCACATTGCTGACCCTTGTTGTTGTTCCAGCGGCCTATTCCTATATTGAGCGATTCAGGCTCTGGATGAATAGAATGTTTGGCAAGGTCAGTGGCGAAAGTCATTCAGAGTGATGAGTTAATGCTTAATAACTAAGCACGTCATGCGGGTTTCAAATTGATTCTTTAGTGATCAATGAATAAGTCATTTGTCATATGCAAGAGACCTCAAATTTAACACCCCTTATGAAGCAGTATTGGGACATTAAAAGCCTTCATTCTGACAAAATTCTATTATTTCGAATGGGTGATTTTTTTGAGATGTTTTATGATGATGCTGTCAAAGCAGCGCCACTTTTAGGAATTGCGCTCACATCAAGAAATAAAAAAGCTCAAGATGAAACACCCATGTGCGGGATGCCTCACCATTCAATCGGTGGTCCGATTAATAAGCTTTTATCTGCAGGACTTAAAGTTGCCATCTGTGATCAAATCGAGGATCCAAAAACTGCAAAGGGTATTGTCAAAAGAGCAGTGACTCGAATTCTGACTCCAGGAATGGTCTATGATTCAGACACTCTTGAATCAAGTTTAGCTCATTACATTGCATGCTATGATTCTGAAGTGCTGGCTTGTGTAGATACAACAACGGGCGAAGCATTTTACTTTTCACCCTGTGAGGAATCCACTTTTCAACGTTTGATTGAAATTCTTCCAATTGCAGAACTGATTTTACCTGAATCAAAAGAGTTGCCCTATCAGGGATTAATTAGTTTGCATCAAGGTCTTGTTGATGAAAATCATCAGTTACTCACGGCGGGTGCTCCCTATGCGGCAAGAAGATTAATTTCATATATCTTGTCTCTTGGCGGAGGGGATCAGATTCAAGTGATTCAAAAATTTGAACCTCGTGAGATTCATGGACGAATGGACTTATCGCAGGTGACAATTCGTCATCTTGAAATCTTCTCAAACTACAAGGGTGAAGATCAAGGAACTTTGTTTCGAGCTGTGAACCGTACACAAACATCTGCAGGAGCTAGGCTTCTTCGAAGTCGGCTCAGTTTTCCCCTGACAGCTCAAAGTGAAATCGAAAAACGACTTGATCATGTTCAAAGATGGCTCGGCGATGTCCCTAACTTAAAGCGCATTCGTGAAATTTTAGGACAAATGGGAGATATCGAGCGAAGGCTTGGAAAAATCACTCAATCTCAGTGTCATGGACGAGATCTTTTAGCTTTAGCCCAATCTATTCATGCAGGTTTGTCAGCTTTAAAAATTGCCAAATCAGATTTTAATCAAAATTATTTACTGAATTTAGCTCAAAAGATTGAAACAACATTGGTCGAAGAGCCTCCGTTTCAGACCCGTCAGGGCCATATGATTCGTCAAGGCGTTCATCCACAGTTGGATGAATATATTGTCTTGACGACAGATACCCAGGGGCTTTTGCAAAAAATGGAAGAGCGTGAAAAAGAAGCCACTGGAATTTCAAGCCTCAAGATCCGTTACAATAACGTATTTGGGTATTATATTGAGATTACAAACACGCATAAAGATAAGGCGCCTTCGCATTATATGCGTAAGCAAACTTTGGCCAATGCTGAACGTTACTGCACAGATGAATTAGTTGAATTGGAAAAGAAAGTCCTTTCTGCTCAGACAAAGCGCTTTGATCTTGAATTTGAAATCTTTGATCAATTGAGAAAAGAGATTATTGAGAATGCAAGTCAGTGTCTGCAGCTCGCCCAGTTGGCGTCAGAGCTAGATGTCTCGACCTCTTTGGCTTGGTTATCATTAGAGCGAAAATACACTCGACCTTTGTTTACGAATGGTCAGCTGCAATTGGTAAATTGCCGTCATCCGGTGGTTGAGCAAACAGTGAAAAAAACTTTTATTCCCAATTCAATTGAGCTCGACAAGTCGGGGTGTTTACTTTTAACCGGTCCCAATATGGCCGGAAAAAGCACGATCATGCGCCAGGTGGCCTTGATCGCTATTTTAGCTCAGACCGGAGCCTATGTCCCGGCAGAGAGTGCAAAATTACCTATCTTTGATCACCTTTTTACTCGAATTGGAGCCAGTGATCAGCTTTCAGAGGGTTTATCAACATTTATGGTTGAGATGACTGAGACATCTGAAATGATCAAAAAGGCGACATCGAAAAGTCTTTTGATTTTAGATGAAGTCGGCCGAGGAACTTCGACCTTTGATGGAATGAGTTTAGCTCAGGCTATCTTGGAACATATTTTAACAGAGATTCGCTGTTTAACATTTTTTGCGACTCATTATCATGAGCTAACGGCTTTGCATAAAAACTATCCTCATTTGAAAAATGCTCATATGAGTGTAGGAGAAAGAAATGGAGAGATTCACTTTCTTCACACATTAAAAGATGGGCCGGCTCAAAAATCCTACGGAATTCAAGTGGCCAGACTGGCTGGTTTGCCTCAAAAGCTAACAAAGAGAGCAGAAGCTTTGCTTAAAAATCATGAAAAGCAAAACCTGACAGATTTGAATCAGTTGTCATTAATGGATTATGTATCTGAAAATGATTCTGAGCCTATTATTGAAGCTCACCCCTTAATTGAGAAAATTAAAAAATACCCTGCAATGAATGTGACTCCCTTGCAGGCCCTTCAGCAAATTGCCGAGTGGCAAAAAGAGCTCAATTAAACCTCTTAAGGATTTAATTTTCTGTATTATTTTCAACATGATCATGAGCCAATAGGCATCTGGTTCGATATTGAATATAACCGCCTTTTGAGGTTGGTGTGAGATATTTCATATTACTTTTTTTGTGGATTTTATCTGTCGCCTTGATGGGTTGTTATCAAAATCAGAGTTTAAAAGTCACTTCATTGGAAACCGCAGATTCGATTATTGGAGGAAGTATTGCGACCCCTAGTGAGTTTCCATTCCTTGTGAATATTTGGCTGAATACTCCAAAAGATAATTATGTAGCTCACCATTGTGGTGGAAGTCTTATTCACAAAAAGTGGGTTTTAACAGCGGCTCACTGTGTTCTTCAGGATGCCTCTGATCGATCCGAGGGTTTAATTAAATCTAAAGATCTGCAGCTTTATCTAGGTAGTATTCAGGTGAGTGGTGAGGGTGGACGATTGTTAAAAGTTAAGTCGATTCAAATTCATCCTCAGTTTTCTTGGCCTCACTACGACGTTGCCCTGATTGAGCTATTGAACGAGATTCAAGATGTTCCTGTGCTTTCATTAAACACAGTGCCGATTCAAGATTTTAAATTACCAATGAATGCAATTGTTATGGGTTGGGGATTAACAGATAAAGAAGGTCGTGTTGATGCTGAAATTGTCAATAAAGTATCAGTGCCAGTGACTTCGAGCAAGATATGCACTCAGGATGAGTTTGTTCGGAAAAAGGGCTGGAAAATATCAGAGGATATACTTTGTGTTGAAACAAATCTGAATACCCGCTCTTCTTGCCCTGGGGATAGTGGGGGGCCATTGATTACCTCAAAAAATGGTCAATATGTTCAAATTGGCATTGTCAGTTGGGGGTCGGCATGTCGTTGGCCTTTTGATAAGATTCAATCAAATATTGAAGGTTATGCGAATGTGGCGTATGTCTATGGATGGATACAACAGGTGATCAATAAATAGGGAGCCTTATGTTCATATTACTTCTCGGTTTAATTCAATCAGCGGTGGCCTCGACGTTTATTAATTTGAGTGGAGATTGGGATTTAGGTGAAGGCAAAGCTGCTCTGAGAGTTCATCATGCAGAAATGGACCGTTTAGATGTTTTGTATTGTAAACGAAAGACACTGATTCAGAAAAACGTTTGCACTGATACAACTGTTTATGAATTTTATTATGATCCCTCAATAGAGGCCTTTGTTCTTAACGAAGCAGATGGGCGATTGATTTTCATCTATCCAAAAGATGAAAAGACTCTTCATTACAAATTTAAGGGATCCTGGGGTTCTGATGAATTTGATGGGCATCGGATACGCTAAGTCCATACCTTAAGTTCTTGTTTTTATATGACAATTTTGGTCACTCTGTAGGGGTTCTAACACCTCTTGTGCATTAAATAGAATGAGTTGATTTTAAGCGGGCATTGAATTTGAACCACTCCCTAGGGATTTAAACCATAAGGAGTCATTATGAAAATTCAAAGTTTTATCAGTGTATTTGTCGCCAGTCTTATTGCCACTCAGCCTGTATTTGCACAGCTTCAAGCTGCAGATATGATGGCAGCCGCAAAACAGACCGAAGGTCTAACTGAGCAAAGAGCTGGACAGATTATTCAAAAAAATGAAGAGCTCATTAAAGAAATTCAAAAAGTCGAAGCTCAGATTGAGGAAGCAAAGAAGAAAATTGAGACCAACACTAAAGATGCAAAAAGATCAGCGAAAATTGCCATTGGTATTGGTGTTGTCTTCGCTGGAGCACTTGCGGCTGGAGTGGGAGCTCAATTTCTAGATTCAAGAAATGCAGCATCAAGTATTCATGCTGTGCGAAGACTTATTGTTGAGGTCTCTGAACGCATTATCACTTTAGGAGCTGGTGCTCATGGTGAAGAAGGGCAGATGCGACTGATGATGATGTTTATTGTTGAAATGATGGCTGCTGTTGGATTTGGAGTTAACGCTGGAGTTAATGTTGTGCAAGTTGAGTTCTTCAATAAGAAAGAATTAGCCTCGCTTGAATTAATGCTTTCAAACCTAAAGACAAGACTTCAGGCTGAAAATCAAAGCTTGAGATAATTTTTGTATGAAAAGCCTGATTCTTTGTTTTTTTCTTATGATTGGACAGTCGGCACTTGGTTACAACCAGTGCCGATTTGTTCATTTTAATAAAGCAGAGCAGGCTATGGCCCAATCACTTTTGCGAGATTCTGATTACTTTATGAAATCAGAATGGGCACTTCGCGAACAGATCAGGCAGGAATCATATCGCCAGCATGGTCCAGATATTCAAGTCCAAGATATATTTAAATTGGACGCCTTTGAGCAATCCAAACGAGCCCTACAGCTTATGGTTGCTCAGGAACTTGCGTATCAAGGGGTTCAATCGTTAAGAATAAGTCCTGATTTTCATTTAAAATTAAGGCAGCGTTTATCATTTTTTATGAGGTCACGGCATTTTGAATATTTTGGTATGGCCTCTTCAATTTATTTTGTAGCGACCCATGGTGGTTTGCCATTTTTGCCAGAATTTCGATTTTTGAAATTAAAGGCTGAGGAATTAAATACTTTAATCTTAAATGGAGTTGATTCACCCGAAGGCCAAGCTATTGTTCGAGAAAAAGCTCGTTCTGCTCGACTGCAGTCGATAGGAGAGCTTGCTCGAAGAGCCTATTTGGTGCTCACAATGGCTGTTGCGATGTACATCCTGTCAGATGAAATTGACAAAGAAGATGAAAAAGCTGCCAGAGAGGCCTTTATTAAACTTTTTAATCACTACAACAAAGTTCTAGAGTCAAAGCAAGAAGTCAAAACGAAGCTTGATCTTCATTATGAACTAACGCTGACTAATTTAGAGAATAAGTATCAAAGACATCTGACATCGAATGAAAGAAGTGAGCTTTGTCAGATTATTAATAGTCCACAAAATTGCCGTTGATAAAATTGAGTAGGAGATGATGTGAAAAAATATACTCGAAATATTGTAGCGCTGCTTATCCTTTTTTGTACCCTACAAGCTCCATCTAAAACATTAGTGGTTTCCGATATTGATGACACGATCAAAATCTCACATGTCCTCGGCTTGGCTGATAAGTTTCTCAATGCTCCACAGACTTCGAATGCTTTTCAAGGGATGAGTGATCTTTATCTGTATCTTGAGAACAAAATTAAACCCCAGGGCATTCGTTTTGTATATCTCTCTAACGCTCCTGTGTATTTGATGTTGGGGCTTCATCTTGAGTTTTTAAATGAAAATGGTTTTCCAAAAGGTGAACTCTTGCTTGCTCCAGATTTATCAAGCCAAGAAAATCATAAGATCACTGAGCTTCGTCGACTACTAAGTACAGATCGGTATGATCAGGTTCTTTTGATCGGTGATAATGGGGAGAGGGATGTTGAGATCTATGATCAGATTCAAAAAGAGTTTCCTGGCGTTCAATTCTTAACTTTTATCCATCAGGTCTATTTTTCCAAGTCGACCCAAAGTCCAGGTAAACTGCTTGTTCAAAGACAGGTTGGATTTGTCACGGCCGTTGATATTGCCCAGACTCTTGCGGAAAAAGGCATTTTTCAACCACAGGATCTTCTGATGCTGAATGAGTTACTGATCATGCAGATTGCTCGTGACACTCAAGATGAAGATAATGGGCGAATTAGTTTTCCGACATGGATGGATTGCCGAGATTTTAAAGTTAAAAAAGATCTTTCTGGAGCTCAACTCTATGAATACTATAAAAGAATAGTATCTCGTCGGTGTTCCTTGCCAAGATCCAGATAAGTGGATAGCATATTACTATGTGATTCAAATATGATTAAGGCGGTCATATGGTTGATGATGTCGTACAGAAGGCATTTATATCAAAGGCAAAAGATCAGGCTACAGGTATTTTAGCGCAGCCACATATCGGCGCAGAAACAAAGGCAATAGTTAAAGATTTGCTCACAATCATTGAAACATACGAGAGACAAGCTCTAGAGTCGACAGGGCAAAGTGCAGATGTCAGACTTGCAAGAAAAAAGCTCGAACAATCAAAAGCAGAAACCCGGGCAGCAGAGGCTAAGGCAGAATCTGCAAAGCAGCTCATACTATCACTCATAGAGGATATTAAAACGATCAACAATGAGACGCTCAGTATATTAAAGCGTCACACGCCTGAAAGTGCCGATGCTGATTCTCAGTCTGCAACGAAAATTCGGTCTTCAATACAGAGAATGACAGAAACGATAACTCGTTCGAGCGCTAAATGATGAAAGTGAATTAGTATTTCTTTCTCAGAGTCGCCGCTTCGCTAATAACTATACCAAGACCAAGCCAAACTAGACTAAATCCGATCGCTTTTTCCACTGAGAAGTCTTCTTTAAAATAAAGAATGGCACAGAGAAACTGTAAGGTCGGAGCTACGTATTGAAAAAAACCAAGTGTGGAAATGGGGATTCTTTTCGCTGCAGATGAGAACCAGATGAGGGGTAGGCCAGTCACAACTCCGCAAGAGATTAAGAGGAGCCATGTTAAGAGGTCTCTTTCAAGATAACTCTGGGGGTTTTGAATTCCAATATGAACAAGATAGCCTAGCGTGAGCGGAATAAGAATAAGGGTTTCAAGCTGCATTCCGAGAATAGAGGGAACTTGAACTCGCTTTTTAATTGCCCCATAAATACCAAAAGTTAAAGCTAACGAAAGCGCAATCCAGGGTAGTCCCTGATAAACCCAAGTCAGATAAAGAACTCCAGCTAATGCAAAGGCGATGGCAATTTTTTTAGGTTGAGAAAGATGTTCATGAAAAAGAAGAACTCCGAGAATAAAGTTAATTAAAGGATTGATAAAGTAGCCCAGGCTGGATTCGGCTACATGGCCATTGTTGACGGCCCAAATGTAAACTCCCCAATTAACCCCGATCAAGAGTCCGGCAAATCCAAGCAGTAACTTTTGATTCACTGTTGTGTGATTTTTTAATTTTTTTGTTGAAACAATTAAAGTGTAAAAAACAAAAGACCAAAGCACACGGTGGCAAAGAACTTCGATGGGATCTATATGTTTAAAGAGAGCCCAATAGATGGGAATAATGCCCCAAACGCCAAAGGCAGTCAGGGCATAGATGTAGCCAGAATTCATTATCGGTATGCAGGAATACCGGTGATGTGCTCACCGATCACAAGGCGGTGAATATCCTCAGTGCCTTCATAAGTGTTCACACTTTCAAGGTTGAGCATGTGGCGACCGCATTGGTATTCGTAGGTGATGCCGCTGGCACCCAGAATATCTCTGGTAACTCGTGCGCAGTTCAGTGCCATAGCCACGTTGTTCATTTTAGCCATAGAGATGTGCACAGGCTGAGCTTTACCTTCGTCTTTCATGCGACCCACGTGAAGAGCAAGTAATTGGGCTTTAGTAATTTCGGTGTACATATTGGCCAGTTTGGCTTGGACCAGCTGGAATCCGCCAATGGGTTTGTCAAATTGGATTCTGGTTTTAGAATAAGTGACAGCTTCATCAAAGCAGGCCATAGCAGCACCAAGAGCTCCCCAAGAAATTCCGAATCGTGCATTATTCAGACAAGCAAAGGGACCTTTTAGTCCTGAGACCTCGAGCATTTGGCTCGCAGGAACTCGTGCATCTTCGAAAATTAATTCTGACGTGATTGAGGCTTTCAGAGAGAATTTCTTCTCAATATCTCTGACTGTAAATCCTTTTGTGTCACGATCAACGATAAAGCCTTTAATTTTATTGTCATCATCTTTTGCCCACACTATCGCAAGATCAGACATGCCCCCATTGGTGATCCACATTTTTGCACCATTAAGGACATAGTGGTTACCGTCTTTTTTTGCTCTTGTGATCATTCCGCCAGGGTTTGATCCAAAGTCAGGCTCTGTTAATCCGAAGCATCCAATCAACTGACCCTTGGCCATTTTTGGTAAGTATTTTTTCTTATGTTCCTCTGTACCAAATGCTGCGATGGGGAACATGCAAAGGGCTCCTTGAACGCTCACGAAAGATCGAATACCAGAGTCGCCTCGCTCAAGTTCTTGCATGATTAAACCATAAGAGGTGTAATTCAGTCCTGCACACTCGTAACCCTGAATTGTTGCACCCAAGGTACCTAGCTCAGCAAGAAGAGGAATCAAACGCTTTGGAAAGACTCCTTTTTCATAGTCAGAGGCAATTGTCGGCATGATTTCTTTCGTCACAAACTGACGAATTGTGTCTCTAATCATTTTTTCTTCATCAGAAAAGTGAGTGTCTAGATTTAAAAAATCAGGTGCTGTGTATGCCATGAGTTACTCCTCGAGGAATTTTGTAGGTCTTAGGCTGCTCCAAGACAAAAATATTTGCAAACAAAATTCTTTGCGTAATTCAAGATCGGTGGGGTAAGATTTTGGCGTTTGAAAATGGGGTAAAAAAGGGTGTTTTTATGAATCAAATGGTGAATGATTTTGTTTTGAATATAGGCACTGTCAATGGAAGTGGTTCTCAGTCTGCAAATACAATTATTTTAAAGTCTTTATTTCGAATGGGTATCCCTGTGGGCGGAAAGAATGTCTTTCCTTCAAACATTCAAGGATTGCCGACTTGGTTTTGGGTGCGTGCATCATCAAAGGGCTATACGGGGCGTCGAAAAGATGCAGATATCGTTGTTGCTATGAATCCACAGACCTTGGTGGAAGATCATAAGGTTGTTAAATCAGGTGGAGTTTTCATCTACAACACGGATCTTAAAGTTGAAAATTTGAAACTGCGCGATGATGTGACCAATTACGGGGTTCCTTTTAAGACACTTGTGGATCAAGCGACCACAGTGGCAAAGATCAAGAAACTTCTGACGAATATTGTCTACGTCGGTGTTTTAGCAGAGCTTCTTGAGATTGATGATGAAGTTCTTCAAGCAACTTTAGTTGATCAATTTGATGGGAAAGAGTCCGTGGTTGAGCCAAATCGCAAAGCGATGGGTCTAGGTCGACAATACGTTCAAGAGAACTTTAAAAAATCTGAATTTCCCATCAAAGTTCAAAAAATGGATAAAACCTCTCAGAAAATGATGATTGATGGAAATACAGCAGGTGCCTTAGGTCTTGTCTTTGGTGGAGCCTCCTTTGCAGCTTGGTATCCGATCACTCCATCAAGCTCACTGGTTGAAAACTTTATGAAGTATTCAGCTCAACTTCGAAAAACAGAAGATGGAAAAAATAAATTTGCTGTTGTTCAAGCTGAAGATGAGATTTCAAGCATTTGCATGGTTCTTGGTGCTGGGTGGGCAGGTGCAAGGTCGTTTACGGCGACTTCGGGTCCTGGTTTGAGTTTGATGCAAGAAGCTGCGGGTTTTGCTTATTACGCTGAAATTCCCTCTGTGATTTGGGATGTACAACGGGTTGGTCCATCAACCGGAATGCCGACTCGAACAGCTCAGGGAGACATTATGTTGGCTCTTCATTCTTCTCACGGAGACACTAAACATCCAGTTTTATTGCCGGGATCTCCAAAAGAGTGTTTCGAGTTTGGTCAGGCGGCTCTTGATCTTGCTGATCGATTGCAAACTTTGGTTCATGTCCTCAGTGACCTTGATATTGGAATGAATCTTTGGATGGAGGATGATTTTCAATATCCTGACAAACCCATGGACCGTGGAAAAATTTTGACTGAGGATCAGATCAATCAACTGAATGCACAAGGAAAGCATTACTACCGATATATGGAAGTTGATGGCGACGGAATTCCTTATCGCACACTGCCAGGCACTCGACATGCCCAGGCTCCTTATTTGACTCGAGGATCGGGTCATGGCCCTAAAGCACAGTACACTGAAAAAAGTGATGAGTACCAAGATGTCGTCGACCGTTTAGTGCGAAAGTGGGAAACAGCCAGAACTCTTGTTCCAAAACCAGAAATCATTGGTCAGGGTAAGAAAATTGGAGTTATCAGTTATGGATCAGCATCAGCAGTGATGAAGGAATCTATAGATCTACTTTCAGCTCAAAAAATTGAAATTGATGTTTTACGTATCAGATCAATTCCCTTTAATGATGATGTGAAAAACTTTATCCATAATCATGATCGAGTTTACGTTTTTGATTTAAATCGAGATGGTCAAATGTATGATCTGATTCGCCTTGATTACCCTGATCAGTGGCAAAAGTTAAAATCCATTCGTCACTATGATGGAACTCCGGTCACTGCTGAATCTATTGTTGAACCTGTTTTGAGAACAGAGAAGGGGTTATAAAATGACAACACAAGAAGTGAATCAAGTTCCCCGAAATAAAATCAATCTTGAAAAGAAAGATTATGTCGGAGGAGTTTCGACTCTTTGTACGGGATGCGGTCATGATCAGATTACAAATCATATTGTGACAGCTTTTTATAATCTATCAATTAACCCCCATGACGTGGCAAAAATGTCAGGGATCGGGTGTTCATCAAAAACGCCGGGATATTTTTTATCAAAAGCTCATGGATTTAATTCAATGCACGGGCGAATGGCGCCTGTGTCCACAGGATCCAAAGTTGCGAACCAACATTTGATTCATATCGGAGTCAGTGGAGACGGGGATTCGGCAAGTATTGGTTTTGGCGGATTTGCTCACTTGATGCGACGAAATCTTCCTATGACCTACATTGTGGCTAATAACGGAGTTTATGGTTTAACAAAGGGACAGTTCTCAGCGACTGCGGATAAGGGCGCAAAGCTAAAATCAGGAGAACAAAATCCTTTTGAGAATATAGATCTCTGCACGATGGCTTTGGATTTAGGTTGTACATTTATTGCCCGTTCTTTTTCTGGTGATGCAAAACAATTAGTTCCACTTCTTCAGGCAGCGCTGAAACACAAAGGGACAGCTCTGATTGATGTGATTTCACCCTGCGTGACTTTTAATAACCATGATGGTTCGACAAAAAGTTTTTCATATGTGAAGGAACATGACATTAGTCTTCAAGAGCTTGGTTTTATTCCAGCGACAGAGGCGATCACTGTGGATTATGCCGAAGGAACAATGGAAGTTGTGCAGCTTCCGGATGGATCTCAGTTGACGCTCAAAAAACTGAACTCACGCGAACACAATGTTCATAGCCGATTAGATGCTGCAAAACTTCTCTATGAATCAAAGGAAAAAGGAGAGCTTTTAACAGGTCTTCTTTACATTGATGAAACTCGAAGTAATTTTTCAGATACCTTGAATCTTTGTGATAAGCCCTTGGCTCATTTAACTGAGAAAGAGCTTCGTCCAAGTCGCGAAGCTTTCTCGAAGGTTATGAAGGCTTTTAAATAGTTGATAACGCAATATGGCACGCTATGCTAATTTGCGAAATGACAATAAAAATGATAATTTTTGACGTCTTAAACAAGAACTGAAACGGAGATACCTATGGCATATAAAATTACATCTGACTGTAACAACTGTGGTGCTTGTGAACCTGAATGCCCAAATTCAGCTATTTCTTCAGGACCAGATATTTTTGAAATTAAAGCCGATGCTTGTACTGAGTGCGTGGGATTTCATGGAAAGCCCCAGTGTGCAGCAGTATGCCCAGTGGATGCTTGTGTGACAGATTCAGCTCATGTAGAGACTGAAGAAGCATTAATAGCTAAATTAAAAGTTCTTCATCCAAATAAGAATTTATCTGGACCGATTCCTTCTCACTTTAAAAAGTAGTTTCAAATGACAAAGACAGTGGCTGCAACCTTGGATGGCAATGAGGCGGCGGCCTCGGTTGCCTATCGTTTTTCTGAAACAGTGGCAATTTATCCCATCACACCATCTTCAACGATGGCAGAACTAGCTGATGAGTGGTCCTCAAAAGACAAACCAAATTTATGGGGTACGGTTCCTCGGGTTACAGAAATGCAGTCCGAAGGCGGAGCTGCAGGCGCCATCCATGGGATGTTGCAAACAGGATCATTAACAACAACATTTACAGCTTCTCAGGGATTGTTGTTGATGATTCCCAACATGTATAAAATTGCAGGAGAGCTTACTCCCTTTTGTATGCATGTTTCAGCTCGTACGATTGCAACACATGCTTTGTCGATTTTTGGTGATCACTCAGATGTGATGGCTTGTCGGCAAATTGGATTTGCCATGCTCTGTTCAGGGTCCGTTCAAGAGGCCCATGACTTTGCAGCAGTTTCTCATGTAACAACTTTTAAAGCTCGAATTCCATTTTTACATTTTTTTGATGGATTTAGAACTTCGCACGAGGTCGCCAAGATCAATCTTCTCTCCGATGAAGATCTCCGACAACTTTTCAATGAAGAGGATATTCAGGCCTTTCGAAAACTGGCTTTAACATCGGATCATCCGATGATTCGAGGTACAGCTCAAAACCCAGATGTTTTCTTCCAGGCTCGCGAAGCTTGTAATCCTTTTTACGAGAAAGTTCCTGACCTTGTTCAAAAAAGTTTTGATGAACTTAAAAAAGTAACAGGACGAAGTTATCAACTTTTTGATTATCACGGACATCCTGAAGCTGATCGAGTCATTGTCATGATGGGATCAGGATCAGAAACAACTCACGAATTAGTGGATTGGCTTCTGGGTAAAGGTGAAAAGGTCGGTGTTTTAAAAGTTCGTCTTTATCGACCCTTTTCAGCAAAACATTTTCTAGCAGCTTTGCCAAAATCTGTTCAAAAGATTGCAGTCTTAGATCGAACAAAAGAACCTGGTGCTTTAGGCGAGCCGCTTTATCAAGATGTGGTGACAGCATTATTTGAAATGAACACCTTTAAAGTCCAGCCTCAGGTCATTGGTGGACGCTACGGACTATCATCAAAGGAATTCACACCAGCAATGGTGAAAGGAATTTTTGATGAGATGAAAAAAACAAAACCAAAGAATCATTTCACAATTGGTATTGTGGATGATGTCAGTGGAACTTCGTTAGAGTATGATCGTGATTTTGATATTGAGCCTAATGATGTGACCAGATGTGTGTTTTTTGGTTTGGGAGCTGATGGAACAGTTGGGGCAAATAAGAACTCGATTAAAATCATCGGTGAAGAAACAAATAATTACGCTCAAGGGTATTTTGTTTATGATTCTAAAAAATCAGGAGCCATGACGATCTCGCATCTTCGTTTTGGTCCAAGAGATATTCGCTCATCATACTTAATTAAAAAAGCCAATTTTGTAGCTTGTCATCAGTGGGACTTTCTCGAGAAATACGATGTCCTTGATTATGCGGCCGCAGGGGGAGTGGTTCTCTTTAACTCTCTTTATCCTGTAGATCAGGTCTGGGATCATCTTTCAAAACAGGCCCAGGCTCAGATCATTCAAAAGAAATTAAAGGTCTACACCATTGATGCCTTTAAGGTGGCCCGTGAAACGGGTATGGGTGGTCGTATCAATACAGTGATGCAAACCTGCTTCTTTGCGATATCAGGTGTTTTACCGCGCGAACAAGCTATTGAGCAAATCAAGGCGGCCATTCAAAAGACTTATTCTAAAAAAGGTTCAGAGATGGTCGAGAGAAACTTTAAAGCCGTCGATCATACTTTGCATGCGCTGTTTGAAGTGAAAATTCCAAATCAAGTCACAAGTCAAAGATCCATGAGTCCCTTAGTGCCAGATCATGCTCCCGATTTTGTAAAGCGTGTCTCTGGATCAATATTAGCAGGGCGGGGTGATCTTTTACCAGTCAGTGCCTTTCCTGTTGATGGAACATGGCCAACGGGAACAACTCAGTATGAGAAAAGAAATATTGCACAGTTTGTTCCTGTCTGGGATCCCCAAATTTGTATTCAGTGTAACAAGTGTGCTTTGGTCTGTCCTCATGCTACTATACGAGCAGCACTCTATGAGCCTGAAGCTCTTAAGGGCTGTCCAAGTACATTTAAATCAATGGATTTTAAATCAAAAGAGCATCTCAACAAAAAATACACCATCCAAGTTGCAGTCGAGGATTGCACGGGCTGTGCTGTTTGTGTCGAGGTTTGCCCAGGTGTGGATAAATCAAATCCAAAGCGTAAATCTCTTGAGATGAAACCCCAGTTACCTCTCAGACAGAATGAAAAAGAAAATTATGAATTTTTCTTAAACATTCCTCTTGCTGATCGAAGCGTGGCTCGTGGTGATGCAAAGATGTCTCAATTCCTTGAGCCTCTCTTTGAATTCTCGGGTGCTTGTTCAGGTTGCGGGGAAACTCCGTATTTGAAACTGCTCACTCAACTTTACGGAGATCGACTCTTTATTGCTAATGCCACTGGATGTTCATCCATCTATGGTGGAAATTTACCGACAACTCCATATAAGTGTAACTCCGAGGGACGGGGGCCAGCATGGTCCAATTCTCTTTTTGAAGATAATGCCGAGTATGGATATGGAATGCGTTTCTCGATTGATAAACATCGAGAAATTGCCCAAGAGCTTCTTAAAAAACTTTCAGCACAAATTGGTGATCGACTTGTTCAAGAGATACTCATTGCTGATCAAAGCACAGAAGCGGGTATTTTTGCCCAACGAGATCGGGTCAAATCTCTGAAAGAAAAATTGAAATCAATCAAGACATCAGAAGCCAAACAGCTTGAATTCTTTGCTGACTACCTTGTCAGCAAGAGTGTGTGGATTGTGGGTGGTGATGGTTGGGCCTATGACATTGGCTTTGGTGGTCTTGATCATGTTCTTGCTCAGGGTCGCAAAGTGAACATTCTGGTTATGGATACAGAAGTGTATTCAAACACAGGGGGACAATCATCAAAGGCGACTCCGATGGGTGCCTCGGCAAAATTTGCGATCTCTGGAAAACAAACATCGAAAAAAGACTTAGGTCTAATGGCAATGAGCTATGGCAATGTCTATGTTGCTAGAATTGCCTACGGCGCTAAGGATCAACAAACTTTGCAAGCCTTTGCAGAAGCTGAGAGTTTCCCTGGGACTTCAATCATTATCGCTTATTCTCATTGCATCGCCCATGGCTACGGAATGCATTTGGGGTTAGAGCAACAAAAACTGGCGGTGGATTCAGGTTACTGGCCACTCTTTAGATATGATCCACGACGAGTGCCTCAAGGATTAGCTCCACTGAAGCTTGATTCAGCTCCGCCCAAAATTCCACTGAAGCAATTTTTAGCAAATGAGATTCGATATCGAATGCTTGAGAAATCTCATCCGACAGAGGCAGCAGAAATGCAGGCTGAAGCTCAAAAATTTGTAACAGAAAGATATTTGCTTTACGAATATCTTTCAAAAAACCAACCTCTATCACCAGTTCAATCAAAGGAAATATAATCATGAATTTAGAAGTGAATTATCTTGGTTTGAAACTGAAAAGCCCCCTCATGACAGGGGCTTCGCCTTTAACTGATAATCTGGACTATGTGAAGAGAATCGAAGATGCTGGAGCCTCGGCAATTGTTCTCAGATCCCTGTTTGAAGAACAAATTGTCATGGAAGAGCGAGCTTATCATTTTCACGTTTCAAGTCACATGGACGCTTCTGCTGAATCTTCATCAGGTTTTTTGCCACACTTTCATGATTTTACCTTTGATACAGACCATTATCTTGAACATATACGAAAAGTTAAATCAGCTGTCTCGATTCCAGTCATTGGGTCACTGAACGGTATTACCCATGGTGGATGGGAAAGTTATTCAAAAATGATTGAAGAGGCCGGGGCTGATGCGCTAGAGCTGAATTTCTATGATTTACCAACTGACCCTGGTCATTCCTGTCAGGATGTGGAATCTCGATATGTGGAGATTCTGAAAAGCATCAGAGCTCTTGTGAAAATTCCTCTCTCAGTCAAATTAACTCCATTTTTTTCATCCCTACCAAATTTCGTCCAAAAACTATCCCAAAATGGAGCAAACGGTGTTGTCCTATTTAATCGTCTCTATCAGCCTGATATTGATATCGACAATCTGGTTGCAAAATCCACATTTCATTTTTCTGAATCCCATGAGCTTGCACTTCGATTAAGATGGCTCGCGATTTTAGAGCCCCACTTTAAAGGCTCATTGTCAGCAGCAGGTGGTGTTCACTCTGTTGAAGATGTGATTAAAGCCATTATGGCCGGAGCATCCACAACTCAGATGGTTTCTGCGATCATGAAGCACGGACCTACTTACTTCTCTAAAATCGAGTCAGAGCTAAAAAAATGGCTGATCGACCACGAGTATGAATCCTTAAATCAAATGCGAGGAAGCATGAGTTTAAGAACATGTCCTGATCCTTCCGCCTTTGGCCGCACAAACTACATGAAGATCCTTCATGGCTGGAATGTTCTCATGCAGGATCAGAAGTAGTTTTTTAATTTGCTTGGATGCGCATGTTCTAAGTTGATTCAAAATACGAATCACAATGAAATTCATATCAAAACAAGAATTCTAAAATAAAAAAAAGTTAAAGTTTCTTCAAAACATGTCGATTAGCATCCTCAGTAAATATAGCACTATACTTGATTCATTGTGAGGCAGTTCATGAAGACCACTACAAAAGTCCTAATAGCTATGTGTTCTCTCTATTTGGTTGGATGTCTTGAATCATCACCCGATACAGGTGGGAGCAGCTCACAGTCAGGAATGTTAGGTGTAACGAAATTCCATCCGGTTTATTTGTCATAGCATAAGGGTCTAGATTGCCTCTTTAGGGCGCCAAATTGGCGCATTGGAGAGGAAGATGACAGGGTTAAAAGTAAAAAGATATAGTC
>BOLD01000012.1 GCA_016861345.1 Oligoflexia bacterium
TTAAGCCTCCTGAATTGTTGTTGTTTTCTGATTTTCGTTAACTCAAATTCAACAACATGGAGCTTCTGGATGCAATCCTTTCAACTACTTACAATCCAACCACTGCCATTCTCAACCTGAGACTAC
Organism: Oligoflexia bacterium; assembly: GCA_016861345.1. Classification (GTDB taxonomy): domain Bacteria; phylum Bdellovibrionota; class Bdellovibrionia; order Bdellovibrionales; family Bdellovibrionaceae; genus BOLD01. Next base: position 127 of record BOLD01000012.1, read on the forward strand.
AGATCCCGCCAAATGTCTTCTTTGGGAGGAGCAACAAACTGTCGATATGGAAAACTCGGATGGAGTATTCACAATTGAGATTGGTAAAGCAACAAATCGAACTTCCGGACTGACATTGCTTGAATACGCATTTCGAAACACAGGGACTTATTCAAGTTTAACTTGCGTCAGTGGAACGAGTTATACTCCTGCTGCAAATGATGACCGACAAATGCAGGTGAGCTTTAATGATGGGTCAGGAACTCAGCAACTTTCTGCAATGACGATCAAATCCGTTCCCTACTCTATGTACGCAGATAAAGCTGGTGAAGCAAATAAAGTATCAGGTGTTGAAGTCTCAACTGCAACACCTGCAAATGGTCAAGCCTTGGTCTATAACTCAGCCACCCAAAAGTGGGAGCCTCAAGATATAGTGAGCGGCACCAATGTGCCCAGTTCAGTAACAGCTCCCGCAGTTGGACAAGATGGCCAGTCGCTCAGATGGAACAACACCACTGCTCAGTGGGAGTGGTTTACTCCAGGAGTGGCGGGGGCAGGGATTGCTACGCTCAATGGTCAAAGCGGCTCAGCTCATAACTTTGCAGTGAGCTCAACAGGAACAGATTTTACGATTTCATCAGCAAGTAATATTCACACATTTAATTTTCCAAACGCCAGTGCAACAGCGAGAGGTTTGTTGAGCTCGACGGATTGGTCCACATTTAACAACAAACAAGCCCAAGGCAATTACATCACCGCTTTAACGGGAGATATCGCAGCTTCAGGTCCCGGTTCTGCAGCTGCAACAATTGCAAATGATGCTGTGAACTCTGCAAAAATTCTGGATGGCTCAGTCGGAGTTGGTGATCTGAGCTTTGCGGGTGCAATGGCAATCAATAGTGGACTTGTTGTTCGAAATGGAACTCAGTTCTTTAATAAATCCTGCGCCGGTAACGAAGCCCTTATTTGGACTGTGGCCAATGGTTGGATTTGCTCGGCAGTAGTGCTGACAGAGAGTGACCCAGGAGTTTCGGCCTGGGCGAAAAATGCCAGCCTTCAGGCTGCAGATGTTCCAAATCTTGATGCAGCTAAAATCACAACAGGAACTTTGGGAACTGCACGCTTAGGCTCCGGCACAGCTGATTCAACAAAATATCTTCGGGGCGATGGCTCTTGGCAGACACTGCCCTCTGGGGCAGATAACCTTGGAAATCACACGGCCTCTTCTAATCTTGTCATGGGAGCAAATTGGATTTCTGGAGATGGCGGCAATGAAGGAATTCGAGTCGACAATAGTGGGAATGTTGGAATGGGGGTCGCCAGTCCTTTGGGGAACCTTCATGTTTATGGCGGCACAGGTGCTTCTATGATCATTGATCGACCACCAGGTCAGTATGGCACTCTTCATTATCGATCATCCGGTGTTGTTAGATGGTCGGTCGCAACAGATACCTCTGCAGAATCAGGCTCTAATGCTGGAACGAATTTTTCAATTAATCGCTACGATGATGCTGGCAATTTTTTGGGAAGCCCTCTCTGGATCACTCGCTCCAATGGCAACGTTGGCATTGGAACCTCGAGCCCAGGTGGCAATCTCGAAGTCTCAACTTCTTTGAATACAAACCTACGATTGCGAACAACAACAAATGCCGTAAATCAAATCACATCACTATCTGCCTACACAGGTACAGGCACTTCACCTTCTGATTTTATGGGTTCCATTGGTTACACGATTACACAAACAAGTCCTTTGCAGACATCTGTCACATTTAGAAATAACTACGGTGATAACTCAAATCCTTACATGACAGCATTAGCAAACGGTAATGTTGGAATAGGAACATCAAGTCCGTCTCAAAAATTGTCTGTCGTCGATACAGCACTCAGTAGGGTACTCGTGCAATCTACTGGTACAGATAGCTATGCAAGTATCGCTCTGAAAAACGATAGTCGCGAGTGGGTCATTCAAAACCAGGGACCCGATGCTGATAAGCTTTATTTCTATGATCAAACTGCAGGTCAGAATAGAATGGCAATTGACTCTTCAGGCAATGTTGGCATTGGAACAAATGCTCCCACTGAACGGCTTGATCTTGGCGGCGGCAATATTAAGATGGGATACGAAATCGTCACCACGAATGTCACTCCTGGTTCAGCCGTCGGATGGTATGATGCCACCTGTCCCGCCGGAAAGTATGTGACTGGCGGTGCCTGTACATCAAGCGGCGGTATAGCTCCAACGAATACTGACCTTACCAACACAAGTTATCGTTGCTATAAATCAGACATGAGCACGAACTGGCAGATCAAAGCCATTTGCATGAACGTGAGATAATTTTCTCTCACTCGACCTTCGTCAGAGTGAAAATTGTCCCAAAAATTTTTTTAAAAACTGTCGATCACTCTTTCACTTACAAAGTATCGACATTTTTTTAACCTTTTCTCTCATTTAATACGAGACAAAGATCCCTAACCTGAGCACGTAAATTGCGATGTCTTCTCTTTATGAATACATCAAGCAAAAAAAATCTGCATCTTAGTCGTTATTTCGTTCTGATGGTTACAACAAGTCTCATGTTGCTCACATCTTGTACGAAAAAAAATCAATTTCAAACAATTGAGCAGCCCAGCCTGGCCGCTCCTCCTGCGGAACCTCCTTTTTCTGATGAAACATCTCAGAATGAAACAACGCCTGACCCAGTTGATGAAGCGCCTATAACGAGCGTTCCAGTAACTCCTGTCTATAAGATGGAAGCGCTTTCGTGGGAGTCTCCAAAGCGCCCTGATGCTGTGAATTGGTCGACTCACGCCTTTCAAGTTGTTGATAAAGAAGTTTTCGATAAGCTCGACAAAGCATCGGATGCCGATTTCTTCTGTCCTAAATATAAGTGGCTTGAGCGCAATCAAAGAGTCAATTTCTGGGGTCAGCTTTTCTCGGCCGTATCGTACTATGAAAGTGGATATGATCCGACGTCGCGGATGCAAGAGACCACTATGGGCTCTGACCCTATAACGGGAAAGCCTGTCTATAGCGAGGGATTATTGCAACTTTCTTATCAAGATATACAGTGGGCACCGTATTGTGAGTTCGACTGGTCAAAGGATAAAAATCTTTCTCCAACCGATCCCAAGAAAACAATTTTAAGTCCCTATAAAAACTTAAGCTGTGGAATTAAGATCATGGCAAGACAGATTGCTTCAAAAGGAAGCATCATTCTTCGTTCTGGTGTGTACTGGGCCGTATTAAAAGATGGCGGCCGCTACGAGAAGATTGATGAGATCGCAGCCATCACAAAACGTCTGTCTTTCTGCAACTAATCTAAAAATTTAGCAGGATGACCAACAACACGAGAATGGGGCGGCAAATCTGTTAGAACAAAAGAGTTCGCCCCTATTTTTGAATTTTCACCGATGGTGACCGGGCCAAGAATCTTCGCTCCGGCTCCAACTAGCACTTTGTTTTTCAGAGTGGGATGTCGCTTAACGGGGTCAAACTTGACCCCTCCCAATGTGACTCCGTGAAAAATAATACAGTCATCGCCGATCTCAGCGGTTTCTCCAATAACAACACCCATCCCATGGTCGATCACAAGACGAGCACCAATCTTTGCTCCTGGATGAATCTCTATACCCGTAAGAAATCGACTGAGTTCAGATACAAATCGAGCAAGAAAAAATAAATTGAGCTGATAAAGAAAATGCGCCAAACGGTGAAACATGATGGCCTTTGGCCCCGGATAAAGAAGAGCAATTTCAAGGACTGATTTGGCTGCGGGATCGTAGCTTTTATATGTCTTCAGAAAATCAACCAATCCCTTTATCATAATCCCTCTTCTGTAGGCTTTCCGATTTGGGTCAGGAAATCACAAAAATATTCAGGCTTTTCAGAATCAGTGAACGTCACTTGTGTAATAAATGCTTGTTTAGCTTTTTTGTGAGCAAAAATAAAATTTCCACCCAACACAGTGATGTGACGATCTCGGGTCGTGTTGACTGTAAGCCCATCCTTACCGTTCTCTTGAAGTAGATATTTTTTTACATCATAGAATGAATTGCAACCAGCGCCATAAACTTGCCCGTCTAATTTACGGCGGCGCGCCTGAGAGATGTATAAAACGCTTAATAGATCTGGCTCCTCAAATCCAGCATAATCAAACTTCACGAAAAAAGATCCTGCCTTTCCCGTGACCCATCGTGAGAGATTGATTTCGCCCCCCCCTCTTGGGAACTCAAATTCAATCTGAGGTTCAACAAGAACTCCTGGGTTTTTTTCTTTTAACATGACCCTGATCGGACTAAAGACAAAAGTGGCACCTTGAGTTACTGCATTTTCAAAATTTAAACCAGAAACCACATCCCATATCTGCTCGGGAATACGAATGTCCTTTCCTTGCTCACTTGCCCGAACTACTTTGATTTTTTCGGAGCCGTGCTCTGTCCCGTGTTCAGACTCGTGTCTACCCATCATTGACTTGATCTTTTCGCACCCCACTTGAGAAATCGCCAAGCCCATCAATAATCCCAATGACAGAAGAAAAGAACTAGTGCGCATTTAATTCCTCTCTCATTTCAATCAAGGGCCGATAGTTACCGGAAATACCAAGGCCCTTTTCAATCTCTTGCTTCGCCATTTCCTTTTGGCTTTTTTCCTTGTAAACTTTTGCCATCAGCATGTAAATCTCGACGCTATCTATCTTTTTATTAACCAGCTCATTTAAAGAAGCCTGACTGCAAGCAAGATTTTTCTCTTCAAAACACTGACCTGCCCGAAGCAACTGATTGAATTTAAATAATTCTTGAGTCTCAAGTTGCAGAACAGCTTTAGCCTCTGACACTCGCGAAGATTGAAGAAGTAAAAATGCATGCAACCCGTTTAATATACCCTCGGAAGAATGTTGTTTGCGTGCAAAATCAATCTGCTTGAGAGCTCCTGCCATGTCGCCCTTTTTATAAAAACAGAAGGCAAGTAAGCCCTTTGCTACCGCAAGGTCTTTGTAAGAATCCGCTAAACGCTCGCAATATGGAAATAGTCTTTCCCAGGCTATGATTTGGTAAGAGACGTCCAATTCTGGAACGTAATCTTTTGATATATCAGGATTGATATTCAGTATCTCTTTCATCGCAGCAAGAGCCTCTGCAGAACGCCCTAAACGATGTGCATATGTGGCCCTGATAAGTGAAATTTCAGCCCGAAACTCTTGACGGACCTGCCACCAGCGCATCAGCTCGTTTTGGATCATCGCGCTTTGATCTGCACTGACGGCCTCTGCCGCAAGGTGAATCGCATTCAGCGCCTTGACGATACTTGCAAAGGGATGACTTAATCCACTTCTCTGCGCCTCAATAATCAGCTGCAGAGATTCTTCAAATTGATTTAAAAAATAAAAATTAAGACCTCTGTTTAATAAGACTTTTTTATGAAATGGGTCCTGAGCAAGAATAGACTTAAACTCTTGCTCAGCAGCAAGATATTCCCCCTGACTCATGAGCATGAGAGCTCGCCAATTTCCTATTTCATTTTTGTTCGCTTCAAAAATCCTTTTATCCTTCTCAACTTCATCGAGCATTCGTTGAACCTGGATGGCTTGCTTACCCATTGCTAATTCTAAGGGAATCATTTGTAAATAAACACTTGCACCCAGCCTCTTCATCTCTTGAGCTCGATGGAAATTAATCAGAGCTTTATCGTAATAACCCATAGATCGGTGCATCTGACCAAGCTTAATCATTTCCTCAGCACTCATTGTCTTGGGCCCCTGATTTTTAATGACCAGGACGCCGAGCAAGATCAGTATCACTGCCGCTCCTGCGGCAGCCCACTTCAGGTATGATTGTTTTATCTCAATAGATTTTTGTTTTAAGGGCAGAGCCTGTCCCTTTGACAAGGGTTTAGGAACCTTAGACGCCTCTGGATTTGAAACTCTTCGCTCAAGGGCTTTAATTTCAACTGAGCTTTGCGTTTTAGATTCCTCAATGATCGGAGTTGGGGTTAAATCCTCTCTTTGAAGAACTTCATGAGTAATTGATCTTGTCAGATCTGGATTCAAACTTGCGTGAGTTATACCTGTAATCTGTCCTCGGTCGGAATCCTGATCGCGGATAACCTTAACGATCTCCGATAGCTGAGGATGCTCACGGACAAACCCCCATCGGGTCGTTGGACTACGAACTTCGTCTAATATAGAAATTCGGCGATCCTGAATTCCCTGAATGACTTCAATCAGCGAAAACGGCCCCAGGACAACTCCTGCGGTTTTTATCAGCCAAACTTGTTCATAGTCCGAGTACGCTGCCAAAAATTACTCCTCACTAATGGCGAAAATGTCTCATCCCTGTAATAACCATATTGATTCCAAGTTCACGAGCTCGTGCGAATACCTGCTCATCACTGACAGAGCCCCCAGGTTGTAAAATCCATTTTATTCCGGCTTGATGGGCCTTTTCGATAGAATCCGGAAATGGGAAAAATGCATCACTTGCCAATACTGCATCTTCAACAATTGCATGATGAGCTTTCATGCGATCCACAGCATGTTGAACGGCATCGACGCGATTGACCTGCCCCATACCCAATCCCACAGTTTGTTCATTTTGTATAATGGCGATGGCATTGCTTTTTAAGGCGGAGCACACTTTTTCTGCGAAAACCAAATTCTTTATTACTTTTTCATCTGGTTTTTCACCCAAAAATTTCCACTCGGCTGTCTCTGATCCGTATTGATCAGCATGTTGAATCAACCACCCACCCGTGACTGTTTTGACTTCAAAAGACTTTTGGGCTTTGTTCATTTGTGCCCACTTTAAAATACGTAAATTCTTTTTCTGTGAAAAAATCTCTAGTGCTTTTGGCTCATAATCAGGTGCAATCACACACTCTAAGAAAATTTTCGACATCACTTCCGCTGAAGCGGCATCTACTTTTCCATTAATCGCCAATATTCCACCAAAAACACTAACCGGATCTGCACCAATCGATTTCTGAACGGCCCCAAGCACTGTTTTATCTTGCGCCACACCGCAGGGGTTATTGTGTTTGACCGCCACACAGGCAAAATCGCTGAGTTCTCGAACTAAGCAAGAGGCCGCATCAAGATCTAAAATATTATTGTATGAAAGAGGCTTTCCTTGAAGGATTTCTGCTGTCTCAAGCCCCATTTTCTGTCCTGGAAGCCGATACCAAGATGCTCCTTGATGAGGATTTTCGCCATAACGTAAATCAAAAACTTTTTCACCACCGAGGGATAGTTTTTGTCCCCAACCCGCACCCAGCTCTTGAGCAATTAAAGAGTCGTAACTTGAGACATGAGCAAAAACCTTTGCCGCCAACCGAAGACGGTCCTTTAATTCAAGGCTCTCTCTCTCGCTGATCCATTTGTAATCCGCAGGATCGCAAACAACAGTCACTTGTTGGTGATTCTTTGCTGCCCCTCTTAAAAGCGAGGGTCCACCAATATCAATATTCTCAATAAGCTCTTCATAAGAAGAGTTTTTGAGCACAGCCTGCTCGAAGGGATAAAGGTTACAAACGAGTAGATCAATGGGCTCAAGGCTTTGTTTTTTAAGCAACTCAAAATCTTCTGGATGATCAGGGCGAGAAAGCAAGCACATGTGAATATTGGGATGAAGCGTCTTTACTCGACCGCCCATGACTTCGGGAAATCCAGTTTGCTCAGAGACATCGACAACTTGAAATCCGTTCTCTTTTAAGTGCTGGGCGGTTCCCCCAGTTGAAAGAATTCTCATCCCCTTTTGGGCATAGAGACGCAAAAAATCAACCAAACCTGTCTTATCAGAGACACTGACCAATGCATTTTTAAACATGGTGATTCCAATCAAAAACAATTAAAGTGGCATTTTGGTCATGAGCATTTTGAGATCATCATTGGTCAACAAGAGTCCAGCACCCAAGTACCCTGCGCGCTTTGAGCTCTTATCCAAAATGTCGCTCATACCACCCATGACATAAACACCTTTATACAAGTTAAATTGAAGTTGAGATCTGAGATTAAGTTTTGAAAACTCATAGGCCTCGATACTGAATTTCAATTTATCTCGGTAAAGCATATAATCAAATCCCACTCCACCCGAGTTCTCAATCAAACCACCGCGAATTGTAAAGTCATAAAAGTTTTTCGCAAAAAGGGCGGTGAATTTTACTTTGTTCTTATACGTCTTAGTTTCTGTAATATCGCCAGTTGCTGTTCCGGTCGTCACGGTCTGGGTCGTCTCGATAGCACCGATAGGATCATCAATGATTCCTAAATAGTAGTAACGATCAAGGCCTGGTTGGATACGAAGGCCCACTGCTGATTTAGCTCCAATATTGCCTAAATACACCGAATTAAAGTCGATACCCGTCTGAGTTTTTCCGGCAGTATCCAGGAACCCATTAACGCCATCAATTGCCGTATTTAACTCTTCAACAGTTTGCTCGTCATTAATCAGTTTACCAATTGTGCCTTCTCCGCGATTAATTTTTCCACTAATCTCGTCAATATTTTTCATCGTCGAGTCGATACGAGCCAGTGTGCGTTTCCAGGTTTTTTTGAAACCTTCTTCGGTATCATTATTCAGAGCTTCATCTAAAGTTTTTGTAATACCATGAACTTCATCAACAATTTGATTGAGCTTATCTTTATTTGCTGAAGTCAAATCAGACACGTCCTGAGTAAGCCGCTCAATATTCGAAACAATTCGGCCAAGGATATGCTTACGAGTTCCATCTTCTGCAACAGCTTCTTTCAAGGCCTGAGAAACATCTTTTAAGTTCGCAGCGATGTCACCAACTTGATTAATCACGTTGTCCAGATTTCCCTTATCCTGAACATTAAGAATCTGTCCCTTTCGCGGCAGTGGAGGATCTGTCGGAGAACCGGGATAAATTTCAACGTGCTTATCACCCAGAATTCCCTGAGACTTCATCTTCACCACAGCGGAGACATAAAGTTTCACATCCGGTCGAAGAGTCATATCAACACGGGCCATTCCATCTTGAAGAGTAATATTCTTGATCACTCCGACAGGAATGCCGGCCATTTTCACACCCGAGTTTTTAACTAAGCCGTTCGCATCAGAAACCACAAACCAAGCTTCGTTTGAACGGCCCAAATACGACGGATCTTCGCTCACTTGTAAAGACATAAAGGCAATCAAAGAGGCGACGCCCAAAACAAGAAGTCCAACTTTAAATTCCGCAGCCCGAAGCAAATTCATTGACGTTTCATCCCTTTGGCTACAAAGCGCTTAACCAATTCAATATCTGTGTTAAAGAAAACCTCTGGTTTCCCAAATAACAAAACTTTTCCTGCGTCCAACATGGCCACATAGTCAGCTATTCGGAAAGCCGCATCAAGATCATGAGAGACCATCACTGAAGTTATCCCCTCACGATGCTTGTGAGTTTCCAAAATAAGATTATCAACCATTTCTGTTAAAATGGGGTCCAGACCTGTAGTTGGCTCATCATAAAAGAGAATTTCTGGATCTAGGGCGAGAGCTCTGGCTAGTCCAGTTCGCTTTTGCATACCGCCTGAGATCTGGGATGGTAACTTCTCAAAGTGTTTTGGGTCTAGTCCCACCTGCTTTAATTTTTTTGTCGCAATCTCGATCATTTGAGATTCTGTGAGTTCTTTCCTGTGTTCCACAAGGGGAAAGCAAACATTCTCCAACACCGTCATATCATCAAAAAGAGCTGCCCCTTGAAAAAGAACTCCAAAATTTCTTCGAAATTTTGTGAGCTCATCCGCATTCATATCCACAATGTTTTTTCCAAGAACTTCAACCAAACCCGATGTGGGCTTATAAAGACCTAAAATGTGCTTCAGAATGACTGATTTTCCAGTTCCAGAAAAACCAATAATGGCCGTTAGACTTCCCTTTGGAATCTCTAAATTCATTCCATTAACGACGTACTCTTTTCCGTCAAAGGTCTTTTTCACATCCACTAAACGAATGGCTGCCTTTCCAGTATAAGTCATGTTGAAATTCCCATCATCTGCTGAGCCATTCGAAGTAGATTTGTCAGGAAGTAATCAAGAACAATGATCATCACCATTGACATCACAACTCCGCGGTTCGTAGCTTCACCAACGCCCTTTGCTCCACCGGTTGTGTAAAATCCCCGGTATGTGCAAATCACAGCGAAAACAAAACCAAAAACACCGGCCTTGATCAAACCTTCATTGATGTGTCGAACGTCTATTGTGGATCGAATTTTATCCCAAAAAATAGCTTCATCAAGATCAACCAGCTTCACGCATAAAAACCATGCGCCAAGCATGGCAATAAAATCAAATATAGCACAAAGTAGTGGCATACAGATCACAGCGGCATAGATGCGAGGAGCGATCAAGTACTGCTTTGTATTCACTCCCATCACATCGAGAGCATCAATCTGTTCATTAACCCGCATTGTTCCCAAGCGAGCAGCCATAGCACCACCTGCTCGAGCGGCAACAATTAATCCTGTCAGCACAGGACCAAGTTCTCTTGAAATACCCAGCGCAACTGTCGGTCCAACAAGATTGACTGCATTGACCATTTTAAATCCTAAATAGATCTGAAATGACAAGGCTAGCCCCGTAAATAGTCCCGTCAGCGAAATAATAAAAACAGATTCGTTCCCGATAAACTCCATGTGTCGAATAATTTCAACATACCGATAAGGTGGAGTAAAACTGAGTCGAATCGAATCGTAGGCAAATAATAAAATTGACCCGACTTCGCGAACAAAGCTGGTGGCTTCTTGTACAAAAAATCTCCAGGCCTGATCGATTCGCGCTGCAGTTCTTGAAATCATTGCGAAACCTCTTTCTTTTGAGACTCCACTTTGCTTTTTTCCGCCTGAATGGATCGGGGAACTCTCTCACCAATAGAAGTTAATATTTCCCAAGTAATTGTCTGGGATTTTTGAGCCAATTCAGAAGCCGGTAGCAAGTTCCCTTTCGAGTCATATCCAAACAAAGTCACTTCTTGATTTTGATAGGGCGAAAGACTTTTCTTTTGCACAACATCTGTCACATCGGCCATCACATAATCCATGCAGACATTACCCACAAGGGGAACTCGAACACCATCAAATAGCACTTCTGCTTTATTCGATAATAGTCGATGATAGCCATCTGCGTACCCAATTGGAATAACGGCCAAAATCGTCGGTCGCTTTGCTTTCCAAGTGTGATTATACGAAGCCCCCTCGCCCTTTTGAAGAGTATGATACCTAACAACCTGAGATCTGAGACTCATCACAGGTTTTAAATCCAAATGTGACTGTGCTGGCGGAAGTGGCGAATATCCATACAAAGCTAACCCTGGCCTGACACCTTGGTTGAGAGTCACATGAATGCCTTTTTCTGCATTTTGCTTTTGAAGATGAATAAAACTCATCAGGCCTGCAGAATTCAACGAGTGAGAAATCGGACGCAGTGGTGCAAATATTCTTTCAACTTCACCGAATCTCTCAAGTTGCTCCTCGCTTTTGCCTCCAAGTGAAACCATATCCTCCGCCGTATGCAAGTGAGTGCAAATTCCCTTCACCTTAATTTTTGAACTTCGGTTTAATCGCTCGAATAATTTTTGAGCATCCCCCCAAACAAAACCCAATCGATGCATTCCTGTATCAAACTTTAAATGCACCGAAACTGGTTTTTCAGCTAACTGCTCAAGAGTATCAATTTGCTCCCAAAGACTCAGCACGGGTGTGAAATTCCATTTGATGATTTCTCTTGCTCCAGCCTGATCAAAGATGCCAAAAACCAAAAGTTCAGAATTAACTCCATTTTCTCGAAGGAGCAAACCCTCTTCAATCAGTCCCACACCCATTGTCTGAACACCCTCTTTTTGAAGGCGCAGAGCGATTTCGACATCACCGTGACCATAACCGTTGGCTTTGATCATAGGGCAGAAAAACAAATCAGGATCTATTGCTCCTTTGAGCAAATGATAATTGTGCGACAGATGATCAAGATGAATCACTGCGGTTGTGTGTCGATGATTTGGCAAACTAATACTCATACTTGCTCACTATAGAGGTGGAACTTCATATTCTGGCCGAAATGTCTCCATCGGCCGATATAGGCAAACTTTGTTCCCACCCTTTCCGTTAATGTATTCCAACGCCTGACTGGCTGATTTTTCCAGATCAACTGCCGAGGCGCAAAGCGATGGATACTCGCTCACTCCAGCACTGACCGAAACTCGAACTCCGCTGATCGAGAAGGCATGGCCTTCGATCAAACGACGAAGTCGCTCCGCCCGCAAAAGCGCACCCTTGCGCGCACAATGGGGCAAAATCAGTGAAATCTCGTTATCATCTGTTCGGCAGGTGATATCATTTACACGACTTGTTTTCTTAATAATTTGCGCAACAGCCCACAAAATGAGATCACGATTCCCCACCCCTAAAGTTTGCTCCAGCTCATGGTAGTGATCTAAGCTTAATTTTGCGACAGAAACTGCCTTCTGAAGGCGGCGAGCTCGAGCAACCTCTTCTTCTATACGAGACAAATAATAATCTCGATTAAAAAGCTCAGTCACTGAATCGGTCTGGTCCAAGGACTCATTTCTTTTTATTAAGTGTGTTCTTTCAAAAAGAATCTGAAACAAACAATATTCGTTTTCAAGGTCAGTTGGTTGCAATATAAAGCCGTCACCCCACAAAGCAAAAGCACCATCCACTGACTTATGTACTTTCAATGGCAAATAAACAAAATCGTGTGTGCCCAAACCCTCTTGCATCAGTTTGGTAATCGACTGTGGCTGCACGCTACCCAACTCGCTTGTGGCAAGCTGAACCCCGACACCTTTTAAATTTTCAATATCAATTCCAAGCGACTGAGTGGCAACTAGGGATTGAACCGTAGGTAAATATTTAAAATAAATACCAAAGATCTTTTGATTTCGGCGTAAAAATCTTTGATTCAATTCTCGAAAGAAAATTTGAATCAGATCTTCTTTCGAATGAGCCTTCATGAACTGCTCTATTTCTCTCTTAATCTGAACAGGCTCTGCCTTAATTAAATCCTTTTGCAACTTTTCAATTTCACGTTCCTGTGTTTCTTGAATCGTGCGAATCTTATCCATCTGCTGGATGATTTGCTCGTTCTGGTAGGTCAAATACAAACCCTTAATGATTTCATCCACCGCCCAAAGCGTACGAGAGGGCAAACCCTCGCCTTGTGGCAAAACCGCAGCAAAATTATATTCTCGGTAATCCATCAAAAAGACTGACTGTTCAAGACTTGCCACCGGTATAAAGAGAACTTCGTTATTGATATCAACCACTGTTTGGACAAAGTCATTTAACGGACTGGTCAGTACGTCCAGAGAAAATAAAATCACATGTGGTGCCGCCTGCCGTACTCGCTCAACGATAGCTTCTTGGTCTGGCAGAAAGAAGACCTCATATCCAGCCTCTGAAAGCTTGGCTTTCACCTGCGTTGCCACATCCACATTCGACAGTGACAACAAAATTGTAAACTGGGATTTTTTATCCGCAGGTATGATCACGGATGCTCTCCTGGGCGGCGAACATGAACCTCGTAATCCTCTAACAACTGATAGCTGCGCTTTTTCATATTGATCTGAGGTTTCTCGATCTGAGGAGCTGCAACCGCAGCAACTTCCACTTCCGATTCCACTGGAATTTCAGACTCGATCAGTTGCTCGGTTACATTCATTGGCTCAATAAACTCAAAAGACTCATCCACTGGTCCACTCATGATCTCTTCCACCGCCGGAGGCGCCGTGGGCGGTGGAGGTATAACCTTTGTATTTCCCTGTGTCTCAAGAAGAGCCTCAGCGGGAACCTCTACAGTAGCCTGAACCAACTCAAGCTTTTCTACTGGAGCCACTGGTGCTTTCATCACATCTGTTATGGGCTGAGCACTGATCTCTGAAGATTGATGTGGATGGAAAGAAACCATAATCAACGTCCCCTCTCCAGATTGAGATTGAATATTCATTTCCGCATTCGACTTCTTAAAAACAGCCTGTGCGAAGGCAAGCCCCATCCCCAAGTGTTTTTCCCGGCGAGTCGAAAAGAAAGGCTCAAAAAGTCTTTTTTGAGTTTCCTCACTCATGCCCTCTCCGCTGTCTTGTATGGACAGAACATAGGACTGATTTTCACTTTTGAGCTGGATAGAAAGTTTTTTATCTAGTTGACGGTCCATGGATTCAATTGCATTCACAAGTAGATTTTCCACAGCTGAAGTTAGTTGCGACGGATACGGAAGCTCCGGCGTTTCTTCAATCTCGACATTCAATTTCACACCAGCACGATGAGCTGAGGCCTCAATCGTCTTAACTGCACGACGAACAATATTGGACAATGACTGAAGCTGCGTCTCAACTTGCCCATCTCCGGAAATCACACTCAATTTTTCAACAACATCCCGCGATGTGCGAGCTTCGTTTTCAATTCGAGCCAGATGAGCCATTTCTTCTTCTGATTTCGCTTGTGACTTCGCCAAACGCACTTGGGCCAGAATCGATGTCAGTGGTGCTGATAATTCTTGAGTAATTTCGGCAGCAAGTTGACTGTAAGCTGCTATCTTCTCAGCTGGTGGAGGTGGAACCGAAGGCACAGCTTTCACAACGGCAGTTGATACCGGAACTGGAGCTGGCGTGGGTGCCAATGCAGGCTTGGCTTGAACAACAACACCCTCTTCTTCCCGTCTTCCCTCTGGGCGGTAGAGAAAGATCAATGCAGCAACACCGATCAAACCAATGCCAATTCCGAGAAGAATAAATCGAAAACGAATTTTTGATCTCTCGGCCATCAATTTTGCAACCGGAGTTGTGACAACTAAGTATAAATTTGTCTCAGCCACCTGCTCATAAAATCCCTGAACTTTTTCGTTGTTTAAACTTTGATAAAATCCAGATCCAGAAACACTTTGGCTTTTTTGAATTTCAGTCATCATGGGATCATCCGACATCTGGCTGCCAATGTATTCTCGGACACTGTGGCCAAGGACCTGGCCCATTTGGTTTAAAATGGCAAACTGAGAAATATGTCCCTTTTGGCGATCAACCAAGCCTTGAAAAAGATCACCCTTTGTTAAAGCCACCAAAACACCATTCCCAGACGCTGATTTCACAATCAGCAAAAAGTGAGGCTTTCGCTGAGGATCAACAAGGGACAGAACTTGGGGTTGTCCAGGGGTAAGACTTTCCTCTCGAAGAGATTTCAAAGCCAATACAGAGTAGCTCGGAGCCCAATTCTGAACATGAGATCCTTCTGCAAAATATTTTTGCTCAAGAATCCACTCAGATGACCCCGGAGTTTGCTTGAGCTTTCCAAGCATTAAGGCGCGATGATCTGTAGCACCTTGATTATAATCTTTTTTTGTTTGAGCAATGTTGGGAAAAGTGAGCTCAACGATATCAACCATTCCCTTTAACTCTGTTTCAATTGAATGTGACACGGCAGTGATTTGGGACCGAGACTGAACTTCGTTCCACAGATATTTATCAGCAACGAAATCTTTATCGATTTTCCAATGCACAGCAAATAAGGCTGCCGATAGCGACACTAAAAATAATAAAACGAGCTGTAATCTCAACGCCTATACCCTCTAGATTTTATTGTAGTTTTAGATTCCAAGCAGAATCAAGCAAGACTCCTTTGCCAAACACAAAAAAACGTGAAAAAAGAGGCCCATGCATCAAACAGATTTTCTTGTCATTGGATCAGGACTTGCGGGACTAGCTTTCTCTCTGAAGGCTTCTTCACTCGGAAAAGTAACTATTTTGACGAAAAACAAGGCTCACACCACCAACACTGAACGAGCTCAGGGCGGGATCGCCGCCGTGATGTCCAAAGAGGACAGCTTTGAGTCACACATTTCTGACACATTGCGCGCTGGCGCAGGGCTCTGCAAAGAAGATGTCGTTGAAAATTACATCCGACAAGCACCTGATAGGATTAAAGATCTTTTAAACTGGGGAGTTCATTTTGATCTTCAATCACCAGATGGAAACTTAGATTTAACGCGCGAGGGCGGACACAGCTTCAGAAGGGTTCTCCATCATGAAGATCAAACAGGGGCAGAGATTCACTCAGCCCTTTTAAAAAAGTGTCGGTCCAACCCCAACATTGAAATTCTGGAAGATCATTTCGCCATCGATTTGATTCTCAACAAACATGTCAATCCCTGGGACATGAGCCCTTCGGCCTGTGTCGGAGCCTATGTTTTAGATAAAAACACAGGCCGAGTAAAAACTTTTGTCTCAAAACTGACCGTGTTAGCAACCGGAGGCGCTGGAAAAGTTTATCTCTACACTTCAAACTGGAGTGGCGCGACCGGAGACGGAATCGCCATTGGGTATCGAGCCGGGGCCCGAGTGGCTAACCTGGAATTTATGCAGTTTCATCCCACCTGTCTTTACCACAAAGACTCGCGCAATTTCTTAATCAGCGAGGCCCTGCGCGGAGAAGGTGGGGAACTTTTGAACTCTAATGGTGAGGCCTTTATGAAAAAGTATCACGAGATGGGCTCACTCGCGCCGCGTGATATTGTTGCTCGAGGAATCGATGTTGAAATGAAAAAGTCAGGGGCCCCCTGTGTTTATCTGGATATGAGAAAACATTCTCGTGAATTTTTAAAAACCAGATTTCCTGTGATTTTCGAACAATGCCTGCAGTATGGGATTGATATGTCCACCTCACCCATCCCTGTTGTTCCTGCCGCCCACTATCTCTGCGGAGGAATTCTCACCGACATGAATGGACAAACTGATATTCGACAGCTTTTCGCCTTGGGCGAAAACGCCTGCACAGGGTTACATGGAGCGAACCGTCTTGCCTCGAATTCTCTTCTTGAATGTCTGACCATGTCCCATAATGCCTTTGAGGTTTTGGAAAAAGACTACTCCAAACTACAACTGACAAAAAACAATCCCAGGGATTGGATATATCCTCAGGCCTCGGACGCGGATGAAATGGTCGCCATTCACCACATGTGGGATGAGATTCGAGATCTGATGTGGAACTATGTTGGCATTGTCAGAACAAATAAGCGCTTAGACCGGGCATCCAGCCGACTGAAAAATATCATGAGCGAAGTGAAAGAATATTACTCTCAACTGAAGATCCATAGCGACATCATTGAGCTTCGAAATATTGCCATTGTCGCTGATTTGACCGTGAAATGCTCTCTGAAGAGAAAAGAATCCCGTGGCATTCACTATAATTTAGATTATCCTTTTTCATCGATTGAATCAAAAGGCCAAGATACGATTCTTGTCCAAGGAGTATAACTTGAAATCCCTTCTCATCCTGACTTTACTTGCCACTGCACTTTATTCCCAATCTGCACTTTCGGTCTCAGCTCTGCCCAAATCAAAGCCCAAACTTCTTCTCGTCCTTGTCTATGACCAGTTTCGGGCTGATTATTTATATCGATTTAAAGATCAATTTTTACCTGCAAAAAGTGGGGGAAAAATTGGCGGCTTTCGCTATCTCATGGAAAATGGTGCCTACTTCCCAAATGCTGAATACGAGGTTCTTCAATGTATGACCTGCCCAGGGCACGCCATGATTCTGACCGGATCTTATCCTTATCAAAATAAAATTCCTTTAAATGACTTCTTTGATCGCAAGAAAAACTCTCTAGTCTATTGCACTTTTGATGACGAGTATGCGCATTCTCCCCGAATGCTTCAGGGCTCCACAGTCGGAGATGAGCTCAAACTCATTTCTCCTCAAAGTAAGGTCTTTGCATTAGCACTCAAAGATCGGTCAGGAATCATGCTCGGGGGAAAAACCGCAAACCTGGCTCTTTGGATGAATCAAAAAGAAATGAAGTGGGAAACAAGTGGATATTATCTCAAATCAAAACCCGATCTTTCATGGATCGATCAACTGAATAAGTCCGCAAAATACAAAAAGGGTGCTCAGTACTTGTGGCAAGCTCAGTATTCAAAACACAAATTTAATATCGTCGCTGACACAAACTCAGGAGAATTTTTTGGCACTCCCTTTGGTGGTGAAATGACCACACAGGCTGCTTTAGCCACTCTCGAAGCCAATAAGCTTGGACAAGGGAATCAAACTGACATTTTAGCCATCAGTTTTTCGAACCACGACATGGCTGGACATCGCTACGGTCCCAATTCTCCAGAAATGGAGGAAATGACCCTTGCTGAAGATCGGCAACTTTCGGAACTCTTAACCCAGATCAATAAAAAAATCCCTGGAGGACTCAATAGTGTGGTCATCGCTCTCACCGCTGATCACGGTGTTGCCCCCATGGTTGAATATTCAAAATCGCTCGGTCTTGATGCTGGAAGAATTGATCAAAAGTCAGTTTTAGAAAAACTAAACGCCAAGCTTGATGAGCAGTTTGGAAAAGGAAAAAAGCCCCTTGCTCTGACGTACAAATCTCTTAATTTTTACATCGACCGAGAAGAAGCCCAGCAAAGAAAACTCAACATTACAGAAATAGAAAAAGCGATGAAGGCTGAACTTCTTGCCACTGAAGGGGTCGCCCATGTTTTTACTCGAAGTGAGTACCTAGCTGGTCAACATTTGCCAGCCAATCTTGGTAAACAAATTGCTAAAAATTATATCCCAGACATCAGTGGAGATGTTGTCGTGGTACCAAAACCTTTCTGGCACGAAGTTGCCACTCCTCCTGTGAATCATCTCACAGGATATACCTATGACCGGACAGTTCCTTTGTTGATTGTTGGAGCGGCAGTCAAAGGCGGGGTCTATCCCCAAAATGTCCATGTGGTGGACTTAGCCCCAACGCTGGCAACCCTGATTGGAACGCTGGCTCCTTCTTTAAGCGAAGGCCGAGTTCTTCATGAAATTTTAGACACGAAAGTAAAATGAAACCCGAGTATTGGAACCAGGCAATCAAGGATTTAAGTCGTAAAGACCCTGTGATGAAAAAGCTCATTGCCTCTTACAGGGGTGAAACCTTGAGATCACGTGGCAACGCCTTTGAAACCTTAGCCAGATCTATCGTGGGCCAGCAGATTTCAGTCAAAGCTGCCGACAGCGTTTGGAAAAGAGTTCTTGCCGAATGCAAAAAGGTAACCCCTTTGATTGTTGAAAAGAAAACTTTTGACCAACTGAGAGCCTGCGGTCTTTCGGAAAGAAAAGTGATTTATATAAAAGACCTAGCCCACCACTTTCTTGAGAAGAAAATTCTTCCTCACGGCTGGCCTCACCACACAGATGAGGAAATCATTGATCAGTTAGTTGCCGTCAAAGGTATCGGTCGCTGGACAGCGGAAATGTTTCTCATTTTTCATTTAATGAGACCCAACGTTTTTCCTGATGCTGATCTTGGTCTGCAGAAAGCAATCGCTTTGAATTACAAAGTCAGATATCCTCTATCCCCGGCCAACCTAAAAAAATTTCGCAAGCTCTATTCTCCCTGGGCCAGCGTGGCTGTTTGGTATCTTTGGCGATCCCTTGATCCTATTCCCGTTGAATACTAAGATGATACGCCTGACCAAGGGCTGGTTATAGACTTGACCCTCTCTGAGAATATTTAGATCATGAGCTTGGAGAGAAAAAAATGAAACCTATCTTTGCCTTAATTTTAGTTTCAGCAACGCTCTTTGGATGCGCTAGCCAATACCAAAATCCCAGTTTAAATCTGCGCCCTGAATCGGATTATTATTCCAGCGTTGAAAAAAACACTGCAAAAAAACAAATCTATGATGGATTCATGAATACTTTGGATGCTTCTGCGACTTTGATGACATCTGATCTTCAAAGGCTGCAGGTTGATCAAAATGCCCGCATCTATCAGTGGAACCAAGATCAATACAATAATGAAAAATCAAAAGTTGAATCCGAAATGACAAAATCAACTGAAGTTTTCTTAAGCTTTTTTGTTCCCGAAAGAAAACATGACGATCTACATAAAGCTTCAACAAAATGGAAGATCTTTCTCGACGCCGCCGGAAAACGGGTTGAAGGAAAAGCGACAAAAATGAAGATCCTCTTAGCTGAAGCCCAGACCCTTTACCCCCACCACACGCGCTGGGGAACTCCGTACAAGTTATCTTTTCCTATTCCCACTTCTTTAACTGAGAATGGAAATGCAAAAGTAACTCTCACAGGGCCTGTGGGTTCAACGACATTTGAATTTCAAAAACTGATCCCCTAGATTGTACTTTTCCCAGCTTTTTCTGATCGGATCCCCTTGATTTCTTTCCGGATTGCGGACTGATTCAGACTTATACCCAAAATAAAGTGCAGCTTCTATTGGCCTGATCCTTGCCCTTCCCCTGTCTTCATGAGCTTTATTCCAAGACTTTGCCCTGATCCCAACTGCTCCTATCACACCATTCGCGGTGGAGTTTTTCATCGAAAAGGCTATTTTAAAATCAAAAGAACCCACCAAGTGATTCGACGGTTTCAGTGCACTCATTGCAAAAAAACATTCTCCTCTCGAACATTTAAATCCGACTTTAAACACAAAAAAATGGACCTCAATCACACACTCCAGAAACTTCTCATCGAGGGCAACTCGATCCGAGCCTGCAGCCGCATCCTGAAAATGACTTATAAAAACACGTACAACAAATTTCTTTGGCTCATTGAGCAGGCTCGAGTTCAAAAATACAACCTTCCGCTCAGCGCTCAAACTTTGTACTTTGACGAGATGGAGACCATTCATCACACCAAGTGCAAACCCCTCTCAATTGGACTTATGGTGAATGAATCATATCAAATTTTGGGTGTGCAAGTATCTGAAATGCCTGCAAAAGGTCGACTGGCTGCATTTTCGGTACTGAAATACGGCCCTCGCAAAGATGATCGAGAGTCGGGACTAAATGAGTTATTTCAAACGGTAAAAAATCAGCTACAAGATACTCCGAAAGAAATAAAATCTGATGCCAAATCAAGTTATCGAAAGTTTGTGGAAAAATATTATCCAGAATCTAATTATGAAACTTACAATCGGGCGAATAAGGAAAAGCATCGTGATCGGCTGCATGAGAAAATGCAGAAGAAAAAGTACGATCCGCTGTTTGCATTAAATCAGCGCTGTGCCAAGTTAAGATGTGATATCCGGCGACTGACTCGTCGGAGTTGGTGTACAACAAAGAAGATAGAAAATCTTCAAGGTCATTTGGATCTGTATATGGTTAGTCAGTTCATTTAATAATTTAAAAACAAAAGAGTGATTTGGAATACGTGATCCTCTTCAGATGAGGTGAGCTTGATTAGAAAAAGCTGGAAAAGTACAATCTGGGGGATCAGTTTTTATTCTTTAATCTCGGTATTTACTGAAAGTCCCCAGTCAGCAAGAATTTTCCCTTCATCCGAAGCGGACATGGCTTTTTTAAACTTTGCCCCCGATTGACCTTTCACCCGTCTTTCGCAAGACGCCCAATCCGAATGTCGGTACACAATCCCGCCCACCTGACTAAGATAAGAATAGGCCTGCTTCTTTTCTGTTTTTGGCTTCATCTCTGGAAGTTCTGTATTCTCGGGTAAATCATAAATAGGAATGGAATATTGAAGTAAGGGTCCCTCGTACAAGGGCACATATTTTTTTTGCGAGAATGCCACTGCGATTTCATCACATCGTTCATTGCCCGGAGTGCCTATATGGCCTCGAGAGTAGAGCCATTCAATTTTTCCCTCTGAGCCCCGCTCCATCACCAATTGAAAAAGATGCTCCCACATTTCTTTATTGGCGACAGCCTGGCCTTCGCCATTGACCCAACCTTTTTTACGCCAGCCCCAAATCCACTGGGTAATTCCACGAATGACGTAAGTTGAATCCGTGTAAAGAAAAACTTTTTCTTTTCGATTTCGAATCAATTTTAATGCTGAAATGGTCGCCAGCATCTCCATACGATTATTCGTGGTCTCATCATCCCGTCCACCAAGCTCTTTCACTTCTCCCTCTGGAGTCACCACCACAGCCCCCCACCCACCAGGGCCTGGGTTCCCTGAACAGGCACCATCAGTAAAAATCAAAATGCTTTTCAAAACTTCGGCCTTCATCAATCAAATCCTTTTCGGCGAAGTTCTTTTTTTGCTGAGTGTTTTGATTTTGATTCAAGACGTTTTCGCTTGGATGATTTAGTGGGCTTGGTCTTTAATCTTTTCTTCGGCACGTGCAAGGCCATTCTTAAGAGGGAAATGAGTTTTTCATTCGCATTTTGTTTGTTCATCAAGCGATCACGAAATTCAAGACTTTTTAAAACCACTTCACCTTCTTGATTAAGCTTATTTTGCAGTTTTTCAAACAAAAGACTTTTTTGTTGATCAGAAAAAACTTTTGTTTTAGTCAGTGACCAACGCAAAACGACCGCAGTTTCAGTCTTATTCACATGCTGTCCACCCGGGCCACTAGCTCGGGTGAATTCATACTGAATTTCATCTAGAATTTTATGCGCCCAGGTCATGGGTTTAATTAAAGCTATTCTGAAGATGAAGTCAAAACATTAGTCCAATAAGAGACTTAAGACATCAGTCGGGATTCATCCCGGCCTCATTGCCAAGCCCCCTCTCAGCAATGAGATAATAACCACTCAACAAAAACAAGGAGCTCTCTATGAAATGGATGTCATTTATCGCAATCCCAGCGCTGGTAATCGGTCTGATGAGTTGCAGTAAAAAGAAGGATGAGCCGGCGACTGCATCGACAAATATCACAACAACAATCTCATCAAACCTTTCCACCGTGTCAGCAGGTTTCGCACCAGCATCGTTAGCCGTTTCACCATCTGTTCAATTTTCATCACTACGTGAAAATATGGAGATAAGCAGCGGTGGCCCCTGTGGAACAGCAAGCTTTTTTGATTGCCAAGCTATTCTCGTCCGTCTGTATCTCACTATGGCCAAACAATTTGTGGACATGACGAATCAAGTAATTGCAGGTGTTGGCTCAGGTCTTGGGCAACTTGCTGATGGGGCAAGCGGATCAGCCGCCTCGGGCGATGGATACACATTTCACTATAACAAAACAGACGCCAATAATTTTGCTATTCTTGGCATTAAGGACTCTAGCTCACAACCTGGAATTTATTTAAATGTGAGCTCAACCGTCTACACTCTTAAAGTTGATACAGCTCAAATGGATTCCAATGGCAGTACTGCCAAAGTGTCTGCGGTAATCAACTACACAGATGCAAGCACTTGGTCCATCGATATGATGATCGATAATCCAACCTGCGATGCAAATGACGTGGAAGCTCCGTCAAAAATCAAAATTAAACTCTCTAAGGCAAGCGGACTGTGGACTGGAAAGGCCATGATGTATCATCCGCGCTGGGCAAATGCAGGCACTCCGACATGCGCGACCACTCCTTCGGCAAGCACCAGTGTCGCTCTTTATACGGACTTTGTCGGAAATGACTCCGCCGCAAAGGCCTCTGTATATCTGATCCCCGTTGATCAAGCCGGCACAACTTATTCATCTTATGGCTTAGATAACTTCTGCAATAACTTCGGATCTGTTTGCTCAGGTGGAATGAGTGGCGTGATGACCAACTATCCGAACCCCTTCTGCGCAACATCTTCGGGATCAACATTTAACTCAACTTGCTCAAGCGTTGATGCAACCGTTGCCGCTGCCTCTTACAGTGCTGCAAGCAACTGGACAGCTCCCGCGACTTACGTAAGCGAGTCTGTTACTCTTCCATCTTCTCTTTCAATTGAATAAGAAATTGTTTCCGCAATAGAAAAACGAGGGCATTTGCCCTCGTTTATTCTTTCTATTTTCGCAAGTCACTGCACCAGATAATTTTGTCCTTGCCTTGAGGAATTCCAAAGCTCCCATCAGAGTTATGTCCCACATAAAGACCCCCTTGATCAAAGTAATCAGCCACTGGATTATCGCCAGGATAAGACAGAACTTCGAGGTAGATTTCACCGGAAACAGATGATTGATAAGTATTCAGATAAAGTTCACTCCACTGAAGCTCGCCCCCTTTTTTGAAAAGGTCTTGAACCTCTCTCAGTGATA
Source organism: Oligoflexia bacterium (assembly GCA_016861345.1). Lineage (GTDB taxonomy): Bacteria > Bdellovibrionota > Bdellovibrionia > Bdellovibrionales > Bdellovibrionaceae > BOLD01. The sequence goes on from BOLD01000012.1 coordinate 24,054, forward strand.
ATATTTTTTTCTTCACACCCAACTGTGAGATCAAGTAACGATTTACAAGCTGCAATTGAAGCTTAGAGAGAGTAGCTACCTTTGCAACATTAAGTGATTGCATTTCATTTAATAACTCTTGGCTGACGGGCTCATCTTTTCCTTCGACATAGACCGGATCCATCGAACAAATGTCTTGAATTTGTGTTGGTGTTGGCAGAGCGAAAGCTCCGAAGCAAAATCCGACAATCAATAAACTTGATATGATTTTCATAAAATCTCCTCGTGAATGAGGCTGCTTTTAGCATCCCTTCAGGGCATAAATCCAACTCATGAGTTGCATCTTGTTATGCATCCCATAACGTGAAAAACCGACAATTCTTGCCCCTGTCAAAACAATAAACACCTCTAAACGTACCACCTCCCTTTAAATTTGAGCTGTCTCATACTGAGATCGGCACAAACCCTGCTCCTATCCTGTCGACCCCCTTTCTTTGGGGAAAGGGGTCCTATTAAAGGAGTGCCCAGTGCTTCGGAAATTTGCTTCAACAGGATTAGCAGTCTGCCTAGTATGGACGTCCTTCGCCTTTGGCGATACAGACTCTACCGCACCCGCTGCTTTAAGCACTTCAGTCAAACGCTTTTCATTAGCAACGACACTGTCTCGGTCAAATTCCCTTTACAATCGCCAAGATGGATCGGAGCAAGCTTCTTGGGACCTGAGTATTTCTCCCTCTTATAAAATCACCAAGGACATTTCACTATTTGCCGTTGTCGATGGAAGCCAAGATATCAAAGCTGAAGAGGCCGATTTCGGCAGAGGAGTTCTTGGCCTACGTAAGAAAAATATTTCCATTTTCAATGAAAGAACAAACCTAAGCCCCTCGATCAGCTTAGGATTTCCCGTCAGCAAGGCAGCTAAAGCGGGCTCGCTACAATCAACCTTATCCGCAGGACTGCGAATTGATTCCGCCCCTGGCTCACTGATTTGGAAGAGATTCAGCTTGGGTGGAGCCCTAGGACTAACTCGCAATTTTCATCAATATGATACTGCTATTTCTGGCCGCGTGAACACACAGTACAGCTCAAATCAAAGCATCGATATGAGCTGGGCCTTCAGTGACACTTTCAGTTTAAGTATCTCAGCTCTTCACTATGACACACTTTCTTATCAAGGAACTCACAACGATTACTACTCACACTCGCAAGAGCTTGGCATTTCTCTATCTGAAAAAGCTTCTTTTGCAGTGGGGCACCAATACGGAAGCCCCTTTGTTTCAACACTGAAATCAAATGGACAAGACTTAAACATCACCCTGATGGATGAGACGAATTCATTTATTTATGGACAAGTGACTTTGACTTACTAGGACTAAAGGACACAGTGAAAGGAATAACTATGAAGAAAACGGCGAACAAACTGAAGAATGTAACGAGATTCTGCCTGAGCTTAAGTTTGATGATGATTGCCCCATCGGCAATGCTCATCACAGGTTGTACAAAGCCACGTCCTGCAACCTTTGCCCAAAATCAAGGTATTGACCTTCAAGAGATCGCCGCTCTTGATGGACAAACTTTTGACCTTATTACTGGTGAGACAATTGGAAATATCTCTGTCAGCAAAGCTGATAAAGTGAATATCAATTCTCAATCCGCCCAAGTTGGGACCTTCAATCTCGTTAAATTTAAAACTGATGCCAAACTCTTAAAAGAAATTCCATTCCAAGGTCGCCCAAATCACAAGTACCAAGTTCAATACCGACTGACAGATAAGTATTTAAAAATTTATAAAATTGCTCAAGCCAAGGATTTGTCCTTAAGAGAAAAAACCATCGCAGAAAAAATGGATGATGGGCGCTTCGCTGTTCCATTGATGGGCTATCCTGTAACCTATTACACTATTGATCGCATTCAGAATGACAATGGAGAGCGCACTTCAAAGATGATTGAGGTGGGTCAAAACGCAAAATCAAAGGCCACTCATTTTAAAATCAATATGAATAACTACACTATTTTTAAAGCTCTAGAAAAAGTGGATGTTATTCCCGCTTCAATGTTTGATGGAGAGTGGTATTTCTCTGAGACCATTATTTCAACTCCTGAAAATGAAGTTGAAAACGTTGGAATGGGTCGACAGGAGGATCAAAACTTAGAGAACGCCAACCGTATTAAATTTTTAAAATACGAAACTTTTATTAAGGCCGTAAATGTCAATATCGATGAGCGGCTTAAAAAAGAAAGTCAAGCTCAAGGTTCAGATGTGAACTACGCTGCAGTCATGTCCATTCCAGCCCAATGGAAAGATTATCGATTAGCAAAATCTGGTTCCGACACTGAACTCAGTGAAGAGGAAAATACAGAAATCACCTGGGATAAGCGCAAATATGTTGAAATCAATGCAAACTCTATTTCGACAGCTTTGTTGTCTTCAGACACAGATGGTAACGGTATTAACCTGCCAAGCAAGCTTGTGAACTTTGAGATCAATGATAACTACATTTCGTTCACAATACAAAAACACTCTTCCAACACTCGAGTCCGTTATTCCTTCTTAAAAGCTGGAGAGAGAAATTATCAGCCTAAGGTTCACTTTGAAAAGGACTTCAAAAAATTCGGTTATTTCACAACTCAAAAGGCTTCTATTCAAAACTATGAGATTCGAAGAAAAGAAGATGCTGAAAAAAATAATTTTATCTCACGCTTTAATCCTTCAAATAAAACCATTACATTTAACTTCACAACAACTTCTCCAGAGTGGGCTCGAGGTGCCGCAGCGAAAGCCGTCGAGGGCTGGAATAATGCCTTCCAAGAGGCCGGAACTGGAATCAATGTTGTTCTAGATACAACGAAAGACGTTGAGCTTGGGGATCTGCGCTACAATGCGATCAACCTGATTGAATCTCGCGTGAGTGGGTCACTGTTTGGATTTGGACCATCGGTCACAGACCCCCTAACAGGTGAAATTATCTCTGCGACGTCGAATGTTCATATTACTCCAATCCGCTCGGCTCTTGATGAGGAAATCACAAACTATGTTCGAGTTAAGATTGGTGAAATGAATGGTAGCTTTGTCAGTGCACTTTCATCGATTGTCACTGAAATGAAAAGCATGGTTGTCGGCAACAATAAAGACACCATTTCAGTCAATGCAGGATTTTTACGAAAACTTCCTGAGTTAAAAGTTCCTGTGCTTGAAAATGGAGAACTCGTCCAGAAAAAGGTCCAATTTAAGGCCGATAGTAAAAACTTTGGCCGTGAATTCAGCTTGGGGCTGAACTCTGCCAATATTCATCAAGAGATTGAAGCTCAGTGTCCAGAAGTATTAAAGTACATCGAGGACGTCAAAGCTGAGATGAAGCGATCTGGAAAAACATATACTGATGCTCAGAATGAAGTCCAAGACTCTTGCTCAAAGAAGCTTGTGACTCACAAAATGCTTGGAACATTGATCCACGAAATGGGACATAACCTTGGACTACGTCACAATTTTATGGGATCAACAGATTATTTGAACTTCTGGGATCAGAAAAAAGCTGGTACTGATAAACCTGTCCGCAGCTCATCAGTCATGGAGTATCCTGCGTTTAATGAGGACCGACTGACGCAACCTGGCGCTTACGATATCGCAGCTATTCGATACGGATATGCCGATGCTGTTGAAATTCAAGATGGGGATACAGTTAAAATTGCAAAATTGAATCCCAAAAAGAGCATCGAAGACAATGTGAACAATGCTCAATTGAAAAAATATGCCTTCTGTACGGATGAGGATGTTTTCTTCAACACCAATCCCATGTGTCAACGCCATGATGCGGGCGTTACTCCTGAAGAGATCGTTGACAATATGATCCGAGATTACAACGCCTCGTTTGCGACATTGAATTATCGCTACGATAAAACTTGGTCTGCAGACTCGGAACGCTTAGCTTACTATCGATTAGGTCGTTTCTTTCTTCCCATGAAGCGCTTTTATGACGAATGGAGAAGCTCTCTGGCTCGCTACCTTGGAATTAATAACCGATACCTTGAAAATTACACGCAAGCGCAGCTCGATCAGAAAATTGCCGAAATGGCTAAAGATCCTAATTTTGAATACTACGCAAAACACTACAGAGTCGCTGCTGACAAGGCCTTTAAGTTCCTAAAACAAATTGCTTTCATGCCTTCAAAGTACTGCGTGGCGAAGTACAACAATTCCGTTGATCTGGTGGACTTTGAATCTATCCGAGAAACAATTTTCTTCTCTACGAATCAATCCGTCAAATCTTGCGTGGATGATCACGTCAAAACTTATCTTGGTAAGAACATGGGTGCAGACTCAATCGGGTCAGTAGGATATTACCTTAATGATGTGAAATTTGATATGTCAGCTCGAAATATTGCTGAACCGAATGATATTGTCGGTACATTCATGGAGCGCGTTTTTGCAAATCTTGTTATCACAATGAGATTAAACACAGCTCCGATGTCTTCAATGTCCTTTGATTTTGCTCCAAACTTTTTGGATGAGGCCAAAAATAGGGCCGTCTGGATAGATGCCGTTGAAACAAGACTCTTTACCGGCATTGACCTTGAATCTGTGAGATCAAATCAAACATTGAGTGAAAGTAAAAACTTAATCACTTTTGCACGGAAAAATGTATCTGCATTCCCTAAATTTAAAACTGAGCAAAGTCTGATTCGCAATATGTATCTTTCTATGATTGATGCCATTAGCGTTCCTGGAAATCCACGCGTGAGTGGCGAGCGTGGGACCCCATACGAAGCTGGAATCACCTCAAATCCAGATATCGTGAAAGAGGCCGCAGCCAAAATCCCAATGTATGGGGGACGATACTTTGTCGTTCTTGATAAATCAGCCACAAGTGCTTTGGAAATGGTCAGCACTCTTATTAAATTATCTGCAATGGAACAATCTAAAGAAATCACCATAGCTGATTTGAAGCCTGTTCTAGATTTGCTCAATAGCTTTCTTCCAAAAGAAGGTGAGAAAATGACTTCTCAACAGCTATTAGAAATGATGGAAAAGGCATTTGCATTTTCGAACGAGAACCAAAAAAATGCTACTTTAGTTAGAGCAATTGCCTTCATACTGAAAAGTGAAGATCTGGTTGGTGAGGCCCTTATCAAAAAGGCCATAGAGAAAACAAAATCAGATGACCCTGAAACTATAAAAGAAGCCGTTGCAGAGTTTGATCTTGATTCAGTTTATAAAGAATTAAAACTGGAGAATGCTTTTAATGCAAAATCAATCCAGACAAAAGCAGAATTCTTTGTAAAAATGAATAAAGAAATGTCAGAAGCTTACAGCCGCAATAAGCACGAGTACGATGCACAACGCACACTTTTGTTGAAAATTATGGCGAGCTTCCCCGAGTTATAATTCTAGATTTTGATTGATCTCCCTCTCGATGTCTTCTCGGGAGGGAGCGCTTCTCACGAATACCTTTTCAGTCATCGGATAAACCACAGCCAACTGAATTTTCTCTGTTGTGATCTTCTTCATTTTGGCCAGCGCCCAAGCATAAATTTTTAACTGAAAGAATGCTTTTTCAAGATGATTCTCAGATCCAGTTTTATAATCCACGACCCAACAGGTCCCCTGATCGTCAGTACCCCAAAGATCAATCTGGCCCTGTATCCATGCTTGACCCTGTGAAATACAAAATCCCCACTCGACGTGCCCGGTTTGAATAATTTTATATAGCTCTCCCTTATTCCAAGTTTCAACAAACCGACGTGCTTTTTCTAGAGTGGGCGTTAAAGATTTTGCTTTTGCCTGATAGCGAAGGCTCTCAAATAAAGCATGAGCCTGAATCCCCTGAAATACTTTGCTCATACTTTGCCTAATATCTCTCTTAACTTCAGGTTGCCGCAAGTCTTCAGCCCCATCTTCGATTAAAGTTGTTACGGAAATTGTCGGGACCTCTTCTTGAGCTTGAAAGACATAGGCCGGGCGAAGACTATGACTTTGATGCAGCTTTTGATTTTCAATTTGCAAATCACCCAAGTCCTCTTTCATTTCAACAGAGAATAATCCACGATTTTCGATTCCGATCTCAAGTGGCTTCCAAATTCTTTCTGCCCATGAATCCTTATCAATATCACTCCAAATCAATGTGACCCCTTGCTTTGCCCGAGTCATGGCCACATACAAAAGTCGCTCATACTCTTGGCGCTCTCGGTCTTTACGGCGATCCCCGATCTGTTCACCAAGAACTGAAGCCTTCATTTTTCCCTCTTCAGGATGAAGCACCGAGAAGGTCAACTTTCCACTTTCTTCATCGAGCATCATCATTGAAGTGGTTCGTCGTGGCCGCCACCTTCCCATGGCGGGAATAATCACATGATCAAATTGCAAACCTTTTGAGGCATGAATGGTCATCAGGTTCACCCTCTTTGGTTCGATCACCGGAACAGCATCGCCCTCTTCACTGGTCTGATCCGGATCCAAATTGCGATCAGATCTATTGTGAATAAAATCAAGATATCGGAATCCGGGCTTTCGTTCTTCGGTCTGAAGCATGTGGATCAATTTCCACAAGTTTGCCTCGCGACGCCCCGAAGGATCAATTTGGTGAGCTGTTTCAAGCAGGCCAGAATCTTTTAATCCTTTGACCCAAACCTGCGTCACGCCTTCTGTAAAACAAGAATCTATGTCTTGGCTCAATTTCTCAATTGTTTTATTTTGTGACTTCAGATTCGTGACGGCCTTAACCCAATAGCTTTTTTCATTCTTTGAACAAATTTGGATAATGTCTTTATCCTCTAAATGAAACCAAGGGCTTCGCAAGACCTCAAGAAAATTAATATTGTCGTGAGGGTTCACAAGAAATTTCAAATACGCCAAAGCATCTCTGATCTCTGAACGTTGATAGAATTTACTGGGCGCGTGAACCTGCACAGGTAGCCCAATTTCTCGGGCTTTATGGGCGATTTCCTCTAGATCTTTATGCGTTCTCGCTAGTACACAAATCTCCTCTTCGGATACGCTTTCTTGAATTAACTGCTGACAACGACGAAGCACATTTCTCACTTCATATTCTTCATCATCCGATCTTCCAGAAAGATAAAGTGCTGCAGGCTGTGGGTTCGGCGTGGGATATTTCGCTCGATGAGGAATCATTTTTCCAAATTGCGGACTGAGAGAGGTAAAAATGTAATTGAAGTACTCAAGAACCTCAGGACGTGAGCGGTAGTTTTCCATTTTTTTTAGATTTTTTCCGCCCTGAACAAGTACTTCTTTTTCTCTTTGTATAAAGACTTCTGACCTGGCTCCGCGAAAAAGATAGATACTTTGCTGGGGATCACCAACGACAAAGGCATTACGATCCCCCATTAAAGCTTTAAATAACTGAACCTGTCTCGGAGAGGTATCTTGATATTCATCTATTAACCAGTAATCCCACTCTTGGGAAAATAATCTTGCACTCTCTGACTCCGCCTTGACCAAATTCATCGCATAAGTTTCTAAATCACCCATGGTGAGCTGGCCTGTCTCGATCTTTTTTTGCTTCAGGGCCTGAGAAATCAATTTTCCTAACTCGATAAAATGGGTTCCCATTTCTTGATGAAGATCCCAGGCCGCAGGCTCTAATGACCAGTTTTCAAGAATTTTTTTAAGCTCCTTTTGTAACTCAGCCTTGGCGTCAATCGTTACTGGATTTGAGTTTTTATTTTTCCTGACTATTGGCTTTACTTTGTCAAACTGGTGAAGAGCTCGGCGCTGATCTGAATAATTTTTGGCTCGAGCTGCTTGAATGCAGGATTTCAAGCATTTGGTGTAATTGACCCACGAATCTGATGTTTCCTCAATCTCAAGTGCCGAAACTAAAGATTCCGCTTGAGTGACCCAGCTCGATATTTTCTCTTCAGATAATTTTTGAAGATCCTCGCGCTGGGCAAGGCTGATTTTATTTCCGCCGACATCAAGCTCAGAATAGGATTGAAAGACCTCAATTAAATCGCTCAATGAATAGGACTCAAGTAATATATCGAGATGGACCCTACCCTGTGTGGACTCTCTTAAAATTTGGCGAATAATTTTTTTTATTAAAATAATTTCCTGATCCTCACCGATCACAGTAAATTGCGGGGGAAGTCCAACCATCCCTCCAAAGCGACTTAAGAAAATGCTAAGCACGCCATGAATGGTCGAAATATGCAAATGGCTTTGTTTTTGTACAAATTCGATCAGGTCATGATCCCCTAATTCTAACGACTTTTGAACCAATCGCTCTTTGAGTTCCTGAGTGGCTTTTCGCGTAAAGGTGGTGACAACGAGAAAGGGGAACTGTCCTTTTTCAATCTTGTGTTTCTTAGCAAGTGATAAAACTCTTTTCACAAGCTCTGTGGTCTTTCCAGCTCCGGCCCCAGCACGAACGACAAGATTTTCCATCTTGCCTTTTTCTTGCAACTCTAATTCTGCCATTACATCAAGTGGGGTGCTCGACATAAAGCCCTCCATCGACAGCGGTCACAAATTTCTTTTTCGCGAGGCCTTGGACCAAAATCTCCATCGCTTATTGCCTGAACAAATTTGAAGAGCAAATTGTTTAACTCTTCATAAAATTGATTTTTCTCTTCATGTGAAATGGACTTCTTAACTTCAGGGAATAAAAGATTTTGTCCATCGGTCAGACTCATGCCCTTTTCTCGGTTCATATCTTTTAATATGTAATAATGGGCCCCCAAGACCTGGGCCCCTTGGTAACCTGAAACCAATCCCATATCAAAGGCCATTGCGTAAAAACCAAGCTGCAAACGATTATCCTTGAGCCAGTTCGCAAATGAGTGTGAAGAATCCTGGCTTGATTTATAATCAATCAGAACAATTTTTTGATCAGTTGCTCCAACCGATACTCCGTCCACTCGATCAATTTTTCCTGAGAAACTGACAGAATTTATCCCCTTTGTTTGAGAGTATTTTTTCTCGCTAGGGTCATAATAAAATTGAAACTCTTTTTCACGATCCAGAATTTGAGAAGTAGGAAATTTCTTTGCCCAATCTCTTTCATTTTCAAGAAAGCGAAGTCCAAGTTTCACATGCCTTTCCCTGAGCGAGGGCCAAAGTTGGTTATCGCCTAACTGAATGATCCCTTCTTTAATGATTTGATCCAAAATCTCTCGAATTTCCTGTTCGCTACGATTCAAATTCAAAGGTGATTCAGTTAGTTTTTCAAACAACGCATGGGCAAGCGAGCCCTTCTTTCTTTGATCAAGTTCAAGATCAACTAGAGGCTCATCGAGCAAAGCAAAAATACGAGATGCGAAAAATTGAAATGGGCAGTTTTGATAGGTTTCAAGTGAAGAAGCCGACAGTGAGGGCACTTTTTCAAGCGGCACTTTCTCAAAATCTTTTTCACCCAAGTCTCGATAAACTGCAGGTGGAAGCTGCGCCTGAGATGCTTTTTCATCCCACCGACAGTGTCCTGGGCTCGACATCACATGGATACTATGACCACCCAGCTTTAACCAAAATGGATGTGGAGCCTCAACACCACCCTGAAGGGAAGTTGCCGGAAATAGCAAATGATCCTCTGTTCCCTGATGCTGAAATAGCCAAAGAAGTTCAAAAAGAGCCGCAGTTTGCTCAGGATGAGCTAAATAAAATCCCCTCTCTCGAGCCAGCTGATCGATTTCATAAGATGTTAAAAAACTTTTTCGATTCTCTTTAAAATTGGACTCTGTCAAACCCACAAAAAATCGATAAGTAAAGCTCGCTGAGTCGGCAGAAAGAATATTTATAAATTGAACACCCCGCCGATGACCCTGCTCATTGCAAATTTCTTTTTTAGAGAGAACTTTTTCAAGATACGAAGTCCAGGATGAAAACTCCATCCGAACCTGACACTGCGAGAGAGTCAAAAGCTCACGAAGAACAATTTCTAACAAAGAGTCCTCTTTCCAGCTCCAAAATTTTAAAATCCACCCAATATAGGTATCTAAATCCACTAAACCTGATGGGGCTCTTTCTGACCGGAAGGCCGTCTCGATTGCAGATAACCGTCCTAAATCTGTTCCATCGAGCATCTGTGAAAATAAGGCTTCGAATCTTTCAAATCTCAAATCCATCTGTTTCTCAGACTGAAAGCATTGAATCTCAAGGTCAGAGTAGAGCACCTCATCCGTCATCAGGCGAAGGCGTCCAATCCAAGTGCTGATCTGAGGCAGTCCATGAAGCCTTGTTGTGACATCCTTCGCTACTGGGATTCCTTCTTCTTGAAAATAGGGTCGAATCAAGGGCCAATACTTTTCAATATCAGGTGCCACTACGGCGACTTGATGAGGCATCACGCCTTGATCAAGTAAAACTCTTATCTTTTCTGTCACATACTTCACTTCAGCCAATGGGCCTGTTAACTTTTGTAAAATTAATTTTTCCCCTGAATACTGGACCTGCTCAAGAGGAGATCGATGATCATTAGATGCCGCTCGTTTTCCCGTCGGAGTAAGACGACTATTCAACTCTTCATAGGGACGCATCAAATGTGGGAAGGCCTGAGCCCAATCAGGACTGGGGTGAATCACCTGGATGTCAATTTGCTGGCTGAGTCTCCAAATCAGTTCCTGCTCAACCATCGAAAGCTCTGCACCTAAATCAAATATGAGCGATCGCTCCAAATGGATTTCCCAACCCGATTGATTCATCAAAAATCCTGAAATCCAATTTGGAATCATTAAATTTTGATTGATAAAGTAATCATAATTTTTTCTTCCCAGTTGATACCAGCCAAACACTCGACTGAGAACGCTGGGACGATCTTTTAACCAATCAACAAAAGCCTGATCCCCTGAGGGATGGGAATAAAGGGGAATAAAACTTTGGATGGCCTCAAAAACGCCCGTATCCAAAAGTTTAATTTGAGTCTCTTTCTCTTCCTTTAAATTTTCTTTCAGCTGGCTTCGTATAAGATCGGATGAAACAAATTGAAAATCAGGAAATGATCTTTTCAACAATCTTTTCCACAATTCGCTAACCCGAAGAACACTTTCATCTTCAAAAAAGCCATACTTCTCAATGAGAGTATTTTGAATTTCAAATTTTGATCGAAGATCAGAGACCAGCCATGTTGTCTTTGAAGGATCAAAGTGATCGATCAACTTCTTTTTTTCTTCTGGATTTTGGATAGTCACGATTTTGAGCATGGGATCTTTAGATGCTTGCATTTATCTCGTAAATTAGCAAGGATCACACTGATGAAATCACTTTGGAAAGATAAGAAAATATTCAGTTGGGCCCTGTACGATTGGGCGAATAGCTCATTCTCGACGACTATTATGGCTGGTTTTTTCCCAGTCTTCTTTAAAGAGTATTGGAGTCAGGGCGCGGACGCGACTCTAACTACAGCCCGACTCGGCACAACAATTTCACTTGGAAGTCTTATCATTGCCGTCCTGAGTCCAACCCTAGGCGCCTTTGCTGATCAACGCGGATATAAAAAACTTTTTACTTTTCTTTTCATGCTCATTGGGTTGAGCGGATGTGCTTGGATGTCTTTTATCGAGCCCGGTGGCTGGATCTTTGCAGCTATTGCTTACAGCGTGGCCCAACTGGGATTTAATGCCAGTTGCGTCTTTTACGACTCTTTACTGCCATCAATCGCTCCAGGGAAAAAAGCGGATTTTGCATCTTCGCTGGGTTATGGCCTTGGGTATCTTGGCGGAGGAGTTCTATTTCTTTTCAATGTCATCATGTATCTGAAGCCAGAAATTTTTGGACTTGATTCTGGAGTTCAAGCAGTGAAACTTTCTTTTCTTTCTGTTGCTCTTTGGTGGGGAATTTTTTCAATCCCGCTTTTTAGAAATATTCCCGAGCCCTCGATACAAAAAACAGGTTTTCCCCTTTTTCGCGCAATTCACCACTCGATCACATCACTCTTCTCAACGCTGAAAGATTTATTTCACCAAAAAAACACTCTGATTTTTATGATTGCCTACTGGCTTTACATAGACGGAGTTTACACAGTGATGACCATGGCAGTCGACTACGGAATGTCGATCGGATTAAAGTCCTCGGATCTGATATCGGCTTTACTGATTGTTCAATTTATTGGATTTCCTTTTGCCATGCTTTTTTCAAAAATGGCCAGCAAATGGGGATGCCGAATACCCATTCTCACATGCATCGCCCTTTATGGAATCACGGTCATCTTCGCGACAAAGATGACCACAGGATTAGAATTCTACCTTCTGGCTTGTGTGATTGGTATGATTCAAGGTGGCGTACAAGCTCTCAGCCGATCACTTTTTTCAAGAATGGTTCCATCTCACGCCACTGGAGAATACTTTGGTTTATTTAATCTAGTCGGAAAATTTGCTTCTATATTTGGCCCGATGCTGGTGGGCTGGGGAGCTTATCTCAGTGGAAATCCAAGGCAAGGGATGCTGGGACTGCTGGTATTGTTTGTCATTGGTGGCGGGTTGCTGTTTCTGGTGAAGGAACCCGCTGATTAATGTCCCAAAGCCTGAGGCCAACACTTTACACGAATAACTCCATGCTCTTTGTGCGTCCTACACTTTGTCATACGTTTGACTTCTGCGGGAATCGTTTCTGGATCAAGAATAGCCAAATAGTTTTTCTGATCAGTGCTTCCACACCAATGCCAATCAGGCGATATATTTTTATCCACACAATATCTGTGAATATGGCCAGTGTTTTTATCAACAGCATATCGATGATGTTTAATTTCTGCTGTGGACTCGATAAAAAGCTCGATAGAGTGAGCTGGTTCAATGCCTGCATTTGGACGATTGCCTTCACCACCCTCTGTATGCTTGGGGTTCGACATCACCTTTAATTTTTCTGATGACCTTGTCTCAACGGTGATAGACGGCCCACCAACCAAGAGGCCAGATTTACTTTTTAATCCAGACCCCTGTCTTGCGAGCTGATCAGCAACACTTAAAAGATTGGGCTTTGCCTTGAGCCGATCAACCTCTGTACGTAATTTTTTAAGTCGGCTTGGGTCAATCTGACTTAAATCTTCTATGAGCAGACCATATTCTGACTTTAAGTGAACAAGGTCATTGATATGTGATTTCGATTGGTTTGTCTGACGAAATTCTTTTTCAAGCAAGGCAAGGTCATCTTCAATTTTAATGAGTTCATCTATGTGCTCTGAATCTCCGACAATTCCATTTTTAAAAAGCAAACGACGCTCAGTTGGTGTTAAATCTGTCTTTGTTTTAAGAATTCTTGCCTTTTTCAGAAGTTGTTTATCAGTATAATTTCCTATTCGAGCTACAGTTCCGTCAGCACCAACTTCTCCATGCCCAACAAGATGGGCCTCTTGAATGGCATCAAGAGTTGACGGAGACAGCGTACGACCAACCACTTTTTCTGCCTCTGTTCGTGTAAGATAATTTTTTACTGCTAAATATGCTTTTGACGAAGTCAATAATCCGGCCGGAGCAAGATCCAAGGCCGCTTCGAGAAGACAATTATTTGCCTGTTGTGTTTTAATACTCAATTTTTGATAATCAACTGTGTCTTTCTGACAAGCCCCTTGAGCCATCAGTTTCAACTCTGAAGACACACAAGCTTTTGCCAGCGAATTCACAACCAAACCAGAATCTATCGCTAGAGCAGTGCCACTAGCAGCCGTCGCTGAAGTTCTCACGCTAGAGGACAATTTGGAAGCCTGCACAAGCTTAACAGCCTGAGGCACTTTAGATAGCGCCACACCAAAACCCCCCATTAAAAAGGTGGACGCTGTGGCTATGGTCTCGAGTCGATCTCGGCCTTGGACATATTTACCCTCTAGCCGGCACAGAAATTCAGATTCGTAGCCCCCTTTTGAGGATTTAAAAAGCTGCTGTTCTTTCGCACTTTCGACAAGCTGTCGCTTAGTTGTGTCGCTTAATTTATTAAAACTCAGCTTTCCGTTTTCACGACTAGCTTGACCGATAAGTTCTTTTCGATTTGACTCATATTCTGCTTTAACTTTTGGAATTGTTTTTATCAGTTCATTTTTAACATCCTGCTCAGAGGGCAAGCTGCTGGATGAGCTCAGTCGCTCCAGAAGGTCTTTCATACTGTGTGTGGACCCACTCCAAACACTTTCCGCAAGTGCAGAGGCAACGGCCTGATGAGCTTCCCAAACCTGCTTCGCTTTATTTTCTTCGTTTAAGAAATCTGTCATCTCAGAGTGACACTGGGAATAATTCTGCCCTCTTTGATTGCGGCAAAAACCCGCTTTTAATACGTTCGTTCTTTTTATTTTTTCATATTGATAGTGCGCTTCTTTTGCCTTCTTTAACTCCTCAGACAATAAAGGTAACTTTTGATAAATATCTTTTGCCTGCATATCAATCAGCGCTGAATCGCGAGACATAAGGTTTGTCTGATCAATTAAGCACTCTGTATTTTGAAGTTGCTGGTGAGCCTGATGATCAAAAAAATAAGACTCTGCAATATCACCTAATTCGACATTTGTTTTCTTTTTCAGGTCAGCTTGTGAAAGAGGACATTTGGTTGATTTGATTTTTTCTGTCAGTTGCAAAAATGATTTCTGATCAATCGGCTTGCAGGTTTTTGATGTGACAGCTTCATTCACCCACAGTGATGCATCAGCCAATACTCCAGCTTTTACACTTGAAATGCATCCCAAAAGAGTTATGAGTAATCCAATACCAGTTTGAATTCGCACTTTTACCGACGCTGTTTAAGTTTTCGTTTCTTCCCGCCCAGGTCAATCAGTTTGAAACTTGGATCAAACCCAATTTCAATTGTGAGAGCTGCCTGTAGCCGCTCATCCTGAGTCTGACCAGGATAGGCTCCCTTTTCAACTGAGTACGACGCCAAATCTAAACGCATTAACCAAAGATCCATTCCCAATCCGTAGGTGATATACCCTTGGTAAAATCCAGCTCTGACATCAAGAAATGCCAATGACAACTCAAGACCTAGATGAATCTTTTTTCCCAAAGGTTCTCCCTGATCTGTGATATGCCTATATTCTAAACCTGTCGCATAACCAAGTCCCGGCAGACTGCCGTGTGAGGTAATCCCCAACGTAAGATTGTCCTTAATCCGCGATGGTGCCTGGGTCCCCTTCGTTTTGTTAAATGCCGTTGATCCAACATCAATCCAAGACAGAGAAATGGCAGGATTTCCCATGACAGGTGGGGCAAACATGTACCCCAAGTCAAGTCCGTACCCGATTCCCTCGTTTGTGATAGCGTTTGTAATCGTTGTATTTGTCACGGTCATCAAATCACTGGGACCAAGTATTGTGTTGCCTCCATACCGAGTCACGCGTTTGACATTTAACCCCAGACTACCAGCACCACCCAATGGAATCGCTCCACCCATGATGGCGCCCCAATCATTTAATACAGTGATATCCATATTGGGAAAAGCTGGATCTTGCAATCGAAAAGCACCATATCCATTGTCATATAAGCCAAAACCAAAATATGGAAAAGCCATCACAGAATATCCGCCTGCTCCAACCCAAACATTCTTTCCATAAAAGCTCGATAAGGAATCAATTCCGTTAATATTTCCAACAGCCTGAATATCATTGTAGATTTGCATGCCATTAATGCCTGCATTCAGATTAAATACAGTCCAATTAATTCCTGTAATATAAGCAAGAGCTGCAGGATTCCAGAGCATAACGGCAGCATCATCTTCATTATGAACACGAACCCCACCCATCCCCAATGCTCGGACCGACTGAGTGTATTCATAAAACTCGGCAGCCTGAGCTGTGTTGATGAAAATAAAAATAAAAACTGCAAAAATTATTTTCATGGGCAGCACAATAATGAGGCTGGAGTGCAGCCCCAATAAACTCCATTATTCCCATTCGGATTTGTTGCCGCCGTTACAGTTGTTGAACCAATACCAACAGCAGATAAGCCAGCGGCGTTATAGGCAAGAGATAGAATCGAACGCATTCCCTTAACATCGGTGGCGTCAACTCCTGCAGCGTCTGTCTTGCTACAGAAGGTAAGATTCAATGGAGGACCACAGGTTGCCGATATGGTCGCCAGAGCATCTCCTGCTCCGCCCAAGTTTGCGCTAAAGGCAGCAAAGTTTTGAAGCATCAAAGCAAAGCCTGTTATAATTTCCTTAATCTCAGTATCAGTCAAATAAGCTGTCGTCGCATCACCAGCCTCGGCATCACGGCAGAGATTGATAGTTGCATCCGGATTGCCATCTCCCAAATTTCCAGTACCATCCACATCAGCTTTATTACGAATATAGGTGCCCATTTTCACCATTGAGAGAATAAGGACAAAGAAAGTTTGATTCGTCGTCCAGGTGCCCGTCATCGTTTTAATTTGTTTCATGACCATTTCAGCAGTTGTGCAATGCGCGGGACTAACGGCCTTCCCTGTAAATGCGTTCATCAGGTATTTAAAAAATGGCGTCGATGAATCAATAGTCGATGAGCCTAGAGAGTTTGTGTAAGTAATAAAATTCAGCCCACATTTCCCAGCAAGAGCACCTGCATATTGCTCGAGCACGGCTTCTTGATTTAAAAAATCGGAACTGAGTGCTTGAAATTTAGTAATGGCCGTGTCCCAATCTGAATTATTTTTTGCCTTAAGTGCGTCCTCGTAACGGGCCTGATCAGTCTCTTTATTGGACATGGATTTAAAAAGATTTTCACCACACGAGAGAGAAAAAAATTGAAAAAATAGAAGCACAAAAACAAGAGTTTTTCTGAGCGTTTTCATTCTTTAATTATACTATCAATTTATCCGGAAACTCTAGATTAAAAACGCAGTGAAAACTTCATCACCATTCGACGATTTTCTGTTGGAGTTTCTGACGTTCCGACTTCCTCGCCATAGGTCGTGAGCATAATTTGGGTATGTTCAGAAGCCAGCTCTAGTCCAGCCGTCCAATAAGCTCCATTCATTCCTCCACGAATGAAAAAAATATCTGACAAATTGAGTTCATAACCCGCATGCATATATTTTGTTTTGTTGGCATCTTGCGAAGCCGCCGTCATCTTCTGATACTCGATTGTAAAAGAAGACCTGGCCCGACTGGCGTGAATCGGGAACAGAGCCACCGCCACATCGATATCTTGAGTGATGGGAGCAGGAATATTTGTTGTTTGCAATCGAAGGCCCTTACCTGCAGTGAACTTTGTTCCACCCACATCTCTTGCCACCGCTGAAATGGTTGGCAGCCATGACCAGGGACCTGTTAATATCAAACCAACATCAGCTGCAACTGCTGCGCCCTCTGCTCCATATGTCGTCAGAGCAAGATTTTGTGTTGGATCTAAATCTTGGTTCACTTCTATTCTCGAAACAAATCGTCCTGCCACACCAAGCTTTACTCGCCCTTCAAAGAATCGAAAATTATATCCTAAGACCAAGGCCAAATCGTCATAGTAGGCTGTTGACATCGTCGTTCCAGCTGCATTCATTGCCGCGTCCAATTGGTAGCGGCCAAAAATGCCGATACCAAAATTTCGTGTTACAAACGAGGGAAAGAGTTGAACTCTTGCATGATAATAAGATTCGCGTTTTGCATCGAGAGCACCTTTGACAGATTCCAAATTAAAAGGCGAGAACGGAGTTTTCTGGTACATACTCATTAAACTTGTTGCTCCGTCGAATTCAGGATCAAGAATGGTTCCATAGTAATCACGCAATTTTCCTAAGCCAGCAGGATTGTGCAAAAGGGCTGTTTCGTCATTCACAACTGCGATTGAAGTATTTCCCATGGCCAGTGATCTTGCACTATTGTAAAATTCGCGAACCTCTTGAGCGAATCCTGCACACGGAATAAGGGCGAATAAAATAATGATCAACATCCTGTTCATCATGCAGTCCTATCGGACAAGGGATGTTTTATCTTGAGACAATCCGTCGAAGTTCTAGACCTCAGTCAAGTCTAGAACTGGTTCAAGAAAGCATTGGCTACTGCTGAGGGATTAGAGGTTCCACCCGCATTAGTGATGGCCGTTGAAAACTGATCGCAAAAAAGTTTATTTGAATCATTCACGGTTGCGCAACTGGCCTGATAAGTTGTGATCATCACCGTTCCCAGATCACTGCTGACGGCCGTACTGTTGTTTTTCAGGCAAGTCAGCGCAGCCGTCATATCACCAGCTCCACCGCAATTGGCGCTATTGACATAGTTTGCTGCACTTGCCAACTTTGAAATCGTTGCCAACATAATCAAACCTTTCGATCCAGACAGGCTGCAATAGTTTGAAGCTGCTGTTGCGTTGGCATAGTTCGTTGTTTGATCAGTTCCGGCATAAGAAAATGCCAGCACTGACATAACTGACGCACTGGAGCTTGCCCCCGTTCCCCTCATATTATTCACAGCCTGGGCTAACTTTGTTGGGTTTGAAAAACCCTCTTGAACAAACATTGCCGAACATCGAATGAGATACGAGGCCTCTGTCGATAGACCATCAACTTTTTCCATACAAGCTACTGCAGTTGCAGCCGTAGATGCATCCAAACAAGATTGAGCTTCGGCAATTTTATCAACATCTTTTTTTTGCCCACAACCAGACAGTATTGCCAGAACAACCATTGAGCTTAACGCGATAAAAGATTTTTTATTCATCTTCTACTCCTAGATATCAATATTAAATTTAGCCATGTAAATTCGATTTTCTTTTGGCGCGTTGTAATATCCAACGTCCTCACCATAAGTCACTAGATCCAGTCTGAATACTGTGAACAGTGCTGACAGACCGCCCGTCAGGTATCCCTGATTCAGTCCCACTCGGTACTGCCCCTTCCACCACGAGGCCACTGACCAATCAAACTCAAAGCCAAGATGCAAAGCCCGTCGAGTGTTAAAATACGGATGCATAATATCTCGAATATCAAGCACACCACGACCGCCGAAAATCCAAAGCGATGGGTACTCCCACTTTGTTCCAATATCGATAACTCGATAAAGCTTCTCAGGAGCTTGACCAGGTGTTTTATTAATCAACTTCAAAGAACTTCCAAACCCATAGTCAGCGACGTTTCGAATCACAGCTCCGAACGTGGGCTTTGCCAAACGAAGCATCGAAAAAATCCCCTCAGCAGGAAGATCAGGAGTGTAAAGCATGCCAAGATCCACATCCACTGTGTATCCCTCACGCAAGTCCTCTTTTTTAAACAAATTTGAGTCCGCAACCAAATCAAGAGCCGTAAATTGTTTTGCAGAATATCCTCGATTCACAAATTTGACTGTTGTTCCCCAAGAAAGTCGGCCAGGAACTCCTTTAATGTCAGCACCATATCCATAGGCAAGCGTTGTATCTAAATAAGCCCGATAATCAATTGCCGGAGCACCTTGGTTGTGAATTTCCATTTCAACAGTCATATCCATTGGCAGGACAGCGATTCCCCAATTTGGACGAACCCACATGCCCTCGAAAAGACCAAAACGGCCAGAATAATGGGAGCCATATTTATCCTGAAGAAAATTTCCAAAAGCCTGATATTTAGCATTGTCATCAGCATAAGTTGCGCTGCCCAAATCTGAAACATCTTTGGCAAACTTCACAATTGAGCTTGAACCACTAAAGTCCATCGAGGCATTGATTTGACCATTTTCCAATCTTGCAAGACCCGCAGGATTATAAAACAGGGTGCTGTAATCATTCGCAACAGCAACAAAAGCATCTCCCATACCTAAAGGACGTGGTGCCTGGTAATGGTGGTGAATACCTGTTTGAGTTGATTCAGCTCCAAAAGCCGAAATTGATGAAACCATGAATAAGCTGAGTATTATTTTTTGAGTCATAATAAAAATTGTATTCCTCTTGGATAGACATAAGATATAGTTTCCAATATGCGTCTTCACTCTTTATTTCATTTTTTGACCTTGGTCTTGGTCCTGGGAATATCCTCTGCAGGGTTTTCTGCACCAGAATCCTCATTCATACCTGAGGCTGCAGACCCCAAAAAAGTTTTAATTCCTAACGATCAAATATCAACTGAAAATACAACTCCTCTTGATTCAACCCAACCCTCACAGACCGCTCCTCCGCCAGAAGGAAAATCCGAGGGGCCTCTTGTGGCAACAAGACGAGCTGCCCTTCAAACGCACACCATAACTTTAGGTTACTGGTCAGGTCCACTCACTGCTTTTGACGAATATGAACATCAATACTACGCCGGGTATGTAGGTTCTTTTTATCGTGACGCTCAATTGGCTCAAGAGTTAACCCTTGAGGGAACTCAGTCAGGACTGCTGGGCTGGAGCGCGGGATTTAAATGGATTCAAGACTTAGGTCGAAACTATGAACCTTTCTATAAAGTTGCCTTAGGTGCTCTGTATAAGCCCGGAGAAGGAATTGGCACATTGATCAATTGGAATCGGTATCAAGTCAGGGCCTCTGTTGGAGTGGAAGATCTGTTTCGCTTCAGAAGACATTTTCGAGGTGAACTTGGAGGAACCTGGAGCGGTCTGGGATTAACTTATTTTGTTAATTTGGGATACGCATTTTAGCACTTCTTCTTCGAGTTCACGAAGACTGCCCTGGTTTTCAATAACAAAATCCGCCCCCTGTATTTTCTTTTCCAAAGGAACTTGAGCTGACAGTCTCTTGAGAGCATCTTCACGACTGAGATGACTTCTTTGCATCAGCCTTTTCATCTGAGTTTCTTCTGAACAAGTCACAACAACTATCGCATCAAAATCTTTTTCAAGATTTTTTTCAAATAACAATGGAACATCATAAAAGGCCACAGTTCGCCCTTGCTTCGTAAATTCATTCTTCAATTGCTCAACTTTCTTGCGAACTGCCGGATGCAAAATACTCTCTAATGTTTGAAGATCCTTCGGGTTTGAAAAAACACGCTGTCCCAATTTGAGACGATCTAAACTTCCATCTGGTTTTTGAAATTCAGGACCAAAGGCCATTAATATTTGTCGATAGGTTTCAGTTCCCGGAAAATAGAGCTCGTGCACAATCCGATCAGCATCAACGACGGGGTAGTCCAATGATCTCAATATCCTTGAGACTGAACTTTTGCCCGAAGCTATGCCGCCTGTGAGACCAATCCATTTCATATTGAGATTGTACCTATTTTTCGGACTATGATCTAGCTCAAAAAACTTAAGAATTTCCCAAAGTATTCCGAAGGTTATTTTGAAAAGGGAAACATTCGTGAGTAGTCAATTAGAGTCCTTTGGAAAATATCTCCTACTGGAAAAGCTTGCCGCTGGCGGGATGGCCGAGATTTATCTTGCTAAATCCATCGGAGCCGGAGGAATCGGTAAATTCGTTGCCATTAAAAGGATTCTTCCTCAATTCACTGACAACCCTGAATTTGTTGAGATGTTCAAAGAAGAAGCCAAAGTCGTGATGAATCTCAATCACGGCAATATTGTTTCTATTTATGATTTTGGTATTGAACACAATCAATTCTATCTTGTGATGGAGTATGTCGAGGGACAAAACCTACGACAAGTTCTCAACCACATGAAAAAAGAGAATAAAGAGTTCTCGACTGATCAGATCATTTACATGGTGAAAGAGGTCGCCGCCGGTTTGGATCATGCGCATCGATGCCTGGATAGCACCACAGGTCGCCCCTTGAATATCACTCATCGCGATATGAGTCCACAGAACGTTATGGTGAGCTTTGAGGGCGAAGTGAAAGTTGTGGACTTTGGAATTGCCAAAGCAGAAACCCAACTTGAACAAACTCGTGCTGGCACAATTAAAGGTAAATTTGGATACATGAGCCCCGAGCAGGCCGACGGTCACACTGTAGATCTGCGCACAGATATTTTTGCCCTTGGAATTATTCTTTGGGAGTTACTGGCAAAAGATCGACTCTTTACAGCTCAGAGCGAAGCCGCAACTTTAAGAAAAATTCGAGATTGCAATATTCCAAGCCTTCGAAAAATTAATCCAGCTGTGCATCCTGATCTTGAAAAAATCTGCATGAAGGCTCTGGCAAAAGATCGCACACTTCGCTATCAAACAGCCGCAGCATTTAATAAAGATCTTAATCGGTTCTTAAATACGCACTATCCTGATTTTTCTCCACACGAGTTCAGTGTCTTTATGAAGTCACTTTACTCGCAGATGTATCTCGACAACAGAAAGAAGCTTTCTGACTATGCTCGCATTGATGCAACGCCTGGGACAGGGGCCGATTCTGAAAGGACCGCGGTCACCCAAACGGCCACAATGACCTCGACCCAAACCGCATCCAGCACTGGCGCACAACATGCTACTCCACCATCTTCTGTGGATGAACAGGAGCACTCAATTGCGGGAGAGGGGTTTGTGGTTGACCCCGCAAAGAGCCAAAAAATCGATCTCTCCAGCCTGAAGCTAGATGAAAAGCCGATCGTAAAAAAAGTCCCCGCGTCGACTCAAACGGGTATCACTGCAACAAAAAATCGCCCCATGGGGACCCAAACTCAGATTCGCGTCCAACAGCAAACACCGCCGCCAGCAAATAACAACTTACTTTATGCCGCAGTCCTTGGACTTCTTGTTGCTGTCGGTGGTTGGTGGTACTGGCAAAATCAAAAGAAGGCTCTTCTTCAACATGATCTTGCCGCAAAACCAACACACTCAGTAGAGATGCCCCCGCCCTCACCAGCTCCCGCAGATCCGACTAAGCCGCAAGGTCAAATCGATGCCGCCTCAACAGGCCAACTTGTACCTTTTAATATTCAAAGCACCCCATCTGGGGCAACCATCTATGTCGATGATAAAGCCCTTGGCGTAACACCTTATATCGGATCTATCGAAACCAATCGACTTTTCCGATTAAAACTGCTCCGCGACGGCTATCTCCCCTATGAAATGCCATCCGTAAAAGCCAACCCAGACGGATATACTTTGAAGGCAACCATGATGCCAGAGCCCCCCTCTGGATATGTAACAATCGAAGTTTTCAATGGCGGCGTTGATCCTGTCATTACAGTGAATGGTGTTCGTCTAACTGAAAAACCGCCGATTCAAAATTATAAGGTTCCCGCAGGAGCAAATGTAACAATTAAAGCTGTTAACCCTTACTCTAATTTACAGGCTCAAGAATCCTTCGTCATTGGTCAGGGTCAACGGAAATTTGTACGGCTTTATTTAGGTCGTACAGCTGGCGGCCAATAGCAATAGAAAACAGAACAACTTATGAAACGAACCATCTGCCACTCTGTTCTTGAAATGCCATCCCGTCCTCAAAATGCCTGTGCCGTTCGCACAAAAATTGACGACAATTGGCAATGTTACTCTTGGAAAGAGTATTTTGAAAGAATCGAATTAACAGGCCTTGGACTTCTGGAGCTTGGGATCAAGCAAGGTGAAAATGTTGTCATCTTCTCTAACACTCGATTTGAATGGTCAGTTCTGGATTATGCCATCATGGGAATTAAGGCTATAACCATTCCGATCTATCAAACGGTTACCCCCGAAGAACTCGAATACATTCTGAATAACTGTGAAGCCCGCACTCTTATTGTTGAAAATAAAAGCACTTGGAAAACCTGGCAAACAGTCAAAGATCGATGCCCCCTTATCGAAAACATCATTTCGATCGACCAAATCAACTCGGATTGCCTCCCCCTGAATGAAATCAAAGAAAAAGGTCAAAAAAGAAAATTAAATAACTCTGATGAATTTTCTCAACTTCTTTCTTCATGCAAACCGGAAGATGTCGCCACAATTCTTTACACATCAGGAACAACGGGTCTACCAAAAGGAGTTGTTCTGACTCATGAACAAATCATGAGTGAAGTCAGCGAAGCCTTTCCCTATGCGGGCGTGAATCCCTCTGATGTGGGATTATCTTTTCTCCCTTACGCCCACATTCTGGGACGAATCGAGCACTGGGGGCACACTTTTATAGGGTACACTTTGGCTTACGCTGAATCGATTGATAAAATTCGAAATAACCTTGTTGAAATTCAACCGACTATTCTTGTGGCCGTTCCCCGTATTTTTGAAAAAATCTACACCGCTCTGTGGACTCAGGTTGAAGCCAACCCCGTCAAGGCAAGAATCTTTAAACAAGCTCTTCGTATTGCTGAAAAAGTCTCACATCACAGATTAAAACACGAGCCCATTCCACTGACTCTGATGCTCGAATACAAGGCTGCCGAAACTCTTGTTCTGAATAAAATCAAAGAGGCTTTTGGAGGACGCTTGCGTTTTGCCATCAGTGGCGGCGCCCCGATTGGAAAAGAAATCGCCATGTTTTTTCATTCCTGTGGAATTTTAATTCTTGAGGGCTATGGATTAACTGAAACCACCGCTGCGATCTGTGTGAACGTCCCCTTTGACTACAGATTCGGGTCTGTTGGTAAGCCCATCGGAGATGTTCAGCTCAAAATTGCAGAGGATGGGGAAATCCTGGTGAAAAGTAGAAAAGTCATGCGCGAGTATTACAAAAACCCCCAAGCCACAGAAGATGCCTTCGTTGATGGATGGTTTAAAACGGGTGACATCGGAGAAATCTTACCCTCTGGAGATCTGAAGATCACAGATCGCAAAAAGGATTTGATTAAAACCTCTGGTGGTAAATACATCGCCCCCCAAAGACTTGAAAGTCTTCTCAAACTGAACTCTTTTATCTCTCAAGTCCTCATTCATGGTGACCAGAAAAAATACGTGGTTGCACTGATTACTCTAGATAAAAACTTTTTGATCGAGTACGCGAAACAAAAAGAAATTTCTTATCAGGATATCGCGACCCTTTCTCAACATCCCTCGGTCTTGGAAATGGTCCGAAAAGGGGTGGCTGAGACAAATTCCCACCTGGCCAGCTTTGAAACAGTCAAGCGGTTTGCTGTACTGCCCACTGACTTTACCGTAGAGGCTGGGGAGCTGACCCCCTCTCTGAAAGTGAAGCGCAAAGTCCTGGATAAGAAGTACCACAAGCAAATCGAGGCCCTGTACGCCTCTTAAACTGATTTAGCTCAAGTCCGAGGTGTTGAACTACATGACACTTTAGCTCAAACAGGGGTAAAAATTACCACAATTACCCTCCCTGCCAGTAAATCCCCCTTTTCACTTTGGATATTCCACATCTTAGCGTAATCTTCATCGAAATTCCTGGTCTCAGGCTATCCGTCTCTATAAGGAGCATTTAATGCAAGCAGAAGTTACAAATCAGTTCTCTCAATTTGGGGTCAGCGCCAACCTGTTAAAAGCTCTGGATGCCATCAAGTTCACTGAGCCCACGGAAATTCAAAAGCTCAGTCTGCCAATTCTGATGAAAGAAAAGGGCGATTTTATTGCCTTAGCAACAACAGGATCTGGAAAAACCGGGGCCTTTGGAATTCCTTTGATCGAGTCCATCCAAACTGATCTTGCTGAAACTCAAGGTTTGATCTTGTGCCCCACTCGTGAATTGGCAATTCAAGTCTCGGACCAAATTCAAAAAATCGGTCGTTACAATGGGATCCGAGTGGCCACAATCTTCGGCGGAGCCCCTTATTACACCCAAGCCAAATCACTGAAATCAAACCCCCACATCATCGTCGCCACTCCAGGCCGATTGATCGACTTCTTAGAAAAGGGCGATGCTCAACTGGAAAATGTGAAAGTCATTATCCTTGATGAAGCTGATAAAATGATTTCTATGGGCTTTCAGGAAGAGGTCGAAAGTATTCTTGCCCAATCTTCGAAAGAAAGTCAGAAGTGGCTCTTCTCGGCAACGATGGACCGCGAAATGCGAAAAATTGCAGACCGCTACCTGGTCAACCCAAGACAGATTGCCCACACTCAAGCCAGTGGTCTGTCTGAAACAATTGAGCAGATATACATGACTGTTAAAATCGCCAACAAGATGGAAGCCATCTGCCGTTTCCTTCAAGTGAGCCCAGAATTTTATGGAATCATTTTCTGCCAAACGAAAAACGAAGTCGCTCAGCTTTCTGACCGTCTGAATGAACATGGCTTCCAAACTGAAGCCCTTCATGGAGATCGAACTCAAAATGAACGTGAAGTTGTCTTAAGAAAGTTCAGAAACAAACAAGTCAAAATCCTCGTTGCGACAGACGTTGCCGCTCGCGGACTGGACATTTCTGACCTGACACATGTGATTAATCACTCGCTGCCTTGGGATGTTGAGTCTTACATTCACCGAGTCGGCCGAACAGGTCGTAACGGGCAAAAAGGAACGGCGATCACATTGGTGAGCCCTGATCAGATTAAGAAGCTCGCTCGTATTCAAAAGGTGACCAAGTCCAAAATTACTCGTGCCCCAATCCCAACAGCTGAAGACGTGGTGATGACAAAAATCAATCACGTGCTTGAGTCCGCCCTTCAAATCAATGCAGACGATGTGGGCTTACAAAAATCTGAAAAGCTTGTTCGTGAAATCACGAAAGCTCGTGAAATTCTTTGGGATGCTTATTCGGCAGAAGAGCTTGTTGCCCGTATGATTTCAAAAGAGATCGCCACATGGCTCAAATCATCAAAACAAGACCTTGATTTCTTACCACCTGATCGAGTTCCAGATGAACTTCAAGACCCATCCGAACGTCGCCGAGATTTCTCTGGCGATCGTCGTGGGCCAAGAGGCGGATTTGAAGGTCGCCGTGATTTCCGCGGTGGCCGTGGTGAAGGTCGACCAAGTTTTGGTCGTCGTGATGATCGAAGAGATGATCGACGTGACGAGAGAAGAGATGACCGACGCGATGATCGTTCAGAAGGTCGTTCCGAACGATCTGAAGGCCGACGCAGTAGCTACCGCGCAGAAGGACGCTCAGAGCGCCCCGAGAGAAGAGCTGAGGGACGGCCAGAGAGAAGATCCGAAGGTCGACCATCAGCAGATCGCCCGGTCAAGCGTATGGGGGACTATCCTCCCCGACCACGCAAAGATAAATACAGCAGCGCTAAAGTGTAATTAATTAATCCAGAATCGAAAGTGAATTCCTGCGTAGGGGCCAGAGAGATTCAGCGATCTCGCCGTGGTCCCATCGTCGTTATAGGCCTTATCGCCTTTGGCGACAGTACCTTGAAAGACGGTGCCGGCCACGTTGTGCTTCATTTCTGCGAATTTCAGAAATCGGTATCCGCCCTCAAGACAAATCGTGGTCGTGTCTGACATCAAAGTCTCAAACGCCAGATTCAGTGAATAGGTTGACGTTGTAGCTTTTAGCTCTTCTCTGAAATCTGTCATTCCGGGATAAGCAGCAGTGCCAGCTGCTGTAAATGCGTAGCTGTTTTGCAAAGTCAGATTTGCTAGGCCATAATCTCCGTAAAAAAAGACTCGAGATTCTTTCCATGTTTTTAAATTAAACTCGATTCCCATCTTCGGAGTCACAATGGAAAACTCACTTCCGAGGTCATACATTTTCGTTCCAGCAGCGTTGGTGCCCGTGAGATCTTTTAGTTTCGCAGGTTGAATCAGCTCAAATCCAAATCGCCAAGTGGTGACACCTGTGGCATAAATAAATCCAAATTCATATGACGATAGTGTTTTAAATCCAGAGTTAAAAGTTAAGGGATTAGCCACGGTGCTGGATGAGTTCTCAAACGGAGACTTTGATTGTCCCCAATTTCCGTAGGTCCCTCTGAGGTAAGAACCAAAGGTTTCTTTACCCATATTAAAGACTCTGGCTTGAGATACAGAAACTGAGAAGAGCAGACCGAGAAATAAGGCTATTTTCACTTTTGAACTCGCTTCGGTTTTTGAATTGAGACTAAATCAATCATCAGACGAGCTGCCATTTTCTCACCCGGAATCTCTCGAACCCGAACTTCGACCGGAGCCTTTAAATCAAGAGTCAACACCGAGGCCTGCCCCAAGCGATCGAACTCAAACTGCGAGCTTTGTATGAACTGAGCTTTTTTAAGCTTATCCTTCACCTCGTAATTTTCAAATTTCCAATGCAAGGCTTGATGGAAAGTGATGATCAGCTGATTTTGGTCTTTTCGATATTCAATGTGATATGAGCCCGGCGCCCCCGAGAGACCTGAAAACTCTTTATCTCCGAAATCAAAAACAATCCGATCTACTCCTTGTCGAACAGAGGACTGGGCCCGAAGATTGAGCAGGCTTAAGTAGGCTCTGGAATCCCCCCCGACAATCACTCCATTCCCTGAAAGCTTTTGTAGCTCAAGGCTCTTTTTAGGAATAGCCCCCATGGAAAAAAGGGGTAGGCTAACAATAAGTAAGTAAAGGAAATACCTCATATTCTCATTTCATCCCTGCCCTTTAAAAAAGGCAAGAAATGTCAGTTTTCGCCATCCTTTGACACCGGGTTTAGCCCCCTTCCCCTGTAAATTCGATCTGGACCCTGGCACAGATATTGGAAATAAACTGATTGGATTCATCCGTTTTTTGAGGAGTTAGCTATGAAAAAGGTTTTATTTCCAAGCATCTTATCTCTGTTGATTGGCCTGGTCGCCTGCCAAAAGAAAGATGATACTAATAATGCCGTTGCCACAGCACAGCCTGCACCTGTGGCTGTGAATAATCAGACCTACGCAACAACTCCTCAACCCTGTAACGCTGGAAATACTTATCAAACAACTCAAAATGGCCAAGTTTATTACTACAGCTACACCAATACAGGCTTAGTTCAGACTCAAAATGGATGTAACAACTATAACAATTGGTACAATAACGGAAACTGGAATCAGCAATATAGCTATGGATCTTGGTATTGGCCAAATCAATGGCAGCCCCAAACAGGCTACTGCGGATGCCCGCTCGGCTACAACCCCGTATTCAGCCCCACCTATGGCGTCGCTTGTGCGCCCATTGCATATTTTAATTCCTATGTTGTTTATTATAATAACAACTGGTTCCAGGGAGCAGCTCAAAACACTCTTCCTTTGAATACTCCCCAAACACAGTATGTTGGGCCAAGCACAACAAGCTCTTGCTACAACACTGCAGCACAGGGTTGCGATGTTCGATTGAACACCTGCCCAGCTGGAACTGTTTGTCAGCCTACAGGTGGCGGATCAACAATCGGCCTCTGCGTCAGAGCTCAATAATATTTTTAGCCAAACGACAAGCCTTGTCATAGAGGAAGAATCTATATAGACCTTCCTCTTTATGGTACCCAAAATTGTAAACATTTTTGGAGTACACAACATGACAAATATATCTGAAAATCCCTTTGTTTCTTCTTACAATCTCAATATGTATGGCACCCACGATGACGCCGTTTTTTTCCACCGGATTCAAACTCGCGATTACTTGCCAGCCTTAGATGAAGGCATCAGGCAAGCTCGCGAAAACATTGCTGCTATCAAGAAAAATCCAGCTCCACCGAACTTTGAAAACACGATTGTTGCCCTTGAGTCAGCCTCTGAGCTTCAAGAGCTGGTCACTGGAGTTTATTTTAATCTTTTCTCCGCAGAAGCTTCTGCTGAGCACCAAGCACTTGCAAAAGATATTTCTCCGAAAAATGCGGCCTTTGCCAATGAGGTCAACCTTGATGCCGATCTCTTTGCCCGAGTTAAAGTTGTTTATGACAACATGGAAAAATCGAATCTCAACACTGAACAAAAAAGGTTAGTGGATAAATATTATAAAATGTTTATCCGTAACGGAGCCCTGCTTTCTTCTGAGAAGAAAGACCAACTTCGAAAAATTGACCAAGAACTCAGTCTACTCTCTCCCAAATTTTCTGAGAATGTTCTCAATGCCACAAACGCTTTTGAAATGTGGATCACAGACGAAAAAGACCTCGCTGGGCTACCTGACAGTGCAAAAGAGGCCGCAGCCTTTGAAGCTGAACGTAAAGAAAAAAAAGGCCAATGGCTCTTCACTCTTCAAATCCCCAGCTATCTGCCCTTTATGCAGTATGCTGATAGCGCGGAGCTTCGTAAAAAAATGTGGATCGCCTATGGCTCAAAAGCCTACAAAGATCAATACGACAATCAAGAGATTATTAAAAAAACTGTGCAGCTGAAGCAAGACCGCGCAAAACTTTTAGGCTTTGCGACCCACGCCGATTACGTTCTCGAAGAGCGAATGGCTGAGAAGCCTGCGACCGTTTGGGCTTTTTTAGAAAAACTGCTTGGGCCATCAAAAAAAGCTGCTGAAAAAGATCTCGAGGAATTAAAAGAGTTTAAAAAATCGCTCTCGGGATCTTCTGATCTTAATCCCTGGGATGTGGCTTATTATTCAGAAAAACTGAAAGAAAAAAAGTTTCACTTTAACGAAGAAGAACTTCGCCCTTACTTTAAACTTGAAAATGTTGTTCAAGGTGCATTCGAACATGCTCGTAAACTCTACGGACTGACATTTAAAAAAATGACGGACATCCCCGTCTACCATCCCGATGTCACTGCCTATGAAATCCGCGAAGAAGGCACAAATAAGTTTATGGGCTTATTCTACACGGACTTCTTCCCTCGAGAGACAAAAAAGGGTGGAGCTTGGATGACAACATATCGTGACCAAGGGCTTTGGATGAATGAAGTCCGAGGTCCCCACGTGAGCATTGTTTGCAACTTCACAAAGCCAACTCCAACAAAGCCGTCACTACTGACTTACGATGAAGTCACCACTCTCTTTCATGAATTTGGCCATGCTCTGCATGGAATGCTTTCGCAATGTACCTACCGCACACTTTCAGGAACAAATGTGTACTGGGATTTCGTGGAGCTTCCTTCACAGATCATGGAAAACTGGGTGAAAGAAAAAGAGGGTCTTGATCTATTCGCCAAACATTTTGAAACAAACGAACCCATTCCAGCAGATCTTGTTGAAAAAATTAAAAAGGCCAATCAATTTCAAGCGGGAATGGCAAGTCTTCGTCAACTGAACTTTGGCTTGATGGATATGACTTGGCATACGGCTGATGCATCAACGATTCAAGATGTGAATGCTTTTGAACTAAAAGCCACAGAAAGAACTCGTCTATTCCCTTACATTGAAGGTACAAACTCTTCATGCTCCTTCAGTCATATCTTTGCCGGAGGATATTCTGCTGGATATTATTCTTACAAATGGGCTGAGGTTCTGGATGCAGATGCTTTCGAGTTTTTTAAAGAGAAGGGGCTGTTTAACAAAGAGGTTGCCACTGCCTTTAAGAACAACATCCTTAGTCGCGGCGGAACTGAACATCCTATGGCCTTGTACAAAAAATTCCGCGGCCGTGAGCCAGATCCAAACGCTCTACTGAGAAGGGATGGATTGCTGTAATGACCACAAAATCTTCTCAAAAAGATAAATGTTCGATCGCTATCGTCTACCGTGTGGGGACTCCTCAAGCTGTAACCCTTGCGAAGAACCTTGTCTCTTGGCTGAAAGAAAAGGGCTGCCAAGTTTTCACAGCTCCTGAACAGAAAAAACTTCCTGGAACCCGCGTGTGCACCTCTGCAGAACTGGGAAAAGTTTCTCTCACTGTTGTTCTAGGCGGGGATGGAACTTATCTTCGAGCCATTCGCCTGCACGCTGGTAGAAGCATCCCCATCATCGGAGTTAATCTTGGCTCTCTCGGATTTTTAACATCCATCCGAGCTGAGGACGCCTACAGAGCTATCGATGCTGCTCTTGCCAATAAAATGAAACTATCACCCCGAGCTTTGATCTCTGTTCAGCTTTACCGAAAAGGGAAAAAGAAAGTCGACCTATTGAGCTTAAATGATGTGGTGATTGAACGGGGCTCTCTCAGTCAATTGATTAATATCGCGATTTATCGAGATAAGAAATTTATTAGCGAAGTCAAAGCTGATGGAATCATCATCGCAAGCCCCACGGGGTCCACGGCATACAATCTTGCGGCCGGAGGGCCGATTCTTCATCCGGCCGTCCGAGCCCTTGTTGTGACTCCGATTGCTCCCCACAGTCTCACCAATCGGCCAATCATTATGCCTGACGAGGGTAAGCTTTCTTTTAAGCTGGTCGGAACTTTGCATAAGGCCCATTTCGTTGTGGATGGACAGAAAATTGCGGACATTACAAATGAAGATGAAATTGTTTTACATCGATGCCCGAATGACCACATCATGGTCAACGAGCCCGACTATAGCTATTTCCGTCTTCTGAGAGAGAAATTAAGATTTGGAGAACGAGCCTAATCAAAGGAGTATTGCATGCTTTTAGAACTGAAAGTTTCTAACTTTGCGATTATTGAAAATCTGCACATTCAATTTCAAAAAGGTTTAAACATTCTGAGCGGCGAAACAGGAGCTGGAAAGTCCGTTCTTCTGAAAAGCCTTGCCCTACTCATGGGAGTCAAAGGATCAACAGAATCTATTCGCTCAGGCTGCACCCAAGCTGCCATTGAAGGATCTTTTGATATTTCAAAACGTCCAGATATTCAGAAAAAACTAGAAGACCTTGGAATTGAAACTGAGGATGGACTGCTTGTAGTTAAAAGGGTCATTGCCGAGGAAAAATCTCGCGTTTACCTTAATGGATCTCTCAGCACTCTGAATACTCTTCGAGATGTCGTTTCTCCACTAATTGAAGTCACAGGGGACGCGGCTCCGCTGATTGAAATGACCGGGCAATTCGAAAATAGAAATCTGATTTCTAAAGCCTATCACTTGGATTTACTTGATCATTACACAGGGACATGGGAACTGAGACACCAATACCAAGACAAGTATAACCAGTGGCAAGGTATTCTCAATGAGATTAAAAACTTTGAATCCAACACCCAAGATAAAGCCCAAAGATTAGATTTTTTGATTTATCAGCGAAATGAAATTTCAAATTTAGATCTGAACCCCGGCGAAGATGCTGATCTTGAAACAGAGATAAAAAAATTAAAAAACAGTACTCGTCTTGGGACCTTTGTCGATTCAGCAGAAGAAATCTTATACGCAGACAGTGATTCGGCGACGAATAGATTAAAAATGATTATCCAAAAAGCTCATGAAATTTCATCAATTGATCCAACGATTGCCTCGAAAGTAGAGTCTCTAGAGCAAGCCCGCGTGGCAATTGAAGACTCAGTTTATGATCTGAGACAGTATGTTTCAAAAATTGAAACTGACCCTCAAAAACTTGAAAGTCTAGAAACAAAGCTGAGCCAGTTGCGAAAGCTACAGAAAAAATTTGGGCCGGACCTATCAGACATCTTAAAGGCTCTTGTTGAAATTGAAA
Source organism: Oligoflexia bacterium (assembly GCA_016861345.1). Taxonomy (GTDB): domain Bacteria; phylum Bdellovibrionota; class Bdellovibrionia; order Bdellovibrionales; family Bdellovibrionaceae; genus BOLD01. The sequence goes on from BOLD01000012.1 coordinate 57,012, forward strand.
CAGAAATCACTCAACTGCAAAACGCAGAGAAACACATTGACCAGCTTAAAAAGTCGGCCTCTAAATTAGAGAGCGAGTTAGTAAAACTTGCCAACGAAATGCACGCTCGACGCCAAAAAGGATCAACACTGCTGACAGATTCTGTCAATGCCGAGCTGGCAGATCTGAATATGAAGGGTGTGACCTTCTTTGTTTCTGTTACAAAATTGGATCATCTCAATATTGGTGGTCTCAGTGATGTTGAATTCATGAGCCAAACTTCAGCAAAAGATCCCAAACGACCACTGGCCAAATTTGCCAGTGGCGGAGAGCTCAGTCGAATTCTTTTATCTCTCAAAAGAGTCGTTGGATCTTCAAACCAACCCCGCACTTATCTCTTTGATGAAGTGGACACTGGGGTTTCAGGACCTACGGCTGAAAAAGTGGGAAAAAAACTAAAATCCATCGCCAAGGGGCAGCAAGTTATCTGTGTTACCCATCTTCCCCAGGTTGCGGCGCATGGTGATGCACATTTCTATATCCAGAAATCTCCCCAAGGTGACGGAGTCTCGATGGAAGTGACTGAGCTCAAACAAAAAGATCGCGTTAAGGAAATTGCTCGCCTGATCTCAGGAGAAAAAATTACGAAGACAAGCCTTGCTCACGCCGAAGAACTTCTTGGTATATAACATTCTCTCTCTCCAGACCTAGAGCGGGTTCAAATGACCTGCTCTTGCTCTCTTGAGTAATTTCTACGACTATCAGGAATGTCGGGGGGATATATGAAATCATTGAAAATTTTTGGATTAATTGCTTCGTTACTTGTTGTTGGATCTTTTGCTCAAGCCAGAGGTGGCGGAGGGCACTCATTGCAATTTGGTTTAGGTCTCATGGCCGCCAACCAAGATGGACTAAATCAAATCATTGATGGACTTGGGGTTACTGGAACCAAAAATTTAACTTCAGGATACGAGATTACTTTTGATTATGGCTACCGCTTTAGCTCATCAATGTTCGCACTCAAATTCCGTCCTTCATACTACACTAATAGCGCATCAGGTGGCGGTGCTGAGACAAAGCTAACTGGCTATACTTTCTTTCCAATGTTGCGTCTAATTCCTCTTGAAAATAGCTTTATGAAATTCTTCCTACAGGGCGGAGTGGGCTACGGAAGTCTTTCAGGTTCATTGTCATACAACGGAGCAAGCGTTGACTTTGGCGGTGGTTCATTTGGTGGTATGGCCGGACTGGGTGCTGATTTCTGTTTCACCGACAGTCATTGCCTAACAATCGAAGGAAACATCAGATACTTACCAATTCAAAGAAACCTTGTTTCTGCATCAACCGGAACAGTTTCTTCAAGACTGACCTACAGTGGAAACGAACTTGAGTATGACAACTCAGACGTTGCGACCACTCTTTCTGGTATTCAAGGTTTGATTGCTTACACGCTGAATTTCTAATTCAGATTATAAATTGAAATTTGAAAAGGGAGCCGTGCGCTCCCTTTTTTATTTAAGGCCAACCCACTGTCCCTCGATCTCTGTTAGAAGATATGCGGCAGGATCAGTAAACCATGAACCCAAATTGATCGAGTGAACGGTTTTACCAGAGGCTGTGAATTGCCAATCATCTCGCACGTGCATGTGTCCGCCAATCAGAAAATCAAAAGGTATTTGCCTGAAGGCCTCTTCTGAATACTGTCGGATCATTCTTTTGAGTTCTTGTTCTTTGTCGGATCTTTCTTTCGCACTAAAGTGGCGACTCGTCTGGCTGGCTTTTTTTCCAAACTCGTACATCCAAGCTGGTGGAGTGACCTGCGCCACAAGATTCATAATGGGATGACGAACAAATTTTCGGTACCGCTCATAGGCCTTATCGTCGGGATTAATAAAATCCCCATGTTCACAGCGAACTACCCAGGGACCTAATTGAAAGTACTTGGGATCTACATAGACAGGAATCCCCATTCGTTCCTGCCAAAAACGGTCTATATGTAGATCGTGATTACCCTCAAAATAATAAATTTCAATACCCTTTTTCTTTAATTCAAGAATGGCATCAACAATGGGTTGAAACTTCTTGGCGTAAAAATCATGTCCACCAACCCAAAGATCAAAGATATCTCCTAATAAAAAAAGATGTGTAATCTCGTGCTCTCCATCGACCAAAGAATGCAAAAAGCGCAACAGGATGTTCCCGTTGCGCTCATTGAGTGACTTCAGATGAAGATCAGAAAGAAACCAGGCTTTCACACCTTATTGTCTTTCTTGATTACCAAGTCCTTGTTTTTTTCGGATAAATGCAGGGACCTCAAGATTGTGTCCTGCAAAGGGAGAACTCAATACTTCTCGGGCCATTCGGCGAGCTTCTTCTAATGACTGCTCTGCATTTGCATCCACATTCATTGAAAGCTGCTCGGGTTGAGCCTGTTGGTGACGCTTCATCAACTCTTGGCTTTCGTTGAAAGCTTGAGCCTTGGCGATCAGCTTATCTCGAGCACTGAGCATACTGTCAGTCATATAAGCTGGAGCAATAGCTTGTGGTTGCTCTTGAGCAACAGATGCAGCAGGAACCGCTTGATATGCTGGAGGAACAGATTGAACCTCTGTTCTTGGCTGCATTGTAGGCTGCGCATATGTTGGCTGTGCCATCTGTGGAGCTTGAACTTCTACAGGGGGCATCTGTGGCATTTGCGCCATCTGAGGAATTGACGGTAATTGAATAGATGGCATCTGAACAGAGTTTGATGCCAAAATATCCTTCATACTTGAAACCGTATCAACAGCAGTCATCTTTTTATCTGGATCAGGGAATCCAGTTGCGATCACAGTGACACGGATTTCATCAGTCATTGACTCATCGATCACTGCACCGAAGATAATTTCAGCATCTTCATGAGCCGCTTGAGTGATCAATGTTGAAGCCTCATTCACTTCGTAAAGAGAAAGATCTGGTCCACCAGTAACGTTGATGATGATTCCAGTTGCTCCATCAATCTTAATGCTATCAAGAAGAGGAGAAGAAATCGCCATATTCGCAGCTTCAACAGCGCGGTTTTCACCACGAGCAAAGCCCGTTCCCATCAGAGCAAGACCCTTGTTCTGCATAACTGTGCGGATATCAGCGAAATCCAGGTTGATCAAACCACGGATGTTAATCAAATCCGAAATACCCTTAACTGCTTGAAGAAGAACTTCATCAGCCTTTCTAAAGGTATCGATCAAGGTCATCTTCTCGCCAGCAATATTGAGAAGTTTCTGGTTAGGGATGACGATCAAAGTATCTACATTCTCTTTTAATTCATTTAAGCCAAGGTCTGCGTGCTTGCCTCGTTTTTTACCTTCGAAAACAAAGGGACGAGTCACAACACCAACAGTCAGAGCACCCAATTCACGGGCAATTTTTGCGACGATTGGCGCTCCACCAGTACCAGTTCCGCCACCCATTCCTGCAGTGACAAAAACCATGTCTGATCCTTCAATTTTTTCTACGATTTCATTATAGGATTCAATAGCAGCTCGGCGTCCAACATCTGGATTCGCGCCAGCGCCAAGACCTTTTGTTAATTCGCGTCCGAGTTGAATTTTTCCCGGAGCTTTATTTGCATTCAAAGCCTGTCCGTCGGTATTCGCAACGATGAACTCAACTCCGACCATGCCAGAGTCGATCATGGTCGCAACGGCATTACTTCCGCCACCGCCTACGCCCACAACCTTGATGTTTGCACCTATGTTGATATTTTCTTCGAGCTCAAACATGATTCCCCCTAAAATAAGCTTTCAAAAAATCCTTTAACTTTATTCGTCCATGAATGAAGTGACTCAGAAATGGCATCTTCGTGTGCGTGCTGTACACGATGCTTCGTCTGAGAGGCTCCATATAATAACAATCCTACTGCAGTCGAGAAGACTGGGCTTTTCACGATCTCAGTCAGCCCACCCACTTTTCCAGGTGATCCCCGACGAACTGGAACGTCAAAAACGAATTCCGCCATCTCTACTAATCCCTCAAGATGACTTGCGCCACCTGTCAGAACAATTCCTGAACCCATAAGTGGCAAAAGACCGCTCATACGAAGATCATTTTGCACAAGCTGAAGAGCTTCTTCAGCTCTTGGCTCAATGACTTCGGCCAAGTCTTTACGTAAAACTGTGCGAGATTTTCTTCCACCAACGCCTTCAACTTCAATCACTTGATCTTCGTTGACCATTGAAGCAAGAGCACAGCCATATTTTTTCTTGAGTTCCTCTGCAGAAATCTGAGGAGTTCTTAAGCCAATGGCAATATCCTGAGTAAAGTGCTGCCCACCGACAGGAACAACAGAAGTATGAGCAACGCTACCATTCACAAAGTAGACCAGATTGCAGGAGCCGCCGCCCATATCGACAACACAGACTCCAAGACTTTTTTCATCATCACTTAAGACTGATCGAGCAGCGGCCAATTGATCTAAGACCAAACCAGCCACTTTCAAACCTGCGCGCTCAATACATTTTAAATTATTCGCAATCGCTGTCTGTCCACCGGTCACAATGTGAACGCTGGCTTCTAAACGAATTCCTGACATGCCGATGGGATCAAGAATTCCATCTTGACCATCAACTTTGTACTCGCGTGGGATCACGTGAAGCACAGTCCGGTCAGTTGGTACTGCGACTGCCTTAGCGGCTTCAATCACACGCTCAACATCCTGAGTGGTGACTTCTTTATTTTTGATCGCAACCATGCCTTTTGAATCAAAAGATTTAATATGCGAGCCGGAAACTCCGACCCATACATCTTGAACCTTATATCCCGACATGAGTTCCGCTTCTTCTTTTGCTTTACGAATACTTTCCGTCGTTGCTTCAATATTCACAACGATACCTTGGCGAATACCGGTGTTCGGCGCAGTTCCCACTCCAACAATTTCAATCTGTCCATCCTCAGTAAGGGACCCAATGACAACTGCAACTTTTGTCGAACCGATATCTAAACCCGCAATAACAGGGCGATTTGATTTCATATGCTCGTCCTTAAGTTAACTTAGCTCAACTAAGTTTCTACAAAAGTCCTAATCCGATGACCTTTGTCTTAAGACCTAAGCTTAGGGTTGGTAATGCATACTGACAAGAGTTTTTTGCGACTTATGCATTTTAATTGACGCGTATGATTATTGTGAAATCGAGGACTCTTTCAGCCGAACAAGTACTTTTTTTGACAAATTTGCATCAATCACTTTTGCAGAATAATTGTGAGCGTCCATGTATTCAATGACCTGGCCCACACGAACACTTTTCAGAGCCACTTGCTCATGTCCCATTTTCACACGAACACCGTCGTAGATCAAAGTCATCCAGAATCCTTCTTTGTCATCATAATGAACTTCAGAAATTGTCTTCTGAGAGAAAGTTCCGTGCTTAGGAATTTCCTCTAGAACTTCGATTGCTTTTTTTCGAATATCCGGTTTTTTTTCAAAAATTTCACCCTGCAAAAGAGCAACATCAGGAGCTCTCCTTAACTCAACAGGGGAAAGCAATGTCCCATCAGAGACAACGGGAATAAATTGTCCACCACGTGTCACCATGAGCAACTTAACCTCTTTCACTTTGACCGATGCCTTTAGCCGAGTCGGCCAACTGCGAGACAAGCTGATATCCTCTAACCATTTAAAATTTCCGACTTTCTTGATAACTTCAGACAATTGGATATTCCAAAGTGACATACCCCGATAGGGCTCAAGTGCTTTGTCCAATTCCGCCACCAAAGGTTGCAGATACTGTGGTTGATCCACAGAGTTTTCAACAACAATATCGATGTGATCTATATTGAAAAAGCCAGCTTGATTCAAAGAATAAATTGCAGCAACGACAGCAGAGGGGAGCAAAACACACCCCACAAAAAGTCGAAAAATAAACTTCCAATTTCGTCGAATCATTATTTCCAAATTGTACAGTGTGATCTCGCCAGCTTTGTAGTGAATCAAACAAACCCAGCCCTAAGTCCAACAAGAACTCACTTGATGACTAAGTGCACACATGTCTCAAAATGGATGGGCCAAATGACCTAAACGCGCCTAAACCGAACAAAATAAGGCATTCGACCAACAGACAGCAGCTACAAAAATACATACATTCTCTGAAAGAACGGCGCGCTGTTCACCAACAAAAGGAGAAAATATGAAATCGATACTGATCACACTGAGCCTGATTTTGACTGCATCAGCTTCATTTGCAAAAGATGACTGCACAAAAGAACCAAAAGAAAAATGGATGTCGGAAGCAGACTTTAAGAAGAGAGTTGAGGCCGAAGGCTACACCATTAAAAAGTTTAAGCAACCCGGAACTTGCTATGAAATTTACGGCACTGATAAGACAGGAAAAAAAGTTGAAATCTATTTCAACCCTGTTGATTTCTCGATCGTCAAACAAAAGTAAGCTCACAAACTGATAACTCAAGGAATGACGATGGAAAAGATAAAGGCTTGGGATCTCTATATTAGAGTCTATCACTGGATGCTGGTCGCCATCGTCATTCTGAATTACACACTCCTCGAAGACGGGGATCTTCCTCACAAAGTTGCCGGCTACGTGGCCTGCGGTCTGGTCATTGTTCGCATCATCTGGGGATTTATTGGAAGCCCTTACGCCAGATTTTCCGAGTTCTTTCCGACTCCCAAAAAAGTTGTCTCTTACATCAATGAACTTCGACACGGTCGTCACCCCCGATATATCGGACATAATCCTCTTGGCGCCATCATGATGCTCTGGCTTCTTTTTTTAATATTAGCTATTGGTTTAACCGGCTGGCTTTTAGGTACAGATCTATTCTGGGGCTCCGAAGAAATGGAGAAAATCCACACTTACATCAGTCACACAATGTTGGTCAGTGCTGGCATACATGCCGCAGCGGCCGTACGCGAAAGTCTGATTCAAAAAGAAAACTTAATTCTGGCGATGATTCATGGATGGAAAAGAAAAAACTAAATTACTTCCACTCGCCCAGACGAAGCACTTCGGTTTTTAACTGCACACCCGTTTTTTCAAGCACAACCTGTTGAACATGGGTAATGACTTGCCAAATTTGTTTCGCCGTCGCGCCACCAGTGTTCACAATAAAATTAGCATGTTTCATAGAAACCTGAGCCCGCCCGATCGTAAACCCCTTTAATCCTGAAGAATCGATCAGCTGCGCTGCCTTGTAGCCCGTCTCAGCAGGCGGATTCACAAACACGGAACCACAACTTGGCATATCCAAAGGCTGCTTTGATAGCCGAATTTTGTTTGCCTGCTTAACTTGATCTAAAATCGTTGGATCAGGATTCAGAGGGTAAGACAGCCCCACTTTTAAAATAATTCCTGGCTGCCAACCTGAGCAATGACGGTAATCCCATTTCAGTTGATCTTTTTGTAATCGAACGATTTCTCCGTTTGGTCTTAAGACATCAATCCAATCCGTGATCTCGACAAACTCTCTGGGAGTGATCATTTCTCCAACCCCAGCATTCATGGCGACACCACCACCGATGTCCCCTGGAATTCCCGCAAGAAAAAGTGCCGGTCCCAGTTTGTATTTCAAAAAAGTCTTCAACAGCTCAGACTTTGAAGTTCCCGATAGGGCCTCTATTGTTAATCTTTCGTGAGTCTCTTGGGCTTTCAGACCAGAGAAATTTTTCAAACAAATCGTGAGTCCCCTTATGCCCTGATCTGAGATCAAAACATTGGTTCCTCCTCCTAAAACTTGAACAGGAAGGCCTTTAATTTGAGCCCAGCTCTGGGCCTCTTGAATTTCTTCAACTTTCTCTGGAAGACAAAAGAACTCAGCAGGGCCCCCAACAAGCCAAGACGTCATTGGCGCAAGTATAATATTTTCCTGAATCTTTACCACAAGCCCATCCTACTGAGGCAAAGGGGCCTTGTCATTGAAATCTCTTAATAAAAAGCCTATATCTTCTCCACCAAGGGGGGCTTATGAACTTAAGGACTGTGCTTATTCTGGTTGGTTTTTTAAATGCAACCGCCTGTGCACCAAAATCTGATAACACACCCACCCCACCTTCTCAAAAGACAGTCACCTTGCCCTCTCCAGATCAAGCTCCTAACCCTGATGTCTCTGCCCCGATTCCGTCCACTGAAAATCCAAACGACACTCCAATAAATACTCCTATCGACACCGAGCAACTGGTTCACCTTAAAAAAAGTAAACGCATTTGGATCAACCTTCAGGGCAACCTGTCTCTCTCTGATGGGGGAGATGCGAACGCACTGACCTGGACAAATGAAATCAATGCAGAGTGGGCTGATATTACTTGGAGTGGGAACACTTTCTCTTTTAACTTTGACCGAAGCGAATTCCCTCATTCCAATACGGACATCACCATGGTCGTCATCGGTCAAGTGGCTCAAGATGGAGCCAGCCTGCTATCACTAAGGGCGACACAGACAATCATCACTCGATTATCCAACAAAACCAACCAACAGACCACTTTCTCAATCGAACTTGAAAGTTTCCCGCTTCGTCAGTGGCGCGGAGGAAGCCCGAGTGACCTAGGAGCCTCTCTCTCTGGAATTGTTCTTCAGAAATATATCAAATCAGTCTCTTATAAAAATCAAAAAAACTGTATCGATGGGCTCGAGCAAAGCACTTATCTTCAGTCCGTTGACTACCCAAGTTCAACCCTTACTCTCTATTTTGGTCAGCAATGATACATATTATAAAACGAAATTGGTTCAATATTATTCTCTCCATCATTATCCTGGCCATGTTGGTTCAGCGCCTCCCTTCGTGGATCGAGGCCTGGAAACTTCAAGGTCAAAAAGCTCCAAACTTTCAAGCCGAGACGCTTGATGGAACACAGGTGAATATTCCAGAGACTTTGCCCAAACCAGGTGCGCTGATTTTCTGGGCGACCTGGTGTGGCCCCTGTACCCTGGAGCTTTCTCGAATCAAAACAATGATTGAGAATAAAGAGCTTGATCCCAGTCTGATTCGTGCAATTTCGATCGGCGAAGATCCTGATCTTGTTAAAAAAACAGTCACTGATAGAAAATATAATTTTCCAGTCCTTATTGATACCCGAGAGACCTCAGCGAAGCTTTACAAAGTTTTTGCAACACCCACGATCATTATCTTTAATGAAAAAGGAGAAATTGACTGGGTGGGTACCGGCATCAGCCCTACACTTTCTATTCGGTTAAAAAAATTAGGAAAAAAGGAATGATCGATTTGACTAAATTCTTATCAACAATCGTACTAACTTTTAGTTTTACAAGCCCAGAACCTGCAAAGCTTCAGTACAATCCAGAGTTCATTCTTCAAGCTGTGCTTGATTATAAAAAATTATCTTTTCGACCTGACGTTCGCTTGCCAGAAATCAAATATGAATCTCAAGCCACTCTTAAAGAATTCCAAGATGATCTCGAACCCCAATGGGGATTTCGTCCAGAGGTCATCACCAATGCCTATGTGATCAAAAAAAATGTGATCTATCTGATCGATGAAAAAGAATATTATGAACGACACCAGCGCTGCATAGATGATTCCCTTGCTCATGAGCTCGCTCACTACATCCAATCTCAATACCGAGGCTGGGATCTCAACGATGACTCTCTTGAATGGGATGCCATTGATGTTCAAAACTGGTTTCGAGAAAATTATTGCCGTTAGGGTTAAGGGCCTCTTAAACCCGCCCTAAACATCGAGGCTTTCGTCCGGCTCTAGTCAGAGAACTTGGAATAGCAGATGAGTTTCATCTGCTATTCCATCATACTGAGATTATGAAAAAGTCCCTTCTCATCTTTGCGACGATCGTCTTTTCATTTTCGTTACAGGCGCAGAATTCATTTGAGACCTCAAAAATTTTATTTATCGGAGACTCGCACTCGTACGGTCGATACGGAGAAGTTTTAGATAAATATTTTCGTTCAAAAGCGAATCAAGTGACTTCGATTTCTGTCTGCGGCTCATCGCCCTCAACCTGGATCACGACAGAAAATAATTTGAAAGCGACAAATTGTGGGTACTGGAAAAAAACAGCCCCCGATAAAGAAATCCGAGCAAAATCTCATCAGCTTTCTTCTTTTTCTTCTGAAATGAAATCCTTGAATCCCAATGTGGTTGTCATTTCACTTGGTACGAACTTTATGGGAAGCTCAAAAGGCTTTCTTGCTGAGAAGAAGCATATCGAATCTATGCTGAAGCTTGCTCAACAAACAAATACCAATTGCATTTGGATTGGCCCCCCTGATCTTGGAAAATCTCAATATAAGACCAACTTGGCGGCTGGGGTTGAGGAAATCAAAAAGTTGGTCGAATCTTACAAATGCTCATTTATCGATTCTTCTCAATTAACCAAATACCCTTCTGGAAAATCAGATGGGATACACTACGCCCCCTCTGAATCAGCAGAATGGGGCAAGGCCGTTCAAAAAGAAATTGAAGTTCGCTTCAACCAATTTGGAAAAATGAGAGGCAATACGCCACCCCCTACTCAACACCAACAAAGTGTTCAATAAATGATTGGAGCTTTTGATGAAAATATTTTTTACCATTCTTCTTTCACTTTCTTTTCTCTCACAAGCAAAAGCTGAATCACAGCCATCTCTCATATCAGTGAATGGAGTCTCAGAAAAAAATGTGGATCCCAATATTCTTTCTTTGTCGATCGAGGTCTGGAGCAAAGCCACTCAAGCAAAAGTAGCTCAGGGGAATATCGCAATCGAATACAAACGCGTGCAATCGACACTGGAAAAGTTCAAAGTTAAAAAAGAAGACATTCAGACTGAAAGTTATTCTCTCAATCCTGAATATGTTTACGATCAAAGAACCCAGCAAAATAAAATGACTGGATTTCGGGCTGCACAAACTTTGCGGGTAACGGTTCGAAAGACCGATGAAGCTGGCGGTCTACTGGATGGCCTGAGTTATGAGGGAAAAAGTGCAACCGCCGGGGTGAATCTGAATTCTATTTCTTGGGACGTAGATAACCGCGAGGCTCTCCAAGTCGCTGGACTAAGCGACGCGGTCAAGGCGGCAAAAATCAAAGCTGAAGAAATTGCAAAGGCAGCAGGAGTTAAAATTAAATCTGTTTATCATATTTCACACGGATCATTTTCGGCCGAGCCCCGTCCTGTTCACCGTGGTGGATTCTCAAAATCAATGGCCCTGGCTGAGGCCGCACCCACAGAGCTTTCAAGTGGGCAAATCAAAGTCCGAGTTGAGGTTCAGGCTGCTTATCAGATTGAGTAAGCATTAACATAGAGGAGGAACCATGGAAAAACAGGAATTTGCACCAGCACTTGCATGGATTTTTTTGTCTGCCCCCAATAGTCCGGTCGATTGCTACCTGCGCTTTTCCACTGGTGAGCAACGTCTTCTTTTTCAAAAAAAAGGAACCGCTACAAGGAAAAATCTGATTCAAAATTTGATGAAAATTGGAGTTTATGAATTCGATATCCCAGATAGCCAATATCGATTTTACTTGGATCTAGTTGAGCAATCCATTGAATCATCTTTTTGCATTGGGAAAATCTCTCAATTTCGGATGCAGAACCAACTGCAACACTTGCTCTTGCCATTAAAAGCACGACTCCCCTATGCTCTTCAGCAAATGCTCAAAGAAATTGCTCTGGACACTGACGAGGCTCGGAGAAAGTTCACTCTCCCCAACCACCCCGGAGATTTTGACCTGATTCAAACGCTTTTCACGGACATCGATCTCGCGGCCTCTTCTTTAGATAAAGAGGCTGAGAATAAAGATAAGTTTGAAATCGAAACTCTTAAGAAAAAAGTCATTGCTCAAGCGAGCGAAATTGATCAACTCAAACAAATGCTTCATGATACCGAAACTGAATTGTCAAAAAGCGAGCTTGAAGCTAAACAAGCCATTGATGCCCAGTACGTCATTCAGGGCGAGTTCAATAAACTGAAAGATGAATTCGACGATATCAGCCGAAAATACAATATCACAAAAGGCGAAATCGAAGGGCTACTTTCAGGACATCAAGACGCCAAACAAATCTATGCGAATCGGGTGGCCTCTTTGGAAAAGAGAATGGAAGAAATTCGAGCTGAGTCCCAGGATTTCAAATTGAAATACGCTAAAGAGATTGATAAGAACAAAGAACTGCAGCGAAGTCTCAGCCAAGCCCAAACAAATCTGACCCGCACTGCAACAGCATTGAAGAAATTCACTGAAAAAAAGTAGATTGATGCCCTAACTCTTAAGCTTTTCTAAGACTTCAAGGCCGAGCTTCCATCCATCCCCAGCGCCCAAGGTAATGAAAATATCATTGGGCTGAAGCTTTTTTAAAAGGACCTCACTCATCTGTGGATTTTTCGGTAAATAATGAGGAGATTTGTGTTTGATTTCAGAAACTAATTTTTCTGATGTAATTCCAGCAATCGGCTTTTCTCCTGCAGGATAAATATCCGTCACAAAAAGCTCATCACACTGCTGAAAACAAGTCACAAAGTCTTGCCAGCAGCTCTCAGTTCGAGAGTATCGGTGGGGCTGAAAATAAACCACAAGCCTATTCTCTGGAAATTTTTCTCTGAAGGCCTGCAAAGTCGCTTTGACCTCTGTCGGATGATGGCCATAATCATCGTACACTTTGATATTGCGAACTTCGCCCTTATAATGAAATCGACGATCAACGCCTTGAAATTGAAGTAGGCCCTCTCGACAGGTTTCAAAGGATAGGCCAGCCTTCATCCCTGCAATAATTGCAGCAACAGCATTCAGAGCATTATGCCGACCGGGAACTTTCACATCAAAGCTGCCGATCTTCTTTTTTCCCTCATATAGTTCATATTTTCCGGGCTCACCTTTGATCACAAAATCATTTGAGTCCAAAAATCCATAATACAGAATTCTTTTCGGATAATGTTCAAAGAGAGCACGAATCTGAGGATCATCTCCGCAAACAATGGACATTCCATAAAAAGGGGTTTTCAGCGCAAAACTAAGAAAAGCATTTTGAAGATTTTCAAAGGACTTGTAGTAATCCATGTGATCATTATCAATGTTCGTAATGATCGCAATCTCTGGAGAGAGTTTTTGAAAACTTCCGTCGCTTTCATCGGCTTCGGCAATGAGCCATTCTCCTTCTCCCAGAAGAGCTGTGGACTGAATGAGATCAAGCCTTCCACCAACAACAATTGTCGGTTGGACTTGAGCATGTAAGAAAATGGCTGCCACCATAGAGGTCGTTGTTGTTTTTCCATGAGTGCCCGCAATGGCAATTCCTCGCTTAAGACGCATGACTTCAGCCAAGGCTTCAGCTCTGGGAATCAAGGGGATCTGTCTGGCCCGGGCCTCTTTCATCTCGGGGTTGTCCATCTGAACAGCACTGGAATAAACGACAACATCAACATCCCCAACTTGGTCAGCCTTATGACCTTTAAATACTTTGATTCCAATTTTTTTAAGATGTTCAGTGTTCACGTTCTCGGCAAGATCGCTGCCCGTGACCTGAGCTCCAATATTGTGCATGAGCTCGGCAAGCCCACACATCCCAATCCCCCCCACACCAACAAAATGAATTTTTGATTTTCGTAAATGCATGGGGCTCCTACTTTTGAATCGAGAGAATGTCTTGAGCAATATTGTCAGCAGATTTCGGAATGTAGAATTTTTTTAGACTCTCAGACATTTTTTTTCTCAATTCTGGATTATTCTTTAATTTTTGAATCTCAATCTGAAGAGTCTCCGGAGTCAAATCCTTCTGCAAAATCATCACTGCGGCGCCCGCTTGAACCAACGCGTCTGCATTATGCTTCTGGTGATCATCTGCGGCAGGTAGGGGGATTACGATCGACACAACTCCAAATGCCGCCAATTCTGATAGCGTGCTCGCCCCGGCTCGAGAAACGACCAAATCTGCCCAGGCATAATATTTTGGCATATCGTAAATGAATTCCATAGGGGTGATAAAATCCTCGGTCCCTTTATACTTTGCCCGCATTTTCTCCCAATCCGTTGATCCGATTTGATGGACAACCTTAAGATCCTTTGCCCAATCCGGCCGGCGCAAAAGAAGATCACTTAACACTGTGCTGATTGCTCGAGAGCCCTGACTGCCGCCAAAAGAAAGCAAATGAAAATCAGAATCCTGTCTCTCCGCAAACTGACCGGCCTCGATCTCGGCTCGAATGGGCATACCGAACTGAATAATATTTTTATTTTTTAATAATGTTTTTGCCTGATCAAAAACGATATAACATCGATCCACAAATCGAGACAGCCAACGGTTTGCCATACCCGGATGAGCATTTGGCTCCCAGATCGCAGAAGGATATCCCATCAATGCGGCCATCACAACAAAGGGGCCCGATGCATAACCACCAACGCCAAGAACAAAAGAGGGCTTTAGTTTCAACAATAAAATGAAAGACTGAATCAAACCAATAGGCAATTTGATTAAAGTTTTTATTTTTTCACCTATTCCTCCAGAAAAATTTAATTTTCCGCCCTGAATGAGATGCAGGGGAAAACCCTCTTTAGGAATAATTTTTGTTTCTAAACCCGTTGAAGTTCCGACAAAGTGAATATGTACAGTTGGATCATGCTTCTGGATGGCACGAGCAATAGCAACGCCAGGATAAATATGCCCGCCAGTTCCTCCACCAGCGATCACTATGTTATTATTCATGATTAAAATTTTAAACTTGTCTGGGTCTTAAGAAAAGAACTTTGACGTTCTTCATGCAAAGATTTTTCAATGTTCAACAATAGGCCAAACATAAAACAGCAGGCTACCAAAGAACTGCCGCCATAACTTAGGAAGGGCAAGGTTAATCCCTTTGTCGGCAACAACCCTAAAACTACTCCAATATTAATAAAAATACTCAAGGCAAAGGTCACAGAGATACCTAGAGCTAAAGCTCTTCGATAAATAACATCAGTCTTCATTGCAATTTGAAAGCCCCGCAAAACAATAAAACCATACAGAGCTAGAACAATAATAAAGCCAATAAACCCAATTTCTTCACCCATAACCGCCATTGTAAAATCCGTATGAGCCTCTGGGAGGAAAAATAATTTTCCTTGCCCCTGTCCTAGACCAGAACCTGTGACTCCACCTGAAGAAAAACTGAGCATAGACTGAATAACCTGAAAACCCTTTTGTTCAGGATCTGACCAAGGATCGAGAAATGCCAACACTCGAGCTCTTCGGTATTCCTTAGTCATGACCAGAAAATAAAAAGCTGGCAGAATCACGGCGAACGAGGCTGCGATATATCTCCACTTAAGACCGAAAGCGAAAAGTAATGTCACAGCAACAACAACAATAATTGCGAAGCTTCCAAAGTCAGGCTGCTTTAAAAGCAGAAGCAATGGAGCAATAAGCATAATTGCTAATACATACCACTTTGCTTTTTTCAAAAGGTTTTCGTCTCGAACCAAGAGAGCTGCAAAAAAGAGGGAGAAAGAAAGTTTCAGCAATTCCGAGGGTTCAAATCGAAGCCCCATAGGTAGCTGAATCCAGCGGATCGCACCACCAACTCGCACACCTAGTCCTGGAATAAAAGTTGCGGCGACTCCCAGTGATGAAATCAACCAAAGTAGCCATCCCCATTTTTCAACAAACTTTAAAGGCAGGTGAGCTGAAAATAATAAAACAGAGAAGGCAATGATGATTGATACAAACTGTCGTTTAAAAAAGAAAAGACCATCACCGTAAGATTCTGTGGCAAAGACATAACTCGAGCTATAAACCTGAACGAGACCCACACCCATCAAGGTGATGATCGCTAGCAATAATGTGCTCGATAAATGACGGAGCATGAATCCTCCGTATTAAATTATTCTTTACCTTCAGCTTTTTTATCAGCAGGCTTTACATCTTGTTTAACCTCAGGCTTCGTTTCAGCCTTTGTCTCTTGCTTAGCCTCTACCTTAAGTGCGCAGCAATAAACGATGCCCTGGTTTTCGGATGGCGTTTTGTAAGTTGAAATTGTAAATGATTTATCAGAATCGCAGCGCTTAGCCATTTCAAGATTTAATTGAACCTCTACGTCAGGATAAACCTCACCGTTAACGAATTCGCAGAACATTTTTGAAGTTTGTGCAATCTTGTCTCTCTGCTCTTTTCTCTGCTTTTGAGCAGAAGAACAGCCAGCAAAAAACAATGCAGTCAAAGTAACAACCGAAATAAGTTTAAAGAGAGACATTGATTCCTCCGTGAATCGAATAATACCTCTAATGAGTTTGAACCTGGGCAAGAGAGCTGTCAAACTTGGCAGCTCTCAGTCAAGACTAGACCGGACTCGACCAAAGTCGAAATAAATTACTTAAATTTGCGGATGATCTCTTTGTAGTACCCGCCTCGCTCTTCATAGTTATCAAACATATCAAAGCTTGGACAACCTGGAGAAAGAAGAACAACATCTCCAATTCTCGATTTTTGAAAAGCAATCAAAACAGCTTCTTCAAAAGTTCCAATCAAGAAAGTTTCACTAAAGTCCCCCAAATCCCGATTGATTCGCTCTTTTGCTTCGCCAACAAGAATCAAAGACTTTACTTTTCGTTTCACAACATTTCTTAAAGCCTCAAAACTGAGATTTGCATCTTTTCCGCCGGCAATCAGAATAATGTTGTCATCAAAAGCATCTAAAGCTCGAATCACTGCATGGACATTTGTGGCCTTTGAATCATTATAGAAAAGAACGCCACCCACTTTTCGGACATACTCAAGACGATGAGGAAGCCCCGTAAAGGTATCAATTGTGCGCTGAATGGCATCGTGAGTTGCTCCATATTCACGAGCGGCCAATATTGCAGCCATAATGTTATCAATTGAATGCTTTCCGAGCATTTTCATTTTTGAAATATCGAAATACTCGATCTCTGGACCCGTGCGAACACGAATTTCTTTTCCGATCGTGACAGCTCCTCCGATATTCATGATCTGAGGCTCAAGAGCTGGCTTGCGCGAGCAGTAGAAAATTCTTCCGCGCTGGACGGCTGGATCACGTGCCAATTCAACGACAGCATTATCATCCGCATTTAAAATTGAAGTCGTGGCCTGATTTGTGTTTCTAAAAATTCTTCTCTTCGCGTTCACATAATCTTCCATCGAACGATAGCGTTCGAGATGATTTTCGGCCAGATTCATGAACACAATATTCATCGGATTAAATGTCTCACAAGTCTCAAGCATGTAACTTGATACTTCGACAATCACGACCTTGGCTTTTTGCTCTGATCTTAAATAGTCAGTTAACGGGGTACCATTCGACCCGCCAACCCAACACTCAACTCCGGACTCTTTAAGCATTGCTTCCATCAGACGAGCTGCAGTGGTTTTTCCATTTGTTCCTGTGATAGCCACAACAGGCTCTTTTACAAATTGTGATGCAAACTCAAGCTCCCCTGTGATTTTTGTTCCCTGGCTGCGAGCATATTCAAATATTTTTAAATGTGGAGGAATTCCAGGGCTAAGGATCACGAGATCCTGCTGAATGAACGTCTTTGGACTGTGCCCACCAAGTTCATACTTAATTGGCAAATCACCCAACTGCTCAAGCTGAGCGGCAAGCTCAGGCTTTGATTTGTGGTCTGTGACTGTCACTTGAGCTCCATGCTTTGTTAAAAAGTGAGCTAAAGAAACACCCGTCTTTGCAAGACCGACCACAAGGATCTTTTTATCCTTTAATTCGCTGACATCCGTAAACATATAATCACCTCAACTTGAGAGTTGCTAAACTTAACAATGCTAAAAGAATTGAAATAATCCAGAAACGAACAATAATTTTCGTCTCTGTGAGCCCCTTTAATTCGAAATGATGGTGGATTGGAGCCATTCTAAAAATTCGTTTTCCAGTCATCTTAAAAGAAATCACCTGTGTGATAACAGAAAGTGCCTCGACAACAAAAACTCCGCCCAGCACAACCATAAGAATTTCATTGTGAGTCAATACGGCCATGATTCCCAAAAATCCACCCAGACTTAAACTACCAACATCTCCCATAAACACTTGGGCAGGGTAGGTGTTAAACCAAAGAAATCCCATTCCCGCAGCGACGATTGTTGCCGCCACAGGTGCTAACTCTCCAGCGCCAACGACATGAGGAATTTGAAGATACGATGAGATCGCAAAGTGACCAGAGACATAGGCAAATAAACCCAAAGTTGTTGCTGAAATCATCACGGGAACAATGGCCAGTCCATCTAAACCATCTGTCAAATTCACAGCATTGGCTGTCCCCACAACGACAAGGCTGGCAAAGACGACATAAAAATATCCTAAGTCCACTGCGAGATTTTTAAAAAACGGGAAATGAAGTACGGTGGAGAAATTAAACCACTTAATCAAAACAAAAACCACAATTCCAGAGATCAGAAACTCTCCAAACAAACGAATTTTCCCCGACAGTCCTTTGTGATTTTTTTTACTCACCTTGAGCCAATCATCAACATATCCGATTGCCCCAAATCCCCAAGTCACCACAAGCACTGCCCACACAAGTGGATTGAGCATGTCTACCCAAAGAAGAACGGGAATCAGCGTGCTGAGAAGAATCAACCCCCCGCCCATTGTGGGAGTTCCTGCTTTTTTCTTATGTGACTGCGGACCATCATCACGAATGGCCTGGCCAATTTGCTTCTCTGTTAACCGACGAATGAAGTGCGGGCCCCAAAGCCAACACAACAAAAATGCCGTAAAGAAAGAAATAAAAGTTCTAACTGTGATGTATCTAAAGACGTTGAATCCAGAAATTTGATCAGCCAGCGAGTACAAAAGTTGATAAAGCATAGACTGTATCGTGTATCATATTTCAAGAATCAATTGCAAGGGAATGTTTGTATATTGCTGTAATTATTGATAAATATAAAATCTACGTCAGGGCAAGTTTTTGAGAATCTGCTGTTATGAATCCGCAAAACTCAGCGCACGCCTCTGACGAAGTCGATAAAGAAACTGATTCCATTGATTCAGAAAATACTCTCGCTCTTGATAACCCAACTCGCGCTGTCTGTGATTGCCCTCGAAATATCCTTTTAGTCCTAACTCTTCCCATTTGGACGTAAGGATTCGAGTAAAGACGAGTCCATCCCAAAACTTTGATTTGTTTTGATCGCGACGAGTTGAAAATTTATTTCCGCGATGAGATCCAGTGATTTTTCGCGCCAAGATGGCCGCGAAGGTTCTAAGGAAGTTCTGAAATCGCTTTCGGTCTTTAAATCTCACTTTCAGATGGATATGATTGCCCATATTCACAAAATCCAAAATCTCGATAAAGAATTTTCTGGATCTTTCTTTCAACAAGCTGTGAACCAACTTTTTATGAGTATAGAAGGAAAGCTGTCCCTGCGCCTTTCTGGATTTAAACACCACATGATGAATAAGCCCCTCTCTTAAAGGTCTGGCAACTTTACGGCGCTTCTTTAAACTGGACCCACCAAAGCTTCTGGCCTTAATCGCTCTTAAGTCTTTTTGTGGTATGAGTTCAAGTTGCATATTTTCCCTTTGATTTATCTGGATTTCTCTATATTTCCTTAAAATTCTCTGACGGCTACCTTTTTTCTTTCGCACTTATTCATCAAATTACGGGGCAATATATTTTCATTCTAATAAGAGATCAATATTTATCTCGATAATTGCAATCTTTTCAGAGTGTTAAAAGTGGTAGCCGTGAATTATAGTAAACAAAATGAGAACTTATAAAAGAATCTTTAGCAATATTTTGAGTTGGCTTACTGAGATAGCCATTCTAGATACTTGCTACCATCAATTACACCAATATCTCTGTAAGAGACCGGTATTGCGATCTTAGTTTTGATTTTATTAATAAAGTCTTTATGCAGATCCTCTAACTCGTTCCGACATTTGGATTCATTGCCCTCATAACATGCTCTTGTTGATATTGAGGCGATCTGAATCCTACAGGGCTCTGCCTGGCTGTATTTAAAATTAAATTGCAAAGATTCCAACCACTAGGAATACCGAAAATCACTTTATCTTTAACTGTAAAAGAATAGGCATTATTATACTGAGCCATCTTTGACACTGAAACCACTCGATCAGGCCCCTCACTGTCTAAAAAATATGTTTCGCATTTTTTCTCAAATTCAATCTCTTGGATAAGATAAAACCCACCAGTAATTTCTAAATTCCTGAACCCAATAGAAACCAATATGGTTGCCAATAGTGTTTCCATAATATCTCCAAAAACTACTTATTCAGAAAATCCAGTGGTTCACAAACATGAACAAAGCGTTCAAGCTTCATCCCACGTGAACCCTTAACAAGGGCGATGTCGTTTTGACTTAAGTGGCCAGCAATTTGTTTGGCCAAATTTTCATCGTAATCAGGAGTGTAAAACTGATTTCCTTTTAAATTGACGGATTGCACGCCAGCTTTAAATTCTTCAAAGTGAGGACCATAAAACCAAATCACATCAAAACCCGCACTGCCCACATTCACACCCACATCCCTGTGCATCTGCGGGGCTTGGTCGCCTAATTCTTTCATCTCACCAAAGATGCCAACCTTTTTACCCTTCATTTCAAGAATTCGCATATTTTCAACAAGGGCTCTCATGCTATCCGGATTTGAGTTGTAGCCATCAAAAAGAATTTGAGCACCGGATTTTGTGTGCACCAACTGATTGCGCCCCCAAGTGGTCTCACACCGAGATAGTCCCTGCCAAATTTGCTCAGGCTCCAAGCCAACTGCCAATCCGGCAGAGGCTGCGACCATAAGATTGGTCACGTTATGCAATCCAAAAACTGGCACCGTAGCTTCACCTAAAACTCCTCCAATAAGGCCCTGAACAGTTAAAGACTGCATGGTCAGAGATTTAATTTTCAAACTGACATCAATCAACTTTCTATCTGGAGTTTCAGAGGAAAAAGTCATCAGCTTTGCCTTCGGAAACTTCTCCTTGGCTTCCGCATACATCTTTCGTGTGTAGGGGTTATCCAAATTATAGATTCGAATCGAATCCGCTGGAGCTTCGTCATAAATCTCTTTTTCAGCCTCTGCAATCTTATCAAGTGTGCCAAAAAATTCGATATGCTCAATGCCCACATAAGTCACCACATTCACATCAGGCTGAGCAATTTTTGTGAGCAGCGCAAGCTCTCCAGCATGGTTCATTCCCATTTCCACAACGGCAACTTCAGCCTCTTCAGGAGTTGCCAGCAAGGTGAAAGGAACTCCCCAATGATTATTAAAACTGCCCTTTGAATAATGAACTTTTCGAAAGGCTGAAATCAAAGCGGCAGTGAATTCTTTGCTCGTTGTCTTACCATTTGAGCCAGCAATCCCAATCACTTTGCCCCCAAACGTCCGTCGATATTCTCGAGCCAATGACTGCAGTCCCAAAAGCGTATCCGGAACTTGTATGACTGTGATTCGATCAAGCAAATCATTATTCTCTGGCTTCCACGAATGCACCAATAGAGCTTGGGCTCCCTTTTCAACTGCTTTACGAACAAAAATATGGGCGTCAAAGGCGTCACCTTTTAAAGCAATAAAAAGTTGCCCATCCAAATTTGCCCTTGTGTCTGTTCCAACTCCGTCAAATACTTCGCAATGGCGAGAAAGTAGTTTTCCCTTAGTTGCATTTAAAATAAAATCAAGATGAAAAGTCGTCATGAAAGGCTCCCAAAACTTCGCTGAGCAGTTTCAAAATCACTAAAATGAATTTTTTCTGTTCCGATAATTTGATAATCCTCGTGTCCTTTGCCTGCAATGAGAACCACATCATCAGGCCGAGCAATGCGGAGCGCCTGTTCGATGGCCAGCTTTCGATCCGGCTCAACCAGAGGTTTTGTTTTCGTTATTCCCTTTAGAATCTCATTAATAATGGCCTTCGGATCTTCCGTGCGCGGATTATCCGAAGTGATTATCACTTCGTCAGAATATTTCTCAGCAATTTGAGCCATCACGGGCCGCTTTCCCTTGTCGCGATCACCGCCACATCCAAAAAGTGTTAAAATTCGACCCGACAGATTGTTCTCTTTTTTCACTCTGAGCAAAGATAATAGCACATTTTCAAGAGCATCGGGACTGTGGGCATAGTCCACAAAAACATGAATACCTTTTGAATTCGGTACAGATTGCAATCGGCCCGGAATGCCCGGAAATTGAGCCAAAAATTTTATACTATAAGGAACCGGTATCCCCAACGAAGCGGCAGAGGCAATCACTCCGACAGCATTGTACACATTGTGGGTTCCGCACAAAGGCAAAATCACTGGATAGTGCCCAAAGGGAGTCCACATCTCAAACTCTGTTCTCTCAAAATCAGCTCTACGTATTTTAAAAGAAAAATCCGCATGCTTGGTTGTTCCATAAGTCCACAGTCCGCTGACCCCTGCGACCCGAAGCTGACGTCCCCATTTGTCATCAATGTTAATCACTGCAAACTGAGGAACCTTAGAGGACTTCCAAAGAAGTTCATTAAAAAGCCTTTGCTTCGCTTTAAAATATTCCTTCATCGTTTGATGATAATCCAAATGGTCCAAACTTAAATTTGTAAATAAAACTGTGTTGAACATCACGCCATCGGCTCGATGCTGCTCGAGAGCGTGGCTAGAGACCTCCATGGCAATGGCCTTGGCTCCTGCATCCTTCATTTCTTTTAAGCGAGATTGAAGCTCAATCGGTCCCGGAGTTGTCATCTCAGTTGGCCAAATCTGATCTTTGAGGTGGTGATTTATCGTGCCGATGACTCCGGTTGGAAATCCAACGCTGTTCAAAATATGTTCCATCAAATACGTGCAAGAAGTCTTTCCATTTGTCCCCGTAACGCCAAAACACAAAAGTCGAAAAGAGGGATCACCATAAAAGCGACCCGCAAGTTTATCTAAGGCCTCTCTCGAATTTGAAACCTGAAGCACGACTCCTTTAAAATCACTGGGCACTGACTTTTGATCTTCGACCACAATGGCCAGGGCTTCTTTTGCTACCACTTGATCTAAAACTGCATGCGAATCAAATTTGGTTCCGCGAATAGCAACAAAAACTGAACCCGGTTGAACCTTTCGAGAGTCCGAAACGAGATTATTGATCTCAAGTAGCGCTTTCTCTTGTGGCAACTGAAGGCTCTGATATTCAGGCAGAGCTGAAAGAAGGTCTTTAATTCGCATCCCCGTATTTTCCACTGCGTCTTTAGTTGCGGCAAGTACCTTTGCATGTTAAGTCCAGCCCTATGCGACAAATCGGAAAAATCAAATGTTTAGATGCGACCTCGGACTCGGATTCAAGTGATAAGAATTTAATCATTCTTTTTCACGGCTACGGGGCTGATGCCTATGACCTCCAAACTCTTTCTGAGGTCATCGAGACCCCATGGCCTTGTGACTGGATTTTTCCACAAGGAATTCTCGAGGTACCCATTGGTCCAGGGTGGACTGGCCGGGCTTGGTGGAATATCGATATGGAAGCCTTTCAAGCCGCTGCCGCCAAGGGCGAGACTCGAAATCTGGCAAATGAAAGACCCCAAGGCATGGACCGAGCCCGGGATCTTGCTTTTGAAATGGTCGAGAAACTCAAAGTACCTTGGAATAAAATTATTTTGGGCGGCTTTAGTCAGGGCTCGATGCTAGCCACTGATCTTTTTCTTCGTGCACCCGAAGCCCCAAAGGGCTTGATTATTTATTCAGGCGCTCTGGTCAATCAAGAAGAGTGGAAAGCTCTTGCTCCCAAAAGAGCCGGATCTTCTTTCTTCATGAGTCACGGAAACCAGGACATGGTCCTGGCCCACAGGGGCGCTGCTCAACTGGAAACTGTGCTTTGTCAGGCCGGACTAAAAGGAAAGTTGATGACCTTTCAAGGCGGCCATGAAATCCCCATGACCGCAATTCAAAAAACAAACGAGTATCTGAAAGTTCTGTAGCCTTGTCACAAGGACCAGTATTTTGATCCAGACCTCTACTTTTTCAACCACCCTCCGATGAGAAACCGTGTGACGGTTTTTCATAAGTGCTCCTTTCGTGATAAAAGGAGTTCATCAGTGAACAGGGCCTGCGGTGAAGCAAGCCTTGTCATTTCAAAATCTGGGCTCAGTTTTCTATCAATTTATACCTTGCTGGATCAAAATATCCGGACGGATATTCCGCCTCGACCCAAGTCCATAACATCTCATAATAAACCAGACTCAAGTTACCCTGTCTTTTTCCGAAACAATCACTGTAGCCAGGAAGGCTCGTAACAATCCAAGGATGGCGTCACATTGACGAGGGATTGTCATGACTAAAAAAACTTTGGGTCGCGCACTCATACTCATCGGAGCACTTCTGCTCACGTCGCTTTTCGCGTGGGAAGCATTTTCTCAAGAAATTCAAATTATCGATGTTCGAAGAAACATTCCCATGAGCGATGACGAACCTGTTTATAAAGATTTTATCATCAATGCAGGAACAAATCAGGGGCTAAAAGACAACCAAGTTGTCACAGCAAAACGAAAGCTAGGAATTAAAGATGCAACAGGGACTCAGTCTTACGGTGACATTATGGTGCCCGTGGGACAATTAAAAATCATTTTCATCAGTGACCGAATTGCGGTTGCCCGTGAATATAAAAATATTTCACGAGATGAAGAGCCAATGCTTGAGCAAACTGGAATGATGTCTGGGGATAAAATCGACACAGCTGGATCATTTATTGAGACACGAAAGTGGTCCCCTCCCAAAAAAGCTGTGATTTTACCTCCAGTTCAGGCTCAGCCTGCACTGGTTGCCTCTCCACCTGGAGCTCCACTGGCTGCCCCCGCAACGACGCCAACTCCAACACCACCACCTGTCGCTGTTGTGCCACAGACGCCAGCACCGGTTGTTTCGCCAGCTCCAGCTGTAGCGACGAAGCCAACTGAGGCTGAAAAAGTCCTTGCCAAAGAAGCAAGTTCCGAGCAAAAAGCCTTGGAATGAGTTTATATTTTCGATTACGACTTTTCTCTGTTCCCACTTGGCGGGAAGAAGAGATGACACAGTTTTGCATGCAAGCAGGAGCCACTGGAATCAGCGAGGCTCTTGCTTATGTTCAACCCGATTTGACCTATGACCCCAGTATCGTTCCCGTTAAATCACATGACTTAGATATTTACTTTCTTGAAAAACCTAGCGATGAGTTTCTGAAAAATCTTGAAACCAACTTTCCTCAAGCTCGGTTTCAAGTCTTTGAAGAAGAAAATAAGGATTGGCTTGCTGAATGGAAAAAAGGATTTGAGCCCTTTAAACTTGTTGGACCCTATTGGGTAGTCCCCTCGTGGTTTGACTCACCAGTCGCCCCCGAACATACCATCAAAATTGATCCAGGAATGGCCTTTGGCACCGGCACTCATGCGACAACAAAAATGGCTTCTTATTTTGTTCACAAGATCTGCACGAAGCTTTCCCATCTTGAAAATTTAAGCTTGATTGACGTAGGAACAGGAACTGCCATTCTCGCTATGCTCGCCAAGCTTCACGGAGTTGGGACAGTTGTCGGCGTTGAAATTGATCCCGAAGCCAGACGAGTCGCCCGAGAAAATATTAAGCTCAATAACTTAAACGAGATTACCGTTCCTGATCTTCTCATCGAAGAAGTTGATGAGACCTATGACATCGTTGTTGCCAATATCATTGACGGAGTTTTGGTCGAAATAAAACCGCACCTATTGAATGTTTTAAAACCTGGTGGTCACTTATTCCTGACTGGTATTCTTGTTGAACGCGAAGACGGGTTTATGGAACGTTTTATGGCCGATACTAATCTGAAAGTCATTCGTCGCATTGAAGAAGACGAATGGGTGGGATACTGGTTGCAGTCATGAGACGGTACTGGGTTTCAAAAGAATCCATTCAGGGCTCATTAGTCACATTCAAAGACGATGTTTTTCACCACATTTTTGATGTTTGTCGCCAGGATGTCGGTTCTCATTTTGAAGTTCTCTGTGGCGATCAAAATGCTTATCTTGTCGAAGTCACCCAGGTGGCAAAAAAATCAGCTCAAGGTAAAATCACTGAAACTCGAAAAATTCCTGAAATTCAAAAGCCTCACATCCATCTCGCTCTTTCAGTCAGTCGTTTTAATGTCATGGATGCGGTTGTGGAAAAAGCTGTTGAAATGGGCGTCCTCATACTTCACCCCTATTTTTCAGATTACAGTTTTATCAAGAAAGACCTGCCCCAGGCCAAAATCGACAGATGGAATAAAATCATCCTTTCTGCCACTCAACAATGTGGCCGGGGTGAGCTCATGAAAATTGAGCCCGCTATAAATTTAGATGAACTGCTGAAAATCTTTAACCAAAGTCCAGGTCATTTGGGTCTCTTTGCTTATGAGGGCGAAGCCCGCCAGGATATTCAGTCCTATTTGCGGGGTTTTAAAGCCGCACATCCGAAGGATCCTATTGAAAATATTTGGATTTTTATCGGTAGTGAGGGGGGCTTCTCATCTCAGGAAGTCCAGAAATTTCAGGACCTTAGGCTGGAATCAGTAACCCTGGGTGACCAAGTGCTCAGAGTTGAAACGGCTTGCATCGCCCTGATCTCCGTCCTAAAGTATGAGTTCGGATTGATGAAGTAATCATGAGACCAACGATGAAGGAGGGGCCATGACGGATCCTTTCGAAGAATTTGAGTTTAAGCCGATCACTGACGGTTTGGGATTTCACAATAAAAACAAGGCTCTAAACGAGTCTACTCAAAGCACAGAGGCTCTTCCCGGCGCTCTTGATGAGCTTTTTGAAAAGCGGGCTTCATTAGAAATGTTGTCCGAGAATCAATCTCCAGAACTGCTTCCGGAAATCACTCCAGCTCTTCCAAGAAAACAACCTCAGGGCTACACTTCTGAAGTCACTCCAGCTTCTCAAAAAGTAGATGAAATTCTGAAGACACTGAATGGTCGAAAAAAATTGGATTTCACAGAATCAAAAAGAACTGCGCAAACAACTGAAGCTGTTAAGCCCGCACTGATGAAAACCGTCACTGCATTTTCTGCTGCTCTTCTTGATGGAATGCTCGTCACCGCAGCTTATCTATCTTGTTTGATTGTTCTGCTTCTTGTTACAAAGGTGGATCTCTTTGCAAATATCGCAAGCCCTGATGATCAGGGCATGGTCTATGTTGCGCTTGCAGGTCTGCTGGGGGCTCTGTCATGGATTTACCTGACTGCAACTCGAATTTTCTTAGGCCACACTCCTGGAGAATGGGTCTTTGATCAAACTCTTGGGGAGCCCAACACTGTTGGCTCTGCAGAGTACTCTTTAAAAGTCGCTGTTCGCTCAGCCATTGTTGTGGCAACCGGATTTATTTTGTTCCCCTTGCTTTCAAAAATTTTCCGTCGTGACCTTCTTGGGGCCATGTTAGGAATCGAACTCTTCAAGAAAGCCTAATCACAATGGGCAAGGTTTGCTCCTGGGAAGAACTAGAAACCAACCTTGCTCCCCTTCGCGGAAAAAAGAAAATTGTTTTTACAAATGGATGTTTTGACCTGCTTCACGTGGGTCATGTTCGATACTTGCAAGAGGCAAAAAGCCTTGGCGATATTCTTGTCGTGGCACTCAACACTGATGAAAGCGTGAAATTGCTCAAGGGCCCCACTCGTCCTGTGCAAAATGAAAGTGACCGGGCCGAAATCCTTGCCGCTCTTGGCTGTGTTGATTTTACGACTTTATTTAGTGAGCAAACTCCGGCAAACATCATTCAAGTTGTCAAACCAGACATCTTGGTCAAAGGCGGAGATTGGAAAATTGAACAAATTGTAGGCGCTGACTTTGTTCAATCCTACGGTGGCAAAGTCTACTCTTTGAACTTTGTCGACGGAAAATCCACAACAAACCTGATTCAAAAAGCAAAAAGTTAAGCATTAAAAACGATATCCGACTTTTGCGGAATAAGCTGGTTGAGTGTAGCGATTAATTTCAAGAGCCAAGAACCATTTATTAAATTTTAAATTTAGCCCCACCAGATAATGAGTGTCATTGAGACTTTCATTTAATGTTTCGCCTGTGCTGGTGACTCCACCAGCTCCGCCCATAAAGGTGCCTTGAGTTTTCAAATAGCCCGCACCAAAATACAAAGTCACATCATCCACATTAAAACCTGAAACCAGATCAAGTCCCTGGGTGTTTGCGACAATCAAGTTCTGAAAATTTGTACTGGTCCCATGTAAATTTAAACTTAAATGAACAGGCAAGTATTCGCCCTGAAAAAATCCATATCGAACCATAGCTCCAAAATTAGAAATTTCTTCTGATTGTCCAAACGGAGTAAACTGTAAAAATAGATCTAAATTATTGTAGAGCCCCTTACCAAAAGTGAGCACCGAGTAAGAGATTTCGCCCTGCTGTGGACTCTTTGCACCTAAACGTGAAATTTCCGCAGTTGAGATGACCTCGTTCGTTAGTCCAAACTCAACCCCTGAGTAGCCGCCCAAAGGAAACGTGTCCCCCAAAATTTTCATTGATGAGCCCATCCCCAGAATTTCAAGAGCTGACCTTCGATCCTGAGCAGATAAATTTGTGGGAATATTGATTTTTGCAGCTGAAATTTGAGCCACGCATAAAAGAAGAACTACAACTATACCGAACCAAAGCGATCGCATATCAAAATCATGCTCTATTCGGCAGAAGCTTGTCTAGATTTATTGTCTAGACCTTCAGAAGACCTTGGATATCTGTCAGAAGGCCTTGTGCATGGCTACTAAAATCACCCTGAGAGCTCAGGTACTTCAGTGTTGTCACAAAGATGGAAAAAGCCTGAGGGTTGGTTTGACCCGCAACTCCACGACCCTGACTAATTGTTCCCTGCTGAAGAGCAACAACATCCTTGGTCTCTTTGACTGCGTAATCAAGAACCTGAAGAGCCAAAGTAATTGCCGCTTTATCTTTTGACTGAAGGGCCGCTTGCAATCGAGAGAGTTTCTGTGGTTGAGCGTATGTGAGCATGATTTTCCAAACTTGAGTGCGAAGTGTCTCACTTAATTTTGAATAATATTTTGAAAGATAGATAAAGGCTTGTGGGTCTTGATCTTGAGTCAAGATATAAAGACCAATCTTCTTTCTTTCTTCATTTTGATCTTGAAGTAGTTCGAAAGTAACTTCATAAAAGTCTTCATCCTTCAAATATCCCTTTAAATGGGCCTTTAAGAAATTTGAAGCCATAGATGAATTTGGGTGGGCCTGAAGAGCGTTTCTCCACTGCTGCTTCGTTAATTTAAAATCTGAATCATTTTCTTCATCATCAGTGGATTTTTTGGCATCACTTTTCTTTGTTTCATTTAAAGTTGTATAAGTTGGAACCTGTGAATCAGAAAATCGATTATCAAACCCTGTCATGGTCGACTGATCACCCTCAATCACATCCACACTTAAACTCCCTTTTTTCTGAGAACTTGACTTCGCAGCTGTCTTTGTCGCTTTCTTCTTTTGAGCGTCAGCTTGTTTTTTCTTATCGTCTTTCTTCGCCTCAGCTGCCTTTTGCTTTGCAATCTCTTCATTTCTCAAAACTTGTCGGTCAATCTCACGACCATTGAGATCAAAATCAGATCCGTATTCTTTAGGCCGAGGCATTTCATACGAATAATTCGTCAAATCTTTCACATGAGTATCGCGCGAGAAGTTCAGCTTTGCCCAAACCGAAGCAACAACAACGGCTGTGACCACTCCCCAGAACAATATTTTGTTTGATTGACTGTTTTCCATATAACACCTCACTGCTCTAATGAGCAGAACCTGTGCCAGCCAACTCAAATATATGAATTCTCAGTGCTTCAGACTGATACAAAACCCGCAAGTGACGTAAGTTGTCGCCGAATCGCTAAGTTCACAACAGCCGTGAGGGTGCATACTTGAACACCTGTCTCAAAATGAGATTCAATAATCCTACTTCCGACAGTAGGGACACCAACCAGGGCGTGGACCAATAGAGGGAAATTGGCGGCACACATCGGGGCGACGATCGTAGACTGTGCACAATCGTGTTTGAGGATGCAGATAAAGACAATCCCCATTCGGACGAGAGACAAACATAAAAAGATCTGTGCCTTCGCGGTAAGAAAGAACAACGCCTTCTTTGATGAGTCGCTTTGCTAATTTTTTAGGCGATGTTTGAAGCTCATCTTCGGTGGCTAAACCTAATCGGACCAAGTCAGATCCTTTGACCTCGACAGGCATCATACAACAAGAGCCCCGACAATCACTGCAAAGTCCATTTCGATATTTCACCCAGGTCGATGGGCGATCTTTGTCCACTTTCATAGAACCTAGACTAAAGTTTGGACTAAAAAAAAGCAAGCCATTGACCATGACAATAGTCCAAGTCGACCCTAGACTATGTTCTATGAACCCAAGCGTTGATCACGAGAAGTTATTTGATGAAATCTGCGACAAGCTCAATGAGCTTAGTCATAAAGAGGACCCCATGAATCCAGAGTTCCGCGTTGAAAAAACTGACCGATTAGAAAAAATGCAATCTCAGCTCAGACGATCACAAGATGAGCTCAAAAATGCCCAAATGGAGCTTCAAGAAAAAATAAAAAATTTTGATTCTTTCAATTTTGCTCAAACAGATGCAGGAAGTGACTTTAAAAAGGTTGCTGAGCAACTTGAAAGCGAAAGAACGAACAACTCCAAGCTCAGTTCTGACTTAGCCAAATCTCTTGAATTGAATTTAAAATTGCAATTCGAACTGGAAGAGGTTCGCTCAAAGGCAAATCAGCTTTTAAATGAAGAGCGAAAACACAATCAGTACCTCACTGATAAAAATAAAGCTCTCAGCCATGATTTAGAATTGTCTCAAGCTCTTTGCAATGAAACTCGTCTTCAACTTGAAAAAGCAAAAGACAAATTTTTAGGTGATGAAAAAATATGGGAAAATGAGACCTCGATTTTAGAGCGCCAAATTCAAGATCTCAATGAACTGAATCTTGAGCAAAGCCGTCAGATTGACGAGTTGAAAATGATTTCTGACGAAAAAGATTCTGAAATTAAAAAAATTGCTGAATCACTCGCTGAATTTGAGACCTATTCACTTCAGCAGAACGAAGTGATGAAGAATCTCTCCAATGTCGCCGAAAAGAAATTGATTGAGCTCAAAGTCGCTTTAGATAAGAAAACAATTGAAAGTCAGGATTATCATAGTCATCTTCAACAGGCACTGACTCAAGTGGCGGTTCTGAAACAGGAAAATATGGCGCTTAAAGATTATATCACAAAGCTCACCGCACTTCACAATCAACATGTGGGTCAAAAACCCCAGCAAGAAGTTCGATGCTAATTCTGAATGTTTTGAAAGTAGCCTGAACAAACCGGGTCTTCTTGGTTTGTTCTATTGTAATACATCACCTTATCAAATTTCTTGATCACGCAAGACTTCACTGCAGGACCAATCAATGAAGATGGCTTATCCTTACGAAGCTCTTCTTTAATGGCTTGCTCACATTCCTTATGATAAAAATCCCAAACGGATAGACAGAGGGCTTGGGGTATCGAGTAACAGAGCCCCTGGGGAGACTTTGCCCCGCAAGGATCATTTTCAGAAAGCCCTTCTTCACGAAGCAGAGGAAGAATGAATACGGCCATTATCAAAAACACGACGACAAGACCACCAATGGTGATTCCAATCCATTTGAGAATAAATTTTATGTCTTGATTCATGCCTGATTAATATTCTACCTGATGAATAAACATCTTCAAGTAAAAGCCTTCAGGAAAAGACATCAAGTTGGGATGATCGGCGGCATGACCGCCGCGACAAATACATCTGGCTCGTAAATCCATTCGGCGAATGGCTTTGCCTAAGACCTCCATCATTTCTTTTTCTTCAAAAAGGCCTGAACACGAACAAGAAACCACAAAACCCCCACGTTGAACTAAACGAAAAGCATGGGTGTTCATTTTCAAGTAAGCATGGCGACCTGTAGGCACATCCTTTTTTGCTTTAATAAAGGCCGGAGGATCAGCAATAACAATGTCATAGTGCTTATCTGGCAAGGAGTTCAGCTCCTCCAGAACATCTTTTTTCATGATGATGGCCTGAGCCCCTTCGCGTTCGATATTTTCTTTCGCAAAGGCCAAGGCTGTTTCAGAAACATCCACGGCCGTTACTTCTACCGATAGTCCTTTTTCTTTGAGCGCACGAGCCAACTGAGTCGACCACTGACCGACATAGCAGCACAGATCAAGTATGCGCACAGGACTTTCAAACTGAGTGGACTTCATAATCTGATCGCAAAGTAATTTAATGTTGTAGGCTTGATCTAAGAAAAATCCTGTCTTCTGCCCCTCGATCAGGTCACAGGCCATTTTGATCGGCGCTTCGCCAACAGCGGGATGAATTAAAATTTGAGCATGATTGAGATTTGCTTTTTGACCCTGATGAAGAACTTTGACGGGCTCGACCTCAAGTCCCTCAAGACGACGAATCTGAACATCATTTCGAATCACAACAGAAGTTTCATCCCAGCCAAATGACGAAAGCTTGGCCGCAACTGACTCTTCGACAAGACGGTTAAAAAATCGGTTCAAATCAGAAAGAGCAAATTGCATTCCGGCAGTCAGAATTTGAACGGCAAAAACCTGTGACTGTTGCCCCTGATCTTCGATCACATAACGATCCAGCACTAAACCCGGCAGATAATCATTTTCTCCGTAACACAGACGGAAACTTAAATGATAACCCAAAACTGAACGGTGTCCCCAGCACGAGATCACCTGAGAGATGATTTCCTCTAAACTTGTTGGGTCTTGAACATGAGGATCAAAACTGAGGGCCCGAAATGAAATCAAAGAGTGGGGGTTGCCATATCCAGCAGCTAAAAACTGGCCCTTATGATCAACCAAGCGAACGGGCTCGCCAGGAGGATGCCCCTTTGGGCTTTGTTGAAGTTCGTTTGAAAAAACCCAAGGGTGGTGAGCGCGAACTCGTTTGTCTGCTCCAGGTCGTAATTTCCAAATTGTCAAAGGTCACCTCACGGAATCAATTCAAAAGCTAAAAATTGAGTCCGCTGGTTTCTCATAAAATTATCGTCACTGACAAGCAGAAGTATTCGTCCGTGGTTTTTGAGCTCAGGGCCCCAGGACATTCCCTCGAAATTTTCAATTTTCTGAAATTCAGGATTGGTTTTTTGAAGATCTTTCAATTGGTAAATCAGTTTCTTCGTCAAGGGTCGAACCTCTTTTTCTTTTGCCAAGGAACCAAGGCCACCCACATCCTGTGCGCCTGACAAATTCACGAGATAAATGCGGACATCGCAGAATACCTCTTTCATATTCAGAAAAACGGCTCTTTCCAATACCAAAACCTGATTTTCATCAACAAAAAGAATCTCAGAAACACCATTTTCAAGAAAAACACCTGAACCCTGAATGACTGTATCTAAGGGGTAGATAAACTGTTTGGTTGGCCGAATGATCCATGCCTCTGGAGATTCATATTGGATGAATCGAACCCATTTTTCATCAGGCCTGGCATCCTGAACCAAGGGAGCCTCTGTCGCAGCCAGGATTTTCCCCGACGGAGATGTTGAAAGTCCCTCAACACTTTTGTTGTTTTGAATTCCGATTGTCTGCTTTCCTGATTTTTCAGGTACAAGCTGTTCTGGCAAAGGAAAGCTTCTCACCCAGGACGCATCAGGCTTGACATCGAAAAGCTCTGGACTGAGCCGGGGCTTATGATTGTTATCCCCCTCTGAAGGAAGCAGAAAATTTCCCCACGGCAGTGGAGCAATGGCTTCAAGATCAATCACTCCATGAAGAGGCCCTTTTTCATTTCTTTTGTGAAGAAAAAGAACATCTTTGGGTGTGACCTCAAGTTTAATTTCTGATCGTTGACCTTCTGACAGTTGAACTTTAAACGTGTACAGACGAGGCTCGTTGATTTTCCCCCGATCATCTGAAACTGCATATAGCAACTTCTCATCTGATGAATAGTATATCCCTGACAGACCGCCCAGTTTTGTTTTTTGCACCGACATTCGATGGGGCAACTCTGCGTGAGCTAAATACTTAAGCCCCAAGCCATGAGCAGAGGGGGAAAAAACAAAATATAAAATCAGCGCTGGGACTGCCTTAAACCAGGCCATTTTTTCTTTCAGCAAGATACAAAGTGTTTTCAAGAAGCGTAGTGATCGTCATGGGGCCGACTCCGCCAGGAACTGGTGTTGCCGCCGAAGCCCAGCCTTCGATTTCATGAAAGCGAACATCTCCCACCAATGGTTGATCCTGACCCGTTCCGTGAATTCCAACGTCAATGATCACAGCGCCCGCCTTAAAATCTTCTCTGCCCAAAAGGTGTCGTCGCCCTGCTGCCACCACGACAATATCAGCTTGCGAGGTAAAATCTCTTAAGTTTTTTGTTTTCGAGTGACAAAGAGTCACTGTCGCGTCAGCCATTGTCAGCAAATGCGCCATGGGCTTTCCAACAATATTACTTCTCCCAATGA
Source organism: Oligoflexia bacterium (assembly GCA_016861345.1). Lineage (GTDB taxonomy): Bacteria > Bdellovibrionota > Bdellovibrionia > Bdellovibrionales > Bdellovibrionaceae > BOLD01. Next base: position 91,350 of record BOLD01000012.1, read on the forward strand.
CCACGGCTCTTTTCCCAGCCACGGGAATTTGATAGTGCTCTAAAATGCTCATGATCCCTTTCGGAGTACAAGGAGCCACGATTGGGCTTCCCGCCCACAGATGACCCAAAACTTGAAAAGTAAAACCATCCACATCTTTGTCCGCTGAAATCAGTTCATTGACTCGAATTTCACTCAGGTGACCAGGCAGTGGTAATTGAACAAGGATTCCATCAACAGTGGGATCTTGATTTAATTCTTCAATGACCTGATCCAGCTCTGCCTGGGTGGCCGTTGTTGGCAATTTTTTATGGGTGGAAAGAATTCCCACGGCCTCGCAAGATTTGATTTTATTTCGGACATAAACCTGACTGGCTGGGTCTTCTCCCACCAGGACAACAACCAGGTGAGGCTTGCGTCCGGTTCTTTTCATAAACTCGGCGACCTTGGGTTTTAGGGCTTCTCGGCGGACCTGTGAAACAAGCTTTCCATCAAGCAAGAGCATGAATAACCCCTTTTCGTTGGTGAGGATGTGTATAATTTCACAAATTTATGAGATAAATTCAACGCTTGACCCCTTAAGAGCCATGCATTAAGTTCCAACAAATCAAGCAGGCATTCCAGATCATTCAGGGGGCACTATGGCTGAAAAAGTAAAGTTATCAAAAGACGGGTCATCAATTGATTTTGTGCAGACAGACAATATCCCGACATCGGTCAAAAAATTCCGCCAAAGCCCTGAAATTGAAGGATTTTATCGATTTCTATACGAAAATGACCTTCGAGTCGAAGCCTACGAAATCTTAGATCGCATTATTGCTGCCCGTAAGGCAAAAAAGGCTGCTGAAAAAGCTGCTATTAAAGAAAAAGAGCGTGAAGAGAAAGAGGCCATTAAAGCTGCGGCTCGTGCTGAAAAAGAGGCAGAGAAAGAAAAGGCCCGCCTTGCGAAAGAAGCAGAGAAAGAAAAGGCCCGCCTTGCGAAAGAAGCAGAAAAAGCCAAACTTCTGGCTGCTAAAGAGAAAGAAAAACTTAAAAAAGAACAGGCAGCTGAAAAAGAGCGCCTGAAAAAAGAGGCCGCAAAAGCGAAACTATTGGCTGCGAAAGAAAAAGCTGCCGAAAAAGCGGCAAAAGATAAAGCCGCCAAAGAAAAAGCCAAGCTTGCTGCTCTGGCAAAAGCAAAGGCTGCAAAAGAAAAATCGGCAAAGGCCAAGGCAAAGCCAGCTCCAAAAGCTAAGGCAAAGCCTTCGGCAAAAGCAAAACCCGCCAAAAAAGCCAAAAAGAAATAATCCCATCCGAAAATCCGAAAACTGCAATCATCCGGAGCTTTCATTTTGATCAAATCCAAATAAAAGGGACCCCAGTCGGGTCCCTTTTGTGCATTTTCTCCGAATCAACCGGAGGAAATCATATGTCAGCACACAATTGTTTTCAAAAACACGTTCGAAATCAAAAAGGCCAGGGCCTGGTTGAATACCTTATTATTGTTGCTCTTGTTGCCGTTGCCACGATCAGCATCATGAAAGTCGTTGGTCAAAGCGTTCAAGTCAAGTTCGCTCAAATTTCAAAATCTCTGGGCGCGGATGTCGAGGGGAATTTGTCAAACGCTCAAGTCACTGAGTCCATGTACAAGAAAAAAGATCTAAAAGACTTCTTTCATGGAAGCCTGAACAACGAATCAAAAAAATAGGATCTTATGTTTTTTCGAAATCAAAAAGGACAAAGCCTTATTGAGGCCTGTATCGGCATGATCAGTCTCATCTTAATTATTGGACTTGTTTTTCTTGGACTGCGAATGAGAACCATTCACGAAACCGTCAGTCATTTGGCCTACGAAGCCTTAATTTGCGAAGAAACAGTCCAACCTTTTAAAAACTGTGTAAGAGATCTTGAACAAAAACTGAAAATTATCCTGGGGACTGAGCTGAGGCTCGAAATTCACCAATCTTTGACGGCAACGGAACGCCATCTCAGATTAAAAATTTTCCTCTCTCAGATCCCCCTTCTGAAGAGCCAATCATTAACCATAACTGAGTCTCTTCCACGAGAGTTAATATAGAGAATCCTATGAAAAATGAAAAAGGAACGGGCGCTGTCGTACTACTTTTGATTCTGCCAATTTTTATGGGGACCATTTATGCCATTGGTACACAGAGCCTTGAAATTCAAAAAATAACGAGGGGCCGCCATCTCTGTCGTTCACATCTGCTGGAAACTCAGAAAAAAGTGGGGCTTCTTCTTGCTAAAATCATTCAGATGAACCCGGTTGTTTCTAGTTTAAGAACAGAAAAAGCAATGGCTGAAGCCGCCTTAAAGATAGCCATTGAGACTGGTGACTATCCAGCCATGGGGGCAGCTCAAGTGTGGCTTAAATCTATCGAAGCACGACAAGTCATGATCGCTCGACAGCAACGTCTACTCTTCACTCTTGTGAAAGGTCAATTCAATCTGGGGCTGCGACTGACCCAATCTGCCATTCGTTCTGAGCTTGAACAGATTCAAGCTCGCAGTCAAAAATCTTGGGCCCAAAATATATCACCAATTAAGATACAAATTCCCCAACCTCCCCTATCTCCGGATATTCCGGACAATTCGGACACCGAACCTCGGATTTATACCCCAAAAGAGCCTTTTATTGAGAAGGCCGCTGTGCACGCTTCTTGGATAACAAGCCTGGAAACAACAGATCGGATAAAAGAATGGTTCTCAATCAAAACAAAAAATTCAGATGGCTGCTCAGTGAGCCTGGAAGAAAAAGCTGGTGGCTTTCAGCCCGTTCTGATCAAGGGCAAATTCTGATTGAAACCCTAATCACCTGCCTTGTGGTCACCAGCTTGATGCTCGCCCTTCAATGGCAGGTGAATAAAGAAAAAAATTTAAATCAAAATTATAAATTTCAGATGAGGAAGGCAAAATGAACTTCTACTTTAAAAAACAAATGATGGATTTACTGAAAGACCCCACCCAAAAGTGGCTATTGATTATTCTTGTCGCTGTTCTCTTTATTTTTGGGGTTGGCCAGCTGACCAATTCACAATCGACGACACCGACAATTCAAGCCGAGACTGAAAGTGCAGACACTCATATCCCCCACGGATTTGTTTTAGTTCCGATCGAACTTCAAAATGCTGACGCCCTGAATGGCATTATGAATGGGCATGGAGTTGTTGATCTTTACTCGCAACCAATGCCAGGACAAAAAAGGGGAGACCGTGTTGGACGACGGCTTCGAATTATTCAAGCCCCCCTAAACCCAAGGCAGTACGCAGTTTTGGTTCCCGAGCAAGAAGCTCAAATTGTTGTGGGAGCGATGGGACCTCTGATCGCCGTGATCCAAAATAAAGATCTCAGGCAATCAGGTGAGATCGCAAATCATAAAAAAATCAATCGTGTTCAATATTACGGAGATTCAAAATGAAACCTTTTATTTTCACCACTGTCGTCATTATCGGTTTGATTTTCACTTCGATGGGTCAGGCTCAGGTTCTTGTCAGATCCTTTGATTCAAACTACTTAGAATTTGAAAAATACCTTCTCACAAAGCCAGCAACTTTATCTTATGTTGACCAATTTCGACGCCGATCCTCGAGCAAGAAAACGATTGAGCTCGATGGAAGAAAAGAAACGTTGATCAAAGAAATTGAACTGATGGAGACAGCCCCTCTGCATGAAAGTGAACTTGAAATTTTAATTTCTCTTTATCTTAAACTGAAAGATACGGGATCAAACGAAGATCAGGAGCTAGCTTCAAGCAGAGTTTTTGGAATTCTCCATCTTCACCCGGCACTACAACAATCTTTTTTTGAGGAATGGGGGCGGCTTTCAAACAGAAAAACAAGGGCACTCAGCAAAGCTGAAGTGTTTCAACTCGTCGATCAAAAAAGAAAAGATTTAAATTTGCCTGATCTAACCCTGTTTGTTGATGGCCTTGAGTATAATCAGCTTCAACAAAGAACAGTCGTGAATGAAACCCACCAATGGGTTTTTATTTCAAATGCAACAAAGCCACTTGTGCTCAGAGGTACCCTGAAAGAGATCAAAGAGAAAAATATGATTTTAGAGTACTTCACAAAATCCACCTGTGGTCAATTTCATCAGCAACCCTTACTTGAAGAGCTCGACGCCCAAGTTTTTTTTAGTGAAACTTGTATTCAAAGCCCAAGCTTTGGCCAGGAAGCAATAAGCCAGCCTACAAAAGAAGTAAAATCAACTTCGTCCTGGTTGGTTCCAGCCGGAATTGTGGTTGGAGCCTTGGTGCTCTACGAAATGCGTGATAAAAAACTTGTGATTAAGCTCCCTTTTTAAAGGGGCTTGCCGTCAAAAATGACTTCTTTCACCTTGCCATTTTCAAAAGTGGACAGACACTGTCCCCCCCAAGTCTGATCACTGTGCGAATGGGGATCAAACCAGTTTCCCGTATAGGCGGGGATTCCCGCCTGAGTGCTTTCTGCAAGGGCTCTTTGATTGGCAAAGACCGAGGCCTTTTCAATCGGAGAATCACTGCCCCACTGGATGGGAATTTTGTACTTCTGAAGTTGAGCCCAGGGAAATACTGAGTTGTATAAAGAGCCTAATTTTTCTTTTAGCCACAATCGATCTGAAAGCCAATGGCAGGGCTGAATGTGGCATCGAGAATTCAATGTGGATAACCTTTGAATCGTTTCTGCTCTCATCACTTCAGCATGCTCGATATTCAAAACTCCGTGGATATTTCTTTCTTTTAATTTTAAGCAAATATCGACAATTTTTTCAGCCGCCAGATCCCCAATACAATGAATGGCCACCTGAAGATGATTTTCCCAGGTACGACGAATAATTTCTTCTGCCTGTTCCACCGACCAAACTGAAAAACCATTGTGGTTTCGGCCGACGTAGTTTTGTGATAACCAGGCCCCCTCTGACCCCAAGGCTCCATCCATGTAAAATTTGATTCCCTGTGATCGCAAATGGGACGTTTCATTTTTTTTTGCCAAAAGCGCTACTGCCAAGGTGTGATCAAATTCATTTTCTTTTTCAACTGAGAACGTTTGATCAATATAAAGTGTCAGCTCACGTTGCCGATCCATTTCACACAATAATTTCCATTGGAGTTCATTTCCAGACATATCCCGAATATGAGTAAACCCAGCTTGATTAAAGATACGCACTCCTGACTTTAAAAAGTGCAAACTCTGCTCAGAAGAATAGGTCGGAAGTAAAGCCTCGAAAAGAAACATAGCCGTATCAATGAAAACTCCCGTGGGCTCCCCTGATACTGATCGAATAATTTTTCCGCCCACAGGATCTGCGTCTGGAATTTGAATCAAAGAGAGGGCTTGAGAGTTCACCCACGCCGCATGCCCATCCGCTCGAGTGAAATAGACTGGCACATCTGGAAAAAAATGATCCAAGTCTTCTTTTCTCGGCAACTGAGAAGGTACCCATTTGTGCTGATCCCAACCAAACCCCACAAGCCATGAGCCGCGAAAATGTTGTTTTTCTACCTTTAGATTTTTAAGGTCTGCGATGGAAGATAAAGAGCTGAGCTCAAGTCCCTCTTGAGCTAAACCCGTACCCAAAAGGTGAACATGAGAGTCATAACATCGTGGTATCTGAAAAAACATAAGGCCCTCTGTTTTACGAGAGAGCCTTAGACTTGTCAGTTCATTTTTTTAACTTCGAACTATCGAACGTTTGGCCGTCCAGTGTTATTGTACTGGTTGTTGTACTGATACTGGTTATTATACGGCTGATTCGGATAAGGTGACGAATACGGAGTCGTCGCATAAGGCTGATTTGAATAAGTGTATGGTGAATTCGTATTTGGCATACCGTAATTCACACTGCCCTCAAATCCCAGATATCCACCCGAATACATACCCATTTGAGCTTGCTGCAACCGCATCACAAGAGAATTAATCTCTTGAGTTAATCCACTCACAACTCGCTGTTGCTGTTGATACTGCTCATATCTTCTTCGAGTCATTTCCATCATCTGTTGCTGCATTTGCATTTGCATCTGCATTTGCTGCATTTGCATCTGCATTTGAGCCTGAGCACCCATCATACCGCCCATGCCACCCATTCCTCCCATACCGCCCATGCCGTAGGGATCCATTCCAAATCCACCCATACCGCCCATGCCGTAGGGATTCATGCCCATTCCGCCCATACCCATGCCAGGGAAGCCCATGCCCATACCAGGCATTCCGAGTCCACCCATGCCCATACCAGGCATTCCGAGTCCGCCCATGCCCATACCAGGCATTCCGAA
>BOLD01000013.1 GCA_016861345.1 Oligoflexia bacterium
AAAGTATTTTGCGAAAGCACCGAACAGGGGCAAGTACTAGTAGCTGATCTCAAAAAAGCAGCATGATCTTGCTGACAAACTCAACCTCGGCCTACAATATTAACACTTAAATTCAATTAAACGCATTTCATACAAATACTTAGTCTCATATTGAAACACTATGCGCGATTATTAATTTTAGGGCACAGGTATCAATGTACTTGTTGGAGATAATGAAGAATCCGCTAGTGTCGCAGAGGACGGAGCTAATGACGTCGTTGTTCGAGTAAAAGTATTTGCCGTTGAGGTCAATGACGTTGCCGTTGCAGAAAAAGTCGTTGTTGAATAAGTGAGACTTCCGTAAGTTCCTGTCTTTGATCCATCCGTTGGAAGCCTTAATACTGTACCCGTTGACATCGATATGACCATATAACCATCAAGATCAATAGTTATAGTTGGCAACATGTCAGCAGAGCCAGTGGAAATTGCACGTTGCCACTGCAAAACACCATCTGCCGAAAATTTTGCAACAATAACATCCCAATTATTTAGATATACATACTCGGTATAACCTGCAATATAGATATCACCAAAACTATCCACCGCAACACTTGTACATCGTTCCGTCCCACCATCTCCTCCAAAACCACGCTGCCACAAAAGTGCACCAGAACTATTGTACTTAGCTATCAGCATGTTTGTCGTAGAAGACACTATCGTTTCTCCAACAACAACTATATTTTCACTTGAATCAACGGCCACTGACTTGAGCATGTCCGTAGTTGACAACCCAAGTGTTCTTGCCCATATCACATTAAAATTTGAGTCAAATTTTGCTATGAGACCATCACTCCCACCAGCACCCTTACTACTCGTTGAGCCACAAATATAGAGGTTACCTGTTGATGACATTGCCATACAATTAAATCCATCACCCGCAGTGCCACCATAGGCATACTGCCATAATACTGAACCTGCAGAGTTATACTTAACAATAAATCCATCCGTACTCCCCGCTCCCGCACTACCTGTGGCACCAACGCAAAGAATATTATTTGAAGCATCTATACATATAGAACAAATTGATTCACCACCAGCACCACCTAATGTTCTGTACCATTGAAATGTACCTGAGCTATTATACTTAATGAGCAAATAATCAGAGTTCCCACCAACAAAGGCCATTCCACCAAGATAAATATTCCCGACACTATCTAATGCAACACAGTAGCCATAATCCGTCTGAGTTACGCTTCCTAATGACCTTTGCCACTGTAGAACTCCATATTTATTCAGTTTTGTCAGACAGACATCATTTCCATTAACAGGAACCGAACCAACAACGTAGATATTTCCATCAGCATCACACGCATTTGATCGATATGATGACCCACCATAATTGGAAAATGAACATATCCATGTCTCTGCGGTCATAGCTATGCTCTGTTTTTTAAAAAAGGCAAAATATCCAATCTGAGAATAAGATTTTTCAACACGAGCTACGAGACCAGCAAAAATTGAAGCCGCCATCGAATTTTTAACAAAATCACGACGAGTAAGCTTTTTCATGTGATAATTATATCACTCTACTATATATATACGAGTGCAAATAAATAGCCTTATGAAATCAATGTAAACGCTAATTGATACCAACATATAGCGTGGTCTCAAACTAAGAATGAAGGATAGCCACAAATTAGGCATCAAATTTGATCTCATCTGTAATTGAGGTTTCATTGAGGCTTCAGGTGGATATATGCGACATTTGGCCGTTAAATTTTGGACAGCAGTCAAACACTTTACTGCTTCTCATTTTGAGACACTTGGTATTGCCTCATCACTATTCGGCCTTGTTATTCTATTTAATCCGCTCATCGTGCAGGCAAACACTTGCGCACTTTCTCTGAGCTCTGCACCTGATTTGTGGAGACAAGGAAAAAAACAAGAATCAATTTGGCAATTGAAAGAACAAGGTCAATTATCTGAAGGACTTTTACGAGAAAAGGAACTCGCTCAAACTTTAAGGAATGGAGAATTTAAATTTGCCCAAAAGCTGGCGGGTGGACATACAGATCCTAATTTAGTTCAGTTTTCTTCGGGGATTCGAGCTGTGTGGAAGCCATTACCAAAGCATAGTCGACAAGATAATCTCGAAGTCGCAGCCTATCTTGTTGACCACATGCTCGGGTTAGATGTTGTGCCAATGACTGTGCCCCGCGCTGTCAACGGACAAAATGGCTCAATGCAATACTATATCGCTGATGCCCAAAGTGGAAATAAACACAGAGAGTATTATCATCGAAAAAAAGGGCCAATGTCATTACGCCTGCTGGATTATTTGATTTCGAATTCAGATTTATGGGGTGGTAATTTATTAGTAACACCCTCTGGAAAAGTAATTGCTATTGATAATGCAGCGACATTTCGCCCCTATATCAGACCAACAGAAGAAGCTAAGTTGCGAACAGAACTTACACAGATCATCAATTTGCAATATTATCGAAAGTTGAAGAATCTCACTGAGCAGGAAATTCAACGTCAACTGCAGCCCTACTTAAGCCAACAGAGAATTGAAGCCTTGATCACAAGAAAAGATATGCTCTTAAAGATGGCTAAACCTATTTTTGAGAAGTAGCCAGACAAAAGTCAGATTTTTTGCCAAAGGTCTGAACACATCTTCTCAAAATGAGAATTTCAGAGTGATTCAGACTGAATTGTGGCATTCTAATTTTATGGAAAATCCCGGTCATTTTAAAGTTCGCATCAATAGCCTGATTCCAGGAAAACCCACTACCTTCAATTTATATTTGAAATTGAATAATCAAAATGTGCTCTATCTTCGCGCTGGCGACCGTCTTGATGGAGAGAAAATCAAAGTTCTCACCACCAAAGACAGCGGGTCTCACTTTTGGGTTAATGAAGCTGAACGAAAAATGTATAAGGGTTATGTTCATGATCAGATGGTATCTACAGATTTGAATGTTCGAGAAAAATCTGTCGTTTTACGAGAATCCACTATTTCACTTGTTGAAGAGATGTTTGAAAATCCTGATGTCAATCAAGCTCTTGAAAATTCTCGTCCCGTGATTAAAGAGTTTGTCAATTTCATGCAAGGCGAACCCGAAGCCATGGGACATTTAATTTCTCTTTCAGGACATGATTTTTATACTTTTAATCACTCTCTTGATGTTAGCGTCTATTCTCTAGGCCTAGCTGAGGCCATGGGCTTTACAAAGACTGATCTTGAGGAAATGGGCGTGGGAGCCTTATTTCACGACATCGGCAAACGTCATGTCAGTCTTGATATCTTATGCAAAAAAGGTCCTCTTTCGGACGTCGAGTGGGCCCAGATGCAAAAACATCCTCAATATGGTTTAATGATTCTGAATGAGTATCCGAACTCTTCTGATGCGGTGAAAGCCACCTGCTTTGAACATCATGAGAATTTTTTAGGCAATGGATATCCCCAGCAACTGCAAGGGCAAGAAATTCATCCCTTTGCGCGGATTGTAGCCATCACCGACACCTATGACGCCCTCACAACACAGCGATCTTACAATGTTCCGATGACGCCGACCGATGCTGTAACCATGATGAAAGATAAACTGGCGGGCAAATATGATCCTGAAATGCTCAAAGCACTTTATTCAGTCCTTTTCAAACTGAAGGCGGCATAAAATGAAAACTATAGCCATCATCATTTTATTCTTGTTCACAGCACCCCTTTTTGCGATCGAGGCCATTTCACCAAAAACACTATGTGATCGGTTTCTTGATCCACAAGCTCAAAAAAACTGCGAGAATCGGATTGAAAAAATGAATCCCGATTCTTATCTTGCGGCCCTATGTGCTTTGCAGTTTGACGATGGGAAATTTTATGAGTGTTTGCAAATTAGCCAAGTCAAAACAATTGACCCCATCGCATTAAGCCAATGCGACCAGGGACAATTCAACGATCAAGAGAGAATCTCATGTCTTCAAAACCTAAAACCAGAATTATCGACAAAATCAAAGCGAATTCCAGCATCTCACAAGAAAAAACACTAATTAAGCGTTGAGCTCTCGAACAAGCACTCCAACTTTATCAAGCAGGAAGGTAATTTCTCGATCTTGGCCTAAAATTGTGGTGGCCTCTTCACGAATCATTACGACACCTTCTCGGAATTCATCTAGTTCAATTTTTGCGGCCTTCACAAGCTTTACCGCGCGATTAAAGATGACTGAGAATCCTTGAGCGTGTTGAGATTTTGCGGTCTCAATAATTCCATTGACATGAATCAGCTCCGCCCCGCGAACATATCCCTGAAGCTGGCGAATGCGTATGCCAAGCTCTGATAAATGCTCAGTTAGAGATCCCAACTTTCTTAAAGTCTCGCGAGAAGTGCGATCAAGAGTCTCTATTAGGAAAATCACATTGCTCTTAACATCTTGCATCTCAGCCACTGTAATTTTCGCGCCAGATGTTTGAAGTTTGTTTAAAATTTCCTGGGAAAAAAACGTCATCATCTCAACTTGAATTTTTGAAGCTGAGAGCTCAAAAATCAAACCCGTTAGGCCTTTGACAACATTTTCAATGTGGTGGATGACCTCTGCAATTTTAGCAGCACTTTCTTGAGAGTTGTCTTTCATTTCATTCGCTACAGCACTGAGAGTTCGACCTGCGTCTTTCATTCGATTAGACTCGACCGAGGCATTGAGTGAAAGCAACCGAATCTCTTCAGCCAGATCCAAGATGTAAACTGATTTTTCAGTCAGTCTCTTATTGAGAGTGACAAAATTATCCATTTTCTTAAAGTTATTTGAAAAAATATGATCCACATCGCGACAAGTTCGATAGATCAAACTCATCTTCCCCTTCAACGAATCTTCTTCATTTCTTTTCTGCCGAAGGACGAAACGAGAAAGCTGGCCGCTATCAAAAAGTTCTTTGACTGCAGTATCCTTACTCTTCATTTCTTCAATCATTGCAAATCGCATAAACTCTTCATAGGAACGAAATCCTTTTTCTTCAAGAATTTGCGTAAGCAGCTTTACTGAACCCTCCATCCCTGATATTTTCTCCTCAGCCAACATTTTCTTATAAACCTCTTGGACAAGAGAAAAAACAGCGCTGGTCGGCTTAAATCGAATGGAAAGATATTTATCCTTGAGAGGAAAAACACAAGCCAAAACCCAATAATATGCTCCATCCTTAGCCATATTTTTAACATAAGCCACAATGGGCTTATTGGCTTGAATCGTATCCCAGAGCAATTTAAAAACAGCTCTTGGCATATCGGGATGACGGATAATACTGTGAGGTTTCGCTATTATGTCTTCTCTTTCATAGCCACTGACTCGAGTAAAAACATCGTTACCTGTTAAAATTATTCCCCTTAAGTCTGTGATCGAAAAAAATAACTCGTTCACTCGAAATTGGGCTTCTTTGTCTATCGGAGTGGGTTTTGCCATTATTCATCTCCTCATGTTTTCTTTAATCGAAAATACACGGTGTTCTCTACATACACCGGCTCAAAATCAGGGTCCAAACCTATCGTCGTTTCGCAGGAACCTAAGAATAAAAATCCATCTGGAGCCATGATGCTTTTGATATGATGAAGTATCTCTTGCTTCTTGCTTGCATCAAAATAAATCAAAACATTTCTGAGAAAGACAATATCTGGACCAGGAATATTCCAATACGCATCGAAAAGATTCATTTGTGAAAACTCAACCATGGATTTAATATTATCGTTGATTTCCCAGTCTGAACCTTTTTGCTCAAAATGCTTTGCCAAATTATCTGCCCCAAGCCCTCTGGAAACCTGTAAGGGACTGTAGCGTCCGGCTCTTGCTTTTTCTAAATTCTCAAGAGAAAGATCTGTGGCGACAATTCGATACCGCCATGAATTGAGCTCCGGAAAATGATCATTTAATATCATTGCCAAGCTATAGGGCTCTTGCCCGGTAGAACAAGCCCCACACCAAATGTTAAAAGATTTTAGCATTCCACGAGTTTCAAGAATATAGGGTATGACATTTTTTCGAAAAACCAGGAACGGATTATCGTCACGAAAAAAATAGGTTTCCGTTGTCAGCATGGACTCAACAACTTTTCTATAAATCTGGCTTTGGGTTCCCTCAATTTTAACACGACTTAAGAGGTGCTCAATTGAAGACAGCCCCTCCTTATACACCAAGGCTGTTAAACGAGATTCGACCAGATACTCTTTATCTGACTCCAATTCAATACCTGTATTTTGGCGAACAAGGTCTTTTATAAAATCAAATTCTTCTTTCAATAAAGGCATAATTAATTTAACACCTTTCTTGAGTTTGACGCTTCAACTCTTCTTGAAATTTCAAAAGCTAACTGTTCAAGTGGAAAAACGTCATTGGAAATTCCAGCTCGATAGCAAGCTCCCGGCATTCCCCAAACAGCGCTTGTGCTCTCATCCTGAAGAATGATCTGGCCTCCCCGGCGTCGAATATCCTCTGCCCCCAACAATCCATCCTGTCCCATTCCCGTCATGATAACTCCTAGAGATGCCCCGCCATAAATGTCAGCTATGGAGCGAAATAGTGGATCAACTGCTGGTCGACAGAAATTCTCTTCTGGATTTTGATTAAGGCGAATAACTGTTTTAAAGCCCTCACGTCTGAGAACCATATGATAATTTCCGGGCGCTAACCACACTGTATTTGGCTCCAACACATCACCATCTTGAGCTTCTTTAACTTGAAGACCCGTTACTGTTCCCAAGCGATCAGCAAACAATTTTGTAAATGTCGCTGGCATATGTTGTACAATGACGATTGGGCATGAAAACCGAGACGGCATTCCAGAAAATAAGGTCATTAAAGCATTTGGACCACCTGTCGAAATACCAATTCCTACAATTTCAATCGGCCTGTTCGAGAGTGGAGGTAGTACGGCTTGAGGTGTTCGCTCAGGCTGTACAGTTTTGGGAACCTCAGCAAATATAATCTGATCAAGTCCTGTTAGTGTTCTTATCTTGGAAATCAGGGAACGTCGGAGATATTCTTTAGATTCATCAATACTGGTCATTTTCTCGGGCTTAGTCACATAATCATTTGCTCCCGAGTTTAAAGCATCCAGTGTGACCTGAGCTCCGGACATTGTTACTGCTGAAAACATCACAATCGGAATGCGAGCATCAATCTTTCGAATATTCTGCACAGTCTCAAGGCCATTCATCTCTGGCATCTCAACATCGAGAATGACAATATCTGGTTTTAATTGGCCCAGTTTAGATAAAGCAATCTTTCCATCTGCGGCAACCCCAACCACTTCCAGCTGGGGATCTTCTGATATCAAATCAGTCAGCAGCTTTCTGACAATCGCCATATCATCAACAACAAGAACTTTTTTCTTCATAAATTCTACATCTTAAAGTTAGCCACTGTTGCCTGAAGATCAGTCGCCAGTTTTGCTAGACCATTAAAGGCCTTGCGACTATCTCCTGCTGCAATCGAGGTGTTCTGAGCAGCTTTTGCAACGCCTGTAATATTTTGAGCAATCTCGGCACTTCCCTGAGCTGCTTCGTGAACATTTCGTCCGATTTCTCGAGTGGTCGCGGCCTGTTCCTCAACAGCAGTTGCAATTGAGTTTTGAAAATCATTAATTTGGCTAATGACCTTTGAAACCTGACCAATAGCTTCCACCACGCTCTTAATGTCCGTCTGAATCCCATCAATTTTTTCACCAATTTCATCAGTGGCTTTCGCAGTCCCACGAGCAAGCTCTTTCACCTCACTTGCAACAACAGCAAACCCTTTTCCAGCCTCTCCGGCGCGGGCGGCTTCAATTGTTGCATTTAGAGCGAGAAGATTTGTCTGTTCAGCAATCGTCGTGATCACCTTGATGATTTTTCCAATTTCATGACTGCTTTGACCAAGCTTGCTGACGATCTTATTAGTTTCATCGGCAATCTTCATTGCCGAGTTGGCCACACGGGCACCTTCGCTTGCGTTCTTGGCAATCTCTTTAATGCTGGCATTCATTTCCTCTGAAGCCGCAGCAACAGTCTGAATACTTGAGCTCACTTCTTGAGCCGCAGTTGAGACCATATTGGCTTGTTGTGAAGTCACATCCGCATTTGAACTCATTTTATCATTGAGTGATCCCAACTCATCTGCAGAAGAACGAAGTGATTGGGCTCCCTGCGCAATTTGAGACATTGCCGAAGCAATATTTGAAACCATTCCAGCAAAAGCATCACCCATACGTCCTGGAATTTTGATTTGAAGAATGGGATTATTCAATTCTCCTTGAGACAGGGCAGATGCTTGATTGACCAATACACCTAAACTTTTTTTCATTTCACCAACAGCCTCGGTCTTGTCCATTTTTCCAGTGACCTTAACGCTGTCAATACTTAGCCCCATGGACTCAAGTGTACTGAGGAAGAATGAGTCCCCCACTGCTTGCATATCGTAATTCAGTACTTTTGAAATAGCTTCCCAGGCTTTTTGAACTGAAGCCTGGTCTTTAAATGATTTTTTCAATGCTGCATAGATCAAACGCTGGTATTCAGCGTAGGAGCCGATATACCACTTAAATGGCAAATCGATTTTATCATGAACCATACCAATTTTAAGTCGGCCATCAAAATATTCAGCACCCCAATTACTTTTCGCCCCAGAGAACATTGACAGAAAATATCCAGTTTGAGATTTTTCAAGGTGATTCCTTAAATCCTCAAGCTTCATGCCCTTCATCTGGGCATATTTTTCAAAAAAAGATCTTGTTCCTGGAAACTCAAACTGCCAGTCGTAGAATTCTTTAACCAAAGGGCCAGCAATCTTTTCAGACCAAGGAATCAGTTTTTCCATAGTCTTGCGCTCCTCTTGAGTTAATCGAATCCACTCTCGACGTATGCCAAGGTTTTCCTCTGTGATGCCGAATCTATCTGTAAGTCTCATTGATGACATATGTTCTCCATGTTTTATTAATTAAATCTGTATAATCTTATCTATATCCAAGAGTAAAAGCAGACGATCTTCGAGCTTATAAGTCCCCACGATCAACTCTTTTGCAGAACCCTTAAGTGTCTCGGGTGGTTTCTCATATTGGCCCTCTTCCACCTCAATAATATCTCCAACTCGATCAACAACTAAGGAGACCGAATTTTCCTCAGTGCGAATGACGACATTCATCTGCATTTCTTTATCAATCACTCGATCCTCTTCAATTTCAAGTCGAAGTCCCAAATCAATGGCTGTCACAATATCTCCACGTAGGTTAATCAACCCAGAGATCACTGGCGGCGCTAAGGGAACTGGTGATATCTCATGAAAACGAATAATTTCTTGAACGCGTTTCACATCTAGCCCAAAAAAATATGGCCCCAAATAAAATGTACTTAATTGCGTTTTCATATTGCAACCTCACCTTTGGCACCAAGACTGCCTCGATCAACAATAAAATCCACGTCAAGAATTTCTGTGACCCGATCATTCAATATGAAACATCCCTTAGCTCCCGCACGACTTGAGGGACTCATATCTTTAACCTCTTGCTCAACGATGTCGATAATCCGATCAACAACAACACCCACAGATCCTTTTTGATGATGGAAAACGACGACATCCATCAACTCAGGATCTGGCGGTAGTCCGCCCGCCATTTCAAGACGCTCAGGACTGCGACGCTCTGGTAAAATTTCGGTCAATGAGATTAAAGGAAGAATTTTACCTCGATACTGAATCACCGTCCGATCCCCTAGTTTTTCAGTCTTTGTGCGTTCGAATTTTTCAAGCCGTGCAACATACTCAAAGGGAATAGCCAATCGGCCATTGCCAGGACTTTGAGCAATTACCAACATCTGTTCCTGGCTAAGAACATCGTGCGAATTCTGTCCGCTGCGTTCGACTCTCTGAGCAGCTTCAGATACGATTTGAGATCTCTTGGCCAAATTGATCACATCGAGAATAAGACAAACTCGCCCATCCCCGAGTATTGTTGCTCCTGAAAACACATTGACACTCTTTAGCTGCTTTCCCATAGGTTTAACAACAACCTCTTGAGTGTCATGGATCTGATCAACAACAAGTCCAAAGTGTCGATCTCCGACAAGCAGGACAACGATGTTCGTTGCCTTAGAAAAACTGACGTCTTGAGTGAGCTTTAATTCTTTATCTAAATAAAGTAGGGGCAGCAACTGTCCCCGTAATCGATAGACGGGAGCTCCATGAACCATCTCGATGGATTGCCCCTTTTCCACCCGAAGTAGTTCAACAAGACTGCTCATCGGGATAGCAAACCGATTTTGATGAGATCGGACGATCATAGCTGGGATAATAGCTAAAGTTAAAGGGATCTTAATCTTAAATGCCGAGCCCTTACCCAGTACAGTATCAATCTCAACCAGCCCTCCAATATTTTCGATATTGGATTTCACAACATCCATTCCCACCCCGCGCCCTGATACGTTGGTGATTTGCTCTGCCGTTGAGAATCCTGGTTTAAAAATTAGACGAACAGCTTCTAGCTCACTCATCTTCTCAGCTTCTTCTGAACTGACGATTCCCTTTTCTATCGCTTTATTCTTCACTCGGTCCGGATCAATTCCATTGCCATCATCAATAATGTCAATATTCACCAAGCCACCCTCATGATAGGCCTTTAGCTGTAAAGTCCCCTCTTGAGATTTTCCTTTTGCTATTCTCTGATCAGGCTTTTCAATTCCATGATCAATCGCATTTCGGATCAAATGTGTCAGCGGGTCCCGAATAGCCTCGATGACAGATCGATCAAGTTCAGTTTCTCGTCCTGAGACCTCAAGGTGAACTTTTTTTCCACAAGCGGAAGAGAGATCTCTTACTATTCGGGGGAATTTTCCGAAAATATTATCCACTGGCTGCATTCGGGTCTTCATGATGCCCTCTTGTAGCTCTGACGTGATTGCGTTTAACCTCTGATAAGAGGCTCCAAGCTGAGGGTCCTCATTTTTTTCGGGAGACTGGCACAGCTGATTGCGAACCAGAACCAACTCGCCAACTAAATTCATCAACTTATCCAGAACCTCAACATTAACACGAATGTTTGAATCAACGGCGGTAGCTTGCGCTTGAGCTATAGTTTTCTCAACTGATTCAACATTCACTGCTGGTGCATTGAGTGGGGCTGGGATCACCGTATCTTCTTTGACCTGATAGATTTCCTTAAGTTGATGAACTAAGGCCGAATAATCCCCATCGCCCTCTTTTCCTGTCTGATCAATTTGATTGAGCATCTCTCGAATGGCATCAACCATTGCCAGAAGGACTGTGGTTCGTTCAGCGGTGAGCTTCAAGTTACCATCACGCAAACGGCCTAAAACATTTTCACCGGCATGAGCTAAAGCTTCTAATTTTTGAAAGGCGAGAAAGCCAGCCGCTCCTTTGACAGAATGGATATTTCGAAAAATTCGAGATAAAATTTGATTGTCATCTGGCGCAGTCTCAAGAGTCACAAAGTCAACGTCCAATTGACTCAATCCCTCAAGACATTCGATCACAAATTCCTTCACAATGGAATCATCACTCATACATCGTCCTTGATGGCTGTAAATATCGTTTCGTTATTATTCTAATTTTGAATCAACGAAATGACACGCTAAAAATATATGTCATTCGGAATATAGACTACCGATTTTCGAGACAAAAAGTCACAAAAAATGTATGAAGATTAATTTTCAATTAAGCTATCTTCGGCTTCACGTATTTTGAAATTATTCCCTTAAGCTTATCTGAATAATCTACGGGACCAAAGGCGAGCGCTTTTCGAATGGCTTTTTCAAACTCCATGATACTAATCGGCTTGGACAAAAAATCAAATCCGCCACCTACAACACTGTATCGTAGGTTATCACGAGTCGCATTTCCAGTTAAAAAAAGAAATGGAGTTTGAACTCCCGCCGAGCGAAGCTCGGCCAACAAACCAAATCCATCCATGTCGGGCATATTAATATCTGAAACAATAACTGATGGCTTAACCTGATCAATCTGCTGCAAAAAAGATTTTGCATCAAGGAATGTGTTCACATCAAGGCCCATCCCCAGACAAACCTCTTCGAGAGAATCCAGCAAATCTTTCTCATCATCAATACAGACAATCATTGGTTTAGTGTTTTCCACGGTCATACCTCTAAATCTCTTTACTCTATCGGCGAAGACCGTGAAAGCTTAACGGCTCTCATGAAGCAAATGAAAAACAACAATAAATTAAGGATCTTTTCTCAAGTTAAAACAGGACCTGTCTCAAATTAAGAATGATATCTCTGACCCAGAAGCTCTTTCATGGCATTTAAAGCATCCACCCATGTGAAAATACCAACCAGCTTCTTGTTATCAACAACAAGAACACAGCTGTACTTATGGTGCGCCATCTGATCACACACTTCACTTAATGGAGAATGAGGGCTCACAATAAATGGGTCTGGAGTGTAAGCATCCTCAACTTTAACTTCTTTTGGATTCACATCTTTAAAGGTCTCAACCATTTTAATATCACGGTCTGTGAGAATACCTACGAGCTCTCCCCCATGAAGCACAGGAAGATGTCGAACCCGATACTCATTCATCATTTTTTCTGCTTTGTCTAAAGTTGTATCAGTTCCCACAGTATGAGGAAGAGTGGTCATGAATTTTGAAATTGTCGGCATGGCTTTACTCATAGTAATCTCCTAGAATGATTAAAATTCATTATGAAACTTAAAGGCTAGCGATGGCAAGTGTTCCGCACAAGCTCATGCCAATCTCGAGACAATTTTTCTCGATCATCAGGATGCGCAATGTCGATCAAAGCAAGAGCCCTTTCATGAATTGTTTTTCCAAACAAATCTGCAGCTCCGTACTCTGTGACAACAAAATGAACATGGGCTCTGGTTGTCACAACTCCTGCCCCCTGCTTCAACTGAGTCACAATTCGACTAAGTCCCTTATTCGTGCGAGATGGAAGGGCAATAATAGGTTTCCCACCTTCTGACAATGAAGCTCCGCGAATAAAGTCAATCTGTCCACCCACTCCAGAAATAATATGAGAGCCGATCGAGTCAGCACAGACCTGTCCGGTTAAATCAATCTCAACAGCCGAGT
The DNA here is from genome assembly GCA_016861345.1 of Oligoflexia bacterium. Lineage (GTDB taxonomy): Bacteria > Bdellovibrionota > Bdellovibrionia > Bdellovibrionales > Bdellovibrionaceae > BOLD01. The sequence continues at coordinate 13,060 of BOLD01000013.1, forward strand.
TAATAGCTGTGACTCGCTTATTTCGAGCAATATTTCTGGGATTATTCACATAACCAGCTTCAAGTAAAATCACTGCTGGATTATCATTTACAAAGTCATAAAGTTTCTGAGTGCCCATCACAAAGGCCGCCGTTGTTTTTCCTCGGTGGAAAGACTTTTTTGAGTTATTCACAATACCTTTTTGAATCAACTCAAGGGCCCCATCTGACCACATCTCGGTGTGAATGCCCAAATTTTTATGATTTTTTAAACTTGCCAGAACTGCATCTGGAATTGATCCAATTCCCATCTGCAGAGTCGCTCCATCTTCGATCAAAGAGGCCGCATGTTTTCCAATCTCGAGCTCAACACTTGTCAAAGGCTTTCCTTTAACTTGATCCATAGGCTCGTGACACTCAACCATGAAATGAATTTTAGATTCGTGAATATTTCCATCCCCATGGATCCGAGGCATATTGGGATTCACCTGTGCAATGACTAAATCCGCCGTGTCCACGGCCGCACGAGCCACATCCACACTTGTTCCCAGCGAACAAAAACCATGACGATCAGGAGGAGATACATGAATTAAAGCAACATCTGGCTTTCGACGACCCGTTGTAAATAGAGATGAAATCTCAGACAAAAAACAAGGCAGATAATCCACTCGGTCCATATCTAAGTAAGGTCGCATGTTGGCACCCACGAAGAGATTCGCCACTCGAAATGTTTCCTTATACTCTGGCTTCGCATAAACCGGCTCACCATGAGTATGCAGATGCATGACCTCAATATTTTTAAGTCCCTTGGCCTGACTCATCAATTCACTGACAAGAAGTTTTGGCGTTGCTGCCCCTCCGTGAATGAAAACTCTTTTGTTCGATTGAACTTTACTAATTGCCTCTGATAATGAAACGATTTTTCCCATTTAACGTTTTCCCATCAACAACATATACCCGCCAGCAAAATTGGTGGCTTTTGGATAACCCAACTCTCTGAGAATAAGGGTTACTGTTGCTGAGCGCACGCCTTTTTCATCTAAACAAATAATTTTTTTGTTGGGATCAATCCCAACAGATTGAAGTCGGTCCTTAATTTGAGTATTTGCTCGACCTTCTCGTGTCAAAAACTCAGTCCAAGGTATATTCACTGCCCCAAGATCTGGAGCATGAAGTGAATAATAATTCGAATCTTTGCCTAAGTATTGAGCTTCTGTGCGAACATCAATCACTACTGGAGCCTCAAAGGTCCCCTTGGCCTTCATTATGGAAGTCAAGAATTCTTCTCTTGTAATGATCAGACTTTCATCGAAAGTGGGCCTCCATATCGACACATTTTCTCGAGGCGGAGCCTCACTCTTTGTCAGCGGCAATGAAAATGAATCAATGTGTGCAAAGGAAACATTTTTCATCCCCAACACCCTCAGAGTCCATGCCAGTCGTCCTTCCTCTCCTTCGCCCTGCAACCCACGTCCGACAACAAGAACCGGGGAATCTTGCTTGATCCCTAATCTAGCCAGTCTTCGTGCGTGAAAGAATTGATCGATGTCTAGAACTCCCAAAAAAGGTTCTTCTCTTTGAGTAAAGTCCTCCCATCTCATGGGAAGAGCACCATTTAAATGAGCTAATGAATATTCAAAGGCCGGACGTGCATCAATTATGATTGTTCCAGCTGGAATTTCTTGACCTGATTTTTCTGTCACAGGCTGAGTTTCATACACTTTGGTGGGTGTTAACTGACAAGCCACCATCAGAAATAGAATAATCAGGCCTACAAACTTCATCATTTATGAATCTTCATTGTCGGAAAGAGAATAATATCTCGAATGCTTGGACGATCCGTCAAAAGCATCACGATCCGCTCAATCCCCAGACCCACACCACCAGTCGGCGGCATTCCCGCATCAATAGCAAGAACAAAGTCCTCATCCATCGGATGAGCTTCTTCATCCACGGTTCGTTTTGATTCTTGCTCTTTTAGACGCTGATATTGTTCTTCAGGATCATTTAATTCTGAGTAAGCATTGCCGATTTCCATACAAGCTGCAAAGGGCTCAAATCGCTCAACAAGTTTATTATTTTTTCGATGAATCTTTGTCAGCGGAGAAATCTCCACTGGATGGTCCATCACAAATGTGGGTTGCCACAAATGCTGTTCACAAGTCAGCTCAAAAAGCTCCATGAACATCTCACCTCTTGAGAGAGGCTTCTCCATATCCGATCCTGATTTGCGACAAACCTGGAAAAGTTCTTGATCAGAGATCTGATCTGGATCAATTCCAGCGTATTGCTTGACTCCATCTAAGACCGTTAATCTTCTCCATGGCGGAGTAAAATCCACTTCTTTACCCTGAAACATGACTTTTGTTGAACCAGTTAAAGTTTTTGCCAAGTGAGCAACCAACTCTTCAAATTGGTTCATTTGATAGTTGTAATCGGTATAAGCCTCGTACCACTCCATCATGGTGAATTCAGGGTTATGAGTTCGGTCAATGCCTTCATTTCTAAAGTTCTTACCGATCTCAAATACCTTCTCAAATCCACCTACGATTAATCTCTTCAGATAAAGCTCTGGAGAGATTTTCATATAGAGCTTCATATCGAGAGCCCGGTGATGAGTCGAGAAAGGATGGGCCGCAGCTCCGCCGTAAATGGGCTGAAGAACCGGCGTTTCCACCTCGAGAAAGCCTTTACCTTCCATGAACTTTCGAATTTCGCGAATGATTTTCGACCTGGATTCAAAAACTTTTCGAGAATCCGCATCTGAGATCAAATCCAAATGTCGATGACGATATTTGATTTCAACATCTGCAATTCCGTGAAATTTTTCAGGCAATGGTTCTAGAGTCTTCGTCAAAATTTCAAATTTTTTGCAGTAAAGCGAAAGCTCACCTTTTTGAGTTTTAAAAATATATCCGTGAACACCGACAAAATCTCCAAGATCGACAAGATCAAAAGCTTTCTTTTCAATCTCTGCCAGCTCTTCTGGCTTGACATAAACCTGAAGGTTTCCACTTTGATCTTGAAGATTAAAGAAAGAGGCCTTGCCCATCGCTCGCAAGGTCATCAATCGACCTGCTAACTGAAAATGCGAGTCTAAGACCTTCTCCCCTGCTTGCAGTTTCGTCTCGTACTGAGCTCTCAGCTCACCACAAGAACCTTGTCTTTCAAAAGCGTAGGGAAAAGGATTGATTCCTGCAGCCTTGAGCTCATGCAGCTTTCTTCTTTTCTCGGCTCTTAACGGATTTTCGCTCATAATGGCTTTCCAGCAAAAATATCTTGAACTTGATTGAGTAATTGAATGGCTTCTTTTTTCGGTCTTTGGAAAGCATTTCGTCCCATGATTGAACCAAAGGCACCACCGCGCGCAAGCTCAGTGACTTCTTTCAAAAGATCTTCTGTGCCTTTTGCCTCACCACCAGAGAAAATCACTATTCGTTTTCCATTAAATGACGACTGAACCACGTGACGAGCACGGTCTGCCATAGTTGTTACTTTAATCCCTTGAGCTTCATAGACCTTACGGGCCGCATCTTGCTCAATGTGAGCTGTTGGTGGCTTGACTTTAATAATGTGCGCACCTAACTGGGCTGCAATTTGCGCAGCATAGGCAATAACATCAATGCCAGTCTCCCCCTCTTTTGAAAGTTGCTCACCACGAGGGTAAGACCACATCACCACAGCAAGACCTGCTTGCTTGGCCATTCGTGAAGCCTCAGCAATTTCTTCATACATTTGCTTACGTTCAGATGATCCTGGATAAATAGTAAATCCAATTCCTGCACAACCTAATCGAAGAGCATCATCAATGTTTGAGCTCAAGGCAGAAATGGGAGATTTATTTGAGAAAAGAGTATCTGAATTGTTGATTTTCAAAATCAATGGAATTTCTCCTGCGAAATCTCGAGCGCCAGCTTCGATAAACCCCAGCGGAGCTGCATAGGCAGAACAACCTGACTCAATCGCCAACTCAAAATGATAGTGGGGATCATATCCATCTGGATTTTTCGCAAAACTGCGAGCTGGTCCATGTTCAAAACCCTGATCCACAGGAAGAATGACCATCTTACCTGTGCCTTTCAGTCGACCATGATTCATCATGCGAGCAAGATTTGTTAATACCCCTGGATTATCTGATCCATACCAACTTAAAATTTCTCTAACTCTTGGTGTCATATCCCTATCCTTCTTTGATGTTTTTGACGGTCGAAAGACTATTGTTTTTTACCATTCAAATCAAGGCTTTCATTGACCTTATACCATTTGGACTGCATAACGACGCTATGTCTAATTCTCATAAAATCCAAGTTCGATACGAAAAAAGCCCAAACCCAGCCTCAATGAAGTTCATCTTCTCAGAAAAACTCATTGAAGAGACCTTTGATTTTAAAGACTCTTCAGAGGCCGAGAACTCTCCTCTTGCGTCAAAGATCTTTGGCTTCCCCTGGACAAGTGCCGTGATGATCGGGCCTGACTTCGTCACCGTCACCAAACAAGATTGGGTCGAATGGGATTTTTTAGCTGAGCCTTTAGCCAACCTCATCCGCGAACATTTAGCCGACGGCTTACCCCTTTTGATCCGATACGAAGAGGCAGAATCTACAGCCACTGATGACACTTCTTCGAACGACAGCCCTTTGGTCAAAAAAATTAAACAAGCTCTCAATACCCATGTCCGTCCCCTTGTGGCCTTTGATGGCGGAGACGTGGTTTATGGCAACTTTCAAGACGGAGTTTTGTTCGTCAAGATGAAAGGCGCCTGCGCAGGCTGCCCCAGTAAATCTCGAACCCTTAAGCAAGGCATCGAAGCCCGCATGAAGGAACTGATTCCTGAGATTAAAGAGGTTGTGGAAATCTAGGACTTGATTCACTGATCAGTTCAAATTGTTAGAATTTTCGCTTTACGTTGCCGGAGTCGATACAAAAATTGATTCCATTGTGTAAGATAATTTTCTCTTTCCTGATATCCAAGTTCTCTCTGCCGATGATTACCTTCAAAGTATCCTCTTAAACCCAGCTCTTCTATTTTTGACGTTAAGATTCTTGTAAAGACCAACCCATCCCAGAACTTCGACTTGCCTTCAGTTCGACTGAGTGAAAGTTTTCTTCCTCGATGAGCTCCTGTGATTTTTCGAGCTAAGAGAGCAGCAAAAGTTCTTAAAAAATTCTGAAACCGCTTCTTATCTTTAAATCGAACTTTGAGATGAAGATGATTCCCCATATTCACAAAATCAAGAATCTCAACAAAATATTTTTGAGACCGCTCTTTTAATAAAGCGCGAACCAGCTTCTTATGCGTGTAAAACGAGTACTTCCCGACTGCTTTTCTTGATTTAAAAACCACGTGATGAATAAGTCCTTCTCGTAGAGGTCTTGCCACCTTTCTTCTTTTCTTAAGGCTTGAACCCCCAAAGCTTCTAGCCTTAATTGCTCTTAAGTCACTTTGAGGAATCAAATTTAATTGCATTTTCATCTCCAGATATTGAGCAGACTTCTCTTGACTGAAATTGATCCTCATCGCAGAATCACCAAATGCAAACTGCGAACGCGAATAAAAGCGAACTTGTCATTGAAACCAAAGGCCTCTCGCGGGTCTATAAAACATATAAGAAAAAAGAGGGCATCCTGGAAAGCATTAAAGGCTTTTGGGATCGCCAATACGAAGAAAAAGTTGCCCTTGCTCCGACTGACTTGCAAATCGCAGGAGGACAAATCGTTGGACTCGTGGGAGCAAACGGAGCCGGAAAAACCACGCTACTCAAGATGCTCTCAGGCCTCATTCACCCCTCTTCGGGCACAGCCCAGGTTCTAGGCTATACTCCATGGGAAAGAAAGCACGACTACTTAAGACAAATGAGCATCCTGCTCGGTCAAAAGAACCAGCTTTGGTGGGATATTTCTCCGATGGATAGCTATCTGCTCTTGGCTGACATCTATGACATCGACAAAGCCACAGCCATCAAACGCATACACCATCTTGCTGAAATTCTAAAAGCCGAGCATGTTCTTCAAACACAGCTGCGACGTCTGAGCCTTGGAGAGCGTATGAAGATGGAAATCATTGGGGCCCTACTTCATGAACCGAAAGTTCTTTTCCTCGATGAGCCAACCATCGGCCTTGATATCGTCGCTCAAACTTCTATTCGTCAGTTTCTCGCTGAATACGCGAAAGAAAAAAAACCCACCATTATTCTGACCAGTCATTATATGGACGACATTGCCAAGCTTTCAGACAGATTACTTTTAATCAGCAAAGGCAAAATGGTCTACGATGGAACTGTGAAGGACTTTACAAAAAAATCGAGAACCTATCAGAAAATCAGTTTTTCACTTTCTGAGCCCTTAGATAAAGATCTCCACATTGCTAGCCAAAATCTAACAAAAGGAACCCAAGAAATTTCCATTCAAATCTCTAATGAAGAACTTCAAATTGCGCTCACTCAGATCACACAAATCAGCGGAGTTCAAAATTTAAAAATAGAAGAGGCCGACTTTGAAGACAGCATTCATGCGTTTTTGGAAGCGCAATAAAGCTTTTTTTAAATTAGCCGTACTCTCAAATCTTGAGTATCGACTGAATTATTTTATCGATGCCATCCTGCAACCCATGATCGCCGCTGGAATCGAAGTCACTTTGTGGTATTCTCTTTTTCACACCTTGGGCAAAACTGAAATCGGTGGATACGCTCAAAATTCTTATCTTGCTTACGCTCTGTGGACGGCTTTTGTAACCCGCATTTCGATTAACTGGATGTATGAATTTCGAATGATCGAAGACATTGAATCAGGAACGATCAACAGTCTTCTCGTTCGACCTATTTCATTTTTTGAGTCCCATCTTTCTCAATTTTTAGGCTACAAAATTGTCACGACCTTGATCTCTCTTTCAATTCCCCTGACCGTAACTTGGATCTTCGGCCTGCCCTTTGATTACTCAAAGATTCCCTTAGCCCTTGGGCTGGTCACTTATTATTTATTTTTTCTGCACCTGACAAGTTTTTGTGTTGCTACCTTTGCTTTTCATCTGAACAAAATCCACTCTTTCACTGTGGCAAAAAATTTAACTCTCTGGGTTCTTTGCGGAGAGCTTTTCCCCTTAGATCTTCTACCTGAACCACTGAAGTCCATTATAATCAACCTCCCTTTTTCGAGCGGAGTTTATCTTCCAGTAGGTTATCTCACCGGACGGGTCAGCCATGAAACGCTGATGCAGGGATTTCTCTCAACAACAGTCGGAATATTTATCTTTGCTGTGATCAGTATTGGACTTTGGAAAAAAGGCTTGTCCTCGTACTCAGGGACGGGGGCCTGATGAAATATCTTCGGCTCTTTCTTTCTTTTGCCCGCACCAGTTTTATTGCCGACATGGAATACCGAGTGAATTTCCTGAGTCGAATTCTGACTGATGTGATTTGGTATGTGGCTCAGATCGTGACTTTTGAAACTCTGTTTCAATTTTCTGATAAAATTGGAGGATGGACTTTGCCTGAGATGCGAGTTTTCCTAGGTCTCATTTTTATCGTGGATGGAATTTACATGGTCTTATTTCAAGCGAATCTAGACAGCATGACTGAGAAAATTCGAAAAGGCGATATGGATCTTCTGCTGACTAAGCCTGTCAGTTCGCAGTTCATGATGAGCCTACAAAGAACCTCGACAGCCATGTTGGGAAATCTGATTATTGGAACCTCTTGGTTAATCTACTCAATTATCAGTCTTGAAAATTTTGAATGGATCAGGCTGGCCTGGTTGATTTTTTTACTTCCTATCGCTGTGATCACCACCTATTCACTGAGAATGCTCGTTTCCACTGTCTCAGTTATTGTCACCCGCGCTGACTATCTCCAGTTTGCCTGGTATCAAATCACCCGATTAGGCCTTCGACCTGATAAAATGTATGCCCCCTTTTTAAGATACATTGTGCTGACAATCATCCCCTTGGCCGCAACCGCGAGCGTTCCCGCACGAGCTCTGCTTGATCCCCCTGAAGTTGGACTTTTTATTTGGATTGGATTTGTCTCTGGATTTTTCTTATGGCTCACAACAAAATTCTGGAATTACGCTCTGAAACATTACACAAGTGCGAGTAGTTGATTAAGATTAATTCACAGCTCCGTACACGGTCGCGGGTTGTGAGCCACCGGACCATGTGACCGTATTGCCATTGGTATTGATCGCCTTACCGCCAGCTCCTGAATTATAATTATATAATCCTGAAGTCCAAGCATTACCATAACTATAACCATAACCTCCCGCTGCACCCCAACCTCCTCCTCCCCCACCTGCTACTGCATTTCCACCACTTGGAAATGTAGCTACCGTTGCCGAAACTGCTCCATTAGATCCTGAAGAAGTTGAACCTCCTGCTCCTCCCCACCCTTGTGAGGGTTCAGATGCTGTTCCAACTGCCCAAGTTCCTCCCCCTCCTCCTGCTCCGCCTCCATTTCCAACAATATAAACTGCATTATATATCACATTCGCATAAACATAACTCTGAGCTCCACCACTACCTAAAACAACTCTTCCTCCTCCTCCTCCAGCAGTTGTATTTAAACCTAGTACTCCATTACTTCCTACATTTCCTATGCTTCCTCCAGACCCGCCTGAAGTATTACTTGTTCCACCCATACCTCCTCCTGCTCCGCCACCACCTGCTCCGCCTTCTGATGCTGCACCACCACCACCACCACCCAATATATATCCTGTTGAAGTTGAACAAGTTATAGGCGCTAAAATATTTAGTGCATTTCCACCAGCGCCACCAGCGCCACCAGGGGAATTTCCTCCATTACCTCCTCTTCCCATAATATATCCATTATTAATGAGTGTGAGATTAGAGCCCGCAGGAAATGATCCCGTATCGAATGCCGCAATCGCCGTCGAATCACTCCAAACATACACTCCCGCATTGACAGTCACCTGCACGCTGATGGGAGTTGTCCCGTTCCAGTTGTAAGGAGCTGCCATCAATACGTTTCTTAAATTAAAATTCTGCACATGAGATGAGATTGTCACATAAATCGTATCGATAATCGTAATGCTCGCATTACTTGTATTTCCCAAAGCATCGGTCACACGCACTGTTGCTGATCCCGTCGTGCCAGGTGCAGTATAAGCGCCAGAAGAAGAGTTAATTGTTCCACCACCACTCGCAATGGAATATGTGTATGAGCCCACTCCTCCACTAGCCGTAAAAGTTTGCCCTGCATTGATCTGCAAGGTTGGTGATGCCGGGCTAATCGCCAAAGCGGCATTTACAGTAAGATTTACGGTGGCTGTATTTGCCTTTGAATCTGTCACTTTTAAAACTTTCGCACCCGTCGAGGCCGGAGTGTAAACTCCTGTTGATCCGTTGATCGAACCCCCACCACTTTGAATCGAATACGTATAGGGGGGAACTCCGTTACTTGCAGTCACTGTTGCTGTGTTATTCAGGGCAATTGTTGAATAGTTAATACTCAAACTTGGCTGGGGGACAACAGTGATTGTCGCATCTGAAGTGTTGAAAAGCGAATCTGTAATTCGAACAATTTCCGTCCCCGTTGTGGGCGGAGCTGCGTAAAGCCCTGACGTTAGATGAATGGAACCTGTACCCGATAACATACTAAATTGATAAGGAGAAACTCCATTGACGCCCGCAAAGCTCTGTGTGTTCCCCGTCGCCAAAGTTACTGTTGTGGGAGTGATTGAAAGAGCGGGATTCACAGTGACAGTCGCTTGAGAGGTGTTACTGAGTGAATCCGTTACGGTAACGCTTACTGAACCCGATGTTGCAGGAGCTGTGAACTCACCCGTGGCAGAATTGATGTTGCCTGCGCTAGCAGAGTAAACATAGGTCCCCACTCCACCACTGGCTGTAAATGTGTGAATATTATTGACTGCTAATGTCTTCGCAGTTGGTGATATCTGCAGCGCGGGGTTCACCGTCACAACAGCATCACTGGTGTTATTCAGAGCATCAGTCACACGAACTGTGACTGAACCTGCACCTGCGGGAGCAGTAAAGACTCCTGTTGCTGAGTTTATCGTTCCGCCACCGCTTTGAATCGAATAAGTGTAAGTCCCCACTCCGCCACTGGCTGTAAATGTGTGAATGTTATTAACCGCTAATGCAATCGAAGCCGGTGAAATTTGCAGTGCTGGGTTCACCGTCACAACAGCGTCGCTCGTATTTCCGAGAGTGTCTGCTACTTGAACCGTAACAGAACCCGAACTTGCTGGAGCAATAAATGCACCTGTTGCTGAGTTAATCGACCCACCACCACTTTGAATCGAATAAGTGTAGGTCCCTACTCCGCCCGTAGCTGTAAACGTCGTCGAGTTATTCACTGCTAATGTAATCGAAGCCGGTGAAATTTGCAGAGCAGGATTTACCGTCATAACAGCATCACTGGTGTTATTAATGGCATCAGTCACACGAACTGTGACTGATCCTGAACCTGCAGGAGCAGTAAAGACTCCTGTTGATGAGTTTATCGACCCACCACCACTAACAATGGAGTAAACCAGTGGAGCGACTCCTCCGCTCGCAGAAAAGGATACAGAGTTATTCACCGCCACTGTTTTTGAGCTTGGACTAATCGCTAAAACATCAGTGATCGTAAGTGTCGTCTCTCGACTGATCCCCTGAGCATCGGTCACTCGAATCACAGCCACCCCAGGACCAGCAGGCGTATATACTCCAGTGGTCGCATTTACTGAACCAGGGCCACTGACTAAAGTGTAAGTGTATCCACCATAAGCCCCAGAACCTGAAATCGTTGTTGTGTTTCCTGTGGTGATCGCTGGCGCAGTTGAACCAATATTAAATGTCGGATAAATATCAAAATTCATATTGTAGGTCTGTCCCAATGAATCGCGAATCAAAATCACCGTAGAACCAGAACTTGAGGGAGCTGTAAATAATCCCGTCGCAGAGACACCGCCCCCACCACTATAAATAGAAACCTCAAAAGGACCTAATCCCCCAAGACCTGCCTGAGTCAGTGTGATTTGATATGTTCCTGCTTGTTCCACTCTTGTCAGCGCAGGAACTCCGGTCCCAAGAACATCCACTGCTGTGAGCTCAAAGGATTTGCTCAGCCCTGTCCCATCTGTCACATCAAAACGAACCACCCCAGCTGAGGTCGCCGAGATCGAATGATTACTGTTATTTGCTGTTAAGTTCGAAGATTGCGATGTTAATGTGCAAGGACAATAAGAGTTTGGAAGTTCAATCGTATAATCTCGTCCGACAATAATGGTGTTTTGATCTGGCAATTTGGGATTAATGGAAGAAAATGAGGAATCGATATTTCCATTAATTGTGCAAGCGGAAATACCCAACAGGAAAATGAGATTTATCACTGAAAAAATCCAGCTTCTCATCCAGTTTTTCATATGTTACTTATCGGCAATTTAAGGTGTGTACTTGAACTCTTGAACCCAGAGACTGGGGTGTAATGTCCCAAGATTCTCGCTATGAGACAAAAATATTGTGTTCAAGTTGGAATTTGCGAGAAGAGATTATTTTTGAAACTTTAGTTTGTGTTAAGCGCCGAACGGCCGACTAAGGCTAAAAATGAGTTCCATTACAATCGAGTTGATTCTGGTGTGGAGAGAATATCTCTATTTTAAAAACACAGGTAGAATCGTTACCGTGTTCAGTAGTATTAGGAGTACGTTAGTTCACAGCTCCGTACACAGTTGCTGGTTGTGAGCCACCCGACCAGGTCACAACGTTACCATTGGTGTTGATGGCCTTGCCGCCAGCTCCACCCGAACAAATCAGTGTACTTCCATTTTTATATGACGATCCACCTGCAGAACCCCAACCACCACCGCCCCCTGATGCATAACCCATTGTTGGCACCAAACCATTTCCACCTTGGGCTCCAGGCCCTCCTCCTGCACCTGCTGTATTCCCTGCAAAGTAGGCTGCGCCAGTTCCGCCTGCACTACCACCATAACCACCTTGTATGGCAGGTGAAGGACCTGTTGTTGTAGATCCAGGCAAAATACGACCGCCACCTCCCCCTGAATTATAGCCAGTGTCTGATGTTCCATTTGTTCCAGACAGACCAATAGCCCCACCCTGTCCCGGAGTCGAATTGGGATAGCTTGCATGATAAGCTAATCCGCCCCGACCACCACCCGCTCCACCGCCACCACCATGATAGACCGTTCCACTCTGAATATATCCGCCACCGCCACCGCCACCACCTGCAATATAGCCCGTCGTTGATGTGATGACTGCACTTAAAGTGAGGTTCATTGCTGAGCCACCCGACTGCCCGACACAAGAATTCTCATAGCCTCCACCCATGCCACCCTTGCCCATAATATATCCATTATTGATAATCGTAAGACTCGATCCCACCGGTATACTGCCTGTATCAAATGCAGCAATAGAGGTATCATCACTCCAAACATACACACCTGAATTTACAGTCACCTGTACGCTGATAGGTGTTGTTCCATTCCAGTTGTAAGGCGCTGCCATCAATGTATTTCGCAAATTAAAATTTTGAACATTTGATGAGATCGTTACAGAATATGCTGATCCGCCAGTTAACTTTTTCATGAACATCATGTGATAAACAGCCAATGCCTTTAATGAAAAAGTAATGGCAAGACACATCGTCATGCTCACGAAAATCTTACTGGAAAATTTCATCTTGATTAAGATGAGATTTATCACTGAAAAAATCCAGTTTCTCATATGACTCTTATCGGATGGACTAATGTCAAACTGAAGTTATTCAGTTGTTTTTCTCATTTTGAGATTCTTCATAATTGCATTGAGCTCTAGCCTGAATATATCCTTCCCTATAACACAATCGGCAAATTAAAATCGAACCCCCCTCTTTTTTGACATTGACGATACATTATGGTGGGTGTTATTATAAGCCATGTCTATAGCTCACGAAAGAAAACGTCATTGTGTAAATCTTCTTAGAAAGAAATTAAAATTTTCACCGATTGTTTCTATTCAGGGACCTCGGCAATGTGGCAAAAGTTATTTGGCCCAAAATATTGTGCCTCAGTTTGAAAAACATTCTGAGTATAAAAATCTTGATTTAAAGGAAAATCGAGATTTTGCTCAGAAAAATCCAAATACTTTTTTAAGTATTCATTCTGGAAAACCACTTATCATCGATGAAGTTCAAAAAGTCCCAGATTTATTTGATGAGATGAAAGGGATTGTTGACGAGAAGAGAACCCCGGGTCGTTTCTTAATATTAGGCTCAACAGAGTTTTCTCATGAAACAAAGATACGAGAATCTTTAACAGGACGATTATCAAGAATTCGAATGTTTCCCCTAGGCATTGCTGAAACAAAGAAATTTGAAATGAATGAAGTCAGTCAGTTCCCATTTTTACAAAAAAAAGTACGTATTAATAGAGCAGATTTATTTAAATACCTCGAGCGTGGTGGTTTTCCTGGAATATTTATAGTTAAAAACGATCAGGAACGAAGAAGTCTATTTGAGGATTGGGTTCGATTGACATGTGAGCGCGATATTCATCAGATCAACAAATTCAAATTAGATTCCGCACTATCATATGAAATCCTAGCTCAACTCGCCACTTTGCCAGAACCAAATGTTGCCAACTTAGCAAAAGAACTTCGGGTGACAACAAGAAAAATTCAAAATCATATCTTAGCTCTAAAAATGCTATTTGTTATTTTTGAGGTGGCGCCGTTAGCTGGCTCTGCAGGCAAGCCGTTATACTACTTATGCGATCCCGGACTGCTCACTTTTTTTGAGGCCTCACTCGAGCGGAAGATGCTAACATGGTTTTATACTGAATTGATAATGCAACTCTCGTACAAAGAGCAGCTCCCATTGCAAATTCAATATTATAAATCAAAAACAAGCAGTCCCGTTCATTTTATCATAGAGCAAAAAAAGAAATTGCTTGCTGCGAAGATGACCTTGTCCGAATCTTATGACAAAAGGGATTTTGCGATATTTCAGTCGTTTCAAAAAAAATATAGTCAAAAATATGAGTCAATTGAGTGCTATGGTTTTTATGGAGGAAAGACCCAGATACGCCTTCCTGATTACGTTTTATCCCCTTGGGAGCAAATTGTCTGACTTAAATATGACTGATTCCTTTAACTCTTATAGCATCTTCGCTAATTTAAAGCCCGAACCTGATACTTTTTCCCCTTGATTTTTCCCTCGCAAAGGCGAGAAATCTGCTCTTTTGACAACATCGAGGAAACTGCGACATAGGTGAAAGTGTCATGGATTTCAATCTTGCCCACTTCTGAAGACTGAAGACCGCCATCCCCGGTAAAAGCACCTAAGATATCGCCAGCTCGAAGCTTGTCTTTTCGACCCGCTACGATCACGAGTGTTTGCATTTTTGCCTGTCCATAACCTGGGGGCAAACCATGCTGATTCTTAAATCCTAAATTGGGTCTTTCAAAAGTTGCTTTGGCCTGCTTTTCGACCTCAAAGATTTTAAATTTCTCACTGGGCCCCACAAAAATCACAGCCGTTCCACTTCGGCCCGCTCGCCCCGTTCGGCCAATACGGTGGATGTAATCTTCGGGCTGCAAAGGGAAATCATAATTAATAACCAGCTCTAATTGACCAATATCAATCCCACGAGACGCCACATCTGTTGCCACAAGAATTTTATAACTTCCGTTTCGAAACATGGCCATCGAAAGATCTCTTTGGCGCTGATCCATATCACCCTGCAGACCTCCGCAGGCCACACCCTGATCTTGTAAAAGCTCAACCAGATTTGTCACAGCCGCTTTGGTGTTGCAGAAAATCAGAATTGAGTCTGCCTCGTGTTGCTGTAAAACTCGCATCAGGATATTTTTCTTATCCTCTGTTCCTAACTCATAAACAAGCTGACGGATCAAATCAGAAGTTTCAGCAGAGTCTTCCACTTTCACTTTCACTGGATTTTTTTGATATCGCTGACTGAGAAGCTCAATCCCCTCAGGAAAAGTCGCTGAAAAAAGAACCGTTTGTAGATCTCGGGGAAGTTCACTGATGATCGCTGAAATCTCGTCCTCAAAACCCATTTCGAGCATTTTGTCCGCTTCATCCAGCACCAAAGTTTGAATTTGACTTAAATCCATTTGCTCTCGGCGAATGTGATCTAATATTCGCCCCGGAGTTCCCACCACAATATGCACTCCACGATCAAGGGCAAAAGCCTGATCTCGACCAGGGACTCCGCCTGTCAGTGGCAGGACTTGAAGACCTTCAAATTTGCGTCCCAATTTTCGAATTTCTCTGACAACTTGAGCAGAGAGTTCTCGAGTGGGGCAAAGAATCATGGCCTGAAGCACTCCGTAACGATTTTGCTCCACCTGAATCTTGTTCAGAATCGGCAGACTAAAAGCTGCCGTCTTTCCACTGCCCGTTTTTGATTGGCCAATCAGATCTTTTCCTTCAAGTAAATGCGGAAGGCTTTCCACCTGTATCGGCGTCATGGTGGCGTAGCCCAGCTCTTCAGTAACTTGAATCAGGTCAGGCTTTAGTGGGAGAGAGGAAAATGTTTGTGCTGTCATGGCTTCTTTGTAATCGAAGTTGGTCTCTCTGTATAGAGAAGTATAGAAAAGAAGAGGTGTCTCATTCTTAGACAGTGACTGACAATTGACCTAAAAAGGAGTGGCTTGAGGTTTAAATCAACATAAAGATCAATAGGTTAGATCATGCCTACTTTGGCCTAAACCTTGCTCATTGAGGACGAATTCCTTTTCCAGGAGTAGTGTATGAATTTTTCTCTTATGAATAGACTGACTTTAGGCTTCATGGCCCCTTTATTGATCACTGTTCAAAGCTCAGCTCTTGATTGGTGGTCTGTGAGTGAAAAGGACACCCAGAACGCTGCCTGTATGGATTTAAAACCCACATCAGAAAAGACGATGCTTGAATATCTTGAAGCAAAAACCACAGACCCTGATCTTCGCGCGAATGCCACAATCCGTGGAGTTCATTTTCAAGACGAAATCCCAGAGCTTATTGAAATCTTCTCTGGAATTCATCAACCTAGCATTCTAGCCCGTGATCCAAAAGATTTAGATGCTGCTGGCTGTGATAAAGTCATGTGCGCCATGGAAAAGCTTTATGGAAAGAAAACCGGACTCAGAATGCTCTATATTTATGCAAAATTTGGATTAACCACCAGTCCACAGGCGGATTTTCAACCCGACAACTATCAAAACTGGAAGGCCTCGGAACTGGATGATATTTTAATTGCTCTGGAAAGCCTTCCGCCAACAGTATTACCAATTAAAGACCGTCACCTTCTTCATTTCCTCGAGGGCTACTCTTTAAAGTCATATGGTGAGGATCGAGATCTGGTTCTTGCCAATGCTCGAATGGACATCTTTGACGGGTGGAATAAGAAATCGAAGATGGAGCGTATTTCAGTAATTTTACATGAATTTGACCACATTCTCGGATCAAAGCTGGATGATACAGCCGAGTGGAAATCCATGCCACGAAAGTTTATTTCTCAATATGCTAAAACGAATGACGCCGAAGATTTTGCAGAAAGTTTTCTGGCCTATCGTTTTGCCCCTAATAAGTTAAAGAAAACTTCTCCTGAACGATACAACTTTATCAAAGAAAAACTTTTTAATGGACTTGAGTTTAAAAAAACTCGAGACTGCGAAGAGCCCTTTCGCGAAGCGAAGAATGTGGTTCAGCAGAACCTGACTCAGAAACGAGAAATTGTATCTTGGATCGTCGAAAATAAAACTGAAATCGCCAACCAGGTGAAGCGCCAAGAAGAAATAGGTTACTTCAAAGAAAGAGCCTGGGCTGCCTGCGGAGCTTCGTACTTGAATGAACTCGCCAAGATCACAACTCGAACGGATACTGATGCCTGCATCCAGCGCGTGATTAAAAAGCGATCAGCCATTGTTGAAGCTCGTAAACATGAAAAGGAAGACCTCAAAGAAAATCAAATCCCATCTTCTCAGCTGCAGGAAATTCAAGTTTCAAAACGAAAGATCCAATATATCCGCCAAGAATTAAAAGAAAAAGCCACTGACTTTCTGGAAAAGATTTATCAAGCTGAGTTTCGATTTGTGAACAACCAAAAACAGTGTGATGACCGACTTGATTTCTTAGTTCGATACAAAAAAGAGTCTCCTCTCCACCTTGCCCCCCAAGCGATTACAAAAGCTCTGACTAAAGCTTGCGACCAAATGGAGAAAGGCGGAGTCCTTCGTCAATTCTTCGGCCCAAGCTTTGAAGATATTCTAAGAGCAAGGTAGCTCTTAGGATGCGCCGCGCAGCAAAAATAATGATTCCAATATGATTTCTCTCATTGAAACTTTCTTCTTTTTGAAGGAGAAAGTTTCTTATGAAAAAAATTACTTTTGCTCTTATTCTTTTTTCGATGACAGCTTTCGGGGCCATCCAGATTTCCCCAACTTTGGAGCTTCAAAATATCAAAACTTCAAGTCTTGAAAAACAGATCCTGGCACCTGAGAAAAAAGGGACTGTCATGGTCTTTCTTTCCGCTCGCTGCCCCTGCTCAGAAAGCCACGAAGGTCTTCTCAAGAAAATGTCTGAAGAATACGCTGACTTTCAGTTTATCGGCATTCATGCCAACCAGGATGAGGACCCAAAAATTGTTCAAGCCCATTTTCAAAAAAGCGAAATCCCCTTCCCAGTCCTTCATGATCCCAAGGCCAAGTTGGCTGATCAGCTGAAGGCCTTTAAAACTCCCCATGCTTTTATTCTCTCCTCTAAAGGCGAAGTTCTTTTCTCTGGTGGAGTAACAGACTCGCATGTTGGAGACGAGGCTCAGGAAAATTATTTAAAAGCAGCCATGAATGATATTCGACAAGGAAAATCAGTTCAAAAACCTCTTGTGCGAAGTCTTGGCTGTGTGATCTCACGTGAAACAAAAGAAGAAAAGGAGAACGTATGGAAAAATTAGTTACAGTTTTGGTTTTAGCTCTATTCATCCCCCAAATCAGCTGCGCCCGTCCTAACTATCAAGTCGCTCAAGCTCCGATTCAAACTGGTGATGAGCAAAAAGTGACTGAAGACTGTTCTCTGAAGCTGAACAAATACAGTCTTTGCACCGCTGTTGAATGGCAAAAAATGCCAACTGAAGATGTTCGTGGAACTTTCACTTTAAAATTCTGGGAAATCACAAAAGGCAATCAGGCCTCTGGTCCCTTTATCACTCCACCTGAAAAAATGGCTGTTGTTCTTTGGATGCCTTCGATGGGTCATGGATCTGCTCCCGTGAAAATTACAGAAATTCAGCCAGGAATATATGAAGTATCCGAAGTTTACTTCGTGATGTCTGGCGACTGGGAGATCCGAATCCAAATTAAAAAAGGACGTGATGTCTTAGATCAAGCGGCCCTTCCTATTTATATCAACTAAAATATGAACTCGATTTTGCTCTTTTTACTTTCGTTCGGGTTTTCACTTCACTTATATGGGGCCTCTTGCTGCGGGGGCTCTTCGGCCGTACCTTCTCTCATTACTGGTGATGATAAAGGGCAAATCACCACATCTTACACCCAATCAAATTTGACCGACCAGGTTGATCAAAATGGAGTTTGGATTCGCCGCAAGGGTCACACCTCTCAAACATTAAAATTTGACTCAGCCCTAATTTTTTCTGATCGGTGGCAGGCGGGATTGACCTTTTCTGCAATCGAAAAAAATATTAACAGCGGAGGACTACAAGAAAAGCGCTCCGCTCTAGGTGACGTAATTCTCACTGGTGGTTTTGAAAGTCTGCCTGAGTGGGACTATTCTGTCTGGCCACCAAAGGGTTTTACTTTTATGACTCTGACTCTTCCCACTGGAAAATCAATTAATGAGTCCTCGACAACTCTTGG
Organism: Oligoflexia bacterium; assembly: GCA_016861345.1. Classification (GTDB taxonomy): domain Bacteria; phylum Bdellovibrionota; class Bdellovibrionia; order Bdellovibrionales; family Bdellovibrionaceae; genus BOLD01. The sequence continues at coordinate 31,870 of BOLD01000013.1, forward strand.
AACTGATATTTCTGGACGGGGAGTTTATTCTCTTGGCCTTGGCCAACTGCTGATGAAAGCCATTGGGGCCTGGGACTATCAAGTGATGATTGAAGTTCATCAGTCTTTTGATCGCAAGGTCTACTCCCCTACTCTTGAAAGGGACGTCACCTTGAAACCTGGAATTGGATCAACTCTCATGGCAGGATTGGGCTGGAATGTAAAAGAGTATCGATTGGGGGGATCCCTCTCTCATCTTACAGAAGATCCAATGAAAACTTCAGAACCCGGATCGTCTGGACTGACTCAACAACGCCTCACAACAGCGTCAGTCACTGCTGGATATCAAATTAATTTAGAAACTTCTTCAACACTGACTCTTTCAAGCCAAAAGCTATTCGGCGATCCACAAAATTCAGATTTAAACGATTCAATATCATTGAGTATTCAAAAAAGATGGCCCAGATAAGAACAGATAAGGGCCATCGTATTAAGGCTTAATTTCAGACTTAATAACTTTGTATGATCCTGTTTCTGCAACAAGATCTGTGATTTTCTTGACGTCAATTTTAGCGCCAGATTTTGTCGTGATCTTCAAACGACCAATCTCGACTTCACACTGATCAACTTCTTCCAACGCACAGACAGTCTTTGTGATTTTTCGGACGCACATCTTGCAGTGCATACCATCCACTTCAAAGATTCCAGTCTCAGCACTTGCTGAGACTGAAATTATAGAAATAAGAGCTGCAATAAAAAAGCGCATTCTTACTTTGCTCCATCAATTTGACGGAAGTACTCAAGTATCGAACGAGCTTCGTCTTGAGTAACGTTCTGGAAAGTCATCTGAGTCAAAAATTCGCCCAAAAGAGCTTGAGCTGTTGGATCTTTTTGAGTCATCTCAACTGGATTTAGAATCATGTTCATGATCCACTCAGGAGTTCGACGCTGCGTGACGCCCTTAAGAGATGGACCAACATATTTTTCCTCGATCTTGTGACAAGCTGCGCACTTGGCTTCAAAAGCAGCCTTACCTTTGCCTGCTAATTCAGCACTAAACCCTTCAATTTTAATTTCTGTGACTGGTCCAATTCCTTTATCTGACGCAGTTGGAGCATCCGCTTTTTTCTCCGCTGCAGGAGCTGCAGGAGAAGAACCTCCCCCGTCTTTCTTTGTACAACCAACGAGAGCAAGCCCAACAACAAGCGATGTTACTAACAATGATGTTTTCATGTTTTTCCTTTCAAATGATGTGTTATCGACAAATGCAAAGCTACTGGAACAAAACAAAAAAGTAAACCCCTCTTTGAGAAAATATGTCTCATCACTTTTGACTTATCCACACTAGGTTAAAAAATTGATGATGAACGTCACAATCACGAAGACGCTTGCTCATCGCGAAAGAGATCGTTAATGTTTCCGTATCTAACTTAGATAAACAACAAATGAGAGGAGAACTCATGTTACGAACAAATAAATGGTCAAAGACCACGGTATTTGCTGGCGTAGCAGTTATCATGGCTCTGATCGGTTTTGCTTGTACTCCAAAATCTGGAAGTCAGAAAGCAAAAGACGGAGTTGTGGCTGCTGATGCTGCACAAAAGGTATACGTCGCGCCTGGAAAGTACGACGAATTCTACGCTTTAGTATCGGGCGGATTCAGCGGTCAGGTCTCGGTTTACGGACTTCCTTCAGGACGTCTTCTCCGTGTGATCCCTGTTTTCTCAGTTGATCCAGAGAAATCATATGGTTTCTCAGAAGAAACAAAACCGATGCTGAACACTTCTCATGGATTCCTTCCATGGGACGACTCGCACCATCCAAATTTGTCCATCACAAATGGTCAAACTGATGGTCGATGGTTGTTCATCAACTCGAACAACACTCCACGTATTGCTCGAATTGACCTAACAACTTTTAGAACTGCTGAAATCATCGAGATTCCAAACTCTGGTGGTAACCACGGTTCTCCATTCATCACTGAGAATACAGAGTACGCCCTAGCTTCTACTCGTTTCGGTGTACCAATTCCTCAGAAAGACGTTGCCATCAGTTCATATAAAGAGAATTTCAAGGCAACTATCTCTTTCATCAAAGTTGATCCTAAATCAGGCAATATGAATCTGGCATTCCAAGTTCTTGTCCCAGCGATCGACTACGATCTTGGAAGCTGCGGGAAGGGCCCTTCTCGCGACTGGTGCTTCTTCACTTCGTACAACTCAGAGAGAGCACACACTCTTCTTGAGATCACTGCTTCGAAGAATGATAAAGACATGGTCACTGCAATCAACTGGAAAACAGCTGAGAAGTGTATCGCTGATGGAAAAGCAAAAGAATGGAAATCATCTTATGCACACAACACCTACAGTGATGAAACACACTCTGCAAAATCTGAAATCTTGAAATCTCAAAAGGTTCTTGATCCAAAAGATTGCCCAGGCTTGATGTACTACATCCCAGTTGCTAAGTCTCCACACGGTATGGATACAGATCCTACTGGTGAGTACTTTGTTGCTGGTGGTAAGCTTGCTGCGCAAATCACAGCTTACTCTTTCCAAAAACTTCTTAAAGCAATTGAAGAGAAGAAATTCACTGGTGATCTTGGCGGAATTCAAATTCTTGACTACGCTTCAGTTATGGCCGGCGAAGTTCAAAAGCCTTGTCTTGGACCTCTTCACACTGAATACGATGGTAAAGGTTATGGTTACACATCATGCTTCGTGAGCTCCGAAGTTGTTAAGTGGAAACTAGGAACATGGGAAGTTGTTGACCGTATCCCAACTTACTATTCTCTTGGACACTTAATGATTCCTGGCGGAAACTCAGCTAAACCATGGGGTAAATACCTATTGGCAATGAATAAGATCACTAAAGATCGTTACTTACCAACAGGCCCAGAGTTGGCACAAGCAGCTCAGCTAATCGACATCAGTGGCGAGAAGATGGAAATGCTTTCTGACTTCCCAACTATCGGTGAGCCGCACTATGCACAGGGAATTCCTGCTTCCATCATCAAAGACAAGCAAGTAAAGATCTTTGAGCTTGATAAGAACAAACACCCTTACGCTGCTAAGAGCGAAAAAGAAGGCAAAGTTGTTCGTGATGGCAACACAGTTCACGTTTACCTAACAATGATTCGTTCTCACTTTGGACCAGACAATATTGAAGGTATCAAAGTTGGCGACACTGTTTATTTCCACGTGACAAATCTTGAGCAAGACTGGGATATCCCACACGGATTCTCAATTCTTGGCGCAAACGCTGCTGAACTCTTGATTATGCCAGGCGAAACTCAAACAGTTAAATGGAACCCAGAAGGCGAAGGCGTCTTCCCATTCTATTGTACTGATTTCTGTTCAGCTCTACACCAAGAGATGCAAGGTTATATCCGCGTATCTGCAAAAGGGTCGAACACACCGATTAAATTCTCTCTCGGAAAATAATCGAGTTTTAGGTGCAGGAGTGGATCATCCACTCCTCACTTAATAAAGAGAAGGCAGGGGCCTTCTTTTTGTTAAGTGTCCCCGTTGAAACTACTGAAGGAGTTCTTATGCAAAAATACTCACGCTTGTTGATCTTTGTTAGCGTTGCCTTGATCGCATTGGCTTTTCTCTTCCCCCTCTGGGATATCGCTATTTTTGCTCCTCAGTACCCGGAAGGTTTATTTCTTCAAATTTGGATTAACAAAATGGGTGGCGATCTGACGAATGTAAACATTCTTAATCACTATATCGGCATGCACCCGATTACACCTGAGTCCATCCCTGAACTAAAATTTATGCCAATGATTGCAATTGGATTAATGATATCTGGGGCAATTGTTGGCTTGATCAACAAACGTCCACTAACGATAGCATGGGTTGTGATTTTCACTCTTATTGCCGTGGTCGGCTTGGCTGACTTTTACAAATGGGAATACGACTATGGTCATAACCTTAACCCTGATGCTCCTATTAAAATCCCAGGCATGCACTATCAACCACCTTTCATTGGCTCCCAGGTACTACTCAACATCTCGGCTTTCTCTTACCCTGGCATTGGCGGCTTTGCGCTGATGGCGTCCCTGGCACTTGCCTACGTTGCAGCTTTTGGACATTTGATCTTTAAGAAGAAAAAGGCATGATCCGAGTTCTTTTTACTCTCCTCACAGCAATTGGATTTGTGGGATGCACATCCCACGATCCAGAGCCTATTCATATCGGCCAGGACACCTGCGAGCACTGTCGCATGACAATTTCAGATCCAAAATTTGGAGGCGAAATTATTTATAAAACCGGCAAAGTTGTTAAGTTTGATGCTCTTATTTGCGCGGCAGCGCATCAAGCAGAGAACAAGGACAAGGTGGAAAAGGTTTTCACCTTAGACTTCAACAATCCCGGTAAACTGATCGACGTTACGAAAGCTTTTTTCCTGCAATCAAAATCAATTCGTGGCCCCATGGGAGCGGATATTCTTGGAACTGAGACGGAATCTGGTGTAAAAGATCTGAGTCAAAAATTTCCAGGAAAGGTCATGAAGTGGGAAGAAGCTCAGAAAATTCTCAACGCCAATTAATTTTCAAATTTCTTCTTTTCATTTTCTTTTTAGCTCACATTTCAATCCCAGCCGCCGCAAAAGAACTAACCGTCTGTCCAACTTGTGATTTGAAAACCCCCCAAGAAGCTTACGCCAAAGCTCAGGATGGAGATCGTATCCTGATCAAACCTGGCACTTATATTGTACACGGATTTAACATTGAAAAGAGTATTGATCTGATCGGTGAAGGTGAACCCACTTTTGATGGCCAAACTCCCCCCGGTCATATGATTCAAATTAGCAAACCCAATGTCAAAATCCAGGGTATTCACTTCACCAACGCCGGCAACAGCACGGTGAATGACCTAGCCGCTATATATGTCAACGAAACCGAGAAATGCTTCATCGCTGACAATTTTATCGAAAATTCATTTTTTGGCATCTACATCGCAGGTTCAAAATCTTGCACCATTTTAAATAATAAAATTCTTGGACCCAATCGTATCGAATCCGAATCTGGAAACGCCATTCACATCTGGAAGGGCGAAGACATGAGCATCGTGAACAATATTACCACCGGGCATCGGGATGGAATTTACTTTGAGTTCGTTTCTAATTCCCGAATTGGGGGGAATTACAGCCACCACAACCAAAGATATGGACTGCACTTCATGTTTTCCAATAACAACGAATACAGAAAAAATCGCTTCACCCATAATGGAGCAGGTGTTGCCGTGATGTATTCAAAAAAAATTATGATGCAAGAAAATGAATTCTCTGATTCTTGGGGTCCCTCGGCCTTTGGCCTTTTACTGAAAGATATTTATGACTCAAAGATTGAGAAAAATTATTTTACTAAAAATACGATCGCTGTCTATATGGAGGGCTCTAATCGCTCCATACTCAGTGAAAACAACTTAACTGATAATGGCTGGGCACTAAGGGTAATGGGTAACTGCGAAGACAATCATTTTACCCTGAATAATTTTGTTAACAACACATTCGAAATGAGCACAAATTCAAGCTCGAACTACAACACTTTTCATCGCAATTACTGGAGCTCCTACGAGGGCTATGATCTGAACCGCGATGGTCTGGGAGATATCCCCTACAGGCCCGTTAAGCTTTCAGCAGTGATGATGGAAAAATTTGGTTTGAGCTTTCTCTTAATCAAAAGCTTATTTCTCACAATTGCCGACAAAGCTGAAAGCTTATTTCCCTCATTGACCCCTGAAAATCTCTACGATGACGAACCCCTGATGAAAGAATTTTAAATGGAGCTGGCTAAATGAAAATCGAAGTAACCGGTTTAAAAAAAGCATTTGGATCTCGAGAAGTTCTTAAAGGATTAAATCTTGAAATCGAACCTGGAGCTGTCAGTGGACTGGTTGGTCCAAACGCCTGTGGAAAAACAACTCTGATTAAATGTATTCTCGGACTTACGATCCCCGATTCTGGTGAAATTCTCATTGGCGGCAAGTCCATTCAGGGGGATTGGGACTATCGAAGAAAAATTGGATACATGCCTCAGAATCCCAATTTCCCTCCGAACCTGACTTTTGTTGAACTTTTAGAAATGCTCGAAGATCTCAGGGGCGAAGGTCGTTCTGAAAAGTGCGAAGAGCTTGTAAAATACTTTGACCTTGAAGATTCACTGCATAAACCATTTTCAACAATGTCCGGCGGTACAAAACAAAAATGTGCAGCGGTAGCAGCCTTTATGTTTGATCCTGAAATCTTAATCCTGGATGAGCCTTCCGTGGGTTTAGATCCCATTGCAGCAGTTAAATTAAAGGATCTCATTCTAGATTCTGTCAAAAAAGGAAAATCTGTTCTTCTTGTTTCTCACATCATGACAGAGGTTGAACAGCTTGTTTCTCGAATGGTTTTTCTTCTTGATGGCGAATCTGCCTTTAGTGGACATGTGAATGATTTAAGAAAGCAAACCGGAGAAGACAAATTGGAAAATGCCATTGTGAAAATGATGTCTTCCAGCAGGGGGCAAGCATGAAGCAATTTTTAACACTATTAAAATATGAGCTTCTCAATGTTCTTCGTGGAAGATGGCTCTTCTTTTATACTCTGCTCTTCTCTGGAGTCAGCTATGCTATTGCGAAACTCGGCGGAGACTCTATGAAGGCCGCCCTTTCCCTACTCAATATGGTTTTACTAGTAACCCCCATTGTCAGCATTCTTTATTCTGCCATCTACTGGTACAACTCTGACGGGTTTACGACTTTACTTCTGACCCAACCCCTTCGCCGTTGGGGAATTTTTGCTTCAAGATGGATTGCTATTTCGCTGACACTTTCTCTCTGTTTCGTTGTCGGCACTGCACTTCCCTTTGTGATCGATAAGACCCTAACAGGAGCGATTATCAATCTTCTTCTGATGGGAACAGGACTTACCTTTGCCTTTACCTCGATCGGACTATTAGTCTCTGTTATTTTTAATGACCGCATGAAGGGCATTGGAGCTGCCTTTTTGCTCTGGTTCTATTTCTCTATTGTACATGATGGACTTGTGTTTCTGACCATGGTCATTTTCCGAGAGTACCCTTTAGAGAAGCCATCTATGGCGCTTGTAGCTTCAAATCCAATTGATTTAACAAGAATTATGCTCCTCATGAAATTCGATGTGGCGGCTCTAATGGGGTACACGGGTCGAGTTTTGCAACGATTCTTCTCTAATAATTGGGGCTACTGGGCCACTCTTTTGGTTCTTTTGTTATGGATCATCATCCCCTTAGCAGCAAGTATCCGAAGATTTAATAAAAAAGATTTTTAAGACGGCTATTGATTCTCGTTTTGGCTTCTTTTCTTTTCTTTCGCCTCTCGCCAATAATGGCGAATGGTGACATAGGAAAGCACTGAACCGGCAATTAAAACTAAAATGTAGAGCAACACAAGAAATGAGAAAATCATTCTTCACCTTCTTCTAAAGTTATATCCATTTCCACATGCTTGAGATGATCCGCAGGACGTTCACCACAAACTTGGCGAATCACCCAAGAAGACATCACAAAACCAAAAGTCCCTGTCACGAAACTGGCATTTCCATAAATCATATTTCTTTTATCACACGAGTGAAAATCATTCTGCCCCTGAGGGCAGACGCATTTAAATCCCTGGCCCTGATCATAATGAAGCTGAACGGGCTGCATGTGAATTTCTTCTGAAAAAACACAGGGCACGCCAAACTCGGCCTCTCGAGGAAATTTGTACTTGGTTCGTAAAATTTTTCTGAGCTGCGCGGCCATGGGGTCTGTGTGGGTATGGGCAAGATCTGTTAGCTTGACCCTGGTGGGGTCTAATCGGCCCGCAGCACCGCTTGAAGAAATCACAGAAATTCCCTTTTCTTTACAGGCGTTGATCAAGTGGGCCTTTGCTGTTAGGTTATCAATGGCATCAATCACAAAGTCAGGTTTTGTCCCTAAAATCGCTTCAGAGTTTTCAGCATTATAAAACATGACCATTTCTTGAACTTGAGCCTGAGGATTGACCTTTCGCATTCGCTCAGCCATCACTTGTGCCTTCTTTTTTCCCACCAAGCCTTGCAGGGCATGCAACTGACGATTGGCATTTGTGATACAGATCTCATCAAAATCCACAAGCGTCAGCCGCCCCACACCTGATCGCGCAAGTGCCTCTGCGGCCCAAGATCCCACTCCGCCTAAACCAATCACACAGACATGGGTGTGGAAAAGTTTTTCCATATTCGCATCACCAACAAGGCGACCAAAGCGATCAAATCGTCGATGAAGGACATAGGGGGTTTCCTTTGGCTGCTGGGTTTTTGAATCAAATTCTGGGTTCGTATTGTTTTCACTCATGATCTGGTGAAAATTGATGATTTCACCTCTTTCTGTCAAGGATTCCCTTCTGCCCTCAGCTGAACTCGTGACTTTTGACTTAAAATACAGCAAATTCCCCCTTCTCAAGGAGCCTCAAATGGAATCACTGGTCGGCCTTGGCATTGATAAGCTACCGATACTCACCCTTACCCGGGATGTCACTAAACACTTAAAAAGAGGCCACCGGTGGATCTTTGCCAACTGCTTTGATGAGAAAGCTAAAATCCAATCTGGCCCTGGTCTGCTGCAATACAAAAACGAGGCTCTCGCTATTGGAGTTGTCCAAGCCGACACCCAGTTGAGATTTCGAATCTGTTTTCTAACAGAAGAATTATTTTACAAAAAAAACAATCCCAAACTCTCTTTAGACCAATGGGCCCGAAACCAGTGGAAAAAAGCCCTGAACCTTCGGCAGAATTTTGACCCTGAAAAAACAAACTCTTTTCGCCTGATCAACGGCGAGGGCGATGGGATGCCCGGCCTAATCGTGGACATTTATGCCAACACGGCTGTGATCAAACATGATCACCCCATTATGGAAAAATTTTGGAATCAAAAAGCTATCGCTCAACAAATTTGTCAGGATCTTCCTCAGGTTCAGTGTGTTTATCTCAAGCGTCGAAATGACGATGATTGCAAGGGTGAGAACTTGATCGGCGCTTTGCCTGAAGAAGTCATCTTTAAAGAAAATGGAATCCTTTTTTCATCCAACATCCGAGATGCCGCAAAAACTGGCTTTTTTCTCGATCAGCGAGATAATCGCTTGCTGCTTTCACGATTTTCAAAAAATTTGTCTGTGCTGAATTTATTTTGCTACACCGGTGGTTTTTCTCTCTTAGCTGCCGCTGGTGGCGCAAAAAAAATCACAAGTGTTGATATTGCCAAAGTGGCCATTGAGAATGTGAAACGAAATTTTGAACTCAATCACTTTTCAACTGAACATAAGGATATTGCTGCTGATGCCTTTCAATTTGTCGAAGAAGAAATAAAAGCCAAGCATAAATATGACCTGGTTATCACCGATCCACCCAGCTTTGCACCGAATGAAAAAGCAGTTCCCCAGGCCACAAATGCTTATATTAAAATATTTGCAGATTCTTTAAAACTTGTTGAAGAAAATGGGCTTTTTGCCGCCAGCTCTTGCTCCAGCCACATTCACTTTGAAGCTTTTTTAGAAATCACTCGGGAGGCCTTCTCAAAAGCCCGCCGCCGAGGGACCTTGGTTTACTTGGGCGGTCAGCCCACAGACCACCCCTATCCCCTGGCCATGGAAGAACTTCGGTATTTGAAATTTGCTTTATTCCGAGTGGACTAACCACTTTCTCAAATTTTCAGTCGTCATCTTCAGAACTTCTTCTGTGGATATTTTTCGAATTTTCCCCACTTCTTCTGCAACTTGAATAAGAGTTGCTGGCTCATTGTGCTCTGGTTCTATCCCCGGTGGCGGCTGATCAGGACTGTCCGTCTCAATAAATAATCGATCCATCGGGATCATCTGCACGGCCTGCTTCAGACGAAGATTATCCGGTCGGCACAAAGGCCCACCAACAGAGAGATGACAGCCCAGCTGGAGATACTCTTCTGCCTCTTTCGCGGAGCCATTAAACGAGTGCACCATCGCTCCTCGCTGGGGTAGGCCCCAGACATCTAAAATTCGTAGAGCCTCATCACGACATCGAACCAAATGCAAAACTAAAGGTAACTCGGCAACTTTGGCCAGTTCGATTTGCTTTTCAAAAACATCAATCTGTCGATGCTCTGAGCCCTTTGAAATATGGGGGCGAAAATCAAGACCTGCCTCACCAAGGGCTTTCGCCTTGGGAAGTAACCGCGCTAGCTCATCTAAGGCTTGATCACACTCTGCTTCGCTGTGATCAGCCACCCAATAAGGGTGAAGGCCAAAACAGGGCAAAATCCCTGGATACTTTTTTTGCAGGTCTAATTGGCGACGCCAATCCTCTGGCCCCACGCCCCCTTGAAGAAATTGGGTGATATTTTTTTCGCGCGCGTTGAATAAAACTTGGTCCAACCGAGACTCAAGACGAGGATCTGCTAAATGCGAGTGGGCGTCGATATAGGTCACATGTCCAGTCTAGCTTAAAAAACCCGACTCTTGCAAATCTCAATTCGATCCGAAGAGAGAGATGCAGTTCATTATCTCAAAGGAGTGAGACATGCACAAAATTTGGATGGGATTTGACATTAAAACTTCTCCAGCCCCAATGCTTCAACCTCAGAAAATTGAATACTGGAAGCCGCATCAGTTTAAAGATACTCAACCCGAGTCTCCCTTTCATTATAAAGCTGACGCTCTTGTTGGACTGTCTCTGATTCAGCTGAATCAACATTTACAAAATCCCTTCACCTCACCCCAAATGAATTTCAGCTTTGCTGCGGACTCTTGGAAAACTCTTGAACCCCATCATGAGCTCTACGCCAGATCACAGCCTCGTATTTCTGCTCTTCGAAAGCACACCAAAGAATGCCCTCAGCCTCTTGTGACTAGCTTTGAGCGCAAATGGACTGAAATTCTTGATGCTTGCCAACACTCTTGGGGAATGGATCTTCAACATCTGGGCTATATGCTCGATGCCGTCGACTACCTTGAAGAAAGCTTAAAGTGGCCTTTGCTTTACAACTATTCGATTCAATTTTCTCGTCCAGTACTCACTCAAATGCATCACTTGCATTCACTTCTATTTAATCTTCGTGCATTGATGGCTATGGATTACAATGCCTATGTTCAAGATCCAACTTTTGAATCTGTCAAAGTGGACTCGATCAGTGATTATCTCGCAAAGTGCGAATACGTCGCTAATGATGCTCTTCTTTACTGGAAATTAAAGCGCACAAGTTCTGAGATGCCTGCAAAAACCTATGAGAAACTCTCTCAATATTTTCAAGAGTATTCTCATAATGCGGTTTGCTTAATTGAGAGCCTGCCAAAAAGTTTCTTATCAGGGCTTCCTCAGGATCAAATGGATGACACTCTTTATTTGACTCAGATGGATTGGTTGCTTGGAACTGATGCTGGTCTTCTTTTCAGAGTCCGTGAGGAGATTTATGGATTGATGGAAGGCTATCATCAAATTTTCTGGCCAGAGCTTGATGGGAAAACTCCAATGCAGTCTCACCAATTAAGCGTGAATTGTCTGTTGACAGAGAAAGATGCCTTCCCGACTGTGGATGCTGCCTAAGTTGTTCAATAGATACTTAGCGATGAACTGGTGGTCTATATTTGTGCCAAAGTTTGCGCAATATATAGACCACAATCAACACTGCAACTGCCCCAAAAAACCAGATCTTGAATTTATGAATAGTTTTTAAGATCGGCTCTCCAAAATGATAAATCAATAATATTTGAGTCGGCACACTAATCAAAGCGGCAAATCCATCCACCAAAGCAAACTGCCAACCAGGAAATTTACTCATACCCAAAATAATATGGGCTGGAAAACGAATCCCCGGGGTAAAACGAAAAATAAAAGCCGCATAGATTCCAAATTTTTGAACCCACTGATTAATTTTTTCAAGTGCATTCTCACTAAAAACTTGTTTCATTTTCGGTTTACTGAGAAGTTTTCGGCCAAATATTCTTCCCAGTGTAAACACTAAATAGTCGGCAAAAATAACTGCAAATAAGGTCACAGCAGCGGCTTCATAACCTTCAACAACTGGAGCTCCCTGATAAGGCGGAGGAAATATTTCTGGATTAGCTCCCATGTAGGTCAAAATCCCCACACTGACGATAGTCACCTCTTCGGGCAGGGGTAATCCAAAACCACTGGCAAGCATCATCCCTAAGACAGCCAAATACACAAAGTTCGGCTGATAGGCATATTGGGCGAGCCATTGAAATATGGGTTCATTCGCAAAACTCATGTCCGATCAGGCTATCACTCATTTTCATTCTTGCTGACATTCGATACGCCGTGCTAATGCAATTCTATGATTCAAAATGGTTTTGAATATGGAGTTCGCCACCACTTAGCCCTATCCAATGGTCCAATGGGTCATATTTTAATGTCTGAGATGGGACTTTCAGATAGCCAAATCCTCTTTCTGCTTAATTTAGGTGCAATATATCACAATCACAAAAGATCAGATGGCCCTCTGGATTCACAAATTCAACTAAACGACTATCTTCGTGTGCACACTAATCCCCGGCGCTTTGACTGTTCAAAAACAAAGTGGAAAGAAACAATCATTTTTGAAAATGTCGATTTTATTGTGATGAATAAACCGGCAGGCCTTCCCTGTCACCCCACTGTCGATAACAAAATTGAAAATATTCTAACCCAAGCCTCACGGGCTTTGAAGACCTCACTCTACATCACTCATCGATTGGATGTGCCCACTTCAGGATTAATTGTCTACGCAAAAACAAAAGAGTTTCAAACTCGGTTTAACAAACTGATTATGCAGGGTGCAGTTGAAAAAATTTATTTCGCACAAGTTGAAAAAAAGAATTCTTCGCTCAAACCTGGAATTATTGAACACTGGATGAAGAAAAGTCCCTATGCTCCGAAAACAGTTTCTTCCCAACCTCAACCCGACTGGCCGGGCGGAGGCGATCTTTGCCAGTTGGAAATTCTAGAGACAAAAGAAATGAATGATTCGACCAATCAGCTAAAAATTCGCTTAATCACGGGGCGAACTCACCAGATCAGGTCTCAGCTTTCACACCTGGGATTTCCCATCATCGGGGATCAACTTTATGGATCATCACGGACTCACCAAGCAGGCTTAGAAAGTATCGGCCTGACTGCAGCAATTTTAAAATTAAGAATAGACAATATAGATTATCAATTTAGTCTAGATCCCCAAAACTAAACTCTTGCATCAACCGTGCGGCAATTGGATTTTGAAGTTTTCTTTGAGCGGAGATCAACCAGATCTCTTCAAAGCAGCCAAAAAGTTCACCCACTTTGATGAGGTCCTTTGATTTGAGTAAATCTCGAACTGCAATCTCTGGAACAACGATCAAACCACGCCCATCAAGAGCTAAGGTCTTCATCAGCATCGTATCCTGGGCTTCGGCAACAATATCAACAGAGAGCATTTGGCTTTCAACGTAACGATCAAAATCCATTCTCATTCGACATTCGTTTGTTGGTAAAATAAAAGGCTGACCGTTCAATGAGTGTGGAAACATCGTTGTGAGTGATTTGAATTTCTCTGCTCCACAAACGATCAACTGCATTTTTGCCAATGATCGTGTGAAAAGTTTCTTTTCTGTCAAAATGGGTGGTGCCGTATTGGACAGAACCAGATCCAATTGATGTTCAGTCAGATTCTGAATCAGATCAGCGCCCTTGCCCTCAAAAACTGAAATCTGACAATCACCATAAGAATAGGCTTTTTGCATTAAAGCTCGAATCAAAGATTTCGGAACACTCTCTAAGGCTCCGATTTGAATTCGAATTTTCTTCTCTTGGGGTCGATCCTGAATCGCGTCCATCATCTCATCGCCCAAACGAAAAATTTCATTGGAATAATTCAGAACCACACGGCCAATTTCTGTGAGCTGCAGACTTCGATTTCTTCTCTCAAAAAGTGGCTGCCCTAAGAACTCTTCAAATTGTTTGAGCTGCATGCTCAGCGTGGGCTGCCCCAATCGCAACTTATCAGCAGCCTTTGAAACGCTCCCTTCGGTTGCGATGACTTTGAAATAGTAAAGATGATGATAATTAAATTTAAGCATGAAACCCAGACTACATTAAGCTAATAAAGGACATAATATAATATGAAGTCTCTTTATCGCGGAAAAGTTGAAAGTCTTCGCCTCGTCGATCTCTCAAATCAATACGATTTTCGATACCGGCAATAAACTTAAATCTCTTGCTCAACATAATCCAAGTATTCGGAGCCATCTTAAAATATTCAGCCACTGCAGATTTTGAATTTGCTTCCTCAGAACCATAGTACCATTCATGACTTAAACCGATATCAATACCTGGAGTAAAGACCTTATTCAGGTAACGTGATAAACTGACATAGTGGTCTAATTTTCCAATCATATTGTTATCAGATCTCACACTGCGACCACCATCGGGATACACGGTTTCCGCTCGATAGGATTTCTGTGTGTGAAAATAATAATCTGGCTTCATGTTGTAAGTCACACTCCAGTTTCGATCTAATTTTTTATCAAAAATCAGCCAGGACTGCACTCGTGAGATCCACTTCTTTTGCTGAGAAGACTCTGATGTGGGCCAATAGATATAGAACGTTCCTGATAAATCCCACTCACCTGGTAAGGTTGCCAAGGTATAATTGCTATAGGTCATATGAAAATCAGCTAATGATGTCTTTGATTCTTTCTCTTTGCCAAACTGGTCACTGCCCCCCGTTTGTGTATTAAATGCGGGACGAATCGAGATCTTTTGATTCTCATCAATACGGTAGAGAAGAGCCACGTACTGATAGATATTCCAAGAGGCCTTTCCATGATCCACAGGCTCTTTTGAAGCCACAGAAAAATTAAAATAGCTCGAAGACCAATTCTTACTCAAGATTGAGCGAGAGGATGTGGATAAAGACCCCTCTGTATCTTGAGCCAAGGATACTTGAGCGGATACAAGGATCATTAGAACGCTAAATGTTACCGATCTTGACATAAAAGATCCCCCAAACCCTGCCCTTATCCCATATTTCTCACATTTTGAGCAAGTTCGGACTGTGTCATCTGATGACCTCGATAAGACTTTTTGTATAATCCAACACAATGACTTTTAAGAGGAGAACCCATGTCTAAGTCTTTGACAATCGTGAAACTGCTTCATTATGGATTTTTAGTCCTTCTCACATCGCTACTTCTCTCATGCTCCTCCAAACAAATCCAAGAACATGGCTTACCACCTAAGCCTGAATTTTTAATGACCAAACAGAAGGGCGGTCGTTTCTCAGTGATGGCTTACAATGTCGAAAATCTCTTTGATACGGAAAAAGACGAAAACAGAAAGGATTGGGAATATCTTCCGCTCAGCCTTAAAGCCAGTCTCAATGCAAAGGCTTATTGCGACACTTTAAAATCTTCATATCAGCAGAAAGAATGTCTAGAAAAAGATTGGAATGAAGAGATCCTCAAGAAGAAAATGAGCCAGCTGGCCGATTCAATTCTTCAAGTTCGAGATCAAGGGCCTGACATTTTAATGCTCGAAGAAGTTGAGAATATTAAAATTTTAAAACGCTTCAATAAAGAATACCTGCAAAAAGCCGGATACATTACAGAGGTTCTGATTGAGGGCGACGACCAACGAGGAATCGATATAGGTCTGCTCTCAAGATTTCCCCTCTCAGGCACACCCAAACTTCATAAGATTGAAACTCTAAAAAATACTCGAGGAATTCAAGAAGTAGTTTTAAAGCTACCCACTGGTCAAACAGTCACTATTCTTGGACTTCACTTCCCCTCTCAAGGAAATCCCCACCAGCATCGAGTGGACGCTGTGAACACTCTCAATAAAATTGCTGCTTCAAAAAAATCTGAAGATCTCATTATTGCCGGCGGCGATTTTAACATCACCACAGAAGAAGACAGAGACTCAAAGCTCTTTGAAAAAACTCTTGGTGAAAAGTGGTATGTCACACACCAGATTGGCTGCAAAACATGCAAGGGAACTCATAACTACAAGGGCTCTTGGTCATTTCTTGATGCCCTTCTTTTCTCGAAAAACTTTAACCCCTCAAACCAAATCGGGGTCGCTCTATTACCGGATACAATCCTAACACCGATGTGGGGAAAAACTCAGGCTTTAAAAACATGGCGACCTGCCAGATTCAGAGATGACGGAACCGGAGTCTCTGACCATTTACCGATCTATGCCGAATTTGAAGTGCGGTAATTTTCTGTTCTTAAAAGAATAAAACCGAATCCCAGGGCACATCACCTCGACTGCAAGCTCCATCAAGTTGAGCTGTGCCCTTTTCATCTTTAACCTGTAGTCCGCTCACGGATTTCATTAACACGGCATTCTTTCTTGATTTTTCAGGCTTGTACTGAAAATTCATTCGAAAGCCAGGGGCTTGATTAGGGCAGGTATTTGCATCAGGCAAAATCTCGGGATTCTGACTAAGAGCTAAGCTAAAATACGACCGAGTCGTATCATTCGACAAATGCGCCTGCAGAAAAGAAGAAAGCTCAGGTTTTAAAGTAATCAATGGGTCTTGATTTTCTCGGGCCTCTCGTTTGACCTGAATGACACCCTCGATTCCTAAAGTAATATTCGATTGCTCGTTCTTCACGCCAGATTGCTTAGAGTACAAACTTTGACGACCCAGAACTAAAAACTTTTCCTGATCAGACGAATCGTCTCTGACCAATTGAATATCAATCCATTCTTGAACATCAAGTTTTCTTTTCTGCTGAGTTTTGTTTTTATAAGTGATTTTTCGGCCAAATGCAGCCTCTTCGCCGCTCCCAAGAGTGCGAACTTCAATTGAGGTTATTTTTCCCTCTGTTCGTGAAAGGACCATCTGTAGTTTTTGATTTCGCTGAACTGAAAGATCACCGGCCGCTCGCTCGCAGCCCTCTTCTTTGATGTCGACGATCAACCGAGCATCTGTGCCTGACACTTTCGATTCAGATTTTTTGCATGCATAAATGTTTTGACCTAAACTCAATTGTCTTTTCTCATTTAATTCCAAAGCCATTAAAAGATATTGAGAAATTTCATTCATTTTCTCAATTGATACATCCGCGTACTTAAGATCCATCGATGCGGGAGCCAAGCCACTGGGATCAGGCTGCTTTGTATCTACAGCAGGAGGTTTTGCTTTGTTCTTTTTTTTCAACTGATCTTCTTTTTCTTGAGCGGACAAAACGGCTGGATCCTTGGGAACGCAGGCAGAAAGACCAAGAAAGAGAGTTGTTAAAACGACAGCAGAAAATTGAAATGAATTGGGCATAAAAACCTCTCGGCAATCTTATACCCAAGTCGGCTCAAAATGTCGAATGCTCGTCAAAACACACACCAAATCATGAAAGAATGATCTGTCAAAAGCTTAGACAGAACTGAAATCACAGGACAAATGTCTCATTTCTGTAGAAATCCGTGTTTTTTGCCTATGGGCAAAAATAAATACTGTTTTTTTTGCCTATGGGCAAATAATTTGGTATGCTTGAATACGAGGTCATTATGAAGACAAAAGTGAGATATTTAACTGATCCTGTGAAAGAAGATTTAAAGAAAAAGATGGTCTTCATTGGTGGCCCCAGGCAGGTTGGCAAAACGACCTTTTCCAAGTCCCTGAGTGACTCTTATGCCTATTTGAACTGGGATGAGGTCACACATAGAGAGATGATTCTAAAAAATCAAATCCCTGCAGATAAATTAATTATTCTAGATGAAATTCATAAATACAAACTCTGGAGAAACTGGATTAAAGGTAAATTTGACCTGCTTCACGAGGATCATCAATTTCTGGTCACTGGCAGCGCCAGGCTGGATCTCTATCGCTTCGGTGGAGATTCTCTGCAGGGGCGATACTTCTACTATCGACTACACCCTTTTACCGTCGGCGAGTTAAAGATCACAACGAAGTCTCAATTTTTAGATCTACTTAGTCTCAGCGGTTTTCCCGAGCCCTTTTTGTCCGGCAACGAAAAAGATTATAAGCGCTGGTCAAAGGATTATCGCTCCCGTCTTGTTCGTGATGACATTTCTACACTTGAGCGAATTGATGACATCGGAAGCTTGGAATTGCTGATGATGCGACTACCAGATTTAGTGGGAAGTCCCTTATCTATTAATTCACTTCGCGAGGATTTACAAAAATCATTCAAAGCAGTGGCTAGATGGATCGATATTCTCGAGCGGACTTATGGAATTTTTCGAATACCGCCTTTTGGTGGACCAAAAATTAAGGCTGTCAAAAAAGAGCAAAAACATTATCACTATGACTGGTCCTTACCATCTGAAATGGCACAACGTCTGGAAAATCTAGTCGCCGGCCACCTGCTTAAATATTGTCATTACTATGAGGATACAGAAGGTGATTCTTATGAGCTTCGCTTCTTCAAAGACAGTGAAAATAGAGAAGTCGACTTTGTCGTTATCAAAAATAGAAAGCCCCTATATTTCATCGAAGTCAAAACCAGTGGCCGTGAAATCAGCCCCCATTTGATTTACCTTAAACGCAAATATCCTGATGTGAAATCCTATCAGTTGCACATGGATGAAAAAATTGACTATATCGGCACCGAAGGTATTCGCTCAATCCCCGTCTGGAAATTTTTAATTGAGCTCGGTATCTAGGCTATCTCGCTCTTGCGTATTTAAATGGCGCTTCGGCGAAAGCGATGAAGATGTAGGTGCCACCCGAAGCATTGTATGAGGGTGCGGTATTATCCCGAAGTTTAAACCCATTTGCCAGGAAGTCTTGAGCATATGATCCTGCAAGAGCTGCTTCATTATTTGTATTTTCAGCATTCAGCGGACTTGTTGAAACACCCGAATTGCCGAGGGGATTATACGTCCCGCGAACCGTATCAAGAACAAACCAACCACCGGCACTATCAATTCTCTTAACCATAACATACTTCGGCCGAAACCCACACCACACAAAGGGACCATCGGCACTGCCATTACCTGTGTAGGAACCAAACATGGAGAATCCTGAAACTTCGGCGAAGCAGTAGGCAACATAATTCACACCCAATATATCATCATAATTATATCGAGCAGGACAAAATGTTGTTGACGTCATTCCCGTATCCGCTCTCTGCCACCCGGATAGATTTCGTCCATTCGTTAAATGAAGCCACAGTTGATAGCCCTGTAGAGCATCTCCAGATTGAGCGGACTGGTGCCAAACATTCCAGTAAATCGTCCCCCCACTCAATGCGCGCGTTATAACCATTGCTGGCTTTGCATTTAACCCATGTCCAATAGTTGTCGGAACCGCACTTGGACCAGGATCACTTGAGCGACTGCCAGTATATGTAACAACCGAAAAACCTGCATTAACATTTGCCGAGACTTGTGAAGATATAGAACCAGAATTATTTGCAACAGCCGTTCCGCCAGCTTTCCAAAGCCAATCGACATAGGTATAAGAACTGTCTTTGACTAAAAGACCCGAGGTAGAACCATTCGTCAGTGTGTACCCATCACTGGTGAAAGCAGAAAGATATCCATTGTTGTCATTTGTTTGTTCAGCGATAGTCCCATCACTTCGAAGAGATTTCCCCACACCACGAACAACATCGAATAAGTTGTGATTGTAGGCGCCATTTCGAGACTTTACCCACACAAAATCTGGAGCAAAGGCAATTCCTGTTTGTGTATACGTTCCACTGGCGACCCCTGATCTTGTGATCACATCAAAATGCTGATTTGGTTTTTTTATCACGGGATCTGGAAGATTTGCGGTGCAAAGTGCCCTGAAGCCAGCTGTTGGTGAGTTAACAAATGGTCTTTGACCAAAATTAATATCGCCAGCTTTTCCTGTGTTCCCACAATAGATGACAAATACCACAGGTCCCGGAGTAACTGAGGAGATTGTTCCCTGAGAAACATTGTTCACGAAAAACTCAAGGGAGTTTCCATCCGCATTGTATTCGCATCGAACAGTATTACCAACTGCCCACGATGCCCCGTATGCAGAACCGCTTCCATTAATCTCTTTGTTGCCGCCACTTCGATAACATGTGTAATTACCAGCGCCCGTTGCGATATTGGCCCCTTGTTGGCCTATGCCAAATATATATTGGTCGACACCCGCCACCGATGGACTGAATTCACAAACCCACTTTCCAGAACTAATATAAACGGACGAGTAAGCACCGCCACTGGTACAGGTTAGATTTCCATTGGATAAAGTTGCTGGAAAACTTGGTGCTTTATCAAGTGGATTGAACACGGCATAATTCCCCACTGGCTGCGTTCCACTTGTCCCATTCGCGGGATAGTCATACATCACATCATAAGTTACACCAGCAGTATTGCTGATCCCATTTGTCTGCCAGTTATTTCCAATCGCATAGGAACCGGCCTCATAAAACTCAACCTCTGAACAAAGAACAGAATGCGATCCTCCATAAGGTGAATTTTCATAAAGCACAATTCGGTGATACCGATAGGCAGTTGTTGTGACGATTCCACTTGTCACTGTGACGATATTTGTTGTTGAAGCCGTCACGGATGAATCCGTATACAAATCCACAATTGAAGATGAGAAATTATCCGTTGATCCCTGCAACTTTAACGTCATTGCTGATCCGCCAGCTGTATTATAGCCAAAATAATCATTGGCCGGAAAAACTCGAAATCCTGTAATTGTCTTGGTTACTCCGCTGCCCCAGTCCTTACCCAAATAAACATAGGTCAAACCACTGCCCGCCACATAAGGTGCATCGACAACATAGGACTTACTTGTTTTCCCGTTGAATGCGTTTGCGATCGGATATGGAGTCACATTACCAATGTTTGTCCCAATTCCTGTGAGATTGTGACTGAAACTACCTGACTTGCAATCACCACTGAGCGCGAGTAATGAGCTTTCATCTCTGAAGTTCAGATAAAATCCATTATTTCCATAAGTACCTGTGTAGGATTTAGGTACCCACTGACCCGTTGTCGAATTGGTTTGACCAAAGCTTGATGGATCAAGAGCCTGACCATCAACAAGATAATACTCTGTTATGTATCCATCAAAATATTCTGTCTGATTTGTCCATCGGCATATTCTTTGTGTGACACCTGATGTGTTGACGTAGGTATCTGTATTTTGTGGGCAGTTCGTTCCGCTAATTGCAACGAGTTCACCATTAACATACAACTTCACTCGACTTGCTGTTGTTCCGTGAGTCGTGTCAACAGATAGATGAACATGATACCATGACGATGGGTCTCGATACAAGTCTGCAGAATCCAATAGAAAAATATTTGTTGTTGTTCGATGCAGAATACGAATGGCACCTGTGCTTAGAAAACCTAGATAGGTATAATTATTCGTTCCAGAAGTTCCTGCACAGTATATTGTTTGGCCAGCAGCAATGCTTGATCTTTTTAGCCATGCACTGATCGTGAAAGTTCTTCTATTTCCATCTACAGATGGGTCACGAGAAAGGTATGCGCTATTCACTTCTCGATACCTTAAACTTCTCTCAACACCAGTGGCGCTACCCCCACCAGCCCCACCGCCATTGGCGGAGCCCTTCCAGAAAGCTCCCATGTTGTAGAAAGCCCCTTGGGCTTTTTCTGTCGCACTAATAATTGATGCGGCTATGGGCATAGCGGTGATGGATTTAACAAAGTCTCTGCGTGAGATTTTCGCTCTAGACATGAGTGTTTAGTTTATCGCTCTCGAGTGAGAAATCAAACTATGCTTTACTCATGATTCTCAAAATAAGACATTCTCTTATCAACTCGATTTTGGTCCAGGTTATAGATGACAAATTCCACTTGAATTCCATTGTTAGAGAATGGGATTTTCAAGCGAAGAGCCAAACCTTTTGAAGTTAGTTCGGGTAAAGTTGAGACATACTTTTTCGGAACAATCAGTCCGATTTTCTCAGGAGCATAGACCTGGTCGATCTTTGAAATCAAGTCGCTAAATTGAAAGTTAAGTTCAAGTCGTTCACCATAGGGCGGATTCACCATCACCCATCGGCGTTGACTGTCACTGAGAGGCTGCGCCTGAAATAAGTTTTGAGATTTAAATTCAAAATTTAAGCCTGCAAGATTGGACTGAATGATTTTTTCAATCTCAGGATTGATATCAAAAGCTAATAGTTTTTTAAATAAAAATGGTAACTGGGGATAATTCTGCCTGAGCATTTCTGTTTTTAAAATTTTTGGACAAGAACTGAATTTCAAAAAACTATAACTTCTCTTCAAATTGGGCTGATAAAGAAGTGCAGCCTCTTTTAAAATTGTTCCTGACCCCGCCATGGGATCAACAAGCTCAATCTGCTGTGTTTCAGATGCCGATGTGTCTTTCATCATTTGAAAACACATCCAGGCCGCAAAATTCTCTCGAAGTGGCGCTATTGTTTTTAAAACGGCTTGCTCTTGATTGCCAGAGCGAAAATGAAGATGTTCGCCTGTTGTGTCCAGACTTACACTGCATTGATCTTGATGAATGCGAATGTAGATTTTTATGTCAGCACCCTCAAAAACCTGATTTTTCCAAGCTGCCCGACAAATTTCTTTCACTTTTTTCTCATTCAGCATTCGGGATTCAGAGCAAGAGATTTCTAAATCAAATTTCTGAGCTCCGATTATTTTTTCCAGTGGAATCTCTTGGAGTTTCCGCTGAAATTTTGAGAAATCTTTTGAATGAAATACGGAAAGCCTTAAGAGCACTCGACTGGCTATTTTTGAAAAAAAATTAATTTGAAAACCCAATATCTCTTCACATTCAACTTCAACACCACCCTTGAGATAATTGATTTCACCCAGGGCCTCAGCATGTGGCCGTCCATCTTTTTCAATCAGATAGGGCCAAAACTCTTGAATCTCTTGCCCAAGCTCTTGTTCAAAACCTAAAGGACAAATAACAAAAAACTTCTTTTTCATCCGAGCACCCGATTAAATATTTTTTGATACATCAAAATCATCCCCAAGGCCATTAATGAAAAAAATGGACCAATCATCATGGATTTATCTATACCGAACATATCCCCAATGACTCCATAAAGTGAATGCATTGCCACAATCATTAAACCTGACAGAGCAATACTATAACTTGTGACTGCATTGAGTGATCTTGGAAAAAGTCCCCCCGCCGAAGTCAAGGCAAGAGGATAATAAGGAGCCATTGCAATCCCCACCAAGGAGAAGAAATAAGGGGTCATCACAAATCCCAATGCCATAAAAAGAATCGAAGCCGCTAGACAAGTAACCATTTGTGATTTCAGACTGACTTTGGGTTTCCAAAAGATGAAAAGCACTCGGCCAGCAAGCAGAAAAGCAAAAAAACCAGAAGTCAGAACAGCTGCTTGATCCAGAGAATAACCCTGCACTTCTCGAAGATACTGGGGAAGTCGAGTTGAGATCAGCAACTCGCTCCCCACATAAAATGCCACAGCTAGAGCAAAGAAAATCTGTTCAAAGTGTCGCGACTTTTCATCAACCTTAGTTTCGGCATGATGAATCAGTTGCTTCTTCATCGGCACAAAAAAACTGATGATAAAGAAAATCCCACTGAAAAGACCCGTAACTAAAAACGGATGGCGCCAACCGACAGCCACTGAAGCAACCCCTGACACAAGAAGCGGAGCCAGAAATGAAGCTGCGCCATACATACTGTGGAGACCAGAGAGCCACTGTCTCAGCTCTTTGGGGGGCGAGGCTTCGATCACAGCAACATTTTGCCCGACCCCCATAAATCCCATTGCCGCTCCAAAAAAGAAAATACACATGAGAACAACCCAGTAAGCAGGACTGAACCAAATACCCAACTGAGCCAGCGTGTAGATTCCCAGCGAGAAACGAAGTATGGCAATAGGCCCCCATTTCTCCATAATAAATTTAGCCAGGTAACCGGCAACAATGGTCATTCCTGAAGATACAGAAAAAAACAAAGCCCCTTTTGATTGAGAAAGTCCAAATTCTTGAGTCAGATCAGTGAAAATTGGTCCACGAATATTATCACTAAGACCTAAAACAAATAAACTGGCGTAGGCCAAAAAAATCCATGACTTCATTATTTCGTGGCTTCTTTCTTAAGAAGCGAAAGGACTTTTAATAATCCCACGCGGTCCACATGACCTAAACCAAGCGATCTTTTGACTACAAAAGTGGAAATATCCCAAAGTCCTTCAGGCTTTTTTCCCTCATAGACAATGTATAAAAAGACCGTCTCTGCCATAAAATCTTTTAATGGACTCATCTGAACAATAAAACTTCGAAATCTCTTCTCAGCATTCACCAACTCTGTTTCGCTTAATTTTCCGTCATAGTTCTGATCATAGGCAACCATTAAAGACTCAATGTAGTGAAGGACAGTCGCCATTGTGCGGTACTCAGCATACTCAATTGTTCCCTCTATGTGCTGATCAAGAAGCGACAAATCTTTTAAGTGGAGATAAAACTCATCAAAAGGATCTCGCCCATTCATCATCTGAAAACGCACAACTTCTTGAGACATATTCGGCAAATTAGAAAACAAATGACCAAAATTTGTTTTAAAAACCTCTTTAAAACATCGGTCATAACTAATCGCCTTTCCTAAAACATCATAGCGACCAGTAAAACATTTATTCTTCTCAAGAAGCTCTGTGATTTTTGCCGTAATTATCCGACCACCTGAGAAGAGCATATGCAAGGCTTCAAGGGTCTCCATTGAGCTCAGTCTTTGATCTCCATCACTGTGATAGGCAAAGAATGATCCTTCTTTAAAAGTTCGCGAGGCTGCATTTTTTTGTCTTGGATCTAAGAAGCCCACTTCTCGTCCGAAATCACGAAAGTCCATCTCAAGATCAATCAATCTTTTTTCTGTAATTCCAGAATCCCAAACATTACGTCTTTCGTCTCCGTATCCTCGCAGTGTCATTCGAGTTAAAGTTCGAAGAGCGTTGATCATATTTAATCCCGTAAATGTTTGTGGAGATGATGTCGTCGTGTAGGACATGTTCAATTTAAAATCAGGGGTCCACACAAGAGTCGGGCGGGATTTTAAAAGTGAAATCCACTCGGCCCAACTTTGAGAAACCATCTCTCTTTGCTCGATGGGGATATTGAGTTCATTCATCTTTCGTAAGAAATCATATCGATTCAAATCTTGCACCAACTCAACTGAGGTCACCTGAGTTGCCCCTGATCTTTTCGCAAAAACTTGATTGATAAACATCTGTGACATTTTCCAGATGTTGTACTCAAGGCGAATCACTTTCAAATGCCGATCTTCAAGCCCTTTAACTTCATAGGTATCACTGCGGTAAGACTGACGTCCGTCAAACATATGAGTCAGTACTTTTTTGTAAGTGACTTTCGCCACATCCACACTGATGGAGGTCTGAAAGAGTTCTAATTTCCAAATCTCGTCGATTAAATGATCCAGAGCAGACAGAGGTAAAAATCCCGCCTTTTTCATCTGTGGTGAATTCTCAATAATATCAAGCCCAATATCCACAAGATCCGTCAACCTTTGAAAATCCATCGGCCTTTCATACTCAAGATCTTTAATCTGATAATAATATCTTAAAACCCAAAAATATGAATCCAAGGTCCAATTCATGGCGTACTGCCAGTCATTCTTTGTCGTGAGCTGCGAGTACTCGCCAATGAAAACGTCTTTTGTTGCCTGGACAATCCCAATCCATTTATTGATTGATTCAAGAAGCTTCGCATCCCCTAAGAAGAGATTCACTTCATTCAAGAGGCTTCGAAAATCTGACCACTCATAGCGAGAATCCGAAGCTTTTGTGTTTTCTAGAAGTTTTTCGGCAGAGGTTTTCATTTTCGCAAGACTTGATTTGAGCATTTCTCCATCAATCTTCTCTGCCAACTGATTAAAGAAAATTGTTTTCCACAAACCACGAAGTTCAATAGCTTCAGTTTTTGCCACAGATAAAAATTCAATGACTTGATCAATCTCAGGACGAGTCATCTGCGTTGGAGATCCACCCACAACAATGACCTTGATCTTCATGATTTCTCTCATAAAGTTTTCTGAGATCTGATGCTCTTTCAGGAGATATCGATTAAAGTAGTGTCGGATTTCTGAATCGAGATAGAAATATTCATTCTGCCCTTTTGTCAGTCGAGCAAAAGATTGCAAGCTATCTTGAACACACTGAAAGGACTTGGCTGTTTCTTCTGTTGATAAATTATCTTCAATATACGATTTGACCTGATCTGGCCATTTTTCCAGACAATGAAAACCCTCGGGCTTCATCTGAACAACTTCATCAGTCACTTTTTTTGAATCTGATTTGAGAAATTTATCACAGCCAACAAGTGAGCCAAGCACAACTATCAAGAGACCAAAAACAAGAGGGCTCATCCATCTAGAAAACATAAGAAACCCCCATCTGCACCTGATCATTATCTTCATAGTCTGAAAAAACAGTTTTCACTGTATTGGAAGCTCGCACCAATAACCCCTGAGCTTGAGCGGACCACTTCGGATCAATTTGCCATCCCAAGGATAATTTCACCAATTCAAATTCATTTTGATCACCTTGCATGTAGGTCGCTTGGCCCTTTAGACCCTCATACTTTTTCCACTTGTACTCATAAACTGCTGATATCTTATTCGCAGATCGATAGGGAAATCGCTGTGGAAGCACAGAGGCTAACTCTTTCGCCTTTGGTCCCTGCACTTGAGCCTCTCCACCCTGAACTGTCAAACGAGACAGATGAGTTTGAAATCTTCCCGCTCGAGCAGCGACAAAGACAGAACCCAATCGCGAGTCGTTATAGTTATTGTAAGTCAACGTTTGATCAAATTCTGGTTTATGCGGATGTTCTGACAAACCACTGAGACCAATTTGAAAATTGGAGAACGAATATTGAAGATCTCCTCCAACTAAAGAATGATAATAAATCTTCGGCACAATTTTCACATCAACAGAGTTATTTGGCGTCAGCACTCCATCTGTGCCGAGAGCCAATTGATTTGAAGGCTTATAAGCTGAAACGGCTTGAATTTTAAATCCCTTTTGATCTTCACCCAAATAAAGGGCTCCCACAAATGAAGTGTTGTAAACAACTTCGTTCACCGAAGGCTTTTGAAGATCATAATTAATTTGGTCAACGATTTTTCCCTGATCATCAAATTGGGCTCGCTGGGGCGGAGTTCGAAACCAAGGATTGGCTGGCTCAAACTGCCCATCACGGAGCTGATACGAAGAGCCCTGATCTGGAATAAAAGTGAATGAAGCAAAAAGCATCATTCCCCAAGGCATCTCACCAATTTGATTTTGAAGATCCATGTAAATTCCGGTTAAACCCTGGCTTGAAGGATCAAGAGGGTTCCATCGAAACTGAGGCTGGAAAACTCCGAGATTAAAATCTTCATCTAACCTATTCCATGCATATAATTTTCTGCCGACCGAGAAAAAAGATTCCCGGTGATAAAGCTCTTGAACGTTCAGGTAACTCATCATGGGATTTTGAGGAACAAATTCTCCGGTAATATCACCCACAAGACCGGTGGTTTCAGTGCTTTGCTTCAGATGCCCACCCAGAAAACCAAAGGACTTTGAGTTTGTTGAAGAGTACTGGGGACTGACAAAGGAATCCTGCCGAAGAGACACCTCGCCCTGTGTTTCAGCGAAAACTGATCCACTTGCTAGAAAAACAAGCAGGAGGCCAAGAACGGGCATAGATACACTCCTTCAAAGTCTTACCTTCAACTATTGGGCCTGACAGTCTGCAGAACGAACTGGTTTTTTCACCCATTCTGGTGTCAAACTTTTGTACACAGGCCCCAAAGTGTTATATCTGAAATCTGTGATTCAATCGAAGTCCAAGGTCCTTATCATACGATTTTCAAGTTTTGGAGATGTAACTCAATGCCTGAGTGTGCCATCAAAACTAAAACCCTATTTCGAGGAAATTCATTGGGTCACCCGCGAAGACATGAGCCCTCTTCTCAGTGGCCACCCCGCCATCACAAAAGTTTTCAGCCTTGAGAAGAAAAAAGGCCTCAAAGGTCTCTTTGAATTGATCCATCAGCTTCGCCAAGAAAAGTATTCTCACATTTATGACGCGCATAATAATCTTAGGTCGCGCCTGATCTCTTGGTTTCTGACTCCGCCACTGGCTTTGGATCGATTTTTTGATGCTCCCCTTTTGATTCGCAAATCGCAAAAAAGATGGAAGCGCTTTTTACTTTTTCAACTACGAAAAAACATTTACCGCATGCCCTTCTCAGGACAGCGAGATTTACTTGAGCCCTTAAGCAACTGGGGCATTGATGAAAGCCTTCCCCCAACTCCTCAATTTTTTGTATCAACACAGGCTCATGACAAAATCACATCACTGCTTAAAGAAAAAAATTTTTCTCAATTTATTGCCCTTGGTCCCTCGGCGGCTTTTGAATTAAAAAGATGGCCTCTGGATTATTGGAAAACACTGATTCATCTCTTCCCAAAAGAAAAATTTGTTGTCTTAGGTGGCCCCACAGATCACTTTCTTCAAGAGCTGGTCGCCATTGATCCTTCTCGAGTTTTAAACCTGGCCGGCGAAACTAACTTTCAAGAGACCGGAGCCGTGGTGGCTTTATCAAAAGCCTTGGTGGTGAATGACACCGGAATTTTGCACATCGGAGAGCAACTGGGAAAATCCACCATCGCTCTCATGGGGCCTGCGCCCTTTGGATTTCCCTCTCGCCCAACAACCAAAATTATGGAGCTTTACCTTAGCTGTCGTCCCTGCTCAAAGCACGGTCAGGGTCCCTGTGTGAATGAAAAATACCAGCGGTGTTTGGTTGATATCACTCCAGAGCTTGTTCAACTTGAACTTCAAAGGATTCTTGCAGGTGTTTGATTATATTATCTTTCTAGCTTATCGTTTAGTTCTCATTCCCTTTGCAATTATTCTTCTTAAAATTGCCAAGTCAGTTCTGCCTGAAAAAATTCAAACCATGATTGAAGAAAGACAGGACTTGGTTTTACCAGCCATGGACTCGCGTCCGATTTGGATTCATGCCTCAAGTGGCGAGATCGAGTACGCCAAATCCGTCATCCGAAAAGCCAGGGCCGAGTACCCCCAAGCTACGATCTTAGTGACTTACTCATCCCCCTCAGCCTTAAAACTAATCAAAAATTTTCCAGGGATTAACTTTGTCCTACCCCTGCCCTGGGATCACCGAGATTTAGTGGCCAATTTCTTAGCCCACATCAAACCCCAGATTTGCCTGATCGCCCGAACCGATGTTTGGCCCGAATTTTCTTATCAACTGAATAAGCTTCAAATCCCGACTCTTCTTTTTTCTGCGACCCTAGCTCAGGGGTCAAGCCGTACCGGTTTTCTTGCCAGATCCCTAACAAGATTTGCGCTGAATCAGCTTTCCGAAATTCACTGCGTCTCAGCTTCAGATGAAGAAGAGTTTCAAAAATTAAAAATTTCAACAAGCCTTCACTGCCATGGGGACACCCGCTACGATCAGGTTTACTATCGCCTGCACCACCCTCAACCGCTCAAAATTCAGCTTTATCCCCAATCTCAGGGAGGTCTAACTCTGGTTGCAGGATCAACTTGGCCAGCGGATGAGGCCGTTCTTCTGCCCGCACTGAAAAACTTTTTTAATCAAAAAGGAAAACTTCTCATTGCTCCCCACGAGGTCAAAGAAGAAAGAATCCAAAATCTTGAAAAGAAATTTCGCGAGCTGGGATTAGAGACTTTACGCTATTCAAAAGCAGAAAAAGAGTGGGCCAAAGAACCCGTCATGATTTTGGATCAAGTGGGACACCTGCAAGAAGTTTACACCTGGGGGGATTTTGCCTTTGTGGGCGGAAGCTTTAAAGACAAGGTCCATAGCGTAATGGAGCCCCTGGCCGCAGGATTACCTGTGATTGTCGGCCCTTTGCACAAGAACAATCGCGAAGCCCTTGAATTTCAAAATTATTCCATCACCCCAGAACTAAAAATGGTGAACGTGGCTCATTCAGAGGCTGAAATGAAAGACCTGCTTCAGCATTTCTCAAAAATCAACTCTCTTGAAGCTCAACAAACTATCAGGTCCCAGATTCAGAAAAAATTGGGTGCTACCACTCATGTTCTGACTTGGATTCAGCAGCATTTTGTGAAATCATCAGATTAGATTTGATCAACAAAGGGGTTTGTCATGCCAAAATCCATGCTTCAAAAACAACTTGAAGAATCTCACTTTGAGCACGGCATCGCTTATGTTGAAAACGAATCTCACGGGCTTAAAAAGCTTCACACCAATGAGCTTTCACACTTAAATCAAATCCTGACAGGCTCTAAGGGCGACACTGCATCTGATCCCTGGCGGTTTGAAGCTGCAGCCGTTACACTTCCCACGGGACACACTCAGCATTTTAATGTGGTTTCAAATCCCATCAACCGAGCCCGAGAAATTCTGGGATTTGCTCAAATCATGGAGGGCAACGGTGAAATCATCGCCGGCGCTCAATATCTTTACACCACTTTAGTGAAGGAGCATCTCTTTAAAGATGCCAACCGCAGAACCGCAGCTCTGGCGACGTATTGGATTTTGCTTTCTCATGACTATGAAGTGGATCCCCATGTTTTGATCAAACTCAAAGTGGGCAATCTTCATGACCCCAAAGAATACGCTGATTTCATTCAGCGTCTTGAGGCTTTGATTCATAAAATTCAGAGCTAATCCTTCATAGCGCCTCATCTCTTGCTCCACAACCATTGATGTGCATATTTTAGATTTGACTCTATATCAGGTGAAGAATCAGTGGGTTTTCAGATGCCGAAACAGACACAGTCTGCCACGCCGTTATATCAAACACTTTTGAAATAATTTTTTGTTCAACAGTAAACACAGGTAAAACTCTGGATATATAATCTCCTTGAATTATCCCTGATATTTTTTGCGCCTCGGACAAAGTTTCAGCACACTGATGAACCCCTGTCATTGGATTAAAAACATAGTATCGATCATCAGATTTCATTTGCCTCAAATCCACAGGTCTCCAAATGGCATTCCCATTTTTATCCAAGACTTCGAGACAAACAGAAAATAGATGAGCCTGTGAGTCGAGATAGGCACTTAGATTTTTTCGATGTTGTTCAACCGCTTCGTCATAATTCTGACAAATATCAAAATCATTCGTTATAAGATTGCGAACTCGAAAATCGCCAAAACAATAATCGTAATAAGTAAGGAATTTTGATGACTGTTTACAACGCTCCCACCATTGAATATCAGTTTTTCGCTGAGCTTGTTTTAAAATATCTAGAACTTCAGTTTCTGTCTTGCCCCATAAATTTTGCTCAGTGAAATAATCTCGAGCCTCGTGACAAGCTCCAACATGTTTCATTAAATCTTGAGTGACAATAATTTGGAGACTCATGAGACCGCTCCAAAAACTTTGGTTGATGGGAAGCCGCCCACCCAAGTCACTGTGTTGCCATTCAACGCAACAGCTTTTCCACCGGAGCCGGGATTACCCATTGCTGCATTGGTTCCACCATCTCCACAAATAGAACCATATCCACCAAGCGCACCCCAGCCGCCACCGCCGCCACCGCCAGCTATATCATTAAACTTTCCGTATGCGCCCGTATTTGTTGGTGTCGAACCACCCAAACTTCCAGACCCACCACTTCCACCGTAAGCATAATAGGCACCAAACGAAGCGGACCCTCCCGAACCACCGGAACCTCCGCCACGTCCGTGAGCTCCGCTCCAGTCGGAGGTAATACTTGAAGGACCGATACCACCTGTCCCAGGTAAAATACGCCCACCACCGCCACCAGCACTACTTCCTGATAGTCCATTACTGCCTATTAATCCAACCGTTCCACCAATGCCCCCAGCAGCCGGCGACGTCAGATCTGCCTGATAGCCATTACCGCCCTCTCCCCCGCCAGCTCCACCTCCGCCACCCGCAGTTGTAAATCCAACCGCAGTTCCACCGCCGCCTCCTCCGCCTGCAATGTAGCCACTAGCAGAATTAATGGTCGCGCCTACAGCTAACTCTACCGCAGTCCCCGCAGCTCCCCCGCTGTTCGCGTTGGAACCACGACCAATTATGTAACCATTATTCACAAGGGTGATTCCGCCAGGCCAAGAGCCGTTGATTGTGAGTGCAGGAGTCGCTGTGTTGTCAGACCAAATGTATACACCTGCATCAACAGTAATTGTGGCTGCAGATGTGCCATTCCATCCATTTGCAAGTGCCCAGGTGCGAAGATTCAATTCTTGCTGATGAGTTGAAATTGTTCCCGACCACGCACCACCTGCAATAGGTTTTTTCCAAAAACCACCTAAATGGAAAAAAGCCTTTGCCTCTTCAATTTTCAATATCACAGCGGTAGTAACCGGTACTGCTGTGATGTATTTCATAAAATTTCTTCTTGAGAATTTCGACTTTGACATTGCTGATATTTTATAAACTAATCTTGATGAATGTAAAGGGCTCGTTTTTTTTAATTCAAGCTCCATCGATATTGAATTTTATCACGAAGCCGCGACTACCGGGTGCCGGTTGATTCAGAACCTTCCATTTTAAAGGTTGCACCGTTGGATTTTTTGTAAGGGCTCACATCAATGCCCGCAGCGCAACCCGCTCCTGAAGTCGTAAATGATTTTCCTCGAAGATCAATTTCACCGTTTGATTTCTCGCCACCAATACTGCGAGTGCAAAGTTTTGATTCAATCACCCCTTGACCGATTTGCATATTTTCTTGATCAAATGCCGATAATACCCATTTCTTATTCGACTCAGTGGTCAGCTGAACAAAGGGTTTCTGAAGGTCAACTTTTCCCTTTGTCATAGAGACAACGCGGAACCCATCATCAGTGAATACAATTCTGCCCACCTCAGACTTATCATCACCACGCAAAGTCAGTAAATCCTGCTCCAACGCAGATAGTTTTTTGCCCGGACAGATTTCACCAATATTTTCAAAGGGCTTTGTCCTTGAAACACTCACACAGATTTTTTTACCCTCGCTGTTGCTACCAAAATGATAATTCAGACCATTTCCTGAAATTGAAAACCCAGGCTGGCAGTTGACACCGAAACTCATTTCATACTGAGATTCAAAACTTGATTGAGAAAGTTTTATCGTTTTTGGTTTTTCCATACAGGCCAAAACTGGTGCAGAAAAAATAAAACAAGCTATAAAAAACACGATGGATTTCATGACTACCCCCGAAGCATTATTATGTACGATGACATTTGAGATAGATAGTCCAGCCCCTTGTCTAAAGTCGTGACTCAATCCCCTGCACACTGAGCTTTTCCGGCAAGCCACACTGCTTTCTTGATTTTTCGTCTTCAAAATGAATCTCAATTGCTCGAAGGGCAATTCCCTCTTTCCACTTCTCTTTTGAACCGTAGAGTTCATCTCCAAGAATAGGATATCCATGACGGCTCAGATCAAAGCGCAGCTGATGGGCTCGGCCTGTCACAGGATGAAGACGCCATCGAAGAAATTTTCCCTCTTGGGCTTGTTCTTTTCCCATGCACTCTGCCAGCGTCAGACTGGGTTTACCCACTGGGGATTCATAGGCTCGGCGCTTTCCCCTAAGTACCTTTGCCTTCCATTCAAATTTCTTTTGCTCTGGCAACTCGCCTGTCGTTAGGGCTTCATAGGTCTTTTTGATCTTTCGATTTTCAAATGCTTGATTGAGAAGACGATGGGCTTCTGCTGTTTTTGCAAAAACAATAATTCCTGAAACTTCAAAATCCAATCGATGGGTGGGAAATATTTTACTTTTTAATTCTTTTTCGAGCCACTTTCCAACCACGGGACGGCCATCTTCATTTTGAAATCGGGAAGGAACTGACAGCCAGTTGGCTGGTTTGTCGACGATGACAACTTGATCATTTTGAAAAAGAATTTTCATGGCTTTTTCTTTAGTCCGACAAGGAAGATTTCTTTTGAAATTTTTCGTGTGCTGTCTGGTTTTACAGCTTCAAATCGCTCATAGGATTTTTTGATTTCATCTCGAAGTTTCGTGAAATCATCGCTGTGAAAAAGTTTGCAGACAAAATTTCCGCCCGGCTTTAAAAATCGACGACTGATGTCCAAGGCCAACTCACAAAGCTCCATGGACCTGGCCTGATCGGTGATTCGAATCCCTGTTGTCTTAGGCGCCATGTCTGACACAACCAGATCAAAGGGCGGAGTGAACCCATGCTCTTTAAAAACATCTTCCAAATGTAAATCTCTTAAGTCGGCTTGAATAAAGACTGCATTGGGTAATTTCACCGTCACTGGAGAAAGATCCACCCCTAAGACTCGACCCTTCTCTCCAACTTTTTGAGAACAATACTGCGACCATGACCCTGGGGCACAGCCTAAATCCAAGACGGTCATCCCCGGCCTGACCACTTTAAACTTTTGATCAATCTCTTCGAGTTTAAAAACAGATCTGGCTGCAAAGTTCTCTTTCTTTGCCTTTTTAAAATAATGATCCTTGGGATTATAGGCCATTTACGCTTTTCCTTTAGCCAAATGGCTTGAGTAAATGGAAAGACCGATAAAAGCCGCTCCAATCACACCCGTCACAGCTTCAGGAATATGCATAACGGTATTCATAAACATAATCACAGCAAGCGCGCCAACGGCATAAAAGGCCCCATGCTCCAGATACCTAAAGGCCTCTAAAGTGCCTTTTTCGACCATCATAATTGTTAGACTTCGCACGAACATCGCTCCAATTCCCAGTCCAATGGCGATGATAAAAAGATTATTCGTAATTGCAAAGGCTCCAATAACTCCGTCAAAACTAAACGAGGCATCTAAGACCTCAAGATAAAGAAACATTCCGATACTGGCCCGATGGATATCCGCCTTGCCTGACTCTGGGACCTCAAGAAATGTTCCAACGGCCTCAACACCAATGAATGTGATAATACCTGCAAGCCCCGCTATCACAAAAGAAAGCTGATCCGCATGAGGAAGTTGCAAACTCATAATATAAATAAAAATAATCACAAGTCCAACCTCGACAGCCTCAAGCCTACCCATCTTTGCCAAAGGCGCTTCGACAATTCGAATCCAGTGAATCTCTTTGGCCTCGTCAAAAAAATACTTCAAGGCCACAAGCATCAAGAAGGCTCCGCCAAAGGCCGCCACTTCGTTGTGCACAGAGAGCATGATTTTGGCGTACTCGTCAGGTTGAAAGGCCGCAAGTTCAATGGCCGCCCACGGAGAAACATGAGCGACTAAACTCACAATCAATAGCGGAAACACCAAACGCATTCCAAAAACTGCAATCAACATTCCCCAAGTGATGAACCGATGTTGCCACTGTGGAGTCATGTCTTTTAAGACCGTGGCATTCACAACAGCATTATCAAAAGAAATAGAGACCTCAAGCAGCCCCAAAACAAAACAGATAAACAAACCCTGAAAAGCAGCCGAGACTGTGGGGTTATAGTAATAACCAACACCGGCCCCCAGCAAAAGTCCAAGTCCTGTGACCCAAAATGAGCTTTTAAAATATTTTAAATTCGACATTCCCGAAAGCCTTTTCTGCATGAGAGGTTCTAGACCATTGTCCGTTTGAATTGATACCAAAGTTGCCGATACTTAGCAAGGCTATCAAAGGCCAAAAAGAACCTCAATGAAGGAGTCTTTGCTTGAAAAAATGGATGCAAAAATTAGTGGATCAACTGCACATGGATTCTGCCACCCCTGAGGACAAAGAACAGGCCATGCAGATACCAGAAGAACGAGCAACCCTTCTCTTTCTGATTGATACATACTCCAAGCATTTAATTGAAGTAGAGCACCATCCTGTTCGCAAAGTTCGAGAGACTCTTGACGGCTTCGCTAAAGAACTTCTCTCTCAAGATGACGAAGCCATTGAAAAAACTTTATTCCGCTTTCGGCAATTTTTTTCAAGCTACAGAATTGATGAATACACCTACACCCAAAAAACTATTGACGATCTGCGCCACATCATTCTTCAGTTCGTTGACCAACTCAGCCAGGATCTTTCTGATGAAAGAAAAGAAGACCTTGCCATCAAATCAAACCTGGACCAACTCAAAGAGGCTGCTGAATCCAATTCTATTGATGTCTTAAAAGCATCATCAAAAAAATTCATCGATACCTATGTTCAAAGCCAAGGCAAAAAGGTTCAACGAAAAGCAAAACGAATGGACTCCATTAAAAAGAACTTGGACACCGTTAAAAAACAACTCGTGGATGCCAACAATTCGATGAGATTAGATCACTTAACCCAGGCCTTTAACCGAAAATCCTTTGATGAGCAACTCAAACATCAATGGAATCTTCACCAAATGGACCACTCCCCTGTTTCTTTAATTATGCTCGACATCGATCATTTTAAAAAGATCAATGATAGCTATGGCCATCCCATGGGGGATTTCATTCTCGTTGAGTGCGTGAAAATGCTCAAAGAAATCTTCCCCAGAGAAGTGGATTTCGTTGCACGAGTTGGCGGTGAAGAATTTGCCATCATTCTTCCCAGCTTTGCAGTCATGCATGCAGTCAAGAAGGCTGAGGATGTTCTCTCAAAAATCAGACACGAAGTTTTCATCAATGGTGATCTGAAGCTTCAATTCACCGTCTCTCTTGGAATTGCTCAACTTGAAGAGGGCGAGACCACTGAGCAGTGGATGAAACGCGCTGATGAGGCTCTGTATGTGTCAAAAAATACAGGTCGCAATAAGTACACTGTTGCTCCGTCCTCTCCCCACAAAGAGGGACTTGCATCGTAATTGTTAGACTTCAATAAAGTTCTCAATATTGGACAGAAGTGTAAATCACTGTCTAAAACATTGACCATTCCGTAAAGATTCTCAAATTCAGACTGATGAGTTCAAAAAAAGAGGAGCTGCTGAACACAGGCTTTTCTTAGAATTATGAATAAACAAAGATCGTTGTATAAAAAAAGAATTTGACATTGTTGTGATAACTTCTTTGACAAAAAAATAAAGTCTCAAAATGTTTTTCTCTTTTTGTTGATGTCTTTGACGAGTGAAAAATATTTTAGGAGTCCGAACCAAAAACATACCTGAAACAATTCAAATGCTTAGGCCAAAAATCAAAAAAAATTCATTTTATTTTCATAGGGATATTAAGCAGTTATCCCAAATTTCCGAATTCATCTCCAGTTGAAATAAACTGAGAGCGATAAAAATCCTTTCAGGAGGATGATGTATGTTGCAGCTGAAGAAATTGAAAAGTAGCGTCGCTGGAGTTGTTGTCATTCTTATGATGACGGCATGTGAAAAGAGCGATCGATCTTTTTCACTATTATCAGATACAGCCAAGTTTCAACAAACAACACAATTTGTTCCCCGAAAAATTGATATTCTTTGGGTTGTAGACAACTCAGGCTCAATGGCGACATCTCAACAGAACCTGACTGATAACTTTGCCTCTTTTATTACCCGATTTGAATCTCTCAGCTATGACTTCCACATGGCTGTAACTTCAACAGATGCTTGGCGTGGGAAATACATTGGCCAGCAATCACTTCGACGTGTTCGTGATGGCTCTGATGCCTCAGGACATTCCAATGTATTTGTAATGGATAACACAACATCAAATTTATCCAACGTCTTTATGATTAATGCCACTCAGGGTATTAATGGAACTGGTGACGAAAGAGCTTTTGAAAGCCTTGAGGATGTATTGACCTATACACCAAACAATGACTTCAGAAGAACCGGTGCTTATCTTGCTGTAATTATTGTGAGCGATGAAGATGACTTCTCTGCAACGACCTCAACGTATCAAAACAATAACTATTCAAGTCCAAACTTAATATCTGTACAGCACTATCAAGACTTCTTTAACAATCTTGTGGGTGCGGACAACTACAGTGTCAATGCGATCACAATCATGGATGCCGCTTGTCGTGATTTATTAAACCAAACAACTTCCGGGCGACGCATTGGTGTACGCTATATGGATCTCGCTGATCGCACAAAAGGTATGAAAGTTTCTCTTTGCAGCGCCTTTGGTGAAAACCTGACTTTAATCTCGGACAAAATTCTTGAGTTAGCTAATACATTTAAGCTGGACCGCGAACCCATTCCAGAAACCATCAAAGTTACCGTTAATGGTGTCAATGTATCTCAAGATGCTGTGAACGGATGGACCTATGATTCATCCAATTGGACAATCGCCTTCCACGGAACAAGTGTGCCACCGTCTGGAGCTGATGTTCAAATTCACTTCGACCCAGTGGCACCAAAAAACTAATAAAGGAACTCAGGAGATCATATGAGCTTAGTACTTGAAGTTCAAACAGCAAATGAGTGGCACGTCCTTAAGGGCGATACTCAATTTGGACCCTATACATATAGCGAAATGATCCAGATGCTTCAAAACAAAGTGATCTACGGTTTTGATTATGCTTGGTCTCCTCACCTCGAGGGGTGGACAAATTTGTCTGACCTTCCCGAGTTCTCAGAGGATCGTCTACATCGTATAGTTGAAAAATCAAAAGGCTCTGAAGTATTCCAACAGCGTAAGCATGAACGAGCTCAGTGCTCAAAACAAGTCTATATTCATGATGATCAAAAGTTCTGGTCAGGAGAACTTCAATCTCTCAGTCAAGGCGGCGGCTCTATTCTTATGGACAACCCCCTGCTCTTGCCAGGCGACATTGTAACCATTCACTTTCGTAAACAAAACGCTGAAGACACAGCCTTTAATGCTCGTGTGGAAATTCTGACAAAGAAGATGATTAAACAAAAAATTCAGCACGACTCTAAAATTCAGTATGCAGTTAAGTTCATCGAGACAACTGAGGCTGGAGACAAACAGGTACAAAGTTGGATTCAAAAATCAAAAGAAAATAATAAGTAAAAGAAGGAGAGATTAAAATGACAGCTTTTTTGAAATTTATTAATGATGCAGGAGTCGTTGGATGGCTCATCATGCTTCTCGGCTTTGGCACTATTGGACTGATCATTGAGCGAGCTAAAGTTCTCTATGGCACTTACGGCATGAATGTCGATGAATTCATGAGCCGCATTCAGACACTCGTTCTGGCTCGAAAAACTGAAGAGGCTCTTGTCCTTTGCAACCAAATGCCGGACAAACCCATTGCTCAAGCTTTTAAAACAATCCTTGAAAAAGCAGATCGTGATGACGACACCATCTTTCAAGCACAGGATATTGCTCTTTCAGAAACTGTTCCTCAAGTGACAAAACGTCTTCACTATCTTTCGATGCTTGCTAACGTTGCAACTCTGATGGGGCTTCTGGGTACAATTCACGGTCTGATTCTCTCATTCGCTGCTGTCGCTCAAGCTGACCCTTCTCAAAAACAGGCCATGCTTGCTAACGGTATTTCAGTATCAATGTACACCACTGCTCTTGGACTGGTTGTGGCCATTCCGGCAATGCTTTTCTACTCTTTCCTTGTTTCCAGACAAAATCAAATTGTTGAGCAACTGACTGAGAAATGCAGCAAGCTGACAGAATTATTGACAAGCAGCCACATGCCTTCTTTGACAAGACAAAATGTTTATCCAGATAGTCTTGGCAAAGAAACTTTAGTTTCAAAAGCACCTCCAGCAAATGTGAAAGTGTCGTAAAAGTAAGGAGTTTTTTTGTGGGAAGATATAAACCCAAAATACACAGCAACTATGAATTTGAACTGGATCTTGCTCCACTGCTCGCTGTCATGGTGAAGCTTGTTCCAGTGCTCTTGATTTCATCAGCCTTCGTTCAAGTCATGATGATCGAAACAGATCTTCCCCAAGCCGTAAAAGAAGCCATCGCCAGACAAGATGATAAAAAGATGGCTTCAATTCAATTAGACATCAGTCAGAAAAATGGAATTCGCATTATTGTAGAGGAACAAGGAAAACAACAGGTCGAAAGCGTGCCGAATAAGAGTGAAGGTCAGTATGATCTTGAAACTCTTCATGCGCAACTGACAAAAATTAAAATTGCACATCCTGAAGTCTTTCGCATCGAACTCGCTCCTGAACCCAATGTTGCCTATAAAGATATTGTGAAAATTATGGACGAAGCTCGCCGCGCGAGAGATCGAAATATTACTTTTCCAGTTCAGGACTCCAAAACCGGTAAGCAAATTGAGACAAATTACATGTTTCCAGATGTTGCCTTTGTCAACATGATGGAGGGATAAATGGGCTATAAAAGAAGAAGATTTCAATTAAGATCAAATGGAAATTCAACCTTTACCCTCAATATCACCTCGATGACGGATATGTTTACAATCATGCTGGTCTTTCTACTTCAAACCTATTCGACAAGCGAGGTTCAGATCACTCCTGAAGCTGGAATGAGCCTGCCCCTTTCAAGCATTGAAACATCACCGACAAAGGCACTTAAAGTTTCATTGACAAAGGATCAACTTAAAATTGAAGACAAAGTGATTGCCAAGCTTTCTGGTGGAGAATTCTCGTCACAAGATGTTGATAATCGTGATTCAAATTTTATCAAACCCCTTTTTGCGGAGCTTGAAAAGGCAGCAAAAGAAAATCCCTCTGAACAAGTAAAAGATGGAAATGTCATGATGCTTGCTGATAGTTCTCTATCATATCAAACAATACGCAAGGTCATGTACACAGCTTCGATGGCAGGGTTTCCAAAATTGAAAATGGCGACGGTGGCCGGAGAGTAGAATGAAGTTGACGTTTGCTGTATTGATCATCTTAGCTTTTCAACCTGGGTTCTCAAAAGATGCTCCCAAGGGAGTCCTTCCTGAACTTAAAATAAATTCAACAAACGAAGATGAGAATCAAAAAAAGGCTGTTCAATCAGAGATCATGATCTCAAAAGCTGAACAGCAGGCTATTGTCGCTTTACAAAAAATCCTTCAAAAGAAAAAAGGAACATCAGAAGAACCAGACCTCTGGTACCGTTTGGCAGAGCTTTACATGCGCCGAGCAAAATCAGGTCGTTTTTTTGATCTTTATCGTGATTCAGATAAGGCCGCCCAATTTGCTCCTCCCCAAATACGTGAACAGTCAGCGATCAATCATCTGAAACAAGCAATTCAAATCTACAATAAGATTGAAAAGGAGTGGCCTAAATATTCAGACATGGACTCTGTTCTGTTTAACAACGCCTTTGCGAATCAACAAATTCATCAAAGAAAAATTGCTGAGGATCTCTATCTTCGCCTTGTAAATAAGTATCCGCAATCACAACTAATCCCTGATGCGCGATTATCACTCGGTGAAATGAACTATGACGCTCAGAAATTTAATGTGGCGCTAGAACATTTTGAAGCGATCGCAAAATATCCAAATTCTCGAGTTTTCTCTTATGGTCTCTATAAAACAGCCTGGACGCTCTACAACCTCCACCGCAATCAGGAAGCCATTGATAAATTAATTGAAGTCGCACTCTATTTTTCACCTGAGAATAAAACAAAAAGAGCCAACCACAACCTGAGATCTGAGGCTTTAAGAGATCTTACTCTTTTCTTTGGTGAAACTCATAGTGCTGATGAAGCTTATCGATTTTTCAAAAAGGTCTGCACAGAAGATGAACTGGGCGAAGCGATGATTAATCTGGGTAAGCTGTATGATTCTCATAGTCGCCAAAAAGAGATGAATATCTTCTTATCCGAATATATTGATAAACACCCCAACGGTGTGCAAAGAGCAAAAACAGAACTACTTCTTATTCAAGCCAATGAAACTTTAAAAAATAGAAAAGTCGTTGTTGATCACCTTGTCGCCTTAGCCAAAGTCTGCGAGCCCCAATCTGAATATCGAAAAGAACATCCCAAAGTTGCAGAAGAACAGTGTGATTACGAGTTTAATCGAGTCAATGTTGACCTTGCGAAAAAATGGTGGGACCTTTGGCAAAAAAATAAGTCAAATAAAGAAATGGCTGATCTCACGTTAAAAGCCTTTGAAGTTCACTTAGGCCGAGAAGATCAGACAAAACCTGATATTAAATCACGATATGCTTATGCCGAACTTCTTTATCAGCAAGAAGCCTAT
This sequence comes from Oligoflexia bacterium, assembly GCA_016861345.1. Lineage (GTDB taxonomy): Bacteria > Bdellovibrionota > Bdellovibrionia > Bdellovibrionales > Bdellovibrionaceae > BOLD01. The sequence continues at coordinate 73,764 of BOLD01000013.1, forward strand.
CGAAAAGCCTCTGAACAGTATGAGCGTGTTGCTAACACCGCTCAGGATACCACAATCCAGCACGATGCCAGCTACGCAAGCCTTGTTAGTCTTCAAAAGGCATCTGAAATCAAGAAAGAATCTTCTGATTCCGATAATCTCTTAAGACTTTCCATGAAGTATATCGAAAAGCATCCAACTGGTCCCCATGCCTATCCAGTCAAATATAAAATTGGATTTATCAACTATGAAAAAAATAACCATACTGAAGCAGACAAATGGTTAAGAGCACTTTCCAGTGACAAAAAATCCGGTGAATTTAAGCGAAAATCAGAAGATCTCGTCTTAGATATGCTCAATGCTAAAAAAGACTATAATCAAATTAAGTCCTATGCCTTGAGATTATTGAATGAAAAGCCTGAAAAAGATAGAACTCAAGCACTGACAAAAATCATTGAAGAGTCAGATTACGCTGCCATTCAAGACTATCTTAAAAAAGGAAATAAGCAAGAAGCTGCAACAAAATTATACTCCTATCATCAAGAACATCAGGATTCTCCCCTTGCTCAAGATGCCCTTTGGCAAGCTCTCAGCATCCAGTATTCACTGAATCAGTGGATCGAGGCAGCAGATACATCCCTGGTCTATGCCCAAAAGTATCCTCAAGATAAAAAGTCTCTTGATGCTCTTAAAGATGCAGCTCGTGCATATTCACAAAATGGTCTTTCTATGAAAGCCGCCTTAACATTTGAGGCCTTAAGCTCTAAGGTTTCCGAGAAAGAACAGGCGACCTTCATTGAGGCCGCTGCCGATCTCTATCTTCTTGAAAATAGAGACCAAGATGCCCGAGCGGCATATAAAAAGTTATTAACTGATAAAAATTCAAGCCAAAATGCCAAGATTTATGGTCAGATTCTCGCCACCCTGAAGGGTCAGGAATCAAGTCCTGAATATATTCAAACTGAAAAGAAAATACTTGATCACGGTTATGAGCCCTACACTTCAGAAATTTTATTAAAGAGAGCTCAGAAACTGTTTGCCGATCAGAAAATGTCAGATGCCTTTCAATTAGCAAAACAAATTGTTGGCGGAGGTGGAAGTTCTGATACGAAAGCCTCTGCAAGATTAATTCAGGCCCAGGTTCTCGAATCAGAGCTTATCAGCCAAAGCACAAAGTCTTCTCTAGAAAGACTACCAACCGTTCTCGCTTTAAAAACTGAAAAATTAGACAAAGCTCAGACAGCCTATCTTGATGTTGCAAAGATGGCAAAAAGCCCAAGCATTCAGCTTGCAGCTCTTGATGGACTAAACCGTTGCTACAAAAACTATGTGTCCACGGTCTCTAATCCTGTGATCAAAGCTGATTTGACAGATGAAGATAAAAAAGCACTTGAAACAGAACTTGCGAAACTGACCACACCCATTGCAGAAAAGAATAAAGATCTTGAGAAAAAAATAGCTGAGACAAAGTCTCAACTAAAAGAAATGCAAACCCAAGCCACTGTGTTTCAAAGCCTGACGGTTGAGGATACTTTGAAGGCTGGCTCCCCCGCCATTTCAAGTCAGGCTCTTTTCCCTTTCCTCTTGGTCTCGCTTGATATCAATAAAGAAAATAAAATTCGGCGGTATACTCAAAATTCAAAAGCGAATGTTGAGTGGTCTGAAAAAGCTAGAACAATTGAAGAAACCAACAACCTACTCAATCAAGCTCTGGCAAACAAAAACTATTCCGTTGCTGAAAAATATTCTGTGGAGCTGATTAAAAAGACTTACACAACAGGTTGGGGCCTTTATTATCTGAGCATCGTCGCCCTCTCACGCAATCAGGATGCAAAAGCCCAGTGGCTCATTGATCTCGCGCTCAAAAAAGAAGATAAACCAAGTCCCTTCTTCTATCAAAAAGGATTAGTCGAGTATAAATTAAAGAATAAAGAAGTGGCCTCAGAATATTTTCTAAAAGCTTATGATGAAAAACTGCCCAGCACTGAAGTCACTATTCTTCATGCTGCGCACTCGTATTCAAAAGGTGATTGTTTCTCTGTTGTTGAAGACTTAAGTCAGATTGACTCAGAAAGTATTTATCAATTCAATTTGGTTCCACAATTAGCTGAGTGTACAGCGCAAAAAGGAAATGCCGATCGATCATTAGCAATCCTGGAAAAGGCTATTGAAAAGCAGAAAAATAATGTCGATCTCTATTTTGAAAAAGCCCACATTGAAGAGTTTTATAAGTTTGATAAAAATGCCGCTGCAGTGACTTATCAGAAAGCGTCTCAGTATGAAACAAGACCCGACGCTCAAGAATGGTTAAAAAATAAAATTCTATATTTAAAAAACAATACAAAGGTGTCCGTCTTAGAACCTCTGCACGTATCCTCGAAAGATGAGAACACCAATGGAAGGAGCCAACAATGAAAACACTGTTGAGCCCTCGTGTGATACTTTCCATTGGTCTAGTTTTCGGGCTTTCTGGAATACAGGCTCAGGCTAAGCCCAAAACTGTCCGAAAAGTCCAAGAAGTCAACTTTGGAGAGTTGAGCATGAAGGGTACTGTTCGGAATCCAGATGGTGCTTACCTGGTTCAGAAGCGCGGGATTAAGTTCATGCCCCTTCATGATATCAAGAAGGATATGGACTCAAAAATCCGCAACTCTGTTCAGTACGTGCGATGAGGAGAGGACGATGCGACATTTATTGATCGAACAAAGAAGCCCTGAGGGGCTCCTCAAAACTTGGAAATTACGTTGTGAACAAGGTGGTGCCACCTTTGGCACTTCGAAACACGCTGACTTAAGATCACCTGATCCCACAGTGAAAGGTATCCAAGGTCGATTCGAATATCGATCCAATGAATGGTATTATCTCAATCTTGAATTGAACTCTCCAGCACAAGGAAATGAGGTTGAGATTTGTCTGAGCAAAGCCACAGATCTGAAGATTGGAAACTCTGTCTTACAAGTTATGCCCTTTGATTCGAGATCTCAGCTTTTTAAAGAGTTTGATCGATCAGATCTGCACTCGCCTGCTGGGAATAAAAAACCCTACCAATTTTTCATTGTCACAAACAAAGGCAGCCTTCTTGAAACACAGGTTGTACCTTTAAATTCAACTTTTATTTCAAAATACGATGTGGACCACGTGAAGTACACACCACAACAATCTTCACAGTGGGTTCATGCACAAAAAGGAGATTTCCAGGTTTCACAAAGAACCGTTTATCTTGATGACATTTCTTCTCTTCGACACATTGGTCAGGGGCAGATGATTGACCAAAATGGCAAACGAATGCTTTATGGGACCCTTGCTGGAGCTGCACTCTTAGCTCTACTTTTCATGCTCTCACCAGAGTCTCAGGATGCAGGGCAAGTAGCCAACAACATGCTCCCACCTAAAGAATATCGTGAAATGAAAATGACTCCACCTAAAAAGAAAAAAGTTGTCCAGCAGCAAGCTCAAGCTCCTGCCGCACAAGTTGCTCAAACTCAACCCGCACCGGCTGAAAGTGGAAACAACAAAACTTTATCTGCAATTAAATCACTTGGAGCAAGTCGAATTTCTCAATTGATCGGAAAAGTTTCCGCTGGCGCAGCTAAATCAACAAATGTTGTTGTCACCAATGGTGTCGCTGCTGGAACTGCACCCACTGGTCGAGCTCTTGCTGCTGTTGGCGCGATTGCTCAATCTGGTAAAGACTGGAGCACAGAGATTAAAGGAACTGGAGTCACAGTCTCCACTGCCGGAGTCGCTGGCGGACGAGGCGTCGCTGGTATGGGCGGCATTGGGGCAGGAAAAACTGGAACAAGTGGCGCTGAGCTTCTTGAAGAAGAAGGAGAAATTGTCGGCGGCCTTGATCGAGAAATCATCGCTCAATACATTAAAAGTCAACTGGGACAAATTCTTTACTGCTATGAGCGACAGCTCAGTGCCAACCCAGATCTTTACGGAAAAGTTGCTGTGCGCTTTACGATTGGTGCCAGCGGCAGTGTTGAAACCCAGAGAATTGGTGAAAGCTCACTGAAGAATGCCACTGTTGAGGGCTGCATTCTTCAACGAGTTGCAAAATGGAAGTTCCCTACCCCAGAGGGCGGAACAAAGGTCAATGTGACCTATCCATTTTTATTTAAAAGTACGAATTAATATTGGTTAAAACCACCCGGGGGGAGAATATGATAAAGTGGATCGTCCTCATCGCATTAGGATTTTTTGGATTTAAAACCTTCGCTCAAAGCGCAAGCCAAAGTGCGGGCTCAGGATCAGATAAACTTGATCTTCAAAAGCTTGAAGATAAGTACTGGGCTGCAAAAGATACTGACTTTAGCGTCGTTCAGAATCGAACTTATACAAAAGCTAATCGCTATTTTGGTTCCTTTAGCTATGGACCGCTCATGAACGACCCCTACTCAAATGGCAGAATGACAAACTTTGCACTGGGATATTATTTTTCAGAAAGATTTGGAATGGAGTTCGCTATGGAACGAGGAGCCCTGGTTGATAACGCAGGAACCTCGAAATACAGAGACACCTATGGGGTGAATGCGGACTACAACAGATTTGTTGAATACAAGTCGGTCAATATGATTTGGGTTCCCTTTTATGCCAAAATGAGCTTCTTAGATCGAGCCATTGTTTATTTTGACATGCAGTTTGCTCTAGGAATTGGAAATATGGCCTACGAGTCTCAAACCAATCTTGGTGGCAAAAGCGGTTCAACAACTGGATTTAATATCGATTTTACTCAGCAGCTCTTTTTTAGTGAGCACTGGGCTGCCCGTCTTGATGTCAAAAACAAGTGGACCAACCAGGATCGATATCGCTACCAATTAACAGGGACACAAACTGAAGCCGATCGTAAACTGCCCACATCATCTGTTCAAGACACGACGATCTTACTGGGCTTGACCTTTTTCTACTAAGAGTCTCTCACGGGAGGGAAACTCAGATGAAAACACTTCATATTCTCATTTTCATCATCTGCAGTACGGCTGAAATTAGCTTTGGTGATGTTTTTCAATTGAAATCCCAAGGCCGTCAACCGGGTAAGGATCTGACGATCAAAAAATCAGGGGTACCAACTTATAATTTAGTTAAAAAAGGACAAAAAATTAAAGACATTCCCCGATTAGATATTGGTGAGGAAAAACAAATTGAAGCTGCTCAACTCACGCCACAGCAAAAGCAGCCGATCAAAGCAGTTCAATTAAGCCCTCTTCAGAAACAAAAATCTCCAGAGATCTTCCGAATTGACTCATTGATCAAAAAGGGAATAACCCATACTGGTCCCGCCAAAGAAATTGTTAAAATCAATCCTCAATTTCAGGCCCCTGCAGTGAAACCCTTAAAAGAAATTCCAGATCCAAAAATTACCGAAAGAGAACCCAGCCAGAAAAAATTGATTCCTTTCTCAAGTGCTGAAGAAAAATTGCTTCAAGCTCTGATCTTTTTAGAAATTCATAAAGCCTATCATATGGCCATCGGTATCTTCTCAGAACTAATTGCCGAATCACCTGAGATGAAGACCGAATCGGCCTATCATCTGGCCTTAACAGCTTGGGGACTGGGTTTGACCTCAGAGTTTCGATATCAAATGAATAAGGTCTTAAAAGATCCCCAACAAAATTGGCAAAAAAAAGCCACCTCCAACTTTGCACATAACGGTATTGAAGGTGACTTGGATCTCGTTCCCATCGTTGATCCCAAAATAGATGAATTTGAAACTGAGCTAACAAAGGCTGATCGGTATCAATTAAATCGTGCTCATTATTACATGAATAAAGCGAATTTAACTCAGGCACAAATGGCTCTGGACGAAATTCAACCTGACTCTTCTCTTTATCCAGAAGCCCAATTCATGAAAGGTGTGCTGCTTTATCGATCAGGACAAGTTGATGAGTCCCAGAAGCAGCTTCAGTCCGCCCTCAAAATCTATGAACAAAAGGCACCGGATTCTGAGTTGAAATCAGTAACTGCCCTGACTTTAGCTCGCATTTACTTTCAAGTTGGAAAATACAAAGAGGCCTTTGATCTTTACTTGAAAGTGAATAAAAATAATCCTCTTTGGACTCAGGCCATGGTGGAACAAGCCTGGGCTCAGATTTTAACAGAAGATTATGAGGGCGCAGCTGGAAACATGTACACCCTTCATACGGACTTCTTTAAAAATACTTTTACGCCAGAATCTTATATTGTTCGAACTGTGGGATATTTGAATCTTTGTCAGTATGGTGACGGCATGAAGGTTCTTTATTCCTTTAAGAAAAAATACGCTCCCGTATTAAAACAGCTCGAAGATTATAAAAAGACCGCCAAACAGGCTTCGAACTATTATGATACGATTCGCACCTTCTTTCAAAATCCACAAAATAAAACCATCGATGGCCTGAATCGAAATTTCGTTTATGAACTGGCAAGACACCCCAGCTTTATGAATGAGCAAAAGCAGATCAATCACTATGAAGATCAAATTCAAAAGTGGAATCAACTTTCTCTTGATCTCGTTCAACGAGAGCGACAACTTCTTGCCCAACAAACTGAAGCTGAGAAAAAATTAGAAGAATTAAAGAGGCAAAAAAATAAACCCTCTCCCCTTGAGATTAAATCTGCTGAAGACAAAGTCACAAGCTTAAGAATTCAGTACCAAATCGCAAAAAGAGCAAGAAACTCGATCAAAGACGTTCGCACTGCGGCCCTGACCAGACTGGAACAAGATAAAGAGGTCTATAAGAAAAAAGCGGCCGAGGCTCTAAAAGCAAGATTTGAAACAATACAAACGACCCTGAGTAAAACCCTAGACCAAAGCGATATTCTTTCCTATGAAATTTACTCTGGCGCTGGCGAACATCTCAGATATCAAATGGCTGGTGGCGATATCAGCGAAAAAGACCGCATCGAGCTTAAAGTTCAAGATGGGAAATCTTTAAAATGGGAATTTAAAGGCGAGGTTTGGGAAGACGAACTTGGCCATTACCGAAGTTCCCTAAAAAATGTGTGTGCAAAAGAAAATGATGAAAAGTAGAAATTGAGGTTTATATGAAAAAACTAATACCACTCACAATTATCCTTCTCGCAACAAGCCTCTCCTTTGCTCAAACCACAACCCAGCAGGGTTTTGATCGACTCAAATCAAATGTCGAAAATGCCAAGGCCAATCTTGATGATTACAAAAAGAATCTCAAGATTGTTGAAGATAATTTAAGCGAAATCGCGAAGGCGAAATCTCAGACAGAAGGTCAAAAGTCAGAACTTGCTTCGGTGATCAAGCAAAATCAAACCAGCCTTCAAACTGTTGAAAAACAAGAAATAGAAATCAACAAGTTAATTCAGTCTGAAGAAAAAGAAATTCAAAATGAGGAACAAAAAATTAAAGACCTTGAAAAAGCTATTGTTCAGCTCAAAGACAACCAACAAAAGCGACAACAGAACATCACCAAGTACAAAGAGCAGACAGCTCAAGTGGCTAAAGAAAAAGCTGAGTGGAAAACCAGACAAGAACAACTTCAAAAGCAACAATCTGAAGTTGGACAAAAACTTGCTCAAGTCAATAACCAGGAAAAAGACTGGAAAAATAAAAAACGTGGCTACGAAGGCGAGATTGGCCGATGGCAAAAAGAGGTCGATAAGCATGAAAAACTGCTCGACCAGTACAAATCGCTATCTGAAAATAAGGGGAATTAAATACAACCTCTCCCCCCTCTAATAGCAATTACTTGCTATCAAGTTGAGACAGCCCACTATCTCAAACTCGACCAAAGTTCGTTAATGGCAGATTATAACTCGCCTTTTGATTTCATTCCAACCGCTTGATAGAATTAAGAGTCATGTCCAAAACGAAAATCTCAAGACGAGACTTTGTGAAATCTCTCACTGCGCTACCTGTGGCGGCCTCGATCATTGGCACAACAGAAAAAGCCAAAGCTGCTTTTTACAATGTGGGTGGATTCTGGAGAAGCTCCACGTCTTCAGGCTCCTCAGCCTCAGGAGATATAGCACACTCATTGCGCTTGCGACAAACCTCTAGTGCCTACGTCAGTCGGACATTTACCACACCTACAAATAACAAAAAGTGGACTTACAGTGTTTGGGCAAAAAGAAGTTCATTTCTCTCGAGCTATTTTGATTTACCATTATTAGCCTCTGCATCAAATGCTGGTGCAATTGGCATTTCAGGCTCTGGTGCGTTCGGTGCCGCTCTAGATGGCAAGTTTTATATCAACGTATCTGGGACATACAGTTACGTTAACGTTGAACTTCGCGACCCAGCATCTTGGTACCATTTTGTGGTTGTTGTCGATACAGACAACGGAACACCTAATGACCGGCAAATTCTCTACATCAATGGAGTTCGACAGCCAAATTTCTCCTCAACATATAGCCCTGGGGCCTCCCCCGCATTAAACTCAGCACGAGATCATTTTATCGGTGGCTATGCAGGCGGAGGCGCAACACCAGCTCCTGGTTACTACGGTGATGGCTATATTGCTCGCGTGGCGTTTGTCGATGGACAAGCTCTCTCTCCATCATCATTTGGAACACTTAACTCTGAGATCAATGAATGGACCACAAAAAATCAATCTCAAGTGAAGGCCGTTGTCGATGCTGGTGGCACGAATAGTTTCATGTTGGATTTTGATGATGGAACAAACACAACTACACTTGGATATGACAAATCATCAAAAGGAAATCATTGGACCTGCAATAACATTTCTCTCACCGCAGGAACTACTTACGATTGGATGCTGGATGTGCCGGGGAATAGTTATTGCACATTAAATCCTTTGCCACAAAATTCTTCAGCATCATTAGGAATAACTAATGGAAATTTAGATGCCACTCGTTCAAGTGCTGGATGGGCGCGTCTGATTGGAACCTTTGGCGTTGCATCTGGAAAATGGTATTTCGAAGCCAAGTCTACAAACAACTGGATTTATCAACTTGTCGGAGTTGGCCAATCATGCACTGACATCAACAACTTCCCTGGATATGAATCAACATCTTGGGGGATGGCCGGATCTGACGGTCAAAAATGGAACAACAACTCTGGAGCTGCCTATGGAGCAGGGACAACTGGCGACTTAGTTTCTGTAGCTTTGGACATGGACACTGGAAAAATATGGTTCGCAATCGCCGGAGCATGGCAAGCATCAGGCAATCCAGCAACTGGCGCCAATCCAGCATTTACAGGATTATCAGGAACTGTTTATCCGATGCACGCATTTTACAATGCGACAAGTAGCGGTTCAATCAACTTCGGCCAGCGTCCCTTCTCCCACACTCCCCCAACAGGCTTCAAAGCTCTCTGCCAAAAAAATCTTCCTGATCCCGTTATACCAAAACCCTCTCTGCACTTTGACGTCAAAACGTACGCAGGTTCAGGTAGTGTGCAAACCATTGGATCAAGCTCGTTCTACAAACTGACTTATCCTTATTCGATTGGGAAGAGTTTAAGATGTAACGCCTCCTCTTCAAATTACTTATCAAGAACTCCCGCAGCGGGAAATCGAACCCAGTTTACTTTCAGCTGTTGGTTTAAAGGTTTTGATTCCACAAATGGACTTTTGCTTTTAACTGTTGGAGTAGATGCCTATAACTATGACCAAATTAGCATAGATGCTTCTGGAAAATTTCGCGCTACGAGCTGGAATGGAGCCGGGCCAGGGGTTAATCAATGGGCCCTCAAATCAAATCGAGTCTTTTGTGATGCTACAGTTTGGAACCATGTTGTCTTTGTTTATGATTCCGCCCAAGGCACACCCTCAAATCGTTTGAAAGTCTGGTTTAACGGAGTTCAGGATTTCTCATTTTCTAGCGTAATTTATCCCAGCCCAAGTTTTCAGACCTACATCAATTCAAATAACTTGCATCGAATCATGAGCTTTTATGCCAACGCTTTTTCGCCCGCCTATAGCGATGGATATATCTCAGAATTTCACTTTGTCGACGGCCTCTCAATGACAGCTTCTGATTTTGGCCAATGGGACACAACTGGTACGACATGGATTCCAAAATCCTACAGCGGATCTTATGGCGCCAATGGATTTTATCTGAATTTTGCAGATGGTTCTGCCCAAGCAAATCTTGGATATGATCAAGCTGCCATTAGTGGAACTCACACCGCTGCCAATAATTGGATACTGAACAATTTCACAGCAGGAACTCCTGGCAGTATTGGTGTGGATGAAATGTGGATGAATGATACGCCAACAAATAATTACTGTTCACTCAGTCCCGTTGACCGAGATACGAACGGAGTGGGTGTTTTAGAGAATGGGAACCTCACATTACGAAGCACTAGCTTTGCCTCTTATTCACAAATTCATTCGACAATCAAAATGACAACGGGAAAATGGTACTGCGAATTTGAAGCTGCCTCTCTTGGTGCTGCCGGTGGAAGCTTAGTTGGTATTTCAAAAGAATTCCCTGGAAATCGAAATACTTTCTTAGGATATACCTCGAACACCTGGGGCTACGAAGATGGGGGAAATCTTTGGACCAACGGAGGAAGCATTGGTGGTTATACCGCATACACCTCAGGCAGCAAGATCATGCTCGCACTGGATGTGGACTCTGGAAAATTTTGGTTCGGTAAAGATGGCACTTGGGAGGGCGGTGGGAATCCTGCCGCAGGTACAGGAGCCCAAGTCACGGGACTGACTGCTGGCAATTATTCCTTCGCCTGCACCAATGGAAGAACCGGAGCTATTTGGTATGCCAACTTTGGCCAAAGAGCCTTTTCATACTCACCCCCAACAGGATTCAGTGCCCTCTGCACTGCCAACGCCTCTGCCCCAGCGACCACATCATGGATGCCTTCACTTGCCATCATCAAATCCCGCACGAACGCCTATGACTGGTGCTGGGCAGATAACATGCGTGGAGCCTTTATGGGGCTTGCATCAAACTCAACTGGAGCTGAAGCGGCCAACACCAACATCATTCAGAAATTTTTCTTAGGCGGAATTCAAGTTGGTAGTGATAACACCACAGGTGCTGCTTCGAATAATTATATTTCATACCTCTGGAAAGGCGGGATACCAACAATAAATACCACAGGATCAACGACCTCGATCGTCAGTACAAACACAACGGCTGGTTTCTCTATAGTTCGCTACACGGGTACAAGTGGGGCTTCAGGAACTGTCGGTCATGGGCTTGGCAATGTTCCAAAATTGATCTTTCAGAGAAACTTAGCAAGTTACTCATGGCAAATTTGGCACCAATCCCTGGGCGGTTATGATAAACTTCTTCAATATGATTCTGGGTCAACATATACAGGATCAGCTTGGAACAGCACATCTCCAACAACATCTGTATTTTCTTATGGAACAAATGGAGCCTCTAGTAACGGAAACTGCGTTGCTTACTGCTTCGCTGAAATAGATGGCTATTCCAAGTTCGGTTCATACACTGGTAATGGTTCAGCTGACGGTCCTTTTGTGTGGTGTGGGTTTCGACCTAAACTTGTCATTATTAAAAGGACAGACGCCGCTTCAGATTGGTTTGTCAAAGATGCAGGGCGCGATCCTGAAAATACAAGCACAAAGACTTTAGGCATGAGTCAGAATTTTCCAGAGTCTTCTTATGCTGCTACCAACTATTTTGACTTTTTATCAAATGGCTTTAAAATTCGACAGGACAATACCAGTGGCTACTTAAATGCCGCAAGCGGCACCTACATCTTCATCGCCTTTGCCGATGTTCCCGCGAAATATGCTTTAGCAAAATAACACGTCCCATTTCCCCAATAGCAATTAATTGCTATCAAACTGAGACAACACCTTATCAAGGGCTCGACCAAAGTTCGTTAATACATGATTCAAACTCGTTTTTTGCAATCACCCAAACCGCTTGATAGAATAAAGAGTCATGTCCAAAACGAAAATCTCAAGACGAGACTTTGTCAAATCCCTGACTGCGCTACCTGTGGCGGCCTCGATCATTGGCACAACAGAAAAAGCCAAAGCTGCTTTTTACAATGTGGGTGCATTTTGGAAAGGTGCTAATTCAAGCAGCTCGGTGGATGTTGGAGATGTTGGGCACAGTTTGAGATTTCGAAGTAGCGCGAGTGCTTATTTGAGCCGGACATTTGGAACACCCACCAATCAAAATGTTTGGACACTTTCTTGTTGGCTTAAAAGATCGGCAATAGCCGCAGATTGGGCAATTTTGGGTGTCGGATTAGCACATCCATCAGAAGGTCTCTATTTAAGATCTGATGGCCGCCTTAACTACGTTTCTGCATCATCAGGTGGATCAAATAATTTATCAAAAATTACCAAGGCTTTATATCGTGATCCATCATCATGGCATCACATCGTTCTACAAAAAAATGCAGCGGCCAATACCAATACGAATGCAGTACGCATCTACGTTAACGGAGTTGAAGTTACCGATTGGGATGTGAATGGCTACACAGGCACGCAAAGTTCCGTGCCTGACTACATCAACGCCTCAAGTAGCGCAGCTATGATTGGACACTATCAAGCCGTCTATGCTGATGGATATATTTCACGCATCTGTTTCGTCGACGGTCAAGCTCTCACTCCGTCATCATTCGGCTACCTCAACACCAACATTAATGAGTGGGTCTCAAAGACGCAGCCGCAAGTGAAAGCTGTTGTGGATGCTGGTGGCGCAAACAGTTTCATGTTGGATTTTGATGATGCTTCTTTTGCGACCTACAATGTCGGAAAAGATTTTTCGAGCAAAGGTAATCACTGGACACCGAATAATATTTCTCTCGCCGCAGGTCCTACTTATGATTGGATGCTGGATGTACCGGGGAATAGTTTTTCAACTTTCAATCCAGTGATTCCATTAGCTGGCGGATCGTCTAGTATTTCTGATGGCTCGTTGTCCTCTACTTGTACTACAATTTCTGGCTGTACATCTAATTATTCTACATTATCCATGAGTTCAGGACAGTGGGTGGCAGAATTTAGCATAACTAATGTCGGCTATCTTAGTGCCATGAGCGTAGGAATTTGTCCAACAAGTAGTATGTCAAGATATGTCGGATCTGGTTACGGCCCGACAGGAGGTTATGCATATCAAGCAAATGGGCAGAAGGTGATTAACGGATCTCTCTCAAGTTTTGGTGCAACTTATACAACTAATGATGTTATTCGAATTGAATACAATAACAATAGTAATGAAATTGAGTTTTTTAAACAAACTGGCGG
>BOLD01000014.1 GCA_016861345.1 Oligoflexia bacterium
CTTGATGGGCATGGTTGGTCTCCTGTCATTTAAAATGTCGTGTGGTAACAACATGTTAAACACAGATTCCAACCCATGCTTCTTATCTCTTTGACGCTCTATCTCCCACCATCAACCGTGGAGAACCCAATCTTTTCAGGTACTTAGCAAAATCACCAAGTTTACAACCCCGATTTAGTGTCCACTGGTGACCAAATTCCCCAAAACTCACTCTGAACGCTTAATAAAACGTCTGACAACATCTCTTCGTTCATTCAAAGTTTCGAGCATTGAACGCGTATCTTCGATCTTTAAATGCAAATATTTTTCTGTCGTCTTTAAGTTCGAATGCCCTGCAAGCTGACGTACCTTCTCAAGACTCACATCGCTTTGAACAAGCTCTGTAAGGATCGTATGTCTCATGCCGTGAAGACCCAGTCCATCGCAGCCCATTCTATGCACCACTCGGTGAACCGCAGTGGACACATGATTTGGCTGAAAGGGCAAATTCTCTTCAGTTAAGAACACATGATTGGTTGGCTTTGAAAGAAAAGGTCTTTTCTTTTTCATTTCTAAAAACCACTCTCGCATGGATACCGTCATTGGGATTTTTCGATCTCTGGATGTTCCGCCTTTGATTGAATGGATGCTAATTGCATTTTTATCAAAGTCGACATCCTTCCACCGAAGGTTAACCGCTTCGCCCCGTCTGACACCTGTTTCATAAATAAAAAACACGATGTCCTTTAACCATTCAGGCGCTACTTGAAAAAACTTAACCACATCTTCTTTTGTCCAAAGTCGCTTTGGATTTGATTCTGTTTTTAAATTTTTAAGTCGCCTTGTCGGTATGGACTTGATTAAGTTCCAGTCTTCGCACTTTCTAAAAAAGTGCCTGATGACGTTAAAGTGACGATTAACAGATGCCGCCTTGTACTCTCGGCGTTTTTTAAGCTGGTAAGCTTCTAAATCCATCAAGGTGATTTCATTAACAAGCTTGTCTTCAAAGAACTTTAAAAAGCTTTTAAGTGCTTGTTCATCTATCTCGCCAGTTCGTGGTGCTTTGGTGGGGCTTACTTGACTTAGGTATTTTTCAACTGCCATCTCAAGGCTTACTTCATTAATCTGATGATAATCAGTCATCCGATCAATTGGCCTCAGCAAAAGACTTCTTTTAAATTCTTCTGCCTCTGCCCTGGTTGCAAACGATGGACGTTTGCGAACTCCCGCGATGCGGTAATCCACAATCCATCGACCATCTAATTTCTTTACTTGTGCCATAGAAATTCCTTTCTACGACCCGCTTTTCCGCACATATTGAGTTTTCAAAGAACCCGACCCTGTGGTCAAAGCTAGTTCTACCTCACTTGCCCGGAACCGCAAATATTTTCCGATCCGCTTACAAGGAATCGTGTGCTTTCCCACCTGTTCATAGACCCAAGACTTCTTAACTCGTAAGTATTGAGCGATTTCCTCTACTGTCATTAAAGGATCAAGATTCGCCTGTCTCATAATTTCCTCCATATATTTAAGTATTTAAAAATAACCCCCTGCGACTGTGTGCAGAGACTGTTTCGTTGCCACTTTCCCAAAACTTTGTGGTGGGAGAGTGGCAACGAACCGCAGGAAGGCTCAATCGCAGACGCAGGGGGAATAAATTTGGCAGTATTTTCAATGAGTAACATCAATTTCACTGTGGAACCCCAAGAGAATCTTGAGTGGACTTGGCTCCATCCATATTATTTGATTGTTCTTTTGCTTCCAGATTCCGAAGCTTATTAATGTATTTGCTAAACTGAATTTTGTAGTCACCAAATTCAATTTCAAAGTTTACTGGGTCTGCAATCATATCAATCAACTTACAAAACCCAATAGGCTTATCATCAATAGGAAATAGTCTTCTATTGATGGCCTTTTCAAGATTCACTTTTACCGAATTATGGTTATAGGCAATAAGGATAAGGCTTATATTGTCTGCATCCTTATACGCCGAAATAAAATCTAAATATTTACTTTCAGTCTTTCTTGTACGCTCAATTTCAAGAACCCCGGTTAACTTTTCTGACAATCCAGAGATCGAAAACAGCAGATCAGGAAGTTTATAGTTGGCAGATCCAAAGATACTTTTTAAGTCATCTGAAGGTTTAGCTCTAAGACTTCTATCTCCTTGCCAATCAGAATTAATAATACCGACCTTTTGATTCGAGAGTGCAAATTTTAAAGCTGCATCATCGTGATCAAATTGATTGGGGTATGCAGCCGACACGGGCTCTATACCATAATTTGCAAGAATTCGTTTACCACGTTTTGAAAGTTTGTAGGTGTCTTCGCCATAGAAAGTACTTTTATAAGAATCTAAAAGTCCACTTTCGATAAGCCTTCCCCAGTTTTTATATTTGCTACTGACTGAAGCTGAAGAAAGATAATCGAAAAAGAATGCTTTTCGAATGTAGCCACTTTTAGCAACAAAGTTTAAAGCTTCCTTTTGAAAGTCAGGCATTGTTTGATAATCCATTGTTATGTCTCCTTGGCCGCTCGGGCCGCTAATGATAGTTTTTTGGGTCTTGGTATTTCTACTGGTTTGACTGCTGGTGCGACGTCTATCTGCTTTTGAAGCATCGCCTGTGTTCGCTTTGCCTCAATTAACTGCCTTGTATTTTCTGCTTGTAGAGCTATGAACTTTCTAGTCTCCTCCTGTTTTTCTAAGAATCTAGAATAAAGCCATAGACCGACTACGACTGCAGCAATCACAGATACAGTAATCATAACCATAAAGATCTCAGATTTGTGACCTTCATAAAATTTCTGAGCATAGTTTATTGCTTTCGTAATGAGATTGCTTACGAAAACAATTACAGCTAGCCCTAAAATTACAGCAACAAATTGATCATTGTTGTTATTCATAATTTCTCCTTTCGCATCCACAAGCGACGAATTGCATAGATTTGCACGAGAATTCAAATAAATATTTTCCACCTTGAGATCTCAAAATCCGAATTTTGTCCCTATAGGTCCCCGCATGACCCCCTAGGACCCTTCGTGACCCCAAGCTGGGGACAAAAAATATTTTCAACTTCAACATTGCGCACCAGGAATTAATCCGAAATTTTCTGCGATAATATTCTACTAAAGATTCGCTATTCATTATTTCTCCCTTTGCACTTACAAGCGACGAATTGCATGTCTTGTGTAAGAAAGGCAAATGAGAAATTTCGACTCTGACTTCTGAAAAACACAGAAAGTGTTACTGGGCGTAACAGCACGTTACTAAACATAACTACAGTGCTGAAAAATATTTTCGAGGTCGACATTGTGTGTAAGAATTTGAGCCGGAAATTTATAGGAAAATATTCCGTTATGGCGCCTTGGACATTGTGATGGAAATTAATTGTAACATTCGAGAAAGAATTCTTCTGTTTTATTTTCATTATTCCCCCTGAAAATTCGCAGGCAGTAATAAATGAGTTTTATATTTTTTCACAAATAGATTTTTTTGAGTGATGTCCAATCAATCTAAGTAAATCGCAATCGATCTAACTAAATCTAAATTGACCTAAGTCGATTTTTTTTCACTATTTTTGTTTTTGTGGCGCGGGGTACCTAGAGGAGATATGCGATTTTTGCTTTGCTGCAAATGAAACATTTATTTCAATCTCGTGATTGGATTAGAAATAGTTCTATATTCGAAAAGTGTTTTAAAATTCATAGTCTGTAGTTTAATTTACAAGTAATTCGCAAAAGTTAAAGTAGCGCCTAAAGAGCTTTAAACACATTTCACGATCATCATTAACACCGAATGATTTGATCAAATTTGAAAAGCCTCCATGGCCTGTACTATCCTTGAGATAGTTGAAAATCTCGGAGCGGGCCGATGGACTTTTGAGGGCTGCCCCTAATCCAAAGTGCATGTAGCGGGAATTCGTTGTCATAAAGTCGGTATGTGGGAAGCTATTCTTCGACAAATACCAAGTAAGGGGCTTGAGATCACCAAGTTGGGTAAAAACATGGTCTACAATTGCGTCCCAACTCTCTTTGTTCTTTAATACGATGCGATTCTCGTATTCATTTAGCATCTGAAATAGTTTCTCAATTTCCTCCCGAGACTTAGAAGATTTGATCTTATCAACAAAGTCATTTTCCGCAAACAATGCTTTCTTCTCTACTTCTTCCTCTTTGACCTCAAACGCAGGTTCAAGACCTCTCAGAACGCAGAGTGCGTTCATTCGCCTTTTCTCTTCATCATCTCGTAAGAATGCGAACTCAACCTTCATTCCCGCCTCTACAACCGATTGAGCTTTAGTGAACGCCTCATCTCGAACATTATTTGGGTAGAGCGAGCTTTCGGCAATTTCTAAATATACCTTCAGCTTTTCTCCAAAAACTTCACCGTCTCCATGCCGTCTTCGATACCTCTCAAAGTAAGACTCAATTTCCTCTATCGAAACGCCCACCGAAACCTTGCCAAGAAGTAATATTGTAATGGCGTCATTCCATGTGTTGTATGGATCATTTTCGAAAAGCAGATCACATAATGTTTCAGCAAGAACTACGTCGTGTTTCGCTACTAATCTGAGTAAATGATAGGGGCCATGAGACGTCCCCTTGCCGTCTGTAATATTAGCAACCCTGACCGTTAAGTTGAATAGTGCTTTTACGGTTTGCTCGAGAACTTCTCCATCAAGGTAATTGTGGTCCCAGAGTACTTCAAGAGCATCAACGAGAAGGTGACTGACAATGTGGTCCTTGCGGACACCATGCCTTAAGATGTCGTCGAGGATACCTTTCCTAAAGTATTTGGCAGCAGCTTCTGTATTTTGCTCTCCAAACAGAATCGATAGCTCAAAACATCGATCAATGTAGGATGGAAACTCACCGTCCCATTTCAACAACTCGTTTTCGAGAGGAACGAGGTAAGTAGAACTAACGATACGGGCAAATGCAACTTCATTGCCCGCTTTGATTGGAAGCAGGGCAACTGTGGCAATAACTCCGTTTTCTTCGTCAAATAACGCATTTCTGCAAAGCTGAACGCTGGTGTCACTCTGAAAGCCCGCCGCAACTATTTTGCCAATTAGTCGCGAGGTATCTCTCCTGATTTGATTGTCACCTTTCCCATGGGAAGCCCGAATATATTTGAAGTAGTCTCTCAGTATCTCTTCGAGAGTGACTTCCTTCTTAAGTAGACCAATGAACGAGGAAAAGAGGGCTGCATAAAGAAGATGGTCAATAAAAAAGTTATTCAATGTCCCGTTGAGAATTTCAGCGAAAGAATATTTTCCTCGGGTGTAACAAGTAATGCCATACGTGAAGGCATGACTCCTAAAGTGCCAATCTATTTTGCGGGTGTTTTTAATTTCTTCGTTCTGCAATTCAACCTGCTTAAGCTCGTCCTCTGTGAGAGCGATACCAAACAGTTTTTTGAGAAAGGCATACTCTAGACCAAAACTTCCAGCGCTGGAGTTTCTTCTTTCAGAGATTCGCTTCTTTATCTTCGATGCCAAGTCCAAACTCTGAAAAAGATGTTGAATGAAATTTAATCTAACCAGGGTTCCGACAAGAATTAAGAACTCGCTGTCCTCTAGCTCGTCGAATATGCCGACGACTGCCACACTGCCTTTAGTTAGGAGCGCCTCAAAGAATGCTGAGACGATTCTCTCTTTGGCAGAGAGCTCATAAGGCAAGCTCCTATGATCAGAGAGGCTTTTGACATTTGGACGGATAAGTTCCTCGAGAATTTTTTTTGGATCTAGTTTGTCTTGAAAAAGTCGAAGATAAACCCAATCCTCGATTTTGCTCCAGAAAGGATCATTCGGCTGTTGATGTTCTTCGAAGCTTTCGTCGAATTTATACGCTTTAAAAAGGCTCAGTGCATCTGCAAGATTTTGCCTTATCGTCTTTGCCGCGTTGGTTTTTCCGGACTCATGGAACAGACGACAAAGAGTAATGGCGTCGCTTAATCCCTTTCCTCGAATTGAGAGCAATCGCTGTTCAAGCTGATAGTCTTTCTTTTCGGAATTCCACTTCTTTAAGTCTGACTCTAGTGCCGCCAGATCGATCGCAATCTTCGCACCGAGATTCAATTGTTCGTCAGACATCAACTCCATGAATACTCGATTTGGTAAAGCTGAAAGAGCTTGTGGAAACTGATTTGAGTTCTGGTAATAGGCATCATCCACTCCAAACCCAGAATGTTTCCCAAGATAGACATCGATTAAATTGAGCTCGGTTACTCCAACGATGTCATGGTTGGATTCATAGGATGACCGGAGGTAGGGCAAAAATAGCTTTTCAAGAAGATCTTGGTTGGCGAGGACGTCCCATTGCCTAAGTGCAGAGCAATTTTTTTCATATTCTTGTTTCAAATGTTGGACAAAAAAGAATTCTTGGTACCGACGATGTTGGTACACATATGAGGGCTCGGAAGGCGTGCTGGATCCGTGATTATCGAAGAACACTGTGGCTAAGTAAGAAATTATCTCATTTACGTCACTGTAGTTCAGACGACGGTATTTGTTTAAGAGAAGCGACTGGAGATCCTTAAGTGGAAATCTAAATTGATACTTTTTCTGAAAGAAAGCTGCAATCTCTCGATTAATCAAATTCAACTCAAAACCCTTTGGATCGGGAAGATTTAAGTTAACCAGATTACGTTTGTGATGAGGCAAGTTGAGCAAGAGTGAGCTTTTTCGTTCTAAAAGTTCGAGAACGGATCCATTATCTCGCAAATCTAGTATTGTGTCCCAAAGTAGCCGCACAAAAAGAACATCCCGAATCTCTTCGAGAAGAAGAGGATTTGCTATTTTGAGATTATTGAGTTTGTTCTCCTTAGCCTTGTCACCCTTGCTTACAAAATACTGATCGACTTGGGCTTCCTGTAGATCGCCAATACGGTATTCAACAATGTTTGGAAAATGGAGTTTTGCCTTTGTGCGATTGTGATTTCCCAATCTGCATGTCATTACTATTTTTTGAGTTGTATTTGCCCGAGATAGCTCTTGTATGTAGCAAAGTGTATACTCCGCGGTCTCTTCAGAGAGTTCATCCAGCCCATCAAACAGATACACGAAATTCAATGATTGACCGTTCAGAACACTTTCTGACTTCCTTGCAGCAATTAAGCTTTCAAGTGTTTGCCCAACACAGTTACGCAGGTTAACCAACATCGGAAATGCACCTTGGGAAACCAAGGCTGACAGCATCTTGTTAGCCGTACTTTCTCTAGTGCAGGCTAGATCTGAAAATAGGCGATGAATATGAACACTTTTGCCTGATCCAGGGCTACCAACTAATAAATGGACTCTCTCCGTTGCTCCTAAAACTGTTGCCTTAAGATCGGCGACTTGATTGGATCCCTGGTGCACTTCTAATGCGATATACTCCTTGGAAGCAAGTAGAGTCAGGGTTTCCTTGTTCGTGCTGTTTTCGATGAATTTTAAAACGTCACTAACGCCAAAATAGAATTGTGCTAGGTCGAGATTAGATGCCTTGCTCAATAGAGTTTTGAAATGAGACGGGACAACCCAATCAATGTCTATTCCAGCCTTTTTCGCGGTCTTTTCAATTTGAGCTCTAGCCTTCGACGCCTGCCCAAGAGGCCTATTTACATAAATGTGAATGCGATGAAGGCGCCCCTTATAGGTTCGGATCGCTGTCTCAATTGAATCCTTAATTTGCTGATAGTCGATCTTGTTGTCAAAAAACTTAGATTGAAAGCCAACATACTTTCTAGAAATCTTAACTGGCTCAGTTTCAAGCCCTGCCTGATTGAAATCAACTTTGACACCATCGCTCAACCTATATTTGCGGCAAAAGAGGTGATAGCAAAGATCTTCAAATGCCCCCGTGGCATCTTTATTACGAACACGAAATTGATTCCAGTCTATTGAAATCATCTAGACCCCTCACTTAATTTAACTCCATCCAAATACTCCTGTAACACCCCAAACCCCACCTCAATACTAGTATCGATGCCACACTCCTCTGCCAAATCGGCATAGGGTGCAGCCCAAGATTTTGGTGGGGCTTCAACTTTTAAAGTTAATGGGTGAGTATTTCTTAGCTTAAAGGTTGTCTCTAGAGCTTTCATCAAGCGTTTCTGATCAAGGCCATCTTCAATAAGTAGATTCATATCAATCAAGTCTTTGACACGTGAATTTTCACGCCCGTCTTTTCGAGGCAAAGTATAAGCATGAAGCTTTTCTGCAAACTGCTGCTCTTTTGGAATGGCTGGCAATTTCTGCTGCTCAAAACCAGCAAATGACAAAATATCACTTGAATCAAGTTGATCCAGCGGATCACTCCACACATCACCCATTCCAACATCTAAAAGAAATTTTTGAAAATCACGATCCGCAAGTTTTGCAGTAACATGGAAACGAGTTCCGCCTTCAGGGGCAGCATTTGAATCCTGAGTAGGCTCTGAAATTAAAAAGGAAAAGAAATCACCCAAGTCCAAAGCCGCTTGCTTAATTATTAGCTCACGAATGGCATGGTTTCGCTTACTTTCATCACTCGAAAACAGCTTTGCCTCTTTCAGTGCCAAATCAATATCTTTAGTCGTTCGAGCACTATCGGTTCGCAATTGCATTGCGTAACCGCCTTTTAATGCCCAAGGTGGTGATTGCATCTTAAATAGCCTTACTAGCAAGCGGTCAAAAGCTACATCTCGGCGAAGGCGCTGAACATCAATGCCTTCTTTCTTAGAAAGATTAGCAATTCGATCCTCAAGAGCTTTTCGAAGAGATTCTGCGTTTGTATACTTTTTCACTCTACTTAATCTCCTTCAGAAGTCGCTGAAGTTGCTTTCGCATATCATCAGCAACCTGAACATGACTGATAATACTTTCAATTTCCCACTTTTGCAGTAGCCCCTTTGACAACGACTGATGAACCGCTTGTTCAATTATATCAAAAGATACCCATCCACATTGGATCACATCGCTGATTGTTCTTCCAGGCTTTGTTACCAAAAAACCGCGACTTTTATGAATCATCGCAGCAGTTAGATCTGCATAATGTAGTTTCAAAATTTTAGGAATTTTTGAGTTTCGACGAAAGGATTTAGGGACAGTCATGTGAAGTTTAGATGGATTCACGTCAGTCAGCTCATAATGGGCCAGAGCTGTCTCATGAGAGTAAACGCCCTGAATCTCCCCTTCTCGATTTTTACTCCAAAGGGCATATAGTACTTTTTGTTCATCAGGGCTTTTGGGAAACATCGCCAAACGATAAAGCCCACGGGCTTCGCGAATCCAATGACCTTCATGAACATGATAAGCATGATTTTTATTTGAATAACCCACTTCTTCAGCTTGTTTGGCGGTAAATAGACCCTGCTGCTGGCTAGCTAGTTCAAATAGCTCTCTTGCCTTCTCAATATTTTGCCCCATTTACACCTCTGCACAATACCCTTAATATTTAAGTATTATATGCTATATCGGCAGATTACACAATACCCTTAAGTTTTAAGGTATTTGTGTAAATTCAAAGCTGTAGGCCGAAGTCTATGTTGTTGAAATATATGGGTTTTTGCATACAGCAATGGCTGCTATACTAAGCAATAAGTATAGCATGAATTTACATATGCCCTGGATGATATGCAGAGATTTCAAACTGGATATATGTCCTGATTAAAAAACAAAACACGAATGCATTTATGAACTGTCTCGATTCTTAATAGAATATATTGAAGTAATTTACTTGAGGATTTTTATGGATTACACACCCCACGTGGTCGCATTTCTCGATATTCTCGGCTTTTCAGAAATTTGCATGAAGTCTGATACTTCAAATGAACATCGGGAAAGCCTAAACATCATATTCGATCTATGCCAAACGATCTCCTCAAGATTCGAGCATCTAAAAGGCAAGAAAGAGATTAAATCAATGATTGTCAGCGATTCAATCGTACTTACACTTGCGCTTGAGAGCAGAAAACCCACTCTTCAAGAACTTGCTAATTTCTTTTTAGCGTGTGGTCAATTTCAGTACTATTTAGGCAAAAGTGGCTTTTGGCTACGAGGGGGAATTTCCATCGGATCTCTTAATGTAAACTTCGATCAAAAGCACGTTGTCGGCCCCGCTTTAATTCGTGCTGTAAATTTGGAAAAGAAAGTTGCTCGATACCCACGAATAGTTGTTGATCCGCTTGTAATGGCAGAGCATGGCATTGCAAATTCCACCGAGTTCAGAAACAAAATCAATGATCTCTATACCGGGGATGGCCAACGATCATTATTTGAATGGCGCGGATTTATGGATGACTGGGGAGAAGCTAACATCCCGAAAGATGTCCCCCTGTTTATCGATTTCATGCGAAGTGTTCTTAATGAAGATGGAGACATCGATATCGTAGCGGAATCTGTCGCCAAAGGATTGCGAGGCCCCATGGAGCACTATGAAAAATACCGCTGGCTTGGTGACTACATATTAGCTGGACATCGACAGCGATCTGCCGGAATTTCTCAACATACTGACAGATTAAAGGTCCTGCTTGGTTAAAACGTCTAAAGAAATGCTTGAAGCACTAAAAGAAAATGGGTGGGCAGAAACCTCAGGCCCCCTTTGCAACTTTGACGAAATATTACTTTCTATAGGTAAAAATCTAGGGCGTCCAATCTCGGCAAGAGGTGGTATCGGACTCGTTCAGCAGCTTTCACCACTCGATAAGGCGAACGGTTATCCGCGATCATTGACTTCAAAATTTGGTATGTCCTCATTTCCATTCCATAGTGACACTTCACACTGGCTAACGCCATGTCGCTACATAATTCTCGGATGTATCTCGCCTGGCGCAGGACACAGAACAACTGAACTTGCAAGGTTAGATAAACTTGATCTGACGTCTTCAGAAATAAAATTTCTTCACAACCATCCCTTTCGAGTAATCAATGGAAGCAAGTCATTCTTCAGTTCAATTCTCGGGCATAACAGACCTTTTATCAGATACGATCCCGGATGCATGCAAAGCGCTTCATGTCGCACGGATCTATCTAATGAAATCCTCTCTCCACAACGCCTTGAAAACATATCAGAACAAATATCCTGGTTTGCAGGAAAGATAATCGTGATAGACAACTGGAGAGCTCTTCACAGAAGAAGCTTCTCCGCTACTAACGACAAAGATCGAACACTGAAAAGAGTATTAGTTATATGACAGTCATTAATCCAAGCCTTGATGCTAGCTCTCTATTTTCTAAATCACAGGTCTATATAGAGCGAGGACTCATTGCTAAAGATACCAACAACATGGAAGTATATCAATTATGGGCTTCATTGGCGATCGAACTCCTAGCCAAGTCTTCCTTGAGCCATGTCCATCCGGCTCTCGTTGCAGACCCAACACATGTGGAATCACTTTTTGCTGCTTGTGGAAAACAAATCTCTCCAGATGTTAAGACAATCACAGCAAAAACCCTATTTGAACGTTTAAGCACCCTGCTTCCAAGTTTCGATCAGCGATGCAAACATTTTTGTGTGCAACTTGCCCTAAGACGAAATTCAGAACTGCATTCAGGTGAATCGCCGTTCTCAGGAATGAATGCTGATACCTGGGAAGGACAATTTTGGTATGCTGCCGAACTTCTACTTGTCTACCAGGACAAGAACTTAGATGATTGGCTAGGAGCAAAAGAAGCAAATGCACCAAAGAGGATATTAGCTCAAGCAGAGTCATCTCTCACTTTGATTGTTAAAGAAAAGTTAAAGCACGCAAAAAAAGACTTTTCAAAAGAGGCACCCAACGCAAGCGCAAAAAAAGCAAAAATGAAGAGCTCAATCGATTTTTCAAAAAATCAATTTGCTGAAAAATTCGCTTATGACTTAGACATAGTCGAACGTATAAAGTGCCCGGCATGCTCTTGTTTAGGTGGATTGGGCGGAGAGCTAATTGACGAGGAAGTAGATAGCTCGATCGATAATGATGATCCCTTTATCGAAAATTTAGTCCAAACTTATAGCAGTGAAGAATTCCTTTGCCTGATTTGCAATCTTCACTTGAAGGGAAAAAGAGAGCTTAATGAAGTTGAAATTGAAGATACCTTTACTAGGATTACTGAACGGGAACGGGAATTTGAACCGGATTATGGAAATGACTAACTAACTTTAAATAGATTGATAGGGATTAGCTTTGGTAGCGACATAAGAGTACATGCCTATCTCACTTTTCGGGACAGTATTCTTAATGTAAAACTCCGTTTCCCTGTAATCTCCCCCAAATTTTAGTGTCCACTGGTGACCACAAATCCCCGAAATACGCCAAAACAGGAACTAACAAAACAGAACAAGATGAAAATGTAACTCGTTGAAAAAAGACAATAATATGCAAAAAAGCGAGTCGATTTAATTGTTTATGTTTTCTATACGAGGGACACTTTCACGGAGGATACAGGGGTTCAAAATACGCGCCAAGTAAACTAAAGGAAAAATAAATTTTCAACGAGTAGGTATAAGGAATATAAAGCCCATTTCTGGCAAAGATCAAAGTATTCGCGGATTAAAATACCAATAAGATGTCATTATGTTACGGGCAATTTGAGCACCCGACTCTATTTACTATCAAACACGCTCCAAACTCCCTGCACAAGCATAGCAACTCGCCTCGCAGTAGCACCGCCCAATTAATAATTTCTTCTCGCCCTAACGATGGGGAGGCTACTGCGTGATCGAAATTGAATTACCAGACTCAAAGCATCACGGACATGGTTTTCTTGATACCTTGCTCTCATAAGCAGGATAAACAGGCTGGGTCTTTGAATTGATCCAATCTGCGATTACAGTCTGCCCTTCAAAAATTTGAATCTGAAAACGTTTGGTGTGTACGTAATCACGTTGAAAGAATCTTTTACCAAGGGGTCCATCCACCCGGTTACAGAACATTTCATCAGGCCCCCAAGTAAAGGCCATGGCCATGTCGAAATCCGGGTGAAGCCTGAGCTCAAAGGCAGTTTCATGGCGATTTGCTAGCGCACCAATTTCCGTTGCGGCCCCATCCTCGACCAGATACACCGATCCCTCAGCACCCACTCTTAAGAGCAGAGCTGAGTCTAACGCAACCTGCTGTTGGTTCATCTGAAGCACGTCAAGGTGACCACTCTCTCCAACAACAGCACAAACCTTCCAAGTTTTTTTGCAGTCAGCATAGCTGTCATAGTTGGCGCTGGCCTTTGTAGTAAAAGACAATATCATTAATAATCCGCTTATAATTTTAAGACCTTTCATTAGATCCTCCCTTTTTAATTACTAAGAAGATAGACCTCCCAAATCTAAGAGGCAAAATCTATCGCTGACAAATTTACTGAAATTTGTCAGGCGACTTAGAAGAGGTATAAGGAATATAAAGCCCATTTCTGGCAAAGATCAAAGTATTCGCGGATTAAAATACCAATAAGATGTCATTACGTTACGGGCAATTTGAGCACCCGACTCTATTTACTGGTAAAATAAACGCCTGTTTTCGCTGTAATTTTCTAGATTTTCAACTCTCAAGACATAGCTTCGCCAGTCGATGCCAGTTCAACATCAAAACTCTTCTTCAAAAAACTCTTGGAAATAATCATCCGCCTCTGGCGGCCCACGCACTGGCTCTGCAATCAACGGTTTAAAAACTGTGACCTCGCCAATATTTTCAAGCAATGCTTTGATCGCGACTCGGTCCTTGATCACAGCTATCTGCTCAAGTCTACCCTTGCACTTTGGGCAAATCGTCACGTCAATTTCAAATACCCTCTTTAACATCTGAGCCCAGCGCATTCGCTCACGCTTAGAGTTTGCCGCAAGCGTAGGGCTTACGCTTTCATCAGGCGCAGTCATGGCCACAGGTGTTTTTGCAACAGACTTTGGAACAATCTTTTTCCTATCCTTGAAATTTGGTGCGAACACGCCATGGTATCTCATCATATTAAATCTTGGAGGCGGAATCACCGCGATAAGTCTTGCTATAAAATCCAGGTGTGAAAATTCAATTTCCCGTGTGCCGTCCCGCCACGGCGTTTTTAATTTATACAACAAAGAATTTGGAAAGCTTTCGCGTAGTCGATCTGTTGCGATTGGTCCACGAGCCATGTACCTGACTAAATGTTCAAGTTTTTTCCTGTCGTGGCCACTGATCCAGACCCTGGCGTTCAAGCTAAAGCCTTCGACATTTGCAGAATATGGATTACCTTCAGGATCTACTTCGATTTTCTTTATGCCATATCGTTTTAGACCCCCGGCCTTCCCTCTCTCCAAAGGCTGATTTATGCTGAATCGAAATTGTTGAAATATCACCAAGTAGATTTTGATTGAAATCTGTCTGATCAGTTTCATTAAAACCCATCTTTTCAACTGCTACCTGAACCTTGTTTTTAACTTTTTCTGCGAGCTCAAAAAGCTCTTCTTGTGAAGGCTCTTGCAAGCGATAAAATATATACTCGTCGCCTGATTTGTAAAACACACCATCAGCAAATAAAGAGTGGAAGTGAATATTTAGATTCAATGCTGAACCAAAACGCTGTATGAATGTCACTACTCCAGGCTTTGAATTTTTGATCCCACTGCGACGAGCTTTCTTTTTCAAGTATGAACCGATCACTGCAATAAAAATCGAAAGTGCTTTATTCGTGAGCTTCGGACTATAAGCCATCATATAACGAAGCTTGTATGGAAATGAAATCACCCATTGTCTATAGGTGATTTTTGGCAGTACCTTATCCACCAAGTGTGCTGCCTCATCATTCATACGCCGGGCGCAACAGCTTGGGCAAAATCCTCTGCGTTTACAGCTAAACGCCACGATGCCCGAGTACTGGCATTGGTAGCAGTATGTTCTGACCACGCCAAATTCTGGGATACCGCACTTTAAAAAATCTTCGAACTCGTCCCTTATAAAATGCGGAACTGGCTTCCCAATTCGCTCTTGCTCACGCAAAAAGATTGGCCAGTAGGTAGCTACTGTCCGATAAACAAGTCCCTGTTCGGGACGATGTCTGATATACGGATTTATAAATGAATCGGGAGCCACGGCAGCCATAAGGCTGTGGCTTGAGCAAAGTAAGTGCCGAAATCCTCTGCAATTTAGGCAGCCTTTTCTTCAGCCTCCCAAATATCAAGCTGCACTTGAATATTCATCCACATTTTAGGACTAGTTTTTAAAACCTTACTAATAAGAACCGCAAACTCAGCACTCATAGATCGCTTTCCACTTATGACTTCATTCAACTTTGTTTGCATAGTTGATTTTTTAAGAGCCTCGCCAGAAGCCTCCACAAGCAATTCTGCAAAGTGAGCTTGGCTGTATCCAAGCTCATCGAGCCAAACATTTTTTAAAATCTCACCTGGATGCGAAGGTTTTCGCGTAGGTCTTTTCTTTGGATAATTTTCCATGCCTCACCTCTTAATGATAATCCTCAACTTTAACATCTATAAACTCACTATTTTCAAACCGAAATGTAATTCTCCAGCCGGAAGTTTTATGAATATCGATAGCCCACTCTCCTTTTCTATTACCAGACAACTGGTGCAGCCTTATGTTTGGAGGAAAGCCTTTTCTTTTTAACTCTTCTAAATCTTCAACAGCTTCCATTATTTCGAGTAAATGTATGGCTCGTTTCCAAAATTGCCGCGGAAGCGTCCTACAAACTCCCTTATGGTACAGATCTGAAGCAATTTTATTTCCAAAGTATTTAATCATACTGCCGCCATTCAAAAATCTCAAGATTTAATATACTATATTACGGTAAGTCAGTAAAGATAAATACATCACAATTATATAATCAAAAAATTCAAAGCGAATTCAGTGGTTTATTATATGTTATAGAAATTCACTACAAAGCTAAAACACATCCATATTGACCTAGCCACTGAAAAGGAAGCCAAAAGTTGTGAAGTTTAGACTTGTTAGTGACTATTTCAACCGCGATGAGATCTCAATAAATGTTGCTTCAGCAAGTGCTATACAATCATCAGCGATTATTTTCGTAATGAGTATCTCTTCACCGTGACTGGCCGGATAACGAATACTGACAGCAAATTTACTGAGAATTTCTGTCTTACCCAACATTCGTGCAAGTTCTGCATCGACTGTTTGCACGTAACTCAATAGTGCTCCGATATCATGAGTCTTTGAAAATGCGATTTTATGAAAACTCAAATAGCCTTTGATTGCTTTTTCTACACTTTGTTGACATTGAAAAACGATATGAGCGTAAAACTTTTCTTCCAACCCCAATGCCGCTTTTGCAAAACGTAAATCCTCACTAGACTTGGTTAACCATTGATCTACAATTTTGGTTTTAGCCAAGATCTAACTCCCGCCCCTCGCGAACAGCTAATTCTGGGAGTGAACTAAACTCATTCTTCCAGTCATCAAATTTTTCTTTTGAGTAAAAAAAGACATCCGCAGTAACACCTAATGGCTTTAAAACTTCAGAAGCCCTCATCATTCGATCAATAACGGATAAGTTTGACTGTGCATCAACCAAAATAAGATCATAATCAGAATCGGAGCGATTATCACCACGCCCCCTTGATCCAAATAAGTAGATTTTGGAAGGCTTAAATTCTGCCTTCAAGCACTGTACAATTTGATCTAATTTCTGATCTGAATTTGCCATAAAACGAATATAGCCCACCCTCCCTAAGGGTCAACACCGAACAGAATTTTATGCCCAACGCTTAAATAAGCAATAAGTAATCACGATAGCCTCAAGCGTAGATTCGCACATTTTTCTGCTACCACTAGCTACCAGAATAACCCGAAAAACACCGAAACAAGACCTATCAAGACAGAACACCGTCCAGGGTCAAACTCTTTGAAATATTTGATGAAAATGAAAAAAAGCTGGCCAATTTAATGACTTAATTTTTTTATAAACGTGGCTCTTTCACGGAGGATACAGGGGTTCAAATGCAAGAGCCCAGTTTAATAAAATCGACAGGGATATACCTAGAGTATATTCCCAAATCCTATCTCAAACTGAGACAGTATAGACTCTCGTCCACATAACTAACCATACGAACGTGAATTTGAAGAAAATAAAAAAAACTGGGAGCTATTCGCAGAAGACAAAAGGCTATCTAATGAAATATTTGAGCGATATTGAACTAAGACTAGTGGAACACATATATAGACATTTAGATACAACCAAACTCTTGAATTATCGGAAATCCGAAAATATCTTGCGAGAAGGACTGCCGACGATTTGAGGACAAAACTACGGGCCTAACTCATATTGGTGTTATCGGGTCCTATTGTATTGGCGCTAAAAGCTCCAAACCCCATGCCCGCGATTTACGATAAATTGCAAATTTCACGTAATACGCCTTAAGGGCGGCTGCTTTGATCTCTGGAATCTTCTCCAACTGTAGCTTTTGCCAGTCCAGGATGAGCTCGCGCTCAAGCTTTTTGATAAACGTCATATTCGGCTCCATTCTTGTTTAAAGTTGCCTCTAATACCTTATCGGTAGAACCATGGCGGATCTTTAGCTAATAATTATTTGATAATTATTAGCTAATTATACTATAATAAAAGCATGGGAATACGTAAGAAAAGTAATGATATCAATGCAAACTACCCTATATTAGGCTACAGAATCACTAAGGACGAGAGAGATGGCTTTCTCAGCGAGTTCGATGCGGTTTTGGAACTTCTGCGCAGCCAACCGGAATACCGACGGATAAACCTGAAAAAAAACGCGGTTTTTCTTCGTGCCCTCGAAATAGGGATCGAGCAAATCAAGAAGCGGAAGTCACTTGGGTAATAAATTTATATCAGGAGTTGGATTCCAGCCACTTTCGACGCCAAGGTGTTCTATTATCTCCGCCGCTTCATTCCTCGGAGGATTTTTCTGGAACTGCTTTTCGCGACCCTCCCCAAGGTTAGGCTGTGGGCGAGAAGGTATACGAATCGAAAGATTGAAAGAGCATAAATTTCAAAAATGCCAGTTCGAGTCGGACGTCCACCTGAATATGATATTCCAGTAGCTCAGTTCTAAGACGAGACACTAGGGAACGCCAACTAACCCTTTTGGGTGATCACTCGATGAGTGGTTAGCCAAAAGGGTTTTTTTAGGGGAATTGATCCTGAGATTTTAGGGTTGCGTATATGCAACTCCTAATCTTTCCGCCACTTTCAAAATGACGGAAAAGTGGCGGAAACCCTGATCTTCTGTTGCCCAGGCCTCATTGGTCGACTGGCTCTATATAGATTGCGCTAGGACCGAAACAATCCTTAGTTTTTTTTCTTTCCCGTTGGGAAGGGGCCAGTTGATGTTCTGCCCAACCCGCAGACCGATGAGAGCGATACCCACTGGAGCTAAAATGGAAATTCGATTTTGCTCAATATCAGCTTCGTGTGGATAAACTAATGTGACAACAGATTCTTTACTTGTGTCAATATCGACGAACTTCACCGTTGAATTCATAGACACGGCATCCAAAGGAAACTTCTCGGGTGCCACAACCACGGCTCGGGAGATCTCTTCTTCCAAAAGAGCCGACATCTCTGAGTCGATAGACCTTGTTAAAGCTAACAGTTTTCGAAAATCCGTTTCTGTAAGTACAATACTAGGATCATTCTTCATAATAAACCTCTTCTCCCTGCAGAGAAATCTCGCAAGGATATTCATGAATTTTTCTGAAATTAGAAATTGGAACTCTGTGGTGGGCGGTTGAAGTCTACGATCTTCGTCCTCAACCGCCAGATGAAATAAATTTGAGACCCAACCCATAGATCAGGGTAAGGGATTGTTCTCCGAAATTTCTCGTGTAATTGATGGATCTCATAAATTAAATACTATCAAAATTCTAATGGGATCACAAACGGCGAGACATAAATCCCGCACAAAATGACTTAAATAGGACTTAATGCATAATTCCAATCGAATACGTAAATCATGGGGGAAAAATGATGGATAAGCCTTAATATGGCATAGGTGTAAATTTACGCTATACCATACTTAAGGAGATTTACTAGATACTGTTTTATTCTTCAAATTCATCGTTCGAATTCGAGAGTTTGCAGAAAGTAACTTTTTTGGATCTTCATCTTCGTCGTACATTTCACCAACAACCTCTTCAAAAATGTCTTCGACAGTCACCACTCCTATGGGCTCTCCATCTTTCATGATCACTGCTATGTGGCTTTTATTTTGCTGAAACTTTTTGAGAGCGTTTAAAATGAGTTCATTAGAATTAAATGTCAAAATAGTTCTTATTAACTCGGTCCAATCAATTTTCGAAATTTCATGTTCGGAAACAAATTCTTTGGTATGCAGAAGTCCAATGACTACTCCCTCCTTGATAACTGGCAATCGCGTGTGACGCGACTGTCTGATTTTCTCTAACACACTATAATGATGTTCAGAGTAATCCACCTTAACAACTTTATCCCAAGGGATCATAATGTCTTTAATCGTTTTTTTTGTCACATCAATAATGTTAAACACATACTGCTTATGTGCATCGCTAAGCGGATCTAAGTCGACTTCGCGGGCAGGATCAAATGTTTTCTCCGGAGTAAGTCGTACAAAAAAAATCTGGGTTATCAGTTTAGTTGAAATTTCGAGAAGATAAACAAATGGGGCAAACAATCGATCAAGCGCCACTAAGAGCACTCCCCCAAGTAAAGCAAACTTTAATGGAAATCTTAAAGCTAAAGACTTTGGCACCAATTCACCAACAACGACACTCACATAAGTCAAAGGCATAACAATAATTGCAATCGCAAACATTTCTGCTGTATCCGAATCAACTTCTAAAGTTCTGACAAAATAGGGGCCCAATGCTTCCTCTGCCCCCGCTCCGCCGACGGCAGCAGAAATCGCACCAACTAATGTAATCCCAATTTGGAGAACTGAAAGGGCTCTTTCAGGATTCTGCCTGAGCTTCAATACTCGAGCGGCTGGAACTGATCCCGTGCTTGCCATTTGTTTAATCAATGGCTTTGATACAGTGACAAAAGCCATTTCAACACAGGATAAAATTGCATTTAAAATTAAACAGATAACGATAACTATAAGCTCAACCATGAAGTGGGGACTCTACCGAAGAAACCACTTTTCGTCACTCTTCTTAGATGGCAGTGGCCCATGATGCATGCGGCCACCCATCCGTGTACATTTCGCCTCACCTTTTGTAACTGACGTTGGACTAACAGATAAATATTTAACTTTGGATGTCCATATGGAATTACATCACGCTATAATTAGCGTATTCGTCTTATGTCTCAATTCAGGACAGAAGAAACAGATAGTAAGAGGAGAGCACTAAAAAATTCCCTATTCGGCGCCCTGTATAACACTTAGTCAGTGCATGCACTTTTAAGCAAATAGAATGGGTTTACGCACTGGCATCCTTGCTGCAATCTCATAATGCAATCTAACACGGAGGAATAAATGAAAAGATTCTTCATCGGGCTATATATACTCATTTTAAACCTGTCTGCCTATGGTTCAAATATTACTTTGAATGATGTTGTCCTCGGTATTGATGATGAGGAAATCACCCAAAAGACGCACTTTCCTTCAATATATTTCATGGGACTTATTTTCTTTGAGGGCAGAGATATCTTTCTTGAAAAAGAGTGTCGCGATTCATTAAAAATCACAAAAGACTCTCTTCTTTGCTCAAAGTCTAATCACGAAGTTGTCCTCGCCACTCGCACAGGACAAACTGTCCACGACAGTGATCAACCCTGGCTGATCGGCGAAAAGCTTCAATTCTCGCCATCTGTTCGAATCCGTGAAATTCCTCACCCAAGTGGAAATGGCAGCGTGATCAGAGAAGTTTGGATACAAGAATAATTAAGGTCTCGCATTGATCGGCAGTGTGGAGGTGAATATGAAAAACAGTATTCCATATTTCGTCTGTTGCTTTACCCTATTCATCCTCTCAAGCATTAGCTCAGTAGCTAAAACCGTAGTTCCCGATCGCCCCACCTTGATTGTCGTACATGCTCAAGACACTTTTGACGAGGATAGGCAGGCAAAAAGTCAGATTGATCGATACATTTCTCATTTTAAGCAGAGTCAAAATCCAGTTCTTTTTTTATCCAGATCAAAACGTGACCTATTTGATCCATCTAACTTTCAAGAGAAATGGTATACTGAAGACCAAAATCCTACCTTTAAATTTGAATCAGCAGGAGGAGAATATACAGCGCAAATTCAACATCCAGAGGTTTACATTACAGGTGGTTATTTCATCTTATCTGAGAATGGCTTTGCATGTGCTGTGACAGCGATGAGCCATACCATCAATAATTATTTTATTCACGCAAAAGGAACACAGAAGTTGACAATCCACCTTCCAATTTTTGCTCTTTACCATGAACCTGATGAAATGGGACTAGCTTTAGAAATTAAAGCTCTTTTAAAAAAAGACCCCAAAAGATTTATGACATTTGTTCGCGATCGATATGAGATTTTGTTTGTTAAGATTGATGATGAAAAAAATTATCAACTGAAAACTGGTTATGAGTCATGGAAACTTGTGAATGGTAACCCCCAGCCATCACGGATGATTATCCCCCCAGATACTAAAAATTACACATTCACTCTCCAAGTCGACGGTGATACGTTTGAAATAATGGGAGTTGGTTCACGTCAAGTCGTTCTCAATTTTAAGACAGATAAGCTTCAGTAAAATTAGATCAAGAGTCCCAGCAAGGGTCGAACAAATTTTGGCCCAATTCGTCAATTCGCGACTAAACCATCAAGAATAATCTGACATGACCACGAGTCAGTTTGTCACAGAGTCTATCTATAATGAGGTTAAATTCTCTCTCTCTGCGCATAGGTTTTGCTGATACCGAGAATGTCCCAAGGGGGGATATATGGGCTTGTATAAAATTATTATCACCATCATCATTCCTATCCTATTCTCAGCCTGCAATAACTCGAGCGGAGGTGGGGGTGGCACAAACGTTCCTGCAAAAGAATCAAACCCCTCGGAAGGTGGCCCAAGAGCCGGAGGGAGCAGCGAAACCCGCCCCCCTGAAAGTGAGAACATACGCGGCGCCTGTTTTTCTGAAGGCGAGTACCTATGCACTGATTATATTGGTAATGGATGGCCAGCCATCAATGATTTAATCAAAGAGTGGTGCACACGTAGCCGTGGACAATTCATTAATTTTTGCCCTCGGGAAAATATCGTTGGCTCCTGCCTCATTCACACAGAAAATCCAAACGCATCATACGTTTGGCGACATTATAAAATCACAAATATTGACGATCTGAAAACTGCTTGCGCTCAAGCAAAGGGACAGTGGCTGCAGTAGCCCGTCTCATACCTTCTTTTTGAGCTCCTCAAGATAATAAATAACCTTTGATGAACACCGATTGTAGGAGCTTGATAAATCCACCAGTTGTCGCAGAAGTCCCCCCTCGCCCCGGTCACTGCGACGAACAAGATCTGCTGCTATTTTATGAAATGTCTTATGCTCATCTTTAAGCTTCACAAATAATTCCGACTCTTTCTGAGACTCATGGCCATGGCCATATATCCATTTACCCAAACTGCACAAATGATCTTGCTCAATCTGCTCTGGATGAAGCGACTGATCTGGTTTTGCAAAATACGACCTGAGCTTATTTTTCCATCCCAAATGAGCCTGAATGGCTTCTTCAATATCAAGAGGGATAAGCGACTCACCTTTTTGCTGAATCGGTATCCGGACTAAAAACTTTGTATGAGGCGAATTTGAATCAAGCTTAATCGTTCCTCGATGCTGCTCAATCAGTCCACGGGCAACACTGAGACCTAAACCCACTCCTTTTTTTTCAAATTTTGTTGTAAAAAAAGGCTCCATCATTCTTTTTTGCACATCGACAGGAATGCCTGACCCACTATCAATGATTTCGATCTGAACAGAGTCTTGCAAAAGTGTGAATCCAATGCGAATCCACTTCTCTTTTAATTCATCAACCGCTTCGATGGCATTCTCCAAAAGACTGAGCAAAACTTGAGGAATCTGTACGGATCTGCATTCAATCGAAACCGACGGAATAGTGTCCACAGTTAATTGAATTTGGGATTCTCGACACCGCTCTTCGCACAACATCAGCGCCACCTTAACAACTTCAGCTAGAGAAACAATCTGAAAGGTTTCTTGATCTGCATTGTGCGAAATCATACGAAGGCTTGAAACAATATTAGCAATTCGCTCAACTGTTCCCTGGATTCTTTCTAGCCCTGCGATAAATTTTTCTTTTTCATTAATATCTTCTGACGAGATTTTATTTTTTATTTGTTGAGCTGATGAGCTAATGATCGCCAAGGGATTGTTGATTTCATGAGCAATGGCTCCCGCCATCTGGGCTAATGATGACATCGTTGTCGTATACATCATTGATGATTGTCGCTCGAGTGCGATTTTCTCCTGGATCAATCGATCAGTCTCATCAATCAAAGTAATTAGCTTACAATGCTGATTACCGTCTGCGTCCGACCGAATTCGAGACACAATATATCGACACGTTATTTTCGTCTTGTTTCTATCCAGAAGGTGCACTTGCCCTTCGGAAGCCTGGTGTGAATTCACCAGAAGATCATGACGAACAACCTCTTGATCCTCTTCCGCAACTATACCCAAAAAAGAGGATTTGATCATTTCTGGGGGCGAATAGCCCAGTAAGCTGATTGCCTGGTCATTCACTTGCTGAATAAGTCCATTCGAAGACACAGTGATCAATGCCAAAGGGAAAACTTCATACAAACCCTCAACACCGCATGATAAGGAGGAAGCTTGTTTCCGAACCCTACCCATAGATCAGTTCCTCATTTCCTCTCCGTTTTTAAAAAGAGATCTTTCTGAGTAAAGTTTATGATAGGTTTTAAGGCTTTTCCAGAGGTATCCGTGACAGGTAGGGTATTGATTTGCACCACAGGACCCATCTTTTCACTATCTTTATGGATTTCGTGACGTTAGCCCAGGAGCATCAATCAAAACTATCTAGTATGTTAGTTGAATATCTCGCACTCCACCATTTGGTGGCAACCACCGTGTCCATGTCCGAATAAAAGCACGACGAATCTGTTGATACTTTTCATCTTGCAAAATCCACATTCCATTGATCTTTCGACAAAACAGATGGGCCACTCCCCATGAATTTGCACTGAAATCTTGCAAGTACTGAAATTGTAAAGTCCCACCAACTTCAGGAGCGAAATAAAAGCCTTTTACAACTAGTGCAGGCGCTTTCATAACTGGAACAAAGCCGATACCCTTAACCAGAGCGTTTAAACTGATCGCACGCAAATAACTTCGCTCTTCATCGTCATAGTACTTTCCTTTTTCATAGAAAAAACCAATCAAATTTCCCATCTCATCCTGAAGCACGTTCAGCCTTACCCATAAATCTTTCTGGTAATCATTTTCAACCAGTAAAACTTCATTCATAGCACCTAGGGCCTTCCATCTTTCAACAAAGGCATCCTGTTTTAGATTAAAATTGTGAATCTGCTGTTCATCTGATCGATACCTGCCAAACTGATCAAAACGTTTGTTATAATCTGCGTAAAGATCACGCAATTCTTCAATTCGTGACAAGAACGGGGTCGATGACTGGATATTTGCTCGACAATCCAGACTCAATGTGATCGCCTGAATACTTATGAGCAGAAGCACTTTAGCCTGATTCATGTCCCTCCCCCTCAGACACACCAAGACGCTTTTACCTGACGAACTTGCGAAATGATAAGCGAAATTATTACAAACAAAGGATTCTAGAATCATTGGAAAAAGGGGTTGTTTTTTCTGGAAGCTTCAGTTAAACCCTTTCCCACTATGAATATACGTCAATTTATCGATACAAATTATAGGCACTTCAACGCTGCAGCACTTCGCGATGCAGCTGTTGGATATGAACAACACCTTTCTTCTGGCGGTCAAATGCTCGTGGCTCTTGGTGGAGCAATGAGTACAGCCGAGCTGGGGATTTCTTTGGCGGAAATGATCCGACAAAATAAAGTCCACGCCATCAGCTGTACTGGTGCCAATCTTGAAGAAGATATCTTCAACTTGGTTGCCCACAAGCACTACAAGCGCCTTCCCAACTACCGTGATTTAACCGGACCTGATGAGAAAGCTCTGCTTGACAGCGGGCTGAAGCGAGTCACTGATACTTGCATCCCTGAGGGCGAAGCTGTTCGTCGTATCGAAGGGGCAGTCATGGCTCAGTGGTTGGCTGCTGATAAATCTGGAGAGGCTTACTTCCCTCACCAATATTTCTATAAAATTCTCTTGTCTGGTGAGCTGAAAAAATATTACGAGATCGACCCTAAAAACAGCTGGATGTTGGCTGCTGCTGAAAAGAATTTGCCAATCTTCTGTCCAGGCTGGGAAGACTCTTCAATTGGAAATATCTTCGTTGCTCGCGTTCATGATAAAACTATTAAGAACGTCCACACTGTTCGAACCGGTCTTGAGTATTTCAACGAAATGTTCACTTGGTATCCTGAAACTGTGAAAAAAGGCTCAATCGGCTTCTTCCAGATCGGCGGAGGAATCGCTGGAGACTTCCCAATTTGTGTCGTTCCAACATTAATTCAGGACCTGAACAAGCTTGATACTCCACTTTGGGGATATTTCTGTCAGATCTCTGATTCTACAACAAGCTACGGTTCATATTCAGGAGCTGTACCGAATGAGAAAATCACTTGGGCAAAGCTTGGTGTTGAAACTCCGAAATTTGTCGTCGAGTCAGATGCAACAATCTGCGCTCCTTTAATTTTCGGTTATCTTTTAGGTTGGTAATTCATCAATCGAACAAACCGATCAGTTTGGGGTTCCAAACTGATCGGTGTTTTTATTTTAGAACACTAAGACTTTAAAGTAAGAACTCATCGCAAACGCAAAAAATCCAAAAAATATAACCCAACCGTGTTGAACTAGCGATTTATAGGCTGAAAGCAACTGTCTACGAAAACGCAAATCAATTTCTTTCACTTGTCTTTGATCTACCGCGAAACCACTCTGCGTGATGATGTTTCCATGAGTCATAAATCCCCCTCTTGCGTCATCCGTACCATTTAACCCTACTGACCCTTATTGCATTTTTGTTGCCATCTTAAACCGCAAATAATTTGGCTTGAGAGCGATCATCGAGCCATCTTGTCAGAAGGTGCATTTGAGTTGTCATTCGTAGAATAATGACAACGGACATGTTTTAAAGATATGCTGCTGGCTAGTATTTCAAACGACAATAGCCCTCTGGAACATAGCATTCGTTCCAATAATAGAACCCACCACAGTCATATAGTGCGTTGTAAGCAGCCTCGTTCAAAGTTGGAGCTGAGGCCGAATATCCATATCGATAGTAATCAAATGCTGTGCACTGCCACCAGTAAAAGGGTGACTGATAATACCAAACGAACATCGGAAAAAATATTCCAGGATACCACCAATAGGGGCGCAAGTATGGATCCCAATACCAATCATATCTCCATCCCGGACGAGGTCCACCACCATGCCACCCCGGATAACCTGACCAGGGACCATGTCCATACCCGTATCCAGGCTGCGGCCCAGGGCCCGGATACGGCCCCGGCCCTGGCACTGGCCCAGGGTGCGAACCTGGAGGTGGGACAGGTGGATGTGGCCCAGGGTGATGCCCGGGATGAAGCATGCCTTCATTCAAGATGCTGGTGTCACCCTCGTCCCAAAATGCCTGAGCTTGAGACTGCAAGCTTGTCAGAGCAACAGCCAACACTGCGAGAAAAATAACCCAGCCACGTTGAACCATACCACCATAGGCAATCAACAAGCGCCTTTGTACAAATAATGAAAATGAATCAAAACTTTTTTCTAGATCTTTCTTCAAACTGTTCTGCTTAATTATATCCCCATGAATCATGAATCCCCCTCAGGACACATATTTTTCGATGCAGTCGAAGAGGACCTCATGCATATTCTTTGCCACATTGAAATTAAAAACAATTTGATTCCAGTAAGTAATCGAGTCACTTTGTCATCAAATCAAAATTGATTGTCATCTCATTGAAAGACTATCGACGAGCTAATACGATTTTGACAGAATTTCATCGACTAAATTTATATCAATTTCTGGATTCCAACTTTTTCTAACAATCTGTGAAGTCGGCGGCACCCAAATCAGATAATCAGGATGAGATCGCCTAGAATCCACACCATCTGGCCCCTTCACCCAATAACCTGATTCAATAACTAACTGTCCCTGACTGTTCCTTTTTCCCTGAAGAACGTAATCATATTCGCGCACGATCTCGTATGTCCCATGATAATTCACATCATTGGTTCGGGTAGGCTCTGCTGTGTAGATCCACGTCCGAACAAAAATCGCATTAGGGTCATTCGGAACTCGGTCAATGACATAGTTGGCCTTATACACTGGCGTATTCCAAATCTGAATACCAGCATCATGATCCATGATAAACGGTCGCCTCTGTTGAAAGAGAATCACCTCAACAAATCGATGAAACTGATCTGGAAAAATATCAGGATATATCCATCCATGATTATCTCCGGAAAATTTTTGTCCATAAAACTTAAAGTGGGAGTCATCCACAGCTTCATATGTCTTCAGAAGCAATGCCTTAAGCTCACCAATATTAAAACTGAATGATTTTCCATCAATGACATAGGTCACAGGTCTTTTGGGCTCAGGATGCGCTATCGAGGCAATGGACCAAGCATCACACAGTCCCTCCCACGATAAGGCCTGTGGATTATAATGTGCTCGTTCATATTCAGCCGCTGACCCTGGTCGTGGCCCCCTGGGATTTTTTTGATACTTTATTTGTCTGATTAAATCATACTTGGAAAGAACTGATTTCCCCCCTGCACTTGCATCCTCAAACATCCAATCTTCTCTCTTGGGATACCACCAGGATGACCAAGGAATTTTCTCACTGACGACAACTTCAGAACGTATCGGCAATTGAGTTGTGCTCAACACTGTTGGACCAAATTCTGTTGTCACAGCAGAAAGTGAAGGATCATTTAAAAATTCAGATCCATCATAATTATCCAGAAAATCATCTTCTGATAAATACTCAATGTAGTCATAAGTGTAAAAATCTCCAGCCACTGCCTGCTGACTGAATAAGATGACAAAATAGACAACTGTTGA
The DNA here is from genome assembly GCA_016861345.1 of Oligoflexia bacterium. Taxonomy (GTDB): domain Bacteria; phylum Bdellovibrionota; class Bdellovibrionia; order Bdellovibrionales; family Bdellovibrionaceae; genus BOLD01. The sequence continues at coordinate 28,063 of BOLD01000014.1, forward strand.
AACTAGCGAATTCATCTTTTGGCTCCCCTACCAAAGCAAAAGCCGAAGGTATAACCTTCGGCTTTTGTTGTTTAATTATGATACTTAACGACCTCGAGCATCTAATGGATTGCGAGGACCATAGCGTCCGTTATTTGGACCATTTTGCCCAGAACGACCCTGATCTTGATCTTGTCCTTGATCACCCTGGTCTTGATCTTGGCGTCCATCTTGCTTTCCATCCTGGTTCTGATCTCCAGGAGATTTCTGTCCTACATCAGCTCGGCAATAATCAACAACTTGTCCAGTTGCTTCAACTTTGATAGCTTTGGGATTGGCCGCACGAAGTGAATTTGTCTTCGCCGCACAGAAGTCCATCAAACTACCAGTAAAGGACACTAATTCCTGACAAGTTACTGCATACACAGACTCAAGAGTCTCTGCGACCTGTTTAAACCGAGGGCAAGTTGCCACCTGATCGGCTGACACCAAAACCGCAGTTACAGCATCTGATGTATATTTGTCTGAAATGATCGTTCCCGTCATGTGTCGCCCATTTGGCATTTTCATTGATCCATCCGAGTCTGCGACCCATTTAATTTGTAGGTCACGACAGGCAATTTGAATGTCAGTCGGCGCAACCTGGTTATGATATTTTGCTGGATTCAGACAGGCTTCTCTAATCTCTTCAAAGCCTAGCTTCTGTTGGGTTTGATCCTGCTTAGGACCTGCGTATGCTGTGAGACCCGTTGCCAAACATAGCCCAAATAGTGAGTGCGTCATTCTTTTCATAAAAACATCCTTTTGTTGGAATCCAAATCCGAAGATCGGAATCGACCATTTACGTTTTTGGATTATTGCGTCCGTCTACCTTGGCAAAAAGAGAACCAAGCTAAAGTACCGTCCAATAATGGCTATATTCGTTTTAAGAAATGTTTTGGACGATCTGTCTCACTGATTTGTGAAAGGTTGGCACATGACAATTCATTATCGTGCAACAATAATGCAGAAAACCGTAGCTAGACTTGTGGCCCAAGTGATGGGCTTTTCTTTGTCAAAGCTTGATGATCTGACTAACATAATGCAATGAAAAGCACTTTCCTCTTCTCGCCGTTGTTGATTCTGCTTGTGTTTTCTCTATCCGCCTGCTCGGGGCCCCAGACAAAACCCATCTCACCACAACCCGATCAAAAAGCAGAAGGGATACGGTTCTCCTGCTCCCTTGAGCAAATCACTAATATAGAAGTTGATCTCGAAAAATATTTTCAATCCCTCTCAATTGGGACCAATTTATTTACGGTAATTAAAAATCTTGAGGGCGGCACTCTTACCTACACATTAAATACTGATCCATCTGATACAAACACCTTGGACTTTCACAAAAGACCTGAGTTCAAACTTCAAGATGAAGTTATTTTATTACCATTAAAAAATAAAAAAAATCGGAAAGTCAGCACTGTTTCAAAAAAAGAAATCGTTCTTGCGCTGATGCAGCATGGCCGACTGACAGAGTTCAATAAAGAAAATTGTTCAGCCACAGCCCTAATTGATCATGTCGGTATTCGACAAAATATTGTTGCTTGGACTGAAAAATTAAGTTGGGTCTGGCCCGATGGAGAACCTGCCTTCTGGAATAAGAAATATTGGAACAAGGGCGACCCTGTCGGAAACGAACCTCTTCATGTCATGATCAATGACATGTTTATGAACCAAAATAAGTATTCAATCGGCTGTTATACAGCCACAAAAATTGTCGTCATCCAAGGAGTACTTGATTACTACCATCGGGTTAAAAAAGATCCCATTCAGCTTCAAAAAATCGAAGCTCGCCTGATGGCGGATCATGATCCTCTTGTGAACACAGAACCCGGTTGCATGTGGAGTTTTGAAGACGATTATGACATAAAAAAATTGTCCATACCCGGAAAATTGCTGACCATCCAATACGGTATCGCTGCCCGCAATGTGGTGCCTGGCGACTGGATTTACCTTTTAAACACAGACATCAAAACAAAAACTAAAATTGGATACGAGGGCTCAAATGCCATCTATCTTGGAAGAAATAAATTGGATGACTATTACGCAGACCACAACCACAGCTACCAATTTGATGAAAAAATGAATGAGGTCTACCAATGGAGAAATGGTGTTTTTAGCCGGTCACGAGATTTTAAAAAAATAAAGCCCCTCTCTTCAGAAGAGAAGCAAAGACTCTACAACACTCCTGAAAAAGGAGGGCTCTTAATGGATCTTCGAGTCTTTCCCTATTTCTTTATTTAAGACTTTCTAAAGCTTTTTGAAGATGCGCATCGGCGACTTCCGCTAACTTAACGAGCGCAGGCTCATTGAGAAATTCCATCATTTTTGATGGCTTGATCATCTCAATGGAAACCTTCGAAGGACCAAGAGATCGAACAACCACATTACAAGGCATCAAACTTGTCACGTCTGTGTTTTTCTCAAAGGCCTCAAAAGCTAACTGGGGATTACATGCACCCAGAATCACAACTGGCTCCATGTCTTTATTCAGTTTCTCTTTCATCTTTGTGTGAAAATCAATTCTTGTGAGAATTCCAAAACCCACAGGCTTTATAGCCTCGGTCACCTTTTCAACAGCTTGGTCAACACTGAGATTCATTTCGCGTTTAAAATTAATTGAACTCATTCCCACCCCACTTTAGATTTCAGACCTTATGTTTTCTTCCCTGCGATGTCGAGCAAATTGACCCAACCCCCAGCATTAACAACTTCAGAAAACCCCTTTGAGCGAAGCATTGTCGCCCCAACCCCACTTCGAGCTCCTGATGCACAACAAATCAAAATGGGTTTAGTTTTGTCCAATTTTCCCATTGAATTTGGCAATTCCGACAATGGAATATTTAAGCTGCCTTCAACGTGTCCCATTTTATATTCTTCAACGCTTCTCACGTCGACAATGACAGCGCCACGCCTGATCATGTCAGGAACCAATTTTAAAACCTGCTTTTGGCGAAGCCATCTCCATCCAAAAAAGAACAGAATAGCCCCACCAAATAAAAGATCTTTTTGATTCATCATTTGATCAAGGAACTGAGACATTGAGCACTTCCAGAATCGCTTTTTGTAATTGTTCTTTTGGTGCAAATCCTGCTGCCATTGCAGGCTCCCCTTTAAGTGGAACAAAAAGAAGACTTGGAATACTTCTCACTCCAAACAGCTCAGCTAACTCAGGAGTCTTCTCGGTGTTGACCTTATATATATGCAACTTACCCTTATACTCTTTCGAAAGTTCCTCTAACACAGGAGAAAGCATTCGGCAGGGACCACACCAGTCGGCATAAAAATCCACGATCGCAGGCACATCTCCCTGATAGTCCCATGTTTTTTTCGTCTCATAATCAAAGACTTTCGCTTTAAAGGACTCCACACTTAAAGTTTCCATAAAAATCTCCTTTACGTTTATATTAATATATTATAATATCGTAATATGTCAAGTCCGCGATCAAATTTTAATAAAGAACAGGTTCCGATCAGGCCAAAATCCCTTTCTCTGACTAAAATGGAGAAGAACTGCTCCCTTGTCTCTCATTACCTAAAATCTCTCTCTCACCCCCAACGCTTGATGATCTTAGGACACCTGACCCAGGGCGAGAAAACTGTCACAGAGCTTCAAGAACTCTGTGATATTTCCCAGTCTCAACTTTCTCAATTTTTAGCCCGAATGAAATTAGAGGGCCTGATTCACTGCGAACGAAAAGGAAGATATCAGGCCTATCGCATCACCAACCCTCAAATTGTCCAACTTATTGAATCTATTCATAAAATTTTCTGCACTTGACGACCTAAAAATAGAGCCCATGTTTCCTTTGAGAGAACTAATAACACGGAGGAAAACATGAGAAATCTCACTCGTCATACATACACAAGTCCACTTTCATTACTCATGAGCCGAGACATTGATGATATTTTCAACCGCATGCTCTCAGATTGGCCACAAGTTGGTTTAACAGAACCAAAAGAGGCGGCCAATTTGGCAGAGTGGACCCCTAAAATTAATTTAAAAGAAACTGAGACTGATTATGCTGTCGAGGCCGAGTTACCAGGTCTTGAGGAAAATCAAATCGAGGTTTCCATAGAAAACAATACTCTTTTCCTTAAAGGAGAAAAGAAACTGGAGAAAAAAGAAGATAAGGAGAATTATCACAGATACGAGTCAACCTATGGGGCCTTTTATAGAGCGATCCCTTTTCCAGGTAAAATCAATGCTGAAAAAGTGGGCGCCACTATGAAAAATGGGGTTTTAACTGTCACCGCAACTAAGGCCCAAGAGGTTTTAAATAGCGCACGAAAAATTACTGTGAAAAAATCCGAGTAAAACTAGCCAAACTCGTAAAAATAGGAGAAAACAACCCCTTGAAAGCAGATATATCTTCTGCCAACAAGGGGTTTGTTTTTTGAAAACGAGAACTTGGCATCTTGTCCAAATATCCACATTGGGGCTCGCTGGTCTATTAGCACTTTTAGTAGGAATTGCTCGAGTTCCTGCACTTGAAGCCCTTTTACCAAAATCCTATTTCCAAACAGCCCTGGTGGGGCATGTCGATCTCTTTCTAGTCGTTTGGTACGTCATTATTCCCGTTTTATTTTTAAAAAATAAAAACCTGATCCCTGAGAAAAGTGAATGTCTCACATTTGGTTTGATGGGTCTTGGCACCCTTGGAATTGTAATTTCCTCTGTTTTTGCACTTGGACAGCCCGTGATGGCCAACTATGTTCCCTTTATCGTGAATCCCATTTTTGTTGGCGGTTTTTTTGCCTTCATGGGTGGTATTGCTGTTGCCACAACTGAGGCCAGACGAAATACCAATAAACTTTCGCCGTTGATTAAAAACTCGATCTCATCTGCCACTCTATGTTATTTGGGCACAACATTAAGTTTGATTTTTATTGGAGTAAAAATTGTTTTTGAAGGCGAAGCTCTTTTTAGCCATCAATCCCTCACTCGCCTTTTTTGGTTTACCGGCCACATTCTTCAATTTGCTCATGTCAGCTTTATGCTTCTCATCTGGGCTGAGTTTTTATCTGACCTCGGTGTCTCTGAAAAAGAACTCACCCCTTTACATAAACTCATTCAACAACTGCCCATCGGTGTCTTCCTCGGTCTTCTCACTGTTTTTTTTAGGACCAGCGAAGAACTTCTGACGACAAAACTTTTAACTGATTTGAAAAGCTACGGCATCGGAATTCCAACGGCGATTGCGGCAGCTTACACTCTTTGGATCATGTTTTCTGCCAAACTGCGAGGCCCTGGCCAATTTCGCTTGGCGACTCTTATTTCAGCCCTAGCTCTGCTCATCCTTGGTGGGGTGATTGCCATTGCAGCCAATATGCAAGTGCAAACGACCCTGATCCCTGCTCACTATCATGCTGTTCTCACAGCTGTTGGAGTCACCTTTATGGGATACACCTATGCTTTGCTCGAAAAAGAAAAGATCCAACTTCCAAGTCCCCGATTTGCAACTCTTCAACCCTACCTGTATGGATTTGGAACTTTCGCCCTTGCTGCAGGAATGGCATGGGCAGGTCTTCATAATGCCCCTCGAAAAACGCCTGGAATTAGTTATATTCAAAGTGGTGACATCAATCTCATTCTTTCATTGTATATGTGGGGAGCTGGGGTGATTTTATCTGTTCTGGGTGGGTTTGCGTATTTGATTAATGTTGGACTGAGCTGTCTTCGCTGGAGAGAAAAGAAATGATTCACGTATCAGGCATTACGAAACAGTACGGAAATAAAATTCTATATAAAAATGGAACTTTCCAGATTAATCCAGGCGAAAAAATTGGTCTTGTCGGACCCAACGGCGCCGGAAAAACAACCATTTTTCGAGTCATCGTTGGCGAAGAAGGGGTTGATTCGGGATCAATTTCAAAACCAGATAAGGTTGTGATCGGATATTTCTCTCAGAATATTGAAGAAATGAAGGGACGATCCGCCATCGACGAAGTCATATCTTCAGTTGGAAATTTTTCTGCAATCAAAACTCGTATTCAAGAAATTGAGCAAAAACTATCGGAACCTATGGATGATGACGTCATGGCTAAAATTCTTGAAGAGTACGGAGATCTTCAATCCGAGTTTGATCGCATCGGTGGCTACAGTCTTGAATCAAGAGCCGCAGAAATTCTCACTGGATTAGGCATCGGCCCTGAAGACTACCACCGCCCGACTGAAAGCTTTAGCGGCGGTTGGAAAATGCGAATCGCGCTAGCGAAAATTCTTTCCATTAAACCCGATGTCCTACTGATGGACGAGCCCACCAACCATCTGGATCTTGAGAGCATCATTTGGCTTGAAGAGTGGTTGACGCATTTTGAAGGCTCTATTCTGATGACAAGTCACGACCGCGAATTCATGAATCGCTTAGTCTCTAAAATCGTCGAGGTCGCTCATCAAGCGATCACTGTCTATTCTGGAAACTATGATTTCTACGAGAGAGAAAAAGAGATCCGAAAAGAACAGCTTCTCGCCAGCGCGAAACGCCAAGAAGAAATGCTCGCCAAGGAACAAGAATTCATTGCGCGGTTTGCAGCCCGTGCTTCGCACGCGGCCCAAGTTCAGTCCCGCGTTAAAAAAATTGAGAAAATTGAGCGAATCGAAATACCCGTCGACGAAAAAGTTATTGATTTTGAATGGCCGGTTCCCCCTCGAGGCGGTGATGAGGTCTTAAAGATTGAGAACCTGGGAAAAACTTGGATCACTCCCGAGGGAAAAGAAAAACTTGTCTTCAAGGGTGCTAACGCTCTTGTTAAACGATTAGACCGCGTGGCCGTTGTGGGCGTGAACGGGGCCGGAAAATCCACACTGATGAAAATAGTCACCCGACAAACAGATGCCACCGAAGGCAAATACACCATCGGGGCCAGCGTTGAAGTGGGATATTTCAGCCAGAACTCGCTTGATGTTCTTGATCCCAAACTGACAATTATTGATGAAATTCATAATCGCATCCCTAATTCAAATCTGGGATATATTCGAAATTTATTAGGCACAATGAAGTTCTCTGGAGAGGATGCTGAGAAAAAAATCTCGATTCTCTCAGGAGGCGAAAAGAGCCGAGTTGTTTTAGCGACCATCTTAGCACGACCTGTGAATTTCCTAGTCCTTGACGAGCCAACGAATCACCTGGACATCGTCTCAAGGCAAGTTTTGTTGGATGCGATAAAAAACTTCCCTGGCACTGTCATGATCGTGAGCCACGACCGCCACTTCTTGCGCGAAATCACCACTCGAGTCTTTGAGTTGGATAAAAACAAACTCACCGTCACCGACGGAACATTTGATTATTATCTCGAGAAGAAAAAGCAGCTTCAGTAGCTTACTAACTGCAATAGCTTTTTTTCTACAATAGCTTGCGTACTTCAATAGCTTTTTTTCTGCAATAGCTTTTTTTTCTGCAATAGCTTATTGATTGCAATAGACTTACTGTTAAATGAGGTCTCATTCGGTCGTTCGATCTTGATCGAACTATCCCATGCCCATGCCCATGCCCATGCCCATACTCTTCTCTCTGGCCCTACACTAAAAATTGTTACACTTACGCTCACCAACAAACATTCCCGAAAAATTTTTTCTAGTGCAACTTTTTGAGATACTGACGTGAGTTAAGGATAGTCACCTGACGGACCATTTGCGACTCATTTTTTCCAACGAAATAGGTTAATATTCTATCCCAACCCCTCTTATTTGTTGACTTTTTATTTGTTTGCAATAATACTGCCCCTGTTATGCAGTTAAAATTGATTTCAAATCAGGAACTCAGATATGTTAAATCTTGGACTCATGGAGGAGTCCGCCTTTCAAAAAGACGCAAAATAAAGAGGCCCTTGGTTCCTGGAAAATCAACCCATGTGGTCTTTAAATCCACCCAGGCCAGGGGAAAATTAAGCTTTTACACTCACAAAATTCTTATTCATCAGACGATTCAAAAACTCTCCAAAAAATACCTTGTGCAAGTCCAGGACTACGTCAACATGGGGAATCATCTTCACCTTAAAGTCAGGTTTAAAAACCCTGATCACTTTAAGAATTTCATTCGTGTTTTCGGAGCCCTCATTTCACGGCAAATCACAGGAGCAAGAAAGGGACGACCCTTTGGAAAATTTTGGGATTCTCTTGTTTATACGAGAGTTCTTCATAGCTCTCTCGAAGAGCTGCAACTAAAAGGCTATTTTGAAGGAAATCACCGAGAAAGAGAGCTGGGATATTCGGAACGCCTAGTGTATCTGAAAAATTGGAATGCCTTTATTCAAAAGCTAAAGCATGTCAAGGCCGTCACAAGGCAGGAATCTGAACTTATTCTGAATTTACCAAGCGGTTAAAGAAGATCTTCGATTTGACTACTTGATATCGAGCTGAAGAACATTTGATTTCAAGGTGCCACCTAGATGCTGTCTAGGTATTAACAGTTGATATCTGTATGATGACCAGTTGATGTCTAATCATTTCTTCGTTGCAATTTCTTTCACAATAATCTTTCCAATCATGCCATTACCCTTGTGTTGACGACACTGATATGGGAACTCTCCAGGAGTATTAAAGACTACTGAAAATTCTTTCTCTGGTTTAATTTTATCATTTCCTTGAATTTTAGGATCTTGAAAAATAACCGTGTGGATCGTGTCATCATCATTCACCCAGGTGACCTTATCTCCCACGCTGATTGTCAATACCTCTGGAGTAAAGACCCACCCCTGAGTTGTTATTCGATGTTCTGCCGCCAAAACCTGTAAACCTGAAACCATAAGAAAACTGATGAATAGAAACTTCATTATTGTTTTCATAGCTACCTCATTTACCCTGTCCTTTATCCTTTGTCCTTTATCCTTTATCCTTTGTCCTTTATCCTTTATCCTTTATCCTTTGTCCTTTATCCTTTATCCTTTGTCCTTTATCCTTTGTCCTTTATCCTTTGTCCTTTGTCCTTTGTCCTTTGTCCTTTGTCCTTTATCCTTTATCATTTGTCCTTTATCTTTTGCCCTTTATACCATTAGCCCAATACTCAGCCAAGGCGGCTATTGTCAGACTAGGATTCACTCCCAAATTCACCGGAACCACTGACCCATCGCAAACATATAAGCCTGGATAACCATGAACTTCAAAATTTTGATCAATCACACTACTTACTGAGTCATTGCCGACTCCGACTCCGCCCAAAATGTGTGCTGTCGCAGGAATCCCCAGCATCACTTCCGAAAATATATTTTGCGGAACACCGCCTATGATTTTTGCCAGGTCTCTTGATGCATGTTGAGCCACAGGCAGATAACTAGGAATTTTCTCTGAACCTCGATCTAATTTTAAGTTTTTTTGAAAAAAATGGAGCCAACATCTACCATAAGTTAGGTTTAATTTTTGATCAATCGTTTGCATCACTAACAAAATTACTGTGCTCTTTGCCCAATCTCGAATCAGCAGAAGGCGCAAAACAGATGCTATCCCAAAACACATGGTAAGAAGCATTTTTAGCGGACGCGTGATCATATTACCTGCACCCGTTAATGGCACAGCTAAAAAACGCAAAAAATCAGATCCTTGACTATAACGTACAGGTTCAATCTTGATATTTTCATCAGGGTGAATGGCGGAACCGATAGCAATACCTTTGGAAAAATTATTCGATTTATCAAATGAGGTCGCACCACACAAACTTTCACCGTTCGTGCGTACATTTTTTCCAAGGTCCTGAGATATGTTTGAAAGCGTTTTGTACTCATCTCGATTTCGAAAGAGAAGTTTGAGCGTCCCAAGAACTCCAGCGGCAAGAATGACATTTTTTGCTTGATAACCTTTATTCCGAGTTTCAACACGATATCTGTAGTCCTGACCAAATTGAGGGAAAATTCTATCCACTGGTGAATCAGGAAGTATCTTTGCTCCCAGTTTTTCCGCAAGATAGAGATAGTTTTGATCCAGTGTGTTTTTCGCACCCACACGACATCCAATCATACAACCACCACAACCCGTGCACCCAGTTCGACGAGGCCCTTGTCCACCAAAATAAGGATCCGAGACCTCTTGCCCCTCTTGACCCACTTCTCCAAAGTAAACACCCACTTTGGTGCGATGATAGGTGTGATCAATATTCCAATCTTGACTTAATTTTTCCAGTGCTTGATCTGCCGGACCTAGAATTTGATTCTCTGTTACACCCAGCATCTTTTCTGCTCGATGATAACAATCTTTCAGTTGCAACTTCCATTCTGAAGATTGTCCCCACTCAGGTTGATCAAACACGGATTCTTGAGGCCGCATCAGAGTATTGGCATAAACCAAACTCCCCCCGCCTACTCCTGAACCGTGAAGAACCATAACACCCTTGAGAAGGCTAATCTCTTGAATGCCAAAACACTTTAAGATCGGTGCCCAGAGATATTTTCGAATATTCCAATTTGTCTTTGGAAAATCCTCTTTATGGTAACGACGGCCTTTTTCAAGAACCAATACGGAATATCCCTTCTGAGATAGACGCAGAGCTGCGACCGATCCCCCAAAACCGGAACCAACGATAATATAATCGTACTTTGATTCAAAGTCCCTTGCTCGCTTCACAGGATTATTCTAGCCTCAAGACGTGTGGAAAAAAAAGCAATCTTTGCAGCCAGGCAGTTAGTAAAGACTTACCATGTCGGTGAAGTCGAAGTTCAGGCTCTTCGAGGGGTTGACCTTGATCTATATGAGTCCGAGTTCGTGGTTTTACTTGGCCCCTCTGGAAGCGGCAAATCAACACTTCTCAATATCCTGGGTGGCTTAGATCAACCCACTTCTGGTGATGTCACCTATCGAGACCATGACTTAATGAAAATGACAGAAACCACGCTGACTGATTTTCGTCGAGATCATGTGGGATTTATATTTCAGGCCTATAACTTAATCCCCAGCTTAACAGCAGCGGAGAATGTTCAACTCGTCACCGATATCGCCGATCATCCGATGACGCCCATTGAGGCTCTTCGCGTAGTGGACATGCATGAGCGAAAAGATCATTTCCCAAGTCAACTTTCCGGAGGAGAACAACAGCGAGTGGCCATTGCTCGTGCGATTGCAAAACGCCCCGATGCTCTTCTTTGTGACGAACCCACTGGAGCACTGGATAACGCCACAGGAAGAATTGTTCTCAAAGCAATCGAAGCCGTTAATCGCGAATTAAAAACCACTGTCGTGGTCATCACCCACAATGCTGCTATTGGGAAAATGGCTGACCGGGTTATTTATTTTGCCAACGGATTAGTTTCAAAAATCGAAACCAATCATCATAAAATCAGTCCTGATGAGATTGTATGGTAAGCTCGCTGACGAAAAAAGCCTTTCGCGATCTTTGGGGAATTCGACTGCAGGTTCTCACTGTTGCTCTCGTCGTAGCCAGCGGCATTGCCGTTTTGATTTCTTCTTGGTCTACCTATGATTCATTAAAAAAAGCTCAATCTGTCTTCTATACTCAATCCCGATTTGCAGATGTGTTTTGTGATTTCAAACCCACACCCTCAACCATTGTCGAGGAACAAAAATCCATCTCTGGAGTTCTTGAAATTGAAGGCCGCCTGAATTTAGAGGCCATGCTCGCATTCCCAGATATCAATGAACCCATCTCTGGACGATTTATTTCTTTCCCTGATACAGCAGAAACGACTTTAAACCAACTCTACCTGCGAAATGGACGATTACCTGAAGGAGTGAATGAAGTCTTGGTTGGGGAAAATTTTGCCAAAGCTCATCGATTAAAACCCCAAGATGAACTCAATGTGATTATCAATGGGAAACTTCGCCATCTTGTTATTTCAGGAGTTGGGACTTCGCCGGAATTCATTTATGTGCTCAGGGGTGCTGCCCCAATGCCCGATGACTTTCACTATGGTGTTTTCTGGATGCGACATTCAAGCTTAAGTCAAATGACGGGGCAAACGGGTTTAATCAACAGCCTGATTCTCACAACTGCGACAGGAATAAATCCGAAACAAGTGATCTCTGAGCTTGATGAAAATTTAAAAAAAGCAGGTGGCCTGGGCTGTTATCCAAGAGCTGACCAAACCTCTCATTTTTTTCTCTCGGACGAAATTAACCAACAAAAGGTCATGGCAACATTGCTGCCAACCATCTTTCTTTCAGTCTCAGCCTTTTTGCTCCATATCATCATGGGTCGAATGACAAGCATCCAACGCTCACAGATTGCCACACTGAAGGCCTGTGGGTATTCGAATCTAAAAATCACCCTACACTATTTTCTGGTCGCAGGTTTAATTGTCACGATCGGTGCCGTGATCGGAATACTGGCTGGGGCTTGGCTCGGAAATCAAATGAGCATTCTTTATACCGATTTTTTCCACTTCCCCATTCTACAATTCACTCTGCGCCCAATTTTACCTATCAGCGGAATTTTAATATCACTTGGAGCGGCTCTCATCGGAACTCTCAATGCCCTCAAAAGCGTCTTTCAGCTTGCCCCCGCAGAAGCCATGCGGCCGCCAAGTCCCCCACAGTATTCAAAAGGATTATTTGAAAAATTTATGATCCTTTCACAAATTAAATCCGAAACTCGAATGATATTTCGCAACCTGGCTTTAAGACCTTTTCGAACTTTTCTGTCAATCATTGGCATTAGTCTTTCTTCTGCCATTATGATCAGTGGAACATTTTGGCAAGATTCTCTTGAATTTATTCTTTACGCCCAATTTCAGAAAGCTGAACTTTATGACATGATGGTGACTTTTCAATCGCCCCAGTCTGCTGATGCTTTAACTGAAATTGAAAGCATCCCAGGAGTCCTTTTAGCCGAGGGCTACCGATCCATACCGGTTCGGATTAAATATCAGAACCATTCTGACTTAGGAGCAGTCACGGGGCTTCAAACAAAAAACAAACTTCGACGAATTATTGATCGTCAGTTAAATGAAGTCGTTGTTCCTGAACATGGTATCCTGCTCAGCACACAGCTTGCTAAAAAACTAGGCGCCAAAATCGGAGATCCACTGGAAATTGAAATCATGGAAGGATCAAGAGATCTACTCACCCTTTCTCTCGTGGGCCTAGCCGATGATTTTATCGGAGCTGGGGCCTATATTCACGCCAACAATATCCCGCAAATCCTGAAAGAGGGTCCCAGGTTTACAAGTATTGCTCTGAAAGTTGATTCTCTTTATGAGGACGAGATCCAACAAAAACTGAGAAATACCCCAAGAGTAGCTGGAATTCTCTCCAAGAAAGGCTTGTTGAAATCATTTAACGAAACCACTGCAAAGTTTATCGGCATTTTTTCATTTATTCTCAGTGGGTTTGCCTTTCTGATTGCACTCGGAGTGGTCTACAACAACGCTCGAGTGATTTTTTCTGAAAGAACCTGGGAGCTTGCTACATTGCGAATTGTTGGCTTTCATCACCTTGAAGTTTTTAAACTGCTCTTTTCGGAAATTGTCGCCCTGGTTTTTATATCCATACCTGCAGGTTGGGCATTGGGTTATGGATTAGCATGGCTCAGCGTGAACGCAATTCATACAGAGGCCATTCAAATCCCCCTTGTGGTTGAACCAAAGTCCTATGCTATTGCAACTCTTGTCGTTCTCTTGTCGACAGTGGTATCAGCTGGTATGATTTTACGTAATGTTTATAAACTAGATATGGTATCTGCTTTGAAGGCGAGAGACTAAACTGAAGGACGCAAAAATGACCGCTACACACAAGCCATTCTTTGTTCGAACGAAAATAGTTACCGGTATTGCAATCTTTCTTAGTCTTGGCGCCATTGCTTACATGCTTGTGAAACCAAAAAGTTACAATGTCGAAACTTACAAGGTGACCACGAGTACATTTATTCAAATTATCAAAGAAGACGGCATGACCAGATCCAAAGATCGATTTCTTGTCACTTCTCCCTACACTGGTCAGATGGATCGGATCACTCTAAAAGTCGGAGATCGTGTCCGAAAAGGTCAAAAAGTGGCTCATGTGAGTTGGGATCGCGAGTCCGATATTTATGCTCCTGCGGACGGAGTTATTTCCAAAATTATTCGAGACAGCGCTGGAGCTATTAACCGAGGCGAATCTCTACTTGAGATTTCAAATCCAAAAAATCTTGAAGTCGCTGTCGACCTACTGACAAAAGATGCCACTCAAGTGAAAGAGGGCTTTGACGTTGAAATTAAAAACTGGGGCGGACCAGACTCTTTAGTGGGTAAAGTGAAACGTGTTGAACCCACAGCTTTTACAAAAGTCTCATCACTAGGAGTTGAAGAACAAAGAGTAAACGTCTTGATTGACATCACCACACCAAAGGAAAAATGGGAAAGCTTAGGTGATTATTTCCGTGTTGAGTGCCAAATCCAGATCTACAAGGCCGACAATCAACTGCTTGTTCCTCTTTCAGCCCTTTTTCGCCTCAAAGATGACTGGGCCGTTTTCACTGTCGAAGGAACGAAAGCAAAACTAAAGACCATTCAAATCTCTCGAAAAAATCAGACGGACGCTATTGTAGAAGCGGGACTAAACAAGGGGGAAGTGGTGATCCTTTACCCCGGAGATTCCATCCACGATGGGACTCTTGTTCAGGTCAGTAAATAAAAAGCCCAGATCATTTCTGACCTGGGCTTATCTTGATTTATTCTTTTTGGACTGATGACTTAGTTCACGTCCTTGTAATCTGCATCAATCACATCATCTTTGCCACCCTTAGCATCAGCTCCAGGCTGCGCTCCTGCGTCGCCCTGAGCTCCGCCCTCTGCACCAGGCTGACCGCCGGTCTTCTTGTACAATTCAGAAGTGATCTTGTGTGAAGCTGCCTGCAGTTTTTCAAATGCAGTCTTTAATTCGGCAACCGCTGCAGACTTGTTCTCAAGAACCTTCTTCGCAGCATCAACTTCTTCCTGAGCAGACTTTTTGTCAGCCTCTGCAAGGTCTTTGCTGTCCTTGATCAACTTTTCAGTCTGATAAACCAAGTTATCTAAGTTATTACGAGCTGAAGCTGCCTCTTGCTTTTCTTCGTCGTCTTTACGGTGAGCTTCAGCTTCGTTCACGGCTCGCTTGATCTCTTCTTCACTGAGACCTGATTGAGCTGTGATCTTGATCTGCTGTTGCTTTCCGCTCGACATGTCCTTCGCCGATACGCTCAAGATACCGTTAGCATCGATATCAAAAGTTACCTCGACCTGAGGCACTCCGCGAGGAGCTGGTGGAATTCCCATCAGCTCAAACCGACCAAGGGTCTTGTTGTCTGAAGACATCTTTCGCTCACCTTGTAGAACATGAATGTCCACAGCAGGTTGATTGTCTGCTGCTGTTGAGAAGACCTGAGACTTCTTCACAGGAACAGTGGTGTTTCTCTCAATCAGAACCGTCATTACTCCGCCTAAAGTTTCAATACCCAAAGACAGTGGAGTCACGTCTAAGAGAAGAACGTCTTTCACATCACCAGCAAGAACTCCACCCTGAACTGCTGCACCAACGGCAACAACTTCATCTGGGTTCACTGTTCGATTAGGTTCTTTACCAAAGTAAGCTTTGACTGCTGCTTGGATAGCAGGGATACGAGTTGATCCCCCGACAAGAACCACTTCATCAATCTGAGAAAGTGACAAACCAGAGTCAGCCAGAGCTTTTTTGCAGGGTTCAATTGAGCGCTTCACAAGATCATCCACCATCTGTTCAAATTTTGCTCGAGTGAGCTTCATTTGAAGATGCTTTGGACCACTTTGATCAGCTGTGATGAATGGAAGGTTGATTTCTGTCTCTTGGGCAGTTGAAAGTTCAATCTTTGCTTTCTCTGCAGCTTCTTTCAAACGCTGAAGAGCCATCTTGTCATTGCGAAGATCAATCGCCTGATCCTTTTTAAACTCTGTGATCATCCACTCAAGGATTCGGATATCGAAGTTATCACCACCAAGGTGAGTATCTCCGTTTGTTGATTTCACCTCAACAACACCGTCGCCCACTTCAAGGATCGAGATATCAAATGTACCACCACCGAAGTCATAGATCGCAATTTTTTGCTCTTTCTTTTTATCCATTCCGTAAGCCAAAGCCGCTGCAGTTGGCTCGTTGATAATACGCTTCACATCAAGACCCGCAATTCGACCAGCATCTTTTGTTGCTTGTCGCTGAGAATCGTTAAAGTAAGCAGGAACTGTGATCACAGCCTCGGTCACGGGCTCACCCAGATAGTCCTCTGCAACTTTTTTAAGTTTTGCAAGAACTCCGGCTCCGATTTCTTCTGGAGAAACTGTCTTTCCGTCTTTCAGTTTGAAAGCGCAGTCATTCCCTTTTTCTGTCACAGTGTAGGGAACAAGTTTAATTTCATCCTGAACTTCGTTAAAGCGTCGCCCGATAAAACGCTTTGAAGAGTAAATTGTATTTTCTGGATTTGTAACCGCCTGGCGCTTAGCGATTTGTCCCACCAGACGCTCACCGTCTTTTGTGAAAGCCACAACTGAAGGAGTCGTTCTTGCCCCTTCTTCGTTGACGAGAACTTTGGGCTCTCCGCCTTCCATGATGGCCACACACGAGTTGGTCGTACCTAAGTCGATTCCGATAATTTTTCCCATAATTCCTCCGTCTATAATTTAAAAAACTTAAATCTTACATAAACTAATCTGGGTTGCCTGAAACATTCGTCAAGGTCCCAATTTTAGAAAAATCTTATTTTTTCTTTCCCCAGAACGAGCCCTTTTCATTTGATACATCAATACCTTTGATCTGGGCCACTTGACGCAAGAGCTTCTCCTCATCTGCATTTAATCGATCAGGAAACTCAACCCCAATCGTAATATAGAGGTCCCCACGACGGCTCCCCTTAAGGCTTGGCAAACCCTCGCCAGAAATTTTCAATGACTGACCAGGCTTGGTTCCCTTTGGAATCTCAAGATTCTTTTTCCCCGTCACAGTTGGAATTTCAACCTCGGCTCCCAAAAGTAGCTGCAAATAATGAAGATCTACTTTCGTGATCAGATGATCACCACGGCGCTCAAATCTTTCATCTTCTTGAACATGAATTTCAACGTACAAATCCCCAGCCGGGCCACCTTTGTATCCGCCCTCACCTTCGCCCGAGACACGCAATCGAGTCCCCGTGTCCACACCACCAGGAATCGTCAGGCGAATTTTACGATGATTTTTTTGTCGCCCACGACCCTTGCATGATCCACAAGGATTTTTAATAATTGTGCCTTCACCATTACAAGTTGGACAGGTTGAGGCCATTGAGAAAAACCCTTGCGCTCTGATCACCTGACCCCGACCACCGCAGGTCTGACAAGTGGTCGGAGTTGACCCCTTTTCAGCCCCTGATCCATTACACTTGTCACAGTTGTCATCCGTATCAAATTCAATTTCTTTTTCTACACCCTCGATCACTTCTTTTAAAGTGACCTCAGTCACGTACCGAAGATCAGCTCCTCGACGTGGACCACTGCTTCGACGCTGGGTTCTACCGCCCCCCATGCCTCCGCCAAAAAGGTCTCCGAAAATATCTCCAAAATGAGAGAAGATGTCTTCGGCATTGGAAAAACCACCACCAAATCCGCCACCCTGCTGAAAAGCCTGATGACCAAATCGGTCGTACTGAGCTCGCTTTTCTGGGTTAGAGAGAATTTCGTATGCTGATGCGGCTTCTTTGAATTTATCTTCGGCCTCTTTATCCCCAGGATTTTTATCAGGATGAAATTGCATGGCCATCTTGCGATAGGCCTTCTTAATTGTGTCCGCATCTGCGTCCTTAGCGACGCCTAAAACTTCGTAATAATCTCTGGGATTTGCCATAGATGGCAATATGGGAACTCATCTGCCAGCAGTCAAGGCGAGGACTGATTTAATTTGTCTTTAATTCGCTGCAAAATTTCTGGTGGTAAATTCTGACTTTCCAATCCTTGAACCATCCGCTCAGCGACCTCTTTTTTGCCGGACTCGGTGTAAAGGCGGGCTGCCAAACCATAGATCCAAGCCGGAGCCCCCAATTTTGCTGCTTTTTCAAGCAATCCTGCAGCCTTTAAAGGATTTTGTTCCTCAACCAACGAGTGATAGGCCGCTCGATACAAAATGGGCCAATCCTGAGAAAAAGCTATAACCGCCTTGTCAAACAACCTTGATGCCCCAGGTATATCATTCACAATCACCGAAAGAACCAAGGGACCTGTTGCATAAGGCATTCGGAAATGAGGCGACAAGTCCGTAATCGTCTCAAGCATTTTAGATAGCCATCCATTACCCTGGCATCTTTGGTTTGCAATCTCGGTTTCACAATAGTCAAAATCTTGAATCGCCCGAATCCACAAACCATCTGCAAGCGGCTCTGCATATCCAAAATGAAAATGTTTAAGAGCTGGCGGTGGAGGTATCAGCTGTCGCTTCTGCTCAGTTTCACTTTGATGAAAGTAAAAATGAGTTGCGGCGATAACTAGAAATAAAAAAAGCCCCAAGGAGAGGGGCTTTTTTTCAATATCAAGAAACTTTCTGATCATCACACTCAGTCGATACCGTTTAAATCCTGCTTAACCATTTTATTTTCATTGATGGTCCATACATCAACTTTATTCGGGTCTTTTAATAAACTCGACCTTGCTCCTGCAGTAAATGTTGTATTTGTCGCTACCCAGCCAGAGTCCATAGCTCCAGCAAGATCACTTTGTCCCTCCGCAAGCACGGTGCACTTTCCATTCGATGCCCCACAATATCCAACAGAACTGTTATATGTTCCTGCAGGCCCTGAGTATCCAGAAATCGCAGCAGCAGCGCCACCGAATCCTGTGTTGTATCTCATTTGTCCCTCCGGAGCATAGCCGATGACTTCAAACATGACATGATACCCATTGTACTCGGTAAAGAACGCTTTGTTCGCTGTGTAGATCGCGGCAAGATTTGATTTAGCCTCTGACTGACGAGCTTTAGCCATGAACTTGGTCACCTGCGGAACCGCCATCGTAGCAAGAATTCCAAGGATCGCCACAACAACCATCAACTCAACAAGCGAGAATCCTTTTTGTGATTTAATCGTATTGGTTTTCATTTTTAATTTTCCCCCACCAAATTTAGATTTTGATAACCGAATTTGAAGACAAACCTAGTTTGCCAAAAATTCATTTTTCTTCCAAGGAAAATTAAGAGAGAAATCACCGGGAATTCAAGTGGTTGACTTAAGTCCAACTCTTGACGTTCAACATATGACTCTTATTGATACAGTCTTGATAAAGGTCCAGTCAGATGCCTTGACAGAATTTTTTTTGTTCTCATATTGAAACAGGTTCTTGGCGAGGACCAGTCCCCTTGAATCTTCGCCAAGGGCCCACATATACTGAGTAAAAGGGGTATTTTTACAGTGCAGCACCGTGATTTCATTTGTTCTCACTCTGACAACTCTTCCACACCCCATCAAGGTGGGACTGAGTCTGAGGGGTCTATCGAGACGATTAATCGTGTTGAAACACCTAAGATGTATAAGGTTGTGCTGCTTAATGATGATTATACTCCGATGGATTTTGTGATTTTAGTTTTAAAACGCTATTTCTCGAAAAACGAAGAGCAAGCCACTCAGATTATGCTTGATGTTCACAAAAAAGGGGCTGGGGTTGCAGGGGTTTTCACTTTGGAGATTGCCGAAATGAAAGTCATGCAAGTGAACCAGTTTTCAAGGACGAACCAACATCCGTTAAAATGCACTCTTGAAGCAGAGTGATGGGGATGAAAAAGAGAAAGGAGCTTTCTCATGATGACAAAAAATCTGGAAAGAAAATTGGCAGAAGCCGCTGAGATGGCCAAGGTACAAAAATCTGAATTTGTGACGCTAGAGCATATCCTTCTTGCTCTGACAGAGTCTCCTCCCGCTGTTGAAGTTCTGACTGGAGCTGGCTGCAATGTTCAATCGTTAAAAAAAGATCTGCGCGATTACATTAAGAAGCACTGTCAGCAAATTACGCCAGAGCAATTAGGATCCTATGGCGGTTTTGAGCAGTGGCAACCCGAATTTACACTGGCTTGTCACCGTTTGCTTCAACGAGCGGCCATGCAGGTCCGCAGTGCGGGAAAAGATAAAATCACCGAGGGTCACTTGCTGGTTTCTTTTTTCTATGAACAGGATTCCCACGCTGTTTATGCGATGACAAAACAAGGGGTTTCCCAATTTGATTTGATCAATTATGTCTCTCACGGAGTGGAAAAAGACGGCGAAGACCTGGGCTTTGGAGACGCCAGCCCCCCTGCAGTGCCACCACAAACTGACATTGATGGACTACCAGTTGATGAAAGTAAAAAAGACGAAGGAAAAAATTCTCCTCTTGAATCTTTCTGTGTGAACCTGAATGAAAAAGCCAAGGACGGCAAAGTTGATCCTTTGATTGGCCGAATCGATATTCTCGATCGAACAATGCAAGTGCTCTGCCGACGAACGAAAAATAATCCCCTCCTTATTGGTGAGCCCGGCGTTGGTAAAACAGCCATCGCCGAGGGTTTAGCTGCCAGAATCGTGAAGGGCGAGGTACCGGAAATTCTCAAAGATAAGATTATTTATTCTCTGGATATGGGAACACTTCTAGCCGGAACGAAATTTCGCGGAGATTTCGAGGGCCGCATCAAGGGCGTCATGAAAGACGTTAAAAAAAGAAAAAATGTGATTTTGTTCATTGATGAAATCCATACGATTGTTGGCGCAGGTTCCACTAGCGGTGGCTCTATGGATGCTTCAAATTTGTTAAAACCCGCTCTGGCCAGCGGAGAAATTTCTTGCATCGGCTCAACAACTCATAATGAATACCGACAACAGTTTGAAAAAGATCGGGCTTTAAACCGTCGCTTTCAAAAAATTGATATCAAAGAGCCAACCCCTGGCGAAGCTCTTGATATCTTAAAAGGATTAAAAACAAAATTTGAAGATCACCACCAAGTGAAATTCACTGACGAGGCTCTCAAAAGCGCTGTCGATCTCTCTGTGAAATACATGCACAACAAGCTTTTACCAGACAAAGCCATTGATGTTCTGGACGAGGCCGGCGCCCATGCTCGACTGAAGGGTCGGCTAGGTACAACCATCACCGATAAGGATATTGAAGAAATTGTTGCCAGCATTGCTCAAGTGCCTGTCGCCAGCGTCAGCCTGAATGATCGAGAACAACTGAAAAATTTAGATGGCCGATTAAAGGCTTCTATTTTTGGTCAAGATGAGGCCATTGATAAACTCGTCGCCAGTATTAAGTATGCCCGCACTGGCTTGGGCAGAGAAAATAAACCCATCGGTTCATATTTGTTTACCGGTCCAACGGGTGTGGGAAAAACAGAGGTCTGTAAACAATTGGCCGAGATTATGGGCATCCCTCTTGTTCGGTTTGATATGAGCGAGTACATGGAAAAACACACTGTGGCTCGCCTTGTGGGAGCTCCTCCGGGATATGTGGGTTATGAAGAAGGCGGTCAATTAACAGAGGCCGTGACCAAGTCCCCCTACTGCGTGCTTTTACTTGATGAGATTGAAAAAGCTCACAGTGATATTTACAACATTCTTCTTCAAGTTATGGACGCAGGACGCCTGACTGATGCCAATGGCAGAACAGCTGACTTTAGAAATGTCGTTCTCGTGATGACTTCGAACGCCGGGGCTCAAGATGTGGCAAAGGGAAATATCGGTCTTGTCCAACACTCGACAAAACACTCATCAATGGAAGCTATTAAAAAGGTCTTTACCCCAGAGTTCTTGAACCGCTTAGATTCCATTGTCAGCTTTAAAGATCTTGATGAATCGATAGTTCTTCGCATTGTTTCGAAATTCATTGAAGAAGTTCAGATGCAGCTTCAGAAAAAAGGTGTTGAACTGGTTGTTTCTCAAGAAGTCAAAGAGTGGCTCCTTAAAAAAGGTTATGACAAAGTTTACGGAGCAAGACCTCTTCATCGCACAATTGATGAGCATATTAAAAAGTCACTGGTTGACGAACTGCTGTTTGGCAGATTGAGCCAGGGTGGGCGCGTCGAGGTGCAACTGAAGGATAATGCCCTTCATTTCGAGTTTATGCCAAGGCCTTGACAATTCACTATCGATCATCAAAATTATCTCGTGGTTCCTATGGAACTGGAGGTCTTTTGATATGAAATGGTTTAAGCGAATTAGTCTTTTTGTTTTGACGAACATCCTGGTGATGGTGACGATTAGCATTGCCTTTAACATCGTCGTCAATGTCTTTGGACTTCGTCAACTTGACTCTTATTTTGGATACATGCTGGTCTTTTGTTGTTTTTGGGGCATGGGTGGCGCCTTTATCTCTCTTCTGATTTCAAAATTTATGGCAAAAATGGCCATGGGCGTTCAAATCATTGAACCCAACACTCAGGATCCTCGATTAAGAGACCTGGTTAACATGACCTATGACCTAGCTCGAAAAGCTGGACTTCAAAAAATGCCCGAGGTTGGAATTTATGAAGCTCCAGAAATAAATGCCTTTGCCACTGGTCCCTCGCGATCAAATTCTCTTGTGGCGGTCAGCACTGGACTGCTTCAGGCCATGGATCGAAATGAAGTTGAAGGTGTTATTGGACACGAAGTCGCCCATATTGCCAATGGCGACATGGTCACCATGACGCTCATTCAAGGTGTTGTGAACTCTTTTGTGATGTTTCTGGCTCGAATCATTGCACACGTTGTCTCATCTCAGGTCGAGGAAAAATCTCGAAATGCGGTCCATTTCGCCGTGGTGATTGTTCTGGACATCCTGTTTACAATTTTAGGATCTATTTTAGTTAACTATTTCTCACGCCAACGCGAGTTCCGCGCGGATAAAGGGGGCGCAGTATATGCAGGACGCGATAAAATGATCGCGGGACTTCGCCGACTTCAGTCGCAATTTGACATGATTGATGGCGATAACGGTGGTATGGCCACAATGAAAATCTCAAATAAGTCTACTGGACTGATGGCATTATTTAGCTCCCATCCTCCACTCGAGGAACGAATTCAACGTCTAGAACAACTCACTTACGATAAAGCCTAAAGTGACAACCCCGCACCTCTGATTGTACAATCAGAGGTGCATGCGATTTCTGATCTACTCAACTCTCTTTTCATATTTCTGGCTGGTGCTCAGCTGCTCGAGTATTTCAAAATACGAAGAAGGTGTCGATCCCCGATCTGAAGTTTTTCTTCTCACTTATAAAAAAGCAAAAACCCTTGAGATCACAAATCCGAAAGAATCCTGTGAACTCTACACAGCCCTAGCAAAAGAAACTGATTTTCGTCTAAATCAACTCGCGCACTTTCGGTCTCAGCTTCTGTGTCAAACCACTGAAGATCATTCCAATGTAAATTTAAAAATTAAATCTGAAAATCCCTGGCTCACTCCACTTTGGATTGAGGTGAGTCTTAAAGAAGCTCAAGCTATAAAAAACCCTCTTATTCAAGCTCAGGTCCTAAGTGAAAAAGCTCGGGCCTCTGATAAAATCCGCGAAAAAGAAAAGCTTCTTCTTCAGGCCATTGAACTTGCCAAAGAAGCCCGAGATCAAGCTTTCGTCTCTGAACTGGAATCCCGACTTTATAAAATTTCTCCCCGTTTAAACCCCAAACCTCAACCCCAGGATTATATTAAAATAGGGCAGGATCTTCTTAGTCAGAGAGAGTTTAAATCCGGACGTGATTATTTGTGGAAGAGCTTTCATTTATCAAACTCGACATTAGAAGAAAAAATTTTCGCCCGAAAGCTGATCCGAAATTCCTATAAGGTTGAGCAAAATAAAGATGCTCATATTACAGAAGCAAAAAAATACGCCATCTGGGTGCAAACATTAAATACCCCCCCTAAGCTTCACGAAGCACTTTTAACTCTCTCTCGAGCTCAATGGACCGAGGGACAAGTAAGTGAGGCCAAAAAGACTCTTACACGCGCAGAAAAATTACTCAAAGGACAACATCCTCTGGATGAAATCTATTTCATCCGAGGGCGCATGAGCGAAGAAGCACAAAACTTTGAAGAGGCCATTCATCACTACACACGCGCAGAAAAAGAGGCTCTCGATAAATCCCTCATGAAAGACAAGGCGATTTCTTATAAAGCCTGGTCTCTTCGAAAAATAAAACTCTATCAGGATGCCGCAAATTCATATGCTCAGCTTGTGAGCAAAGCTGAAGATCCTGCAGAGAAAAATAAATACCGTTTCTGGCAAGCAAAATCTCTGAAGCAAGCTGGTGATATTGATGGAGCCAATGGATTATTCCTTGTTGTGAGCCAAGAAGATCCCCTTGGCTACTATGGACTTCTCGCGCACCGAGAAATGGGTTGGCAGCTTCCGCCATTGGATATCAAAAATGGCCAATCGATCAAACCAAACTCTCAACTAAGTCTCAATCTCAAAAACCAAAATATGATTCGAGATCTGATCTACGTTGAAGAAAATCAAATCCTTGAAAAATTCCTCAACGATCAGGCCCAACAATTAAGGAACTCTTCAACAACTGATCCCAATACTTGGCTCTTTCTCATGAAAGCTTATGCCCAGGCGGGTCTCTATCTCCCTCTCTTCTCACAAATTGGAACTCTGGATTCTAAAGTGAAAGAAAATCTTCTCAAAGATCATCCCGAACTTCTTTTCCCAAGAAAGTTTCTTCCGCTAATTGAAGAATGGGCTGCAAAATTTGAAGTTCGACCTGAACTGATGCTCGCCATCATCCGACAAGAATCGGCTTTTGATCCTTTTGCCCGAAGCCCTGCTGACGCCTTTGGATTGATGCAACTACTCCCCTCTGTCGCAAAACACTATCAAGAGAAAACAAAGATCAACATAGGCCACTATGAAGATCTCTTCGCACCAGAGAAAAATATCCCATTTGGTGCAGCTCTTTTAGCCTCGCTATCAAAAAAATACCGTGGCCAATTTGTTCTGACTGCCGCGGCTTACAATTCAAATGAAAAAGCCATTCAAAACTGGCTCAAAACCCGCTTAAAAGAGGATCCTCTTGAGTTTATTGAAGACATACCCTACGAAGAAACCCGGGGCTATATCAAATTAGTCTTAAGGAATTTTGTGTTTTATTCTCGTCTCAAAGAGCCACAAAAAAGCATTTCCTTTCCTGACTGGTGTTTAGAAGATCTTCAGTCTTTTAAAGAATCAAAGACAAATATGCAGTCTCAGAATGAGATTTAATTAATACCTCAACTTTTTTCCAGGAATTCCGATCTGATGAGAGTCAGTTATGGTCATTCGGAGGCCCGGCATGAAGCTTAAAGTTGCAATCCCCTCTCTCATCATTGTTTCAGCTTGCGGATTAGCATACTGGTACACAGTTCACACGGCAGGCTCTTATGACTTTGCTTCAAAAAAGAAGAATGGCCGCCCCTTAGAAATGTCAGAATCCTACAACAAAACATCGAAAGTCACCGATGAGCCCACAGTGATGCTCAATGATCCAGCTATTGCCCAAGCCTGGGGATTAAAAAAGATTGATGCTTCACGAGCTTGGGAGCTTTCCAAAGGCAGCAAGAAAATTGTTGTGGCCGTTGTCGATACAGGCTGCGACATCAAACACGAGGACTTAGGGAATAATTTCTGGAAAAATCCAGGAGAGATTCCAGGCAATGGAATTGATGATGATGGAAATGGATTTGTTGATGATGTCTCTGGATGGAATTTTGTCTCCAATAACCCCGACTTGACTGATAATCACGGGCATGGAACCCACATTGCGGGCATCATCGGAGCCGAAGCAGGAAATGGAAAAGGTATTGCCGGGATCTCTCCCCAAGTCAGTATTATGTGCCTTAAATATTTTGATCCTAAAGTGCCCAACACAGACAACTTAAAAAACACAATCCTGTCCATTCACTACGCGATTAAAATGAAGGCCAATATTATCAATTACTCTGGCGGCGGCACTGAATATAGCCAAGATGAAAAAGATGCCATTGAAGAAGCGCGCAAAAGTGGAATCCTTTTTGTCGCCGCGGCGGGAAATGAGAAGTCAAATTCTGATAAACATAAATATTATCCCGCTGATTATGGGTTGGACAACATTATCTCAGTCACAGCCGTTGATCCCTCTTTGCAGGTTCTAGCCTCGAGCAACTATGGAACTGAAACTGTGGATATTGCAGCTCCCGGACAAAACATCCTCTCCACACTTCCGAATAACTCTTACGGGTATATGACAGGAACGTCTCAGGCGACAGCTTTTGTCACCGGCGCTGCAGTTTTAGTGATGGCCCACAAAGACAGTGTCAATCCAGATCAGGTGAAGAAATATATTCTCGCTACCGGTGATAGCGATCAAAGTCTTCTTCAAAAGACACGAACATCCCGAAAACTAAATCTCTTTAAATCCCTGGCCATATTAGACGGCGGAGTGTCGGCCTCTGGCGTGGTTGCGGCCAATGCAGACGGAATGAAAAATCAATTTGTGGTAGATCCCAACAGTGTCAAAACAGATTCTCCAACGGCAATGAAAAACTTTGGTCAAAAACTGATGGGCTCATTTGAAAAAATGTCTGAAAAATACAATTTGAATCCCGCAGAGAAGAAACGCCTGGCTAGTGAGAAGCCCCAATAGCCAGAGGGTCTGCATTTCTCGCCATAAAAATCCTTCGATACTTTGCATTTAATGGATTTTTTACACTCCAATAGTACTTCCAATACCTCTCTGTATATTTCTATGCTTTACAATATTGACATAGCTACAAATCATAATTAAAAGAGTCCCGTGAGAAAGAAACAAAAATACTTAAGTGATGAATTCAAAGTTGAAAAGGACTTCGGTGGCTCACTGCTAATGAAGTCACATGCCAAAAAGCCAAGGCCCATTAGCACGAAGCACGCCATGCATTTGACACTAAGATCCTCAAAAGCTCGCGGAGAAAAATCTTTCTTGGCCAACCGAAAGCGCTCAATACTGATAGAGTCAAAGGTAAGATCGATTGCTAAAAAATTTGGAGTTCAGACATATAGGTACGCCAATGTGGGTAATCATATTCATATCCTAGTCAGAGCCACCTACAGACGGGGTTTTATCTCATTTCTAAGAGCTATTTCAGGAGTGATTGCACGAATTGCACTCGGAGCTGAGAGAGGACAAGCCAAACTCAGAGAATCCACTCAATTTTGGGATCAACGACCATGGACAAGAGTCCTTGCATGGATGAAGGACTTTGAGAACGTGAAAAAATATGTGGTTCAAAACTTTAACGAAGCCATGGGATTTGTGCCCTATAAACCGAGAAAATACCCCTCAACAGCATGAAAACACTTTTTCAAAAAGACATGCAGTTAGCTGAACTCTATTCACAACTATCCATGAATACGGTCTAACAATCCCCTTTTGGATTAACCCACTCGATAAATATATTTTCAGCACAGTGTGAACATTCAATTCGCGTTGGAAGTTCTTTGATCCACTCATTAACTTGAAATTCTTTTTGACATCGAGAACACCGAACCTGGCGAATCATCAAATGTTCCGTTTTCTGATATTGAAAAAAGCCCACTATAGGCGCAAGCAGTAAAAAAAGAGGAACAAGCACAAAATGCAAAACCGGCACAAAAATCGCGGCAAGAGCTAGACCAAAGAGAAAGAAAAAGCTTTTCCCTGCTCTTTTGACTCTCTCTTTTTGACTGAGCTGCTGAAGCTCAAGATTTGTATGAACTAGGTCCAACTGATCTGGTCCACAATAGGCAAAACGCAACTGAGACATTATTTATTCAAACGATTCTTCACAAGATCCTCAACCACCGCTGGATCGGCCAGTGTTGATGTGTCACCGAGCTGATCCGGATGATTCTCTGCGATTTTGCGCAAAATTCTTCGCATGATTTTTCCCGAACGTGTTTTGGGTAAGCCAGGGGCCCACTGCAAAAGATCAGGTTTTGCAATTGGCGAAATCTCTTGTGATACCCACTGAATGAGCTCTTTTCGTAGAGCATCGCTTGATTCAATTCCCTGCTTCAAGGTTACATAGACATAAATCCCTTGACCTTTAATGTCGTGGGGATAACCCACCACTGCGGCCTCTGCCACTGACTTGTGCGCCACAAGTGCGCTTTCAATTTCAGCCGTCCCCAAACGATGTCCAGAAACATTCAAAACGTCATCCACTCGGCCTGTAATCCAATAGTACCCATCTTGATCTCGACGGCATCCATCGCCTGTAAAATACATTCCCTTATATGTTGAGAAGTAAGTTTCTTCAAAACGCTTGTGATCCCGGTAAACTGTTCTCATCTGACCTGGCCATGAATCTTCAAGAGCAAGAACGCCTTCGCCCTCGCCCTTAATTTCAACTCCTTCAGGAGTCAACATCCTTGGCTTAACGCCAAAGAAAGGTAGCGTGGCTGACCCAGGTTTTAAATCCGTTGCGCCTGGCAGGGGGCTAATTAAAATTCCGCCGGTCTCGGTCTGCCACCAAGTGTCCACCACAGGACATCTGCTATCGCCCACTTCGCGGTGATACCAAAGCCAAGCTTCAGGATTAATCGGTTCACCCACTGAACCTAAAAGTCGAAGTGACTTTCGAGATGTCTTTTTCACATAGTCGACGGACTCTCTCATCAACGCACGAATAGCCGTTGGAGCTGTGTAGAAAATAGTGACTTTGTGTTTATCAATGACTTCCCAGAAACGAGAGAACGTCGGATAATTGGGAATTCCCTCAAACACAACTGTGGTCGCCCCATTTGAAAGTGGTCCGTAGACAATATAACTATGACCAGTCACCCAGCCCACATCCGCTGTGCACCAGTAAATATCATTCGGCTTGTAATCAAAGACCATCTGATGGGTCAGGCTTGCGTAAACCATGTAGCCACCCGTGGTGTGCAAGACTCCTTTAGGCTTTGAGGTTGATCCCGAAGTGTAGAGCATAAACAAAGGATCTTCGGCATCCATGTGCTCTGGTGGGCACTCGTTGGATACAGTTTTTACTTCTTCATGCATCCAGAGATCTCGCCCCTCTTTCCATGGAATTTGATTCCCCGTGTGACGGACACAGAATACTTTTTTTATGGAGGAAACTTTTTGAAGAGCATCTTCAACATTTTTCTTCAGGGGAATTTGTTTTCCTCCCCTGAGACCTTCATCGGCCGTAATCACCCATGTCGAATCTGCATCTTTAATTCGATCCACAATAGAATCTGGAGAGAATCCACCAAACACAACCGAGTGCATGGCTCCAATTCGAGCGCACGCCAGCATGGCGTATACCGCATCAGGAATCATGGGCATGTAAATGGTGACACGATCACCTTTTTGCACCCCATGTTTTTTAAGCACATTCGCAAATTGACAAACTGAGTGATAAAGCTCCTGATAAGTGATGTTTCTCGATGGTGTAGCAGGGTTATCAGGCTCAAAAATCAGGGCGACTTTATTTGCGAGTTGGGGCAAATGACGATCGATGCAATTGTAAGAGGCATTTAACTTTCCCCCCTCATACCACTTGATTTGAACAGGAGAATGGAAACTGACATTTTTAACCTTGTCCCACTTTTTAAACCAAGTGATTCGCTCCGCCTGATCAGCCCAAAATTTTTCAGGATTAGAAATCGACTCCTGGTACATTTTTAAATATTTCTCTTTGTTGATATGGGCTTTGGACGCGAACTCAGGACTAACAGGTATTAATTGAGACATTCCGATTCTCCTCTCTCTCTAGTGCAATCGCTCAAGAGCAAAAGGTCAATTCATGATGCAAGTGCTCATAACTCTTGAGAAATGATGCGAGCTGCCGGTCTCTCATGTAGTCTTAGCGGTAGGTGAACTTAGTGAAAAATTTGAAACAAATTTTTAGAAATATGCCGACCTGGTACAAGTGGAGTCTTGGGCTGATCCTATTCCTGAGGCTCGTGATCATTTTCAATGTCGGCCTAATTGATGATGAGGCCTATCACTGGTCATGGACCCTGAATCTTTCTTACTCATACTATGACCATCCTGGGATGGTCGCGTGGATGATTTGGCCCTTTATTAAAATTTTTGAAAACAATGAGTGGGCCATTCGAATGCCTGCCTTTCTCACTCTGATCACTATGAGTTTTCTTCTGTATCAGTTAGGAAAAGAGATCTTTGATGAAAAAGTTGGGCAGTTAGCATCTCTTCTCGTGTACTTCATTCCACTTTGGGGATTTGCGGGACTGGGCACAATGCCTGACACACCACTGGCTCTTTTTTGGATGTTGATTTTTTATTTTTTCTGGCAATCAGTTCGCCCTGATGAAAAAGCCTGGTCGGTAAAAAAATCCTGGCTTCTGATTGGCCTTGCGATGGGGCTGGGAATGAACTCAAAACTGACCTGCTGCTTGATCGGGCTGGGAATTGGTTTCTATCTCCTTGTCACCCCGCGAGTTCGCCATCACTTAAAAAATCCCTGGCCTTATGTTGCAATCATCATCACTTTTTTGATGATGGCCCCCATTTTTGTCTGGAACTCAAAACATCAATGGGCAACTTTTGAATATCAATTTTTCAGACGTCATCACGAGGCCCTGGGAACAGATTGGAATCGCTGGCTTCAGTTTTGGTCTTACCAATGGATTTTCATGAGCCCCGGGGTCTACTTCACGATGCTTCTCACTTTTCTGGCTGGTCTTCTAAAATGGAAAGATGAAAAATGGCGGCTTTTTTTCTGTGTCACTTTTCCAACTCTGGCTCTATTTTATTATCAACCTTTGAAATCAGCCTACAAACCCCACTGGTCTGGCCCTGCCTATATGATTCTTCTGATTGGAGCTTCAGCCTTATTTCTTCAGGGCCTTCGTCATTTCAACATTCAATGGGTTAGACCCAAAAGCAAATGGCTCGCCGTCGCCACGGTGATTTTTTTAATTCCCTTTAATCTTCTCTACATTCCACTTTTCACTCCGATTATTCCCAAAATCTATTCCAGTTTTAATGATCCCAAAAATTGGGAACCCAAATGGGATTTTTCAAACGAGTTTTATGGATGGATCGACGTTGGCGACAAGGTTAAATCTCTTCGAGATCAAATCGAGAAAGAAACTGGTAAAAGACCCTTCGTGGGCGCACAACGCTATGAATTGATTGCTCAGCTCACCTGGGGAATGAAAGAAAAAGTTTGGCAAATGACCAATGAAATGGACCAATACCATTTTGACCAACCCGATTCGGACAAAGCAAAACTGATTGGACAGGATGCTTTGATTGTGAATAACGACAAGTATCCAAGAGATCCCCGCGAGGTCACCAACTTTGACTCTTGCACCCAACAGGATTACCCCATTTTCCGAGGCGAGGTCTTGGCTCGTACCTTTTATATTTATCACTGCAAAAACTATCAGGGAATTAAATAAAAAAGCCAGAAACTCTAGCCATTTGTCTAGTCAATCCTTAGCCCACTTTTTCCGATACGTTTATGCTATGAAATATCTTATTCCATTCATTTTATTTCTCAGTGTCTCTTGTACCACAACGACTCGTCAGCCAGCAGGCTGGTCTCAAGCTTATGAGCTTCAAAAGCTTTATGACCTAGAATTCAATTATCGACTTGCACTTGAAGAAGAAGCCTATTTCAAGCGACTGGAGCGTCTCAGTAAAAAATATGGACAAGAGGTCCCCCTTCTTGCTCCTGATCACAACCTAGTTGAGAAATACAAAAAAGAGCTCGCTCAATTTAAAGATAAATACCAACAAGAATATTTTAAAAAATATGGCTCCGAAAATCTGCCTCAATCTGCGCCCTCGTTCTTTCAAAAACCTTGGCGAACACAGCGCGAACGTCTTTCGCTGAGATATATTGAGCATTTTGATGTCACCAGCGGAATATCACCCAAACTTTTCCCAATGGATTTGAGCAACGCAAAGTCTTATGAGCTCGAAATCGAAAACACATATTTTTCTCGGCATAACAAACAAGCAACTGATGTCCTAAATGAAAAACCTCAGCCCTATTTTGTAGCCCAAATGAGTTGTGATGGCCCCTTTGAAATCAAAGAAAGTTTTTCAACGAAGTCAGGAAATCAGAATCAGCCTGTTCAGGTTCGAATATATGATAATGCCTGGAACGGACAGCGGGTGCATTTTTACCCAGATCTGCAGCGACTGACTGCCTGCTCATTAGAAGTTAAAAATCCAGATTCGCCAGAACTAAAGTACGCAGTTCGCCTCGTTTCGCATGAAAAAATGTATCCCAATACTTTGCTTTACCAAAATTATGTAGACGGATGCTTGCTGCCATCAAATCAAAACTTAAAGGGCGTTGAAAGGTTTTTTCTAACTCCAGATTATTATTCGATGACCTGTCCACAACCTGTCTATAACATTCAAACTCTGGAAAATCCTCTGGATGGACTGAGGGCAAAACTAAAATCACTGCTTGGATACGATCTGACAGATGCTGAACTCAACAAACAAGATCCCTATTTGGATTTGGACTTCTCGCGCGTGCCCCAACTTGATGAGATTATGATCTCCTACCTTGTCTTTCGAGGCGACTACTCTGGCACTTTGATTCGACGTGCACTCGAGCACCATGCTGCAAAAGGCACGTTGATTCGCATTTTGATTTCCGATTCGATCGCACTTGATAAAGATCGTGAAATCTTCTCAAAACTGATTTCTCAATATCCAAATATCAAACTGCTTGAGTTTCGATGGAAAGCCCCCGACTGGGCAAGCTTGGGAGAAATTTTTGATCAACTGCATCGCTCCATGCATACAAAACTGCTTATCGCCCTTTCAAACTCTGACCCCTCGCAGAATTCGGTGATCATCGGTGGTCGAAATATTCATGATGGATTTTCATTTAAAACTGCTCCGGACCTAACCAAATACCCTGACCTTGTTCACTGGGGAAAGGATGAATCTTTTGCCCATTGGCGTGACTTTGAATTAAAAATCACAGACCAACTTTTTGCACACAAAGTGGCCTCACACTTTATGACATTATGGGAGATGGATGCAGATACCTTTTTCCAAAGAAGTGTGAATGTGAATATGCAAGCAAGAACCCCTGTTAACTCTCAATATTTTAATGAAAATGCTCAACTTGTCCGGCATTTCACCTCGGTCCCCTATAAGGATAGCTTGAGTCTTGAAGAAATTTACACTCAAGCTTTTGCCAGTGCTGAAAAGGAAATTCTCATCTCGACACCTTATTTCCACTTAACAGAAAAAATATCTAATGCACTGTTGGCTGCCGCTAATCGTGGAGTTAAAGTGACAGTTCTGACACGGCTAGATTTAGATGGTGACACCATTGATTTCGTTCTCAGTGATGTGAATAAAAAAACGGTCAACAAATTTTATCAGCTGATGTCGATTTATGAGTACACAGAACCCAAGGTGATCTTACACACCAAAGCTGTGATCATTGACGATAAGCTTGTTCTCACAGGTGGAGTCAATCTGAACAAGAGAACATTTCTCCATGATCTTGAAAATGGAGTGATGATTTATAGCCCAGAATTCAGCAAAAAAATGAAATCAATCTATTCAGAGTATATGAAAACTGCTCGCAAAATTGATTCAACACAAAAAATTAAGTGGCTCAATAAAATCATCCTGGGCATTCCCCTGCTGGAAGAAGCTCTGTAATTCAATATCTCAACCGTAGACCCTTCATCGAATGGCCACCAATTTCCGTCACTGTCTTATTTTAAGACAGTGACCTTTTTACGGACGAACCTCATTTCAATGGGTTAGAACCTCTTTTAGAACCCCGTGATCACTTCAACTCAGCACGATTCTTGATACAAAATCCCCTAGATGAAGAAGGTATTGCTTTATCCTCAGCCAGTTCTTGCTTTTATTTTGGGCGCCTGCCTAGGGCTTCCCCATGCTGTTTTTGCCCACGCACTTTCTTCTGAAACAACAACATTAAGCCTGACCCAACCCACAGAAATCAGAGCCAGCTCTGGGCAAAAGAAAATCACCTGGTCTCTCAGCCTTGGCGGAGAAAAAAGACAGGATGAGTTTTCAAATCAGAAATCACAGTTCTCGCTTGGTTTAAATATGCAATTTGATTTTGAGTTGAATTCTTGGCTCAGTCTGAATGTATCACCTCTTGTTTTTTCAAAAAGTGGATACATCCAAAGTCAAGACATCAGCTCCGCTGAGGGCAGTGGTATTGAACTGAAAAATGCAGCCCTGATGATCCAACCGTATTCAGGAGGTTCAGTCTTATTGGGCGCCTTGAATCAACAAAAAACTCACACCACTTTGCTTGTTGATGATAAAGCCTTTCCCGCTGCCAAGCTGATTCTGGGAAATAACCCTCAGTCGTTGAATCAATTTGGTGGCTACGGCCAGGCCGCTATCCCATCTGCGGCAAGTTCAACAAATAGCTCGCACGATACAGAGAAAAATCCAAGCCTTTCTGCTGTAGGAATTTACTATAACTTCAATGATGTCTATTTAAAGTGGAAAAATAAAGTGGGACGATTTCAATACCGAAGTCTTCCTCTTTCTGTTTCGACAAAAAGTGTTCTGATTGGCAACTCTGGGGTGAGCACCAGCGGAACGGATATGCTGTTTGCTCATGATTTTGAAGGCACTGAATTTCAAACTCAACTAGATTGGACTCTTTCAAAAATCGAGTTTACAATCAAAGGCGAATCGGTGAAAAACGATAAAGCTCCATCTGGATCGAACGAAGCTCTGCTGGGTAAAATTTCAGGAATTTATCGTATGAACCGACACTGGGCTATCGTTCCTGAGTACACTTACTACCGAATTCAAGAAGATGCTGTTGTTGCTTATTATAATGGTTCATTTTTGAATTCAAATTACGCAGGTTACAAAGGTGGACTTGGTCTTGAGTGGTCAAAATCAATGAAATTCTCAGTCCTTGGCGGAGAAAGAGTTCCTTTAGTTGAAAAAACCACTCAATCAAAAGAGACAACTTTTATGTTACTCATGGAGACTTACAATGCAGCGATTTAAGGCAAAATCATTCATACCTGTTCTCCTGAGCTTAAGCCTTGGAGCTTGTACTCTTCCTAAAACAGAGAAAAAATCTTCACAAGACGATTCAGCTACCTTTTTTATCTCCAAAACAGAATCTAAATTTGTCAACACTCAATTGAGTGATTCATATTCAATCCCGAAATCCAAGACTTTAAGTATCAAATCTTGCCTGAAAGACATTCAGTATTCAAAAGAAGTTATCGGTCACTCCTTTAATATCGAGGGCACAGAGACAGGACAAACTTTAAAAACTAACGAAGCCGGTTGCCTGACTTGGAAAGAGGAAATCGCTTATAATCATTTAACCTCTGCGACTTATGTGACCTTTGAGCGCACCATCATTGCTCAAGGAGTTCAAAAGGGCCGACGAACAATTCAGCTTGCCATTAATCCATGGGAAAATGTTAGTTATGATTTAAAAGAAACAAAGGTCCCTCAGCTTGTCCCAGCTGATCAAGCCCGAATCAAACTGTTTGAAACCACAGACAAAAATCCTCTCTCTCTACAAGACCTAAGAGTTGTTATTGACGAAAAACAATTGAAGCAAGGGGAGCAAACACTTCATGTTGAAATTCGAACTGAACCTAAACTTCTCTTAAAAAATTCTGCAGGAGAACTTGTCCCCGTACCTCTAAGCAAAGGAACTTTTCAAGGTCAGATATACCTACTTCACTCAATTGCAGAAAATGAAAAGGATAAAAAACGAATCCTTTCTCAATCACCCGTTCTGCCTCAACAACATATCATTGATAACCAAATTTTCTTTGAAACGGATTTGAAATTGGAAAACATCTGCACGAGGGGACAATTGCAGCTGGGCTTTAAGTTGATCCCCATCCATGCCCCAGCTGGGTTAAAAACTTTTGAAGGAGTCTACCATCTAGCGGAATGTGACCGGCTCAAGGGTTCTCATTTTTCACGGTTAAAAAACGGTGCTGTCTTGGCTCAGAATGAAAAAACACCTTTTTCAATTGAAAACTATGCCCAAACTCTTAATACAGAAGATCTACAGAATAAAGAGGCCTACCAATCAGCACGCATTGAAATTCTTCCTTTAAATATCCGCCATGTTCGATTCACAAATGGTAAGACTATAGAGAAAGACCGAGTCCTCAATATTGAAATCTGCCTTCGCAATGGAATGGACCACAATCAAATTCGTGCCCATGATTTGAAAATTAATCGAATTCAAGGAGATCAGGTCAGCATCCGCACAAATGACCTGGGCTGCGCCAACTGGGATGATCTCGTGACCTTTAATCAATTTGCACCTGAATGCTGGATCTCGAAAACGATCCAGGTTGAAATTGCCTCTTTGTCTCTCAACCAAAAACTGGATCTTCAGATTAATCCTTGGGCACAGAATGAAAGTTTTGCCCGCGATCTTCGTTTCACCAAGCAAGGGGCAGAACTGAAAACTTGCACTGATGGGAAACCCGAACTTCTGGTGAATCGATATGACTTTGACAAACTTGATTATCACTATGATATCGACCCAGGTCTCTTTTTAACTGTGAAGAAGCGTGGCATCTTTAAAGTTTCAATGAGACTCAAGCGTCCGAGCCTGACTGACCCTTCTGGCTTTTCTGAGGAAAATGCTCCTGTGGGGCAATATTTGCTCAAATATGCGGTTGTCGACATGGCCATTCATGATTACACCAAAGCCAGCGGACACATCTATGCTGCTGGTGAAAAAGTTGTGACAGTACATGGAAACTCAACTTTGTCTGAAGAACTTACCCTGGCGACAAAAAATATCAAAGCCATCGGCAACACGAATCAACTGATCTTTGAAATCAGTCCTCTGAGTTCAGGAAGTCTTTTATCAACATCAACCTTCCGTGCCCCATTGACAATGGCCAACAACATGGAGGGCGGAAATGTTGAAATTCTGAAGCAAGAGGGAATCACTGATAAGTTAATTCAGCAATTTGCAATAGATGAAAAAAATAATCTTCTTCAAAATGAAAAATTGATGTCAAAAAGTCTTTTGGCACAAGAAAACAATCTCGACATCATCAATTTAAATAATCCACTGGAAATCAATCCCCTTTTAGATGGCCTCACGAATCCAACAGCTTGGAGAAACTCATTCTCCCTGATGAAACCGACAGAGGTTCCTCTTTCAAGTCTATCAGACTGGGTCAATAAAGGGATTACAACAAAGGAACTCTCTCAAAAATTCTGTGACTATTGGATTCAGCATCGTCTGCAAAAACCTTTGCCGGGTAAGCCCTATGGGCTTTTGTCATATCACGGTGTTGAGGCGTCCTTCCTTGTCTCTGAATGTCGTCGACTCACAAAAGAAGAACCTCGAAAGTTCTTTGATCTCGAGTTTCGCTATTTTGTGAAAAACACGAAGCTTGTTGGCGTTGCCGATGGCCACATTCGAGATTTCATGATCAATCAGGCCTTCTCCTTAAGTAAGGGTTATTCGATTAATCATTCAAAGGCTTGGGCTTGGGACATCTCAGCCGGTTTGAAACTACCAGAAATCCCCCTACTCCCAATCTTTAGCGCATCATCAGGTGTTCGATACAACGTGACAAGGGCAGAAACAGACTCTTCATCATGGGGAAATAGCATGAGCTTTACCTCTGGAGTCAACATGACCGTTGAAACAATCAGTTTAAAAATGCAAGCTCCGCAGTATGAAAAGTGTGCTGTGATCAAACTGAATCCCCACCTTTACATTGGCAACACACGTCTCGTTCGAGCATTAGATCGACGGCTTGGTAAAGAGGAAATCAACGCTCAACTGCGTCGTGGACTAATGATCTGTCAGGGCGAGGTTCAAAACCAGGCCATTAACTTTACTGAGAATTATTATGTATTGAATCAAAAAACGAATCCAACCCAAATGCTCGACAATGCTGCAGATGCAAATCGCCCCTTCTTTATGACCCTGCGTGGAAGGGCGGATTACATTAGTTTTATTAATTATCTGCAAAGACAATTTGATGTTCCCCAGTCGTTTGAAGTGGATTATCAACAATCTCACCTTCTCTATGACCCGACGCAAGCAGCCTTTGCTCGGGGCATCCGATCTTACCCTGGACAAATTGTTGCTCCGAGATAAAAATAGTCCTTTATTGCCGTGAGGGACTATGACGACAACATATCATGCCATTCGAAATGTAAAACACAACTCAACCTTTCAAAAGGGTGATGTTCTGGTTCTATTTGGAGAACTTTTTAGCCGGGGCTACGCCAACGGACTTGTTGAAGAAGCTGAACGTCGAGGAATGAAAATCATTCGTGCCACCGTCGGCCGCCGTGAGAAAGACGGAAGCCTTCGCCCTCTGAATCAAGAGGAACTCGCTGCCCACCCCTCACCCCTGATTAACATTCCCCTTGAGGCTGGTTTTGATCTAGAACCTAACTTAAAGGGCATCTCCCCAGTTGATCAATTAAAAGATATTAAACTTTCAGAGTGGGAGTCCGCAAAACTAGATAAAGAAGGCTGGCTCGAATCTCAGAAAAAAGGCCGCGAGAGATTTCAAAAAAATTTAAAACTTTATGTTCAAGAATTAGAAAAACACGTCCCGCCCAATGCCAATGTTCTGTTTGCTCATTTGATGGCTGGCGGAGTCCCCAGAGCAAAGATCATTATGCCTCTCATGAACCGGTCTGTGAAAGGCACCGGTGATCGCTTTCTTTCCAGTGAAAAATTTTGGAATTCAGAAATTGGCC
Source organism: Oligoflexia bacterium (assembly GCA_016861345.1). GTDB lineage: Bacteria > Bdellovibrionota > Bdellovibrionia > Bdellovibrionales > Bdellovibrionaceae > BOLD01. The sequence goes on from BOLD01000014.1 coordinate 66,621, forward strand.
AACTTTGCGCTCAAAGTTTTAACGATGTCACTGCTGAAACTTTTAATTTACTTGTCCAAGAAACAACTCAATTCAGAAAACAAATTCAAGACAAAGGACACAAGGTTTCCTATATCGCCTATGGCTATCACGGAACGGAAGTTCTCATTGGCCACAACTACCTTTGGCAAACCTATACTCCCTATCTTCAAGGGTGGGCAAAAAAACGACTTGAAAGTTATTCTGCAGAGTGGGCAAAGCATGGGGTCACCTGCGCAGTCTACAACTGTCCAGAGATTCTAACCAACTCAAGTTCAATTTTTGCTGGAGTTGAAGTATCTCTTTACCCACTCTTAAAAGCTCTGGTCAAAGAAGCTCCTGAAAAGGCCGGCGCTGTCGTTGATAAATGCCAATCGCTTCTGAAACCGGGACTCACTCTGGACAATCTTCTTGAGGTCACCAATCAGTATCTCTCTTCAGACACCACGAGGTCTCATTGTCAGTTCAACAAGTGGCCACAACACAATGAGCAAGCTCAATTGGAGAATATGCTCAAATCCAGCGACCATCTCATTGAGATGCACCAGGATCAAAAAAATCTGATTACATTTATCTTAAGCGAAATCGTCTTTAAAAGTTGCGGCCAAGTGATGATCAACGATGCTCCTCACCCAGAATCTCCAGTGGCCTGGATCAATCACGACATCGTTGCCAAATGGTTTAACGAACAATGAGCTCAGATCTTCGAATTGAAGGATTGAGTCTTTCTGGAATTCGAACAGCCATCGCCATTCCCGAATTAAGTCTTTGCTTTGATGTTGCTCAGGGACACCCTTTTGTTTTAAGACAAAGAAAATTTTTTATCAGTCATGGTCATCTTGATCATGCTGCTGGTATTCCTTTTATTATTTCACAAAAGAAAATGCACAACGAGCCCCCTCCCCAGTTTTATATGCCCCCTTCATTGATTGCCCCGCTGACAAAAATTGTGGAGACATGGGCTCAAATTGAACAACACAATTATTCTCCTCAATTTCATCCTGTTGATGAGAAAAGTCGAATTTTCTTAAACCCACAGTACGACATCCAGCCCTTTCGAACTTGTCACAGAATTGAATCCTATGGGTACTGCTTGATTGAAAAGAAAAAGAAACTCAAAAAAGAATTTCAAAATCTTTCGCAAAAAGATCTTCAAATCTTAAGTCAAACTCACACAGATCTAAACGAAGTCATTGAAACCCCTTTGATTTCATTTTCTGGCGATACCACGATTGACTTTCTCGATAAGCAGCCCTGGGCAAAAAAATCAAAAACTCTTCTGATCGAGTGCACCTATCTGGACCAACGAAAAACTGTCGCCCATGCTCGCGAATGGGGCCATATTCATTTTGATGAACTCCTTCCCCGACTTTCTGAACTTGAGTGTGAGAAAATCATTTTGATCCATCTCTCCAGCCGATATTCAGATAAAGAAGCTCAAAAAATTCTCAGTGAACGGCTACCCGGATCTGAAAAAGATCGGGTGGTTCTTTTTCCAGGAAGATAGCTGTGAAATATTTCTTACTTCTTTTCTTCATACCTCTATCAAACGCAAGAGCCACTGAACTATTAACCAACTCCACTCGGTTTCAAAATCCTCCAAAGTGGTTAACTTCGACTAGGGTCAATCGCATTGCCGACAATATCCAGTCTAAAATGGAGTGGTCCATTCGAAGAGCTCAAGTCATTTGGTACTCAAATCAAGCCGACTTTCAACAAGCCCACAAAATGGGAGAGGCTCCCATTGCGGTTTCCAACAAAACAACGAACACCATTCATCTGGGCCCCAAGGTCACGACAGAAAATTTTGATCAAGTTTTTGGGCATGAACTTGTTCACATCGTGTCTTACCAAAAATATAAAGAATCAATTCCCAAATGGCTTGAAGAGGGATTTGCCAACAGCCTTGCTAAAGCGGGAAAGGTGGATTACCCCTGGCTTGCTCGCCAAAAAAGACCAGAAGATGTGCGAAGCCTGATCCATCCCTTGAATGGTTCACCAGATCATATTCGTTTTCATTACATGGCCTCTCAGGCTCTGGTTGAAATGCTTTCTGCAAAATGTGACATCCGAAATTTAATGAGACTGAGCGTGGGCATGAAAATGGAACCTTATATTCAAACCTATTGCAATATTCCAGATCTGAATAAAGCCTTTGATCAATGGGTGACAGCAAAAAAATAAGCTATCGACCAAAAATATCATTCAAATCAAGCCAGATTTTTTTGGTTTTTTGCTTTTTTGTTTTGATATAGTCAACCCACTCCGTCCCTGATTTTTTATTCATATTCATTGCTAAACGAGTGGCAAAGATCATTGGAGAATAGCCCTGACCAATTAAATCTTTTGGTGGTCGAAGGGCGGTGAGCATTTCAGGTCCGTAATAACTCGTTCCCCACAATCGATCATGCTCTCCCAATTCACCGATAATCATTGCATGGGGAAGCTGACCAAACAGAGTTCGATGAAGGGGCGCTGAATTCTCACCCTCTTTTGGTGCGCCAGCAGCCACGACCAGAACAACTCCCTTTTCACTCAGTTGATTAAAAAGAGGGAGCAGCGCCTTTGATTCTGTGTTGAGTTTCGCATTCCAATTCACAAAAAGAATTTGGACTGATGTTGACGCTTGCTCAATCTGAGCTGGAAGAGCGGCCTGATTATAATCACCAGCTTCGTTATACGGAGTTAAATTACGAACTTCACAATAAGAGCAGGCCTCAAGGTGCTTTTGTAATATGGGTAAAAGTTTTGATTCATAATCTGCCCGACTCTTTTGATCAATTACACCTAAGACAATCGGATTCATTTTTTGGGCTGCTGAGGCATGACTATTAGCAGAAAAGACCAGGACCAAGCCCAAAGACAAAAAGAACTTCATTTCAGCACTCCTTCGTTTTATTATTAAATTTGAACGCAAGGCAGAATCGAAGTCGACTGTTTTTTACTATTCAACCCGAGTTGGACATGATGTCAGAGACCGTGACCCACCAAAAAATACTATATTTTTCTGGTGATGCCTATTTTCAGGACGTTCTCAAGGCGATTGGCCAGGCCCAATCTGAAATCACACTTGAATCTTATATTTTTGATTTTGATCCTATCGGAGTTCAAATTCTGAATGCCCTTGAACAAGCCCATCTGCGCGGGGTCAAAGTTCGCATATTGATTGATGGGGTCGGAAGTTACAATTGGCTCAGACAGATCACCCGTGAAGCCAAACAAAAATCACTGATGATGCGAGTATATCATCCCATGCTTTTTCAAGTACCTCTTTTTCAAATCTTATCCTGGAGAAATATCCAAAGAACCTTACTTTTTTTGAAGCGAACGAATAAACGAAATCACCGAAAAACAATTATTCTTGATCGAAAAATTATATTTCTTGGCAGCTACAATATTTCACAAGTCCACAGTGAAAAATATATGGGCAAAAATGCATGGAGAGATACTGGAATTCAAGTTGTCTTTTCCCAGCCAAGTTCAGAAGAAATTATGACTGTTCATCGCGCCTTTATACAAGCCTGGAAAAGTGCGCGGCGCCTGACCTCGATTAATTTTAAGTCCTTTATCAAAACTCCCTTTGCTCGCTTCAAGCCCGCTCCCAAGCTCTTTCGATTGAATTCACAAATGGATTTACGAGCAACTCTTCTTCGGGATCTTCGACATCGAATGAAGCACTCTCAAAGAAGAATTCTCATTACCAACGCCTACTTCTTGCCACGTTTGTCTGTTTTGCGTGCAATTCGAAAAGCTGCAACAAGAGGTGTCTACGTGGCTCTTTTATTACCCGCAAAAACAGATGTTTGGTTCTTTCGCGAGGCCTCTCGTTCTCTCTACTATCGCTTGCTTCAATGGGGTGTTCATATTTTTGAATATAAACCTCGAGTTTTGCATGCAAAAACCATGATTATCGACGACTGGGCGACAGTGGGATCACATAATTTCAACCATCGAAGTCTGATTCATGATCTCGAAATTGAAACAGCTATTGATGACATGAGCACTCTCGAGAAACTACTCAAACAGTGGGATCAAGACATTCGTCTATCGCAACCCATTACGCTAGAAGATTTAGGTAAACAATCCTTGTTCCGACGAGCGATCTCACGCATTCTGTATTGGTTTCGGTACTGGATATGAAAATTCGAATCCTTTCTTACAACATTCATAAAGGCTTTCACTCTTTCGGAGTAAAATTTGTCCTGCATGAAATTCGCCAGGCCCTAAGAGAAACAAAGGCTGACATTTTACTCCTTCAAGAGGTTGTCGGGGAAAATAAAAATCACCAAAAAAATTTGAAAGACTGGCCCAGCGAAGCTCAGTTTGAGTTCTTGGCAGACTCAGTTTGGTCACACTATTCGTACGGAAAAAATGCTATCTTTGATGAAAGAAATCACGGCAATGCCATCTTAAGTAAATTCCCTATTCTTCAAGCCGAGAATATCGACATTTCAAATAACAAATGGGAACAGCGAGGACTCCTTCACTGTGAACTACAAGTTCCAGAAATTCGTGGAAAAAGCCTACATCTTTTTAATGTCCACTTAGACCTTTGGGAAAGTGGACGTCACAAACAACTTCATCGAATCATACAAAGAGCTCAATCCCATGTTCCCAATGGAGCTCCTTTTATTCTTGGCGGTGACTTCAATGATTGGAGCCAATCCCTATCTCCCCTTTTCTACGAATTCTTGGGTGTCCACGAGTCCTTTGATCAGAACCAGGGCTCTCATGCCCAGACTTTTCCAAGTTTTTTTCCAGTCCTTCGTCTTGACCGTCTTTACTATAAACATCTTACTGTTTCATTCACGACTACGCTGACTGAGGAGCCTTGGTCTAATCTTTCAGATCACCTTCCCATTCTTGCAGAGTTTGAAATAGAATAGACAAATATGAAGAAAATTAAAATTGTCGTTACTGGCGGCCCATCTGGTGGAAAAACAACTTTAATCGAAGCTCTCCAAAAGGACCTTGTTGGCACTGTTTCCATCGTTCCAGAAGCGGCTTCCATTCTTTATCGAGGCGGGTTTCCCAGAAAAAGCACCGTCGCTGGAAAATCTCACGCACAAAGGGCCATCTGCTTTGTCCAACGTGAATTAGAAGACCTCGTCACCGCTGAAAACAAAGTCCAAGCCATTGTTTGTGATCGCGGATCATTAGATAGCATTGCTTATTGGCCCGGAGATGAAGCTGATTTTTTTCAATCACTCACAACAACGCGAGAGTTAGAAATGAAGCGATATGACTGGGTACTTCATCTTGATACTGCTGACCATAATGGATTTGATATCTCTAATCCCATTCGAACTGAGTCCCACAAAGAAGCCCTCGAGCTAAATCACATGATTAAAATAGCATGGCAGGGGCACCCTCAAAGAATTATCATTCCTCATAAAGATGATTTTCTTGAAAAAATTGGCAAAGCTCGAAAAGCAATCAAGCTGATTTTAGCAGGCACACCTTACTCAGAAATTCTGAATCAACTTGAAATATAGAACACTATTGAGCGTATTTCTTTAAAAGCTCCGCAAGCATCACACTTGTCGCCTTGACAGGAGTATGAAAAGTCATTGCCTTCTTGATGGCAAGATCAAGCTCTCTAATGTTCACAGGCTTCTGTAAAAAATCAAAGGCCCCACGCGCATAACTTTTTCTTATATTTTCGTTAGATGGATGTCCCGTCAAAAATATAAAGGGCAACTGGATATCCAAATCTAATAGTCCGCTCAGCAAACCAAACCCATCAATATCTGGCATATCGATATCAGATACGATAACATCAGGTTGGACTTCATCTAACTGTCTCAGCAGATCCCTTACATTTGGATAAACATAGGCCTTTACATTGATTTTTTTTGAGACCTCAAGATACATAAAAAGCAGGTCTTCATCATCGTCACAAAAGGCAACTTTAATCTGTCTCTCTTCTAACATAATAAATTCATAACCAGACACCTCTTAAAATTCAACTTATTTGCTTTAATCTTGGGGCGCGTTAGAAATCATCTCATTTCAAGACAAATTATTTAGGACTTAATGTTTTTAAAAAATATCCGATAAGTCCTTGGTCGAGGTCATTATGTCTTTACTGCAAAAATATCGAAAAAAGCCTGACGGTTTTATCCAACTTGTTCATCTGATTGAATCCAGCGAACCCGCAACACAAAAGAATCTTCTCCATCTTGTTGGCACTGAAGATCCAGGATGGGCACATTTAATTAAGACTAAAGCCCTAACTCCGGAGAGAATTCTCGGCTGGCCCCCTCATATTCTTCAAAAAATTTTACTTCAGTTTAGCCTTCCTCTATTGGCTACACTTTATGCTACTTCGTCCGATGAAACACGGGTAGCCATTCTCAATGCCATTCCTGAATATCAAATCCGCACGGTTCAAGATCACGCTCTGGACCATCCTCATGACGAAAGCCAGGCCCTTGCTTGCCGTCTTCGTCTGGTTCAAATAACTCGAGAACTTCAAGCCAAGGGAAATCTTTGCTTTCGAGAATTCGATCCCCTACTCGATCTTGACCAGCGCTTAACCGCATAAATTCGTTGATAACTTACTCATTCAACGCTGAAATAGTGGAATGAGAAGCATGTTCTTTATTGCTGTACCGTTTTTATTTCTTTCATCACTAACATCATTTGGGGCAGAGGATACGCTGTTCTTTCCAATAGATAAGAACAACGTCAAAGTCTTAAACCAAAGCTTTGAGTACAAACTCATCGATAAAGATAACTTCAAGGTGGGTGACGTTCTGATGAATGCAAACCAATTTGAATTGCATATTGACCCAGAAAACCGCGATGGTAAATACAAAATCAAGTTTAAGTGGCCATCAGGAATGATCACAAAGGGTGAAATCGTTCTTAAGGATAATGCAGGAAAAATTATTTGGAAGACCCCCATTTCTCCCGAATCACTCAAAATTGAAAAATCTCAAATTGAACAACGTGGAGACATTTATAGAACGGACGTGGCGACGTTTGAGACTGAATCGCTCGACGAAGCAACACTTAAGAAACTTCAACTCTATCCATTCTTTAAATACTGCATCCAAAGAACAGAGGAGCTGACAAGCCTCTTTCTCTGCTCTAAAGATCTCTATTACAAAGAAGTTGATAAAGGTTTCTCTATTCAGTCTCGAGACAGTTTCCGTCGCGAATCCCATGTCGAAATCAATGGAAAAGTTGTCGGAGAGCAAGGAATGATCATACTTCAATCAAAAAAAAATCCAGTGAGTATGAAAGCACTTCTTCTCTCTGGAGCTAGTATCGAAGCCAATACTCGCCTAACCGATGTCGACTTTAAAGATTTTTACAGCTCTCAAGAAGGGAAAAAGATTTTTGTTCGAGCTGTCGGTGCAGAACCAGCAAAGGAAGAGCTCATCACCAAAAGAGAAGCTGATGGATGGTGGATGGAACTTGATATCAATCGCCCCATATTCTACGTCAAGGGCGAAGGCGATATCCCCATGAGACAAGAATTCATTGTCAGCGGAAAGCCTAGAAGCGAATCACTGAAGGTGCCCTACGCCTCAACTCCATCATTAAAAACATATAGCTCTGAAGAAACAGTGGCCCTAAAAAAGAGTTCTGACTACTCGCTATCAGTATATGATAAAAATAGTTCACTGAGAGATAACGGAACCTCTTACCTATGGACCATAAAAAATTTGGCAGTCGGAGAGCTGAATCGTGGATATCTCAAGGTCAAATCAAAGGATGGTGAATATGTTGCCGCCCACGACATCCTTCGAGGAAAAAGGCATGAATTCAACGCCAAACTTCACATTCCTAACACAGCCGTAAGTCTTCGACTTGAACAATGGATTACTCTTCGCTGGGGATGGGCGCTGGGATATGACCATTACATCACAAAAGGGGCAAGCGAGCCTCATTTCTCTATCACTTCCATTGAGGGATTAATGAGATTCACTCCAGGACTTCACTATGTCGATAAAAGTCATGGAATCAGCCTCGGTTACAACATTTACAAGGCCGATAGCGTTTCAATTGGATCCCCAACAATCGGTGGCTATCTCGTCCAAGCTGCTCCAAAGAAATGGAATAAATACTTTCAATGGATTAACTACCGCATCAAGCTACCTCTTGGGGGTAAAGGGAATGACTTTAAGCTTTCAACGGCCTATCAACTTGAAGCTCTCCTGAAATGGCAAACATCGACAGCAGCGATTTTAGAACTTGGGACCCGGCTAGAAAGCTATCAATTCCAATCTGAGCTTGCTCAGTCGAGCAACTATACCTATAGCCGCACGCTTCTCTTTGGTGGAATTTCCTGGCTCTTCTAGTTTTTTAAATTTATTTTTTTCGGAAGAAGGACCCCACAAGGTCCTTCAAATCTGCGCTGAGTACATCTCTCTTCTGAGCTGCCTTACTTGCCAAGACTGACAACTCTCGCCGAGCCACGATCATATTTGAATCAATTGCCATTGCCTTTTCAAAATGCTTTCGCGCATTCTGATAATCCTGTTTAGCCTTACACACCAAACCAACAACATAGTGATAAATTGCATCAAACTTTTCTTCAGGTGGAACCTGCACAAGGTCCATTTCCGCCTCCCGGATCGCCTGATCCCGTTGCTGCGAATTTGGGTCAACAAGCCCAACCTTTGCCCAAACAAGATAGAGTCTAATTTTATCTAAATTTGGATCGACACCTTTGGCCTTTTTTAATAATTCAAGCGCCTGTCGAAACAAAGATTTTTGCAAGAGATTCTTTGCCTCTTCAAATTGAGAGGCAGCTTTTAATTTTAGCTCCATCTCGCCTTTTGCAATTTCATCCTTCAGTTTATCCCGACTTCCACTCTTATTGAAATCATATGCCTGCTGTGCCAAATTCACAATTTGAGAGTAAACCTGCACCATTTCCTTTTGATCCGCTGGAGGCTGGGGTCCAAGAATCTTCACAAATTCTTTCACAATAAATTCTGGATCACCACTTCCCGCCATCTGAGACATTAACTCAAATGTTTCAACTTTGTTCTTACCATGAAGCTGACCGTAGATCTTTTTTAACCACTTAAAGCGATCTGCAGAAGCCTCTGCACTGCCCCCTTCGTCAAATGAAATCAACCCATTCGTCAGCAGAAAATGAAGGGCTTTATATAAGGGCTCCTCTTGAAAGTGATTCGAATCTAAAATTTGATTCAACGTCTTTCCGTTGGTGACGTACTCAACAATCTGAGGCAACTTTTCAACCAAAGGCATTCTCAGCGCCGGATGGGAATCGTTATACAAAGGTGTTTTTCGAATTTGACAAGAAGACCATTGTAAAAAATGAGTCTTCAACCAAGCCGAACTAATTTTGGATGCAATCCAATCATGAAGAAAAGTTAAAAACACGTCTGTATCAATATTGGGGGACGTCAACTCAACATCATCTTCAACAAAGTTCACATTAACTCGCTGATCAATTATTGTTCGCGACAATCGAATATTCATTTGCTGAGCAAGTATAATATCCAGAGCGTGAGGGCTGATGAGGCTTGATTGAACTAATCTTTCACCAATCTTTCGCCCTTGACTGGGAGAACTCATCACCTGATTTAAGTCCTCTGGCAAAACAAAGCCACTATCAATAAGCAGCTTTCCCAAGTAGGTTTCCTTATCTGGAATATCAACTCCCACAATAACCCCATGAGAAACTGTAATCCCATAAAGCTCTCCTTGAGCTGAAGCAATATTTAAATGCCCTGAGCTTTTTGACTCAACAATCAGACTATAGATAAATGGCAAATCAAACCCGTGAATTTCATCCAGGGCCTCAAGCGTTTTTTTCTTCTCGCGCAGAGCACCCTTTCCAGCTCCCTTACTAAACAGTTGATAAAGAGCTTTTCGTGGATGAAGAATAATCTTTGAACTGGTCTGATTCTCTAGAACCGGCTTCTCAACAAGAGTTACAGCGTCTTTGATATCAAAAGGTTTTTTGAGAAACTGTACGGCCGAGGTCGCTCTCAAGGCTTCTTTAACGAAAGCCTGATCTGTAAAGATACCGCTCATCAAAATCACATCCAGCTGATCTTCTGAAAAGTCTGGCCTTAATCCTTCAACGAACTCAACTCCACTGACGTCAGGCAAAAGACAGTCGATAAATAATGTCCCAATTGGATTTTTATGCAAAATTTCTTTGGCTTCAGAAGGGCGAGAAGTCGCATGCACAATGAAGCCCTCTCGAGAAAAAGCGGCTTGAAGCGCATTCAGCAAAGTGGAATCGTCCTCAAGAATAAGAATTTGATTTCGCAAGCCTGACACTATCGATCCCCCAAAAAGGCTTCACTTAAAGCCACGCACTTAGATCAATAACTTATCGGCATTTCTCTGATTATCTTGACGAACTGAGTGTTTTCAGGACCTTGATCGAGTTACTTCTTAATAAACTTGAAGTATTTTGCCTCAACAACATCCATTTCCATAACATTTCCCTCGTCATCCTTGACGGCAGCCGGAGGGTTCACCGCAGAATCTGTAAACTCTTTTCCGTAGGTAAATAGGACATTTTTTTCAGACCCAGAGTCTTCGTTATAGTATGGAACATAAAAAGACATCACCTTACCACTTGCAGGCAAAAAACCCTGAACCATGTTGATCTGATCAACAATGATCTTAGGACACTGATGATATTTCACAGGAGCCGTTCCCGCAGTTCCAATCCACTTAATCCACTCTCGTATTCCACAAGAATTAATGCTCTTCACCATGCCCAATTGTAGATCCACCGAAGCTGCCCCACTTAAAGAATACGCATTAAAGTCAATATCCTCATCAACCACACCCGAAATTGTGACTTTGTATTGAGGAGTAGCTTTGTCGACTTTAATTTCATACTTACCCATAATTCCTCCGTGGAATATTTAACTATGTCTCTAAATTTCAATCAAATGAAGATTTTTTTTAACTTCCGCTCTTTGTCGATAACTAAGTCCCAGTGGTATAATGCAGGTTACCACAGTCATCTTCCCTGGCACCACCCCAAGAAACATGGACGAGCAATGCTCGAACATAATAACACAACCAAGCCCCGCCCCTCCTGGTCTTTTTATATTCAAGGATTCTCCCGCACCCTTTTGATAAACTTCGTCCATCCGGCGAATAAACTTTTGAATATTCAAAGATCCATAAGGGTCCATGCAGCTAATTGCAAGAGCCTGATCATCACGAACAAGCGTCATTTTTGCTTTCTGTCCATGAACATAAGGATGCTCAAATCGACCCATCTGTTGAGCCTCTCTAGGAGCATCAAGAACTGCATTCATATATAATTCTTCAACAATACAATTGACAGACTCGTGAACATTCTGATTTTTTAAATTCTCAATAAATTTTTCACTGGTTTTCTTTAATCGCTCTTTGTCAGTCGGAGCATTAAATTCAGCAAAAATCATATCCTGTGGTTCGCTCACAAAATACTCTGCCTGGGCATCAAAGTATAACTGGGGCTTCTCGATCAGGCGAGCCGCCTTTTCAAGATCGGAAACAAAAGTCTCATCATTTTTCTGAATAATGTTCCAACATTTTTTCTGGGTAAAGGTGGAAATAAGCTCTTTCGGCTCAGTCCCATTTAAGACAAGTACACTTTCTCGACCTAAGACTTCAGGACATGATGCGAGATCATAGGCAGACACTGAAGAGTAAATCTGAGAAAATCTCATCGGAACTTCTGAAAAAAATTGGGGATCTGCAGAGAAAAATTTCATATATTCTACCCCGTATATTCACACATAAATAAAGTGACGTCATCAATAAGAGGAGTCTTTTTTCTATACTGAGAAATTCTCTGAACAAAATCTGAAACCGACTTATCAATAGGTGGATACGCTGCATTCACAGCAATAAGTGCCTTAATAAACTCTCGCTCGCCCAAAGGCTCTTTATCAGGACTCTGCACATCTGGAATTCCATCTGTGTAAAAGAATATACGATCCCCTGGCGACAACATAATAGAAACCTGATCATAGGCCGTATCTTTTGCCTGGCCTAAACGCGGACTGACAACATCATTTAATGGGATCAAATCCTTCTTCTTCGGTGGTGCCTCACCTTTTTTAATTAAAAATGGAGCTTCATGACTAGCATTCGAATAAACAAATTCTCCAGTGTCTTTGTTAAAACAACCTAAGAAAAATGTCATCATAATGCGTCCCTTAGAAACATCATGAATCGCCCGATTTAAAAGGCTCAACGCTTGCGCAGGATCAACCTTTAACCTTTCAATAATTGTTGCTGCGGACTTGGCGGCGCTCGTAATTAAGGCAGCCGGAGCTCCGTGCCCAGTCGCATCTCCAATCCATAGAAAAACCTTATTTCCCACTTCACAATAATGCCACCAATCTCCACCGCACTCACTCGCAGGCTCATAGTGCCCTACAATCATCAGTGGACCCATTTGGGCTTTTGCTGCAGGAAAAAGTGTCTCCTGCACTGTTTGTGCCGTCTTTAACTCAGACTCCATTCTTGCCTTTTCTGCAGTCTCTTGCATCAGTCGCGAGACTTCTTCCGCCATGGCATTAAAACTGTCAGCAAGTGAGCCGACTTCGTCACTTGATTTGACATTAACACGAATATCAAAATGCCCTTCTGCAACCTTCTTTGTGGCCAGAAATAAGTCAGACAAGGCTGACGTTAAATTTCCTGATGCAAATAAGCTCAGAATAACAGTCACACCTAATAGCAAACCCATAAAAATCACCGACCGTCGAATCAAAAGGGTAACGGCCTTTAAGGCCTCATTTTTGGGAACTACAGAAATCACTGTCATCGCTCCAAACCCAGACTTTGAATAGGAAGCCAGTAATTCATCCCCGTTTTTTTGACGAATACCTTCCGTTCCATTTGCATATTGTTGTGTTTTTGTTTTTTCAAAAAAAACATCTCCAACCTTTGTCGTTATATTTGCGGATTCAGTTCCCGCAGGGCCAAAGAGAATCTTCCCCTCTTGTGAAACAAGAAAGTTTTCAACACCACTTGGATTACGAAAGGCCTGGGCCAAATTAGTTACTTTTGCCATCATCACAAAAATTTTGGCCTGAGTATCCTGACCAATTTTTTCAATGATCAGGACTCTCTCATCCTGAAATGGCACATGAACTGATCTTCCCTTATAATAAGTATCCAAGAGCATCTGATCTAGGCCAAGAACCTGACTTGAGTCTATCTCAAATGCTCCCGCTTCACGCTCAACAATATCAAGCTTTGTGAATTCACCTGATTTTGTCTTAGATAATTCATAGGCTCCTATCCATTGAAGCGGGCTATCCACTTCAAGAACTCCCAATGCCACGTCATCAAATTTTCTCTTCGCAATGAACTCTTGCATAACAGGTTTAGCCGTGTTCAGGATGGAATTCAACTCGGCCGTGGCTTGTGCCGAGAGAGTTCTTGCAACTGACGATGAACTTTCAAAAACGTAAGCAATTTTGTCATCCTGAAAAACTTTGATCGCCAAACCGAGATAAAGACCCAACATCACCAAAGGCAATAAGGTGAGTAAAAATAGAATTTTATATCGTATAGATAGGCCCCGCTTACGAATCATGTCTCATTATGAAATATGTAGGGATAATAAGTGTAGTCTGTAAGTCAACTAATAGACCTAGGTGTAGGCCGAGGTTGAGTTTGTCAGCAAGATCATGCTGCTTTTTTGAGATCAGCTACTAGTACTTGCCCCTGTTCGGTGCTTTCGCAAAATACTTTATAGTCCCTGAGATACTCATGAGCCGTTCTC
>BOLD01000015.1 GCA_016861345.1 Oligoflexia bacterium
AGCCTCCTGAATTGTTGTTGTTTTCTGATTTTCGTTAACTCAAATTCAACAACATGGAGCTTCTGGATGCAATCCTTTCAACTACTTACAATCCAACCACTGCCATTCTCAACCTGAGACTACAATTGTTTGTGATAGCTGCATTCGCATTGAATACGATACCAGCTCCGCCATTTCCGCCAGATGTTCCTCCGTTACCACCACCACAACCTCCACAGGCGTCTCCTTCGTTTGATCCCCCCGCACCAGCTCCGCCGGCAATAATTCCGTTGTTAATGATTGTCGTCGGATAATCAATTTGCATTGCCGGGCCACTTGGATCGGTATAATTAGCAGCAGAATAAGTTGCTCCAGGTTGACCTAAAATTGAACCATTATTAGTAATAGTAATTGTTGATCCTGCGGTTAGAACACCGGTTACTAAAGCTGGAGTTGAAGAACTTGTTGAATACACAGCAACCCCTGCGTTAATTGTGATGTTTGCAATAACTGGAATCACCTGGTCCCAGCCTGCGGCGATCGCGGCATTTCGAATATTATAATTCGTTGTATTTGATGAAAGTGTCACGGTTAAGGGAAATCCGCTGATAGTTGTCCAATTCTGTGCAACGGATTGGGCCCCGATATTACCAAGAGCATCAAGCGCCCTAACCAAAACTGAGTACTGAGTTGATGGACTTAAACTTAGACCAGTCACTGCATTTCCCGAAGTGTGTGTGGACCATGTGGAAATCACAGCGCTGTCTGAGGTGCGAAGAATCTGCACCTGATAAGAGGCTACAGAACTGCCTCCTGAATCTGTCGTTGCTGAATAGGAAATGGTTGGAGTACTACTGAGACTATTTGGCACACTACCAAGCGTCACACCTGTTGGAGCTGCTGGTCCAACATTATCAACAGTATATGATGTTGATGGACCTGCACTTGCCGCTGGGTCTCCGGTCGTACTTGTTGCCGTATTGGCAGCAATTGAAATTGCAACCGTTCCCGTCCCTGTACAACCATTCACCGTCACTGTTCTTGTGTTGGCTGAAGTATTAGCGACACCCGTTACACTACATCCAGTAAAATCTGTACCTGAAAAAGAAATATTTCCTGAGTTTAAATTAATTGTGGCCGTATCCGTTCCGCTACCATATGTGACCAGAAAAGTCACAGGTCCTGACTTCACAATACTCTGACTTGGGCTACCAATTGCAACACTGGCTAATGTTCCAGCAGAAATTTGACTCCAATTTGTTCCATTACAAAACTCCATTCGTTTCGTCGTCGAATTGTATCGCAGAGCTCCCTCGGTCGATGATCCGCATGCCAATGAAGTATTGCCAATTTTAACCTCACCCTGGACATCCAACTTTGCTGCAGGTGAAGAAGTGCCGACTCCTAAATTTCCACTAGCATCCAGCTTTGCGTATCCATTGCTCACATTGGCCCCTATACAAGAGGTCGACCCGCTTGCTCCCCACATCAACAACTCATTAATACCGCAGTTTTGGGTCGTCCATGCTCCAGTTCCTGAACCGATTAAGATTGAACCTAACGATGTTGCAGTCAGACCTGTTCCGCCCTTCGTAACATCAACTGTGCCTAAGCTAATTGTCGGAGTTACTCCGCCGCTTGAACTCAGTGGTGGATTAGCCATAACATTTGTCACTGATCCACACCCGCCACACCACAAATCCATTTTGATCCGTCCCACTTTAGAAATTCGTTCGCCGCACATGCCGTATTATTAGGTTGATAAGTCAGATATTTACCCACTCCGCTGCTTAACTGATCGATATTAACATTCGTCACTACGGACGAGGAAATATTCTGCGGCTCCCATTTTGAGTCGAGGAATTAAAGACAAGAGCTTGACCATTTGTTGGTGTATTTGTTGAAACCTCTACACCTGAAACCTGAGATGCTTCTCGAGCTTTATCTGCATACATCGCAAAGGGAACGGACTTAACTTTCATGGGAGCCAAATGTTGCGTTCCTGTCCCATCGTTAAAACTAACCTGCACCTGACGATCATCATTAATTCCAGGAGTGTACGAAGATCCACTTACACAAGTCAGGCCTGAAAATGATCCCGAGTTTCGAAACGCCAACTCTAATAATGACAATCCCGCAGTTCGATGTGTTGACTTACCAACTTCTATATTAAAAACTCCATCGCTTTCCGACATGTCGAATGTTTGCTGCTCTTCCCAAAGCAAACACTTTTCTGGATCTGGCGAATATATTTTGATCGTAAAACTAACCGAATCTGAGCTAACAGGGAGCCCATCGGGCTTTAGAATTCTCCCCGTATAGGTCAGCATATTTAACTCACCACCGTAAGATGGAGAAACACTGTAAATAGAAAAAAATATTCCTATAACCAGTATTCTTAATATGAGTGATTTCATTGACATTTTATCGGCCAGGCTTGGCGAAATCTTAAGAAAGAATATCCATCTCGCCAAATATCAATAGCTTCCCAAGTCATTTCGAATCATTTTGATACATCAGCTGAATGATTTAGCAAAGACAATCACGGATTTTTCTATATAAAGCATTTCAAGACCAAAGCGCGCTGCGATCCACCTCACCGTTTTTTCAGAATAGAAAGTGACATGAGTAAAATCCTTCGGATACCACCATTTCTCAAAATGCTCGAGCCCCTGATGAAGCTGAGTCATCACCACCAAATGTCCTTTTGAAGAAACAAAACTGAGTAGATCCGCCCAATCTGCTCTCGGGTTTTTAAAGTGCTCCACGACCTCGGTGGAAATAACGAGGGGATAATTTTTCTGCAACAATGATCGGTCAGGCTGAAAGAAAAGATCGTAATGGTCTGTCGGGATGCCACGTTCTAAGAGAAGTCTTACTAAAACAGGATTTGGTCCAGAACCATAGTCTAAAGCTCTTGATGCCGAATTCCAATTTGGAATGGATTGGTCCATCGGGTGAAAAATTTGACTTAAAAACTGCACATACCCAGGATCATCAGGATTATTTTCATGTGTTGAATATCTTGCTCTGTCCTGATCTGCCACAGAGAAATACTGAGATGGCACGAAAATCAAATCGCAATTTTGACAATGAAAGAATTCACGACGATCTTGCCAATGTTGGTTTTTCACTGACTCAGAAGCTTGAGATTCACATAAGGGACACTGTGTTGACTTAATATTCACAGTCTCACACTTGTCTTTTTCCACTCTTTATGTCAATCCTAAAGAATAAATGCGAGGTAAAGCCCATGGCAAAAGTCGTTATGTATTCCAAAATTCCCTGCCCCTTTTGTGTGAATGCAAAAAGACTGCTGAATGCAAAAAATATCCCCTTTGAAGAAATTGATCTGACTGATCGAGCAGATGAAATGCAAAAAATTAAAGAGGAAACCGGCTGGAGAACAGTTCCCATCATACTCATCGATGGCAAGCTTGTTGGCGGATTCACGGATTTAAAAGCTCTAGATGACTCTGGCGAGCTCGACAAAATGGTGAAATAGTCTTTTACCTGGACCTTAATCGAGAGAATTGAATCACTCTTATTGAACCAGACTCTCCTTAGCTTTTCCATCAGAAGTATTCATGAGATACTTCTTTTATGAAAACTATTTTTCTCATCACACTCATGACGTCCTCAGCTCTCGCTCTCAATGAACAAGATATTCAAAATCTCAAAGGCCTTGGTCCCCAACTGTCCCAAACAGCCTGCCAAGAAGACAAATATATTCGATCTTGTTTTAACGTAGACGAACCAACCTGCCAAAGCGCCTTAATGGCCAGCTACAACTCTTGCTTTGCCATGAAGATGGATCAAATGGCTATGGACAAAAAAAATCATCTCGGTGATTGGAAAAAATCACTGATCGACTGCGCCGAGCGAGATCTCGATAAAAAATTGGCTCAAAAATCTAAAAATATTCCTTCGTGCAAAAAAGGAGTTCAAAAATGAAACTTCTCCTCACTCTTTTTATCTTTAGCTTTTCACAATCTCTCTTCGCCAGCGAAAGTTTGCTCACAAAATGGAAAACTTGCGAAGAATCTTGGAAAAAGATGAATCCTGACGATTACGAAGTCTTTCGCATAGAAGATCTTTCCATGATGCGATTATCCCGCTCAGTTTCAACACAACAAGGTTCCGATACTGCGCCAACCTTCTATTTCACAGATGGAAAAGATTCGTACGTCATCGAGTACCCTGTTGAAGGAATATTTTATTGGGACAAGAAAAGATTTAATTTCGCTATCGGCGAAAGCCAATACTGCGTTGAATACAAATGCAACACCCTGCTCGCAGATGAAATTTCATTTACAGAAGTCTTAAGAGCCGAAAATTGCCCGAACTCAAAAACGATACCTCTTCAAAAAATCACAGGAAAACCCGAAGAAGCAAACGTCATCAGAGCCTATGAAAAAAGATTCGTCAATTCTATTGGAAGAGACCTCTATGCCCTGGAACATGGGAAAGGAAATCCCGAGTACACGCAGAGAGCTTATGAGCGATTGAAGAAATGGAACTCAAAGGCTTGCGCAGGGCTCTCTTCGACTTTAAACAGAGTTATTAAGGATATCCCAGCGGGTGTGAGAGCACATGCAGCTCGAATGAATCCTGCGGCGCCACTGAAAAAGTCAGATGACAGCCAAAGCGTTCAATAACTAAAGACAGACGCCCTTTTGACATGGGCAAGTGATGGCCTTCTCTTGAGGGCCCGAATTGGGATCACAATACTGCTCCATTAAAGTATTTTCATCTTTACAGTAATCAGGATTTGTTGACGTCATTTCGGTGCAGGATTTTTCTTTTTCAGATTTTTGAAAGCAGGTCTGCGGAAGAGTTGTCGCCATGACTCGTCCTTTGACTTTTGGCTCAAGTCCCCCATCTGAGTCCTGACATCTCATTACCGATGGAGCTTTGGCTTGGGCAAGAAAAGAATCAAATAAAAATACAATCATGACCAGCCTTTTCATATCACTTCCGACAAGACCAAAATTTAACAACATCCGCATTGATTTTGGTCCCTGCATCTGAATGTTTTCTTTTTCCATAGACCACGTCAATCGTCACTGTCGTTGTACAGCCCCCATCAGTCTGTTTAGAATCCATTTTCTGAGTGGCATAATAAGAGCAGTCTTGCACCTCTGATTGTTCTAATTTTTTTCCAGGTTCATTTTTACCCCGAACAACATCTTCAATCCAATCAATTGCCTTTCGATCTGATTCAATACAGTTAGAAGCATTGAACTGAGGGCTTCGAATTGGATCTAGTTTTTTCTGAGAGGCACACTGCGGGGGTTCTTGAGTCTTTGCTGGCACTCCAGTGAGCTGAGTTTGAATGCCAACTACAGTCCGACACCCTTGAGGACAAATCTCTTGAGACTTATAATCTTCGATTTGCTGCTTCAGATTGAAATAACTATTCAAAGTGAAAAAACCATTGAGCTCAATGGGACCAAACTTTTTTTTATCTGTCCCACTTGCGCTACACAGAGACTCTTCACAAGCTGCCGCAATGGCCCCAAGCTGAGCGGCTTGAGATTTATTGCAGGTCTGTGCTCCCGCCTTAAGCGAAGCTCCAAGCACAAATAAAAAAACAAAAACAAAAGTCTTCATGCAATACAGATCGGAAAAATCACGAGAAAACTAAACACCTTGAAAGAGGTTCCAGATCTTTGTCCATCTTTCATCCTGCTTCACCGATAGATGAAGGGGCTCATTCAGCCACTCTGGATGAATGTCGAGTTCAGTTGCTCGCAGACAAAGCCCCTGAAGACCCAGTTGCTCTCGGAAAAAACGGTTGTGATGAGAATCCCCATGAACAGCGTCCCCGATCACAGGATGTGAAATTCGTCCAAAGTGGCGGCGGATCTGGTGGTATCGACCTGTTCGAGGCCAAACCTCAACAAGAGAGTACCGAGCTGTCGGATGCCTTTTCCCCACAGCATGGGGGAGCTCAAGAGTTTTCACCAATCGATAATCCGTTCGCGCCTGCTGAATGGCCCCATGAGTTTCCTGCTCAAGATCCAAGTCAATAATACCTTCTTGTGGAATATAGCCTCTGACAACGGCATGATATTTTTTTTGTGCTGATTTATCTTGGACAGCCTGATGCAGAATTCGAGCAGCGCCTTTATCAAGAGCAAAAATCAAAACTCCTGATGTTCCCGCATCCAATCGATGAACAGGATATAGATATTTTTGCAGTTGGTATTTTAAAACGTAAAGACAAATTTGATCCTTACTCACTCGGTGCCGCTCATCTTCGTGGGGAACAACATGAAAACCCGATGGCTTGTGAATTGCCACCATCCTGTCATCTTGATAAAGAATTTCAAATTCTTTTTGAGTCATGTTCAGCTAATATCTCTGAGCGCAGGAAAGGACATAATCAATCCCCTGCCAGATCATTCGAGAATCAGCGAATTCGGTCCAAAATGTGTTCACCACTGGCACAAGATCTCGAACATCTAACTCACACCCGCCGGCTTCAACGTAACATTCTGCATGAGTGCGAATAGCAATTTCTTCAATGAACCAACAAGGATCTGTATCCTTCGTGTAGTAAGCTAATTTTTTTTGCAAACAAAGTCCCACGGCCTTCATCCATTTTTGACCTTGGGGACTGACCTCTTTAATAGTTTTTGTTAAAAACTTGGTGCAATAGGGGTGGCCAAATTTTTGGTAATATCCATCTGACCCGCATTGATGAGTTCGCTCACCACAGCGATAGTAATCGCAAGTCCCCGGCTTCACATCACAAATGCGGTCCATATCTGCCGCCTGCACAAATACAGAAACCGTCAAAACTAAACTGATGACAGCGAATTTTAGAGTAGCCACACAAATCCCTTCGTTCAACACAATCGTTTACTCGATTTTCATAAGATCTTCATCTGAAGATATCTCGACATGAAATTTTAATCTGTCAAAAAAATGAACAAACCTGTTCTTTTTATAAATAAGTCGCAGAAGCTAAATCCAAAACAATCATAACAAGCGCATTATAGATATTGGATCTCCAACCCATACGTGTTTTGATAATTTGGATCAATTCAATACATTCTCTCATTAACCGCAGCAACTTTGCCTCAAATTGAATCGCATTGTCGCCTCAATAACCAATCTTTTTTATTTTTTCGTTTGAGTCCCCTACAATAAAACAACTCAAGCTACTTAGATTGTTTCCAATACTAAATAATTCGACGGGGGCATACAATGGGTATACCAAACGTAAAAGCACTAGAGCTGATCGTTCTCAGCCTACTGGCAAAGCGAACTCTGGCTCGAAAACCAGAGCCCGAAGCTGTAACCGACCAGTCTCAAAGCGTGAAAGACTATAATCGAGTTATGGAAACAAATCTTACCGCCAACTATGCTGTTGGGCTTGATCTCATATACCGTACAGGTGTCAAAACACATGGAGCAAAAGCCCTCGATTTATGTTCTGGGCCCGGCTATTTTGCGCTCTGTTTAGCCAAGTACCTTAACTATAGCTCCGTTAAAGGAGTCGATCTTTCATTACCAATGGTCGACTCTGCCAATAAAAACTCAAAGCAGTGGAATTTATCCAATCGAGCTCAGTTTTTTAGAGAAAATATTCTTCATATCAACGAATTTAGTAAATACGATGTCATTACTTTTACAAACGCAGCCCACCATATGCCAGACGTTCGAGTCATCAAACAAATTCTAGAAAAAGCCCAGTCGTTAGTAAAAGATACGGGACTCATACTTCTTACAGACCTTGCTCGGTTAAAGACATCCAAACTTACTGAAAAGTTTGTCCGGTATGCCGGACGAGAATTTATCGAAAAAAATATGCCAGCAATGTATGAAGACTTTCACAATTCAATGTATGCAGCTTTTTCTCCCGAAGAACTTTCTGCTGCAATCCCTTCCCACTCAGATAGACTGTGGGTCCATATAATCCCTCGCGGACTAACTTGCTTCCAAGCACTTATAGGGTTACCCGTGGGGGAAACATCTGTATTTAAGCGCGATAGCGCACAGTGGGCAACATCTGATATTCACTCTAGCCCTGACTCCATTAGTGACTGGAAGGTTTTAAAGAACGTTGTCAATAATGCTGAAATTGTTCTTTATCATCCTTCAACGAATATTTCTAAAGCAGCAGCTTAATTACACGTTAATTAATTTAAAAATGTCATGGAGTAAAAAATGAATGATGAAGCTATCAATCTATCAAAAATAAGCTACACAATCATTCCAGGAAAAAATTGCCCGTCAGAACATTCTCAGCTTTACGATGCCGCCTATAACTTTTGGTTTCATTTTTGGTCTCAAGTATATTTAGAAAATGGAGCCACGGCAAAACCAAATCCTGACGACTTTTTTAGACAGGATTTTATACCCATCATCCATTCTGATAATACAATTATAGCCATGCATTTATATAGTTTGTTTGAACTCAATTGTTCATCAATATTCCATCAGTCTTACCTAGAACACAACTTTTCTGCAGAATACTTTAAAATAATAAATGATAATAACATTACCAGTGTCATGACTATGGAATCTCTCAGTGTAAACCTCATATTTAGGAAAAGTCATCTCGGGTTATCGCTTGGAAAGGTGATCGGAATACTGGGCCAAAAACTCTTTCTTACAGAAACAACTTGTGATTCAATCATATGTCCGGCTCGAAAAGATGTTAAAGTATCAGACATGGCACAGGAGGCTGGCTTTAGAGTTATAGTCCCAAACCAGTACCTCCATAACACACCGGTTGATCTACTCATGTGCAAACGTTCCGACATTATAGAACCAAAGGATTTCGAAGTTCGCCGACTTGTTGACATACTGTGGAAAAAAAGAACTCTAATCAAAGGTCGCAATCTTAAAATAGCAAATGCGGCGGCTTAATTGAGCATTTGAAAAACACTAATGCCGCCCGCAAAACCACCAGCCTTATCTTTTAATGGACATATAAAAAGGTGTCTCATTCTTATGGAACATTTCTCCTCACTCATTACTTCTCTTACCTCATGCTCAGGGAAACTTGTGTAATGCACTCCGCTAATTTTACCAGATGCCGCATCTTGTGCCATTTGAATCATACCCTGATTTACGAACGAACTTCTCTCAAACAACTCCCACCATTCATACGTAACAATTTCGCTTAATGAGTATGAAATCTTCCTAAGAATATCAAAGGTCCTAAAAATTTGAACATTCTCAGCATTGTAAACTTCAATACTAACCCCAGGCTGAATATGTGACATCAAGTCACTTGAGGGGACCATTCCCAAGCGGGTGAGAGTCCACCAAATAATACTTTTTCCACTATCTTCAAATGGAACACCGTCATTCTCTGCCATCTCGCATAGTTGGTAAAATTTTTCGAGAGATGAATATATGCTTTCCTGTAAAGACCTTGGGAGATTCAAAAATCGATCTATACCCCTTTGATTGTAGGGCATTACTTTAATCCCCTGTCTGCCTAACAAATCGGACACCCTCTCAGTTAAATCCCTAAAGTTTTCAACCAACACACCGTTTGCTAATTGATTTTGAACTACAGCTTCCATAGAAACCTCTCACTTTAGAGTTTACAAGCATCACATCTCGACGGGCCATCTGTAGCATTTTCTATGAAAAATGTCGAGTTAGTGCCAGCATTAACGATATTTTAACAATTCTTACTTGTGAAACCAGTCTAAAAAGGTCACAATCGTAGACGAGCTATGTCTACCTTCTATACAAATTTAAACCTATCTCCTGAGAAAGTAACTCAGCCAACAAGTACAACCCATACCTGCCTTGCTGGCTCCAGACGCGGTATTCAGGGGGTTGTTCGACCATCTACTCGCGAAGAGGTGATCGAGGTTTTAAGAGCAGCCAGAGAAACAAAGACCCGCCTTTATCCGATCAGCACAGGGATGAACTGGGGCCTGGGATCAATGAACCCTGTTCAGGACAACTGTGTAATTCTTGATCTCTCGAGCTTAAACCGTATTTACGAAATTAATCACAAACTGGGATACGCCCATATCGAACCGGGGGTTACCCAAGAACAACTTGCTAATCAGCTAAAACTTGAAAACTCACCTTTTTTTCTCGATGTCACTGGGTCCTCTGCTGATACCAGCATTCTGGGAAATGCCCTGGATCGGGGCATTTCCTACAATCTACTTCGAGTTGATACGATTACAAAATTGGAAGTCCTTTTGGGAACTGGTGAGATTATTGAAACAGGCTTTGGTCACTATGGCCCAAGCGAACTATCCCATCTTTACCGACATGGCGTGGGCCCCTCTCTTGAAGGTCTATTCTTTCAATCCAACTTTGGCATCGTGCTCTCAGCGACGGTCGCTCTTTTGCCCCGCCCACAGAAAATCACAAGCTTTATTATTCAAATCCAAAACGAGTCTCGTTTGCCAGAACTCTGCGAAGCCCTACGAGAACTGATGATGGCTGGGGATCTGAACTGCATCACCCATGTCTTTAATCAAGAACGAATCATCCCCGGACTTGCCCCCCATGTGGCAGAGTATTTTGAAAAAATAAATCAACCTAAAACAAAAACCGAGGTGGATGATCTCATTCGAAATGAATTCCCAGCAAAATGGTTGGCCGCGGGAAATATCAAAGGCGATGCCAAACAGGTTCAAATTTTGGAAAGAAAAATTAAAAAGAAGCTTTCTCTATATGGAAAAGTGATTGTCTTAACTGATTTTACAAAAAAACTTTTGTCTTTGACTCAATATCTACCTGGGCTTCATGCAAAAAAAGCCCTTCTCTATGCCCAACGCCCCGTCGGAGAGATGACCACAGGACAGCCCACCTATGGAACACTGGGGGCTCTTCATTGGCCCATCGTGGGACATTTAAAAGATAAACACATATTAAAAAATCCTGACCTTGGTAAATCAGGATTTATCTACACCTTACCCTTTGCTCCGCTGACTGCAGAATCAGCTCGCACACTGATCGAAGTCACCCAAACCACCGGGCATAAATACGGATTTGAACCTGCCATCACACTGAACCTTGTGACCAACCGAATTCTTGAAGCTGTGATCAGTCTTTCATTTGATCGTGAAAACCAACAGGAATCTGAAAAGGCAAAGCAGTGCCTCGCTGAATTGCAGCAGCTCTTTATCAATGAAAAACTCTTTCCGTATCGCACTCATATTGATTTCATGAATCAATTAGTTGATCCCCAATCCACTCATTGGAAACTCATTGGTGAATTAAAAAAACAATTTGATCCTGACGGGATCATTGCTCCTGGTCGGTACTGTCCTTAACTTGTCTTTCCCCAATTATTGCCTTAATTCCGTTCGAGGGAACATCCGTTGAGGACGAGAAAAGAAATCCTGAATTCCTTTTTCGACTTCATCCAGTGTCTTTAATTTTGTTGAAAGCTTAATCAGCTCATGTCCAAACTCGAGCCAAACAGACGTGGTGCGAATATAAAAACGCAGTTTTCTTAACGACTGCTCTTCACTAAAATAATTCCGACAGTGATGAATCTGTTTAAGTAGGCAGTAGCCATACATCTGCCCCTCTTCATCAGAAGTGGCTGGTGCTCGGCCTACGAACCCTGAGGGTGGAGCAAATCCCAATCTTTCTCCCACCTGCCACACCATCCAAGGCCTTGCCGCCAGCGCTCGCCCCGCCATCACCATGTCACATCCCGTGGATTGGAGCATCTGAAACACATCATCAGCAATTTGAATGTCACCATTTCCGATTAAAGGAATTCGAAGTTCTTTTTTCAATAAACCAATCTGAGACCAGTCAGCTTGTCCGCGACGTTTTTGTTCCGCTGTTCGAGGGTGAAGAGTCAACCAACTAGCCCCAGCGGCTTCAAGCTTTTTTGCAAATGAAATCAAAATATCCATGTTGGATTGATGACCCGCTCGAAGTTTGACTGATATCGGAAGGCCTAAAGAGTTTCGAACAGCCATTTGCACCACTTCAGCGGCGTAATCTGAGTCTCCCATCAGGGCCACTCCGTAATTGTGCTTCAGCGCTTTTTGGACGGGGCAGCCCATATTGATATCAACCCCGACAGCTCCCCACTGGGCGAGCTTTTCAATGGCAAGCCTTATACTTTCTTCTTCATTGCCTAATATCTGGGGAACTAAATCATTTTCATCAGGGCCTCGTTTAGTTTCATTGGTCTCATCCAAATTTTCAGCTTTTAAGCGGCGGGAACTGAGCATTTCCGTCGGCCAAATTGTGTGCGCCTGCTCTGGCATGAACTCGCGCACAACCAGCCGAAGTGCGACATGAGTTAAACCCACCATGGGGGCAAGACAGAGGGGAAAATTGGAAAGGTCTTTCAGGTTCTTTGATCGCATCTAACTGCGTTATACACAGTTCTCTCTTTATTTCGCAATCAGAACCGTCTAATTTCAACACATCTCGATGAAAAGAATATGAAAAAGAAGAGTCAAATTCCCAATAAACGACTTGGAATTATCGGTGGCGGCCAATTGGCTCGCATGATGGCGCTTGAGGCTCATCCTCTTGGACTTGCCGTTCATATCTTATGTGAAAAAGACACCGATCCGGCTGCCCAAGTCACCAAGAACTGGCACCAGGGAGATCCCAATAACGAAAAAGACCAAATTGATTTTCTGAAATCCATCGATCTTTTGACCTTTGAGAGCGAACTCATCGATATGGATTTTTTTGAAAAGCTGGAGCAAAGCCCTTCAACAGATATTCAAATCTTTCCAAGGCCCTCTTTGATGAAGGAGTTACAAGATCGGGCTTTGCAAAAAAAACTGCTTCAGCACTTTAAAATTCCAACAGCCCACCACCTTGAGGTTTCTAACACAGAAGAACTCGATAAAGCTTTTTCGAAATTTAAAGGCAAATTTGTTCTGAAAAAATGCCGGGGTGGCTACGATGGATACGGCACTTATTACTGCAAGTCCCCCGAGGATCTTAAGAAACTGCACTCTCTTATGCCGGAAAGATTTATTGCTGAAGAGATGATTTCTTTTAAAAAAGAACTGGCTCTGATCTTTGCTCGAAGCTCTGATGGATCGTTAATTGATCTTCCATTAGTCCAAAGCCACCAAGAACAAAGTCGGTGCGATTGGGTTGTTGGTCCCATCAAACACCCAAAAGTTAAAAGCTTAATTCAAAAAATTAAAAAAGCCCTGGCCAAACTGAATTATGTTGGCGTCATTGCCTTTGAAATTTTTGATACTGAAAAAGAATTACTCATTAATGAAATTGCTCCCAGAGTTCACAATAGCGGTCACTATTCTCAAGATGCACTGAAAGTCTCACAATTTTTGCTTCATCTCCAATGCGGCCTAGGGATTCCCTTACAAAAAACTGAACTGATTCACCCGGCCTTTGCAATGATTAACCTGATTGGTCAATCAACGCCCCCAACAGAAAGCATTTCTCTTTCCCGAGATATCCAGGGCTCGCTTCATTGGTACGGCAAAGCAGAAAGCCGCAAAGGGCGAAAAATGGGGCACCTTAATTATTCAGGTCAAAACATGAAGAAGCTTCTTCAACTGGGGCTTAAAGAAAGGAAGAAGTTCCAACTATGAAAACTAAAAAAGTCGCCATCATCATGGGAAGCGAAACAGATTTGCCAACAATGAAAAAAGCCTGTGACCCCTTAAAGGAACTCAAAATCCCCTTTGAAATTCAAATTGTTTCAGCTCACCGAACACCTGAAAAAATGGTCGACTTTGCCAAATCAGCGCACGAAAATTATGCTGTGATTATTGCTGGGGCCGGCGGAGCGGCTCATCTTCCTGGCATGGTGGCTTCACTCACCACACTTCCCGTGATCGGCGTTCCCGTGACAGTTGGAGGACTGAAGGGTCTTGATGCCTTATTATCAATTGCTCAGATGCCTAAGGGTGTTCCTGTTGCGACAGTCTCTGTTGATAATGCCACGAATGCGGGACTTTTAGCAGCTCGTATTCTGGGGGTATCAGATCAAAAAATCGCTTCACGACTTGAAAAATTTCGTCAGAAACAAATCAAAGTCGTGAAGAGCATGAATCAACGATTAAAAAAGAAGTGAGTGCTTGAATTAGCACTCACCACTTTGAGATAAGTAAACAAAATAAATTTTTTGAGAGTTCGGGTCGATCACGAGCAATCGAACAAAAGAAACTCCACAATATCCAGGCCCATGTCCATCATAACCAAATTGAACATTTGTTCCCCGCATAGCCATGATCGCTGGCGCCCATTGAGTTTTCATCAATTTAAGCTTCGCTCTTTTTTGTCGCAGTTGCGGATCCTGGGGCTCAAGACCTGAATCATCTACGTATTGCTCAAGGTCTGATTCTGCATTGCCGATCAGTTCGATGGCCGACTTCATTGAAGTGAAACCTGTTTCAATCTCGTCACCAAAGGCGATGTCCTTGGCTTCTTTATTGACCAACTGAACATCTGCAGGCTTTTCGCCCTGATCCTTTGCGACAAAGTTGATGAGCATTTCATGGGCGTTTTTACCCTTCACCGTTTGCACATCAAAGCCATAGGCGATTTTTCCAAGCTTTTGAACCTGAGCTTGAATCAGCTGTGCGGCTTCAGCCTTAGTCATTGCGTTGGCGCTTAATTGAACCATCATTGCTAGGGTAACTATTAAAGTTTTCATTTGAGATCTCCTTGAATGCGCAGAGATATAAATGCTCACTTCACATTTGTATATTGCATATTATCAATGTTTGTATGCACTTTATGCATATATATTACTTTGTCTTTATACTCATCCCGGGCAAAAATACGATCCAGCTGGGGCCACATCTTAAAATGCACATTCCAAATTGTTTGTATCAATTTCAAAGTCTGAGGAAGAGTCGATTCAAAACAACCTGGCGGCAATTCAGGGCGGCGGACAAATAATCCCCTAACCTGACGTTTTGCGCACCACCAGTAGGTTTTCCAAAGTGGGATTCGAATAAAAATAATGAGATCTGATTTCCGAAATCGATCCTCGATGATTCTCAGCGGACCAAAGCCATCAATGATCCACTGATCTTGATTGGCAACAGCTTCAAGAATTTTGATGGTCTCTTGAGGATCTCTCAACTTCATCCCCGGCAAAAACTGAATGCTATCGACATGGGTCAGTGGCAATTGATACTTTTCTGCCAAAAGCCGACTGAGCGTCGTCTTTCCTGAGCAGGCATTACCAATAACCGAGATTTTATTCAAAGGCATTAAGCCAGTCCAAAAGTTCTCGCTTACCCTGACTGTCCAATAAGGATTGGTGAATGACTTTTCTCATCTCAGGTTTGGCCTGAATCAACTCGGTCATGATTTTTAATTTCAGATCCTCAGAAAAATCAGTAGTTGTTGAAATCCAATTTTTCAAAGCTTGAGCATTCTCTTTAGCTCCACCAACAAAGGAATAATAAGATCCATCAGCAGCCTGAGAAAGATCAAAGTCATAAGGGATCACGAAAAGCTTTCGCTCCATTGGATCTTTTAGAGCCAAAGGAATCACGTTGTGATCTTCCTCAACCAAATAATCGATGTTATTTAAAAATCGATTTGTGACTTCCATTCGAAGAAGGGCCTCTTTCTCAAGCTCATAGTCATAGGCCTTTAAACTTTTATCAGGCATCACCAAGAACTTCTCAAAAGTTCTTTTTTCTTGATTCCACCGATGCATGACTGCTTCTCGCTCTCGCAAATCACATCGTTTAGCTAAGGCGGATTCGGATTCTCGAATAAAGGCAGGTGCCTTTAAATAGACATCCCCATTTGGTGTTTTCATCACCACTTGAATGGGATGAACATCAAGATGGGGGCCCTTGAGCACTTGAATCATCTTATAAATTGTAACTTCTTTTAAGAGCTGACGTTCTGCGACCTCTCTCAAATCACGATCACGGTAACACAGTGTTGCTAACTTTAATTTCTTTCCCTTTTTCCCAAAGGGCGATTCCGTTAAAAATTCAACCGAAAAAGGTCTCACCTGACACTCTTCATATCGAAACTTACCCCGAGCTTTCATTTGCACAGGATAAGTTTTTCCCTGAATAGTTAACTGACCCTTGATCAGAGTTCTTTCTTTTTCACTAATTGGAATTTGATAATCATTTAAACGTTCAAAGTCTCCCTGCAAAGTCCACTTTAATTCTACAGAGGGATATTGATTAAACTCTGAGGGCTGGCACATCTGGGCACCCGCTACCCCAAAAGCCATCAAACTGATGAAAAAGAAAGCCGATCTCATTATAAAAGTCCTAATACTTCATTTCTGCTCTGGTTACCTTTATCAAGCTTTAAAGTATCAACACTGATGCTCGAGTTATCGCTGAAATTGCACATCAAGAGCACCTGGTTATTGTCACCAACAAGCTTTTGCACTCGGCCCTTTGCCTGAACACAGGTTTTTTGCTGAATAAGGGCTTTCATTGCCAGATTGATCTTAGCCTTTTCAGTCTTAGGGTTTCCCTCTTTGTCTAACCTTGAAGCTGAAAACAAAGTCCAGCCGCTGACAACCGCTTCACCAATCACACAAACTCCAGACTGGTTTCCCTTGGCATCTGAGTGGATGACATATTCCCCGCGAGCAACATCTTCACAAAAGACAGCAGCAGGATTGCCCATTGCAAAAACTTGAGTGGATAATAAAATTCCAGCAAAAAACAAAATTCGATTTTTCATAGATACTCCTTTGGTTTTTTTATCAACCGAAGGAGTATAACTGATGTGTGTTTTTTGTGCTGAACTTTTGCAAATGTCCTGCAAATGTCCAGCATCAGGCTGGTGATAATTTCAAGACTGTCTAAACTCTAGACAGCTTTAATGACAAAGAGTTCCTTTTTCGTCGTTGGACAGCGGCAGCTTTGCGCCGATCTCGCAGGCCTTATCCCCAATCCAAGTGTAGACATCCCAGTTGGTGAAAAAAGTTTCTCCGCGACCCTTCGTGATTCCCACCAAGAAGAGCTTTCCTGACTCTCGCATAAAAAGCGGAGCTCCGCTATCCCCTGGCTCTACCCGAGCTGTGGATTTAGACTCAAGATGAACATTTGAACCATATCCACTTGTGCTCACTTGATTGAGCACAGCTCTTCTTCTGGTATCTGAAGTCGACATTTCTGCGATCGGGTTAACAGTCACTATTTCTGGCAAATACTGGTTGATCCGGCTGATAAAGGCCCCAGCTTGAGACCGACTTGCTTTTTGAGCAAAAGTTAAAACAGGTTTTTCTACCTTTACTGGCGTGCTTAAATAAATCAGGGCAATATCATCTGTTAAGCCAAGATCCGTATTGACCCCTTTACGAGCTAATCGATTTTCAACAGAGTCTAAAACTTTAAAGGTGGCCTTAGGATCTGTTACTTTTTCCCGAACAAGGTACCCAATACGATTTCCATTTTTCTTATTGTAAACATATTCACCAATGTCGATGATGATTTCTGTTTTTCTCAAAGCTATACTCTGAACAACACAGTGAGCTGCGGTGATCAAAAGTCGATCACTGAGGAAAGTTGCATTGCAAAAACTGGGAGCTGATGAACCATCTTTTTCCACAGCCTCTGTTCGCATAAAGACAACAGGGACATACTCCTCAGTCTCTGCCGCTGACCCATTTATTAATGCTTGAGCAAATAAAGGCAAAATCACTATTGAAAAAATAAAAAGAATCTTCACAATTTCCCCCTCACATGAATCGCGAAAGAGCTTGGCAATTTCGGCTCGATGTTACAAACAAAAAACCTTTGCCTACGTGTATAAAATCAGAGATATTTCTGACCCGAAGCAATAATAAGGAGGACCTATGGCTAAAACAACGCAAAGCTTCAATGCAGAGATTAAACAACTGCTCGACATCGTCATTCATTCTCTTTATTCCCATAAAGAGATTTTTCTTCGAGAGCTGATTTCCAATTCATCAGACGCTCTTGATAAATTAAAATTTCAAACACTGACTCAGTCTGACCTCGTTCCGGCTGATCACAAGTATGAAATCCGTCTTGAAACTGATCCCGATCGACAGCTTTTAAAAGTCATCGATTCTGGCATCGGCATGAACCCAGAGGAAGTGACTCAGTTCATCGGCACCATAGCCAAGTCTGGCACAAAGGCCTTTGGTCAACTCAATCAAGAATTGAAAAACCGTCCTGAACTGATCGGTCAGTTCGGCGTGGGTTTTTATTCTTCATTTATGGTCGCTGATAAAGTCTCGCTTCACACTCAAAAAGCAGGAACCAATATCGGGACACTTTGGGAGTCCACAGGCGATGGTACTTACACCATTGACGAAGTTCCTCGCGCCGAAGGCGTTGGCACAACCATCACTTTACA
Organism: Oligoflexia bacterium; assembly: GCA_016861345.1. Taxonomy (GTDB): domain Bacteria; phylum Bdellovibrionota; class Bdellovibrionia; order Bdellovibrionales; family Bdellovibrionaceae; genus BOLD01. The sequence goes on from BOLD01000015.1 coordinate 18,256, forward strand.
TTTAAAGAAATTTGATGACGCCGAAGAGGTTCAAGACTTCACCAACACTTGGGTGATTAAGTCTCTGGTCAAAAAATATTCTGACTTTATCAATTGGCCAATTCAACTTCGAAAAGAAAAACCACCCAAAGAAGGCGAAACCCCAGACCCCACCAAAAAAGAATACGAGTTTGAAACGGCGAACTCTCAAAAAGCGCTCTGGCTCAGATCTCCATCAGATATTAAGCCTGAAGAGTATAAAGAGTTTTATCAACATATTTCTCATGACTACAACGAGCCTTCAAAATGGATTCACTACAAAGCCGAGGGCAGCCAAGAATTCACAGGCCTTCTTTACGTCCCCACTCGTCGCCCCTGGAATTACAACACCAAGGATCACGAATATGGACTGAGCCTTTATATTAAGCGAGTTTTCATTATGGAAAATTGCAAGGACCTACTACCTGCTTACTTGCGATTCATGAAGGGCCTTGTGGATTCAAGCGATTTATCATTGAACGTCTCTCGTGAAATGCTCCAACAAGACCGCCAAGTCACCACAATCAGAAAACACGTGGTGAACAAGATTTTAGCCCACTTTAAAGATCAACTTACAAAAGAGCGCGAAGAATATGAAAAATTCTGGACTGAATTTGGAGTGACCTTAAAAGAGGGCATCCCGATGGATCATGCGAACCAAGAAAAGATTCAGGATCTTCTTCTTTTCCGAAGCACGGCTTCAGATAAGCTGACCACACTGGATGAATATGTCAGCCGCATGAAAGAAGGACAAAAAGATATTTACTTTATCACAGGCGACCGTCTTGAGACTCTTCAAAATTCACCTTATCTGGAAAGATTAAAAGAGAAAAACTTTGAAGTCCTTCTTCTCACTGATGCTGTTGACGAGTGGGTCACTCGAGATCTGCCTGAGTTCAAGTCAAAGAAGCTTATCTCAATCACAAAAGAAGGCCTTGATCTTGACACTGAAGAAGAAAAGCAGAAGAAAACGGAAGAGAAAAAATCTCTTCAGGAACGATTTGCTCCGTTGACTGAGAAAATGAAAACCTTTTTATCAAAAGAGGTCAAAGATGTGGTGATCTCAGATCGTCTCACGGAGACACCAGCTTGCCTGGTCTCTGGCGCCCATGATCTTTCCGCCCATATGGAAAAACTGATGAGCCAAATGGGCCAAGCCCAGGGCATGAGTAAACGCATTCTTGAGATCAACCCCAAACACGCGGTGATTGAAACCATGCTCACTCTTCCTGATGATAAACAACAAACCTGGACCGAAATTTTGTACAATCAGGCTCTTCTGACCGAGGGCAGCCCCCTACCAGATCCTGTCAAGTTCAGCAAAATGGTCTCTCAACTGATGACTCAACAATAAAACGGACAAAAAAAGGAAGCCACCATGTCGATTCCCCATTTAACACCTGAGCAAATCCGCACCATGACTCTTGAGGAAAAAGACAGCTGGTGGCTTAAAAATGTCTACAAAGGCAATGCCCCCCAGCTCAACCTTCGTTCCGCTTTGACGGGAATGGCTTTGGGCTCTGTTCTTTCTCTCACAAATCTTTACGTGGGAATCAAAACTGGCTGGACCCTGGGTGTCGGAGTAACCTCTGTCATTCTTTCTTTCGCCCTTTTTAAATTGCTCTCAAAATTGGGAGTGGGAAAAGAAATGACCGTGCTTGAAAACAATGCCATGCAGTCCATTGCAACGAGTGCTGGATACATGACCGCGCCCATGATGGCCTCACTGCCGGCCTATATGTTGGTGACTGGAAAAGTGATTCCCATGTGGCAAACTTATTGGTGGATTTGTGCACTCTCAATCTTGGGTGTTCTTTTTGCCTTTCCACTGAAAAAACGTTTCATCAATGATGAGCAACTGCCTTTTCCAGAGGGCTACGCCGCCGGCATCGTGCTTGACTCTCTTCATGATGACACCGCCAAAGAAGGGATTTTTAAAGCCAAGCTTCTGATGTCGGGGGCTGGAATTGCTGCTCTAATTGAAATTCTTCGCAGCGAAAAAATCACTCACACTCTCAAGGTCCCTTTCTTGATGCTCCCAGAGTACTGGGATGATTTTATTTACAAGTTTGCCACTCCCGCCATTATGGGCACACCACTGAAAGATCTCACTATACGCATTGATACTTCTATTGTGATGGTGGGAACAGGTGGATTGATGAGTATGAAAACCGCCATGAGTATGATTCTGGGAGCGATTTTTAACTATATGATTCTTGCTCCATGGCTCATCAGCCAAGGCATTATTTCTGGACCAGGATTTAAAAATATCACCATGTGGGCACTTTGGGGTGGAACTGCGATGATGACCACATCATCACTTTACTCTTTCTTCTCTAAACCCCAGGTGATCATCTCTGCTTTCACGCGATTATTTAAAAAGAAAGAGAAAGCTGAGCACCATGATGTGCTTGAAAAAATTGAACTGCCCATGTGGGTCTTTGTGGTTGGTATTCCCATTGTCGGAGCCATCACTGTATGGATGGGACACGTTTGGTTTGGAGTGGAATACTGGTTAGGACTGATCGCCATCCCTCTTGTTTTCGTCTTCACTTTAATCGCCGTGAATGCGACAGGATTAACTGCCATCACCCCCGGCGGGGCCCTTGGAAAACTCACACAGATCACTTATTCTGTTCTTGCTCCCGGAAATATTTCTACCAACTTGATGACAGCAGGAATCACCTCGGAAGTTTCACTGAATGCTTCCAATCTACTGATGGACATTAAGCCAGGCTACATGCTCGGCGGTAAACCCCGCCATCAAGCCATTGGTCACGTCCTCGGTGTTTTTGCTGGAGGCCTTGTTGCAGTCCCCGTCTTCTATGCCATTTTTAATAATGACATCACTAAGTTTACAAGTGAATCCATGCCTCTACCTGGAGCCGCGATCTGGAAAGCCGTTGCTGAAGTTCTGACAAAAGGACTTTCCACTCTTCACCCCACAGCCCAAATGGCTGTTCTTGTGGGAGCTTTGCTCGGTATTATCATCGAAGTTCTGAATCAGCGCACAAAGGGAAAATTTCCGATCTCAGGGGTTGGCCTTGGCCTTGCCTTTGTTCTGAAGTTCACAGACTCTCTGATGATGGCAATGGGGACTTTCTTTTTCTGGGTGATGTCTCGAAAAGTGAAAGATGAACAGTCCCTTGCCCATCGAGCCTTTGTGGCCAACCAAGAGACCTTATCCGCAGGGGTTATTGCCGGCGGGTCCATTGTTGGATTAATTATTCTGATTTTTGAAACTGTGGCCTAGTCCCTCTCGCAAATCGTCTCTCGTCTAATTTTTCAACACTTTTGAATACCCCAAGAGCAATAAATCTCTCTTGGGGTGGCCTTTATTTCGCATATAGACTGCGATCAGCAAAAATGGAGTCTAATGGCTATTAGAAATTTTGTTTACTTATCACTTGTTACCCTCAGTCTCTTGACGTCGATGACCAGTCAAGGTGCCCCATCTTGCACTTCACTTTTTAGCCAAAAAGATACCTCGGCCCTTGTGCAAAAAGATAATTTTGCCCAGTGGGCTTATTGGGAGCAACAGTCCAACCTCCCCCAGTATAGAAAAACCCAGGCCCCTCTTCAGGTCTCCTACGTTGACGTCCCCAGATCCTCTCTTGAGATTACTTATTTAGAATCTGCAGGACCAGAGCTTCAAAAAATCATCGAAAAAAATCAAGAGACCATCCATTACTTCCAGCACCCATACAACACCAATCCTCATGTCCCATATTCAGATCAAATTAATCCGAATGGTTCAATCACAGCCTACTTTACAGCTTCAAGATCTTTAGCACTTCGACTTAATAATGAAATATACACCCTCAAGCTCCCAACAGATCAGCCTCATGGTCCACAAAGAGATTACCAGTTTAACAAATCCAGTGTGAAAGAGGATTTATTGGATGCTTCAAACCGCATGTCATACATCGAAAGAGTTGATCGCGAAATCGGTCTTGATCCTGAACTGATTTTAGCCAAAGAAGTTGCCATGGTCACGGATAAGAAAACGGGCGAAGGTTATCTTTTTCGAGATTTAAGCTTTATGAAAGATGGAAATTACTATTTACCGGCTCTCAGTATCCCCTTTGCAGGGAGAGAGATTGCTGAATTTAACAATGAACACCCGGACCTGTTTTGGAAAAAACATTACGCCGAGATTTTAGGACGATCAAAAGCAAAACTTCTTTTGCGGTACGGTCTACAAATGGAAACTCCCAACCCCCAAAACATGTTGATCCAGCTTGATCGTAACTTAAAACCCACAGGAGTCCTTGTCTTCCGAGATTTAAGCGACACCGTTTTAATTGAATCCATTGCTCGTGGCTTGGGCGAACACACCGTCCTTGAAAAGGACCGCACGATGGGAGTTGAAAACGCCGAGAGCCTTAGGCCCTATTGGTCCAACTCTCTTTGGAGGTTTGACAGAGCTGGCTCAAATTCTTTTACAAAAGATACATTAATTGGCTGGGGCAGAGCTCACAACGAAGCCTATAAGCGGGAACTGGAAAAAGCCCTGAATATTGATCTTTCCCTTTATAACCGAATCGACGAGTCCATGGATTTTGATTACTTGATGTCCTCAGATATCGTTCAACAAAAACTGAAAAGGTACCGGCAATTCTTAACCTCTGAACACCAAAAGCGGACTAGTGCCGAGCCACCACTTGCAAATATTCATCATAAGTAATGTGATTATCGTATACCACTGTTTGATCGATTTCGATAATTCGATTTGCCACAGTCTGAATCAATTCATGATCATGAGAAGTAAAAATCACCGTGCCCTTAAAACGACTTAAACCCTCGTTCACGGCCGTAATGCTTTCAAGATCCAAATGATTTGTCGGACCATCGAGAATTAAAATATTTGCTCCCGAGAGCATCATCTTGGCAAACATACAACGAACTCGTTCGCCTCCTGAAAGTACGCTTGGACTTTTCAGAGCATCGTTTCCACTAAAGAGCATTTTTCCTAAAAATCCCCGCAAAAAGGATTCGTCTTTATCTTCAGAATAATTTCTGAGCCAATCCACCAGCGTCGCTTCTCCACCCTTGAAATAGGCTGAGTTATCTGTGGGAAAGTAACTGACCGATGTTGTAATTCCCCAAGCGTAAGAGCCTGAGTCAGGCTTTATTTGACCAGAAATGATCTCCATGAGCATGGTTTTTGCCAAATCATTTCGCCCTAAGAGAACAACCTTGTCCCCTTTTTTTAAGGTAAAAGAAACATCTTTTAAAAGAGGATTTCCCTCTAATTTTTTCGATATTCCTTCAACTCTAAGAACATCATTTCCGAGCTCTCGCTTAATATCAAATCCGATAAAGGGCTGTTTTCGAGAAGAAACAGGCAAGTCGACAAAATCAAGTTTTTCAAGCTGCTTCTGCCGAGAAGACGCCTGACGAGATTTCGAAGCATTCGCACTAAACCTGGCAATGAAGGCCTTGAGCTCTTCGGCTTTATCCGAAGCCTTTTTATTCTGATCTGATTTTAAACGCTGATTCAATTCGCTGGATTGTCTCCAAAAATCATAATTTCCAGAGTATGTCGTGACCTTTCCAAAATCGATGTCGGCAATATTGGTGCAAACTTTATTCAGAAAATGTCGATCGTGAGAAATCACAATCACTGTGTTTTCAAAATTTAAAAGAAATTCTTCTAACCACTGAATCGCATAAATATCCAAATGGTTGGTTGGCTCATCAAGCAACAAGATATCGGGCTTTCCAAAAAGGGCCTGCGCCAAAAGAACTTTGACTTTATCTCCTGCCGTGAGCTCACCCATTTTTTTATGATGAAGTTCATCTTTAATCCCAAGTCCTGCCAGCATGACGGCCGCATCAGATTCAGCCTCCCACCCGTTTAATTCTGCAAATTCGGTTTCAAGATCTGAAGCTCGAACTCCATCCGCTTCAGAAAATTCTTCTTTCGCATAAAGGGCATCTTTCTCTTTCATCACTTTAAAAAGCTTTTCATTACCCATGATTACAGTTGTTAAAACCGTAAATTCATCATAGGCATAGTGATCTTGTTTTAGAACTGATAGGCGAAGATTCGACGGAATAATCACTTCACCTGTATTGGGCTCAATTTCTTTTGCTAAAATTTTCAGAAATGTCGACTTGCCCGCTCCATTGGCCCCAATCAGGCCATAACAGTTTCCCGGAGTGAACTTCACATTCACGTCCTCAAATAGCTTCTTGCCCCCGAATCGAAGGCTCACATTCGATGTGCTAATCATGAGATCCTTTAAGACTTAAAAATATTAAGCCTGTGTTGAACGAAACAGAGGATACTTCTCAAGAAGATATCCTAAACCAAAAAGAGCCCCTGTTGAAAGAAGGTCTCCCATCACTTGATTATCAAAAAATGGAATTGCCAAAGTAAAACATTGAGCCAAGCCAGCTGCATCATGAGTGTAAAGACCACTCAGTTGCCATACGCCCAGATTCGTGATCACAAAAAACAATACAGAGGACAGCAATGTCACCACACCAATTCGACCAACGGACTTCTGCTTAAGAAACAACTGCCCCAGAAGAACACTCAAAATAAAAGCTCCATAAACAGGAATCATGGTCTCGTGAAGACCCAGAGCCAAATCACTGAGTAAAAGCGCAGAAACGGGAACTAAAAGCGCCAGCCAAGTAGGAGCTAAAACCGCTCCAGCAAAGAGAGCCATTCCCCCGACAGCCGTGAAATTTGGAGCATGGGGAATCAGGCGCGAAAGAGCCGCAATCAATATCATCCCAACGATAGCTGTCTTTTTTACATTCATGAGATCCTCCAAGTAGGTGAATATTCAACAATTTTGCCGGGGAGCTTCAGAAAGTCAACCACTGGGCTGAAAATGTCTTTATCCGCAGCTGCCTTTCTTGACATTGGGCAACAGCAGGCCTAAAAAATTCGGTTATGAAATCTTCAAATCTTTCTCTTAAGTCCCTTATTTCCATATTCTTTTATCTTTCCATGACCCTTTTATGGGCAGGATGCAGCTCCGACTCAAAAGACGTCAAAACTCAAACTCTCTCGCCAGCAGCTCCACGACAGCCCTCATCACCAACTGAAGACTCGCGAGAAAAACCAAATCCCGATCAACCCCCTGAAACACCACCTGGGTCTTCCGCTCCAACTCCGCCGCCTTCGAATCCCGCACCTGTTCCAACTCCAGTGGTTGCTCGCGGCCGAATTGTTTGCGAAGCCAATCTCTTTCCTTCGACCAATTTTCATCAGCTTCCAACTTTTGCTGGCCCGAACTATCCTGCTGCGATGATGAAATTTACGGTCGACAGCAAACAGCTTGAAAAAATTGAGTCCCCACAATTGATATCGACCGACCAAACCAAGGGACTTCTTCTTTTCCAATCTGTTTTGAATGGAAAAAGAGACCTCATGAGATCTGAAGTTCGATGGTCAACACAAGCTCATCCTGCAACAAAAATTGCAGAACTTATCGTGGCCAATGAATTGACCTCAACCCTACTCAGATACAATTTAAAAATCCCCAGTTACCTTGCGATTGCAGAAAAAAATCTTTTGATCCTACCGACCTCAGGAAGACAAAACTTTGAGATTCGCTCCCTTCAAGAAAATCGATCTCTGGCGCAAATTCAACTTTCAACACTGACCTCAATCCCCGCCGTGGCTTCTGCAAATTCAAATTGGGTGATCTTTTACAGTTTGATCAATGAAAAACTTCGTCTTCAACCAGTCCACTTATCAAACCAAACTCTGATTGAAGTTTCTCCTTTAAAATCCACAAATAGCCAGCTTGCTCCCTGGGTCACGGAGAATACTTTGGCTTGGATCGAAGTTGATTTTAGAGACCTTTTTCTTCGAACGATAAATCTTCAAACTAAAAATCAAGCACTCATTAAGCTTGATCCCAGCAGCCTACCCCTTCTCAATGGCCAAATCGAACCTGATCGTCTGGTACTTTATACTCTAAATAAACAAGGCCTTGTTCGATATGATCTCAACTCTAGCACACATGAACTTTCGACGGTTCAAACGTATTCATATCCAGAAAGCCTGACTCGCCTGACTTATTTCTCTCACAATCAACTGACAAATCTTCTTTCCTTTGAAAAAGGGAACAAGGTCATCATCTCTCTTGGGAACCTTGGTGGACTTGTGAGCTTTGATTTAATAGAAAAAACCTGGGCTCAGCACGGGTTAATTGCCCCAGCCTATCGATGTTTAAACCCAAGCCTTCAAGTGGAGAATGAACTATGAAGAAATTTTTAACTCTTATCCTTCTTGTTTCGTTACAGGTCAGCGCTGCGCCGAAGAAAAAAAAGGCATCAGTCCTTCCTCTTCCAGAGAAAAAGGTGAGTCTCCGCGATACAGCACTTGAAGAAAGCAAAATCTTAACCGAAGCAGGAGTAGGGGCGCCTCAAGCCGCCTCGGATGCTCAAGTCATGAACAATGACGCCGGGGTGTTGAAACTTCAGGACACCTATCGTCCCAAATACACTCGTCAGTGGATTTGGAATCTCGGTGTCCGTGCTGAATCTTATCAACCCAAAGGGACTGGTGAGATTAAAACCGTGAGTACTTATGATTTTTCAGAGGCCGGAAGAACAATCATCCCCAGTCTTTCATTGGGTATTCTTTCAAAAGACTCTACCTTTGCTAGTTCTCAAGCTCAGCTCGGGTTAGAAGCTGATCTCGGCTATGCCAATCAAAAGATGAGCTTAGTGACTCCAACAAATGTTATCATCGAAGCTCAGCTTCAAACATTTCGCATGAGCGTAGCTCCAACGCTTCGATATCAGTGGACTTCACTGGATAAAATTCACACTTTAGTCAAAGCCTTCTACGGACAATCTCAGCTTTATCAAACATCACAAAACACACTGGCACGACAAACAAAAACAACTAATTTTACTGGCTACACTTTAGGTCTTGAGTACGAGCTTCGACCAGACTTGGGCGTCAGTTTGGACTACACAGATCGACAAGGCTTGTCTCAAGAAATCATCGTAACGAGCAGCTCACTTGGACTAGGAGCAACCTACAGATGGTAAAGAACTTGTTTTTACTTCTCGTTATTACATCTTTAGTCACTCCAGCAAAAGGGGCAAAAATTAGTCTTTCCCAAAAAAGTGTAGCCGAAAGAATACTTCAAGAAAGTATTAAAACAGAAGAGATCAATCTCACTGCTCAATTGGCACACTTGGCCTTAGTTCAATCGCAAAGTGCTTACGATTTTTCTGCGGCACTTGAAAGTGGATACGAAGTCTCGAAACTTGAAAACTTCACAGGCACGGCCAACCCTAAGGATACAACCTACAAAACCAGCCTCACTCTCAAAAAGCCTTTTTTCACTGGTACCACTTTAGGAGTTGAGTACACTTTAACAACGATCAACTCAGAATTCTCAACACTATCAACAACAACCCTTCCCAATAGCCAAACACAAAACTTAGTGGGTTTAACGCTTGAGCAAAGCTTATGGAAGAACTCTTTTGGTATTGTCGACAGAGCCAATCTTCGGGCCGCAGAGAATACAGAAAAGAGCACGCATCTCACACGAGTCACTGATCAACAAAATCTTGTCCTTGAGGGCATTAAGTTATTTTGGAAGGCTTATGTCGCTCAAGAAACACTGCAAGAGGCTATCAATTCTCGTGAGAGATACGAAAAACTTGTAGAAACTGTGAAGAAGAAGACCAACTACGGATACGCCAATCCAGGCGAACTGGCACAAGTTCAAGCTGAACTTGAAACACGAATTCAAAATGTTAAAGCTGAATCGGTCAACTACCTCGCAGTTCTTGACCAACTATCAACACTTTTAAATCTCGAAAAGGGCTCTGAAATTGAATTTCAAGTTCCCAATGAAATCCCCCCACTTCCTCAACTCAATGATATTCAGGTCAACGAGCTTCGACCTTTAAAGACGTCTCAATTGAAAGTTGCCGCAAGCGAAGATTATCTCACCGCCTCTCGCTCAAAAAGCTATCCTGATGTCAGCCTTATCGGAAAACTGTATCAAGGCGGGATAGACGAAAAAGCAAGCGAGTCTTACAACGAAATGATTTCAGGTGCCCATCCAAAATACTATATTGGAGTCAAACTGTCTTACTCTTTTGGTTCTGGAATTCAAAATGAGGACTACGTTAACAAGAAAATTCAACGTGATCTCGATCAAGCAAAAGCATCAAGACTTTTACTCGAAATTCAAGATAGCCTTGAACACTCAAAGCGCAAAGTACAAATGACATATGCCGTAGCAATGAGCTCAAAAAAGCAACTTGAGTTCCGAGATAAAGCGGCCCAAGAGCTTCAAAGAGCCTATAACCAAGGTCGATCGGACATCAGTCTTCTAATTGATTCTTTGAATAAATTTTTTGGGGCGCAAATTCAATATAGTAAAAACGTCGGAGACTACCAAATTGCCCTGAACGAGTGGGCAGCTCTCCGAGACGAACTGATTACCGATGCACCTGTTGTCAACAAAGGGGGACAAAAGTGAAAAGCATGATCCTAAACCTTATTTTTGGAATTACTCTTTCGGTTGGATTGACTGCCTGCGGACTTCATCCAACCAGTGACGACACAAATCAAAACACTCGCAAAGAAGAGTCCGATCGACAAAAACTCAGAGAAACCTTCGGGCAAATTCAAGGCTGGTACGAGGGCAACTTAACAACCACAACTCGAACTCAAGTCCCCACAAGAATTGCTCTTTTCTACGTTGAAATACCAAATGGGAAAAACTCTGAGGGCGAAACAAAGTACTTACCTGTCCTTAAAGCGCGTTATCTTCGCGATGACAAACCTGAAGATGCTCAAGTTCTTGAAGCTCGCTATGTTGCTGAAAGCGGAGACCTCACTTTATCCTCACGAACCGACGCCAACGGAAGACCCGAAGCTGGCGCTGAATATATCTACATCAATGGCAAACTACTCAATGGACGATTTTTTGCTGAGGTCAAAAACCTGGTGGGCGCTATGGGAACTCTTGATCTCACCTTAATGAGTCGAGATGTGAACTCTCCCACAGGAGGAGAAAGAGAAGATCGGTATGCCCGTTTAAGAGAAAGAATGCGTGAGCTCGAAGGGACATTTATCGGCATCGTCGAGGAAACCGCCGAAAATCGCGCTCATCAAGTTGAGCTTCGCTTTACCGTGACTGAAGTTCAAAGTGGTAATGACTTTGTTCCCACTTTGATTGGCTGGTTTAAACGAACAGATGATATTTCTAAAACTGTTCGAATGACTGTTCGATACTCAACAGATACTCAACCGGCTCGACTGGTGCTTGATTCTCAATCACCAACAGAGAATTTTAATTTTAATGGAACATTTGAGAACGGAATTATCTCAGGAACAATTCAGTTCCCTCGATTCACATCTCGACTTGTGACAGAGAAGAAGCGACCCTAGGTCGCTTCTTTATTTTACAAAGATCTTTCCGCCTTCCATCATATTCATTCCACAGCCAAAGCGGATTTCTCCTTTTTCTAATTTACCGATCGGAATGGTCACGGTCTTATTTAGAGGAAGCTCCTTCTTCAAATTTTTTGCGGGGATCTGAATATCAGTCGCACAGGTTGCATCTGACTTTCTTGTGATCTTCAATGTCACTGAATCTCCCGGGGTAACATCAACAGTTTTGGGCTGAAACCCCTCGTCCGTCACCGTAAGTTCCACAATCTGATTTTTTGCCTGAGCTTGCAGAGCGGTGATTAAAAGTATTCCGAAAATAAACTTGGTCACAAGACCTCCTTATTTGTTTCATTTTTTTGCATTGCATTCAGAAAAGTGAGCGGGTGAGTTTTAGATTGGTAGAAAAGGACAGGATAGATGATCAGTTCCAGGATAAACGAGGTCGCAAGCCCCCCAATCATCGGAGCAGCAATCCTTCTCATCACATCCGCGCCAGCACCTGAAGCCCACATAATGGGAATTAAACCCATAAAGAGGGCCGCAACAGTCATAAGTTTTGGTCGCACCCGGTGAACTGCCCCTTCGATGACGGCAGACTTTAAATCATCAAGAGAGTTCATCTGTCCCTTTTTCACTCTGTCTTCATAGGCAAGATCTAGATACATGAGCATGAAGACCCCAGTTTCCGCATCTAAGCCTAAAAGGGCAATCATTCCCACCCAGGCTGCTATTGATAAATTGTAATCCAGAAAATACATCAACCAAACGGCACCGATCAGAGAGAATGGAACCGCCAAAAGAACAATCCCCGTCTTTGTCCATGACTTTGTATTCATGTAAAGCAAAAGAATAATCAGACATAACGTTAATGGAATGACAATTTTCAGACGCTCCTTAACTCTTTCCATGTTTTCAAACTGCCCACTCCAACTCAGTAAATATTGCGGAGGCAATTTCACATGATTCTCAACAGCCTTCTTAGCCATTTCAACATAGGACCCGATATCCGTCTGTTTTGAATCAATGTCGATATAGACATATCCAACCAGAGAGGCGTTTTCATCTCGAATCATGCTTGGCCCCTCAGTAAAATGGACCTTGGCGATTTGCCCTAGAGGAATTTGAGACCCCAAAGGACTTGAAATCAGAATGCGTTTTATATTCTCGATATCTTGACGGAACTCTGGCCCCATTCGGATCTGAATGGGATATCTTTCTCTGGTTGCTAAAATTTGAGAAACATTTTCTCCACCGACGGCGATCATGGCCTGATCCTGAGCTTCTTTCACCGATAGGCCATAGGATTTTAATTTCTCACGATCAAAATCGATGTCGAGAAAAAAACCACTCGCAATTCGCTCAGCAACGACTGTTCGCGTTCCCGGAAGATCTTTGATGATTTTCTCAATATCACCACCAATTTTCTCAATTGTTTTTAAATCTTGACCGAAGATTTTGATTCCAATCGGACTTCGGATGCCCGTTGAAAGCATATCCACCCGATTCTTAATGGGCATCGTCCAGATATTAGGCATTCCCGGGAAATTGAGCTTTTCATTCATTTCCTCAATTAATTTTTCTTCAGTCATTCCCTTTCGCCACTGCTCCTTTTGTTTGAGCACAATGGTTGTTTCAAACATACTTAAGGGGGCTGTATCAGTTGAGGTCTCTGCCCTTCCTGCTTTGCCGTAAACAGACTGCACTTCGGGGAAAGATTTGATAATCTGGTCTTGCTTCGTCAATAATCGCTGAGCCTCGGTTACTGAAATTCCAGGAAGAGCTGTGGGCATATACAACAAACTTCCCTCGTGAAGCGTGGGCATAAACTCAGATCCCAAAAGCCAGAATCCAGGAATAATCGAAGAGACTCCAATCAGTCCAGCTACCAAGGTCTTCTTTTGATTTTGAAGGACCCAGTGAATAATGGGTTCATAAATGGCAAATAATCTTTTTGTAATGGGATGTTTTTCTTCTGGATAGTAAGTCCCAACAAGCGCACCATTCGCAATTTTGTTTAGTGTTGAATTTGAAAATTGAAAATGATCTTTTCTGGCAAAAAGCATTCGCATCGCTGGATCAAGAGTGATTGCCAACAAGGCCGCAATACCCATGGCTAAGTTTTTTGACAAAGCTAGTGGACGAAATAAGCGCCCCTCTTGATCCACTAAAGTAAATATCGGCAAAAACGCGACGGCAATTACAAGTAAAGAAAAAAAGACTGAGGGGCCGACCTCTGTCAAAGCTTCAAGGCGAACTTTAAAGAAATCTTCTTTTCTTCCAGCAGCATCCCAATGCTGAATCTTACGGTAAGCGTTCTCAACCTCAACAATAGCACCGTCGACTAAGACTCCGATTGAAATAGCAATCCCAGCTAAAGACATAATGTTGGCACTGACACCCATATAATAGAGTGGAATAAATGATAAAAGCACAGCGACTGGAATGGTCAGAATTGGGACAACTGCTGATGGAATATGCCAAAGGAAAAGAAGAATAATCAAGCTGACAATAATTAACTCTTCAACCAAAGTTGATTTCAAAGTCGCGATTGCTCTTTCAATTAAATCTGATCGGTCATAGACAGAGACAATTTGGACTCCCTCAGGTAATGTTTTCTCTATCTCTTTTATTTTATCTTTCACTCGCTGAATGACAGCCGGAGCATCTTCTCCTTGCCTCATCACAATAATACCGCCGGGGGCATCGCCAAGGCCGTTTAAGTCTGATAAGCCTCGACGCATTTCTGATCCAATGGACACAGTTGCGACTTGCTTGACTAAAATTGGCGCTCGACTTCTCGAACGATAAGCCACAACGGCCTCTTCGATATCCTCAACTCGATCAACGAGAGAGCGACTGCGAACCATGGCTTCAGCTCCTGAGAACTCTATCGTGCGGCCCCCGCTTTCTTGATTCGTATTCTTCACAGCCTCCATGACTTGAGATAGAGTCACCTGATAGAGATCTAATTTCGTTTGATCCACCTTGACTTGATATTGCTTCACAAAGCCGCCCAATGAAGCCACCTCTGAAACTCCTGGAACAGATTGAAGTTGATATCGAATCAACCAATCCTGTAGGGATCTCAAATCAGCAGAATTAAATCTTCCAGAGCTATCCTGCAAAGCATATTGGTAGACCCATCCGACGCTGGTTGCATCAGGACCAATCTCTGTCTTCACTCCGGCTGGCAGCTGAGAAGAGATTCGATTGAGACTTTCTAAAACCCGAGACCGTGCCCAATAGAGATCCGTTCCGTCTTCAAAAATTACATAAACATAGGAAAAACCATAATCTGAAAAACCGCGAACGGCCTTGACTTTGGGTGAACCAAGAAGTGAGGTCACCAATGGATAAGTCACCTGATTCTCCATAATATCTGGAGACCTGTCCCATCTTGAATAGATAATTACTTGCGTGTCAGATAAATCCGGAATGGCATCTAGAGGAATTTTTTTAACCGAATACACTCCCAATAAACAAAGAACCCCGGTGATAAAGAGCACTAAGAATCGATTGGTCGCCGAAAACTCGATGATTTTTTTAATCATTCGATGACTCCCCGAATCTTTGATTCTGAATCAAGAAGGAAATTTGGTCCTGAAGAAATCTCGTCAGCCTCTTTCAGTCCCGAAAGAACCTCGTAGTATCCAAGGGCTTTCACTCCCAATTTGACTTTTCTTTGCACAAGCTTGGTCGACTGTGTATCCACATCCTGTCTGAACACATACACCGTGTCCGAGTGACCTGTGTGAAAGACCGCATCCTCAGGAATAGCCAGGCGAGATTTTAAATTGACCTCAACTTCTCCTCGAAAAGAGGTTTCCGAGATCAGGTTTGAGGGCCCTTTTTGGATTTGTCCAACGACTCTGACTGTGCGACTGGTCGGATCAACAATCGTATCGACAGAGATAATCACACCCTGAATTTCTGTTTCTTCTGATGTATGAGCCTCTCCAACAAATTTTAGACCTGGGCGAATTGTTCGAATGTCTCTTTCATAAATTTGAAATGCCACTTGTGAGTTCGAAAGAATTCTGCCTGATATGGGTATTGAAAACTGCAGATCCATCTTCTCAACACTGTGTTTTTGAATTCCCGACAGATTTTTTTGATATGTTGTCATTTCAATTGTAGGTTCGGACTGCTCTTTTTGCTGATCACCACTTTTGCTAACTTCACCACCTGGCACAGCCTTCACTTTAACCAACTTCATATGACAGATTGGACAGGTTCCTGGATGATCTTGGCGAATATGTGGATGCATGGGGCAAGTGTAAGACTCTTTGGATTCGACCTGCTGAACTGGGGATTCTGTTTTAACAGTGGATTTATTGAAAACAGTTAATGCACCACCGATAACAAGAATAAGAGCCCCTGCAGTAAATATGATTTTAGTTTTCATTTTTAATCTCCACCGATCTTTTGAAGTTCTGCATAGTTCTCTTCAAGCTGTGTCCGAAGCTCTAAAGCTCGTAATTTATATTCCGGCAACGACTCCTTTGCTTCTCGATGATCGATTAGGCTTTCCATATCTCGAGGAGCAATATTGTGTGTCACCTTCATTCTTTTAACTGCCCTGGGGATGATTTTCTCCTGATAATCACGGTACTGCTTTTCAATTGATTTCAATTTATACATCAGTTGACCATGCTGTAATTTAACCGAGCGGCGGGATTTTTCGAGCTCGTATTCAGCTTGCAGTCTTTCTGCAGAGGCCATTTTTGAAATCGACTGTGGCTCCCAAAAAAATAGAAACGGCAAAGTCATTCCCACCATCCACTCTTTTGAAGATACCGACATAGATGAAGCACCCACTTCTTTATATTTAAGGGTCAAATCTGGTAACCAAGATGCCGAGGCCTCTTTCTCTCTCGATCTTGCTACTTCAAGTCCTTTTTCTAAACTTTGAATTTGAACAGCGTCAGCCGACACATCATTCTTTAATTCGCTCACTTGAGGAAGAGATAACTCCTCAACAATGATCAAGGCGTCGCCAGGCTCCTGTCCCATTTGCAAAAAGAGATCAGCTTGAATTTTTTGTTGGCTTTGTCTTTCAGATTCAATTTCAATATCCAACAAGTCCCGATCAGATTCCGTCTTGAGCAAATGTGCTGATGCAAAACTATCTGACCGAACACTGGACCGTGTTAATCGAAGGTGCTCCTCGAGAGCCTCTTTTTTCTCTTTAAGTAAGTCAATTTTTCTTTGCACAGCCCAGAGATGATAATAGAGCAGACGAGATTCTGCTAAAATTTGGACTGACCTTGCTTTTGATCCAAGTTCTTGCATATGAAGCTCATTCTGACGAGATGTAGAGTCATGATGAATTTTGGATGGAAATGGAATCATTTGACTAATCTCATACCCATTCACGGTCTCGGATTCACCCTGCCTCATTTGGGTGAGACTCACCATCGGAGGAGGAAGACTTATTCCCTTTGATTTGGCCTGAGCAGCCTGAACCTTGGAATTTTCAATTTTTAGTTCATAGTTCTTACCTTTGACCTGATCAATATAGTCTTGATATTTCAGTGTCAGCGTTTGAGCACTTATGCCAAACGAGCGAAAAACAATAATAAATAAGATAAAAGTCTCTATTCTCATAAACCCGTATACGAGTCCTATGCATGATCTGTGACAAACAAAATGACCAATTTCTTTAAAGTATTATGTATCATTTTGATCTTTTAAACTTGAGGTGTCACAATTTTCAGGTCAAGGTCGTAAAAGAGGATAGGGAATGAAGAATATTACAAGCGACACGCCAGATGAAAGGTTAATGGAGATGTTTCAAAATGGTTCCTATCCAGCCTTCGAGGCACTCTTTCAAAGACACTCGAGCAAGGTTTTAAACTATCTTGCGAAAAAGACAACTGCACAAAGAGCCCAAGATCTCACTCAAGAAGTTTTTATCAAATTATTAAGAACAAAAAATCAGTATAAAACGGAATATCCTTTTCTCCCTTGGCTTTTTACTCTGACTCGAAATCTTTTTTTGGATGATCATAAGAAATCAGAAACTAAACTTGAAAAAAAATCCATCAACGATGATGTTCTCAAAAACTTCTCTCATACTGAAGATTCTAATGAAAGTAATTTCCTCAATTCTGAGCTTGAAAAAATTCTTGCTACACTCCCCTCTCCTCAGAAAGAGGTCATTCATTTACGTTATTTGCAAGATTGGTCATTTGAGCAAATTGCCACACACCTTAGCCTCAATGAAGAAAACGTCCGCCAAATATTAAGCCGAGGGCTTCGCAAACTGAAAGCCCTTGCCTTGATGAAAGGAGATGCTAAGTGAAACACAAAAATGCAGAAAGCCATCTCTTAAATGAATTTCATGATTTTGCAAACGGCCCACAAGATCTGAGCCTCCCAATAGAGGTCCAAAATCAAATTTTAAAACAAGTGCAAACTGCGCTTGCACCAAGCCCGACGCAGGTCTTTTTCAAGCTAGCGGCTATTCATTCGATCATTGGCACACTGTCACTTGGAATTTGTGACCAGTTTGGAATGAATCCATTTCAAACAGGATTCTCTTTGTCGAATTATTTTATGAAATTTGGGCATTCATTTTGTATGGCTATGTGCGGTTTTCTTTTTGTGGGAGCATCCATTCTCGCAGGAACCTACATCCTAAATCCCGCAGAACGTTTTGTTTTAAGATCCCATCTCTTTCTTCAGAGCTTTTCTCTTTCCATGATCTCACTGGGAATTTTCCTAGCTCTGGGTGCTGAAATCCCACTTGTGATTGGCTTTCTCTGGATTGTGGGCGGACTGATCTCAAGCCAACTGACACGGTTGCTACCAGCCAAGTTGGCTTGAGTTTTTACCAGGATTCTAGATTGACTCGAGGTAAAGTCCTACCGCCTCGATCTCTTCTTCTGTCATATCACCAACTAGATCCGGCATCATCTTACCAGTGCGCTCACCGGTTTTATACCAAATCATCTGCTTCACGAAATAACTTGTGTTCTGGCCAGAAAGTCGAGGAGTTTTACTTCGTCCCTCAGCCTTATCGCCGTGGCATTCAGCACAAGCACTGACATTCTTTGCTGGAATTCCTTTTTCATAAATACTTTTACCAAGTGCTATTACTTTTTCGTCTGCTTCAACAATTCCTGGCTTGGGAGTTTGTGCCGCAAAGTACTCTGAAATTTGGCGAATTTCTTCATCCGTATACCCCTTAAGCAATCCCATGTACCCACTGTCAGGGGTCTGACGAGCATCACTACGATAAGCTTTTAGCTCCGCAATCATGTAATTGAGCTGTTGACCTGCAATCTTTGGATATAAAGGGTCCGTGATATTTCCATCAAGACCGTGGCAACCCGCACAGATTCCAATGCGGTCTGCACTCGCAAAAGATGAAATCATCATCGAAAGAAAAAATGCTGCGATTACTTTAGACTTCATATTGTACCTCCAAGATGTCTAGTAACATGAGATACAGCTACGCCCATTTTTCAGACTTGCCAAACAATTCGATTAAACTTTAATGACAAGAAGCTTCAAATTACATTCTTGGAGAAAAAATGTCTCAACCCAAGAATTGGCCTGAGAAAATAAGACCCCTCCACCATTTTTTATTGTGCCATAGATTTATTTCAAGAAATCATCAGGATGAATGCGCCCTTTGAAGAACCAGGCCAATCCCAATGTTAAAAGTAAGAGCGAAGCTCCAATACCAACTAAATTACGGTTGGCGTGGCTAATTGTACCGATCATAATCATCAGAATGCTAATCACAACTGGAGATACTCGAGCAATTTTTCTCCATGGCAACTCTCGCATTTGTCGAATGAGTGGAAGTTTGGCTGCTGTCTGAGCCTGCTTCTCTAGAGCTTTGAGAAGAACCGAGTTCACCATTTGTTGGGCGAGCGAATCATGGGGCTGAACTTCTTTGAGCTCTTTGTATTTTTTCAACGCGAAGGGAAGAGCATGCATCTCTTCGCAACGATCCACAAAAGCCAAATGCTTGGTTAGATTGTTATAATCATGCATTAAATCCTGCCAGGCCTTCAGAAGGCTTGGAGCTCCCCCCGCCTTTGCATCTGCCGGCGAGAGAGCTTCCACTTTTTCAAAAACAACTTGGCACTTGATACAATCAGCTGCAGAGCGTGGATTCATCGTTTGACACTTTGGACATTTTTTTAGCTCTGGTCGCTTGGCTTTAATATTTTGAATTTTTCCATTCATCAGTTTTGGCAACTGAGTGTTCACAACTCGAGTGTAAATGGCTCGTGGGTTTTTGGGAGGATAATCAAAAGTAAATTGAACCTGACAAGCCTGACATTCAAAATGTGGCTGCGAAGAAAGAATGTCTGACTTTTGAACCTTGTAAAGTTTGAAACATTGAGGACAGCGGAACTCATAGCTCACCGAATAACCCGGCGAGTCCAAATTCTGATTTTTTTTGTCTAGTGATGTCGTCTGTGTTTGTTCCATGTTACTTTTTAAATCATGAAGTGGATTTTGAAATTTTTCAAGCCCTATCCTGAATTTAAAGGCGCTCTTTTTTCTGGCCTCTTGATCGGCACATCTTACATTCCCTTCCCCCCATGGGCTTTGCTTTTTTGTTTTGCCCCTCTGTGGGTCGAGATTCTCTCCTCCGACGCCAGCCCCCGAAAGGCTTTCCTGGCTGGATGGTGGACCCAACTTATTCTCACGTTGATCGGATTTCACTGGATTGCCTATGTTTCAAAGGTGTACGGATTTATGCCCTGGCCCGCAGCCATCTTTCTTCTTCTTCTCTTTGCCGCCGGCATCCATCTTTACATCCCAGCCGCTTGCTGGATTTCAGTGAAGCTCAAACGAAAACTGAATTTAAGCCAAGGCACTACCCTATTCTTGATGGCCTCACTCACAGCACTGGGGGAAATGTTTTGGCCCAGCATGTTCCCCTGGAATTTGGGATATCCCCTGCTTTGGATCAAATCTCCGATGGCACAAACCGCAGACCATATCGGTTTTAATGGATTAAGCTACCTGATGCTACTCAGTTCAGCAATGATCGCATGGCTCTGGCTCAAAAAAGATAAGAAACTGACAATAATTGGAATCTCTGGTTTAGGTCTCACCCTAACAGTCCTTCACCTTTGGGGTTTTTATCTAAAATCACAGTGGTCAAATCCTGAGCAAAAAATAAGGATCCTGCAGGTTCAAGCCAACATCGGAAATCTGGAAAAATACTATGCGGAAAAAGGAGTTGGCTTTCAGCAAGAAATTCTGAATCAATATTTTCAACTCACCGAACGCCAGCTTGGCCAAACCGTGACCGATGGCAACAAAGCGGATTTGGTAATTTGGCCAGAAACAGCATTTCCTGACTATCTGAACCCTCATTTTCTCACCCGCCCCTATCCGGCCCAGTTCATAAGCTTTCTCAGAAAAATCCAAACTCCGATTCTAACAGGCGGATACTCAAAAGTTTTCACTCCCAATGGTCAGCAAAAAAATCACAATGCCTTATTTTTATACGATGGCCAGGGCCAACAAATGTCTGATCCCTACAACAAGACTAACCTGCTTGTTTTTGGAGAGTATGTCCCCTTCGGCGAAATATTCCCCCTACTTAAAAAATTAAATCCCGGCGGCGAAGGTTGGGACAAGGGATCAGGTCCCCAAATTATGAACTTTGGGTCAATTCGATTGGGGCCACAAATCTGCTACGAATCTCTGTATCCTGAATTTTCAAGAAAACTTTCTCAAATGGGAGCTGAAATTTTAGTCAATGTCACAAATGACTCTTGGTTTGGGCCTACCTTTGAGCCCTATCAACACCTCTACATGACCCTGGCTCGAGCGATCGAAATGAGGCGCCCTCTTGTCCGAAACACAAACACTGGTATCACCACTGCAATTTTGGCAGATGGCACTGTGTTGCAACAATCAAAGACTTTTGAGCCTTGGGCTGGGTCATTTGACATTGTTTTTCAAAAAGATCCTGACCAGACTTTTTTCTCTCGGTTTGGGGCTTGGCTTCCCTTGTTCATCCTGTTATTCATGGGCTTTGCCATCATCATAGGAAGTAAGAAGAATGGATCTACGCCATCTTGATTGGATTGAAATTTTAAAACATATTCAAGCTGCAGCGACCTCGGGAGCGGCAAAGCTTTCCATCCAAAACCTTCAGCCATTTCAATCTCAGCAAGAGGCCCTTGAACATCAAAATGATATTTTCTACGCCCTTGAAATTCTCGGTCAAGGGAATCGGCCTTTTATGGAAAGCTTGGATCTTTTTGAGCCCTGGCATTCTCGAGTGAAAAGAAAAGCTCTTCTGAAAACTCTTGAGATCAAAGATGTTCGTTCATTTTGTCTAGAATCCCTGGCTCTTGAAGAAGCCCTCAAGATGATTCCCAACCCCCTTTCAAGAAAAAATCTTGAGCGGCTGATGAAATCAGAAGAACCCCTCTCTGCAATTGATCAAATTCTCACTCCTGGTGGAGAAATTCGAAGTGATGCCAGCGAAACTCTGTATCGTCTATTCAGAGAAAAAGAAAACCTGTCGCGACAAATTCAAACCACACTTGATCGTCTCGTGAAAGACCATCAAATGGCAACTTATCTGCAAGATAAGTATGTCACCACACGAGAAGGCCGATGGGTTCTTCCTGTTCGCTCAGGTCATCAGCACTCTGTCGATGGAATTATTCACGGCTCAAGTCAAACCAAGCAAACTGTCTTCATGGAGCCCGAGGCCGTTATTCCGGTGAACAACCGCCTTCGTCAGGTCGAAGTTGAAATTGAAGACGAGATCGAACGGCTCCTGACTCAACTTTCTGAGTATCTTTCAACATTATCATTGGATTTTGAAAAAACCAGAGACGTCCTGTTGGATATGGATGTTCTTTTTGCAAAAGCTCAGTGGGCGATTCAGATTGAAGCAAAGCCCTTTCAATTTACCGAGAATGAAATTTTCCTAGTTGATGTGAAGCATCCTCTTTTGCAGATGGGCCAGAAAAAACCAGTACCAAACACCGTTCAGATGACAGAGAAAAAATGCATTCTTCTTCTCTCTGGCCCGAACGCTGGGGGAAAAACAGTTTTACTCAAATCTATCGGGTTAGCCGCTCAAATGTCCAGATATGGACTTCCGCTCTGCGCGGGAGAAGAATCTCGACTTCCCTTCTTTAAAGCCATCCATGTGGGAATCGGTGACTCTCAAAATGTTGGCGAAGAACTTTCAACTTTTGCCGCCCACCTCAAAGTCCTTGACGAGGCTTCCAAACTGCAAGGACTTAAAAATTTAATTTTGATTGATGAAATCTGTGGCTCCACTGACCCAGAAGAGGGCTCAGCCTTAGCCCGAGCTTTTATCGAAGAATTCGCAGCTCATCACTGCTTTGCCATTGTTACTTCTCACTTAGGCCCACTGAAATCAGGATGGAAAGATGAAGACCGAGTTCTCAATGGAAGTCTTGAATACGACGCTAAATCAGGTCGACCAACTTATCAATTTTTACCGGGTGTACCGGGGGACTCTTTAGCCATTCAAACTGCCAAAAGAGTCGGAGTGATTAAAAAAATTATTGATCGCTCCATTGAGCTACTCTCACCTGTGACGAGATCTCGATTGGCAGGATTAGAGCAACTTGAACAATTAAAATCAGATATTCACACTTTGCAGGACCACCTGAAAAAAGAACTTCAAAAAGCAAAATTTGAAAAAGAAAAATTTGAAGCCCTTTCTCAAAAATTGGAAAAAGAAAAGGCTGATATTCTCACTCGCACAGCTCGAGAAGCTGGTCGAAAGATTGACGAGCTCATCTCTCAGACAAAGGTTGACCAAACTTTTAAAAAACATGCCGCCCTTCAAGAGATTAAACAAAATCTTCCAGAGATTGTAAAAAGCAAACCTGGAACTGGCAGTCTTGGACCAGTCGAAACCGCAGAAGATTTCGGAAAACGCTTCCCTGCGGGCACAAAAGTTTTTGTTCCAAGTCTTGGCCAAGATGGAATTATCCAAAGCCAACCCAACGCCAAGGGCGAGGTTTTAGTTCTTTCTGGCTCAATCCGATTACAACTGAACTGGAAAGAGCTCAGACCCCCTGTGCAAGCACAAAATCCCACCGCCAATCTTGTTCGTCGGGCTTCTGGAGTCACAGTCGCCCTGCAAGATACGGATCGCACCATTGATCTTCGAGGTATGACCGTTGAAGAAGCTATCTCTCAACTTGAGATTGATTTAGATCAGGCCTCGGCCCACAAAGAAGGTCGAATTAAAATCATTCACGGCCACGGTACAGAAGCCTTAAAAAAAGCGGTCCGAGCTTACCTGTCCCGCAGCGTGTATGTTAAAAAATGGAAATCCGGCTCCCCTGAGCAAGGCGGAGACGGAATGACTTGGGCTGAATTGGGAGAGGATTAAGTTTTCTCCACACCTGGCTTGCCGGTATATTCCTGAATGGCCAGATGAGCCTCGCGGCTAATATCGATAAATTCTAAACCGTACCGAGCCTGAAAGGGCTGAACACCCTTTTCGCTTTTGTTCACAATTTCCGCGATAGCGACAAAGGCTGGCATTTTTGAATTTCCTGAGAGATGAAGATGAATTTTTTGGCCAACATTGAGATTTTTATTATCAATAACCAAACCAATTCCGCCCATGCCGATTTCATAGCTCATGGCCTTCCAAAGTTGGTTTTCATTATGAGTGAAAAACTCTGAGACAAATGGAACTCTGGGAAATTTTCGCTTTTCAAAAATATCTGCAAGATCTGAACTTTGTGTTTTTGCGAGATGGCGGATGTGCTGGGGTTGAAACTCCCACACCTGAGAAAGGGGCTGCCACTCAGCCATGCCCTTTCTCCAAATGAGATGATTTTTTGAAATCATTTTCTGCTGCATGTTTTTAATCATCTCGGCATAGGTGAATGGCCCCACAGGATTGGAGTGCTCCAAATAAAACCATTCTTGCTTCTGCTGGCCAAGGCCTAATGACCGATTGCTCATAGCGAATTTATCGGCTTTTCAGAGGAGAAACTGAGGTCCAGATGTGATCTCATCTTGTCGTCTCAGCTTGAGTCAGCGTCAGGCTTTCTCTGTCAGTTGAAAAAAACCTGGTCATTCATTCTGAAACATCTCGACTTGAGTCGCGCTATCTGCCGAATTCCTCTGCGGAATTTGCCTGTATCAATATGATCAAGTGTTTTTTGGGTGGCACCTCGATTGCTCTGATAACAAGTATCAAACGAACGCGAGGTGGAAGATGAAAAACTCAAACATGATCCAAATCCTAGCCCTAACAGCAATCGCAGGACTCTCACTGATTGGTTGTGGAGCTCAGAAGGTCACTAACGGATCTGGCTCTACTGACTTTGCTTCTTCTGCATATATGGCAAACTACAGCGGACAACCCATTGCTCGATGCTCACATGACGTTGCAAACTTTCCAAATCTTGGAGTTCGAATGATGGCCACTCAAATCAATCAACAGTACAGCCAAAATGCCAGCTTCTATTTCCGATTAAAATTTGATCGATTCGTCGATGGCTTTAATACTGCTGATCAAGCTATTCAAGTTTGGACAACATCTGTGGACTCAATGGGAAACAGAAGACCTCCACAAAGAATCAACTTTCAACTTGAGCGAGTTGTCGGTGGAGCCGTACAGCAAGCAAGTCCCTATACATATAACGATTTAACTTTTTCAGATATGCAATCAATCGGAACCGCCAATGGATTCTCAGTTGCCGACGGAAAAGACTTCTTTAGCACTGTAAGCTTACTCGTTTTCCCTGACGACCAAGCTCAGATCTTAACAGTAACTGTTTATCAAACAGATGGTTCAGGCCCAACATCACAAGTTGAACTTTTAATCCCACAGTTTTATGCAAACCCAACTGACTACGCTCTGAATCATCCTCAAGTCCTTCAACAACTTCACCCTTTAAGAGATATGGTTGGTGGAGCATGGACTGCTGCTCAATATGAGAATGAAGCCAACCGATTCTGCTTCTAAACTGCTTCAATAAGATTCTCCTCTCACTCAACTAGTGAGAGGATTCTTGAACGACCTCATCGGCCTGCAAATTATCACCGTGGCGATAGCGATCCACTAAATTCTCATCATTTGTTGGAAATGAAAAAAGCAATGTGTGAACATTGGTTGCTGGATCTTCTTGAGTAACAGCAATATTAAACAATCCTTTAATCTCATGATCAGGAAATTCTTTGATGAAGGTTACAATGTTATTCCCATGAAGGTCTGTTGATCTCCAGATTTCATCTGCATTCTCAATTGTCTCTTCCCTCAGCTCATGTCCTACTTCCTGAAATTTCTCATAGGGAACATCTTTTTCCGATCTCACCTTCAACATAGAGATAAAGAGCCCCATGGATAAAGGATCCCCTTCAGACAGACTGTCACCTTCAATAGCTCCAAAACCCAATTCTTCAAAGGCTCTGTCATAGACCAGATCCCCACGTCGAAATTTATTCACGAGATCAATGCTTCTTGTGACAAAATGCATGAAAATAAAGGTCGGATCATCTTCACTTGAGACATAACAAATCGCGACATGAAAAGCTTCAATACTCTCAATCGGACGAATGAAGTGAAAGATGGGGAACTCTTTAAATGTTTGGTCATCGT
This sequence comes from Oligoflexia bacterium, assembly GCA_016861345.1. GTDB lineage: Bacteria > Bdellovibrionota > Bdellovibrionia > Bdellovibrionales > Bdellovibrionaceae > BOLD01. The sequence goes on from BOLD01000015.1 coordinate 44,268, forward strand.
GCCAAATCTCAGCAGGCTCTTCTAAGGTTAAATCTAACTCAGCCTCGATGTCTTTGACCTCGGACTCCTCCACATCTTTTTCAGGTTTTGCGTCATTATATTCCTTCTCAAGCTGATTGATCTGCTTTTGAAAGTGAGCGTAAAGCTCAGCCTCATTTGAAAAAACTAGACCCTGATCCTGATCAATCACAATTTTCTGAGGGGTCGTTTTCCTTCGTCGCAGTTTGACGTTTTTTTGTTTAAGGGCTTTCGGCTTTTTGGTGGGAACTTTCGACTTTGCGATGATAGCCTCCGTTACAGAAAACAGTTCACATTTTAATTGGTGAATTTTTTTTGAAAGACTTCAAGCAATTCTTTTGATGAGGCTCGTCATCAACGGTGTTTTTTTTCTTGCAAGTCGTGCTAGCTTTCCTCAGGATAATGTTAAGGTGTCTGTGTCGGGCAACACGCAAGGAGGCGGTTTTGTCAGAAACGAACTCAAATTCAGTTTCAAACAAAAGCATTCAAGAGCAGGGCTTAGCCAAGATGGAAGCACTCTTGAAGCAATCAGCGATGGGTGTACACGTTCTTTTTGCAAATCACGAAATCGCCCAGGCAATGAAAGAAGTCAAAGATCAAAAAGACTTTTTTGACTTCAATAAAATGAAGCAAGTCCAAGATGTCATGACTGAATTGATCGCAAAGCCCACCTACTATGAAAAGATGGCCTTCCTTAAGGATCTTGATCAAGAGTCTTACCAAATGTTGATTCGAACTTATTTTCACATTGTGGAAAATACAGTCCGAGCCTCAACAGACCATCACTAAATATTTTTTAAATTAATTTTAAAATCTGCCGATAAGGACTAGGATGGTTAAACTATTCTTGATCCTTACAGGAATCATATTTTTGTTATTATCGCCTTTTGCAAAAGCCGAATACCGTGCCTTCATGCTCAAAATAACAGCCCCCAACGGTCAGGACTATCGTCTGGTGAAAAGCACCTTGGATCACATTCAATACCCCATCTATCACCCGATTGATTCAAAAGAGACCATTACTTATATCGAAACCTGGAGATGCCGTGGCAACACCAGCGAACAAAAACCCATATGTATGAGCCCATCAGAGTTAAAACAAGCATCGAGCCTATCCCCAGATGGGACACAGCCTTAAGCACAGAATACCGATCATTCAAGTACTGAATAGAGTTCTTCTGTTACACTTAATCACAGGGGGGGATTCTACTCATGGCATCTGAAATTGCATCTCGACAAAGAGAATACAATCAGGAACTGAATGACCTACAAAGTCAGTATCAAAAAAAACGCAAAGAGATGCTCAATACCCAACAAAAAGATCTCAATCAAATTAATGAACAACATCATAAGATCGTTAATGAAAAGAAGGAACAAAACGAAGCTGTTATTAATCACATCAAAAAAAATCAATCTCAAATAGAATCAGCGATTAGAACTGAGCAAGAAGAACGAATAAAAAATCTAAAAGAGGCCAACGCTAAACAGTACGAAACTCTCAAAAAATATAATCAGTCCAATGAGAAAAGCCTAGATGAGAGATATGACAACAAAAAAGCCGAGGTTGAAGAGAAGATCAAACAACTTGATCAGAAAGAAAAACAACAAGTTTCAGGCATCTACAAAGAAACCCAGAAAACTCAAAAAAACCAACAAGAGGCCATTCAAAAAGCCAACGCTAAAGCCAAAGAGGAATTAGAGCAGATCTATGTAAAAACAAATGGTGAGCGACAAAAAGTCATCAGTCAAAGCGAAGAAGAGATCAAAAAACTTTCAAATCGAAACCAAGAACTCCTTGAAAAGCAGAAACAAGATTATGACCAATTAATGAACCAACAAAAAATTTCTGCAAATCAAGACATTCAACGCTTGCGCAACCTCAATGAAAAGCAACTTGTCGAGGAACGAAAAACCGGTGAAAAGAAAATCCTGCAGACACGAAAACACTACACATCTGAAGAAATGCGCCTCGCAAAAAATAATGAGGATCGATTAAATCAAATCCGGTCTAATAACGAACAGAGAATCGAAATTCAACAGATTCAGGGTCAAGAGAAAGTCGATAAAACACGCAAAGAATATGAAAAGCAGCTCCTACTGACTGCAAACATGGGAGAAACTCGAGTCAAAGATGAAAAGGACAAAACTCATCGAAAACTTTTACAAACTGAAGAAGCCTACAAACAACAAGTGGATGCCCAGAGGGGTAAATACACTAAGCTGATGAAAGATCAGGATGAAACCTACATCCAACAACATGCACACAACGCCGAAGCTTATCGTCACAACTTAAAGCATCAGCATCAGCAATTTAACTCAACGTTCAATAAAAATCAGGCCGCAAATAACGAATCACTCAACATTCAAAAGTCTCTTTTCGCTCGACAACTTGCCGAGAATAAAAAAGAGTTCGCTGGTAAAGTCAATTACTACGAAGAAAGAAAGGACGACGAATTCTACCGCTTGCACCAACAAGGTAGCGAATTTAGAGAAACTCCGACAACATATCAATTAAGAGCCTTTATTCCCGTACATGAGAAAAATAATATTAAGGTTAAAATCCAAAACGATAAAGTTACTGTTGCTGGAACTCGATCCTTTAAAGACTCAGTCGAAGATGGATCAAAGAAAGTCTCTTCAAGCAATTTCCAAACATTTAGCGAAGATCATATATTTGATAAACCCATATCCACTTATGGAATCATAGAAGATCGCCAAGGAGACTGGGTCACCTACACCATTCCCAAACTCGCATTTATTGATAATATCAAAAAGATCAAAGGCTAGATCTTCATTAAATAGCGCACTTCGCGCATCATGAACTGCATCCGATAACGGATGTCAGATAGAGTTTCGATATTTTTCTCTAACTGTTCAAGAACGTCCGTCTGTCGCACGGGAACGACGTCCATTTCATGATATGAAAGTTGAGTCGACGACACAAACGTCAAATCACTACCCTTGCTCGAAAAAGAACTTTGAGCTTGATCTTTCTGATTAGGGGCTGGGTTTTGATTGTTCATTATCGGCTCCTTCTTTTCGCCCGCCGACCAAGTCGGCACGCAATGTTCAAGTCTAGAGAAAAGCGCTTTCAATTCTCAACTTAAATTCTCTTACATGAAATTTTGACATCACTCATAAGACCAAATTAATACTCGCAACGTATTGAATTTAGGTCATTATTCGTCAATGTCGTCCTTACAGTTGAACTTTGCAAATAAGTTGCCATCACGCTTGACGCCCCGTCTTGGTGCTTTAGACCCAAAACATGGCCCAACTCGTGGACAATTAGACTCTCCAAATGGACATCTTTTCCATCAACAGGCACTTGAGCATAGAAGGTAAAGTCTTTTGCATTAATTCTCATATCAGACTCACGAATCTCATCCCCTTCCCAATAAACAGAGGTGCGAGCCTGCTCCTGGGAACGATTGGATTCCCAAGTGTTCATCCAATAAATTGTATTAACCCCATCACGACGGGGCTCGTTCGGCCCCCCACTGATTCCTGCAATATAGAAGAGTTGCTTGCCAGCTGACTCCTCCCACACGCGGAAAGAGGACTCAATCACGGGGATAAATTGCTCGGGTACAGATGAGTGTATATAGATTGGAACTGGAAATTTGCCCTTCCATGATATTCTTTGGCCGTAGACATTTTGAACAAACCCACAATCCTCTTGTGATTTAAACTTGGGTCCACAGGCTTGAAAGGCGATCAAGGTCAATGGCAGCAAAACCAGGGTTGTTATCATTTTCTTCATGATGTCTCCTCACACAAAAGACCTTACAAGAAAAAGACCCAACCCCATGATTTATGCTATCTCATTGAAATAAGAGGATTATTTTAATTGTTCGAAAAACATGAACACATCCCTACGATGACTAAGTTTGAAACGTCCTAGATTGAGACCCTTGATATAATTGGCTATCTTATTAATATTATTACTGTTTATTGGTGTCTAATCCTATGACATCAAAAAAGCTAGAGGTGCCACTTTTTCCACCCTTTAATGAGTCCCCCAGGACTTTTGTCATAAGAAAAACTTAGAGCTGTGATAAGGGCCCAATTTTTCGCAGACAGGAAGGGAGGAGCTTACTTCTGCTCCCCCATCCAGCAGGTAGGATTGGGTGGTAGGATAGTTTGGCCCTATAGAATCCCCTGAACGGGGGTGGAGCCAGGTCACTTGTATTTCTACTATAGCAATCCCGGGGCCAACATTTTCAGTGCTGATCTGACACCACTCTCAAAAACTACAGCGCCATGCGGTAGCCAACACCGCGAACTGTCTCGATTGAATCACCCATCGTATCTAACTTCTTACGAAGCGAGGCCATGTGCACATCAATCGTTCGATCTGTCACATTCAAATTACCAAGAGCTCTTTCACGCAAACGATCCCTTGTTAAAACCTGACCTGATTGTTTGAGGAGCTCAACCAAAATTTTAAACTCAGTCAGCGTGAGCTGAACCTCTACCCCTCGAAGCACAACCTTGTGTGCAGAGAGATCAACTGTCAGCTCTCCAACCGTCATCGATTTTTGTTGTGATTTGTGAGCTTGTTTTGCTCGACGAACAAGAGCCTGAGCTCGCACAATCACCTCTCGCATCGAAAAAGGTTTTGTGACGTAGTCATCTGCGCCTAATTCAAGAGCTGCAATTTTTTCTTCTTCAGAATTTAATCCCGTCACCATCATGATCGGAGTATCTGCGTACCGACTGTTTCCCCTGATGTCTCGAATAATTTCATTTCCAGACTTACCTGGCATCATTTGATCCAACAAAACAACATCTGGCTTAAAGGTTTCCATTTTAATGAGCACTTCTTTCCCGTTAGAAAGCCCTTCTGCCCCGATTCCACTTTCACGAAACTGATCCACGATCAAATTTCGAATATCATCTTCATCTTCAACAATTAAAACTCGAATCGATGGTTCCGTCGACATACTCAACCCTCTCAGTTCCAGCATTTTCTCTCCCTACAGAGTGAAGAACTTCTGAACTCAATTCAACAAAAACAATTAAGCTTTGCTTGTTCTAGTCTTAACTCCAACTAAATAATTTAGCCGGACGAAAACCTAGCAAAAAAAATAGGCAGAGTCATTGGTACGCAAGAGGATTATTCAATAATTAACGCAGACACTCGATTACGTTAATAAAGCATTAAGGTTTAGTTTGCGCTGACTTTAATTTGCAGAGACCGGGTGAAGGTCTGGCCCCCGACAACCTCTGTCAATTCGAGAATCACAGTCGCCTTGCCTCGGGCGTTCATTTGTAGCACCAGGGGGAACTTTCTCTTTTCACCCTTTTTGATGGGCCCTTTCCACGAGAGAGCCTCTGAGGGTTTAATCACCATCACACTGCCCTCCTCTGCTCTGGCAAAAACTTTAAGCTCATCTGCAACACCCGCCTGAGGCCATACCTCAACAGGAATGCCCATTGAAATATGTTTCTTTAAATGAATACTTTCTGAAACTTGAACACCGGGGCCTTCAATTTTTTTCGCATCAGCTAGGCTGACAGCAATTTGTAAGCTCACCGCAAGAATGAAGAGAAAAAATGTTTTTTTCATATCCACAGATTATCGAATTTTATTTTGCAAATGCAGTCTAGAATTAAAAGACTAGTGTAAAGAATTCTTTCTTAAACCCTCTTGGATATCTTTCAAGACATCAAGACTGATCTCATACTTTCGTCCACAGACCTGACAAGACACGTCCGCACCCTTACCATCATCAATCATCTCTTGAAGCCCGTCTTCTCCCATAACAGAGAGCGCACCCCTAACTCTTTCCTCGGTGCAGGGACAAAAATATTGCAATTGATAGTCGTGAGGAATTTCTGTGAACGGAATTCCAGCCAAATAGGGCTGAATTAAATTCATCGCTCCGGTTCCATCTAAAATCAGCTTTGAAATAGAGCCTTTTTGTTGATCCGCATTTTTTTGAATCAGATCCACAATTCCCTCTTCAACCCCTGGCATAACTTCAATCAAGACTCCACCTGCAGCTTTGACCTTTCCATAAGTATCAAGATAGACACCTAAAGAAATCAAGGAGCGAATCTGGTGCGACTGATGCAAATAATGAGCGATATCGTCTCCGATTTCACCAGAGGTCATCGCCACTGTTCCATGATGGGGTTGACGCTGAAAGGGCTGATGACGAGAAACATTCAAAGTTCCAAACCCAAGTGCCTTTCCCAAATTCATGGCATCCTCTGCCTTTGGAGCTTGATAGTCAGGGCTGGGACAATATCCCCGAACATGCCCTTCGAAAGTCGATTCAGCGTAAACGCTGGCCAATGGCCCATTGCCTTTAAAAAGCAGACCAACTTGCTGCCCCTCTTTAAGATGAGACGCCATCAAGGCTGCCCCAACGATGGCGCGCCCGACACCGATTGTGGCCAAAGGCAAAGTGTTTTGGATTTTTTGCATCTCTTGCACAACAGCCGTCGCGTCGACGGCAGCAGCTCGAACAGTGAAGTCATTTGTAACAAAACGATAAACTCGACTCATAGGCTAAGGGCGTCAACGTAACATCAGGTTGAGTCAGGCTCAAGAAAAAAGGTAGATTTACGAAATGCGCATTTATCTCTTTCGACATGGTGAAAAAGAGCAGAGTTTTGTTTCAAATCCCGGACTGACTCTGCGGGGAAAAAGCCAAGCCCTTAATATCTCAAAAGCAGCAGAACAGGGACAGTTTCAAAAACCGGATCGCATTTACTCATCGCCAAAAATTCGAGCACTTCAAACTCTGCAACCTCTTGCTGAAACTTTTATGCTCGATCTGTATCCCATCGATGACCTTGAGGAAAGACACAGTTCTGAGCCAGCCTCTCTCTTTTCTCAACGTGTTCAGAACTACCTTCAATGGGTTGGAACACAAACGGGAGTCATTTATCTTTGCACCCATCTGGATTGGATTGAAGAGGCTCTCGCCTTTATCCCCTCAGACTCAGATCTTGGTCATGAAAAATACCATGTCTGGGGCTCTGCTCAATTTATGGAATTTGATGTGCAAGATGGCATTTGGCATCTTCTCCAATTCGGAAGGATCGAAACATGATGATACGCAACATCTGGTGTGTGGGCCGAAACTATGCTGATCACGCCAAAGAACTTGGTAACGAAGTTCCCTCAAAACCCCTGATCTTTCTTAAAGCGGGCAGTTCCGCAACTGTAAATTCAAACATCATTGAAATTCCCTATTGGGCAGAAGAGGTCCATCACGAAGTGGAATTAGCACTGAAACTCAGCTCTCATCTTCATGTCATCGAAGGAGCACTTGCTTTGGATCTGACAGAGAGAAAAGTCCAAGCTGAAGCAAAAAAAGCAGGTCTACCCTGGACCCTTGCCAAATCTTTTGATGGCGCTTGTCCGATTTCTTCTTTTTTTATGATGAAGAAATTAGATGATTTTAAAGATCGATCCATCAAACTTTGGGTGAATGATGAACTGAAGCAAGAGGGCCGAACCTCGCAAATGATTTTCGGATTTGAACAGCTTGTGGATCATATCAAGACTTACTTTCCTGTGTGCCAAGGTGATCTTATCCTGACGGGCACTCCCGCCGGAGTTGGGCCACTTCGCGCTGGCGACATCGTTCGCGCCGAATTTGAAGGCGAGATGACCCATACTTGGAAAGTTCAGTGGCAGAAAAAGCCCACAGAAGAATAAGAAGGAAAATTTATGAAAAATTATTTTGCCACATTGACGTTATTGACCGCTTTACTCATGACGACACTGACTCAGGCGGATTCAAAGCCAGCAAAAATTCCACTCAAAGATTTTTTTCGCAATCCTGTTGTCGCTCGATACCAGATTTCTCAAGATGGTAAATGGCTGTCATACATGAAGCCATGGGAAAATCGTCTGAATATTTTTATTAAACCTGCAACAAGCCATTCTTCAAATGAGGGAGAAATCCAAGTTACCTTTGTCAAAGAACGCGATATTGCTGGCTACATGTGGAAGTCTTCAAAATATATTCTCTATTCACGAGATTTTGGTGGTGATGAGAACTTCCATGTTTTTCTCTATGACATTAAAACAAAAAAAGAAAAAGATCTGACTCCCTATCCTAAAACAGTGGCTCACGTTATTAACGATCTTGAGTACATCAGCGAAGATGAGGTCTTGATTAGCGATAATCATCGAAATGAAAAAGTTTTTGACGTCTATCGCGTGAATCTCAAAACAGGGGCTTTAAAACTTGTCGCTGAAAATCCTGGAAATATCGAAGACTGGGTGATCGACCACCAAGGCAAAGTCCGTGGGGCCACAAGATCAGATGGAGCGAATTCGACCTTTCTTTATCGAGATTCAGAAAAAGAAAAATTCCAGGAAGTGATCACAACAACATTCAAAGACACTTTCTCACCCCTATTTTTCACTTTTGACAACAAAAGAGTCTATGCCCTGTCTAACATTGGGCGAGACAAAATCAGTCTTGTCGAGTTTGATCCGAAAACAAAAAAAGAAATCTGCATTCTCGCACAACATGAACGCTATGATCTCGCTTACGCCACTTATTCCAAGAAAAGAAAAACTTTGGTTGCAGCAGCTTACACAACTTGGAAACCGCAACGCATGTTTTTTGATACTTACATTGAAGGAATTTACAATAAGCTTCTTGCCAAATTACCCAACACTGAAATTGGGATCAACTCTTTGGATGAAAAAGAAGAAATCTTTATTATCAATACCTACTCTGATCGAAATAAAGGATCTTTTTATCTCTACAACGCTCCAAAGGATGATTTACAATTGTTAGCTCAAGTGGCTCCCTGGCTTGATGAAACTCAATTGGCCGAGGTCAAGCCGATCGAGTACAAAAGCCGAGATGGTTTAACGATCGAAGGTTATCTGACGTTGCCAAAAGGCAAAGATCCAAAAAATCTTCCTGTGGTGATTAACCCTCACGGTGGACCTTGGCACCGAGATGTGTGGTACTTTAACCCAGAAGCTCAGCTTTTAGCCAACCGTGGCTACGCCGTTCTGCAAATGAATTTCCGCGGGTCAACAGGCTATGGAAAAAAATTCTTCGAAGCCTCGTTCAAGCAATGGGGAAAGAAAATGCAAGATGACGTCACTGACGGAGTTCAGTGGCTGATCGACAAGGGCATTGCAGATAAAAAACGGATTTGCATTTACGGGGGCAGCTATGGTGGCTACGCCACTCTGGCTGGACTGACCTTTACCCCAGATATCTATGCTTGCGGTGTGGACTATGTTGGTGTTTCGAATCTCTTCACCTTTATGGAAACCATTCCTCCCTACTGGGAAACTTTCCGAGAAAAACTTTACGCGATGGTGGGTCACCCCGAAAAAGACAAAGACCTCTTAGCAAGTGGTTCGCCCGCTCTGCATGCAGACAAAATCAAGGCACCGCTCTTAGTAGTCCAAGGTGCTAATGACCCTCGAGTGAAAAAAGCAGAAAGCGATCAAATCGTGGCTAACCTTAAAAAACGTGGCATTGATGTGCCCTATATCGTGAAAGACAATGAAGGCCATGGATTCCGTAATGAAGAAAACCGCTTTGAGTTTTATGAAGCTATGGAGAAATTCTTAAACAAGCATATTGGGGATTAAGTCATAGCAATTAATTGCAATGCCGTTCACTTAAGCTGGTCGCTTAGACCAGCTATTCTGTGCAGGGTGCGGATAGGTGAGTAGTGATTGGTGATCAAAGCGAAATAGATAATAGAAATCCATCCTGGGAAGTTACGTCTGGGTCTGAAAATTTCAGCATTTTAAAATCAGTATCGCCTAGTTTTCCGGTGCCCGAAGCGACTGATGCGAAAGACCCTTTTCCCGTCATAGGATCTAGGATTCTAATATTCAATTTTTTGCTTGACGAAGCTTGGCGTTCGATACCTGTAATAACAACGGCATGGGAAAAACTAGGATTTGTATATAGCAGTTGAATCATAATTGGCTTACCTAAGGAGAGGCTCGATACCACTTGTTGATGAAAGTCATCAATCATATTGCTAGTCTTCTGACTGTAAGCTTTAGGTATTAAGTAAGTAATAGTCTTTAGTGGCACTGAGCCCGAAACTAACGATTGAAACATCCACGGCAAATCGTTGGGATTTGTGCCATACTTTTCACTAAAGGCAGGCTCATTAACTTTATCCCGGGATTTCTGCGCTCCAAATTGCGAAGCTAGAGACTGAATTTTTTCTATATCAGAAGATCCGGGAATTTTCTCGTAGGAATTTCTATATTCTGGGTTGCCAAGTTTTAAAGTATATAGCATTGAAGTAATCTGACAACCCATCGGATATCCAGCAACAATCTGCGATGTTTGAATAGAATTAGGAGTATCGATTTTGACCCAATCGGTAGAGTCTTTAGTAGCTTCATTTAATGCGATAGCAAAGGACTTTGTTTTGTTAGACGACTGTTGAGATAATTGACAGTTTTCGCAGATGCCACCTTCTGTTTCCGCATAGGAAGCCCTGGAATAAATTAAAAGAAATTGAAGTATCAGAATGAGACATTTTTTTTGAAAATTCATACTATGAACAAACTGCAAACCATGGGCCCACTCCAAAACCAAACATTAACGACCACCCCCTTAATCATAAACTTCGATCTTCTCCATATTTCCTCAAAGGTCCCAAGCTCCACCAGTGAGGAAAAAACGACTTCCCCTCGCCTAAACCATAGCGAGGTCGTATGATCATTTTAGCAAGTAATTGCTATGAGCTGGATCGAATAAAAATGCAGCTATCTGCAGATGCTGCATCGCATAACCATCTCTGAAACTTGAGTTTCCCCCTCTGTAGAGCGATAACTCTTGGGCTTATTTTCAAGAGTTAATTTGCCATCCCAGTGGAGGAATCATGTCTGATATCCAAGCTCAAATTCGCGCCAAAGGTGAAGAAATCATGAAACGCATGGAGGGAGCTTCTAAAGTTTCTCTCTTTTCAAAAGATTTCTGGTATGGCTCGATTATGGATTGGTCGATGAAAAATGAGCAGTTCAAAACTCAAATGTTCCGTTTTGTCGACGTTCTTCCCTCACTGAACTCTGGAAACGAAGTCGCCCGCCATTTGAAAGAATACTTCACTCAAGATGGCAACGAACTTCCCCCTGTATTCAACATGGGCCTGGGCTTGGGCTCACTGGCGCCCTCTCTGATGGCTGGTGCTATTCGTAAAAACGTCACTCAAATGGCAAAGATGTTCATCACAGGTGAAAACCCTAAAGAAGCTCTCGATGTTTTGAAAAAAGCGAGAAAAAATAAAATCACCTTCACAGTCGATATCCTTGGCGAAGCCACATTGAGCGAAAAAGAAGCCCTTGAGTACCAATCGAAATATTTAGAACTGATTTCCTGGCTGGCACAGGATGCTCAGAAATGGGAAGAGATTCCGCAGATTGATCGGGATGCCTTCGGTCCCATTCCGAAAGTGAATGTTTCTGTCAAAATGACGGCCCTCTTCTCTCAAGTGAACGACCGAGATTGGGAGGCCACAAAGACGGCACTAAAAGATCGCCTTCGCCCAATCTTTATGGCGGGAAAAGAAAAAGGTGTCTTCATCAATCTCGACATGGAACACTACGCAGTGAAACATCTCACCATTGAAGTGTTTAAAGAACTGATGATGGAGCCAGGATTAAAAGATTACCCTTTCTTTGGCTGCGTGATTCAGGCTTACCTGCGAGACTCTTATGCGGACATCCAGGATCTTGTGCGCTTTGCTCAAGAAAGAAAAGTTCCCTTCACGATTCGACTTGTAAAAGGTGCGTACTGGGACTCGGAAACCATCGAAGCTGAACAGCGCCGCTGGGACACTCCTGTTTATACCGTGAAACAAGAATCAGATGCGAACTATGAGGTCTGCGCAGATTACCTGCTCGCAAATTACCAACATGTTCGCGTCGCTCTGGCGTCGCACAACGTGCGAACACTGGCTGCTGCCATGGTATCGGCTGAGAAACACAAAGTTCCCCAGAACGGTTATGAAATCCAAATGCTCTACGGAATGGCCGAGCCCATTAAAAAATCTTTGGTTGATATGGGATTTCGTGTGCGCGAGTACGCTCCCGTTGGTGAGCTCATCCCCGGAATGGCTTATCTGGTTCGACGACTTCTTGAAAATACTTCGAACGAGTCTTGGCTGCGTGGAAAATTCGCCGAAGGCATGACGACGGAAATGCTTTTGAAAGATCCAGCATTAAATTTAACTCGAACATCCCCTGCGCCAAAAACAGAAAATCGTTTTTACAATGAGCCTCCACTTGATTTTGCTATCGCTGAGATAAGACAAAAAACCTTAACAGCTTTGGAAAAAGCTCAAAAAAATATCGGCAAAGTTTATCCTTTGATCATTAACAATAAAGAAATCAAAACCGAAAAAACTCTAAAACGGGAAAATCCATCGCACACAGAGCAGGTTCTCGGCCAAGTCTGTCTCGCTAACACGGCTCAAGCCGAAGAAGCACTGCAGGCTGCAAAATCAGCTTGGAAGACTTGGAAAAAAACTTCGCCTCAAGACCGTGCGAATATGTTGGACAAACTTGCTGATCTGATGGTGCGCGATAAATATGATTTGATGGCAACTCAAATTCTTGAAGTCGGAAAACCCTGGGACCAAGCTGCAGGTGATATCGAAGAAGCTATTGATTTCTGTCGCTACTATGCTCGACATATGCGAGAACTGGCTTCGCCCTTAAAAGTTGGAAATATCCCTGGTGAGAATTCACAATATCATTATCAACCACGCGGTGTTGCTCTGGTGATTGCTCCTTGGAATTTCCCATTGGCCATTCTCTGTGGCATGGCGGCCTCGGCACTTGTTACAGGCAATACAGTGATCATGAAGCCTGCTGAACAGTCCTCGATCACTGCCTATGGATTAATGAAGCTGATGCAAGAAGCAGGATTTCCTGCAGGGACAGTGAACTTCTTGCCAGGACTTGGTGAAGAGGTCGGTGAATATCTTGTGAATCACAAAGACATTGCAACAATTGCATTCACTGGATCAAAGCAGGTGGGTTTGCACATCTTAAATCGCGCCAGCCAAGTGCAACCTGGCCAAAATCATGTCAAAAGATGCATCATTGAAATGGGCGGAAAAAATGCTGTCATCGTTGATAACGATGCGGACCTGGATGAAGCAGTTGACGGAGTTCTTTACTCTGCTTTTGGCTTTAGCGGTCAAAAGTGCTCAGCTTGCTCTCGAGTTATCGTACTTGAAGAAGTTTATGATAAATTTATCGACCGGCTTGTCGAGGCCACCAAGTCAATCATCATCACACCAGCGGAAAATCCAAAGTCTTACTATGGGCCAGTCGTGGATAAAGAAGCCTATGACCGCATCATGATGACCATTGAAACTGCAAAGAAGACCAACAAACTTCTTTATCAGGGTGAAGTGCCATCTGGAGGATATTTTGTTCCACCAACAATTTTCAAAGACGTGGACAACAAATCCGATCTTGCCCAAAAAGAAATTTTTGGCCCCGTACTTGCCGTGATTAAAGCGAAAGATTTAGACCAAGCTATCGAGTTTGCAAATGACAGCGAATACGCCCTGACGGGTGGTCTTTTCTCTCGAAGCCCAGGCAACATTGAAAAGGTCAGATATGACTTTGAGTGTGGTAATTTATATATCAATCGTGGCATCACTGGCGCCATGGTGGATCGCCACCCATTCGGCGGATTTAAAATGTCAGGGATCGGCTCTAAAACCGGCGGCCCTGATTACTTAAAGCAATTCATGGAGCCCCGATGTGTGACTGAGAATACAATGCGACGAGGATTTGCAGCGGCCGAGTAGAAAGGCAGACTTCGCTTGGGCTTGCTTTTGCAATTTAGAGGCTCTGCTTACGCTTCCAGCCCTATTTTAAGGGTTCAAGCTTAATTTCTTTGGCCCCAACCAGGTATTTCTGAATTCGCTTTTGCATTTTAGTATCAGCAGCAGTGATAAAAGTAATGGCTTCGCCGTATTTTCCAGCCCTGGCTGTGCGGCCAATTCGGTGCAAGAAATCATCAGGATCCACTGGCAAATCATAGTTCACGACCAAATTCACATGGGGAACATCAAGACCTCGAGCAAGCAAATCGGTTGTGACAAGGACTCGGATTTTTCCTTCGCGGAATTCTCGAATAACACGGTTTCGATGTCCTTGCGATAGTCCCCCATGGATCAGATCTGAGTCCAAATCAAATTCAGCCAGATGCTTTCCGACCTTCACACAGCTTTCTTGGTCTCCAGCAAAGATAATAACTCCACCCTTGGTGTCTTTAATTTCCTCAAACAGCTGATCGTTTTTTTGACTGCTTGATAAATAAATCACTTTTTGCTTAAGAGTTTCTACAGGTGCCTGAGATTGATTCGTGCGCAGAATCTGCGGTTCACCCTGCATAAAGATTTTTGCAACTGTTTCTACAGCAGGGCTCATGCTAGCTGAGAACATCAAAGTCTGCCACTGTCCCCGCATGGTCTTTTGAATGTTCTTGAGTTGTGGAGCAAAGCCCATATCGAGCATCCGCTCTGCTTCGTCAATCACTACAAATTCAACTTTTTGCAAAAGTAGTTTGTTGGTTTGAAGATGATCATTCATTCGCCCCGGAGTCGCTAAAATAATTCTTGGATTTTTCTTAAGCTGACTGGTTTGTTTTGAGCCATCTTGTCCTCCGATCACCAAACAAGAGGTCATCGGCAAAGCTTCTCGAAGCTTTGTGAAAACAAGATCAAGCTGTTGAACCATCTCACGGCTCGGGGCCATGATCAAAGCCCGGGTTTCGGTTTTTTTTTCAAGCAGGGTCATGATCGCAAGGGCATAGGTCAAAGTTTTTCCACTTCCCGTTTCGGCAATCGCAATAAGATTTGACCCATTTAAGACCAAGGGTATGCCTTGAGTCTGAATTGCCGTGGGCTTTTCAATTTTCATTTTCTCTAAGGCTGAAAGCAGAGTCGGCGAGATATGCAGATCCGTAAAATTCAAGGCGGCCATGTCATTGTTTTTATCCATGGCCCAGAGACTATCACAAACTAACCTACATATCCACCACACAATGATCCACATAGAATCCATTGTCTTTTTGGACAATGGACCCGCTTACCATGTCCAGTTCAGTGATTTGACCGAAGCCGTCAACTCCACCGAGCACAAAGAGTCTTTGACCCTGCTGCAGAAGACCGTCTGGTTTGATGCCAACATCAATCTTATTCACTACTGTTGGAGCAGAGGTTGAGATCATTCCCATTTTCTTTGACGAAAGAAGTTCCACAAAAATTTTTTCTCCAAAGATTTCCATACTGGAATAGGACTCGGCAACTAGATCCTGACTGCTTAAAAGCTTCATCGTCTTGATATCAATTTTGAGCATTTTATTACTGTAATCATCAATCACCCACGCCAAATCACCTTGAAGTACAAAATTTCCGTATCCGTACCCGCCACCCTCTCCAAGTGAAAGCTCCATGGCGGTATTTGTTTTGAGATCGACATTGAAAAGAGTGAAATCATTCGTACTGAGGACAAAAAGCTGATCCCCAATAACACGAAATTGATCATATATTTGAATAATAGAACCCAGCTTGACTTCAGAATGAGTTTTTGTGACCGTGTTGTATCGTATCACTCTCTGTCTTTCAGAATCCTTTGACCCAATTCCCATGTCCATGATGATCAGTTCATCTCCATAAGTCAGTAGTCGAGTCATCTGACTTCCTAGCACCACAGTTTCTTCAATGGCATGAGTGACACTATTTAATTTCAATAGCCTATTGTCATTCAGTGTGACCCAGATTTTATCATTCAATTTTGCCAAGCCACCACTGGTAAACTGTGGAAGGTCAACAGCCACATAAAGTTCATCTGTTGGAAAATCGAAGCGTCTTAACTCTTTTGAACTTCCCTCGGTATTACAAATCATTTTGATGGCTGCGCCTGGCTTAGAACTTTCCCCTCCCGTGCCGCCACCCGCTCCAACTCCACCTCCTGCACCACCTCCTCCTGAAGGGGAACAGGACCACAAAAATGAAAGACTGATGATCAAAGCTGTATAAGAAAGATTTTGTGGTTTCATTGCTTCTCCTTATTCGTTCTAAAATTGGGGCCAATTCGGTCCCAAATTGACCTACTTAGAGGAGAATACAAAATTGATGCCGCCGTAGTGCTTCCAGACCCGCATAATAAGGCCAAAGACAATTCCAAAGATCATCCCGCCCAAGTGAGCCGTGTAGGCGACGCCAGACCCGATCTCAACAGAGGTTCCAAAATACGCAGCCAGATCTGAGACGAACAAAAGTGGAAATATCAGGTAAGTGGGCAAATAGATCCACCCATAGTATCCCTTAAATGGCGAAAGGAAATAGAAAAAGCTCACTCGCTTTTTCTTTTCAAATACGGCGTAAAAGGCGATGAGGGCGCTCAGCGAGCCGCTCGCTCCAATCATCGGAGCCAACGTGGATTGGCCCAATATTTTAAATCCATAAGCGCCAGCAACTCCACCTGCAAGGTAAACAAATATGAGAAGTAATCCCCCAAGTTGAGCCTCGACTGCGACTGCAAAGATAATGAGCATCATCATATTGCTCAAAAGATGAATCATCCCTGCATGCATAAACTGATAGGTAATCATCGAAAGGGGCCGCTCATCATCAAAAGAAAGACCAAAAATCTTTGTTAGGCGCCCCGAAAGTGTTTCACGAAAGGATACCAGATCTGTTTTCCATTTTTCAATTGCAATGGCATCACCTTTAAACTCCATTTTCTCTGCCTGATTCATAAACTTGATATCTCGAAGTGCACTCGCTCCTAAGAGCGCGAGCTTATCCCTCTCTGGCAAGCCTTCCCCACCTCGATATTGGTAATAAAGATGCCCCGTTAAATAAAGCGACTCCGCATTTTGAAAGGCTCTTGTTTTGTTCCATGGCGCGGGTTCTAAAGTCATCACAAAAACAAAAACATTCAGCGCCACCAGAGTCCAAGCCAAAGGGCTAACATTCCATCCCAATATTCCCTTCAGCCAAGGAACAATCATTTTGTGACCTCACTTGCAGGTAGACGGATGGAACCTTCTTTAAGAATTTTAAGATTATTGACATATTGATCCAATTTCAATTTTGTCCCACTCAGCTCGCTTTGTTTGTAGATTTTATTCCACATCCAATTATGATCCGTGTTTTTAGCCAGCCATTCATATATTTTTTGAAAATCCTTTTCAGAGTTTGATTTCTGAGAAAGATAGAAAAGCGCTCTTTTTTGGATCAACTTTGAACCCCTACTTGAAAAAGCTAAATCTCGCATCACCTGGATTCGCTTTTCGCTGGTCCATGGAGACTCTGAAGACAAGGCCCCCACAAATAATTTTAGTTCTGGGTTATCTTCAAAAGTTGAATGAAATACCAGCAAAGAAGGCTCTGAAGTCTTTTTGCACTCACGCTCTTGGACAACACTGATCGCCGCCTCTTGAGTCATGTCCTCGTAGCGATTTTCCGCTAGTGTCTCTTTTAAATTTTGGCAGGATTGATATTCGATATTCCCACACTTTTGATCAAGCTCTTCTTGACAAAGCCAAGCCCCGATCTCAACTTGATCTTGAATATCCAAACCACTCCAAATGCCCCAAAGAGCACCCTTTGATTTTTCTGCTTCCCCTGCTATCCAAAGCGCTTTCACGATTTCTTTTTGAACAAAATGCTCAAAGCCAGGAAACTGTGAAAGGTTTTTTAATTCTTGCAGATAATCCTGATAGTCACCTTGGCGACTTTGTTGCTTCAAAGACAACATCATGGCCGTTAATGATGTTTTCTTCTTTAATCTGACATTTTCATGCTGAAGAGCTTGTGACAAGAAACAGGGCTCACCTTGATTTTCAGTTTCACAGACTTTATCAAGGTACAGATCTGACTTTTCATCATCGTATTGATAATGAATTGCTTTTGCAAGATACGCCCAGGCCTGAATATCTTTCTCGCTTTGCCAAAGCGCAAAGTCAGCCTCGGCAAGAAGGCATTTTTCACCCACCTCTCCTGCTAGATATCTGGCAATTGCATAGTCTAAGCGATTTTCTTCGTCATCCACTTGAGCTGTGATTGATGCACAAAGGTACTGCTCCTCTTCTAACTCATGTCTTTTAAATTCCCCTCGCTCAGCCATTCGGTAAAACTGAGTCACAATCAAAGAACTCCAAAACAATACACCACAGACCAAAATAAAAAGCATAGTTCGAACAAAGTGCGTTTCCATAGGATGAGGCCCCAGATCGCCTTGTTCCTTTAAAGTTATTACCATGGTGTCAGAGGCTCGATCATGCAGAGGGCGTCGATAGTGATGACTTAATACCTCAACAAAAGGAATCATCAAGAATAACACTTCTAAACTCCATAGCCCACTTCGAAGCAGGGCTTGGGGAAAACGAACTTTTCCACTTCCATGAAGAGGGATGACTTTGAGCTTAAAAAACATTTTACCAGGTGTCGCATTCCAATAAGTGATAAACAAAGCCTGAGTGATAATGACAAAGAATAATCCCAGAGCAACACTGACTCCGACCAACACGTAAAACTCCATCGATTCGGGAGAAGTGTAATATCGAAGTTCAATTTTCTTCAGAAGCTGAGATAAAATGAGCGAAAGAATGGGCGAGAAGATTACCACATCAAAAAAGAAAGCCAACAATCGATCAGAGACCGGAGCAATCTTTAAATCATGAACGCTTGGCTTCTCATTCTGCTGCGTAAAATCCAAAAAAACCATATAAGGTCTTTTCGGTTTTTAGAGAGAAATACCTAAGTGAAATTTAGTCTTTATTCTTGAATTTCAGCAACTTTTAAAGAAACAAAGTGGCCTTCTTCATCAAATTGAAATGAGGCTTTACCAATGACTCGACCTTGAGTATCAAGCAATCGGTAACTTTCTTCCTTCTTATTACTTTGGTCGAGTTGAGTTTTTTCAAAAGGAACCGCGAAAGCTTTTCTATATTCAGATAAAAAACCCTCACGATCACGTAAATAAATAGGACGGTCACCAGCTTCAAGTGAATCCACATACTCAATTTCTTTGACTCGTCCACCTTGATCCAAAGATTTCTCGATCAATCGATATTTTCCAGCCAGCTCACCATAACGAAGCTGATCTGTCAAATTTGCACCCTGCCCAATTGAGGCGGGCTTTCGTTCCTCCATTTGGCCTAATTTTTTTGCCAATTGATGCTCCCA
Source organism: Oligoflexia bacterium (assembly GCA_016861345.1). Lineage (GTDB taxonomy): Bacteria > Bdellovibrionota > Bdellovibrionia > Bdellovibrionales > Bdellovibrionaceae > BOLD01. Next base: position 63,474 of record BOLD01000015.1, read on the forward strand.
TTCAACATCTCGGAACATATTCATGGGTTGAGCACTAGCAATGGCACGATTCAAATTCTGGAGATTTCGATTGTTATCAGAAATCACATAAACAGGTCGATTTTCACGAGTGATAAAATCTGAGACGAAAACAGCGACTAAAATAAATGAAATAATTGATAGTGAAGCAAAAAGACGTTTTGTTTCTGCCTTTTGCAAAGCAGTTACTCGTTTCGATTTCTCTTTTGGAAACTTCAACATTTTTGCCATATAAGTCACCTCTCATCATCCTTTGAGATGCGAACTGAATGCCAGTTCTCCTGCAATCCATTGCAGATGACTGTCTAAGGTTTTTACCTTCGACAAAAGAGTGCTACTCACTCTCAAATTGATTGTCTCAGTTTGATCTATTGAATGTAAGTGTCACATAAAAATAAAGACAAAGGTCTTATGGACCTTCGTCTTTAAATTGAATCTCAAATTTAATAAACAGAATTAAGCTGCGCGCTTTTTACGAGCTTGACCTGGATCAATTTGATACTGCTTTACTTTGCGATACAAAGTCGCTCGACCAATGCCTAAAGCTTTAGCAGCCTCAGTCAGATTTCCTCTGTACTGAGCAATCGCACTTTCAATGGCCTTATGCTCAAGTTCATTCATTGTTGAAACTCGAATATCTTGGCTTGGCTGAGTGCCTGGAAATGGAAGAACATTTCCGCCGTAAGTGTTATTTCCAACCGCCAGAGCTGGGATTCCTGCAGACAATTGTCCTCGGAAGTTTGGATTTTCCAAACCATCCCGCCACTGAGCTGGTGAATACGGAGTCACTGTTACTCCTTGAGGACCAAAATATGTCTTGGCCTTTTCGACCATCTCAGTATCTTCACTGACGATGTAAACTGTTGTTCGTGGCATGCTACCTCCCTCATTATGAGACTATGAATGGCTCACAGTGAACCTATCGGCGATTCATTGTGAGAATTTAGGGCTAAATGAAATATTTTTTTGTCTCAATTTAAGTCGGGGCCTGAAACAACATGAAAGTCCTGGGGAAAATCAAAAAGTGTCTCATCATGAGACACCAAAAATAAAAAGGCCCAATTTGCATTGGGCCTCAGTCACATATCATTTAAACTTCAGTTTATCGTCGGCCTGATTTAATCTTCAATTGAAGCTTGGCGATCAGGTGAACAGCCATCTTCTCTTGAACTTTACACATCTTTAATTCATCACGACGGTAAGAGCGCTGACTTGGAGTCAATGTTCCCGTCTCAAGCTCCATCTCATAATCCAGCTTTGCAGATCGGATTCCTTCTAAGCCTTTCGTTTCTTGCTTGAACAATTTTGTGACTCCAGAAAGAGGAGCAACTTCAATCCACTCTTCTTTTTGGCGATACCAGCTCACCATACGAAGGAATCGTGCTTTGTTTTTTGCTAAGGTAAATTTGGGATAAGCTGTGTCTTCAAGATCAAGAATGTTGTCAACAGCATCAAAATTGAAGTCATCTTCATTCTCATCAAGCAAACCCGCAGCGGCAAGCTTCTCGAGCTGAGCCATGGCCTCTCTCTGCTCTGCTAATTCGGCCTCATTCGCATCATCATCCAAATCCATATCATCATCAGCATCAACTTCTTTCACAGGTGGTTGGTAGGTTTGAGTCATTGTCGGATTAGTACCAGCGTTTTCGAGTTCGTTTTGAATCACAGAGATCCTCCCCAATAATTGAACATGAACGGCGAACAGTTATAGCAAAAGAAAGTCGATAACACAATAGGTCAAATGTGGCCTGGGGTGTCTATATTAATCCAAGAACTCTAATAAGAAGTTATCGGAATTAATAGCCATTTTAAACTTCCCATCCACGGTCTCAAATAGCCACTGTCCATCCTGATTCAGAGTAAATTTTTCTGAAAGAGTCTTGGCCTGAGCCCCTTGTACATAATACCTGGCATATTTTTTTGCTGGATTTATTTGAACATTTTCCGATCGCTTTAAAACGATTGAACACTGGGTCCCCTGCCCCTGACGAATGCTGCAAACAAAATTAAAGTTTTTGTCTTCTGTGACGATCGACTTTCCGGGCCCAATAAAAGAGTCCTGTGGAGGAACATTCATTCTTCTGTACAATTCTGCCGCATCGGTATCTGGTCCCTCGTACTGGCCTCCGGCGATGACAATTAATACTTGCTGACCGCCAATTGGAAAAGTGGCCCGGGGAACTCCGAAAGCCTGAAGACTGAAACAAAGACTGATCAGAATAAGAATGGATTTCATACGACCCCCCTGGTCCTTATCTTTGGACGGAGACCGCTGCTTTGCAAGACGCATAGCCTTAAAAGGATTTTAAAGACGAAGTCCTAACCCAATATGAAGGCTTCTCTCTTCCGGCGTGTAGCCGTAAATGTCTGAAACCTGATGATCAAATATGTTTCTAAAATCCACATTCAACCGATATCCTGAGCGAAATTCATATTGATTGAGCAGTGACCAACTACCATAAGAAGCCAACTGATATCTTTGTCCTATGACAGAGTCTTCACGAGAACTTTTCCAAACGCCCACGACCGACGTCATCCAACTTTCACTTTCATGACTCAGATCAACCGTTGCCACTGACCGAGGACGACGAAGTAATGACAACCCTTGATCATCCTTAGTCCACGTCTCTGTCCATCCCATATGAGAGGCCCAAGCCCCCCAGTTCCTTCTGTATGAGACCTCAAAACCATCACTTTGAGCTCGAGTTTGATTCAGGTATTTCGAGAGCGAAAGATCATAGGTGATGAGATTCTTCCATCGCTGCGAGAACAGAAGGAATCTGAATTTACTTTCTGAAGTGTTCTCATCATTGAGCAGTGTCAATCCGGCATTGAAGTGATCCACCTTTTCTGAAATCAACTGTGGGTTTCCCCCTTGGGGGTAATACTTCTGGTAAAGACTGGGCTTTTTTACCCCCTGGGTAAGCTCAAAATCAGAGGTCACCTGGGGTGAAAATTGATACTCAACTCGAAAACTGGTGAGATGATCCCTCTGCCCACCTTGATCCTCGCACCTCGCACCAGGGCTGAGTTTCAGCGAAGAAAGTTGGAACTGAGGCCGTATATAGATCCCCCCCCGCCCCTGGGACTGATGAATTACCTCATAAGGAAAAGCGGTCATCTCTTCGTGAATATGAGCCTGCTCTTGATGCAGATCAAATCCAAAATCGAGATAACCCCAATCCTGTTTAAGAAGATTTTGATTCCAATAAGCCAAACTCTGCGAATCAAACCGTCCCGCGAGAGATGTTCCGCCAGAAGCCTCCATTGGGTCTTGATGATTGCGAAGAAGATTTTGCCAATGAAGATCCTGAGTGAGTTCCCAACTGTCCATGACCTGATAAAAATGTCGCAGAGAAAGTAAACTTTGACGCTGATTTCTTTTCGCATTCAGATCATCACGAGGTCCCGACAGATCCATCCCATCCAATTCCTCAAATCCCTGATTGTGCAGTCCTGTGATTTGAAATTCAGATTTTTCTACTTGAGCCTTTGCTTTTCCTAAAATGGTGAACATTTGGCTTTGATCTTTTTCAGTTGCTCTAAGACTTGAGGATACAACAGATTTCCCCATCTGATTCTGAACTGAGATAAAAACACTTGATGTCCAACCCAATAAATCCGGCAAAGCCAATCCTATATGACCTGCTTGGGATTGATCACTTCCACCTTGAGCAAAGGCTTGATTGTGGGAAATTTTTGTTCGTATCGAAATCACACCACCCAAAGCCCCACCACCCCAAAGGATGCTCTCAGTTGGGGTCCAGATGCGAATTTCTTCAATAATCGATGGATCGAGAAAAGTTAGATCTGCCCCAGCCGATGGAGCTGTTGGGTCATTTAAGATGACTCCGTCCAGAAGAAAGAGAACCTGATCCGCTCCAGATCCTCTCAGAAAAAGACTTTTCGTTGCCCCCTGAGCCTGAAGTCCACTGATCCCTGCGGTTTTTTGGAGCAGATCAACAACATTTTGCGGTCGCAGTTTCTGTATAACCTCTTGATCAATCACAATTTCGCTGGAAGATTTTTCCAGCAACAAAGACCGCGAACTGCGAACAACGGTTTCATAGCTGTAAGCAAAGCTCCTAGAATTGAGAACCAGTCCAAAAAGAAAAAGAATGAAAAATCGCATTCGGCCCAAACTTAAACCGAAGCCTTGGCTATGGACAACCATGTTTTTCTATTCAATACAGCGTTATTTTTTCGTTTTAATTTTGAGAGCTTTAAGTTCCTGCTCCAAAGACAGAGCTTTTTTCTGCTCCTGGACAAACTTCTGTGAAATTTCCTTATTCTCTTGCTTCAGGCCATCAATTTTCTTTTCAAGGTCGATGATTTTAATTTTCAAAGCCTCAAGGTTCACCTGATTACTTCCCTCAAGCTGTGCCTGTAGCTCTGCCTTTAGAGCCTTATTTTCATTCGTTAAAGTATCCACTCCGCGCTGAGCATTTTGCAGAGCCTTTTGAGCCTCAAGCTCACGTCGTTTTAAAGCTTCAACTTGGTCCGCCAGAACCCTGGCCTTTTGGGTCTCTGCCTGAACCTGTGATGCCAAGGTCACAGCACGCCCAGAGAGTGCCTTTTGCTCAGCAATAATATCCTTCGTTTTGGCAATGTATTTCAAACGATCCTGTCTGAGCTCTTCACTTTCACTTGTTAACTTACTAATTGTCTTTCGAGCCTGAGAAAGTAGGTTGTTGGTCATCGTGATTTTAATATCAAGACTCTTTTCGCTTTGTCTGGCGGTCTCTTTTTCTATCACTGCTTTTTCAAGCCGTTTAGAAAGATCTTTTTTCTCGGCCTCAAGACTGGCAATCTTGCTTCGATGACTATGACTTTCTTTCTTGAGATGATCGTAGTCTGTTTTTAACTGCTCAGCTTTTCGTTCTAATTTCCTGTACTCATTTTCTTTTGCTTCCAGTTCACTGGCAACAGAACTTGAAACGCCACCGTCTTCAAAGCCCTTCTCTTTTTTCTCAAGAACCCTTATTCTTTCTTCTTTTTCGGCTAGCTTTTGGCGTAAGGATTCAACATCCACGCTGCCACGATAAGCGCTATTATTGGCCTCTTCAAGTCCTTCGATCAGACGACGTTTTTCAGATTCCACTTCTGAAGAATCTTGCAAAGAATCATTAAGTCGCTTTTTAATTTTTTCAATCTCTTGCTCAAGGGACTCTCCATATTCGCCACTGCGACGAAGCATTTCCTCTAGCTCTGCATTTTTTTGAACTGTGGTTCTTGCCAATTGTTGAGCATTTTCAATCTGCACACTCAAAATACTATTCTCTGACCTTAATCTTTCTATTTCTGCAGACTGACTCTCAACCGGCCCTCCGGCCTCTGCTTGATTGGAAGCGGTAGGGGTCGCTGTTAAATCAAAATCAAAATTATCGACAATGACACTGGCGTCCTCGCCAAGAATCTTGTAAAGCTCAGAAGTGATGCTTTTGAGCTCTCTTCTTTTTTTATTAAATTCACTATAAAACCGATAATCATAATCTTGAAACTGCTTTGAGATTTGTTCACACTTCATCACATCAGGCGGGTCAAGCTTCCTTTTAGTCAAAGCCTGAAACGATATCCACAATTCCATAATATTGCGGGATTCTGGACGAAGTTTCTTAAGAGTCTCTGTCAAGCTGTCAATCGTCGCGTTCTGATTCATGACAATCTTTTTAAAGGCCTCTAAAATTTGCGGGTCAATTCCAGAACCTGGTTGGACTATTGTGTTTCCGCTGCTGCCGGTGCCTGCGCCGGAATCTGTGTCGGCCTCGCCAAGAGTTTGTTTTAACTTAGTGATAGTATCTTTCAAAATCAGGTTAGCCTTCGTGAGATCAACGGGCTCCTTTGATAGGACGTCTCTGACTTCTGTCATGGCCATCCAAATTTGCATATAGAACTTGTGATTGGCCTTTTCAAGTCGAGGGGGGATGAGCTCAAGAGAAATGTTCAAACCCTCTTCAACTGAGCGGAAGATATTCTCTAAAGACTGTTCAAAGGCTTTTTTCTCTGGACTTCCACCAATAATTCGAAACGAGGAAAGGGCTCTCTCGCTGGCTTGTCGCATTGTCTCTAGAGCTTTTTGCTGTGCCTCTTTTTCTTCGGGCCAGCCTCCCTGAACGTATTGAGAATAAATGTCATAATATGGTTGCGCAGCTTTGAGCAGTGCACGACTAATCTCAGTATCTTCTCCATATTTGCCAGTCACTTTTATCAATTCATCTTGCAGTTTTTGGTGAATATCAGAGGCAACTTTAATCATCTCACCTTTGGATGAGGTCACTTCAGAATTTAATTTTTTTACTTCTAATTCAAGCTTTTCCGCAGCGCCAAGCGCCCATTGCTTCAAGTCTTCATCAGCGATAGACCGTATTTTTAAGTTCTGCTCAAGTTCTGCAATTCTTCCCTTAACCTGAGTCATCACTTCGCCATTGACACCATTAAGGGAGCTTTGAATCCACTCAGCATCTGATTTGACATCGACCTGACCATTCAGGACAATTGGGTCATCAACGGCAGCGACCGCACCGGAACCTACATTTTGTCCTGATAGTTTTTCTAAAAACGACTGAGCCAAACCGTTTTCGTCAGTCGGAAGCCCTGATAAATTTCCTGAGTTGATTTTTTCTTGGATGATGTTTTTAATTTCCACGCCGTCCGAGCTCGTGATTTTCTCATTGAGGTAATTATAATAAGCAGATTTTTCCTCATCTTTGATGTAGAGATGAGCATGGCCAAAGCTGTTTAATTTTTTTATTCTTTCCTCTGCGACAACATCATTGATCAACAAAAACGGAATGACTTTTTGATTTTGTGAAAGGCGAATAAAACTTGTAAACGGCAGCCGGTCCCCGACCCGAATAACCTCTGTCAAAATTTGAAAATAGCCATCGACTTTTATTTCTGCCACAACAGCTATATATCGGAATTAAATCAGAGTTCTAAATATGAGTGAGGGGATCTTAACATGGAAACTTAAAGCAAAGTCTACTTGTTCAACATAAAAATGTAAGTTTGGCCGTGCTTCAAAGTGAGAAATGGGTTTATAGGGTTTTTCTCTTTTAGAGCAATTGCAAGGTCCTGTTCGGGATGATCAATTCCCTCGTCCGACATTTGCCATGTCCCAAAATGAATCCCAATTGAGGTCTTTGCTCCCAAATCTTCGTGGGCCTGCACAGCCTCGGCAGGATTCAAGTGCATATCTTTCATAAACCATCGTGGTTCATAGGCACCGATAGGCAAAAAGGCGAGTTCAACAGAACCTTTTTCATCTTTGAGCTTCTTGTAATGAGAGGCATACCCCGAATCACCGCCAAAATAGATTTTTTTATTTTTATGTTCAATCAAGTAGGCCCCCCAGAGACTTTCGTATCGATCTAAAAATCCCCGACCTGACCAATGCTGAGTAGGAAGAAAAGTTACTTTCAGATCCTGAATGCCGTAAGACTCTGCCCAATCCATCTCTTGCACATTCTGAATTCCATGACCTTCGAGTAATTTTCGATCTCCTAATGCCACAAGAAACTGAGGATGGTGGCGATCATTTAACTTTTTGAGAGTGGGTAAATCTAAATGGTCATAATGATTATGTGAAACCAAAACCAATTGAATCGGCGGCAGTTTTTCAAAATCAATCCCCGGCTCACGAACTCGCTTGGGACCCAACCAGGTAAAAGGACTTGCCCGCTCAGACCAAACAGGGTCTGTAAGAATATTGAATCCCTTAACCTGAATTAATACCGTTGCATGATTCACAAAGGTCACTGCGATATTCGAATCTGTGAGAATCTCTGTTGGCTTGTAATCAATATTGTCACGCACGCTCTCTGGCCAGGGCTTTGGCTCTGAAATAAATTGCCACTTAATAAAGGTCCAAAAGTTTTTGTTTTCTACGGGGCTTTGGTTATAAAACTTTTTTCCATCAAAATGATCGCTCTTCGCTCGCACCGAAGTCATCGCGGCACAGCCGACCAGAATAAAAAATAATCCAACTATTTTAACTCTCATACAGACTCCATTGAGATTATATAACAAATGAAAACCCCATAATGAAAGAAATACTGTCAATAATTATGACACCTGCACGAGCAAACTATCTTTGTTATAGTACAAAGGATTTCGGAGGTTCCATGAGCTTTAAATTATTTTTAACACTCTGTTTTGCGTTACTACTGCCAGTCTTCGCCAGCGGGAAAGTCGAAGCCATCTTCAAAACTCTTCAGCCCGGCCTTTACCACGGGTTTAACCAAGATAGAGCGGCTTGCACTTTTGAATTGACTGACTCTTCAAACTTCTATGGACAACCCGCGTTTGGAGCCTCGCTTTACAATGATAAAGACGTTGAGCCCAAAACCGGCGTTATCCAGGGGCCATTTATCAACTACAATTTCTCTGAAAACTATAGGCGCCACATCCTGCAAAGTTTCTCAGAAACCAAACAGTCCATTCAGATCTCCTCAACAACTCAGCCCGATGAACAGTATGGAAGTGATGTGACACACTCTCTCACGATCAAGAAAACTCCAACTGGCATCCTGGTTCTTTTGACGGAAAAAGTGCATAAGCTTTTCAGCAGCACTGAGGAAATGGATTGCTTACTTCGTAAATAGTATTCAAATTTAGACCCTGAACCTCTTGATAAAAGTCCAGTTAGATTTCTCAACATAAAAGTTCAGGCCCAAAGCCGGTTGTATCAAGCTCCATTATCTCTGACACTAATTAAATGAAGTCCTTTGATAACATCTTGCTTTCCCTTACTCCAAAATCCATTCGTGAATTGGGTGGAAAAGATCTCTCGAGCTCCAAGATCTTTATCACCATCGCACTTGTTGGCATTCCTTTAATTGCTATTTTTTCAGCTTCGTACACATTTGCTGGCTACACGCCAATTGCAATTTGCTGCTGGGCCGCCCTGGGGATTTCTCTATTAGCGATTCCTGTTTTTTATATAACAAAAAAACCAATTTTTGCGAGTAACTTCTTTATGACCTCAGGCCTTTTTATTCTCGTTATCGGAGGATTCTGGGCAGGAGGGATTCATTCACCCGGAGTGCTCTGGTTCTCGACCGTTCAAATTCTCAGCATTGTGATGTTTCAACGGCGTCACGCTCTGACCTGGGTTGCCATCTACTGCTTGGGTGCCCTGGCGCTTGCCCAGCCACATTTATTTGGGCTGACGGTTACCAACATCATCTCTGAACGGGATTTTGTTTTTTTTAAATTCATCGGCTCCCTTGGATCTGCCTTTTTCATGGTCGTCATTGCCCTTGCTGGACGCACTCAACATCTTCTGATGCAAAAAGAGATTACTCGTAAAAACGAGCAACTAACTGAATCTGTCGGACATAACACGACTCTTGTGCGAATGCTGTCCCATGATATCGCAAATTTGTTGGCTATCATCAAATTTAGTGCAGAGTTCATTGGGCAAGGAAAGAACTCTCCAAAGAGTCTCGAGCGAATGAACCGAGCCATAGCCAATATGACTGACTTAATCGACCACGTCCGCGAGCAACAGGCCATTCTGTCAGGAAAAAAACAACCACAAATTAGAGAGACCAACCTTGTCTACCTGGTTGGCGAGGCCGTTGATTTGGTCAAAGAAAAATTATCGGCAAAAAATATCGAAATCCGTACAATTTATGATAAACACGAAAAATACTCTGCCTTTGCTGAGATGATCAGCACCACGAATGTCATTCTCTGCAATATTCTTTCAAATGCGATTAAGTTCTCGGAAAAAGGATCTTCAATATCAATTGAGCTCAAAAATCTTGAAGATTGTATTCAAGTACAAATCACGGATACGGGCGTAGGAATGCCCAAGGCTATTCTGAACAATCTCTTTCATTTCTCATCTCAAACAACTCGGCTAGGCACGGATGGCGAAAAGGGCACTGGATTTGGAATGCCCCTTGTGAAAACTTATATGGAGTCCTTTGGGGGCTCGATCGAGGTGAAAAGCCAATCCATTCACGACAACCCTCAAGAGCATGGCACTCAGGTCACTTTGCTATTTCGAAAACCTCAGGCAGATACAAAATCTTTTGCTTCTTAAAAAAATCGGAGAATAAACCGAAGGTTAAATGGTGGTTCTCCACGGTTGATGGTGGGAGATAGAGCGTCAAAGAGATAAGAAGCATGGGTTGGAATCTGTGTTTAACATGTTGTTACCACACGACATTTTAAATGACAGGAGACCAACCATGCCCATCAA
>BOLD01000016.1 GCA_016861345.1 Oligoflexia bacterium
TCATGAGTATCTCAGGGACTATAAAGTATTTTGCGAAAGCACCGAACAGGGGCAAGTACTAGTAGCTGATCTCAAAAAAGCAGCATGATCTTGCTGACAAACTCAACCTCGGCCTACACACTAAAGTACGAATTGCCCGGAAATAAATGTTACCGAAGATGCCTCAAAACGAGATCCAGATTTTCGTCCCCAACCTCATTGCCCGTTAAATAGTGTTACCGAATCAGCTAGCCTTAAGTCCTTGAAATCACAGGGAGGTGATTTAGTGGAAGGGTCTAGCAAATGGGACTATGTTCGAGTTATGAGTGAGCGTTACCAGAATGCGTGTCGCAAAGAGAAGCGTCTCATTTTGGATGAGCTGGAGAAAAATTTAAAAGTTCATAGAAAAAGTGCCATTAGGGTATTGAATTCCATCAAGACTAAAAAACCGCAAGAGTCGCGCGGACGTCGCCGCATTTACAACGACTTCGTGATCCAGCACTTAAAGAGGCTGTGGTTGGATATGGGTCAGTTGTGTTCTCGTCGTATGAAGAAGGCCCTACCTCGTTGGATCATTCATTACGATGCGCCCGAGGTGACTAAACATTTATTGCTACAAATGAGCAAGACAACCATCGACGTTTACTTGCGACCTTATAAAGCTCAATACCGCCGTCATTGGAACAGTGGCACGAGGGCTGGGAAGTATATCAAGACAATGATCCCTTTAAAGCCCCTAGACTACAACGTGAGATCCGTGGGCCATGTCGAGGCTGACACCAGGCCGCAGGAATCAGCGTTGAAACTCTGAGGACTAACCTTAAGCGCAAAACCATGAATGCAGACACTATGATCCGTCTTCTGCTTGCACGGGGTGTTTCTGCCTCGACTCTTGAGAACCTTCCACAGACAGAAACCAGTAAGCTTTCCCGAGGGGAAATAGAGTGGAACGAGCTTGGTCGCGAGCTATCTGAAGAGGAGAAAAGGGAGTTCGCAAGCCTCATCCGTTATCTGCTGATTCGCTGGAAGCTTAAAGATAAGTAATCTTATTGGTATCAATACGCCCCCACCTGCCAGCATTTTGTGATTTCGCCGAGAAATTTCTTCATCAATATTAAGTTTATTCCAACTGATCTCTAAATAAACTCGACTTTGGTAAACAAAAATAATGGCACGTCCCTTGTAAAGGGCTCCCATATCCCGTGGTTATCCATGAGGCCGGAAAGGGGGCAGGCATGGTCAAAGGCCAGACGCGAATCCTGGTCATCGAGGACGATAAGGTCTTCGTTGATGCCGTTAGATATGCTCTCAAAGAAATTTCGGTAGAAATTGACTGGGCTAAATCATCCCAGGAAGCCTTAAATTTTCTTAAGACGAGTACCCCGTATGCCGTAGCTATCATTGACCAACACCTTCCAGGCATCAAAGGCGACGAATTGGCTCTTGCGATCCGCAAACAGTACGCCGAACTGCAAATCATCTTTGCCACGGGAGATCTCACTCAGGAAACCCTCACCGAATTGCTCAAAACAGGCTTGGCCGTCGGTTTCATTCCCAAGGGCTCAAGTCGTGAAGTGCTGCTCAATCCGATTCTGAAAGCCATTCAGAGCTTTGAGCATGAACGTCGTATTTTAGCGGGCGAGACGTTACCTCTATTAGAGGTCGAAAGAAAACTCTCAGCTTCAGGAATCATAGGAAGATCCGAAGCACTTCTGGACATTTTGAAACGCGCTGAAAACTTCAAACGCCTTCCCGCTCCGACCCTGATCTTAGGTGAGTCGGGAACGGGAAAAGAAGTCATTGCCCACGCCTTTGCTAAGGACTTTAACGAAATTCTCCCGGTGAACTGCTCAACTTTTATCGGACGCGAGCACTTGATGGAAAGTGAACTCTTCGGCGTTGTCAAAGGAGCCTTTACCGGGGCTGATAAAGATCGCCAGGGACTCTTTGAACAGGCAAAGGGTCGAGTCATTTTCTTGGATGAGATCCATCATCTTTCGCTTCCAGCCCAAGCCAAGCTTTTGCGAGTTCTTCAAGAAAAAAAAGTCGTGCGCGTTGGAGATACATCAGAGAACGCGCGACCTTGTGACTTCAAGATCATTTCCGCCGGAAAGCCTGAATTGATCGAAATGATGAAGGTCGGAACCTTCTTGCCGGATCTCTATTATCGCATAGCGACCTATATCGTGAAGATCCCGCCTCTCTCAGAGCGCCGAGAAGATATCGAGCCTCTGGTGGAGTATTTCGCAAAAGAAATTCGTTATAAGACCAAGATTCAAAAGCATTTCCGGGCCGCTACAATTCGCCTCATGGAAAGCTATCCCTGGACCGGCGAGGTCCGGGAGCTTCGCAATATGGTTGAGCAGCTTTTTGGAGAATCAAAATCGGACGTGATCGAGCCCAGGGACTTCGCCGACGCTCTTGAAAGAAAACTCAAAGTCATTCCGAAGCTCAATCTTGAAGCCGTGGGATACGAAACTTATATGCGAATGATTGAAACGGACTACATCACTGGATCTTTACGGAATGCAGCTACCCAAAAGGAAGCTGCGCAACGTATGGGCATGAGCAAGTCCACATTGAATCATCGTTTAAAACTTCTCGGAATCAATGCTGAGGAATGGCTTCGACTTGAAACAAAATCCAAACGATCTCAGCAAGAAATCGAGATCACCTAACGAAGAGGAGTATATAACATGGCAACAACCGGAACGTTACTTGTTGGAATCGCCTGCGTACTGGCCCAAGGAAGCCCCGAATCGGAAAAATTAAAACAAAGCCTCACTCAGAACGAGGTCAAGCTTATTGAGGAGCTTCAAGAAAAAGGCATTTGTGAGCGCCTTGACCAATACCTGAAAGACGGAAGCGGCCTGACCGAAGGCGATATGGTTTTGATGGGATGTCAGTCTTGTTTATTGACTTCGACTTTCAAAGACTCAAATCGCAATGAGAGATAAAAAGGTCCTTCTTTTCTTTTTGCTAGTCGGACTTGCAGCCCTTGCGGGAGGATATATTTTTATGAATAAAACAAAGTCGTTCTCAAAAATTGACCTTTTGCGAGTCCGCTTTCCGATTGGCAAACAGATCCCCGATCCTGCGAATATCGTGTGGACCGGAGATTGGTATATGCTCGATCACCTTTCTTCCGGTCTTATTCAATACGATTCGACCAAGGGTCGCTTTCGAGAAATGCTCGCCGAACGCTGGGAGATTTTTCCCAACAACACTCATCGGTTTTACATCAAAAAGAACATTGTCTTTAGCGATGGAAGCCCTATTACGGCCCATGATTTTTCAGCAACACTTAAGCGCCTCTTGATTCGCAAATCATCGTCCCACTTTCCGTTGTGGGATTATGTCGAAGGATGCGAATCTCTCAAGTCCATGCAAGATGAGTGTTCAGGTCTGAAGGTGGTGGACAACCACACTTTGGACATTAAGTTGAAAGGACGTTATCGTTCTTTTCTTCTTCAACTTGCCTCTCCTGAGACAGGTGTTTGGAGTTCGCGCGATATTCAAGATGACAAGAATCTTACGATTAAAGCAACCCGGTTTTCCGGCCCGTACATTTTGGAGTCCTTTGATCCGGCATTGAAGTTTGTATTGAAGAGAAATCCATTGAGCCTCATTTCCAAGGAGTTTCCTGATTCTCCCGAAAGGATCGAAATCCCCTTAGAAGACCTCGCACTTTGTGAAGAGAAAATGCTCAACGGGGACCTCGATATTTTTATGAAAAATCCGCTTCCAACTGGTGAGAAAAATTGGCGTGCGCACGGAATCGAAGTCCTAAAATCCTCACCCTCAACTCTGATTTATTTTTCTGGCGTTTCTCCGACAGCCCAACAGCAGAAAGTGGCATTTCAAGTCCTACAAGAGATTTGGAAGAGCAGTCCTTTTGAAGATCTTTTGCCTGCCACAAGTCTTTTGCCATTTGAAAAAGCATATAGGCTGGATGTTGAATCCATTCAAAACGAACTACCCAGCGAGACCTCTAAGATCATCCGCTTGGGAGTTCCCTTTACCTACTTTCAAAAAGAATTCCTGGATCACTTGACCGCGACCTTCAAAAAATTCGGAAGCGATCTTCAGCTTGTAGTGCTCTCTCGTGAGGACTATCCGAAAATGTTTGATAATCCTGATGCAATCAAGCGCGTCGATTACATTTTAACCCCTTATGCGGCTTCAGAACGCTACCCCGCCGTGCAGCTTCGCTTTATGACTGGAAAGTTGAAGAACTCCCCGGTGGATCTTAAGGAAGCCGAAACCCCTGAACTCGATGAAAAACAAGTTCGTGTTCTTAAGGACTATCAGAAGTGGCTCTTGAAAGAAGGTCATGTGGTGCCTTTATTCTTTGAAAAAATCCTTGTCCTTCATAAGCAAAGCATAGACTTGGGAATCCAAGAGGCTCCTGACGCCGAGGTCGAGCTGTGGAAGCTTCGGAGGATCGACTAGACGATGCTGCAAACGCTCGCCACCCACAACGGGACTCAGAACTCTTCGGCCATGATTTCTTGGTTCATCGACCAGGCGAAGGCCCCCTTGCGTATGGATGAAAAGTCCGTGGCTGGGCATAGGTATTTTCTGTGCAGCTCGGGCTTTCAGGATGAGGTAGGCTTTGTCTCAGTTTGCGGAAGAGGTCTGACAAAGGTTGAAGCCGCCACTCGTTGCATTGGCGAATGGTTAGAAAGAAAGGCCGCGTTTGAGTTTTTCCGCTCTAAGCCGTCTTCGATATGGGCTCAGGCGATAGGTATCGACCCCAGTGGTAAGCTTTCGATCTCGTCCCGCCGGGAATCTTACAACCCTCTACTAATGGAATTTTGGACGACAAACGGATGGGCTATTCACACGGATCAACATCGTTCGATAGAAAATGCGCTTTCCGAGGCGTTAGAGCGCAGCCTACTTGTAAGCAGCTTTTTACGCTGGAGATGGCAGGGTTTCATCGAGATCGGCAAACTGTCGATAACGGGAATGGGAATTCACTCTTGTCTCTCACGCTATAGAACGGAAACAACCACTGCGGGATTTGCGATCTGCACGAACCCTGTCACCCAGGGGCTTAGCTTTGGACATTTCTCTGAAGCGACGGACTCCCTTCGGCAAAGCTCCAAGTGGGCACAAGCTCTCTATGAGGCGGTGGATAAACTCGGAGCCGACATTGCTTTCGGAAGCAATCAAGACCCCTTGGCGGCGGAAACTCTGTGGTACATGAGCGGCAAAACCGATTTCTGTCTTTCGGACGACAGACAGGATCAAGAAAAAATTAAATTTTCCTCTTGCTGTCTTCATTCTATAGATCTCGCTAAAAAGTGGGATCTTCCTTTTCCACTTTTCGCTTCGTTTGTGTTTGGCGGCGATCTTATGCCCTTGTTTGTTCCTCGGCAGCTCACCGAAGATGGGCGTAAGTACGTCATAGCTCAGGCAAATTCCCTTGGATTCGATCCTGTGATTCCAGAAAGGATGCCTGTCTTATGAGAATGTTAAGACTCGTATCTTTTTCATTTGTCGCGGCCCTTGTCTGTTCTCTTATTGCTCACGCAATCGGACGACACCTTGAAGAGTCTTCGCAAGATCGAAAGATTGATGAGATCTGCGCTGTCATCACGGAAGAGGTGCAAACAGGATCAATGAGCAAGGCCATTGAGAGCGCGAGAACACTTTTCTCATTCACTTTTCCAGACTCCAAGGCATTTGTGCAGATAAAAGAACACAACACGGCCTATGGGGTTGTACCTTCAGACGCCAGTTCAAGTTCATATCGCCGATCTCAATGCGAAATCGAGGCGCGGTCTGATGCAGCCGTCTTGTTCTTCATTCTACGAGAGGAACTTGTTTCTAGATCGCTCTTCTATTGGGCAGTATTCCTCGGGACTCTTTTTGCGGCGTGCGTTTTGGGCTTTTCGTGGTTGGCAAGAAAGATTTCCATCGTCGCTCAAAGAAGATTCAACTTGGAGCTGCAAACGGCTCTTGGGCTTTCTACCGACAAATCAACCGGAGGACTTGTCAGCAGGATTTTGGAATCTGTGGTAAAAGGAGCCGGAAGCGGTAAGAATCTACGCAAGTCCGTTCAAAATTTGAAAGAAAAGATTCTTGAACAAAACCGCGAAGCCATTGCCTTGCGCGAAGCTCAAATGGCGACGGAATTGGAACTAAAAAAGAATGAGAAGTTTATCGAGGTCGTCCGACAAGTTCGACATGATATTAGATCACCTCTTCAAGCATTAACTGTTCTTTCCGAAGCGGACATTGCTTCATCCGTCGCTCATCGGCAAATGAGTTCTGTGATCTCGTCTATACATGGAATGATTGAGGATTTAGAGATTAAGGAGGAGATGGCCGACATCTCAGGAAACGGTGAAAGACTTCATGTCGCCGAAGCCCTTATCAAAGAAGTGATTCAGCAAAAAAGGCTTCTGTTTGAAAGAACAAGATTAGAACTAAAAATAAATTCTGACCTTCTCAGTGTCGTCCGCGTTCAACCGCATCACTTCCGCCGCGTGATCGGGAACTTATTGCAGAATGCCTTTGAAGCTATTGATCCGCGCGCTACTCACGGACTCATTCGTGTTGAGACCGAAAAACAAGGACAGACTCTGCACATTCGGATTACTGACAATGGAAAAGGCATCTCGAATGAGAATAAGGATAAACTCTTTTCTCCAGGATTTACATTCGGCAAAGAGCATGGTTCTGGCCTCGGACTTTCCCACGCCAAATCTTGCATTCATCGCTGGGGTGGAGATATTGGTTTAACATCAGAATCTGGCAAGGGGACGACTGTTGAGCTATCTCTACCCATCGCCGTTCAGGACACTCTCTTTGTTGCTCAACCGCCTTTGAGCCAAGCCAGGGTTAATGTCGTCGTGGATGATGATCCCGAGGACTTCATGAGAGTTCAAAGATCGCTCGCGAGCCCTTCGGTTTATTGCGCATCGCTAGAGGACTTTGACGACTGGCGAGCTGCAACTCGGGACCAAGCTGGTGTTCAGTTTGTTTTTGATTACAACCTGGGCGGAGATCGCTCCGGCCTGGAAGTCCTAAGAGCAGTTTCTTCAGAACTTCCTAGAATCCTCTCTACAAGTGACTATGACCGTCAGGATGTGATCGAAGCCAGTCAAGACGGGATCTATGTCCTTCCCAAAGTTTTTTTGATCTAGAACGCTGGTATCAGAGTTTGAAGGTGTGCAATCTGAATTTGAACTTTAAAACCTTGCATGAACCAAATGAACATCAACCATCATGTGCTGTTCATAAGGAGTTAGAGGCTCACCAGCTTCCAGCTTCTTAGCAATGCCCTGATAGAATGGATCTGAATTTATTGTGGCGTCCGGGTCATCGCATCGAAGTAAGCTAAGAGCTAGCTCTAAAGGTTTACCTTTAAGTGGTCTATTCTCATTGATCCCGCGAGTGACATGACTGATTCTCGCACCAAACGCTTTCCGTTCCTTTTTAATCTCTTCAAATGTTTTAAATTCAACGTCTCTCTCTGCTAGATTTTCAGGTGTGAAATAGTTTTTGCTACAAACAATATTTCCACCCGAAGTGACTTCGATCGGCTCAGGGAAAATAATGCTGATAGGAAGGTTTTCTGGATTCTCGAATTTTTGAATAAAAACTGTGCCTGCGGTTTTGCGTGCTTGGGTGATTTGGTAGAACCCCTGGGGTAATTCCTTGAATTTCATTATCGAACCTCGTTTTAAAGTTTACACTTCCTAGGTCAGTGGAAAGTTTCAAGCACAAATCACTAGCGCCTGAATTATTAGTGGTTGATGTATATAGTGCCCACTGACACAAAACGAGGCGCAAGGCGGCAAAATAAGTACTCTGTAGGATCTTAAGTTTTGAAGCGAATCATTTCTTGAACCATGCTTTTTCTGTAAATCCAAAAAACTGAACGCCGTAAGTTTCCCAGATCCAATGGGCTTCACTTACGGCGCTTTTCATTTCCGAATCTCGGTCCAAATCCAATTTTTTGAACCCGATCCAATTTTTCGTACCAAAACCCCAAAATCCCATTTTTTGGATTTCTCCCTAAATATTCAAATTCCCGTGCAGCCTCAATAACTTACGCAGGCACGGCACATTTCCCCACATTTCGCTTTTGGGTTCTCCCGTCTGGCAATCACGCCGGGCTCAAAACAAGGAGAGAACTCCATGACAAATGAAATCACAAATCAATCCCGCCCGTGGCTGAATAAAAACGGCTCGATCAAATCCGATGCACAGATCAAGGCTATTTCCAAAGAATGGTCTTTGGAAACCTGGGAGCAATTTCTTTCGGAAACTGTCGATCAGGAGGAAGTCTATCAAAGAGAACTCCCGTCCTTCGTCAGCGACGAGATCCTTGATTCATTCCCTGAAACCATCTGGGAAGGCAAGGACAGCGACCGGATGGACTCGGTAGCCAAAGAGCTGCGCCGGATCTGCCGCGACATTCTTACACCCCGACAACAGCATGTGATCCGTTCGACTTTCTGGGAAGGATTGTCAGAGCGAAAGATCGGCGAGCTTTTAGGAATCAGCCGATCAAGTGTGAAAACCCTCAAGGCTCGCGCTTTGGAGAAAATCAAAAAACAGATCTTGAAAGAAAAGATCCTTCAAGGTGGGCGACAGGAACGCGTGAAAGCTTCGTCCTGCCGAGAACTTACGAAGAAAGACCGCACCGATTTCTCCATAAGTAGAGGGTCGAAAGCAGAATCTAAAAATCAGCAAGATCAGGCCCGACGCATCTTCGATGCGGAAACAAAGAACTCCGAATTTGTCTTTAAGACGGGAGGTGATCTTTGAGGGCACTCAAAGAGGAAGTGGTCCTGCTCCCGACAGATGAAGTGCTGGGCGTGGATGAATACCAGCATGTCATCGAGAAGGCACTCTGCGCTTTGAATGAACAAGAGCGCAGAGCCGTCTTCTTACGGTTTTGGGAACCATACACCATCGCACAAGTCGCGGATCGTATCGGGGTCGCCTGGGAAGAGGCGGACCACTTGATCGACAGCGCAGTCAGGAAAATTCAAAAGGAAATCAGAAAACACAAAAAAACGGTTACGGCCTAAAGGAATCAAATCATGAAACTCATTAAACGTATTTTCAAAGCATTCGTTCGCTGGTTATCGGAGCCCGATCTTACTCGGGAACGCTTCGAAGAACTGGAATCTAAAAAATATATCCGCAGAGGAGGTTAAGTCATGAACACGCAAAATCTCGAAAAACGTCATCTCGTCATCAGCCACCTGGAAAATGATCGTCCGTTTCGCATCGTAGGATCAGCGAACAAGAAGGAAAGCGAAAGTCATTACACGCTCTTTCTTCGTATTCTGCCGGGAATTCCCTTCCACGTCGTCCCTCACCGGGATCGCTTGGGAGAATATCTGGTCTTTTCGGGGAAAAAGAAAAAGGCAGATGGAAGCCCTACATTCTTTTGCAAAGTCGGATCTGCGATCCAGCTTTTCGACAAGAATGTCATCGAGATCCATCTTCCCGATCTGCGACAGGTTTACTACCTGAAGCTTGATCCCAATATTCAAAGCCTTTCTGAAAGTTTGAAAGCGGCGTAAATCACGCCGCTTCTTCCAAACACAATAAATCCAAACCAAACATTTTAGACCCTTTCTGAGGGTCGGGAGCACTTTTTATGCAGATGAAAAATCTGTTCCGGTCTTCCTTTGCTTTTTTCGCCGGGTTGATTTCAAGCACAGCCCATGCGAGCGTTCAATCGTCTCTGGAAAACGTCCAGCACATGCTCGTGGGGCGTATTGGCCCTGTGGCGGCCATCCTGGGGTTCGTGTTCGCCGGATTCAGTTACATTACCGGGAATCCTAATGCCCGAGCCCACTTGGTTCTCGCGGTGATTGGCGCCTGTGTCGTTTTCGGAGCAAGTTCCATCGTCTCGTTCATTCAGTCGATGGTGAACTGAGGCGACTCAATGGGTTTGAGCTCATCAACCGTCTATAAGTGCCTAGAGAAAAAGACGCTGATTCTCGGATTTGAGATCATCGACATTTTTCTCTTAAGCTTCCTTCTCTGCCTGCTGAACTTCCTGTTTTCAGCTTCGGCTTACAAACTCTTTTATACGTTTGGGCCGACGCTCATCGCAGGGGCATTCTTGAGGGCCATGAAGCAAGGAAAAGCGGATGGGTATCTCATGCACTGGCTGCGCTATCATCTTACGCCCGGAATCTATCGTGCGTTTTTGAGGACAAGCCAAACTAATCAACTCTTAAAACTGAAAGCGAGGATCGCTCCGTGATGGATGCAACCCTCTCAAACCGTCTTCAAATATGGGGATTTGAGGACGGGATCGCCGTTTTCAAAGATTTCAGTCTAGGGGCCGGACTCAAGATTTCCTCCCTGGATATTTCAGCACTTGACGACGAAGCAATCAACACACTCAAAGAAAAGCTCAGGCAGTTCTTGAATGGACTTCCCTCCGGCCTTTCCTTGCAGTTTGCCCAGGAAATTGTTCCAGGGAACTTGGAAGTCATTCAAACGCACGAAAAAACCTCTTCTGATAACATTTCTGATCTGACGAAGGAAATCGTCAAAGAGCGGGTTCTTAAATTTTCGGAACTCGATCAAGCGGGTCTTCTTCCAAAGCAGAACCTCTTTCTGTTCGTAAGAAAGGCCTTCGAGAAACCTCCGGAAAAAGTGGGATGGCTCTCTTTGTTCTCAAATAAGAGGAAGGACCTTTCGGAAGATCTTCTTCAAAGAGAGATCCGTCATTTCGAGAGAATTTTGGAAAACCTCACGGCGTCACTTCTGGCCGTCGAAGTCGAATCTCGAAGACTGACAGATCAAGAGGTGTTCGGGATGATTTTTGAACAATGGAATCCTGGGCACAAGATCGGGGCTCCTAGTATGTCAGCTCAGGATGTGAGAGATCAGATCATTGTAACCGACGCCGTGCTGGGGCTTGACCACTTCATCTTAGGAAAGACCTATCATAAAGTGCTCTCGCTCAAAATGCTGCCGGAGCAGACCTTTGCATCTATGGCTGAGAAATTAAAAGAGCTGCCCTTTAAGTCTCGTCTCATGCTTTCGATTGATGTCGAAGATCAAACCAAGGAGGTCTCGACACTTCAAATGCAAAGACGCATGGCTTATGCCTCGGTCGTCGGAAAAACTGGCGTCTCCGACTTAGAGGCACAAGCGAAACTTCAGGATATCGAATCGATTCTAGAGGCAATGATTCAGGGAACGGAAAAGGTTTTCCGTTTTGCTTTGAATGTCGTCTTGCAAAGCGAAGATGAACAAGATCTTGAGGACCAAGTTGCAAGTGTTCTTCAGGCGTTCCGGGAAATGAATGGTGCAGAGGGAATGCTTGAAACCGTTGCGGGCTTTGACGTTTTCACGGAAATTGCGATTCCAAATGCAAGATCAAAAGAGCGCTCCATCAAGGTCAATACTAGCGTCCTTGCTGACTTCCTCCCTGTCTTTGGGAATTGGAAGGGACACAGTATCCCACGCGTGCTCTTAAGAAATCGTGAAGGTGGCCTCCTGCCCTTCGACCCGTTCTCTGGTGATAACGCCAATATGATTGTGAGCGGTGGCTCCGGAGCTGGAAAAAGCTATTTTGCCAATTCGCTGATTTCCCAGATGCTCAAAGAGTCTCCGAAAATTTTCATTTTGGATGTGGGCGCGAGTTATCGCAGGGTCTGCGAAAATCTCAATGGTCAGTATATCGAACTGGGGATCAAGTCTGATATTGCGATCAATCCTTTTTCGCTCGATGGAATCAGTTTGAACGACTCTGAGGGCATGGACCGAAAAATCAAATTCTTGGTCGCTCTGGTTGAACTTATGACAAAGGAAAGTGGAAGACCCGGCCTTGGGAAGCTCGAAAAGGCTGAGATTGAAAAAACCATCAAGGATGTCCTTGAGAATGAATCCAATGCCACTCTTTCTCACCTCAAGGGCCGTCTCGATCAATACACTGATCCTGAAATCAAAAGGCTGGGAAGGATTCTCGGGCTTTGGTGCGGCGATTCGCCCTTCGGAAAATTCGTGGATCGCCCGACATCGGTCAGTCTTCAAAAGGAGGTCGTGTGCTTCGATCTGAAGGGGCTCGACTCTCACCCTGAATTGCAGTCCGTTTGTCTTTTTATCATCACGGATCTGATCTGGCGAGAGGTACAAAAAGACCGGACACAAATGAAGTTCACGGTTTTTGATGAGTGTTGGCGTCTTTTGCAAGATGAAGCGGCAAGTCTCTTTATCGGAGATGTCTTCAGGACTTTTCGGAAATATCGCGCCTCCGCCATTGCCATCAGTCAAACGATGGATGACTTCTCGAAAAGTCAGATTGCCGGGGCCGTACTCCCGAACTCTTCCATCAAGTGGATCTTGAAACAAAAGGGAGCCAACCAAGAAAGTCTTAAATCTGCTCTACAGCTCAACGAACGCGAGATGGGCCTCATTGCATCTTTGGGATCAGAAAAAGGGAAATATTCAGAGGCGTTCTTAATGGCCGATGATAAACGTCAAGTTGTGCGGATTGAATCGACTCCTCTTGAGTATTGGCTTTTCACGACAGATCCCACGGACCTGGGCTTGATTGAGAAGACCAAACGAGAATCTCACTCTCTCTCAGACATCGAGCTTCTGAAGAAACTGGCAAACTTGTATCCCGAAGGGGCCTCAAATGGTCTCAGAAAGGAGGCTGCTTGATAAAGCGGATTTTGTCTTTTACTCTATCGCTCTGTCTTTTGGCGGCGCCGTTGCCGTCAAGAGCAGATCTCTTTGGCGGAGACGTGGCCGTCCTAACGCAGATTCTTGTTCAGGCAATCAAGCAGCTTTATGAACTGCAAAGAATCGTGCAAAGCGGCCAAGACACTTTGAATCTCATGAGGGACATCAACCGAGGGATCAACGACTCGCTTAAACTTGTCGAGAGCTTGGGGCCGTATATCGACCCTGGCCTCTACAAGGAACTCAAAAAAGTTCAGGACTTGGTGAAACATCTGAATGGCTCCTACGGCACCGTGGTTGATTCACCAGATCGCGTGCCTCAAGAAGACACGGATCGCGTCGTGGCCGAAGCGATCTCCGTCAATAATGCCCTTTATGATTATGCAAAGGAGCTGGATAAGGTTGGCGAAAGGATCAAGATCTTTTCCCACGAAGTATCCCCAGGCGGAGCGCAGAAACTGACGGCTCAATCCTTGGGCGTCATGGTTCATGTCATGAACCAACAACTCAGAGCCACCGCAACGGGGCTTAAGATCCAAGCTCAGGCTCTCGCCGTACAAAACAAAAAGGAAAAACAAGGAACCGAGGCCTTCATGAGTCAGGCGGCTTCCTTAAGAACACGCATGAAAAAACAAGAGGTGAAATTTGAGTTTCCGAGGTTCTAATGGATATATCTTGGCTTGCAACCGAGGCGAGGACCCTTCATCAGGTCTTTTCCTCGGTCTTCTATGTGATGGTGCTGACGGTCCTTTCCGTCGCTCTGATTCTTGAATATTTTAAGCTCCCTCTCGGCGGGACTCCGCAGTTTGTGACTCTGATCGGTCGGGTTTTTATTGCGGCGATTCTCTTTGTCGCGACTCCCGAAATGATGAACATGCTTGCGAGTTTCACGGATGCCATAACGAGCGAACTGGGTGCATTTACAAACTATAAATTGGTTCTTGAGCGCATGTCCGACAAGGTGGGAAGTCTCACGCTTTCCTGGGTATCAATCAAGGATTCGATTCTTGTTATCATCTCGTTTCTGACGTTTTTCATTCTGTACCTAGTCGTGTACTTCGCCGACGCCATGTTCATGTTTGTCTGGATGCTTCTTTACATCATGTCTCCGATTCTGATCGCCCTCTACGTTTTGCCAGTGACGGCGGGAGCGACGGCAAAGCTCTATCGGTCTTTGATTGAAGTTTGCGTGTGGAAGATCCTTTTTTGTGTCTTCTCTGCGCTCTTATGGAGTTTTGCAGTTTCAGACATCAACAAGCCTGAAGCGGAAATTGACTTTCTGACGGCCATTATCCTGAACCTGATGCTTGCCTACTCGGTGGCAATGACTCCGAAAATTACGGCGAGCTTTTTGGGTGCTGGGATTTCTGAGGTCGCCAGTTCCTTTGGAGGTCTTCTCCAAAATGCGGCGGCTCTCACGCCAACGGGAATGGCCGGGAAGTTGCCCGGCAGGATAGCCACCTTCTATCGAGGTACAAAGAGCACAGTTCAATACGCCCAGAACCTGAAGAAGAAATGGGATCAGCGACAGACACAAAAGAAAGCTCCTGGTCCAAAATCTACGAATCGCAATCCGAAATCTCCGTGAGGAGACTCTCGGCCCATCATCAACATTTAATCGAATGGAGGTCCTGAAATGAAATTTCAGACCGCATGGGATTCTCTCGAAAAAGAGAATCGAAATCTAAAAATTCTGACAATCGCCTTATGCACTCTTGCCATCTTTCTAACTGTGGCCGTGACAAGCACGGCTACGAAAGAGCCGCTCATCGTTGAACGCGGATGCTACTCGAAAACGGCAAAAACAGCAGAGAGTGCAAAACCGACCGAACAAGAAATAGTGATCTTTGTGGAAAAGGCTCTTGCTGCAAGATTCAATACCGATCCCGAAAATTTGGATTATCTTGCCTTCAAGCAAAGAGCCTTCCGAGACAAAGAGCAAAGCGAACTCACCAAGCAAAAGATGACCCAGAGAGTGATCGCAAACGAAATCAAGATCACGAAGGAGGCCATTTTCATAAACGCGGATAGGCTGATTTCTGTTCAAAATTTCAGATCAGTTCTTAGGTTCCCTTTGAAAGTGAGTCTCGAAAGTACAGAGAGAACCGACGCCAATCCATACGGATTACTTTTGTCCGATGTGAACCCTATTGAAGAGGAGAAAAAGGAATGAAGACGCTTTTAGCACTTTTGCTGATTTTTCCTCTATGGAGCTTTGGGCAAACCAAAGCTCCACCCAAGAAGGAAAAAACTCTGGTCTGTGATGACTCGAAAACCCAGCGCGTGAGTGTGTCTCTTGGACGGCTCACGATCTTGAATTTTCCCGTCACTCCAAAAGAAATCTTGCCAGGAGAGAACAGTTTTGATTTTCGCCAGATCAAGAACGACTTGGCGATCAAGTCATTAAGGCCCGGCGCTCGCACTAATGTCTTTGTCTATATGGCCGAGCGTCGTTGCGCCTTCGATCTTGTCACCGTCGGAAGTGGTGGTGACGACATCATTTTCATTCGCGATCCCAAAGATCGCCAGATGGAGGTTAGCTACAAATGAATGATCCAAATATTCCAGATGATCCGGGGCTTTCGTCAGACTCTTGGCGGCCCAAGTTTTATGGGCTTATCCAAGAAGGACGCAAGCATCGTGTCTCCCAAGGGGCGCTTAAGGTTGCTTTACTCTGTATCGCTTTGCTCGTTTTGGGAGGCCAGGTTCTCATGTCCTGGGACACGCAAAATCTTGAAAAGAAGGACTCTTACTTCCGCGCCCCTTCGCTTGGAGTTGCGCCGGAAAGTGTCTATGTGCCGCCCGTAACCAACGCGGCAAAAGAGTTAGAAGCGGAACAAGCAAGAGCAAGGTCTGCGGCCCAGGCAAGGCGTGGACTTGTGAAGATCGAGCCCATCAAGCCGATTCGTCTATCGCAGAGCAAAGAGGTCCCTTCAGGAGCCGAAGTCATGGCCTACTTATCAAGTGGTGCCTCCAATGGCCTTGTGAAAGCGGTCTTATCGGAAAATCTCAAATATGATGGCGACCTTTTTCTGAGGAAAGGAACGACTCTCATTGGAAAGGGAAATTCCAGTGAGGATCGGCTCTATATTCAATTTACGAAAGCTATTGCTCCCGACAAAACCACCCAGAAGATCAAGGCTTTTGCCTTTGACCAAGGAGACCGAATTATTGGCCTTAAAGGGAAGAAGATCTCTGACTATGCGTTTCGACTCGCCGCCAGTGCCGGAATGATTTTCTTAGGTGGTGTCGCTGATGGCATGAGAGAGGACTACTCCTCAAATCCCTTTGAAAAACGCCGACCGACAATCAGAGACGCGGCTCTTAATGGAGTTTCGACAGCCACCCTAGAAACGGGAAAAGACATGATGAACGATCTCAGAACCAAAGACGCACGGATCGAGGTAGCTTCAGCAACACCCGTGCTCGTCATCTTCGGGGATGTGGAATGAGTGAAAAGAAAAATCCCCATCAAGACCTCGTTGTCATGGTGGACCGACTTTGGATGTTTGTTCGTTATTCCCTCATTGAGCCAATCCTTGAAATTTACAGAGGCGCATCGACAGGCTCACTGCCTGTCGTAGCTTGCTGGATCGTCGGCATTACCTTGAGCGGTGCCTTGCTCTTTCATATAGACGACACACTTTTGAGATTTTTCGGATCGCATCCGATTTTGATCGGTAGGATTCGCGGAGTGCTAGGAATTGTCCTTCTATTTTCGGGATTCTTGGGCTGGGCCTTTTTCCGTGTGGGCCTTCGCGAAAGGATCAAGAAGAAGCTAAAAGCTGTTTTCATAAATGCGAGTCTTGAAACAAAGCTCAAAGAAACGCCTGAGTTTGTCGTCGATGTGCCACTTGATGAGTTTACGCGCAAACTTCGGCTTCGTGGGCGCGGCCTTCCAGTCCAAGCTTACAAGGACGCTCGAAACTATATCGAGGCAGGTCTCAACGTTTCTTTGGCAAAAATTGAGAATCCGTCAGGCAACCGCGAATATGTGGACATCGTTTATACAACCGAAAAGATGCCGGATCTTTGGCTCTTGGATAATTTTCTGGGATATAAAGACTTTTCCTTTCCGATTGGCTTAAGTCTTCGAGGAGAAATCACGGCAAGTTTCAAAGTGCTGCCGCATTTCTTGATCGCCGGTGAGTCCGGCGGCGGTAAATCGACATTCATTCGCATGCTCGTCACCGTCATTCTTATCAATAATCAGGACGTTGAAATCTACTTCATCGACTTCAAGCGCGGTATGGAAAACCAAGTCTTTGAAGGCTTTGACCGGATGACATTGATTGATGATGCGAAGGAAGCTTGTGCCAAACTTCAGTCCATCAATAGCATTTTAGACAGCCGCATGAAGGCTTTCCGAAATGCCAAGGCTCGAAACCTTGAGATGTACAACAGCCGCCCCTCAAGAAAAGGTCCAAAGGAAAAACGAATCATCGTCGTGGTGGACGAGGTTTCGGAGATGGTCCCCACCATGGGAAATCCCAACAACTCTGATCTCGGTCACGCCAATTCCATCATGAACCGAATTGCTCGCATGGGCCGCGCTGTCGGAATCAATCTGGTGATCGGCGTTCAAAAGCCAGATGCAAAGAATCTGGATACGGTCATCAAAGCCAACACGCCAGGAGTGGTTTGCTTTCCTGTCTCGCACTTTAACCAGAGCATGGTTGTTCTGGGGAATGGAAGAGCCGCAGAGCTGAACTCAGAAATCAAGGGTCGGGCCATTTGGAAACAAGGAGCGGATTTTATCGAAGTGCAAACTCCACTTTTGACAGAAAAGGAGGTTTATGAAGCCCGAGAGCGAATTACAAAATACTGGGAGCCAAGGACTTCCAGAGAAACGGCCAAGGAAACGAACGCACTCAGTGAAAAAGAAGCGCCCGCTTCTTGACCAAGAAGTTAGATTCCTTTGTACACTTTGGAAATGGAAGATTCTCAGCTATCAACTTTCCCATGTCCTCGGCTTTCATGAACTTAGCTTTTGGCGGTCTTATAAAATCGTTCTGCGGCTCTTACGTGAGGGATATATTTCCGAACACTCTGTCTTAGGAACAAAAGTTCGCGTCCTTCAGCTCACGAAAAAAGGATTCTCTCAAATTCGCTATGAGCTGGGAGATCTCAAAGAACTGCGTTTCAATCCTCAGAGCGTGACTCATGACTATTGGGCCACGGTTTTTCAACTTGGTCCTTTCGCACCGGATCTCTTAGACAATACCAGTTTCATCACTGAGCAAGAGGTTCAAGCTTTTGAGTCAGGGGTTTTGCCGGATTGGATTTCGGAATCTCGGGATCATATTCCTGACGGGTTTACTTGGTTGAAAGGAGATAGCGAAGACACACGCATTGCTCTTGAAATCGAGGTGAATCTCAAGTCGCCGTTGAAGTACACGAAGACCGCTTACTATTTTGACGTTTTCGATTCGCCAATTGACATGATTTTCTGGCTCTGTGGCAATCTCTCGATTGCGAAGTTCATCTTTGATCTTCTGCTAAAGGCAAAGCTTCACAATCTCGACCGACATCATTTCTTTTTGATGGAAGATTTTAAAAAGTTAGGTTGGAAAGCTCCGGCACGCTCTGGACAATTCAAGGACAAAACTATCCAAGAGATCTTGACGGCAAGATGCTGGCAAGACCGCGACAAGATGGCGGCAAGACAGTGGCAAGGTTTTGCCTCCGAAATTTTCTTTCCAAAGACAAAAAGCCCTTGGAAAAAGAAGACTTAGGACAGCGACGTTCGCGCCGCCGTTCCTAACTCCCTACGGGACCGGGCCTAATTCATGCTCGCAACAACATTGTCCCACACTATTCCACCTCATTTCCTCAAGCTTCGTTCACCTCTCTCAATCTGCCAAACGAAGCTTTCACTTCGGAGGTCCATTTGAAGAAATGGCTTCAACTAGCGGCGGTTGCAATCGCACTCGTCGCGATTATCGGCTGTCAAACAGCCGTTAAAATCAAAGATGCAAAGACAGACGGAAAAGAAACTCCACAGGGTCCCAAGCTCACAAAACCCGTTATCAAAAAAATCTGGGTGCCAGAGTCCATTGAAGACGATGGCCGCGTGCTTATCGAAGGACATTACAAATGGCTTTTGGAAAAGGATTCCACATGGAGCAGATAAAGAAAGCCAAACCAGTCAAGGAATCAAAGGGCGAGCCGACGGAACGGCTCACCCTTCAAAAGCCCGAGCAGGCAAAGCTTGAACGCTGGCTCGACGAACTGAACTCAAAGTTTGATGGTATGATCCGACTTACAAAAAGTGACCTTGCAAATTTTCTGATCCGACATCATCCGGCACACCTAGATGCGGAAGAAGTCGCACTCATCGAGGCCGAACACTTTGACGAAGTTCGCTGGATCAACTGGGCACTTGCCAAAATTCGCGAAGCTAAGAAGCAGGGGCAGTCCCTTACACTCGATGAGCTAATGGCACAAAGAAAAGTGCAAGCGCCTCCCACAAAGAAGATCCGTCGTAAATCTGCGCCTGAGAGCGCACACAATGAAACCTCTTTGAACTCCTCCCCTAGTCTTGATCTCGCACACAACACGTCGACTACGGAAGAGGAGTCCTAATAAGGGGCCTAAATGAGGTATCTGAAACGCCGTCGTTCCGTAAAATCGGGACGACGCGCCCAATGGGAATGTGAATTCCTGGAAAGAAAGTTCTGTCCCATCGACCCAGAAGAAATGCGTCAAAGACTTGCAGAATGCCTGGAAACTTTGCTATATTCTAAGAGCCAGCTCACTGAAGAATTTGCTTTTTCCAGTGATTCTCTAAGTTCTCAAAACTCAAAGCCCCGCTTTAACCACAAGCGAAAGGCCAGTTAATGAGAACAAGTAAACGTCTTCCACAAAAATACAAAGTTGCAATTTATATCCGCGTCTCCACAGAAGAGCAGGCAGAAAATCCCGAGGGCTCAATCAAGAACCAAGAGCAGCGCCTTCGGGATTACGTCAAAATGAAAAACGCCGACGGTCCATGGGGCGAAATCGTCGAAGTCTTCAATGATCCAGGGATCTCGGCCAAGGACATGAATCGACCAGCCTTGCGCCGAATGCTTACGATGATTCAACGAGAAGAAATCAATCTTGTCCTTGTGACGGAGATTTCGCGTCTCACTCGTTCCACAAAGGACTTTGCAAATCTGTGGGAATTCTTGAAAGAACACAACTGTCAGTTTCAGAGCTTGCGAGACAACTTCGACACAACCACTCCCGCCGGAGAAATGATTCTCTTCACTCTTGCAAACTTCGCCCAATTCGAGCGAAAGCAGCTCGGTGAGCGAATCTCAAATTCCTTCCAGGCTCGCGCAAAGCGCGGTCTTTGGAATGGCGGGGTCTTGCCGCTTGGGTTCGACTTGCATCCTGAAAAACCTGGGCACTTGATCGTCGTAGAAAAGGAAGCCGAGATTGTCAGAGAAGCATTTACAACCTTCCTCAAAGAAGAGTCCCTTTCACGGGCGGGAAAATCCCTCAATGAACGCGGCATCAAGCTTCCAATGCGCCCTAGAAATGGGGGAACTTTCCGTCATGTCCATTTCACATTGAAGGCCCTCCATCGGCTCCTCACAAACCGCGCTTATATCGGAAAGCGTGTCTTTGAAACTAAAGAGGGAACCAAAGAAGTCGATGCAACTTGGGCGCCCCTTATCGACGAGACGAAATTTCAGAGGGTTCAGATCATACTCGCGAAAAATAAAAGTGCGAAAAAGCCCGCGACGGCGCAACGGTTCCCCTATATTTTAACGGGAATCCTTGTCTGCAAAACTTGCGGAGATCGTCTGTGCGGAAAATCAGCGCACGGAAACGGTGGCAAGATCGGATATTATGAACACGCATGGTCCACCCAAACACAGAGCTGTCTTTCTAAAAAGATTTTCGACTGCAATCCGCACCGAATTCTTGCCAAGAAGATCGAGCCCGTCGTGTGGCAAGATGTGAAACGTCTCCTCTGTGGTGAAACCTACGCAAAGGAACTGTTCGACGAGGCCCAAAGAATCACGGGACAGCTTTCTTTGAAAGCGGAGGTCGATAAGCTCCGAGCCAAAATCTCAAGTCTTGAAAAGCAGATCGAAGCCACCACGGAGCGGATCACGGAGTTGCCCAAGGGAATCAACGCACAACCTTTTTACGACCAGATTCTCCGCCTACAAAGTGCGAAGGATGCCATTGAAAAGGATCTGAACTCCATCCGAGGCCAGGAACTAGAAAAGGACGAGCCGCTTAACCTAAGCGATTTTAAAGCTTTCTCTGAAGGCCTACGGGATCTCATCACCTCAACGACAGATCCCGAAACTCAAGCGTCTATCTGTCGTAAGATCATTCAAAGGATTGAGGTTTCTCCTCAAGGGATCACTATCCACTATCACGTCGGGAAGACTCATTTCTTAGGTCTTATCGACGCTGAGAAAAAGGTCATGGTGCAGACAGAAGGCGAGCAAAGTCATAAAAAAAGCCCGGTGGGAAAAAATCCTGCCGGGCCGTTCTATACTTCTAAACCATTGGATAAATATAAGAATCGAGAAAAAGGGCGCCAAGCTGTCGTTGGTTCGAACAGCTTGACAAATGGTAGTGAGGGGCGGACTTGAACCGCCGACCCTCAGATTATGATTCTGATGCTCTAACCAGCTGAGCTACCCCACCACGTCGCGCGTTGCGAACCAGCATTTCTAATACTTCGCTATTTACCTGTCAACATTGGTTTTTTGGGGTGATTTCAGATTTTGTCAGAAAATGGGTTGACTTGGATTGCCCAAACTAGGTGCAATTGGGAATGTTACGACTTTGGTCCAAGGGAAGGGCCACTCAAGGAGGAAGTAAATGAAGGGAATCATTAAGGGTATCAATCTGTTCCTAACAGGAACCGTTGTTCTTGCGCTATTGACTGGATGTTCCAAAGATAAGGATACAGATAAAAAGAATCCTGAGTTGGTCGCAAATTTTTTAAATCCTTTCGCTGGTTCTCCGGATGTTCCTGCTGAAAATTTAATCAAGATTGTTGACGAGAATGGTCTTCCAATCGGCGGAGCCCAGGTGCTGATCGGGGACGCTCTGGGGGCCCCTTTTGAGAACAATTTAATCAACGCGAATGAAAATGGCGAGGTGGTTTTACCCGCCCAGTGGACGACAGAGCAGTCTCTCACTTTGAATCATGCAGGGCACACTCGGGTGACTTATTTAAAACAATTACCTGGGGCAAGAACCTATGTCATGAAAACTGCAATGCCAGATGTAGCCTTTACCTTAACGGGAACCAATACAGGTTTTAGTATTGTGAATAAAGATGGTAAAGCTGATTTCTCATTTGTGATGCCAGCCCTGACAAAGAAAGAGCTTTTTAACTTTGATATGGGAATGATCATCAGCAACGAAAATGATGACATTGAAATTGCTGGAAATCCCGTCAGCATTCCGACAAATGTGACCCTGCCAAAGCAAAAAGAATCTTATTTTATTCCAATTACCCTCGAGAAGCCTCAATACAAAGTGCAGTTTAAAACAAAAGGGGTTAAAAAGGTCTTCTCAGCCCGCGGTCAGTTCCCATTTAAGCAAGTTGTTAGTGCGATGAGGTCGAATAAAGAGTTTTTTGAGTTGATCAATTATTTCTCGATTCAAGGTGGAAGCCTGAAAGATGTGAATATCGCGAATCAAAACACTCAAATGGATTTGCCTGTCAATGAGATGAACTTTACTCAAAGTCGCTTTCTTGTCGCTCCTGCTTACCGAACCGAAGAGGCTTTAGTTGCAGCAGCAATCAGTGGACTGCAGGGTTATATGTTCCCAACAGATGTGAAGAATGTTGACGCTGGTCAGATGGTTGGATTGGCTTCTCTACCAGGGGCGGATATTAATTTGCTCGCAATTTTAAAAAGAAAGACGGAGCTTAAGCAAGGGCCTGGGTCGGATCGAATTTCAGCTTCATTTGTTCCGTTCACGGATCGAGTAAAGCCAACCTTGCTGCCTTTGATGAATAACCCAAGAATCATGTCCTATCATACAGTTCAGGTTCAGCACATCGAGCCGGTAGTGGGTCTTCAGCCTGTTGCGACATATGCAGTTCTTTCGAAAGTGGATGTGCGAAAAAGTGGCAACTATCAGTACGAGAATTTGACTCAGTTGTGGGAGGTCTACGGATCAAACTGGGTGGATCAGGTTGCTGTTCCGGTTTGGCCGGGAGAGTCAGCTCCTGCAGGCAAACTGCGTTGGTCTGTTGCACTTCTTGCTGGGGGCTCTGTTCAAAATCTTGATTTAGGGCCAAAGATACTTGATGCTGTTACTCATGCAACGAATGCATCAGCTGATTTCTAGATTTTTCATTTTCGGATTTATTCTCGGGCAAATCTTTTTGGTGGGCTGTTCCGCACGGCCCACAAAGCCTGAAAAGACTAAGAAGTATACCCATCAAAAAGTCTTCTACTACAACTTTGATGCTGTTTGGAGAGCTGCTCAACTTACTCTGAAGTACCCCATTGCTGTCAACAATATGGATAACGGAGTTTTAGAGACAGACTGGATTCGTGGGGCAGATGGATTTGTGGCTCCGACGGCGACTGAGCCCTCTTCAGGATTAAAATACAAAATCATTATGAATATTGTGAAGGGGAAAACAGAGGGGCGCCCCTCTGTTAAGGTGACCATCGTAAAAAGAATGGAAAGACAGAGGGATTTCTTTTCCGAGTCCGAGGTTCTCGAGAGTGATTCTCTTGAAGAGAAGGTTCTTATGTATAGAATTGAAAGAGAAATTTTAATCGATGAGGCTCTTAAAAAAGCCAGTGGGCAGAATTCATAATGCAGTCTAAATTAGCTTCAACAGAAGAAAATGTTCGAGAGTCTTTAAAGGCCGTCATTGATCCAGAAATCGGCGTCAATATTGTGGATCTTGGCCTGATTTATCAAATTCAAATTCAAGGGCGGCAGGTGACTATCGATATGACGATGACCTCGCAGGCCTGTCCGATGAGCGAGCAAATAATTTCTGACGTTGAGCAGACTTTACGGACTTCGATAGAGGATCTTGATCAAGTTCAAGTGAACCTTGTTTTTGAACCTCCTTGGAGTCCTGAGAAAATGTCGCCAGAAGCTCGTCAAGCATTGGGGTGGGGAGAATCATGAATCAACTGAAGCTGTACCGACTGCCTTTCTTGTTGCTCGGGGTTCTTTCTCTGGTGGTAGGTGTATTCAGTGGGTTGGGGCGATTGGGTTGGGGAGTTTCGGTTTCGACAGACTTTCATGGTCCCTGGATGGTTTGTGGTTTTTTGGGTGTGGTGATCAGTCTTGAACGGGCAGTAGCAACAGCCAAAGCATGGGCTTATCTGAGCCCTCTTTTTTTTGGACTGGGATCTTTATTTATTTTTTTAACAGGCAGTTTTTATGGGTCTCTTCCCTTTATGGGGATCGGATCGGTTGTACTTTTGGTGATGTTGATTCTTTTTTATATGAAAGAGCCTCAGCCTCACAATTTGGTTTTGGTACTTGGTGTGGCGGCCTTGGCCCTTTCTATTTTGCATTTTGGATTAGATCCTCAGCGACCCATTTCAAAAGGCGTTGCGGATTGGATGCTTTTTCTGATGCTCACTATTGTTGGGGAAAGAGTTGAGCTCAGTCGATTGGTTAAAAAGCCACCTTATGCTGACCGAGTTCTGATCCTTCTTCTTTTTCTAGCCTTTGCTTTAAATCGTTATCCTCAATTTTTGGGGTTGGTTTTCGTTTTCATCAGTATTTGGTTGTATAAATACGACTTGGCTTTTCGCACATGGAAGTTAGGCGGAATTACACGTTTTGTGGCAACTTGTTTAATCGGCGGCTATTTTTGGCTCACGATTTGTGGAGTATTAATGGCCATTTATGGCATCCCCTCTGCGGGGCCTATTTATGATGCCGTCTTGCACTCGATGTTTTTGGGCTTTGTTTTTTCCATGATATATGGCCATGCACCGATGATTTTCCCAGCAATTTTGGGGATTCGGATTCCGTTTATGAACGCTTTTTATGTTCACTTTGGACTGCTTCAGGTTTCGCTCCTCTTCAGAGTGATGGCGGATCTTCTAAATCATCCCCAGTTGAGAATGTGGACTTCGATGGTCAATGCCATAAGCCTTTTACTTTTTTTCGCAGTGACCATTTTTTCCGCCTATTCAGGCAGCAGGAAAACTTTGTCAATCAAGAATCGCACATAGGGCGCAAGATCAAAATCCTACAAATTCAGCAAAGTAATTACACATTGCATAATTGAAAAATAAACTAGGGGTAGAGAGGGTTTTTTGTTTTACAATTTTGAAAGGTTCGCATTAATTCATCTGACTAATTTGGAGGGGAACAAATATGTCTGAAGTGCAAGTGGAACGCACAGGGAAGTCGAGTCGACAAAAATCAGCATCAAGCACTGAGAAAAGCGCAGCTAAGGGAGCGGATAAAGGAAACAAGACAGTTTCTATTAAGCCTTTCTTCGTCGCTCCGAACGAAAATCCATATGATCAAGTGAAATGGGTTGCTCGTACAAGCTCTGTTAAGGATGCCGATGGGAAGCCATTATATGAACAGGATGTGATTGCTCCAGAAAGCTGGTCTCAACTTGCTGTGGATATCGCTGCTGGAAAGTATTTCCGCCGTGCTGGGGTTCCAGGCGCCGGATTTGAAACTTCTGTACGAAGCCTTGTTCACCGAATTGCTCACACGATTAAAAATGCCGGTGTGAACCTGGGTGGGTACTTTGCTTCTGCTCAAGAGGCTGAGACTTTTGAAAAAGAATTAGCTCATATATTGATTCAACAAAAAGGTGCTTTCAATAGCCCTGTTTGGTTTAACTGCGGTCTTTATCATGAGTACGGAATCAGTGGTGGAAAAGGCCAGTATGCTTGGGATTTTAAAGTGGGTGCGCCGACTGAGCGTATGAATGCTTTTGAAAACCCTCAGTGTTCAGCTTGCTTCATTCAAGGTGTTGAAGATGATTTGATGAGCATCTTTGAATTAGCAAAGAAAGAATCACGAATTTTCAAATTCGGATCAGGCACAGGTTCAAACTTCTCTCGACTTCGTGGTCGCCAAGAAAAACTTTCAGGCGGAGGCCATAGCTCTGGTCTGATGAGCTTCTTGCAAGTTCTTGATCGTGGCGCGGGAGCAACGAAATCAGGTGGAACAACAAGACGAGCAGCCAAGATGGTTTGCTTAGATATGGATCACCCAGAGATTGAAGATTTTATTACTTGGAAGCAAAAAGAAGAGAAAAAAGTTTCTGCTCTTGTTAGCGCTGGGTATAGCTCTGACTTCAGTGGTGAAGCTTACTCAACTGTGAGCGGTCAGAATTCAAACAATTCAATTCGTGTCACAGATGAATTTATGAAGGCTGTAGCTGAAGATAAGAATTGGGAAACAAAAGCAAGAACAACTGGTGAAACAATTGATACTTACAAGGCTAGAGATCTTTGGAATAAAGTGGCTGAAGCAGCTTGGACTTGTGGTGACCCAGGAATTCAGTTCGATGATACCATTCAGAAGTGGCACACTTGTCTTGATACGGATCGTATCCACGCTTCAAATCCATGTTCTGAGTTCATGTTCTTGGACGATACAGCTTGTAACTTGTCCTCAATCAATTTGCTCAAGTTCTTAGATGAGACAGGACACTTTGATACTGTTGGCTACAAGCATGCAGCTCGCGTTCTTTTGACTGCACAAGAAATTCTTGTGGATTTCTCAAGCTATCCGACAAAAGAAATTGCTCAGAACTCTCATGACTATCGTCCTTTGGGATTAGGTTATGCGAATCTGGGAACAATGTTGATGGTTAAGGGAATCCCTTACGGATCAGACGAAGCTGTTGCTTGGACATCTTTCGTGACGGGCCTTATGACTGGCGAAGCTTATGCTGTTAGTGCTGAGCTTGCTCAGAAAAAAGGTGCCTTCGCAGGATACGAGCACAATAAACAATCAACTTTACGAGTCCTCAATCAGCACCGAGATGAATTGGATAAAGTTTCTTGGATGTATCTTGATGAGAACTACAAGAACGAAGCTTATCGTGCTTGGAATGAAGCTATTGATAAAGCTGAAAAGTACGGAGTTCGCAATGCTCAGGTCACTGTTCTTGCTCCAACAGGAACAATTGGTCTTTTGATGGATTGTGATACCACTGGTATTGAACCTGATTTTTCTCTTGTAAAGTTCAAAAAACTTTATGGTGGTGGATACATTAAGATTGTGAACCAATCTGTTCCCCGTGCGCTGAAGACTTTGGGTTACTCTGATGAAGAGATCAAAGCGATTGAGCAATACGCGATGGAAGAGATGACGATCGAAGGCGCTCCAGGGCTCAAAGAAGAGCATTTGCCAATTTTTGATTGTGCAAATCCATCAGGTCCAAAGGGCACAAGATACATTGCTCCGATGGGTCACTTAAAGATGATGGCTGCAGCTCAGCCTTTCTTGAGCGGTGCGATCTCTAAAACAGTAAATATGCCAAATCAGTCAACTGTTGAAGACATTAAAGACATCTACATGAAGTCATGGGAGATGGGTCTTAAGGCAGTCGCGATCTATCGTGATGGCAGTAAGATGTCTCAACCGCTTTCTCAGAAGAAAGAAGACACAGCTGGTTCTGATGTTCCAACTGGAAAATATAAATATACCGAAGATGATCTCAAGAAGGCCGTAGAAGAGGCTCTCGCGAATTCACCAAGCCGTAAGCGTCGTATGCCAAACCGCCGTGGTGGTTTGACTTGGGAGGCCACAGTGGGCGGTCAGAAAGTGTTCTTGCGAACAGGCGAGTACGCAGATGGATCACTTGGTGAGATTTTCATTGATATGCACAAAGAGGGCGCGGCTTTCAGAAGCATGCTGAACTGCTTTGCGATTTCTGTATCGATGGGTCTTCAGTATGGTGTTCCTCTTCAGGAGCTTGTTGATAAGTTCACGTTCACACGTTTTGAACCACAAGGTGTTGTGAACCATCCGAACATCAAAACAGCAACAAGTATCATTGACTACATCTTCCGTGTGCTGGGAATGGAATACCTTAAGAAGTATGACTTCCTTCAGGTCAAACCAGATCACACCAAGCTGACGAGTGGTGGAACGACTGCAGTGGCTTCAGCAGGTGCTGGTGCAATGAAGGCGGGTGAGGCTGCCTACATCGCTCCTTCACACGAGCAAATGCAGATGGGCCTTGATAATCCCAATGACTACTTTGCGAACTTGATGGGCGATGCTCCACCATGTTCAGAGTGTGGTCACACCACAGTGAGAAACGGAACTTGCTACCGTTGTTTGAACTGCGGTAACTCGATGGGCTGTTCGTAAGACGCTCATTTTCCATTACAAATTGAAGCAAGAAACCCGCTGATGAGGCGGGTTTTTTGTTTTCAAGGTGCTCCTCGCGAGCTTCACCATCCTTGTGATCCCGAACAATCCCTACATGATTTCAAGTCATTTCGGGTGGCCCACAGACCAATTTGATGTACTTAAGCCCAGGACAATAGAATCTGAATAATTTTGAAGATTTGAATCAAGAGAATCGTCACAAGAACGAAAAAGTCGATCCAGACCTTCATTTTTTTCAGCTTCAGCCGATACTTTGAACAAGGTATCTTGTTCGTCATACAGACCTCCTTGGTTAGAAGGAGATTGTCTGGGAAAACCCGCGAGAAGCGGGTTTTTTCTTTTCAAAGCCTGGTCCTGGTTTATATCAATTTAAATTGAGTTGATGTTCGAATCCGGTCCGAGAGGACGATTTTAATAACCCACTTTTTTTATTCTTGAACTCGTCTGAGTGAGCAGAACCATCTTGCGATTTTTATTCTTGTAAGATGGCGAGGCAATCTTTCGAGTGATTTTTTCATCCATCGATTCGCTCAGTGGTTTGTTTGTCAGCATGGCGACCAGAATTAGTGCAGTGATTGCTAAAAATAGTCTTAGTGCTTCGTGCTTGGCAGTCATATTTTCCCCCGCTCCTTTTCCGCTGGAGCCACAGACATCCAAGCAAGGTACAGGCCAGGTCAATTGGGTGTGGGTTCAATTGTAGCTTGGAGCCAAGAGAAGGGCTTGCAGGTTTTACACTGTGGTGATGCAAAATGCGGCTGAGCCCTGTGGAGTGGGCTGTTTCAGCTGAGAGACTTTTCTATTTGAACCAGAGCCGAAAGTGATCTCGACTTTTTCTTGTGGATTTGCTTGAGCCAGAAAATTGAGTGCATTGGTTTTTATTTTTTCTGGAATGGCAAACTCAAGGGTGTCCTTGGTGAAAAGGAATGGATAATTCTGAAGAAATTCAGTCGTAAACTTTTTAAGAATTGGTTCTTGGGCCGGAGAAAAATGAATACGTCCAAAGAGCCAATCACTGGGCAGAGGGTAATATTGATCATCTGGAAGATTGATAAAGAAATCCTCTGACGAGGGCATTTTAAAATCGCAGGCTCGGTTTGATGAATCGGAATCCGTCATGAATGTTGAGCAAGTCCTGTGATTTTCACCAAAATCCGCTTGTGTCTAAGTCCATCAAACTCGGCGTAAAAGATCTGCTGCCAAGGACCGAAATCCAATTTTCCCTTGGTGATGGGCACCATGATCTGATGATTGGTCAGATAAGATTTCATATGGGCGTCGCCGTTGTCTTCTCCGGTTTTGTGGTGCTCGTATGCTGAGCCAAATGGAGCCAGTTTCTCAATCCATTTTGAAATGTCAGAGAGAAGCCCGCTTTCAGCATCATTGACATAAATGCCTGCAGTGATGTGCATGGCTCCAACATAGCAGAATCCATCTTGGACTTTGGAGCGATGAAGAACTTCATTGACTCGATCGGTGATATTCACAAGGGCATAGCGCTTTGGAATTTTCACAACTAAATATTCAGTGTGGTGAATTTGGGGCCCGTGTTGGACGTGGTCGCCTTTTTCATAGGTTTCAAATCCGGGGCAGTTCGAAGGATTCAGGAGCCAATCTTGAGTTTGAAGCATGTCTCACCTCGATTGATAGAGTGTCTTGCTTGTCTCTTAGTCATACAGCGGTGTTTGAGACGAATCAAAGTAGGGCGTAGAAATACTGGACAATATGCTCTGAGTCGACAAGAGTTCGACACCGACTAAGCCTTGGAAAAGTGGCCGCTTCATTAATAACGCGTCAAGTCAATATGCAAATATAGCCAGTGATTTCAATGGGTTGTTTATTTCACACAGTCTTGTGAATAGGGTCCAGCTCATGTAGCCTGATACCACTATGCCAGCAAGAAATGAGAACCCCAAAAAACCCCAAGAACTTTCAGTCTCTCATGTTCGACGCTGTCATGTCTGTGGGACAGTGAACGAAGCCGAGGGCTCAGCAATCGTTAAATGCTCAAAGTGCAGAAAGCATCTTGCGCCTTTTTACTTCTTCGAGGAAAGTAAGTTAGAAGGTCTCGCAGATAATGGTCTGTATATGAGCCAAGTGAAATCATCTGCGACCACGGTCCCTATATGGGGACTCAGTACCTATTGGGTAGGGGTCAAAGATGAAAGTCACACTGGAAGAAATAAAAAAGGCGCGTGAAACAATTCGTCCGGTGATCCGCCACACTGAGATTGAAAAAAGTTTTTCTTCATCAAAGAGGGTTGGGACAGAAGTTTACTACAAGTATGAGAATGCTCAGTTTACTGGAAGTTTTAAATTGCGTGGTGCTTATAATAAAATTGCTAACCTAACTTCTGAGGAAAAGAAAAAGGGAGTCGTTGCAAGCTCGGCTGGAAATCATGCCCAGGGAGTTGCCTTTTCCGCACACAAAGCTCAAGTTCAATCAACTATTGTGATGCCAGCCACAGCTCCGCTTATTAAGGTTGAAGCCACAAAAGATTATGGCGCCGAGGTCGTACTTCATGGTGATATCTATGACGAAGCCTATGAAAAGGCTCGTGAGCTTGAAAAAGAAAAGGGTCTGACTTTTGTTCATCCTTATGAAGATCCCTTAGTGATTGCAGGACAAGGGACAATTGGCCTTGAGATTTTAGAAAAACTTCCCGATCTCGAATCCCTTGTTGTACCAGTTGGGGGTGGTGGACTCATTAGCGGAGTTGCTACCGCCGTGAAATCGATTAATCCCAAAATCAAAGTCTACGGAGTCCAATCGGCCCTTGCTCCAGGAATGGCCGATCTTTTTCACAAGAAGGCGTTGAAGGAGCCTCTTCGAAAAATTTCTACGATTGCTGATGGGATTGCCGTAAAGAAGCCATCTCAAATGATGTATGAGACTTATATCTCCAAATACGTCGATGATATGGTGACTGTTACTGATGATGAAATCGCAGATGCGATTGTTGCTCTTTTAGAGAGAGCTAAAACTGTGACAGAGGGGTCAGGTGCTGCGGGCGTGGCGGCTCTATTTAATCGTCAATTAAAACTGGGAAGAAAAACCTGTATTCTTCTAAGCGGTGGAAATATCGATTTGAATATTATTGAAAAAGTCATTGAGAAGGGTTTGATCCACAAAGGTCGAGTGGCCGCTCTGTCTGTTGTTGTGGATGACATGCCGGGGACTTTAAGTAAGCTCACCAAAATTATTGCTGATCAAAAAGCCAATGTGCTTGAGGTTCACCATGACCGTTTGTCGCAGGGATTGTTTTTAAGAGAAACTCGGGTGGATTTTGTACTGGAGACCACAAGCGCTGATCATATTCAGCAAATCAAGGCAGCCATGCTTGCCATGGGCGCTCGAATTCTATAAAAGATGTCATGAATTTACTTCAACTCACGCAGGGCTCAAAACAGTATGGATCAAAAGTTCTTTTTGATCAGGCTCGGTTTTCCATCAACGAAGGCGAGCATGTGGGAGTTATTGGACCGAATGGAGCGGGAAAGACGACACTGTTTAAGATTCTCGTGGGTCATGAGCATCTGGATTCAGGCGAAATAATAAAATCTAAATCTCTCAAAATTGGATACCTCGAGCAAGAGGCTCATGAACCTGAGCAAATGACAGGTGAAGAGCTGATTCAGAAAAATATCATGCTGCCTCTTTGGGAGCTGAAAGAATTAGGGCGCGAGTTAGGATTAACAGATCAACACTTTGAATCTCCGTTGGCAAGTTTAAGTGGTGGCTATCGGATGCGGATGAAGTTGTTATCCTTAATTGGACAAGAGCCCAATTTGATGCTGCTTGATGAGCCGACGAATTTTTTGGATTTAGAAAGTATTCTGGCTTTAGAAAACTTTCTTCAAAGTTACAAGGGCGCATTTTTACTGATCTCGCATGACCGCGAATTTTTACGTCGAACAACGGATCACACGCTCGAAGTCGAGGCCGGAGACATCACTAAGTTTCCAGGCCACATTGATGATTACTTTGAACAAAAAGCTCAATTAAGAACCATCCTCGAAGCTCAAGCTGCCAATCAAGAAAATAAAAGAAAGAGTATTCAAGAATTTGTCGATCGCTTTGGGGCAAAAGCAACAAAGGCTCGTCAGGCCCAATCTCGATTGAAGCAACTTGAAAAAATGGAAAAGATCGAAATTAAAGATCTTCCAGTGCGAGCAAGAATTCAGATTCCACCGCCCATTCACACAGGAAAAGAGACTCTGAATCTAACAAGCTGTGATTTGGGTTATGGAGATAAAATTGTTGTTCGAGATTGTACCCTTCGGTTAGAAAAAGGCGCTCATCTGGGTGTTGTGGGCTACAATGGGGCCGGGAAATCAACATTGCTCAAATCCTTGGCGGGGCGTTTGCCACTCTTAAAGGGACAGTATCAGTTGGGCTATCAAGTGAGTCTTTCTTATTACGCTCAGCATGTGGCTGAAGAGCTTTCACCCACAGCGACAGTTTTAGATTGTCTGCAGATGGCAGCTCACCCCGAAGTGACCAGGCAGGATATTCTCAATATCGCAGGCTCGCTTCTTTTTTCTGGAGATGCTTTAGAGAAAAAAATAAAAGTTTTATCTGGTGGTGAAAAGTCTCGTGTGGCCTTAGGACAAATTCTTTTAAAACGAAGCCCCTTGCTTTTGATGGATGAGCCGACAAACCATTTGGATTTTGACACTGTTGAGGCCTTAACAGAGGCTCTTCGCGAGTACTCAGGCACCATCGTCGTTGTCAGTCACGACCGGGGCTTTATCGGCCGGATAGCAACGCAAATATTAGAAATCAGAAATGGGCGAGCAGAAGTTTATCCAGGAACCTATGATGATTATGTGTGGAGTTTAGAGCGTGGAGCACTGAAAGCCAGAGAAGAGAACGAGCAGGCTCAGCAGAAATCAAAAGCTTCTCCGTCAGTAAAATCCATGCAAAGCCAGGAAATAGCTCCGCCGAAATTAAATGCCCATGAAGAGTTTAAAAAATATCAGTCTCAGGTTCGAGAATTAGAAAGAAAGATTCTCAAAACTGAGGAACTTTTGCATCAGCAAAATCAAAAGCTGTCTCAGCTCAATAATGAGCTATTAACAGCTCAGGGCGCTCAGACCACAAAGTTGGGGCAGGATGTCGGTCTTTGTTACCAAGAAATTCAAAAACTTGAAGATATTTTAATGAATCACATGGAAACTCTTGAAAATCTTCAGGCTCAGCAGACTGCCAAGAAATAATTTTAATTTTAGCCTTTTCCCCAGCCTCCGCCGCCGGCAGAAGCCACAATCAAATGGTCACCTGGGTTAAGTTGGACTTCACCCTCATCAAGGGTGATTTGTTCTTTTTCTTTGTTTTG
Source organism: Oligoflexia bacterium (assembly GCA_016861345.1). GTDB lineage: Bacteria > Bdellovibrionota > Bdellovibrionia > Bdellovibrionales > Bdellovibrionaceae > BOLD01. Next base: position 33,327 of record BOLD01000016.1, read on the forward strand.
TCGTTTAATAAAAATTTCGGCTGCTTCACCGGCTTGAGCACCCTTCATTCCTTTGAGTGGAGTTTTTCGATGTTGAATGGACCATCGAAGCTTAGCGGGCTCAAGGATCTCATATTCTTTCATTAAGCCGCAGCCACCTTTGTGTTGGCCTTTGCCCCCAGAACCTTTGCGAAGACCGATATGATGAATCAAAAGCGGAAAACGTGTTTCAACTTCTTGAACAGAGTTTTGTAACCGATTTCTCACCCAGAGATGAATCGCGTCGGCTCCATCTGCGTTGGCTGAGGCTCCCACTCCACCAGGAAGAGAATCAAAGAATCTTTTTCCTGAATTAAATTCTAGGCTGATTTGTGTTGGGGCAGGAGTGTAGACACTGACTTTTGTGGTGTGAAAAATTTCAGATAATGTTTGAATGACGGTTGAGGCAACAACAGAGGTTCCTTCGGTCATTCCCTTATAGGTAGGGGATGGGTATTTTGCATTCAGTAAGCAACCCAATGGGCTTGTGACATGAAAAAGAGAAAAAGTGCCAGAATTAAGAGGAAGGGGTTTTTGGAGATAAGCAGACACGGCTCCAAAACAGGCCCCAAAAGTACTAGCATCAGTTAAGCAAAGTCGTTTCGAGTTAGTTGTGCCCGCAAAATCAAATTGTACAGCCTCATGAGAGAGTTCAATTCTCAGCTTGATCACTTCTCCAGATTCAAGCTTGGTTTCAGTTTTTGCTTCGCCAGAGGGAAGTTCGCTGAGAATGTCGAGTAAAACCTGACGAGAGTTTTTTAAATATGATTTAACTGCAGCCTTTGTGCAAAGGCCTGGGTGTTTAGTTACAAGATCATTAAAAGCATCGATGCGGGCCCATAATTTTTTAAGCACAATTTCAAGACGTTCTTTTAATCCCTCTGGGCAAAGGGGATGAGAAGCCATTGCATCTAAGATAGCTTGGTTGATTTGGCGGCCTTGGATCAGAGGAGTTGGTGGAATTCTCAAGCCCTCTTCATCTAATGTTTTTGAAATCACCAACTGAGGGCGAAATCCCGTGCGGATCGCTAAATACAAGTCTGGAACTTGGTTGTGTCCTAGAATTAAAGGAGTAATAAGAGTCATGGTTGAAAGCACAGATCCCCCGCTGTAGGGGTCGTTCAGAATAACCACATCTCCCATTTGAATGGGGAAATACTTCATGACAGTTTGAGCGCCTTGGCCAAGGGTACCAATGTCGGCCAGGGTTTCATATTTAATATCTAAAATTTCACCCTCTGCAGTGAGGCAAGCGGCACTATCAAAGGGTGATAATGTTTCATCCAGAAAAATTCGAAAGAGGTTTGTTTGAAGTGAACTCATTTGATCTCCTGAGTAGCGACGCTGAGTCCTTCGATTTCTCTTGAGTAGGGGCAAAGTTTCCACTCAATTTCAGGCCAACGGGCTTTAAGTTGGGGAAGCAGTCGATGAGCAAATATTCCCGTGCAGGTTAAAGATCGATCGCGACTTTCTTGTTCGAGCAAGACTTTCAGCGCAATTTGATCCACCAAGTGAGCCTCAAGCTCACCTAGGATTCTTTCAAACTTTGTCTCCTTAGAATTTGAATTTTTAATCATGGCATGAACGGTGTCGCGAAATTTCTTTTTTCCATTTTCTTGAATGAAGGGAGAAAAACATTCATCAGTTGAATCAATCAGCAAAGCATCAAAGACGGTGGGCTTTAAGGCTCGTCCAAACATCATGGGGCCTGGTTCAAATCCCACTTCTGCTGGGCTCCACTCAAGGGTTTCAAACTCATCCACGGTCAGTTCCGAAGTCGGCTGCAGTCGCAAAGGCTGGCAGTTGGGAATTTGTCCGCCCAGTGGGCCCCAGGGGCTGTCCCAAGTTTTTTTCTGAGACTGAGGCTTAATCAAATACCACTTTTCCATCCCTAGAAAGAGGATTTGCTTATCATCCTGATATTTATTGGCGATTAAAGAATAGGGGCCAAACAAGCTAGAAGATAATCGATCGACCTGAAAGTGAAATGGCTTTCCACTGCCATCAAAATAAAAAATTTGATCTTGATGGGCGCGACCTTCGAGCGCTGTCATGATTTCAGAGTGAATTTCTTGAGCTGTACCAGCCAAGCTGGCATTGAGAAGATTTCGTCGCCAAGAAAGGATTTCATCTTTGTAATTTTCTGTTCCCTCTGATGAGAAAACTTGAAATCCCTTTTCTTTAAAAAACTGTGTCACTGAATTTAGATGGGTATTGTTGATTTCTGAAAAAAGCAGATTCACACAGATTTTTTCAATTTTTTGAAGCTTTAATTTTTCGGCAATTTGTTCCAGCTCTGAAATTTCGACCTTCTTAATAACTTTCCCTTGAGCATTAATTCGCTCATGAATTCCAAAGATGAGATCCTGTGAGGCCAGAGCTTCTGTGCGTGTCGGAAAAATTTCAAAATAAGGATTAGAAAGAGATTGGCGCAAAAGGGGCCAATTTTCAAATCCCTGAGTCACAATTTGAGCGACTGAGCCGCCCAAGCGAGTATCTAAAATTTTCTCAAGCACGCGAGAGGCGATGCACACTTGGTTAATTTTGACATCCGAATTTTTCTCAAGAAAAATTTTGAGCGAGTTTGTTAAATTTTCTGTTGGCAAGTAGTGTCGACTGAAGCTCAGGGACACATTTGGACGACGAGTGTCGATCAGGCAGTACTCTGCGAAAGAGGTTCCAAGAGAAATCCCCAGTTGTATAGCCACGAATTACCTTTCTCGTTGAAATAGATCTCGACAAAAAATTATATATGTAGGAGGTTTGAATCACAAGAAAATCAATTGAAACATAAGGATTCAATGTATGAAAGTTTCATCAGATATTCTAAGCCTAGTGCCCTATAAGCCTGGAAAGCCTATTAGCGAGACTCAGCGTGAATATGGACTGACAAAGGTCATCAAATTGGCTTCGAACGAAAATCCCCTGGGCCCAAGTCCGATGGCGGTCGAGGCTATGACCCAGGCTCTTCAGAACCTTCATCGATATCCAGATCCAGCTTTTTACGAATTAATGCAGTTGGTTTCAAAGCAGTGGAGGCTCCCCACCAATATGTTATCAGCGGGGAATGGCTCAAATGAAATCATTGATGTTTTAATTCGTGTTTATTGTGAGCCAGGAGAAGCAATTCTCACGACAGAGGCTGCTTTTATTGCCTACCAAATTTGTGCCCAAGCGGCTCGAGTGAAAACGTACTTCACTCCTCTTAAGTCAGGATTTCAAATGGATTTAACAGCTATGGCGAATTTTTTGAAAACGTCGCCTGATGCTTACAAAGTGAAACTGATTTTCTTACCCAACCCCAATAATCCGACTGGTACTTATGTGAAATGGGAAGAGGTAAAAAACTTTTTGGATCAATTTGGATCAGACCCAGATCGCCTGATTATTTTTGACGAGGCCTATACGGAATACGCAAGGGCAAAAGATTACCGATCGCCAATGGAAGATATGTCGAAGTATCCGAGCGTTGTGGTGATTCGCACATTATCAAAAGCTTATGGCTTGGCAGGGCTTCGTGTGGGCCTTTTGGTGGCGCCGCCTCATGTGATTGATCTTTACAACAGGGTGCGAAATACATTTAATGTCAATGAGATTGCGCAGGTTGCCGCAGTCGCTGCTCTTCAGGATGCTGACTTTTTGCGCAAGTCGCAGCAGGTAAACTGGGAGGGCCTTGATTATTTTTACGAGGAACTCCGCAAAATGAACCTTCCTTTTGTTGAGTCTCAGGCGAATTTTGTTATGTTTGATACCCGAAGGGATGTCGTGAAAGTGAATGAAGCCCTGCTGAAGCGCGGTGTGATTTTAAGACCGATATTGAATTACGGGTTTAAAACGCAAATGCGCATGAGCGTGGGACTTCCCGAAGAAAATCGATTCGCCATTGAAAAGTTGCGAGAGGTTTTGCAGGAAATTCCGGCGATAACGTAAGAGATGCCAACAGAGACAAGAGCTAAGACAGCTGAGAAAATGAAAATTGTGACCATTGATGGCCCTGCGGCCTCCGGAAAGACTTCTGTTAGCCGTGAGCTGGCTCGACGCTTGGGTTGGAAATGGGTTTCTACGGGAGCTTTTTATCGGGGACTGGCTTACGTTGCTGACCGTTTAATGTGTGATATCTCAAACGAAGAGGCTCTGTCTGAGTTGGCCCGATCCAACAAATGGTCTGTTCGAATGGATGATGACAATACAAAAGTTTTTTTAGGCGCTGAAGATGTCACGGAAAAAATCTTTCAAGAACATGTGGGTTCAATCGCCTCTAAGGTTTCTCATTTTCCAAAAGTCCGAGAAGCTTTGCTTGAGCCTCAGCGGGCTTGCGCGAAGAATGTTCCTGGTCTTGTGGCCGAGGGCCGGGATTGCGGAACAGTTGTTTTCCCAGATGCTCAGGTGAAGATTTACGTGACCGCCAGCCAAGAATCTCGCGCTGAACGTCGTTCAAAGGATTTGGGACTTTCTGTGGCTGAAACTCATGCGGCTCAAGTGCAGCGAGATCAACAGGACTCTACCCGAAAAGCAGCTCCGCTCTCTGTTCCGCCAAATGCTTTTGTGATCGATAACACGGATCTTAGCCTTGATCAGGCTGTTAGTATCATTGAAGCTCATGTGAAGAAAAATCTTTGATGAAGGCTTTCTATATTCTTATATTCTATCTTTTCTCTGCTATGAGTTATGCGGATGAGTTCAAATTTGAGATTGATCTTGCTGAGGATCGCTCGGAGATTGAAAAAAGAATGTCTGTGGTACTTAAGGGAAAGAAGAGAGTCGATGAGTATTGGAAAAAAGAACTCACCTCAGCACTGAACTCTCAATCTCAAGTTCAAGATAGGGTGACCGTTGAAATTAAACCAGTTGAATCAAATCCAGGGTTTGAAAATTGCGCCAATTTGAAGAATAAAAACACGATCTACATCCACTCTTTGTCTTCTCTGAGAAAGCTGCCAAAAGATAAACGAAAAAATATAAATCCCTTTTGTTTTGAGAGAAATTATGACGATATTGTGCTGACAATCATTCATGAGTACTCACATGCCTTGCATTGGCGCTTTCAAAAAAAGAACTCTCGCCCTCTTAAATGGATATGGGAAGGGCTGGCTGTCCACCTTTCTGGTCAGCTTGATACGGACCAAATGAAAAAGACGGCACAACGAGATTTTGATTCTCTTTATAACCAAATTAATCTTTGCGAAATTATATTGCCCGAGAATAAAAGTTATGGTGCAGGAGGGGCTATCATTCGTTACCTTGAAACTCAATATCCTGGTATCGCTAAAGAGATTATGGATGTTGAGAAATCAAGCGAACTCAAAAAAATCTTTGAGAAAAAGAACATGAAATGCCTCTACAATAAAGAAGATTTGATAAAGGTGGTTTCACATTAAAAGCACTCAACCTGCTCTTGTCATTCTCACTGGCGCTGGTATTTCCGCTGAAAGCGGAGTGAGAACATTTCGTGATCAAGACGGGCTCTGGGAAGGTCACCGTATAGAGGATGTGGCTACGCCCGAAGCATTTTATCGTAACCCCAAACTTGTTCATGAATTTTATAATCAACGTCGCAGACAGTTGAGAGAAGTAAAGCCGAATGCTGCCCACCTGGCCCTGGTGGAACTTGAACAAAAGTGGCCAGGGGATTTTTTGCTGGTGACTCAGAATGTGGATGATTTGCATGAGCGGGCGGGCTCAAAAAAACTGATTCACATGCATGGTGAGCTAAAGTCTATTTTTTGTCTCAGTTGTGATTCAAAGTTTCGATGGGAAGATGACTTAAGTACCGACCATCTGTGCCCCCAGTGCCAAAAACAAAATGCACTTCGCCCTGATATTGTGTGGTTTGGAGAAATGCCCTACGAGATGGATCAAATCACTGAAGCCTTGACCAGCTTAAAATCGACAGATTATTTTGTCGCCATTGGAACATCCGGTGTGGTTTACCCGGCAGCTGGATTTGTCCAGTGGGCCCGACAAGCCAAGAAAATCGAAGTGAATTTAAAAGAATCAGCAGTTTCTGATTTATTTAATCAACAGTTCATTGGCCCTGCTTCTGTTCAAGTCCCAGAGTTGGTGAAGCAGCTCTTGAGATTATGAGGTCATATGAATCAGTGGATTGCCTTTGATTTTGAAGGAATAAATAAAAATAATCAAAGCGAGTACAAAACTCGGGCTGATTTTTTTATTCAACATTTTAACCAGCTGCCACAGGTGGCTGCTTCAGTCTTCGAACCCAAAGATTAAACTCATCGAGAAATTTTGTTCTGGCCTGATATCCTCTGGCTTGCTCAATTCGATTTGCTCGAAAATAACCCTTCAGTTGAAGTTCTTCAAAGGCTGTCATCAGAACACGAGTAAAGGCAATTCCATCCCAGAATTTCCCAAATTTTTTTCCCTTTTTTGCCCCAGTGGCAATCCTTGCAATTTGACCGGAAATTGATCGAAGAAATCTTTGAAAGTCCTCTTTTCTTTGGCTTCGAATTTTAAGATGAAGATGGTTTCCCATATTCACGGCATCTCGAAGTTCAATATGATTTTCCTTTGCCTTGCGACGAATAAGTCCTTCAATTTTACTGCGATTTTGCTTGTGGAGAAGGCTATAAGATCCCATTGCTTTTTTCGATTTCAAACACAAGTGAACCCATTTTTTAGGAAGTAGAGTTCGTGCAATTTTTCTTTTCCCTTTTGTGGATTTACCTCCGAAAGTGTATTTCATTTTCTCGGTTTGAATCAGTATGAGTTGCGAATGGGGATTTTTGGGGGACTTTTTCATAGCCACTTCATATGATGAGTATCTGAGATAGTCAAATATCTTTCGCTTTGGGGCAATATAATATTTGCTATTATATTGGGGGCGGGTTCAGCAGTGAAATAAGGCAGTGAAATAAGGCAGTGAAATACAGCAGAGAACTACGAGCGTGAAGTTAGTAGTAAAATGCAGCAGAGAGAAGCTGCAGTGAATTGCAACAGTGAAAGGCTGCAGTGAATTGCAACAGTGAAAAGCTGCAGTGAAAAGCTGCAGTGAAATGCGGTGAATTAGTTAGCGAAACCAAAGGCAATTGAGCGAGATAGCCTACTGTCTAAGGTTTGGACATCTGTCGAGAGTACTGACATCACGTCTGGCGGGCCCCTTGATCAGAGTTCAAAACGAGCCTCTGTGTTCAAATAATAGCTTATGGGTTCAAATTATAGCTTATAGGCTCAAGAGTGGTCTCTTGTCCCGGTACAAATATTGAATTGATTTGAAAAGAGAGAGGCCTATAGTGAAAAGACAAGTGCTTCATATTTCAATCTTAATTCTTGGGCTTGTGCCCATGACCCAAACTCAAGCAGCTGCTCAGAGCTGTCAAAAAGTCTTTTTCTCAACACACATGAAGCTTGATGCGAGCATTCAGTCTTTAGCGCAACTTCGACTTCAAATTGATCAGCTCAAGACTGCGGGAGTGTCGTCTTTTCATCTGACCCAATTGACCTATGATTTCAACAAAAAAATGAATGAAATGACCCAGTACATTGAGTCGAATCGAATTATGACTGCTGCACAGTTGGCAGAGTGGGTTAGAAAAGAAGTGCAGAGTGTTCAAAAACAGGGTGATGTTTTGCAGGCCAAAGAATCTGAAGTCAGAGATAATGTGGGTGAGATCCTTCACCATACTATGGTTTTTGAACCTCGCAATGTGATAGAATTAAAGTCCCCCACAATGTTTTTACGTAATGCCATCAGCCCTGACGGAAAACATCTTGTGTCAGCTCAGGATGGGGGCGAGATACAGTTGATTGATATCAATAGTAAAAAGAAAATTCGCACATTAAGAGTGGGGAGTTGGGTCAGTCAGGTCGAGTTCAGTCCTGATGGAAAACAACTTTATCTGACATCCAGTGACGGCGTGGCTCGAATTTTTGACTTATCAAATGGGAAAACTCGTGTGGTGGCAAAATATGAAAAGAACAATCTTCGAGATGCAAGAATAAGCGCAGATGGGAAGTTCTTTTTCAATTTTGAACCAGATGTCACGGGCTACAAAATCCGAGTTGTTGATCTTAAGACTGGCAAAAAAATTTGGATTTCTGATGAGAATAGTCGAATTGCTCAGTTTAGTCCTGATGGCAAAATGATTGCGATTGTTTCTGAGGGAAAAGAGTTGTCGTTATGTGAACCTGCAACTGGTAAAAAAATTAAAACGTATCAATTTAAAACGACTGTTGATCATTTTTCATTTTCAAGCGATGGGCCACAGCTATTTGTTCTTTCAGATCACACAAACCTTCAAGTGATCAGCCTTAAAGATTTTAAGACTTCCTACAAGAAAGATCTGGATGGTCATACCTTCAGTCATGGCCTGCATCTGAGCCCTGACAATCGATACTTCATTGTGCTTGGGAATGACAATGAAGTCATCGTTCGTGATATGAAGTCAGCAAACAAAGTATTTACATTTTCTCATGACCAGAGGATCGAGACGGCAGTGTTTAGTCCTGATGGGAAATTTCTTGTGACAACATCAGAGGATGGAGTGGTTAAAATCACTGATGTCCACAGTCAGGACCAACTTTACGAGTTCAGCCATACCCATTCTGTAGATCAAATCACCTTTAGCAGAGATGGACATTATCTGGTGACTCAGGATGTGAGAACATTGAAGGTCACTGAACTCTATTCGACCTTTGAAAAATCGCAGAAGAACAAATAGCCTTAAGCATACCTGGTATGTCAATAAACAATACCTTCATAGAACAAGTCATGGAGGGCCTGACTAAGACAGAGCATGACTAGCGAGTTGACCGAGCAACAAAATCGAATTAGAACCATCGAGTATGCGCAATGGTTGCATCGTTTTGACGTGTAAACGTGTAAAGAGGTTTCTATGAAAACAATCGATACCCAGATGCTACTGACTCAGCTCAACTGGAGATACGCGACTAAAAAGTTTGATGCCACAAAAAAAATTCCTCAAGATCAGTGGGAAGCGTTGGAAGAAGTTCTCAGGCTCTCGCCATCGTCTTATGGAACTCAACCTTGGAAATTTCTTATCGTTCAAGATCAAGAGGTGAGAAAAAAATTAACACCTGTGACCTGGAATCAGGCCCAGGTTGAATCCTGTTCTCATTACGTGGTGATCACGACTTTGCGAAAAGTGACTCCCGAGTACCTTCATAAATACATTCAACGAGTAGCAGAGGTTCGGGGTTCCACGCTTGAGCAGCTTCAGGGCTTTGAAGCTATGCTCAATAAGGATCTTGTGCAGGGACCTCGATCGCAGACAATTGCTCATTGGGCTCAACGACAGGCCTATATTGCGATGGGAAATTTAATGAACGCTGCGGCCTTTATGGGAATAGACACCTGTCCACTTGAAGGACTTGAGGCTGAAAAATACAACGAGATTTTGGGCCTTCAAAATTCAGATTACCAAGTTGTTGCAGCTGTGGCTTGCGGATATCGAAGCGCTGATGATAAGTATTCTCAGATCAAAAAAGTTCGGTTTGAGAAAAAAGATGTTATCGAGCACATCTAGTATTTTGTTACTCGTGTTTGAAACATCTGGTTAATTACATAGTCTCCCGTTTGAATTTTCATTTTTCCAAGCGAAAGTCCTGCATATAAGACTGGACTGGATCGGCACTGGGACTAGTTTCATTTTAGAACCATTCATTCTTTCACAGGATGTCCGATGAGTTGTGTACGCTAAACATACACATTCACGGAGGATGGATGAAAAAAACACTACTTGGCATGATTGCCATAACGCTTTCTCTTTGCTTACAAGCAACAACTGCATACGCCGGACCCCAGGTTAAAGAATGGACCTTTCTTGTTTTTTTGAATGGCCATAACAATCTCGATCGATTCGGTGACATGAATATTCGTCAGATGGAAGAAGTTGGTTCGACAGATCAGGTCAACCTTGTTGCGCAGTGGGCTTCGCTTCGCCACGGGAATACAAGACGGGTATTTGTCGAGAAGGGAAGTCATCAGGTTGTCGAGGAGATGGCTCCTGTCGATATGGGTGATTATCATCAGTTGGTCGAATTTGTTCGCTGGGCAAAGGAAAAATATCCTGCCAAGAAGTACTTTATCAATGTATGGAATCATGGCAATGGCTGGCATTTGCAAAAGCTACAGTCAGGGGAAATTAAACCCACGGATATTTCTTATGATGATCGTACTGGGAACAAGATTACAACTGAGCAATTGGGCTTAGCTATGAATGAGGCTGCTCGTATCACGGGTTCAAAAATTGAACTTTATGGTAGCGATGCTTGTTTAATGTCGATGGCCGAAGTTGCCGCAGAAATGTCAGACTCTGTTTCTTACTTCGCCGGATCGCAAGAGGTTGAGCCCGGAGAAGGTTGGCCTTATGCGAACTTTATCCGACGATGGGTCGCAAATCCTAAAATCAACGGCGGAGAGCTTGGAAAAATTTTATCTGAGGAATACTACAAAGCTTATACCGGCGGAGTCTATGGAAGAAGAGAAATCACATTCTCGATTTTTGATTTGGCTAAGATGGATATTTTCAATCAGGCCATCAGTCAGTTAAGTGCTGAATTAAGATCTCAACCTCGAGAGGGAATGAGTGCAGCTCGTGCTTCTGCTCTGAATACAGAAAGTTACACATCATCAGACTATAAGGACATCCATGATTTTGTTGATTTGCTCGAAAAGCAGCAGGCCAACGGTGTTCGCTCTGGAACCATCGCACAAGTTCGATCTGCAATTTCTCAGCTGGTTATTGTCAACCATGTGACAAACAGTTTTAAGCGATCACATGGAATTTCCGTATGGCTTCCAACTGAAGAGTGGGAATACTCTGTATTTTCTGAGCGCTACAGTGGACTTCAATTTCACCGTGAAAGCGGATGGGGAGATTTCCTGAACACAATGGTGCGCTTTAAATAGTAAAAATCGGTCCATAATCAGCTAATAAAAAGAGGGGGTCTGGACCCCCTCTTTTTATTTAACTAGCGAATATTACATGGGAATATGGGCGATCGCTGGCTAGCCAAAATGAGGTCATTTTTCAGTATAGAGATTCCCTTTGACTTTAGGGGTAAAGGATAACTAAATAGACCCCTAATCTTGCCCCTAAGTAGTGAATTATCAATACTTTTTACCGCAAGAAATATACGGATTTTTCTTCAATTTGCAAAGCTTGAAACCCTGGACAAGTTTGAAGTCAAGCAGTGAGAAAGAGAAATCCACCAGGAGGTTATTTTTGTATATGTCAAAACAACTCAACAAATCTCAGCAGGAAAAGCAAAAAGTTCTCGCAATGCTTGATCTAGCTGACAAAGAGGTCCCTGCAAACCCCGGCCTAACAGGCGAAAAAGCAGGAGCGGATTTTGAAAAGCTCTTCACCGAGTCTATGAAAGAGCAAGATTTTAAAATGGGTGATGTTGTCACTGGAACAGTCGTTGAAGTCCAAAGCGATTACGTCCTTGTCGATATCAATTACAAATCTGAAGGACTCATTCCAATTAACGAATTCCGAGTCGTTGATGGTGTTCGGGCAGTTAAGCCTGGCGATAAGGTTGAGGTATTAATCGACCGTATCGAAAATGATAATGGCATGATTGGTCTCTCGAAAAATAAAGCTGATATGATGAGAGCCTGGACAGACATTTCTAAAGCTGCGGAAAACGAAGAAGTTATCGAAGGAACTGTTATCGCTAAAGTTAAAGGTGGCTTAAGCGTTGATATCGGTGTAACAGCATTCCTGCCTGGTTCACAAATTGATCTTCGTCCAGTTCGCAACATGGATGTCTTCATCGGAAAAACTTATAAGTTCAAAGTTATCAAGTTTAACAAAAAGCGTGGCAACATCGTTCTTTCACGACGTGCTCTTCTTGAGCAAGAGCGTGAGAGCATGAAGGCTCAAACTCTTGATCAAATCAAAGAGGGCGCTACTGTTAAAGGATCTGTTAAAAATATCACTGATTACGGTGCATTCATCGATCTTGGTGGTATGGACGGACTTCTTCACATTACTGACATGAGCTGGGGACGCATTAAGCATCCGTCTGAGCTGATCAATGTGGGTGATGAAATCGACGTGAAGGTTCTCAAGTATGACACTGAAAAAGACCGTGTCAGCCTTGGCATGAAGCAACTTCATGCGGATCCTTGGGAATCAGTCAAAGACAAATTCCCAGTTGGAACAAAATTGAAAGGTAAGATCGTATCTCTTGCTGAGTACGGAGCTTTCGTTGAGCTTGCTGAAGGTGTTGAAGGCTTGATCCACGTTTCTGAAATGAGCTGGACAAAGCGAGTGAAGCATCCATCACAAGTTGTGAACGTTGGTGATGAAGTTGATGTGATCGTTCTTGAAGTTGACTTTGCAAATCGCCGAATCAGCTTGGGTATGAAGCAACTTCAGCCAAATCCATGGGTTGAAATGAAAGAATCTTATCCTCCTGGAACAATCATTGAAGGTGAAGTGAAGTCGATCACTGATTTCGGTATCTTCGTTGGTGTTGAAGAGGGAGTTGATGGTCTTGTTCATATTTCTGACTTCTCTTGGACTAAGCGAGTAAATAACCCAACTGAAATGTTCCAAAAGGGACAAAAGGTTCGTGCGGTTGTTCTTGGTGTTGATATCGAAAATGAGAGATTCTCACTTGGTATTAAGCAACTTGAGGGTGATCCTTGGGCAAATATCGAGAGCAAGTACGGCGTTGGAACTCAGCACAATGTTAAGGTAACTAAAGTTGCTGATTTCGGTGTATTCGTTGAGCTTGAGAGCGATATCGAAGGTCTGATCCACATTTCTGAACTCACAACTGAGCGCATCAATAAGCCAGAAGAGTTCTGCAAAGTGGGAGACCTGGTTAAAGCTGAGGTTATTTCAATTGACAAGGATGCTCGAAAGATTGGTCTTTCTTCAAAGCTTGTTAAATTGAGAGAAGCTAAAGCAGACGTGGATGACTATGTTAAGAAAGCCACTTCAACTTCAAAGAGCACCTTAGGTGATCTGTTTGCAGATCAACTCAAAGGTGTGACGAAGAACGACAAGAACTAAAAACTTGATCGTAACCACAGTCTGAAGTTTTAATAGAGGGAGCTGAGAAGCTCCCTCTTGTTTTTTAGGCCTACAGAAATTGGGGCAGACATGCGGGTAGAAATGGAGCTTGTATGAAAAAAAATCCATGGACGACGTTATTGGTTTTGTTGGTTGTTTTTGGTTCGTTGTTTGTCATTTTGGTTGGTACCTCGGTCTATCATTTTATGGGTGAGCCAGGGGCTAAAGTGACTGCGAAGAATTCGATTCTGCACTTAGAGTTGAATGGAATTATTATTGATTCGAAAAAGTTTTTAAAGCAGCTCGTGAAGTACAGAAAAAACGATCACATTAAAGCGGTGGTTGTCGAAGTAAACTCGCCGGGGGGAGTGGTTGGCCCCTCGCAAGAAATCTATGAGGAATTAAGAAAAGTACGTGAAGAGTTTAAAAAACCTGTTGTTGTGGTTTCAAGCGGATTGCTTGCAAGTGGCGCTTATTATGTCGCGGTTGCTGGAGATAAAATTCTTGTTCAGCCAGGCACAATGGTTGGTTCTATTGGTGTGATTATGGAGTTTGTGAATCTTGAAAAACTTTATGATTGGGCAAAGGTTGGCCGGTATTCCATCACGACAGGAAAATATAAAGACTCGGGTGCAGAGTATCGCCCCATGCGTGAGGATGAGCGAGCGCTTTTTCAAGACATGATCAACGATGTTTGGAATCAGTTTAAGGATGCCGTTGCTGATGGACGAAATCTTGAGATGGATCAGGTTGAGAAATATGCAGATGGCCGAGTGATTACGGGGTCACAGGCTGTTCAGTTGGGTTTTGCTGACGGGTTTGGAACCTTAGAAGACGCTTACGAAACAGCGGCTGATTTGGCGAACTTGGATGATTACGAGGTTTTTGATCCGCCGAAAAAGAGGCCAGGAATTTTTGATCTCATAGCTGTTGAAGATGAAGAGATGAGTGGTCAGTTTGGACGACAAATCGACGGGGTTATGAAGAAAATTTTTCGAACAGAGCTGGCCAACAAACCCCTATTCTTGATGCCTGGAGCAATTGAGTGAGAAAGGCAGTCAAGAAGAAAAAGACTTCTTCAAAAAAATCGTCTTTGAAAAAAACCGCTCAAAAAAGTCTGAATCTTCAGATCGGTGAGAATATTTGGCCAGCTGAAAGAGATGTTCTCTTTCGACCAGATCGACTGAAGTATGTGCGTAAGCTCATCAAAGATCAGGGCTGTGTATTTTGTTTCGCGGCTAAGAATGAGCCGTCATTTGAGACCCTTTGTGTTCATCAAACAAAGTACTCGATGGTTGTGCTCAATAAATTTCCTTACAATTCTGGGCATATTTTGGTTCTACCAAAGAGACATTGTGGAAGTTTGCTTGATCTCAATCAGGCTGAGTACGAAGATTTAATGAGTCTTGTGAAAGAGGCCATGGGGGCTTTGAACTCAGTCTATGAGCCCGGGGGAATTAATTTAGGCCTGAACCATGGTGCAGTTGCGGGAGCTGGAATTCCAGATCATCTTCATTTTCATATGATTCCAAGGTGGTCTGGGGATTTAAATTTCTTCCCTTTAGTCGCAGATACGAAGGTTGTGATTGAAAGTCTTGAGACTAGTTTTGACCGTCTGGTAGGCTATTTTAAGACACATAAAGGATAAAGAATGAATCGCGGGGGCCAAATTCAATTTCAACAGTTTCCACTGACTCCGGCAGTCAAGTGGATCATCATTGTGACCACGGTCATTTGGGTTTTGTTTCAATTGATTCTTGAAGGCTACGCCGGAATTCCATTTACAAAGTACTTTGCTCTCTTTCCAGGTAAAGTCATCTATGACTTTCAAATTTGGCAACCTTTCACCTATATGGTTTTACACACTTTGTCCGTGGGTCATTTGGTGCTCAATATGTTGATGCTTTGGTTTGTCGGGGCAGAGCTTGAGACCAGGTGGGGTTGGAAATTTTTCTTATCGTATTATGTGATTACAGGTGTGGGAGCTGCCCTGGTTTACTGCTTGGGAGTGGCTATTTACTTCCTGGTTACTGGTAATCAACAGCCTTTAAGAATTCCTGTAGTCGGTGCGTCAGGAGCTATTTTTGGATTATTGATTGCCTATGGCCTCTTGTTCGGAGAGCGAATCATGCATTTTATGATGATCTTTCCGATGAAGGCCAAAGTTTTTGTTCTGATTCTTGCAACTGTTGAGATTTTCTCGCTTTTAACAACAGGTGTGGCAGGGGGAGAAGTGGCTAATCTAGCCCATTTGGGGGGCTTTATTTCAGGTTATTTGACCCTTTTTGCTTGGAGCCGGTATCAACGAATGGCTTGGAACCAAAAGGCCAAGAAGAAGGGCTCCAAGCTCCGTCTTGTGGTCGATAATGAGCGGGATAAGAAAACGGGTGAAGGCCCTAAATACTGGAATTAATGGACAAAGCTTTCGTTTTCAGATAAATATCTTCCCTCGTCTTTTATTTGGAGGAATCAATGTCTTTGGATAAAGCTATGCAAGCGATGAAGTTTGATGTGCGTCTTCTTGAGTATCAATTGGCCACTGGTCAGATTACAAAAGAAGAAGTCCAAAAGTATCTTTCTCAGCTTCCAGATAGTTCAGAAAATTCTGAAAATCTTAATCTTGAAGAAAAGACTTCAGGGCAAGACCAGCACTAAATTCGATTTTAATTTGATTGTTGTTGAGAAGTCTTAAGTTCAAGGGAGCTTGTTTGGGGTCCTGTCGTTTCAGCTAAAGGCTTCCAGTCTTCGCGGATAATTTTAAATCCAGTTGCCTCTGAGTAATGGGCATGAATTGTTTTTTCACCATAATCTTGGTGAAGATCAGATTCGTATCGCTGAGCTGTTCGAATAACCACTTGGTCTTTATTTCGAATGATGACGGGTGGAAGAAGTTGCACTTTGATGTATTTATAAAGAGCTTTGAGCTTCTTTTTGTGGCGATACCATTGCTTGAAGTTCATCTCGTTATTTTTGAATGTGGGATCATAGAACTGAATATAAGAATCAACATCTTGTTCTTCCCATGATTTTCTCCAGGCCTCGAAGTGTTGAAGATATTTTTCTTTTTGAGCCTTATATTCAGAGGCTGTTATGTAATTGACTTTATCAGCAATAATGATCGGTGTTTGTTCGAGCTTCACAAACTTTTCAAGAGATTTGATGACATCATTTCGGACAACCACGCAACCGCGTGAACCTCTTGTGAGGGGCACGGTATCGGGTATGGCGTGAAGCCAAATGCCAGATCCCGATTTGGCCACACGTTGGTCGAAAATATTGGGGTAATCGGTGGTGAATGCGAGATTACCATAAAGATCAAATGGAATTTCTGGTTGAGTTTTTTTAGAAAGAAGGAAGTACATTCCGACTGGAGTTTTGAAATCATTCGCCCTTTCTTTATCTCCATTTGATTTCCCTATATCTGTAGGATGTTCAACGATCAGTTTTGGAAGATCGCCCTGGCTTTCGTAAACTCTTAACGTACGAGCACTTTTATCGACGACAAATGCATATTGTGAATAGTGAGGATCGCGGGATAGAGAAATCAACCCATCTGGATAGAGAGGGGCTTCGGGCTTCGTCTCAATTTGAGATAGACCGACCTGGCCCCAGGCAATAAATAAAAATATGAGCATACAAATGCGCATACTTTAATCACAGCGATAAACTGTATTTTTGTCAATAAATCCATAGGGGATAGTCTTAAGTCAATACAGCGATTCGAGTTGCTTGGGCCAATTAAGCTTTGAAGAGAAGTTCGACAAAAATTGGAAAAGATTTTTATCAAAACTTCTTTTTTTGTAGGCCGAGGTTGAGTTTGTCAGCAAGATCATGCTGCTT
>BOLD01000017.1 GCA_016861345.1 Oligoflexia bacterium
TTCAGAGCTTGTAATGAAATGAAACTTCGGGTGACGTGTCACCTTCATCAGCTGAATGGCGGTGATTTCGGTATTTTCTTTAAGCCCTAGTGTCGCACCGATATTTATTGTGACAAGCTGTCCGCGTCGACTCAGAAGTGTTCCACTATACGGAAGCTTGTGCCGCATTCTCATGAAGAGCTCTTCGAGCTGAGTTTTTACCTCAGAAATTTCAAAGCCGCCATAGTCTGTCAGTGTCTCTGAGCTGAGAGGATATCCAGATTGACCAGCGAAAAGATGCAGTCTGAGAGTGATTCCGTTCGGGCCCTTTGAAATTCGACCGGCAACGAGAGCCTGGGCCCCTGATTTTTTATATATATTTTGCACCACATCTGGCTTTTCATATACTTCTTCGGGAGTGGTTTTAGCTTGCGACGGGTAGTCGACAAGAGTCCACTGCTTGTCCTTCTGAAGAAGGTCGGCGAGATGCTCGGTGAGCGGCTTTGCGTAAATGCCGGAGACATTATCGACAAAAGGCAAAAAAGTAATTTTTTGAATGGTCAGTTCTTGGTCAACAGAGCTGACAAATTTTTTACTTTGGCCAAAGGTCTGGGTCGAAATCAAGATGCATATCAATATGGCAATAAATCTCATATCTAGATTATGAAGTGACATTTCTTTTTGGTCAATTTGCCATCAAGAAAATATTGAAAATATCCGAAGAAAGTAAGCATGATTTTTCAAAAGCAGATATTCATCATTAGTACGATTCTCTTTTTCGGTGTACATGTCATTGCGGATTCAGCAAGTCAGATACTCTTAAAGAAGGGGTCAACTCAACCATCTTCTTCAGTAGGACTACAGTCGGGGAGATATCAGGTCAAAACATCCTCTGCTCCTGCAGTGACTGAAGGTGATGAGGACCCAGTGCCGATGCCTGAAAGCTTAAAGAAAAAAAAGAATAAAAAACCGAAAAAAGCTCCAGCATCAGAGGCGGCTCCAGTTGCTGCAAGGCCAGAACCAGCCAAGGCCATTGAAATTAAAGAATCACAGACAGAAAAAGATACAAAAGACGAAGCATCATTCTCAGATCAGATGAAGAGTTTAATTGATGGTGATCGCAGCCAAATTGAAGCCTATAAAGAACAGGTTCACTCAGATGATGTGCGTCTGAATCGGGTTGAAATTGAAGTTACTCCCGGAGTGATGTACAACGCATCAAGGGCTAGCATGAGTTATCGTAACTACCAGCAATTTGCGCCCACGCTGGGGTTTGGGGCAGAGCTGTGGTTGACACCACTTTTTGGAATTCGCGGTAAAGTCACCAATACGATGGGATCAGATGTTTCCTCAAATGCTTCGACAACCAATCGAGTGCCAGCAAAAAATGAGTGGTCCGATTTGGCTCTGGATTTTAGGAAGTATTTTGGTTTATCACGAAAATCGAATAGCCTGACCTTTGGACTTCATTACTCAAACTATCAATTTTTAGTTCCAAGCGATGAGTTGACACGAATTCGCACGAGATCTTCTGGATTTGGTGTGCATTTGGTTGGCCGACTACCCACAGCTCCAAGTTACACATGGGTATTTGGTGGGTTTGTGCAGCCAAGACTAACGCATGTCGAAGCTAGCACGGGTCTTAACTTGCAGTCAGGAACTGGACAAGAGTCGAGCAAGATTGGAATCTCTCTCGGCGGTGAATTTAAAATGTCTCGCCAGCATCAAATTATTTGGGAGCTTGGAACTCAGTTCGAAAGGAACCAATTTAATGGGTCATCAAATATTGTGGATACTGAAACCGGGGTTGTAGCCCAAAGTGTTTCTGTCACAAATTCGTGGTCCTTTTTTAGTCTAGGGTATCGATGGGGACGCTAGTCTAGATTTCTTTTTCCTGTCTTCGTAACGACACGCTTTCAATTTACAATAAAAACATGGATCGAAGTGTACTAATCGTCGATGATGCCGGTTTTATCAGAGAGATGCTGACTCACATTTGCGAAGAGCTTGGATACGTTGTCGTTGGCGAAGCGATGAGTGGTGATGAGGCGATTATTTTGGCCAATCAACTTAAGCCCGCAATCATTTTCATGGATATCGTTATGCCCGGAAAAAATGGAATTGATGCCGGAGCGGAAATTTTAAAAAGAAATCCTCACATTAGTCTGATCGCACTTTCTTCTCTAGAAGCTTCATTTGTTCAGCAAAAATCTAAAAAAGTTGAATTCACACATATTATCACAAAGCCTTTTACAAAATCAGATATTCAGTCAGCGCTCAGCGCCTGTCATCAAGCAGAGATGAGGTTAAAACATGGATGAGGTTAAGTTTGCCATTAAGGCATTATTTGCAGCCGCAATTCTGACAATCATTCTTCAGATGAAGGTCTCCGGCAGAACTCTTGAATCTCATGGACAAGAGTGGCTTGAGAATTCATCGGTTTCCCAGTATTTACGAAAAGTGGCTGGCGGTGCAGCGTTGGCAGTTTCGAGCGGATCTAAAGTGGTCAGTGAATTTGCGGGCAAGGCCTTTGGGGAAGTTCCCCATGTGCAAAAAGCATCAAGGCTGAACCTGGAGCTCAAAAGATCTCCTCAAGTTCAGCCAGATCAACCAGATGTTCAGGAATAATTACTTAACAGCTTTTGTTTGAGTAGCAGGAGCTGTTTGTGTAACTGTCTGAGTAACCTTCGGGTTTGTATTCGCAAACATTCCAGCCTTAGATCGCTTTGGGCAATCAGAAACGTTAGCTTGAGCACTGATTGCTGTGACTAAAGTGATAACTAATGTTAATGCTACGGCTTTCATATTCGTTCCTCCGTTATGCGTTCGTCTTACAGAGTACTATTGCGAAGCATGTGCCAGAGAATTCTCAATATTAGGCATTTATTTGACCAGGAATCAGAGACTTACAGGGGACTCTGCAGAGAGATGCCGAAATGCGCATTAGTGTCACCGCCCTGTCAGGATTGTCGACAGGGTGGTTGGCGGGTGTCTCAGAATGAGACACCACGAGACTACTCTTGGTCCGTGCCTTTTTGGACTGATCCAGAGGTGCTCTGTTGCTGGCTTGGCTGATATGCTGTTGAAGCCTTAATGCCAACCTGGACGGCCTTCTTCATTTCACAATCAACGCACCGATCATCCCCAGCAGCCTTTGCTGTGTCAGGAAAAACGCCTTCAGTTGATTTTCCGTCAGGTCCGCGGCTCACATTGGGATCAAGGGGGTTGTAGCTTTGGGCTTGTGCTGCGCCTGCGATTACAACAGTCAAAAGTGTCGTTAGTAATAATTTATTCATAACATCCCCTTAGTTCTGTGTCTCAGCAGTTGCTGGAGCAATAATATCAAGTAAATTGTTAAAAGTGCTAGCAACTTGCATTGCGACACTTGGACCTTCATTACTTGTTACTTTGTCAATTTCACCATTAGCTTTGTAAGCCACCTTAATTGTTCCCAATCCTGGGCGAGTGACTACAGCAGGTCGTCCAAATTTTTCTTCGTATTCAATTTTGACAACTTTTTTGGCATGATCAGTGATTGTGGCGATTCGACCGCGAGTATCGTAGGTCATTTGAATTTTCTGCCCATCACTGTTGGCCGCCCAAACAAGATTTCCCTTTTGATCATATTTAAATAAAGTTTTCTTGTTCGCGACGACTTTGCCTTTTTCATTTGTGGTCACAGTTGAGACTTCGCTGACTTTTTTTGTGACCTTATCGTAATCATAAGTCAGTTTTGTGTATTTACTGATTTTTGCTTTCACTTGTCCATTTGGATAATATTCATAAGTGTTTGTTTCGTTGTTCCGGCGAATCATAATGGGCTTGCCAAAGACTTCATGATAGGCAATTTCAGTGACATTGCCATTGATGTTTGATGATACTCGCTGAAGGAATTTTTCTCCATCTGCCCGGTCTTTGTACCAAAACTCGTGTTTACTTTCGTTAACAACCTCTTTGCCACAGGTCTTTTTCACTGTGGACCAGTAGTGATTTTTGGGATCGCTATCCGAGAACTCATATCCATAATCCTCTGTGCACTTTTCACGGTCTGTAAATCCAGTAACCCAGTCATTCTTCTTGTCATACTTGATAGCAATTGATGTTCCATCCGGATAAGAGGCTTTTGTCAAATTGTGAAGGTCATCATATTCGTAATTGTAGATATTGCCCCAGGCGTTTTTGACCCAGCTTAAATCGTCCATGTTCGCAAATTTATATTCGACACTAAGATTATTCGGCCCAGTAATCGACTTAATTTTGTTGTTTGTATAATATTTAAACTGCAGACGTCGCCCATTGTTGTCAGAAGCTTCTTTGATTTGATTTTTGTCATAATCAAATTTTAGATAGTTTCCGTTTTTATCATAAATGTAGGTCAGATGTCCCTGAGCTGAGAATCGCTGAGAAGATCCGTCAACCATATTCCGAGTGTAGTATCCCTTGGCAAAGACGATATTTTCAACTTGCTTTCCGTTGACGAAAAATTGGCTTCCCTCTTTCACTTGAATCGCAATTTTCATCTCGTAGGCGTGCTTAGCCCTTAGATCGTGATCAGTCACTAAATCCTGAGCAAGTTTTTTTAAAGACTTGCCATCCATTTTTTTAGAAGCCTTCAGTCGATCAACAATTTGAGAAATTGTTTTATCAATATCTTTACGAGAGAACTCGCGAGGGAAATAATAGTTTTCTTGTCCGGCCCCACACTCTGTTAATTTGAGATTTCCCTCGGCCGTGACTTCAATTTTTGTTTCAAAGTCGGAACACCAGCCGAATCCAAAAAAACCGTTAAAAAGCGAGCGGCTGTTATATGTTCGGCTGACTTTTAGATCATAACCAGAACCTGGGATTTCAAGATCAACCCAGGTATTTGAGTAGTTGGCATTTTTCATGTCAACGATAGCAAAACTGGAGGAGGTTATCAGTAATAGAATTAATAATACATAAGCTTTCATTCGGCCCTCTTTTGTGACGAAAGAAACATCTACACTTTAATTTTAACTATCTTTCTGATTGTTAAGCCACCAATTATTATCATCACAAAGATAACTATCAAAATGACCAGACCAATGGGGTGGACAAACATCGGTCGAATAAAAGAAGGGTCAATGGCAAAGAAAATACCCATCAGGACTAAGGGCACCATCGATACGATAAAACCCTGGGTTAGACCTTGGGCAGTCATGGCCTCAATTTTTTTCTCAATTTTCTGCCGCTCTCTTATCGTCACGACAATAGTCGAGAAAGTTTCTGCCAAGTTACCACCGGTCTCTTTTAAAATATTAATGGCTGTTACAAACATTTGAACGTCGGGTTTAGGGATGCGATCACCAAGCTCAACAAGAGCTTCTTCGACACTTCGACCAAGGCGAATTTGAGAAAGAACAAGGGCGAACTCCTGGCTGATTGGATTTTGCATATTCTCAACAACACGCTCCATACACTGAGTTACGCTGAGGCCACTCTTAATGCCGTTTCCCATGATGGTGAGACCATCAACCATTTGTTCAACAAAGCGAGAGCACCGTTTTTCAAACATATTCTTAACAAGTACGAGGGGAAGTGACCAACCAGCAATCGTAATTGCCGTTCCTACAAAGAGCCCAATCCAAAAATTTGGCCATAGTGCAAAGAATGCGGCGATGCCCAGACCAAAGCTAATCAGAAGCATTCCCCAAGTAATTTTCTTTTTGTCCACCTCAACGAACATGAGATCTAATATTCGAAAGATTTCATCACGAGAGCCAAGACTCTTGCGAATCAAAAAGGCAAGGGTTCGATCGGCATTAACATAGACGATCACGCCGACTGCAATGCTGAAAAGTAAAATGAAGATGATGTCGTTTCGAAGTATAGACGTCATGTCTTACCACCACCAGTTCCAGTTTTCTTCACTAGGCTTGGCATTGCACCAGGCATTGGGTTCTTTGGAGCCGACTGTTGAGCAGGAGGCGTGTTGACCTTGGGATCATTTGAAAACATATCGCGAGGGATAACAACACCCTTGGCCTCGAGATCCTCAATAAACGTCGGAATAAGACCCATTGCTTGGAATTGACCAAGGATCTTTCTGTTTTTATCGTAGCCCGTCTCTTTAAAGCGGAAAATCTCTTGAAGAGTGACCGTGTCACCCTGCATTCCGCAAACTTCAGTAATCGAAATAATTTTACGACTTCCATCGGAAAGTCGACTGATTTGAACAATAAGGTTAACAGCAGAAGCAATCTGCTCCCGAATTGCACGTACAGGCAAATCCATTCCTGCCATCATGCAAAGAGTTTCAAGACGCCCAATACACTCTCGTGGAGTGTTGGCGTGAGTGGTTGTCATTGATCCATCATGGCCTGTGTTCATGGCCTGGAGCATATCAAGGGCTGCGCCGTCTCGAGTTTCTCCGACGACAATTCGGTCCGGACGCATACGTAAGGCATTTCGAACAAGATCGCGAATAGTGACGGCGCCCGTGCCCTCCATATTTGCTGGACGGCTTTCAAGGCGCACAACGTGCTCTTGTTGCATTTGCAATTCGGCGGCATCCTCGATAGTGACAACGCGCTCGTTGGCAGGGATAAAGCCTGAGATCATATTTAGCAAGCTCGTTTTACCGGAACCGGTACCGCCGGAGATAACAACATTTAGCCCGTTTTCCACACAGATTTTTAAGAAATCAACCATGGGCTTTGTCATCGAGCCATACTCAATATACTTTTCAGCACTGATTCCACCTTTTTTAAACTTACGAATTGTCAGCGCGGGGCCATCAATTGAAAGGGGCTCGATGATTGCATTAACACGGCTTCCATCTTTTAAGCGAGCATCAACATAAGGTGTTTTTTCATCAATACGTCGGCCTAGTGGAGTCACAATCCGCTCAATCACATTTCGAAGGTGCATGTTCGTTGTGAATGTTACAGGCGAAAGTTGGACCTTTCCGCCTTTTTCAATGAAGATTTTTTTATGACCATTTACCATGATCTCTGTCACGGTTGGCTCAGCAAGAAGGTCTTCGAGTGGGCCAAGCCCCAGAGCCTCTTCTAAAACTTCTTTGATTGTACGCGAGCGCTCGTCGCGGGGAATTCCAGGAGCCTCTTTATCAACAATTGTTGTAATTGTCGCAAGAGTCTTTTGTTTGAGAGCTTCTTCTTTGGCCTTGTCGCCACCGGTATCAGTCACGCCCTTTTTCAAATCCATTGCTTTAATCAGTTCTGTGTGAACTCGAATTTTCAAAGCTGTTCGCGGGTCCATTCCCTCTGGAGCTGATGAGCTGTCTGAATTCTGTGAAGAGGACTGTGATGGCTTTGGCTTGGTTAAACTTTTTAGTTTTTGAAGAACTCCGCCTGTGAGTTTTCGTACGATATCATGATAGGCCAATGAAATAGGAGCCTTGTTGTTTGTTAATACAAAGGGCGATGACCGCTGAAGAGATCCTGTTGTGGTGACCTCGTCAGCTGGAATAATACCCACGGGGTTCAGCTTTAATGTTTGTGCGATGGCCTGTGGAGCTAAGCCACCAGCTCCGGCCTTGTTAATGATCAGCTGGAGCATATCCATTGGGAAAGTAGCGGTCAGTAGCTCCATGATCATCCGTTGAGTTTGATTGACGACAAGAACTTCGGGCACAGTTATGACAGCCGCAGCAGTGGCTTCTAGTAGAATTTCTTTTTGAAGCTCTTGGATATCATTGCCAAGATCAATCACGATGTATTTGTAGTGTCGGCTTAAGAATTCAAGCTGCTTCATGAAGAGTTCGGGATTAACTTTGAAAACCTCTTCTGGCCCGCGAACTGCACCGATGTAACCTAAACCAGAGGGGTGATTTGTGACAAGTTGAGTGAGAGCTTGTTGGTTCAAGGATCCTGTAAAGTTGGCTACTTCGCCGACAGTTTTATTTGGGCGAAGACCAAGAATCACGTTTTGATCTCCGCAGCTTTTTTGATCAGCATCAATTAGTAAAACTTGAGTGCGGAGCTCGAGCATAAGGGCAGAGGCAAAGTTTGCGGCAAAAACACTTTTTCCGACGCCACCTTTTCCGCCAATAACTGCAATAAGATTACATGTGGGACTTAAGCTCACAGACACCCCCAGGATCTTATCGGAATAACTTGAATAAAGATTACGGTCTTTGGTCTAGTCTCTGGCTGAATCTCTGTCCTAATCTCTTAGACGAAATTTCTTTTTAATTTTCTCAGCCCCGGCGCTAGCAGAACTTTTCACAATTGGCGTGATGAACACGACAAACTGGCTTTGCCCGCGGGTAAAGTCTTTCGATGCATAAAGACTGACAATCGGATTCGAGCTCACGTCTGGGGGCAACTTATTATAACCAGTCGAAGACCGATTGGTGATCAACCCCCCAATGGCAGCACTTTGACCACTTCGAACCACGGCATCCGTATTGATGGTGTTCTTCGACGTGAGTGGAGCTCCATTGACTGTTCCAACGAGAGCTGAAAGCTCAAAGATCATTTTCATTTGAATACTATCTGAGCGCTCGCCCAGTAAGACAGGAGTAATGTTTGATGAAATACCAACTGTCTTAAATGCGGGAACAGGAGCTCCACCTGGCTGGGCTGGTGGGCCTAAATAAGGAATGTCTTTTTCAGACTTCAGAACTCCAACCGAGCCATCTTGAACAATTAAGCTGGAGCTTTCAAGCACTCGAGCGTGTCCATGATTTTTTGCCCAATTCAGCTTAGGGAAAAGATTTTCAATTGTTCCAGAGAACGATGTCGAGGAACTTGTGCCAGAATTGGCGCCGGTGCTAAACGTAATGCCTGATCCATCTTTCATGGTTGGCATAAACTGAAAGCGAAAACCCCGTGTGTAATCCTTATTCAGTTCAACATAGTGCAAAACGAGCTGAATCATTTTGGGCGGCGGAGGAGGGGCCCCGGGTCGAATGTTGAGAAGGTTGATAATTCCATCATTCGTTGGTTTTGGTTTCTTCACAACGGAATCGGCTTCGGCCTTGTCAACAACCATGGCTGGGACGTAGGTTTTCGCAATGATTTCGGCTCGTTTGTATTCATCTTCTGAGTTCACGGTTCCTTGGAGAATAAACTTGTCATTTACAGCGCGAACTTCAACTTCGGGATTATTAATATCACGAGCAATAAACTCAGCAATTTTCTTTTGCGCGAGCGGTGACATTGTGACAAGCGAGGCAACCTGGTCGCCAAACTGGAAAAGAACATTGTGAATCCGGCTCATGTCTCTGGGTAAAAGAATTTGCCCGTCGACAACGACCTTATTGTTCGCAATTTTAATCGTGATACCCTCGATATCGGCCAAGAGTCCTTGAACTTCCTTAGCAACAGTATCTAGTTTGCTTTTGCGAACGGTGATGTGATATTCAAAAATTTTCTTTCCTGATTTATCGTGTATTGTCAGAGGAGCGATGCCCTCATTTTTGGGGCTAAACTTGATCGTGTTTGAATCCTTTTGATAGCTGGCCGTGGTAATCTTTTTAAAATCACCTTTAAAAGTGAGAACGCTGGGCATAGGAGGAAGTTTTTCTTCAGACTCTATGCCAACTGTGAGAGTAATAAATTTCTTTGTTTTGCTCGGCTGGGTCTCAACTTCTTCAAGAGAATGTGACTTCAAACCAAGAGCAAGAGAAAAGGCAAAGACAAATAGAGCAGCGATTGTTGTTTTTGATGGTTTCAGTGTTTTCATGCGCTACTCCTTTCTAAATAAGTTATGTTATCTTCCCGCTGGTCGGGCAGGTGCAATCTGTGGTTGTTGTTGTGGGGCAATCATCGCCTCTGTTGGTCTTCCAAGGATTGAATCAGCCGTCGAACTTGGCATACGAGGTGGCGCCTCTCGATCGTTTGGGTTTCTCAGGGTGAAGTAGATATTGCCTGGAGAGGTTGACATTAAGAAAATCAGATCCTGAGCTTCTTTGGGCGTAGCCTCGATTGTCAGGGTTGAATACTTTGTGTCACCATTGAGCGAGATCTGCTGTATGTTTTTGCTGTTGGCATCAAGTTCAAAGATTCGTGGAATGTTATTCACAACATTAACCCCTGCCGCAAGAATCACAACATCAGACATGATGAGAGCGACCTCGCGTTTTGAGTTGATTCCCTTGCCGCTGTCAATCGCTGCGAAAATGTCGACACGGTCTCCAGGGCGAATGAGCTTAGCAACGCCGCGGACCTCATCAACAGGAAGAGTGACCGCCCGCTTGCGAGGAGCAACTTGTAAAGAAATTCCAGTGTCTGGCCCTGGGTGAAGTAATTTTGTTGTCAGGATCTGCTCACCTTTTTTGATCGGAACTGCAGCAACTTGGCCGACCGCAATCTCGGGTTCTTGAATATAAGAGGGTTCAATAAAGTCAGATGGCTTTTGAGTGACCTCGAGCATAGTGTCGTCTATGGTTTGCATTTCAGAAATATCCACGCGAGCGATAACGACATTTTTTTGTGTTCCGTAGTGCTCATCGTACTGAGCCTTTTTCTCTTGAGAGTAGCTATAGAGTAAGAAGGCAGCAAAGATGCCGGCACCAAGAGATATCCATAATGTTCTTGCTTCGTTGTTCATACCCCACCCCAGTTGCTCATCAGTTGTTGGCGCTAACGCATTTGGCATTCAGACAAATCCCATAACTTGTCTGAATCCAAACTGGATTAACCCCAGCTTTTCCATCTGTTTTCATTCTTCCGACAAAGATATCAGAGGCCTTTCCAATATCTTTAATTTGTCGGACGTCATTTGTGTGATCTTGTTTTTGTCCCAAAGCCTCTGCTGTACCTTCATTGACCTCAGAAAATTTAATTGGTCGCTGAGTTGCTGCAAATTTTAAAGTGCCATTACTCTTTCTCGAGTCAGAAATAATAGCATGGTAGCGAGCGCCCGTCGGGCCATAGATGACTTTGTCAGAGTCCGCTTTGTCTCGAAGGTAGTTCAGATTTGATCGATTTCGAAATGTTTCAAAGGCATAGTTTCGAGCGCCGATTGAATTTAAGATTCCAGAGTGAATGACTCCAAAAAAGCCAAAAGTAAAATTCACAAGTATGATAAATACTGTGAGAATCGGAATCATTTCAAGAGTGGCCATGCCGCGCTCATTCTTTAACATCCGTTGTCCTCCATGGGCACATAGGCTTGCGAGTTATAAAAGGCACTGTTTCCAGAAGGCAATTGAGAAAGAGCTTGGGCCCTGTCTTCGTAATATTTTTGACATTCTTTTTGTGTAGGTTCACGAATGAGAATTGCATTCACGTTTGTAGCAAAGCCCTCGTCGGCATCGTCATTGCTTGTGCTGCCGAGCATGGGGATGCGCATGTTCAGCACTTTTGCGACAAGCTTTGTGCTGACTCCCATAAAGATGCCATGAGGATCACTTGTTGCAGATCCTGCAAGCTCAGTTTGAAAATTTGAGGTTAACCCATTTAGAGCACCCTTACCTTGTCGGACATCGAGCTCAGATTGAGAGCTGACAGTGAACCAACCGCCGGTGTAGAATGAACTGAGGGCACTCGAAGAAATCAGTTGATTGTATTTGCCACGGGCAGCGTCTTCTTGTGCCTTTGGATCAACATGCCCAGCGGCCTGTGCCCGTGCTGCTGAATAAGCCACATATTGGGTGATCTCGACTACGGAGAGCGTTACTGAGATCGCAAAAAAGAGGAGCATCAGACTAAACGCCATGAATATGGAGAAGAGAAAATCAACTGTGATTTGTCCAGATTGATTGCTCATAGTCGCTGCCTCGTATCTAAACTTGAAACACGATTGCTTGTGCTCGGGTGTAATCCTGCGGCTGGGCTGCCTTTTCCACAAGGTTTCCAGGCCCCACATTCGATCATCCCAGAAAGCATTGACCAAGGTTTTGATGTCAGTCCCTGGATATACTCCATTTCACGTAACTTGCTTGTTAAAAACAGGGCGGCACCCACCATAACCACGATCAAAAGCACAGCTTCGATAACGAGCTGTCCACTTTGATTGCGAAGAGGTGATGACATTTCATTTTTCATAGAAAATGAACTCCTGCCTGCTGCAAACTAATTTGTGTCAACCAACCAAAAAGTAAGCCGACTGTGAACGGAATCTTGCTCAAAGAAGTTGGCTCTGTTTTTGACCGCATGATGATTGAAACCATATTTGTTGCGAACTGTTTCCCTTTTCCTTGAAGGGCGACTCGAATAACTCCCAGTAAAGCGCCCCAAAAAAGAGAAGCAAGTATTGTCAACATAACAGCGTTCCAGGTCATCAGTGGAGAAATAGCAAGGACCAACTTAAAGTCTCCGCCACCGATGGCGCGCAAGAGGTAAAGCGGAAGGGCACAGATAATAGCCGTTCCAAATGAACTCAGCGCCGGCCAGAAACCAGAAAAACCGTCTTGTGCGAACACCAGAACTAATGAGACCACAAGAGCAACAACAACCAATTGATTTGTTACTTTTTGTGATTTCAAATCTTGGTACAGGGCCACCCCTAAGATGAGCCCAGCACAAGTTGTTTTTAAATCAAATGCCGACATAATCATTTGGTATCCTATTCATCGCCTTGCCACTCAACGCGATTACCGCTTTTGTCAGTAAAGCCGTCGCCCGTAATAAGATGCTTCTCAATTCGTGCTGCCAATTTGGGACCTGCATTTTCAAAGGCATTGTAGGGCCCTTTGATGAGCGTTCCCATCATGAACAGCACGAACAAGGAGAGAAGTAAAACGTACTCGACGGTCATTTAAATCCTTACTGACCGCTTGTTGTAATTTGGCCCATTCCGCTGCCGATTTCTTCGAGCTTACCCTTGATTAACTCCATAATTTTCCCACGGAACATGAGAACAAGAGCTACAACGATCACGAGCAGAAGAACGTATTCCGCAGTTCCTTGTCCAGATTCGTCTTTCCAAAGGTTCTTAAAAAATGTTTTTACTTTTGTCATAGGACTCCTCCTGAGTCTTATTATCGGATAAAAAACAGATTTCATAAGGGGTTCAAAGTAATTAGAGTTGATTTTCTTTTTCTGTTGAGGAAATAAACAGGACTTTCGCTCGGAGGGTCGGTTTTCGAGGACTAGTCCTGTCGAAGTTCTTTTCAGAGGGAAAAACTCTATTCTCAGAATGAGACAGAGCTGGGCTGTGGTTTAGCTCACGAAGGCGTTGACGACAAAAAACAAAACTGCGGCGGACACAAAGAGAATGACAAGTTGTCTGGGTAGCATAAGTTCTCTCCCGCCTTAGTTTTTCAAAAAGTAAATGTCAGGGTAGTTTCGGCCAAGCTCTTCAGAGTCCATTCCGTAACCAACAACGTAGCGATCATCAATTGTTTTACCAACATAATCTGCTCGAATCGGAAGTTCACGACGAGCAGGCTTATCTAACAAGGTTACAATTTTCAACGAAGCTGGATTTGAAGCTAAAAGACGGTTTCTTAAAAAACTGAGCGTTCGACCCGTATCGATGATTTCTTCAACGATGATGACATGTTTGCCTGCGATGTTAATGCCGATATCTTTGATAATTTTAATTGCTCCACCCTTTGAGGCGGATTTGACGTCAACAAAATCAACTTGCTGTTGCAACTGCACTTCGCGCATTAAATCTGCAGTGAAGTGGACGGAACCTCGTAGGGGACAAATAAAAATAACTTCCTTATGGGCGTAATCAATCTCGATTTGTTTTGCTAAGCTTTTCACGAGACTGCTAATTTCATCCCGTGTGAGAAAAGGAAGTAAGTCTTGTTTTAGTTTGCTTGTATTGCTCATAAAAATCCTTACGGGCTAATGGTCGTAATGCCGGCTTTTTGTGTCATCCGAAGATACTTATTAGCTTCGACGTGCTCTGGGTCTCGCATCAAAATGCTCTCCCATTGCTCAGCTGCTTCAGCCAAATTGCCACTGTTGTAATAGATAATACCGAGTTTCATTCGAGCAGCATGAGATTGTGGATAATGGCGAATGAGTTGCTTTAATTCTTTAACTGCGCGTGAAGAGTCACCCATTTTCACAAAACACTCTGCCACATGAAGGGTGATATCAAGTTTTCGTGAAGAAAGCTTATGGGCCTTCAGATATTGCTCAAGGGCTTCGTTGTAACGTTTGTACTGGAAATAAAGATCAGCAAGTTCCTCATGCTTTGAGGCAAGTTTTTCATCGAGATAGGGATCATTGGCACCTTTTTTACGATCAAGAAGAGTTTTAGCATCTTCAAAAACTTTTTTGCCCTCATCATATCGACCCAGATCATTCAAAATAATGGATAGGCCAACGCTTGCATCTGTGTATGTCGGATCAATTTCTAAGGCTCGTTTAAAGGTCTTAATAGCCTTATTGAACTGGCCCTTGTCGTAGAAAATGGTGGCCAGCATTTGGAAAACCTCAGGATTGCGAGAGCCCTGCAGAATCATTTGAGAGAGAATGGGCTCAGCAACCTTGTAGTTACCATTGATGAAGGCGTTCTTAGCTTCGGAAAGAATTTCTTCAAGCATAATTTCAGCCATTACTTAACTTCCTTTGCTGCGTTGTTTGCTTCGGAGCTGCCGGGAAATCGAGAGTTTAATTCATTGAGATATTTACGTGCGCGATCCATATCGCCGATTTTCGCTGAAGAAATGGCTGCCTTAGAAAGAGCGTTGGCGTCAAGGCCAAGTCCAGAGTACTTTCTCAAGAGTCCATCAAAGCGATTCAGAGCGCTATCGTACTTTTCACGCTTATAATAAAATTCAGCAATGTATTGTTCTTTTTCGGCGAGCATCTTCAGTGCAGACTCTTTTTTTTCTTTTGATTCGGAGACATGTTGTGATGTTGGAAATTGCCTGATGACTTCGTCAAAAAAGAGAATAGCGCTTGTAGCAAGAGTTAGATCTCGATCAATGGTAGAAGGCAATTGATTGTAGTAACTCATTGCCAGTCGATATGTGACGTAATCAATTTGAGGATGTTTCGGGTGTAAATCCTTAAACGATTGATAGGCAACTTGAGATTCAGCAAAGGACTCTTGTTTAAAATAAACATCAGCCACTGCGAGTTCTGACATTGTTGCATATTTGCTATAGGGATATTTATTTTTCACATCCTGATATCGTCTCAGGGCTTCTTCGTAACGCTCATCTTTGTCATATTCTTGAGCAATACTGTAGGCGCCTTCGGCTGTGTCAGCCTTTTTATCTGCTGAGGAGCAGCCGCTGAATAAAAACGCGGCCGCAAGAAGCGACCAAGTTATTGAGACATAAAGAGAAAATGAAAACGAACTACGACGCATTATAACCTCGTGCCCAAGTCTAGTTCTGGAGGGAATCCGTGTCAATAATGGGATCGATTATGTTCGAAAATCAGTGAAGTGTTTGTAAAGGGCGATAAAGGTGACCTTGAGGGCGCTAACCACTGGAATACAGATGATCATTCCTAAAATGCCCATAAGTTGAGACCCAATTATGATGGCTAAAACGACGGTAACCGGATGAAGATCAACAATTTTGGCCACCAAAAAAGGCACTAGGACCACCGTGTCGATAACTTGAGCCAGGCCGTAAATGGAAATAATCCACAGAATTTCTGCAGAGTTGCCTCCGCTGGCGAAGCTGATGAGCAAAGCGGGCAGTGCGCCAAGAACGGGCCCCACATAAGGAATGACATTTAATAATCCTGCGAAAAGAGCCAGGATGAGAGCGTAAGGAAAATCCAAAATCAATAAACCGACCCAAATAATCAGTCCGACAACAATGCTTTCAATTAGTCGAGCCCGAATAAATCCGCCCATTTGAGTGTTGATTTGATGATTGAGATTTAGAGTCAGCTCGAAGAAATTATTGGGAACAAAAGAAAGAAGTTTTCTCGAGAAATCTCTTCCGTCCGTTAGCATGAAGAACGTGAGAAACGGAGCAAGAAACAAAATTGTAAAAGACTGAGAAATAAATTCGGGTAATTTTTGAAAGAAGGCTGTTGCCCAACCCATGATCTGAGGCTGAATTGTACCCTTAATGTTGATGGGATAAACATTTTGCATGAGGGAGCCAATTTGTGACTCCAAATTTTCAAGAAAATAATTAGCGGCGTAAAGGTATTTCGGAAAATTAGATTGCAATGTTTGAAGCTGATTGACCAACATTGGAGAAAAAATAATCGCACAGACCCCAACAACAAGAGCGGCAAACAAAAATGGAATGACGGTGGCCAAAGTTCTGGAAAAACCCCGACGTTCGATGATGTCAACGGCTGGTGATAAGAGGTAGTAAGAGACAAAGGCAAACAGAAATGAGATCAGCATGTTTTGGACTTGTGTTATGACCAAAAACAACAGGATTAAACTGCCAAGAAAAAAGATGAGCTTGATCCGTCTCTCGCGAACGATGGCTCTCTCGCTGGGACTCATGTCGTGGCCTTTTCTTTTTTAAGGCTGGTAATTTTTGTAGTGGTTTCAATCAGACGAGTTCCTAGGACTTCTCCAAGTCGCATCAGAATTTTAACACCAGCGGTTGGGTTTCGCTGGGTAACTTCGATAAGATCGGGTTTGAAGAAGCCAATCAGTGTGCATTCATCGTGGGCAATGGCGGTTGCGCTTCGCCGGCTGTTGGCCTCGACAAGGGCAAGATCACCAAAAAAATCTCCCTCTTTCAGCTGAGTGACTAAGGCTGATTTGGTTTCTCCAGTTGTCGGCACAATCTCTTCAACGTAAATATTCACGCAACCTTTCGCGATAATGTACATACCGACGCCCACTTCTCCTTGTCGAAAAATATGTTCACTGGGACGATAAGTTCTGACGTTGACGATTTTTTCAACCAATTTCATTTCACTAATGGAGAGATCTGAAAACAGAACGTTTTGTTTTAGTTTTTGCGCGAGAGATTTTTCTTTAGAATTAGTCCGAAAAAGATTTTCCCATAAGAGATTCATTTAAAAACTCCTTCCGGCCGTAATTATAATTGTTTTTTCAGGAATCCAGCCGGTTTGTCCTCCGGGATAGGTCACCTGAACCCAGTCGTTTTTTCTTTGCTCGATAATGACTTCAAGCCCAGCAAAAAGATCAAATAGAGCTGTGGATTTTTCATCTGGTAAGGCATAGACGGCAGTTTTTTCGACAGTAATTGTCCCGCGAGGAGAGAGATGGTCAATTACCTTTAAGAGGGAAAGAGTGAAAAAAATGAAAAACCCGAGAGCAAAGAGAAGACCGATTGAGGGAAAAGGGGGGTATGCCCTTTCTTCCTTATTCGCCTTGCGGCGCAAACCCATATAAGTCAGAAGGGCCCAGCCCATCGCTCCCAGTAAAAGGGCAGTGATGATCAGAAGCGAGGGAAGGGAAAGGTGGACCAATACCGACGATCGAAGGGTTTCCATCGTTGTAATTTCGTGGGGAATTTCTTTGATCTCCATCTGGGAAAGTATGAATTTAAGGGCTTGTCGAGAAGTTGAAAAGTCAGGATCAAGGCTGATGGATTTACGCAATAGGCCAATGGCAAGTCCCTTTTGCCCCATGTGGTACTGGGCTAAAGCCAAGTTGGTCATGGCGGCGACGTTCGAACTTTGAAAATCAAGAGATTTAGTGAAGGCCGCACTAGCCTGGGCGTAGTTTTTTTCGCGAAAAGCGGAGACCCCACCTTGAAATGCGGATTCAAAGTCAGAATATGACTCAGGGCTCCCTTCTTCAGCGAGGCAGAAAAGTGAAATGCATAGGCTCAGTATAAAAAGAGAAAATCGAATCATGTCTGATCGAGTCTAATGCCAACCACTTTTCTTGTCATCAATGGGGCGCACAAGTAGGATAAAAACTCGACTTTATAGAAAGGGATTTATGGCTCAACTCATTGGTCATCAAATTGAAAAATCGACTTTATTACAAAAAATGATTCAGGACCTTGTCTCAGAAACGACGAAAATGAATTCACAGATTAAAGGCGTGGCTAGCCCACACCCAGAGCACCAGGCAAATGGAAAGGCTACGATTGAGCACTTTGGTAAAATACGTGGGCGCCCCTTGCACTATAATTACGTGGGAACCGGAGCTGGAAATGGATGTTATGTTGAGCTCGAGGATGGAAGCATCAAATTGGATTTAATCAACGGAATTGGCATTCATCTGATGGGTCACGGACATCCTCGGGTCATGTCTGCTGCTGTTCATGGGGCGCTTTCGGATATTATCAATCAGGGAAATTTGCAGCCCAATCGTGAATATGGAAAATTTTTAGAAAAAATCACTCAGCTTGCGGGCAAAAGATCACGCTTAAAGTACGGATGGCTTGCGACCTGTGGAACGATGGCGAATGAAAGTGCACTTAAAATTTGTCGACAAAAAAAATCTCCAGCGAGAATGATTGTGACATTTAAAAACGCTTTTGCTGGGCGCTCAACAATGATGGCCGAGGTCACCGATAATCCCGCCTACAAGGTTGGCCTGCCAGAATACAATGAAGTTTTGCGATTGCCTTTTTATGACAAGAAAGATCCACAAAGTGGGGAAAAAACATTAGCGGCACTGAAAGAGCACATAGCTAAACATCCAAATAATATTTGTTGTTTTGCATTTGAGCCTATGCTCGGAGAGGGCGGCTATCAGGCAGCACCACGTGAATTCTTTATTCCTTTGCTTGAGCTTTGCAAGCAACATCAGATTCCGATTTGGGCGGACGAGGTTCAGACCTTTACTCGAACAGGAGAGATGTTTGCTTTTGAAACTTTAGATATCGGAAATTATATCGATGTTTGCACAATTGCGAAAACTGCTCAGATTGGTTGCACTCTTTACACAGAAGAGTTTAATCCCAAGCCCGGTTTGATTGCGGGAACTTTTTCAGGATCTACTGCGGCATTAACGGCGGGAATTGAGATTCTCGATATGCTTTCACAGGATGGGTATCTGGGACCCAATGGGCGCATCATGGACATCCACCGAAAATTTATTGGAATGCTCAATGAGCTGAATGAAACAACTTGTAAGGGTAAATTGCAGGATGCAGGCGGAATGGGATTAATGATCGCGGTTACTCCACTGGATGGAAAAAAAGAAACTGTTGATGCATTGTTAAAGAAACTTTTCGATCGAGGTATGATTGCCTTTAATTGCGGAAAAGATCCGATGCGAATTCGATTCTTAGTTCCAGCCGTCATCAAGGATGACGACATTCAAGTTGCGAAAAAAATTCTTGAAAGTGTGATCATTGAAGGAGTTTAGTTGGAGTTCATCGAGGCCTGCCGACAGTTCATATCTATCGATAGCACCCCAGATCAAGGGAGCGATAAGATAGCTCAGCTTGCGGCAGAGCTTTGTCGAAGTCGAGGCCTTATTGTTGAAGAGCAAGAAGAGGTGGCTGCAGATCTTAAGCAAGCGAATGTGATCGCAAGGCCGGTTTCGGGTCGTCCGATGTCTGAGTTTATGCTTCAGACTCACCTTGATACGCCAGACCCCGGCCCTTTTGGTTTGTGGGAAAAAACCGGATGCAATCCATTTGATGCCCACATTATTGATGGAAATATTTATGGCCTGGGCACGGCGGACGTTAAACTTGATTTTCTTTGTAAGCTCGAGGCAATTTCGGCCTATTCGGCACAAACAAAATGGAAACTTCCACCTGTTTTAGTCGGCACTTTTGGAGAAGAAACGGGAATGGCGGGTACGCTGAAGTTAATTCGAAAAAATAAAGTCACTCCTAAAATGGCGCTAATTGGAGAGCCCAGTAATCTTGAGCTCATCACAAGCGGAAAAGGGATGGCGACTGTTGAAATACGAATTCCCTTTGAAGAAGACGAAAAGAAATATCGCGAAGAGCATAACTTGCGCGAGAGCACGAGCACCCAGAGCCGTGTTTTTCATGGGCGATCGGCCCACTCGTCAACTCCGCATCTGGGGGAGAGCGCCATAAAAAAAATGTTCGATTATCTTCTTCAGATGCCAGAAGATTTGGTTGTTATGGAGATCGACGGCGGAGTGAATTTTAACACTGTTCCGGCGAATGCATTTTTGGAGTTGGATCTTGTTTCAGGGCATAAGATGCCGATGTCGTCCAAGCTGGCGCGGCTTTACAGGGCAATTTTAAATCTTGAAGAACTTTTTTTACAATTTCGTGATAACGGATTTAATCCGCCCCATCCCACACTCAATATTGGAATTATTCGCACACATGCGGATCATGTTTTTCTTTCGGGCAGCTGCAGGCTTCCCCCGGTTGTGACAAATGAGACGTACGAGAGATGGATGAAGGGGCTGCAAGAGGTTTGTCAGAAAATTCATGCTGATTTTAAAATCACAGACTACAAGCGTCCGTTTAAAACAGACGAGAATTCAATTTTTGTTCGAGGTTGTCTTAGTGAACTTAAAGCCATGGGGCTTTCAGATAAAATCGGCACTCAGCCCTCAACGAATGAGGCCAGCTTGCTTTCAAGAGTAGGTGTGGATTGCATTTCTTTTGGGCCTGGCGTTCGAGAGGGAAACATCCACACGCCCCATGAACATGTGTCGATACAGGACCTCAAAAGGGCAGTTGAATTTTATAAAAGAGTTATTGAAAGGTTTTGTTTATGAGTTTTGTCGTACGTGCAGTTCAACATGATGACCTGAATCAGTTAGTTGATCTCGCCAAGCAGTTTACGTTACTTAATCTGCCGGGAGATAAAAAAGTTCTCAGCCAGAAGATTGATCGAAGTCTACAATCATTTGCGGGAAAAAGATCAAAGCCAGAATCCGAGTATGTGTTTGTAGTCGAAGACACCGAAGAACAGATGATAGTGGGAAGTTCTTTAATCCTAGCCAAGCACGGAACTGAAGATGTTCCACATAATTATTTTAAAATTATTAAGCGCAATCATTACAGTGAAGATTTGGGAATCGGCTTTATCCATCAAATTCTTCGATTTCAAATGGATTCAGATGGACCATCTGAGATTGGCGGGCTTCTCGTTGATAAATTGTATCGCCGCAGACCGGAGCGACTGGGAAAACAGATTTCTCTGATGCGCTTTCTCTATGTAGGACTTTATCCTGAAAGATTTGAAAACAGAATTTTGTGTGAACTGACTCCTCCGCTGACTGATGATAATCGAAGCGAATTTTGGGAGGCCCTTGGCCGGCGATTCACAGGCCTTCCCTATCAAGAGGCCGATATGTTGAGCCAGACACACAAAGAATTTATTAGTTCATTATTCCCGACAGAAGATATTTACTTGTGTTTGCTGGATTCAAAGGCGCGATTGGTGCTAGGTCGAGTCGGCGAGCACACAAAGCCAGCTCAACATTTACTTGAGAGCATTGGGTTTGAATATTTAGACGAAGTAGATCCTTTTGATGGGGGGCCCCATTTCGGAGCCGATGTCCCTGATATTTTGCCGATTCAACAGGGGCGCAGAGTGAGAATTGCTGAATTTAAGGATGCTTCGTACAAAGAACAGGGATTGATGGCCAACACTCAAGAAGAGTTTCGCGGCGGGCTGGTCAGTTATGATTTGCGTGGCAATGAAGTTGCAATTCCGCCAAAGTCGCGGGCATTACTTAATCTTGATTTGAATGAAGAGGTATTTCTTTCTCCATTTTATTATCCCAAACGAGGAAGGGAGCAGGCATGAGTTACGCTGGAGACTTTATTAACGGAAAATTCATAAGAGTTGAAAAATCAGATGGGCAGTTTAAAGACATCAGCCCGGCGGATTTGAATGATGTTGTTATGACAGTTCCATTTCAGCATGCTCATATTGATCAGGCCTGTGATGCCGCAAAAAAAGCTTATCTTCCTTGGGCAAAACTGAGCCTTGATGAGCGAAAGAATTACTTGCACCGGTTGAAAGAGGTTTTCGAAACTCATAAACAGGAATTGGCAGAAGCGATCTCAAGAGATACAGGAAAGCCCAAGTGGGAGTCCTTGACAGAGGTCGCAGCTGTTATTGGAAAAATTGATGTCACAATGAGTTTCTCGCTGAAACTTGTTGAAGAAGAACGAGTGCCGAATGCACTACCTCAAGTGGACGGAGTCATCCGTCACAAACCAAGAGGGGTAATGGCGGTGATTGGTCCATTTAACTTTCCGGCTCATTTGCCGAATGGGCATATTATTCCAGCTCTCATTGCGGGAAATACGGTTGTCTTTAAGCCATCAGAGCAAACACCTTATGTAGCTCAAGTTTATGCCAAGTGTTTTGAAAAGGCCGAGTTTCCAAAAGGCGTTTTCAATATGGTTCAGGGCGATGGCGAATCAGGCCGTCGTCTTGTTGTTCATGAATATGTAGACGGAATTTTATTTACAGGCTCATACGAAGTTGGACTGCGCATTAAGCAAGAGACTATGAATCATTATTGGAAGATTTTAGCTCTTGAAATGGGCGGAAAAAACGCCACTGTTGTTTGGGATGACGCCGACATGGATAAGGCTATCTACGAGAGCTTAGTTGGTGCTTATATGACCTCGGGCCAACGGTGCTCTTGCACGAGCCGGATTATTGTTCACGATAAAATCGCAGACGAATTTACAGATCGGTTTTATGAGGCCGCAAAGAAGCTCACTATCGGCCACTGGTCGGAAGATCCTTTTATGGGACCACTGATCAACGAAGCATCGGTAGAAAAATATTTACGATTTCAAGAAATCGCTAAGCGGGAAAATTGTGAAAGCTTGATGCGAGGTAAGGCCCTTGATTTAAAACACAAGGGTCACTACGTGACTCCGAGTATTAACATTGTGAAAAAGTTTGATCCGAATTCTGTTTACCAGAAAAGTGAAATTTTTGGACCCAATGTTGCCGTTTATCGGTCCTCTGATTTTGATGAGACACTAAATATCGTGAACTCAACGGGGTTTGGGTTAGTCATGGCCCTTTTCTCAAAGAACAAGAGCCTTTATGAGAGAGCTTTGCTTGAAGCTAGAGTTGGTCTTTTAAATTGGAATCGAACTACAAATGGCGCAAGCTCGCGATTGCCATTCGGGGGAATGGGTAAATCTGGAAATGATCGCCCTTCTGCTCATTACGCCATTCAATATTGTACGGTGCCTGTTGCAAGTCTTGAGGACCTGACTTCATACGATCCAACAAAAAAACTACCCGGAATAACTTTCGAGACTAAGCCATGAAAAAAATAGTTGTCACACTGATTATATCGGCCTTCTTTTTTTCGCTCGGATTTAGCTGGTATGTATGGGATCATTTTGTCAATAGGCCGGCTTCGGATTCGAAAGAGGAAGTCATTTTTGAAGTGGCCCCAGGAAAGTCCTTTAAGGCAGTGGCCAAGGAGCTAGAGATTAAGGGATTGGTTAAAAGTTCGGAGCTTTTCACATTGTTTGCACGAATAAAGAATGAGGGCGGAAAGATAAAGGTAGGTGAGTATTTGCTGACGAAGAACATGACCCCATCTGGAGTTATGGCGGTTATTACCTCTGGAAAAAGTATCGAGCGAAAAATCACTATTTCTGAGGGATTAAGTATCTACGAAATTGCAGATATTTTTGAGCAGGCTGAAATTTCAAAGCGAGAAGATTTTCTTAAGCTTGTTCAGGACCCTGAATTGATCAAGAGCCTGATCGGGGAGGGGTATCGGTCACTTGAGGGATATCTTTTCCCTGAGACCTATAGCTTTACAAAATATACCGGTATCAAGGCGATTGTGACAGAGATGGTTAAAAAATTTCAGGCTGTGTATAAGGAAATTGAGCCTGCGGCTTCAAAAGTTCCACTGAGCAAACATCAGATTGTGACTTTGGCGAGTATCATAGAAAAAGAAACTGGAGCTCCACAGGAGCGACCCATGATTTCCTCGGTGTTTCATAACCGCCTGGACAAGGGAATGAGGCTTCAGACTGATCCAACGATTATCTACGGAAAGGCACTACAGTCTCAGAAAATTGAAATTAAAATATCAAAGACCGATATTACAACACCAACGGAATACAACACCTATGTCATCAAGGGCTTGCCACCGGGCCCAATCGCCAACCCTGGTAAGGAAGCTTTGCTCGCAGCTGTGTCACCAGCCCAATCTGACTATTTATTTTTTGTCAGTCAGAATGATGGGACTCATATATTCTCAAAGGATTATGGCGCTCATCAAAAGGCGGTGGGAAAGTTTCAAGTTGATCCTAAGTCTCGCCAGGGAAAAAGTTGGCGCGATCTTTCAAAGAAAAAGTCTCAGAACTGAATATGATCGGGGCCGAGCATCTCAAAGGCCCCACTGGTGATGTCGTATTTGTAAACATGTAGTCTAGGCACTAAGTTTTCATCATAGCTTGGAGCAAGAATTTCAAGTGTTCCGTCGCTATCAATATCAATCAGGGCAAGATTAGTGGCGTTGCCTTTATAGGTAAAATATCCATCTCTTTTTTCTGGCAAAATTGTTCGTGATTTAAAAACAACTTTGCCGTCCTTTGGAGAAACTTCGTA
Organism: Oligoflexia bacterium; assembly: GCA_016861345.1. Classification (GTDB taxonomy): domain Bacteria; phylum Bdellovibrionota; class Bdellovibrionia; order Bdellovibrionales; family Bdellovibrionaceae; genus BOLD01. Next base: position 24,282 of record BOLD01000017.1, read on the forward strand.
GGCCTCGATTGAAATGGTATCTGCGGTCTGGACTTTGACAAAAGAGTACTGGTCGCCCTTTCCTGTGATGTCGCCCGCGGCTTTTGCCAGAACAACTCGCTGTTCATGTAGAAAAAGAGCATGAATTTTTTCTCGCCAAGAGGGGATAAGATTAATCGAGGCAAGGCCAAGGCTCACTAAAATAAGTGATAAAAATGAAATCCAAAATGCCTTCCCGTATTTGACCATGAGTCATCATAGCCTAGTCTTTTCTTTGAGAGCAAACAGTAATATCCTGATGGCATAGAGGTTTTATATGGAAAAATCAGAGTTTTACAAAATAATCGAGTCCCGACAGTCTATTCGTAAATACAAGCCCGAGGTCCCGCCAAAGGCTCTGATTGAAAAACTTCTTTCGGCGGCCATGCACGCACCGAGTGGGAAAAATCGTCAGAACTGGAGATTCATAGTTGTTACGGGAAAAAAGAGAGACGAATATCTCAAGTACTCGCAAAAATCCTGGCAAAACATCAAAGACATTCTTCAAAAAAGATTAAAGCCTTCGCTCTACGATTTTACCGAGAGATTTTTCTACACGCTCGGCGAAGCGCCCGTGATTATATTCTGCTATTCGCACAACACGGCTGATGAAAAATATTTAACGAGCGTCGGTTCTGTGTATATGGCTGTGGAAAATCTGAATCTCGCTTGTCAGGTCGAAGGATTAGGTTGCTGCACGATGGGCGCTCCGCTTGAAATAAAAGATGAAGTAAATCAGTTTCTCGGTGTCACCGAATGGCCCGAATACAAATCCGGAGAACTTGAACTTCTTTGCGCTGTGGTGTTGGGCTATCCTGATCACACTCCCCCCAAAGCCGCCCGCCAAACTGAGGGGCGAGTCACTTGGATGGAGTAGGGCGGATTGAATTAGGGAACTTCTTCAATTGATAACCAAGCATTGTTGCCACCAACATTTGTACTACCAGCTGTTGTTTGTCCAAAAATACGGAATTTGTCTCCCGTATTAATTTGATCAAAAACGGCACCACAACCGCTATGGTATGTAGATTCACTTACGCCCATCTGCTTAAAAAAGCGTGGCATTCCAGTCCAGACTTGCCATGCGGCACCATTATATTTTTCTATCGTGAGCTCAATGCTATTTGCAGAGCCACTATTTGTGATAAGGATACCAAAGCAGATACGAATCTTCTTTACTCCAGAAGGAATGTATAATTCAGAATAAGAACCGGAACCAAGTTTGAACGTATCTCCAGTGAAGCCAATAAATTCAATAGGGCTTCCTATAGTACCAATAGCTTGATAGGTTGATGTATTTCTCCAGTACTGGGTTTTGCGAAAATTTGTCATCGGCATCCAGTTCGCGCCATCACAATAAATCATTCGTAAATTTGTGGCATCATATTTCATAGTGCCGGCTTCGCCCGCCGTGCAACTGGCTCCAGTAACAATGCCTGATGCGCCCAATCGCACACCATCAGCCTTCACATTTCCTGCAATCTCTAGTTTTTCAGATGGTGCAGTTGTTCCAATTCCAACTTTTGGAGAAGCAGAAGGCAACACTGTAATGGCATTAGCCCATGCGGAGTTGTTGACATAATTGAGTTGAAAGGCATTTTGGAGTGCGGTTGCTGAGTTTGAATTTGAGATCCCTGTCAGCTCCCATCCGATGACACTTGAATTGCCGAGGGCGGCCCCGCCCGAGGAAGATGTGGTTAAATTTATTGAAGATTGTTGATTGGTACCAGCTCCACTAATGCTAACATCAATAGCATTAGTATAATTTGCAGTGGATCTCACTTGAAGATTCTTATATACACTTGAGGCACCATTAATTATTACCGCTCCGGTGCCACTTGGATTCAGATTGATATCCTGGTTTATTCCGCCAGCTGCGAAGCTTAATGCTGTTGAACCTGTGATCGAACCGTTCGCAGTGCCAGTTCCGCCTTTACTTACCGGAAGGGTTCCAGAAATTGCAGCGACACCAACAGCTGTACAGGCTAAGTCACCGTTCGCCGCAATTGTAGTTGCGAATGTGTTCAAGCCGCAATCTGCGGGGTCAGCAGCAAGCGCCGTAGCAGTTGCTGCGTTTCCGGTCGTATTTTGGTTAAGGGTTGGAATCATTGCAGAGGCCAATTGACCTGAGCCATTTAATTTTACAATTTTATTTGCATCCCCAGCGCCGCCAGTAGTTCCTGCATTCACACTAGCGACACCCGCAGCAACCGATATTCCACTCGTTGCCGCATCAGTATTAAATTGTACAATACCTTTTGAGGCATAGCTTGCATCGCCAGGGGAGCCGCCCGTAGCATCGGCACTCCAACTGAGGTTACCCGCTCCGTCAGTTTTCAGAACATAGTTATTCGCTCCAGCATCAGAAGGCAAAATAAGAGTGAGATTGGAGCCTAATCCAGACGGTGCTTTCACTGTTACACCAAATGTATTGGCTGTATTATTGAACACGGCGCCAGTATTAGTTCCATGAATAAGGTTACCTGTCATCGTATCGCCCGATTTGTTGATGGCATCAGTAATGCCATAACCTGAAAGTGTTGTTGGCTTTGAAGTGATTGATCCCCAATCTGGAGCAATAGTTGTGCAGCTGATTTGATCTGAAACTGAACTGTAAGTCAGCGCTTGGCCCGCTGTACAGCCAGCGCCAGATAGAAAGCTATTTGTAGCTGGTGCGCTCGATGATCGAATATCTGAAATCGAAAGATATCGAAATGCTGGAGCTAAGGGTCCTCCGCTTGATGGACCAGCGAACACTTGATTATTGTTTTGAGCATTCAGTGTAAATGAAATTGTTCCAGAGCTTGTTATGGCTCCGCTGCTTGCAGAAAAAACGGATGTTGGCAATGAGACATCAACACTAGACACTGACCCACTTGAAGTGCTCACGCAGGACCAACTTGTACCGTCGTACTTGATCGCCTGGCCTGCTGTACAGCTGGGAAGAGTGTTTGTACCTGTACCACCTCTTGTGATTGGCAAAGTGCCTGAAGTAATTTTCGTAGCATCAAGATTGGTTAATTGACTGGCATCAACTGCAGGCAGTTTTGCTGCGCCATCTAGCTTCACAATTTGATTAGCCCCCGTTCCAGAATTTAAAGTCAATTGTGGATTGGGTGATGCTACTGAAACACTAATATCTGAGTTCGCAGAAGAAACACCTGTGACCGTTCCTCCACCACTGAGTACCGTGGGTTCCCACTTTTGTGATGTGGAATTATAGATAAGAGCCTGTCCATTTGTTGGTGCGGTGGAAGAAATCTCGGCACCACCAACTTTTAAGGCTTCGCCCGCTTTTTCGGCGTACATGGCAAAGGGCACAGCTTTTACATCTTGCTCGCTTAAACTGACAAGACCGCTGCCGTCATTGAATTCAACTTTAATGAGACGATCATCAGTAAGAGCGGGAGTATACGATGACCCGCTATCGCAGGAAAGAGACGTTAGTGCGCCAGAGGTATTATTAAACACACTTGTAAAAGAAGTTACGCCACTAACCTTGGTTCCACTTCCGAGAGTAAGATTGAAAAGGCCATCAGTTGAAGATAAATTTTTGTTGTGAGTTTCTTTCCACAAAAGACACTTGGGTGATCCGGGAGAATACACAGAAACTGTGAAATCCACACTTGTTGCAGTCAGTGGCAGACCTGTGGACTCGTTAAAGATTTGGCCTTCGACCGAAACAGAGCGAAAATCACCAGCCTCTGTTGTTGCAGTAAGAATAAGTAAAAATAAACTGAGCAATAGGCTTCGCTTCATTTTTACCTCTTGATCACTGTGCTAGCCTCATGGCCGCTAGCTGATTGGGTTCCATAAACGGGAGCAGATCCAACACGATAATTCACTCGGTATTTTGCTCCACTAGCGTTTGTGACAACTTCACTTGAAGCACCGCTCGTGACTTGAAATCGCGATGCACCTTTTTGCCCCTGGCTTGTGCTATTGCTATCAATGGCCGTAATAATTGGCGTGGCGTTATTGCACGCCGCAAATACAAATAGAATCACGAGAGCGACCCCAGCCCTCAAGTATTTGTTTTTCATCAGTAACTTATCGGCAGATTGGCCCGAAGTCTTGAGGGATGTTATGAGAAAATAGTGTAGTCTCAGGTTGAGAATGGCAGTGGTTGGATTGTAAGTAGTTGAAAGGATTGCATCCAGAAGCTCCATGTTGTTGAATTTGAGTTAACGAAAATCAGAAAA
>BOLD01000018.1 GCA_016861345.1 Oligoflexia bacterium
CGGGCCGTTCTATACTTCTAAACCATTGGATAAATATAAGAATCGAGAAAAAGGGCGCCAAGCTGTCGTTGGTTCGAACAGCTTGACAAATGGTAGGGAGTACAGGATTCGAACCTGCGACATCCACCTTGTAAGGGTGGCGCTCTACCAACTGAGCTAACTCCCTATCGTTGGTATCTTCTTAAGGACAACCTTCTTATCAAGGCCTAGGGGCCCTGACAAGAGGAATTCATAAAAAATTACTTCCGACAGAGCATTTCTGTTGTGCTTTGAAGCTTTCTAACCTCGTAGTCAACCCGATTATCCCATCGCCCTTTGGGATACATGTGGATAACAACGACGGGGTCTGTGGTTTTACCGCTACCCGGATCCTCTTGGGCATATCGTGAAGAAGGTATAACGTCGGACTCTGCAAATGCTCGAACGGTGAGGTCAAAAGATCCATTTATGCCAACCATAGATGCATAAATGACCCGCTTGTTTTCGTAACCAACACCACTTGAAATGACTTGGCAGGAAATAGGATCGTACTGGATGACTTTTATAATACGCTCCCCATTTGAATTTGGTTTGCCGACCTTGAAGAGGAACCATGTACGACAGTCGCCACTCATTGATTGCCACAACCCATGAACACGGGCCCAGGGAAGTCGAATTTCGCTTCCCCATGGCCAAGGGGTTAGATCTCCGCCACCGCCATGAATTGCTTGGCGAGAACTTGGACAAAGATTTTCATTTGCGTATGCTGAATTCAACGACAGGCAAAACAACAGACCTAGAATGATTGATTTCATACCTCTCCCCCTCGGGATTCCATGTGAATACGTGCAGATTTGTTCATGAAGTATCCGTTTTTAGCGCGGAAGATATATTTCGGTTTTTCGTAATCAGGTTCGATCATTTTTCTTAAACGCTTAATGGTCACATAGATTTTATTGTCGTGAACAGTTGGATCGTATTGCTGCTTCCAAACATGCTCAACCAGATATTCCTTCGAGTAGACCTGTCCCTGATTTTGAATAAAGAGACGTAAGAGATCTAAAAGGATAAATTGATTTTTGAAGTCAATTTGACCAAGTTTCTTTTCGACGACCGTGTGTTTTTCAAGATCAAACACGATATCAAAATCTTTTTGGCCATCATCACCCAAAAGCTGCAACTCTTTTTCAATTTCGCCGGCGAAACGCACCAGGTTTTTGGGGTCAATTGAGCGATGTGCAAGAGTGAGATACATGCGGGCCATATCCTTTTCGCCCATGCGAAGATAGGTCTGACCCATGATTCCCAGCATATAGATATGCATCCACATGGCTTTTTGGGATTTAATTAAATCATGGGCCTGCCAAAGAATTTGAATGGCCTCGTCAAAGCGCTTCATTTCACGAAGGATCATCGCATTCAAGATCAGAGTGGAGGTTTTGAGCTCTGGCAAATCAAGAACTTGGAAGAAAATCTGTAGATTATAAATCTCTTTTAAGGCCTCTTGGTATTTACCCAAAAGGCGATAGATCGCGGCTGTTCCATAAATTGCATAACAAATATCTTCTTTGTTGTCCGTGGAGAGTGCCAAGGTCAAAGATTTTTGGAGATAATCAAGGGCAACTTCTTGTTGCCCCTTATAAGATGCACATAGGGCCAGCGTATAATAAGTGCGAGAACTGAGTTCAACACCCTCTTTAATAACAAGGTCTTGAAGAGTTTCTTTCATTTTAAAGATTTCGTCTTGTTGATTTGTTTCAGCATAAAGACGCAGCAGCAGGTTTGCAGATTTTAAATAGGATGCCAGATTTTTGTCTGACAAATAAAATGTTGCTGCCTCTTTTAGCTTGTCAATCGCCAAGAAAAAATCCCCTCGGTCGCTGTACAGCTTACCAAGTTCATAAAGCGAATCAGGTTTAGATAAGGACTGAGCCATATACTCCTTGCGGTGCTTGACATGCATTTTTCAGGGATGACTGTTCTGACAAATTCTGAACTAAGGGTCAAATTGTTTTCTTAAATTATGCTTAGTTAAGCAGCACCGCATTGGCTCTCAAAGATGAAGTCCTTTTGACAAAGTAGCGGAACCTATTGAATCGCCTAAAAAAAGAAGAAGGGGGGATTTTTGTCCCCCCTCATTAAGTAAATCTTAAAAAGAATTCTCTTGGTGACCTATTTTAGTGGTGTTGCTGAAGCGCATGCCCTAAATAGTTGGCCTTGATGCCCAAATCTCGCTCACGCATGTTCTTAAAGAGTTCTTTTGGATTTTTAATATCAAGAGCATTTACCAATACTTGGTCAACATGGTCTACCAGTATGATCTTAAGATCTTTCAGGATTTCCTTAGGGATATCTTTCAGATCCTTCTCATTCTCTTTTGGACAAATGATTGTTCGGATACCACCACGGTGAGCCGCCATCACTTTTTCTTTTAAACCACCAATTTCAAGAACTTTCCCGCGCAGAGAAACCTCTCCTGTCATCGCAACTGTGCGTTTAACAGGGATTTTAGTGATTGCCGAAACAATCGATGTTGTGAGCGCAATACCAGCAGAAGGACCATCTTTCGGAGTCGCTCCCTCTGGCAAGTGAATATGAACATCGATGTTCTGGAAGTACTCTTTATCAAGGTCAAAGAGCGGGCCCCGTGATCGAACATAGCTCATTGCTGCTGAACAGGACTCTTTCATCACGTCACCCAGCTGTCCTGTGACCGTGAATTTTCCGCGGCCTGGTACAACGGCAGCTTCAACCGCCAAAAGATCTCCGCCCACCTCGGTCCACGCCATTCCGTTTGTTAAACCGATTTCATTTTGCTCTTCAATCTTACCAAACTTGTACTTTTCAGGCCCTAAAAGCTCGACAACTTTTTTCGGAGTCACAACATAAGGCTTCACCGTAGCTGCTTTTGTCGCCTTTGTGCCTTTCTTCTTTGAGGTTTTCTTGCTACCGCTCATTTCTGCAATCGCATCCTCTCGGACGAGATCACGAGCGACCTTGCGGCACACATTTGCAACCTGACGTTCAAGGTTTCGCACGCCTGCCTCTTTCGTATAGAACCGAATGATACTCTTCAGAGCAAGATCTTGGATTGTGACTTTCTTATCTTGCAATCCATGAACTTCAAGCTGCTTGGGCACCAAATAGTTCTTTCCAATGTGGAACTTCTCATTCTCAGTGTAGCCCTCAAGACTGATGATCTCCATACGGTCAAGTAGGGGACGAGGAATCGAGTGAAGAGAGTTCGCAGTTGCTACGAACATCACCTTCGATAAGTCGTATTCAACCTCGAGATAATGATCTTGGAAGTTACAGTTTTGCTCAGGGTCAAGGACCTCGAGCATTGCCGCACTTGGGTCACCGCGGAAGTCATTGGCCATTTTGTCGATCTCATCAAGCAGAAGGATCGGATTGCCTTTGTCGACTTTACGAAGAGCTTGCAGGATTTTTCCTGGCATCGCGCCGACGTAAGTTTTCCGGTGACCGCGAATTTCAGCTTCGTCACGGACTCCGCCGAGAGAGATTCGCGCAAAAGGTTTATTCAACGCACGAGCGATGGATCGAGCAAGAGATGTTTTACCAACACCAGGAGGGCCGACAAGACAAAGAATTGGACCCTTCAGAGATTTGGCAATTGAAAGAACGGCAAGATACTCAAGAACTCTCTCTTTCACCTTTTCAAGTCCCCAGTGATCTTCATTGAGAACTTCTTCAGCGAATTTTACATCGTGTTTTTCCTCAGCATACTCGTACCAAGGTAATGAAAGCATCCAGTCAACGTAGTTTCGCACCACTGTTGCCTCTGCACTCATTGGCGACATCATCTTCAGTTTCTTGATCTCTTTCATTGTTTTTTCGCGAGCTTCTTCGCTCATTTTCTTTTTCTTGGCTTTTTCTTCAAGCTCTTTGAGCTCTTCTTGGTAATCATCTTTTTCGCCAAGCTCTTTTTGGATGGCCTGCATTTGCTCATTCAGATAGTATTCTTTCTGAGAGCGCTCCATCTGCTTTTTCACGCGAGTGCGGATTTTCTTTTCAACCTCAAGAATCTCAATTTCACCAGTCATCAGATTGAGCAGGTGCTCCAGGCGTTTACCTGGGTCGAAAATTTCAAGAACTTTTTGTTTGTCTTCGATTTTCAGATTGAGCTGAGCAACGATAATGTCTGACAATTCGCCTGCATTTTCGATGGTTGAAACACGCATCAGAATTTCTGGCGGGATGCGCTTATTCAGTTTTACATAGGTTTCAAAAGTTGTTTTCACCGAGCGAATCATCGCATTGGTTTCTACGGGACTTTGAAGCTCTTCGTTAACTTCTTCCGTTTGAACGACAAAGAAGGCATCGTTCGCAACGAAATTTTTAATTCGAACTCGGCGCTTACCCTCAACGAGCACCTTCACGGTACCGTCAGGTAGACGAAGAAGTTGGATAATAGTTCCAATTGTTCCAATTGAGTAAATATCTTTGGGCTCAGGATTATTGGTCTTTGCATCTCGTTGAGCGGCAAGAACAATATCTGTTTGTTTGCTCATGGCATCTTCAAGAGCGTTGATGCTCTTTTCGCGGCCAACAAAAAGGGGCATCATCATATGTGGAAAGATGATCAGATCCCTTAACGGAAGTAGTGGTAGTTGGTTGGTGGTCTTTGCGCCCTCAGACATGAGCCCTCCTTGTTATTGGTTCGGCTACAAGCTAAGGACGCGATCGGTTCCGGTTTCGGTTACTCTGCCGGAAATTAATCTATGCGCTTTCTGCAGACCCCTTTCCATCTTCGGAACGAGACTGGCGCATTTCTTCCTCAGTCTTGTAGATCAACTTAGGCTGTTCGCCCTCGGTGATTACCTTATCACTAATGATAACTTCTTTAACGTTCCCCATGGAAGGAATTTCGTACATGATGTCTAGCATAGAATCTTCCATGACGCCGCGAAGTCCCCTGGCCCCAGTTTTGCGTTTAATTGCTTCTTGGGCTATGGCCTTAAGTGCTTCGTCGGTAAATCGCAGGGTTACGCCATCGAAACCAAACAATTTTTGATACTGCTTAGTAATAGCGTTTTTAGGCTTTACTAAGATATCAATAAGTGCCTGTTCTTCAAGCGGGTCTAGAACTGCGAGTACGGGCAATCGTCCAATAAATTCTGGGATCAAACCGAACTTTGACAAGTCATCGGGCTCAACTTTTTGTAAAATATTTTCACCAGACTCTTTTTCCTTCTGCGTCTTAATATCTGCAGCAATACCCATAGTCTTGTTCGTTGTTCGGTTTTCAATGATTTTATCAAGACCGACAAAGGCACCACCGCAAATAAACAGGATGTTTGTCGTGTCGACCTGGATAAACTCTTGTTGTGGATGTTTACGGCCGCCTTTTGGTGGAAGATTAGCAACGGTCCCTTCAAGAATTTTAAGTAGCGCTTGTTGCACTCCCTCTCCTGAAACGTCACGAGTAATAGAGGGATTTTCAGATTTACGTGAAATTTTGTCGATCTCATCTATATAGATGACACCGCGCTGTGCCTTCTCAACATCATAATCTGCAGCTTGAAGAAGGTTCAAAACAACGTTTTCCACGTCCTCACCTACATATCCGGCCTCGGTCAGAGTGGTTGCATCAGCCATGGCAAATGGCACATTTAATATTTTAGCAATTGTTTGTGCCAAAAGCGTTTTTCCTGAACCAGTTGGTCCAACGAGTAAGATATTTGATTTTTGAAGTTCAATATCCTGTGATTTTTTTCCTTGAGTGGCGTTCACTCGCTTGTAGTGATTGTGAACGGCAACAGAGAGAGCCTTCTTTGCATTGAGCTGTCCGATCACAAAATCATCCAAGAAGGATTTGATATCAGAAGGTTTGGGAACTTTAAAGGTTCCCTTGACCGAGGTCTCTCTTTCTTTTTCCTCGTCGATGATGTCATTACAAAGGTCAATACACTCATCACAAATGTAAACACCAGGGCCAGCAATCAGTTTTTTGACTTCTTTTTGGCCTTTTCCACAAAAGTTACAACGAAGTGATCCTGAATCTTTAGACGTCGTCATTTTTTATTTTCCTTTGTTTCCCGTTTTTCTAAATTCAACAACCTGATCAATTAGTCCAAACTCTTTCGCCTCGGCCGCACTCATATAATAATCCCGTTCCATGCTTTTCACTAAGAAATCATATTCTCGTCCTGTATGAGTGACGTAGATTTTTGTGAGCTTTTCCTTCGTCCTGATCAGCTCTTTTGCGGTGATCTCGATATCAGTAACCTGGCCACTGATCCCACTGCCCGCAACAAGTGGCTGATGGATCATAATTCGGCTATTTGGCATTGCATATCTTTTTCCTGCGGTACCAGCTGTCATGAGCAATGAGCCCATACTTGCCGCCATGCCAAGGCAGAACGTTGCCACATCACATTTTACAAACTGCATAATATCGTAGATGGCAAGACCCGCAGACACGCTGCCGCCTGGAGAATTAATATAAAAGTGGATGTCTTTTTCTGGGTTATCAGCCTCGAGAAATAAAAACTGGGCAATCAGACTATTTGCGACATCATCTGTCACCTGGGTTCCGAGCATAACAATTCGGTCCTTTAATAGTCGTGAGTAGATATCGTAACTTCGTTCCCCGCGAGATGTTTGTTCAATTACGTATGGTATCAGTGCCACAGCAGTCTCCTCTTGTTGTTATCTTTGACATCATCGCATCGGCAAAAAACGCCCGGGCCTTAATCGACAAAGGTCCAGTTAGTGCGGAATAATGCAAAAATTAAAATTGCTTTATCGAATTGAGGCTCTGTGATAATTATGTTCAACTCAGAATGATTCATAACGCAACACAATGCACAACAAGGAAAGCTAAATTATGAAAATTGACCTCAATAAACCATCTCAAAAAGAATCACACACCGAAGTTTTGGTTGTTTTTTCATCAACGACCAAAAAAGGTAAAAACGAAGTTGTTAAATTGAGCAACGTTGTCGTGCAAGAAAGTCTGCAATCTTCAATTGATGACAAAACAATTGCTGGAAAAGCTCAAGAGGTTACTTTATTCCGGGATTTATACGTTGCTGGCAGCCGACATGTGATCGTGGCTGGTGTTGGTTCTAAAATTGATGCTGAGGGGCTTCGACAATTGGCCTCTGCTGTCTACTCTTGTGTGAAGACAACAAAAGCCCACACCGTGCTTGTTGATATGGATGGAGTGATTCACTCGAAGAAAGAAGCCGGCCATTTTGTACAGGCATTTACAGAGGGGTTTGGACTTAGCGCCTATGATTTTGATGAATTGAAATCGAAAAAGGACAAAAAAGAAGAGGATAAGAAAGAGTATCACTTTACACTTTCAACAAAGCTGGCGACTGATGCCAGTGTTAAAAAAGCTTTTCACGAAGCCCTTGTTTTAACTGAGTGTGTGAATTTCTCTCGTCGACTGGGTGATCTGCCAGGGAACTTGATGACTCCTGCAATATTGGCAGATGAAGTTGTTCACGCAGTAAAGGGAACAGGTATTAAGGCAGAGGTTTGGGATAAAGCGCGTATTAAAAAAGAAAAAATGGGCGGTCTTTATGGCGTTTCTCAGGGGTCACATCAGGAACCCCGATTTATCATCATGCGCTACAATGGCGCGGCTCAATCGAAAAAACCAATTGTCTATGTTGGAAAGGGTCTCACATTTGATTCTGGTGGAATCAGTATTAAGCCGTCAGCTGGCATGGAAGAAATGAAGTATGACATGTGCGGTGGAGCAAATGTTATTGGAACAATTTTGGCCATTGCAAAATTAAAGCTCAAAGTGAATGTTGTGGGACTGATCCCAGCAACTGAGAATATGCCGGGCGGTTCTGCGACGAAACCTGGTGATGTGCACACGGCTCGAAACGGAAAAACTTTTGAAATCAATAACACAGACGCCGAAGGCCGACTGATTTTGTCAGATGCCCTTTGCTATGGCTCTGAACAAAAGCCGCAGTTGATGATCGATGCTGCGACATTAACAGGAGCAATGGCTGTTGCGCTGGGTAATATTCACACGGGATACTTTACTCGCAACGAAGCCCTTCACAAGAAAATCTCGACAGCAGCAGAGACCTCGGGAGAGCTGACTTGGAGAATGCCACTTTGTGATTTCCACACAAAAGATATGAAGGGGACTTATGCTGATTTGAGCAATATGTCTTCGGGCAAGGGCGCGGGTTCCGCGACAGCGGCAGCGTTCCTAGAACAATTTGTTGAAGAAGGTATTCCTTGGGCGCACTTTGATATCGCAGGAACAGCTTGGGCAACAGGTGGTCGCTTTCCATACAATCCCAAAAAGGGAGCCAGTGGAGTGATGGTTCGAACATTTGTCCAAATTGCAAAGCTTTTTGCATAATATAGCGAAAGCTGGAGGGGCAGGATGAAGAGAAAGCGATTGTTGGTAATAGATGATGAGCCTGAGATTTGCTCGATCATTAGAACGTTGCTTGAAGACGAAGTTGGTGACGTGGTCACTGCTGAAAAAACAGAAGAGGCCCTTCATATTTTAAATGAGCAAAAATTTGACCTTATTTTGACAGACATCATGATGCCTGGAATGAGCGGCACGAAGTTGCTCTCAAAAATTAACAGTGGAGATCAGAAGACACCTGTAATTTTTATTTCAGGTGTTGATGCGCCAGAATATGTTGCTCAACTGAATTCGATGGGCGCGGTCGGTTATTTATCCAAACCTTTTATGGCAGAGGAACTGATCAAAAGCGTACATCAAGCGCTAGAGGGTAAGTCATTTCTAAAGGCAGAATAATTTTACTGTCCACTGCGAAAATCGACAAACACTGGACGATCAGAAATTTTTTTGAGTTCTTTTTCGTCAATGATGACGTCTCCCTGTGAATTTTGTCGGTCAGAGAGTTTTACAGAAATAAGCCGCCAGACAGGGGGCCATTGGTCAACCACATTTGAAAATCGAACGCGAATTGGTTTTTCGTCGCGGTAATCAAATTCTCCATCGGAAACGGGCTCGCCAAGAATGCGTGCTACTGGAATCCAAAGAGGAGCAATGCTATTAATGTCGGCAGAAATTTCGCAGTTTCCCTCGACTTCCATAGAGGGCTTTTCTCCGCCGGTTGCGACGCCATCGCCCTCAAATTGCAGAGTCACGGATGAGTATTTTTGACAGGCAAAGAGTTTTGCCCCCCCATCACCACGAACAACAAAGTGTCCAAGCTCAACACCCACATCTCCATTTTGACTGTGCACACGAGTTCCTGAGATCAGGCGTTGTTTTGAGGCTGAGTCCAATGCAGAGCCATCTAGATGAGAAAAGTCATAAACTTTTTTGATCGCAGCAGGGTCACGAGAGGGAGAGGAGCTGGAAAGTGCAAGGTTGGAATTTTTAAAGCTTTGTGACTGGTAAGTTATAAAAACTCCCAGAGCAAAGAAAAAAAGTAAACCAAAAATAGCAAGAAAGGGCTTCATTTCAAACTCCCGCCGACGCGTTTTTATCTGCATTTATTTTAGCAAAAAATGCACTGAAGAGCCCTACTTTTTCAAGAACTAACCTTTTACTAAGCAATCTGTTCGACGAAAGTCTCGATAGCGAACATTCATCTCTTGTGCTTCTAGACCAATGGCAAGTAGGCCCAAGCGGGCACTCCATCCGTAGACATTCTCTAGGGGTGCTTTTTCGATACTGACGTTTAAATCCGAAACGCATAATCGCTTGTAAACGGCGCCCGGAGAATTCAGAGAATCCGTGCTGGATTTTTCAGTATGTGTTCGTAAAAAACCACCAGCCAAATCACAGCCGATCATATAAATGACTGGTTCTGCTGATGCCCCATCTGACTGAACACGCGAGGGAATTCCCTCTTGAATAATCACTTCACTGACTTCACGACCGCCTTTTGCGGCCTTCATTTTTTTCCTGGATTTATAGTTCCATTCTTTAATCTCAGCTCCGCTACCAACTCGGACGACGGCTAAACCATAGGTGCCGGCATTGTTCTTCACAAAGACAAAGGGTTTCTGATCTATGCCACGCTTTGAATATTCCGTCTGAAGATTTGCAATCATTTGATCAACGGCCTGAGCCAGCTTATCTTGAGCCTCTTCGTCGCTTAGTTCAAAATCTGAGAAAAGTTCAGTGCGAACATTCAGAATGAAAGGATCAATGCCCACGAGCTGTGAGAATTCTTCGACCAGTTGATTATAGTGTTTAAAATAAGTGCTTTTTTTTCTTTGGTACCAGCCCAGCTCTCGAGGAGGGTTGACCGGGATTGTAAATTGACTGGCCCATTCTTCATGAGAATTTGAAAAATCGTTATTGGAAATACAAAGATCAGGCTTAAACTCGTGAATTGCTGAAGAGTTTTGATAACCAGAATAGACCGTAAATGTTTTCCCCGAGGCACTTTGAATTTGTAGAGGTTGATCAAGTTTCTGGGGGATAGAAATTAAAACTTGGCGTCCGCCGGTTTCAAGAATTTCTTTTATCGCGCCCACATTATCCCAGTAATAGGGATTGTTGGTGTGTTCCTCGGTGAGAAGCTGAATTTTTTTGATTTCACTACCATAGTGATCGTGAATGTATTGATCCATTAGTCCAGATGCGGACTCTCGATCGACATGACAGATATTATTGAATCCAGCTGGATAAATATTGGCATCGACATTTGAAATTTTAAATCCAGCATCTCGGATGTCATAACTGGAATAAATAGGATAATTTAATATCTTCTTTTTCTCGCAATACCACTGAACGAGTTTATCCTTGCAAGTACAAAAATTTTGATGAAGTTTTCCTGTAATCATATTCGCTCTTATTCTTGATGAATTAAATTAGGATCCTGGCCTTTACTTGGCAGCGGCTCTGTATTGACCTTGGTCTCTGGTTGAGTTTCATTAGGAAACTGTGGTTTTGCCTGAATGGTGCCCGATTTTTTTAGACTTTGTCGTTTTTGCGCATCTGGAGTCAGGGGATTGTATTCTCCTATCGCGAGCATTTGATCGTTAGCTCTTTCCTCGAGGTCGTTGAGAAATTCAAAAAATTCTTTCACGACCTCATTTTTCTGATCAACTTCGGGGGCTCGATACAGTTTAAGTTGATGGGTGACCCTAAGAACCTGCCCCAGCCAACGATATTGAACTTCTTTGAGTTCTCTTTCTGCAGCAAAGGGATCAAGACCCTGCTGTCGTGGAAGCTGCATAATGGTGTTCCAAATGTCTCGATAATTTTCTTTTAATCCCTCTTCAGCCCTAGCAGACCAGCCCTCGCTCTGGGCCTCCATTGCCCTTAGGCTAAAAATTTGAACAAAGGAAAGTGTGTCTAAAGCAGACTGCAAATTTTCATAAGAAATTTGATTTGTCGAATAGGCGCCCATCCAGTAATAGGTTCTCGCCCGAGCATCGCGAGAGGCCGGCTTGTCTCCTGAAAATAAAGTGGCAACGCCTCTTTCGGCTTCGCGAAAATACTCACGAGCAAGCTTTGTCTGCCCAACACGATTATAATAAGCCGCTAGACGCGCGGGCAGTTCAGCCTGGGCAATTTCAATGGGCAAGTGGGATTTTAGATTTTGGGCGTCGAGAAGAGCAGCTAAGCTTTTAGCTTCGTCACCAAGGGCATCATAGCTAAATGAGATATAAAAAAAGGCCAGAGCTGTAACGTTTAAATGACGAGCTTGGTTTGCTTCTATAGTATCTCGGAGAATTTCAGTGCTCTCTTTCCATTTGCCCAAGCCCTGTAGTGAACGGGCCAAGTCAATTTGTGAGCGGTACCAGAAAATTGAATTTGGATACTTGGCTTGAAATTCTCCTATCGAGAGTTCCACATCTCGAAAAAGTTGCTTTTCAAGATTGATTTCGATCTGCGCCAACTCTAAATCCTGGCGGGCCTTGATCTCATCGGTGACTGGAGCTGGAGTCACATATTTTGACTTTGTTCCAGTTGAGCACCCAGTGATGAACGGCAAGCTTAGAATAGTGAAGGTGAAAAGAAAATATAAGGATTGAATCTTCATGATTGAACTCCCACTTGGCGTATCACATCAGCCATTTCTTTCACTCCTTGAAAATCAGCAATGTCATGTTCGAGCTCGGGTAGCTTCAGAACCGGGCATCGAGAGCTCATTTTAGCTGCAAAACTTCTATTACAAGTATCTTTTTGGCGATAGTAGTCTGTCATCTGATTCCAGAGACTATGCAAGGCGGTATTGCCAGTTCTTTGCTGATCGCTTGGCGCATTGAGCTGCGGGTCCAGCCATTTGGGATAGGCTTTGTTAATGATGACAGAAGAAAGCTGATAGCCACCCTTTTTGATTTCTCGACTAAAGAATTCGGCTTCTTTTAATTTGGCCTCGTCAAAACTGCTCACTAAACAAAAATGCGTCTTTGTTCCCACAAGTAAGCGATGAACGGCGGCTGTGCGATCCTGCAATTTGGATTGCCAACTTTGAATATTGAAAAAAAAGTCACCTAACTCGTGAATAAATTCTGATCCGGTTAGTGATTCAAGAATTTTTAAAACCTGTCTGGTGCCAGTGTGTAGCAAATTTGAAATCAAACCTCGATCTTTTCCCTCTGGATCGCGAAACCATTTTGAGATTTTTTCGTTAAATAAAACAGATAGTTTTTCTGGCGCATGCAAAAAATCGATGGCGTGCTTAGTTGGGGGAGTATCTAAAATAATCAAGTCGTACTTTTTTGATTCATACGCAGAATACAGCTTCTCCATAGCTGTGAATTCTTGAGATCCGCTGAGGGTCGTGGACAACTGAATGTAGAGCTTGTTTTTTAAAATCTTTTCGGCAAGCTCAACTTTTTGAGCCGCTCGACGAACAAAATCATCGAAAATTTGTTTTGGTTGAATCACTCCAGCCCAAAGCTCACCCGTGATTGATGGGTCTTTTATTTTAGTAATCTCGCCTTGATCGCCAAGACCCAGTGTTGTTTTCAGTCGCCGCGAGGGATCAACGGTCAGGACAAGCACTCGCCGCCCAAGCTGAGCTCCCAGCACCGCAATCGAGGCCGCAACGGTGGTCTTTCCCACACCTCCGCTGCCAACACAAACCACAACATCGGCCTCTTGCAAAAGCTTAAGCATTAGGAATCTCCTGCGCTAGAGTTTCGACAACTTTCCATGGGTCGACTTGATATATTTGCGGCAGTCGAAAAACATTGTGATTTTCAGTCTGCAGGCGAGTCAGAAATTCTTTTTCATGTTGGAGCTGCTGTTGCATCCTCTTTTGAAAGGCCTGAAGATCTTTTGATTCTTGATGATGGAGATCTTCATCATTTATGGGCAGGCAGCGGTTGAGCAGATGAATGGGCTTTACGCCTAAAGTACTTTGAATTTGGCTTGCAAGCTCGCAGGCCTCAACAACGGGGAGTTCTTCAGGCAGAGAAACCACATAGTATCGACAAATGTTTGAATTTTTTAAGACTGCATCAATGGATCGGCATTGATCCCCCATAGGTCCAAACCGAATAGCTTGGGCCATACCTTGAGGCGCTTTGATGAGAGCCTCAAAGTGTCCCGAGGCATAGGCATCAACAACAATGCAATCATAGGGCATCTTGGGTCCCACATTTCGAGGTGGTCCGCTTGTAATTTTGCCCAAAATGGCGAGCTCGGGCAGAGCAGGCGCCACATTGATCAGTGCCTTGGTCACAGCATTTTCAAAGAAGATTTTATATAAACTTTCTACCTTGATCAGGTGAAGGGCGTACTCTTTTAAGCTCTCTTGCCCAGAAAGAAGGGCCACATCAAGGTTGGGTTTTAAATTGACTGGGGTGTAGCAAACGTGACTTAAGTTAAAGAAATCACTGTAGAAACTTTGATCGCCGAGTTCAACAAGAAGAGTTTTTTTGCCCAACTGTGCGCGGTTTAAGGCAAAGGCTGCTGCCACTGCTGATTTGCCGACTCCGCCCTTGCCTGTGATGAAAATGATTTCCATGAACTTGCTATTGTCGCAGGGCTTTTCTTGCGAATCACTTCGCCTTGTGTTAGTCAGATACGCCCTTAAATTCGGTAAGATCTTGAATAAAACCGCGAATAACCAGACCAGGGGCGTTATAAGGAGTAGAAGAATGAGTGAATTAAAAACAAATCTCGAAAAGGTCAGCAATCTTGAGCGACGACTCAACATCGAAGTTCCAGCGGCAGTCGTTGGCGCCACTTTCGAAAAAGTCCTTAAATCAATTCAGAAGCAAGCTCACATTAAGGGCTTCCGACCTGGTAAAGCACCGTTGGCAACAATTAAAAGTGTTTACGGCGATCGTGCAAAACAAGACGTTGTTGAAGAGCTTGTTCAAAAGCACTACTACCAAGCTTTAAAGCAACACAGCCTAGAGCCCATCAACTATCCTGAGTTCGAGTTTGATACTCCAATTGAAAATGCAGATTTTTCTTTCAGTGCTCATTTTGAGGTAAAGCCTGAAATCACTTTGAAAAAATACGAAGGCCTTTCTGTTGTGAAAGAGGCCTATGCTTTTGATCAAAAACGCATGGATCAAATTCTTGAGAACATTAAAAATTCTCGCGCAACAACTGTTGACGTTCTTGAGGACCGCCCGGCCCAAATGGGCGACATCGCTGTGATCGACTTTGTGGGAACAATTGATGGCAAACCTCTTCAGGGTGGAACTGGAACAGATCATAATCTTGAACTTGGCGCGAAGCAGTTCATCGAGGGCTTTGAGGATGGCGTTGTTGGAATGAAAGTTGGTTCAGAGAAAACTCTGCACTTGAAATTTCCAACTCCGTATCATTCTGACGAATTGGCTGGAAAAGCTGTCGATTTTAAAGTGACACTCAAGGCATTGAAGAAAAAAGAGCTTCCAGAGATCAACGATGAGTTTGTGAAGACAATGGGTTACGAGTCTGCAGAAGCACTGATGGGTATGATCCGCGATGACATCGAAGGATCAGAGAAAAAACGTATTGAGCAGGACTTCAAAAATCGTCTTTTAAAGGCCCTTGTCGATGCCAACCCAGTTGAGGTTCCTCCTTCGATGCAGAAAGAGCAAAAACAAGCATTGATCGAAGATATGAAAAAGAAAATGGCAGAGCAGGGAATGGGCGAGCGAGAGTTCGCAGAGTATGAAAAGAAGTGGGATCTTGATTTCGAAACAACAGCAAAAGAAATGATCCAAGCTGGATTTATCGTTGATGCTATTGCCAAGAAGCATGAGCTTCAGTGCAACAAAGACGATATCGATGCAAAATTAGAAGAGTACGCAAAGCAGACTGGTCTTGAGAAAGATCGTATCCGTGAGTTCTACGCAAAGCCAGAGCAGGCTCAGCGATTGGCTTATATGATTACTGAAGATAAGGTGATCGACTTTGTGCTCAAGTCAACAAAGGTGAAAGAAGTTTCCAAGTCAGAGATTAAAGAGTCTGCAAATTAAAGCGGACCTGTCATCACGACAGAAAAATAAAAAGCCCACCTAAAAAGTGGGCTTTTTTATTTGGATTGGCTCAGTTTTAATTGAGCTACTGGCAATAATTGTAATTGCTAAAGTAGCGCTGACAAGCCGAGTATGGGCTTTGGCAATCGGCCATAGTAGAAGAGGTTATATAACCTCGCGGACAGGTTGCTGAGTGACCGCGCGTGACGTTCGCTTGAAAGTCACCTTCAGATACGACCTGTCCATCCCTTGTCATTTTATAATGGACTTTGTTGGGGCCATCTTGAAGAAGTGGAGTTTGAAATAAAGTTGCAATCCAAAGATTAAATCGAGAAGTGCTTCGTCCCTTGTCTGAATTATACGATGACGATTTTGTTTTTTGAGACCCATCCCTTCGGGTTGCCGTAAGGACAACTTGGTCGGCATCAATATTTGCTGGCCCAGCGAAATAATCCATTTCAGTGGGGCTTAAGAGTAAGTCCTGACATTGATAGTTCGCGTAGCCACTGTTGGAGCCTTCTTGGCAGCTGACTGTGACTTCCCCATAGATTGGAAGTGATTGAAACTCATTTCCATGAGAAAAACCGACAGCAAAAGCAGATGAGGAAAATAATAAAAGTAGGGTTGCAGAAATTGATCTCATACGCGTCCTCCGATGACTTGTGCTTATATTCTAGACCGAGGTCTAGTGGAAGGCAAGCCCACACCATCGCGAGGCGTTGAATAGCGATTAAAGAGTCGTCTTGTTCGAGCCGTCCTGCTTGATTTCTTTCATCATTTTCCAAGCCTTAATGTAATTGTAAGCTTGGTAGACTTGATAGTCAGATGAAACAAGTTTGTCTCTTGGACTCTTGTTATCCTCTTTTTTGCTGCCAGCATCTTTCCACCACGCAGTAAGATCATGCTCTTGCTTTTCATCACGCTTTTGATTTTTCTTTGCCTTTTCTTTTTCACTCAGCAGGTGACCAGCGATATCTTTTTCTCTTGAGCCCTTCGTTTTGATAACGGCCTTCCCAAAAGCCTCTGCATCGACCTCTTCAACCTCAATATCGGGCTGAATGCCCTCAGCTTGGATCGAGCGACCACTTGGAGTGTAATAGCGAGCTACAGTGATTTTCAATCCAGATCCATCTCCAAGCTTAATCACAGATTGAACAGAGCCTTTTCCAAAACTTTTTTCGCCCATGATGATGGCCCGTTTGTTATCTTGGAGAGCTCCGGCGACGATTTCACTGGCGCTGGCTGAATATTCATTCATCAGAACAATAATAGGAAAGTTTGTGTATTTTGCTTTTTTCGAGGCCATGGTGACTTCTTTATTTTTTTGATCTCGCCCAATCGTTGAGACAATGGGCCCCTCAGGAATGAATAGGTCACTAACGCGCACGGCCTGATCTAAAAGACCACCCGGATTGCGTCGAAGATCTAAAATTAAACCTTTCACGGTCCCGTACTTTTTCTCAGTGTCTTGCAGGGCCTTTTCAAGATCCTTTGATGTGTTTTCAATGAAGCTTGTGATTTTCACATACACAAAGCCATCTTCAAAATCTGTAGGTTTAACAGAACGAATTTTAACACTGCCCCGAACAATGTGAATATCCTTAGGCTCGTCCTGACCCTCGCGCACAATTGTGAGAATAGTTTTTGATCCTTTTTTTCCACGCATCAGCTGAGAGGCCTCAACCAGACTTAAGCCTTTTGTAGATTTGCCATCAACAGCAATGATTTTATCGCCGGCCTTAATTCCGGCCTCCCAGGCGGGAGTGTCTTCAATTGGTGATATGATAGTCAGAACTCCGTTTTGAACTGAGATCTCTATGCCCAAGCCGCCAAACTCGCCAGAGGTTTCAGTTTCAAAATCTTTAAAAATATCGGGTGGCAAAAAGTTTGTGTGAGGATCAAGCTCACGAAGCATGCCCTTAATTGCGCCATAAATTAATTTTTTTGTGTCAACGTCATCGACATAGTATTGCTGAATGATATTAAGCACCTTACTGAAATTTTGTAGCTCAACGTATCGATCTTGAGCCTCAGCCTTGAGAACATCAAAGTCTAATTTTGTGAGACCATATCCAGAAAGACAAAGAATGGTCGTAAAGATTGCAAGTTTAAGGTGTTTTTTCATAATGCCGTCCCCTTGATCCACTGTTTTGGATCTGCTGGTTCTGAAAAGTGTCTCACTTCAAAATAAATTCCTGATCCATGCTCTTCTGATGTGGCACCAGATTTTGCGATGATTTGATTCTTTTTTATCTCGTCGCCCAGTTTAACCGAAACATTTTCTGTGTGACCATAAACAGTGTAATAGTGATCCCCATGATCAACGATGACCGTCTGTCCATGACCAGGAATATGGCCGATAAAGGCAATTTTTCCATCAAAGACCGAGTGGACATTTGTGGAAAAATCTGTCGAGATGAATATTCCCTTATGCGACCAGCTCACATTGTGCTCTTGGTCTCTGATGATACCAAATCCCTGGGTTATGCGTCCCACGACAGGAGCCTCTAGGTGACCCTTTTGCTCAAAAAATGAGGGGCGAAAGAGCAGGTCTAGAACGCCCGAATCATCATTTGTATTCAGCTGCGCAGATTTTTCGCGCAATCCATTGAGCTTGATTAGGGCAAATTGTTTTGATTTTCGGATTTTATCTAAAAATTTATTTTTCAAAGCATTTTCAGAAATCAAAAGAGCCTCTGTTTTCTTAATGTTGCTTTCAAGTTTTTTCAGATGTGCCAAGCGTTGAGTAAATTTAATTCTTTTTGAACCAAGCTCATTCACTATGATCGAATAGCCCTTAATGATTTCCAAATCCCGCTTCGCAATAATTCCTAAAATTTTTAAATTTCTTTCAAGCTGTGCTGAATTGGTCGAGGCAAAAAGCATTCTGGCGACGCCTTGGCCACCAAGCTTATAGATTGCTGATAATCGCTCCCGCATCAGAGATTTTTGTGATTTCAGTTTTTCTTCTAATTCTAAAATTCTGGCCGCCAATTCTTTTGTTGTACTTTCAACAAGAAGGCGTTCCTGCACAAGATCGCCCTGCTCGGTCACAATTTTCTTCATTTTTTTATTAATTTCAAAAAGTGAAGACAGGATCTGTCTTTGCTTGACCTCATCTTGAATGAGATTTTTCTTAGTCTTCTCATAATCTTCAGCAAGTCTTTCAACAGACTTTAACCGAATAAGCTCGGGCTTGTCTTTGGCCGCCAAAGATTTCTGATTCAAGAGCAAAAGTGCAAAACAAAGCAGAAGTCGCATCAATGACCCTCGATTAAGCTTTGGCTTGCGGCCCATCCGTCATTAATGCGTCGGACGCAAAGATATGAAGCAAGAGCGCCAATGCCAATGGCAAAACCAACAACCATTAAGATGAAGCCTGGCTGAATAAATTCGATGTGCCCGGCAAGCTGCAAAAAGGCAATTTGTCCTGAGAGATAGTTTTTTGTTGCTGAAAATAAACCATAGCTAAACCCAAGAGCCAGCACAGAGGAAGTGCCGCCCAGTAAAGCACCTTCAAAAATATACGGCAAGCGAATGTGTGCCCGTGTGGCCCCGATTAATTCAAGCACTTCAATCTCTTCTCGTCGCTGCTCAATGGATGAATGGATTGAGTTGGACATCACAAAGGCTGCAGAAAGTAAAATAACTAAAACAAAAGCTGCGCCCATCCAGGCCAGAGTATTGACAATGGCTCCGTAGCTTTTCACCCAGTCTTGTCCGTAGCTGACCTCTTCTACCCCAGCCATTCCAGAAACCGAGGCTGTGATTTCTTGCATCACTTTTAACTGATCTTGAATGGAAATATTTTTATTTAAACCAAATTGAAAGCTGGCTGGAATAAATCGAAGTAGGTCTTTGTCTTTTAAAATATCTGGAGCGTAACTGGCCATTTGATCTCGAAACTGATTAAGTGCTTCATCTTTTGTGACAAGCCGAACTTTATCAACTTTTCCGCTGTCGCCCAAAAATTTTTCAATAGCTGAAGTATTCTCAATCGTGGCCGTTTCACTTAAGTAAACACTCATCTGCATGGACTCTCCCCAAAGAGTCAAAATGCGATAGAGATTATTTGAAACTGTCAGCACTCCGGTGATCACGGTGAATCCAGCAATCAGAACGACCAAAGTTGCCAGCTGAAGACTGGCGTGATGTTTCCAGGTTTTGATAACGTGATTAATCATCTTAAGTCTCCAACAATTTGACCGTCCTTAATTTGCAAAGTGCGGCGTTTTCGACGTTTCACCATGTCGTGATCATGTGTTGCCACAAAGACAGTTGTTCCCTGAGCACAGACACGATCAAGTAAATCCATAATGTCCTCGCTGAGCTCGGGGTCTAAATTTCCTGTGGGCTCGTCCGCAATCAGTAAGCCGGGCTGATGAACGAGCGCTCTGGCGATTGCGGTTCTCTGTTGTTCTCCGCCGGAAATAAAATCAGGTAATTGTTGGGCCTTTGAGAAAAGACCGACATTTTCTAAAACTTCAGAGACTCGGCGCTGAATTTGTTGGGGTCGATCTCCTCGCACAATTAAGGGCATAGCGACGTTTTCAAAAATTGTTCGATCTTTGAGTAATTTAAAATCTTGATAAATCACTCCGATTCGGCGACGGAAATGGGGGATATCTTTTGGCGTAATGCCCATCAAATTGTAGCCAGCGACATCGATTGATCCAGAGCTTGCGCGATCATATGCTGAGAGCATTTTAAAAAGTGTTGTTTTGCCCGCTCCGCTTGGGCCTGTGAGAAAGACAAACTCGCCTTTATCAATTTTCAGGTCCACATTTTTTAAAGCATGAACAGGCCCGGTGTACGTTTTATAAATATGAGATAGATTAATCATCCTTTTAGTCTAAAAGGTTGCAGGCGACTTGTCTCAATTTGATAAGTCCAGGGGGACTAAAGTAGAGTTCCGCTGATCAGCTCATCCATCACGCGATGATGCTGGCGGCGCATGGCTTGTTGAATTGCAGCAGCATCGTTAACTGGACCCCCACGAAGGACATCTTCATAGGCAGATTTAACCGTCTTCAGCACAGCACCTGAGGCATAAACGCGAGTCACAATATAGGGATTGCCGACACCCCAGTCTTCAGTCTGGATGTGGTACCCTTTTCCTTTAACAGCAACGTCCGAGTTAAATCCTTTTTGCATGGGAGTTTTTCTACCTGAGTCTCACTGTTGAAGTAAATACGCGGTGCTTGAGAATTGTGGTCCAGCCCAAGGTCCGTCTCAAAATGAGATGCAGAACTTTTTTTCACCAGAGCCCTTGCGCGGCACCGCAATTGCTTCGAATATGAAGTATACAGGAGAAATCCATATGAAACGCTTTACATTATCTATGGTTTTGACAGGTGTCGTATTTATATTTGCCAGTCAGGGGTGGGGGGAGCCGTCAGAGCGATGGGGCTATGATTCAGCGGTCGAGCGCGAGCGAATGAACAGTGATAACTGCAATAAAGCTCGCGAAATGTTTCGAGATGCTAAGAGACGCATGCAACAGGACACAAGAGATATGAAGCGAGATCAAAAAAATGATCTGAAGGACTCTCAAAGCAAAACGGAATCTCTTCAAGACAAGCTCAATAACATTGAAGAAAAGCTCAATGATAAAAAGGCAGATATTTTAGATAAGTTGTCAGATAATGAGCGGGATTCTGCTGAAAAAATTCAAAAACTGGTTGAGTCATCCGAAAAGAAAACTGAGTCCCTTGGTGAGACCATTGAAAAAATGCAGGAAGAGGTCCTTAAAACACGATCTGAGATTCGAATGGCGGAATTAAAACTTCAGCAGTCAATTAAAAGCCAAACAACCATGTACAAGATGCTTGCTCAAAGCGTGAAAACAGATGGATATAAGTGCGGCGCTGAAGCGAGAAAAGCATTGAATTCTTATTTGTATGGTGATGAGAAAAAATCAAAGGGGACAATTAGATCTAATTCAACATCAGGGTCATTTGCCATTCAGGGCGCAGCACAGAAGCTGTATAAAGAAGAATTTGCTGCATGTTTAGAAAGGCTCCAGGCGGCACGTGAGCAGGCCATGGATGAGGCTCAAGCAAAAATCAAACAACTTGAAGAGGCTATCCAGCAGGGAAACGAAAGAGATAAGCGTGTTTCTGAAAAAATTAAATCACTGCAGCAAAAGCTTGCTGAGGAGCCAACTAAATTAGCTCAAGCTCAACAAAAGGAGCAAGAGCTGGCACAGAAAAAGCAGCAGATGCTTCTTGCAAAAATGCAGGATTACATAACGCAGGCTCAAAAATCAGAGGCTAAAATCAACCAGGCTTTAATGCAGAACCAAATGAATTTAATGATGAGCACATTTGGTTTGGGTAGCTTATTTGGTGGTGAAAGTCGTGAAAATCAGAATGCTATTTACCAAGAAGACATGCTCATAGCTGATGACATGAGCGAAAAGTATTGTGGCAATCGCTTAATTCCACGGGAGCAGCGAGAGAAAATGGAACAATCACAAGGTGGCGTTGAGTAATCCCAGCCCTTCATCCTAAACACAAGGCTTTTGTGTAATATGTCGGCCGCCCGAGTACTTTAAAGGCGGCTTTAAACTACTCATGAGTATATTAAAGTAGACTTTAAACTACTCATGTGACAAAATCGGGGCATGTCTAAGACAAGGTATTTATTTTCGCATATTGAGAGAGCGCTTGAGAAGAAGATGGTGTTTATTGGCGGCCCCCGCCAAGTCGGAAAAACCACTTTGAGCTTAGAGTTTCTCAAGCCCAAATCGGTCAAAAACCCGGCTTATTTAAATTGGGATCGTTCGACAGATAAGTCACTTATTCTTAAAGATGAGTTGCCCCTTCAACATCCAGTTCTTGTTTTGGATGAAATTCATAAGTATCGTCATTGGCGCAATTTAGTAAAAGGCCTCTACGACAAACATAAAGAGGACACACAGTTTTTAGTTACAGGATCTGCCCGCCTGGATTATTTTCGCAAAGGGGGCGATTCTCTTTTGGGAAGATATCGATACTTTCGACTTCACCCATTTTCTCTGATGGAGTTGAATTCGCGGCCAACAATCTCGGACCTCAAGCAGTTACTCAAATTTGGGGGATTTCCTGAGCCACTATTTTCAGAGAGCGAAGCTGAACATCGTCTCTGGCAAAAAGAGAGAGTGGTCAAGGTTGTTCAAGAAGATCTGCGTGACCTTGAAACTGTAAAGGATACTTCGTTGATGTTGCTGTTGGCAGAAATGCTGGTTTTGCGAGTCGGGGCGCCACTGTCACTGAAAAGTCTAGAGGAAGATTTACATGTGTCACAGCCAACGATTCATCGATGGGTCGATATATTTTCAAACCTATATTATTGCTTTCAAATTTCTCCGTATGGAGCGCCCAGGATTCGAGCGGTTAAGAAGCTGCAAAAAGTGTATTTATGGGACTGGTCTCAGGTAGAAGAAGATGGCTTTCGATTTGAAAACCTGGTCGCCAGCCATTTGCTGAAGTATTGCCACTTTATTGAAGATACAGAGGGTCACGATATGGAATTGAGATATCTTCGCGATACAGATGGCCGAGAGATAGACTTTGTTGTGTTGAAAAACAAAAAACCTATTTTTGCTGTTGAGTGCAAGACTGGTGACAAATCCTTATCGCCGCATATCGAGTATTTTCGCGAACGAACATCAATACCAGAATTTTACCAGGTACATATGCGGGATAAAGACTATGGCCACTCAAAATCTGGCCGTGTTTTGCCCTTTATTGCCTTTTGCAGAGAGCTAGGGTTGGTATAATCTACTTCTAGCCCTTCATCCTAACACAACGCTCCTGTGCGTTCGGGTTTGAGCAGGTCTAGCTCGGTCCTAATCTCGAGGAGCAATTTCGTGTTTCTCAATGGAAATTCCTGTATGATGAGACGTTGAGCTTTTTATCAAAAGCAGGAGTTTCTCTGTGTTAAAGAAAATTGTGATTGTATTGGGGTTGGTTTTTGTTCTTGGTGTTGGAGCCGCGATTGGCGTTTACAAATATATCGAATCCTCACTGCCTAAGTTGATGACTGTAAATGACTATTCTCCACTGCTGGTGACGCAGGTTTATGATCGAAACGGGAAAAAAATTGGAGAGTTTTTCCGCGAGCGACGTGTGCTTGTGCCATACAAACAAATTCCAAAAGATGTTGTGAATGCTTTTTTGGCGGCCGAGGACGATCAGTTCTTTAAGCATGGCGGGATTAATTATTTGGCGATTATGCGGGCGACAATTGCCAACCTTCGAGCTGGGCACACCGTGCAGGGTGGATCGACGATCACGCAGCAGGTGGCGAAAACATTTTTCTTATCTTCAGAAAAAACCCTTGTGAGAAAATTAAAAGAAGCTGTTCTTGCTCAGAGCCTTGAGGGGCATATGAGCAAAGAAGATATTTTATTTTTGTATTTGAATCAGATATATTTTGGGCAAAGCGCTTATGGAATTGGACTGGCGGCAGAAACATATTTTCGAAAACCAGTGGCAAAATTAAGTTTAGCAGAGATTGCCATACTTGCGGGATTGCCAAAGGCTCCAAGTGCTTATTCGCCAGTTCATAACCCTGGGCGGGCGAAAGAGAGACAAGTTTACGTTTTGAATCGCATGGCCGAAGTTGGTTTTATTACAAAAGCACAGGCCGAGGCCGCGGCAAAAGAGCCTGTGAAAGTTTATTTGAAGGAAAATTACCAAGAGCAGGCTCCATTTTTTCTTGAAACCATTCGAACAATGCTCACGGAACGGTTGGGTGAAGAGGCAGTCCTTGATAAGGGGTTAAAGGTTTACACAGGACTGGATTTACCGAAGCAGTTAGCAGCGCAAGAAGCCGTTGAGCTTGGACTGCGTGAATTGGATAAGCGACAGGGCTACCGCGGACCTTTGCGCAATACGGTCGAGCCCAAAGAGGTCGGCGAGTTTTTATTAAAAACAAGAAATACTTTGATAGCAGAGGCTGTGCCTGAACGGGTCATTCAGCCAGATGGAAGATTTACGGATTATGGGCCGTTAAAGTTAGACTATGATGTGCGCAAATCAGGACTGCCATTTTATTTAAAAACATCTAAACCCGTTCCTGCAATTGTATCTCGTGTGGATGACGAGCTTGGACTTGTCTTTGTTCGTGTTGCAGAACTTGAGGGAATCATAGATCTTGATACAATGAAGTGGGCGCGAAAGCCAAATGCAGAGAAGAGATTTGATCAAGATCTGATTCAAAAGCCATCACAGGCTTTAAAGATGGGCGACGTCATTTCTGTGCGAGTGGTGGACGACAAATTCTATTCGGATCGCTTAAGAAAGCTATTGGGCACTCCGAAGAAAGATAAAAAGGGAAAGCCGATTGTTGATGAGAAAACTCAGCCGGATTTGAAAAAATATGTGGCGCTTGAACTTGAGCAGGCCCCATTGGCTGAATCGGCCCTTCTATCTTTTGATCAACAGACAAATGAAGTGATTGCGATGGTCGGTGGTTATAATTTTGAAAAATCACAATGGAACAAAGCACTTCAGGCGGCTCGTCAGACTGGATCATCTTTCAAGACGATAGTTTATGCCTCTGCGCTAGACAAGGGATACACTCCGGCTTCGCCAATTATGGATGCCCCGATTGTCTACGAAGATCAGAAGGCTGGAGATGAGGATTCCGAGGGGCAAGATGATACAAAGACATGGAAGCCGTCAAATCATTCGAAAAGTTTTGGTGGAGACATTTTGTTTCGTAATGCTCTTGTGAAATCATTGAATATTCCTACGGTCAAAATTATTGAAGACATCACAGTGCCTTGGGCGACAGAGTATGCCAAAAGAATGGGTGTGTTCTCGCCGTTGAACCCTGATTTTACTCTCGCCCTAGGCTCTAGCTCTGTCACATTGTATGAGATGACAAAAGTATTTTCTCAGTTTGGAAAATTGGGAAAAAGAATTCGCCCGATTCTGATTCATAAGGTTGAAGATTCAAAAGGTAAAAAGCTACTCGATGTGGTCACCATTGATGACCGATTTAAAAAAGAAACAGAAGAGATGGAGAAGCAGTTTGAAGAAAGAAGACTGGGATTTTTGGAATCTTTGAAATTAACCCAGGATGCGACAGCTCCAAATACCGAAGGTGGAGCGCCAGGTGTGCCTGCGGCTCAAGCCGCACCACAGACGGTTGAGGGACAATACAAGAAAAAACCAATTGATGAACACATTTTCTTTGAAGAACCTGACCAGCTGATCAAGCCCACGACTGCGTATTTGATGACGTCGTTACTCAAGGCCGTTGTTGAAGATAAAAATGGAACCGGAGGGCGAGCAAGAGCTCTTGGCCGCGAAGTGGCAGGAAAAACCGGTACAACAAATGGGTACTACGACGCTTGGTTCTTGGGTTACTCTGCTCAGATTGCCACGGGTGTGTGGGTTGGACATGAGCAAGAGAAGACCTTGGGCAAAGGAGAGGTCGGTGGACGCTCGGCGCTGCCAATTTGGGTTGACTACATGAAAGCTGCTCACGAGGGTCTGCCCCAGATGACACTTCCCGTACCTGCAGGAATTGTCTTTGCCAATATTGATAGCGAGACAGGGCAACTGGCGTCGGCCTCTTCAAAAAACATTATTCGTCAGGCGTTTTTAGAGGGAACAGAGCCGACAGCAACGAAGAATAAAAAAGAAGAGGATACAGACTTTTATAAGCAGGACATGACGGAATGAGTGATATTCATCTTTGGGGAGTTAAGCAAAATAATCTCAAAAACATTGAGATTAAAATACCACTGGGCAGTTTAACTGTCATTTGCGGCCCCTCGGGATCGGGCAAGTCCTCTCTTGCATTTGAAACTTTATTTGCCGAAGGACAGCGACGATTTATTGAGAGCATGTCGACTTACGCGAGACAATTTCTCAACAAAGCCCCAAAGCCAGACATTGAAGGTGTTTCAAATATACCTCCCGCGATTTCAATTGAGCAAAAAAACTCTGTGAAAAGTTCAAGATCAACGGTGGGGACAACGACAGAGCTGATTGATTATTTGCGGTTACTTTATGAAAAAATCGGTGAGCCCTACTGTCCGGTTCACCATATTAAAACAGCCAAACAAAGTGTGACTGAGGCCACGGACGCTGTGTTGAAACATTTTGCAGGTTCACGTGGATATTTACTGACAGAGATTTCTGAAGCTAATCGAATCGCCCAAGGCAAAAAGCTCCATGCACTTTTACTTCAGGATGGATATTTGCGAATATATCTTCCTCCAAAAGTGAAAGTGGAAAAATCTAAGGAAAAACCAACCAAGTCAAAAAAATCAAAAGAGACAAAAGATGTCCAAGAAGTTTCTGCGGTAACCACTGAAGAGGTTGGGCAAGTTCTTGAAATCAGTGAGCCAGCCATTATTAAAAAAGGATTACCCAAAGAAACTTTTTACCTCGTGATTGATCGATTGAGCTTTGACGAAAGTGACCGGGGACGCCTTGCGGACTCTCTAACTCAGGCCTATGAGGCCTCGATCAAATACAATGCCGATGGGGTCTCTCGAAAAGCGACAGTGGTCACGACTGAAGGTAGAAAACTTCAATTGAGCGAAGAAAACTCTTGTCCAGTCTGTGGTTATCAATCTCCCCCCATCACTTCGCGATTATTTAGTTTTAATTCGCCTGTGGGGGCCTGCCCCACATGTAAGGGCTTTGGAAATATTTTAGATCTTGATGAAAACAAAGTTATTCCCAACCCTCTGTTAACAATTGCAGAGGGAGCATTAAATCCCTTTACGATGCCCTCTGCCGAGGCCGATAAGAAGGCCCTACTTCTTTTCTGCCGGAAACAAAAAATTTCAACTGATGTGGCTTGGAAGCATTTGCCTGAAGAGCATCGAAAAATGATTTGGAATGGCACTAAAGAATTTTTTGGAGTAAAGGGCCTGTTTGAGTACCTAGATCAAATTAAATACAAGATGCACGTTCGAGTTTTTATTTCCAGGTATCGATCTGCCTTTCAGTGTCCAGAGTGTCATGGGGCCCGCTTAAGAAAAGAAGCCCATCATGTTTTTGTTGCAGGAAAGTCCATCACGGATTTGTCAGAAATGACAATTGAAGATTTACAAAATTTCTTTAAAAAATTGGATTTACAGCCCTCACAACTTGAGGTTGCTGGAGAAGTTTTTAAACAAATTCGCGCTCGCCTTGAATTTTTACTTCGGGTTGGGGTTCATTACCTGACTCTTTCTCGTGAGACCCGCACTTTATCTGGTGGAGAGTACCAGCGGTTGATGTTGGCTAATCAGTTGGGCATGGGGCTTTCTCAGGCCCTGTATGTTTTGGATGAGCCTACAGTGGGCCTTCACCCAAGAGACAATGATCGATTGATTTCAATTCTGAAAGACCTACGTGATTTGGGGAACACATTGGTCATTGTCGAACACGATCATGATGTGATTAAAAACTCGGAAAACCTAATCGAAATGGGTCCTGGCAGTGGATATCTCGGTGGAGAAGTCGTTTATTCAGGGGCAACAAGCGAGTTTTACAATTATGAAAAATCAAACACAGCCGTTTATGTTCGACCGAAAAGGAACTGGGTTCCCCTCAGGCAGGTGCGGCCAGTTGATATTGATTCATACAAATACAAAATCG
>BOLD01000019.1 GCA_016861345.1 Oligoflexia bacterium
AAGAAGATAATTTACCAAAGCTTCGCGGTGCTTCTCGCGACTTTCTTTATCGCCCAGAGTGTTGAGTTCCAGTTGGATTTTATCTTTTAACCCAAGAGTAGAAAGAATCTGGTGTCCAAGAGCAATGGATTCAACATCAGAAGAGGGTTGGTCATATCCCAGGGCTTCGACGCCAATTTGGTGAAATTGGCGATATCTGCCCTTTTGCGGGCGTTCATAGCGAAACATGGGGCCAGAGTAATATAACTTCAAGGGTAGATTTTGAGCCATGCCATTTGAAATAAAGGCTCGCACCACGCCAGCTGTGCCCTCTGGTCGAAGCGTCAACTTATCCCCACCCCGATCCAAGAAATCATAGGTTTCTTTACTGACGGCGTCTGAGGTCTCACCCAAACTTCTGTGGAAAACTTCAGAGAACTCGAAAATAGGGGTGTCAATTTCCTCAAATCCGTAAAGGGCAGAGGTTTTATGTGCGATCGAGTCAATGGTGCGAAACAGGTGAGAGGTTTCCGGTAGAAGATCTTGTGTGCCGCGTACAGGTTGAATTTTATTACTCATATACAAAAGTTGTATTAGGATCGCCTGATGAAGTCAAAATCGAATTGGTTTCTTTTTTTTGGTGTTTTTCTTATTTCCGTCGCTGTTGGCGTCGCTCTTTTTCAAAATAAAGAGAAAATTGGCATTGGCGGAGCCTATTCAGAGATTGATTGGCGTCAATTGATTAAATTTGACTATGTCACCGGGACTGTTGGTCCTGAGCTCAAAGCCTTTGATGGAAAAGAAGTCCGAATTCCAGGCTTTATGGTTCCACTTGAAGACAATCAAAAACAGGTAGCGGAGTTTTTGTTAGTTCCAAGTCCTCAAGCCTGTGTGCATGTGCCTCCACCTCCGCCAAATCAAATGGTTCATGTGGTGATGGAAAAGGGAACGCCAGTCGCGTGGGAACCGATCTGGGTTTATGGGGAATTCAACATTCAATCAAAACGGTCCATGTACGGAGAATCTTCCTTCACGATGAAGGGATATAAAGTCGAAATTTATAAATAGAGGGTTTTATGAAGTTCATATCATTTTTATTTCCAATTCTTGTCGCAGTGACCGTCGAAGCTGGTGAGCACCGAGAGCAGGGAAAACATGAACATGGACATGGGCAGGTGGCCATTGCTTTTGAGGGTGGTCATGGAATGATCAGTTTGGATACTCCTGCTGAAAGTATTTTGGGTTTTGAGCATCAAGCAAAATCTGAAAAAGATAAAAAGGCTGAGACGGATGCATTTTCCAAACTTGAAAAATCCATTGGTGAAATGATTGTTTTCGCCCCCGCGCTTAAATGCCAGTTTCTGAAAGATAAAATTGAAAGAAAAATTCAGGGTAATCATTCAGACATCGAGGCATCGTTTCACGTTCAATGCGAGAAAAGTCCTATGGGAACACCGATTTCATTTTCATTTCAAAAAGTTTTTCCAAAGCTGAGAGACGTTAAAGTTCAATTTATTGCAGAAAAGGTTCAGAAAAGTCTTGACGTGAAAAAAGACGGAATGGGTTTTGAGATTAAATAATGAACCCAATCATTGATATTTCCAATATCGAATTTCAATACTCAGGAGCCGAAAAGCCCACATTGAATATTCAGCAGTTTCAAATTCAAAAAGGCGAGAAGATCTTCCTTTTTGGTCCCAGTGGTGGGGGGAAATCCACTTTGCTTGAAATTCTCGCTGGAATTTTAGTCCCCCAAAAAGGTCAGGTTTCTATTTTGGGCCAAAATTTAAATCAACTTTCATCCGTAGAACGGGATCAATTTCGCGCGGGGCATTTGGGATACATCTTTCAAAGTTTTAATCTGATTCCATATCTTAATGTTCGTGAAAACATTGAACTACCCCTTCACTTAAGCCCATTAAGACGATCTCGCTTGGGGGATAATCTCACACAAAAAAAAGAATTTCATCATATTGTCACGGCACTAGGAATAGATCATCTGATTGAAAAAAAAGTCACTGAGCTCAGTGTGGGGCAAGCACAACGAGTCGCCGTAGCCCGAGCTCTTTATGGAAAGCCAGAGTTAATTTTAGCCGACGAGCCGACTTCGTCTTTAGATCACGATCATCGAGAAAAGTTTATTCATTTGCTCTTTCGAATTTGTGAAGAATCAAAGACCACGGTCCTTTTTGTCAGTCATGATCGAAGCCTTGAAAAGATGTTTGATCGTTCAGTCAAGTTATCCGAGATTAATCAAGTGGGGCAGTCATGATTTTTCTGAAGCTCGCTTTAAAATCAATTCAAAATCGCCGAGTTTCAACCTTGCTCACGCTTTTTTCAATAGCTCTCAGTGTCTGTCTTTTGCTGACAGTCGAGAAAATTAAGCGCTCTGCTGAAGAGGGTTTTACTCAGACGATTAGCCAGACTGATTTGATTGTGGGTGCCAGATCAGGGCCCATGAATTTGCTTCTCTATACAGTTTTTAATATCGGCTCTGCGACAAATAATATTTCCTGGAAAACCTATGAAGAAATAAAAAAACATCCTGCGGTGGAATGGACAATTCCTTACTCGCTGGGGGATGGGCATCGGGGTTACCGGGTTGTGGGAACAACTCAGGATTTTTTTGATCACTATCATTTTCGCGGAGATAAGCAGCCCGAGTTTCAAGAGGGCAAAGGCTTAGCTGATCTCTGGGATGTGGTTTTAGGTGCAGAGGTGGCTCGAGTTTATAAATATAAATTAAATGATCCCATTGTGGTCTCTCATGGTGTGACCAAGACAGAGGGAATTCTTCATCATGACGACAAGCCTTTTCGAATTAAAGGAATCTTAAAGCCCACAGGCACAGCCCTGGACCGAGCTGTTTATGTCAGTCTTGAGGGGTTAGAAGCTCTTCATATGGACTGGAAAGACGGAGCTGTTCCAACTCCGGAGCAGCAAATTAAGCCAGAGCAAATCAAAAAAGAAGATCTCAAAGTTCAATCCATCACGGCTTTTTTCTTAAGAACAAAATCCAGAATTGAAACTCTTAGACTTCAGCGTGAGCTCAACAATTACAAAGAAGAACCACTGCTCGCCATCATTCCGGGCGTTGCGCTCAGTGAACTATGGAAAGGGCTTTCTTACGCTGAGCAAGCATTTCGAATTATCAGCTGGGTCGTGGTTGTTATTGGTCTTGTGGCGATGCTCATTGCACTTCTCACAAGTTTAAACGAGCGTCGCCGTGAAATGGCAATTTTAAGATCACTGGGGGCGGGAACTAATCACATTGTCATGCTTCTTGTTCTTGAATCCACACTGATCACTTTCTTCGGCGCTCTTGCGGGATTTGGTTTTTATCTTTCAGGATTATTGGTTCTTGAAAATTGGCTCATAAAAGAATTTGGAATTTATGTGAACGCCCTTGATGTGCGAGGAATGGATCTGATCTACATCGGAGCGACACTTGTAGCTGGAGTTTTAGTGGGATTTATCCCTGCGCTTCAGGCTCGGTTGTCATCGCTCAAAGATGGCTTAAGTGTGCGGGTTTGAGGTCAACTAACTTGCCACTTTGACTTTGTCGGCTTTTTCAGCGGCATAGTCAGAGTAAGGCGTGATGATATCTTGGTAAGATCCATCAGCTTGTTTAGCGCCACGGACTTTATAAAGTTTTAAGGGCTCAGATTTGCCTTTCACCTCGGCGGAGCCGGCGACTTCCATTTTAAAATGATCGCCGACTTTTTGAGCCACGGTGTCTGAGACAAGAAGATCAGCTCCGAAAGCTTTTGTTGAAGCCTCGATTCGAGAAGTCATGTTCACCGTATCGCCGATAACCGTGTACTCCATCCGTTCGTGTGATCCAATCGTTCCTGAAATAGCATGACCACAGTGAAGACCCATTCCAATCATGATGGGGTCTTGGCCTCGGGCAATTCGTTTTTCATTCAGTTCATTTAAAGATTTTCGCATTTCTAAGCACGCAGTGAGAGCATTGTGTGTGTCCTGTGGTGAGCCTTTCGGAGCTCCCCAGACGGCCATGATGGCGTCACCGATAAAC
This sequence comes from Oligoflexia bacterium, assembly GCA_016861345.1. GTDB lineage: Bacteria > Bdellovibrionota > Bdellovibrionia > Bdellovibrionales > Bdellovibrionaceae > BOLD01. The sequence continues at coordinate 4,019 of BOLD01000019.1, forward strand.
TTATCCACAACTCCGTTATGGCGATTGATAATTCCCACCATAATTTCAAAATACTCATTCAGCATAGCGACCACTTCTTCAGGAGTGCGTTTCTCAGAGAACGAAGTGAAGCCACGGATATCAGAGAAAAAGACGGTGACTTCTTTATTCTGACCACCGACTCCGATATCGTTTTTAATCAAGTCCTCAGCAATTGATGATCCGTGGAACTTGCTAAAGAGATTTTTCACTTTATCTCGCTCTTTTAATCCCTCGGTCATGTGATCAAAAGCTGTGGCTAAGTCGCCGACTTCGTCATTGGATTTGACTTGTGATCTTGCACTGACGTCAAAGTTTCCTTTTGAAACCAGTTTAATCAGCTCTGCTAATTTTTCGATCGGACTTGTCATGGTGATTGAGAACAAGAAGGAAAGAAAAAGAGCGATTGAGATCACGGTTCCGGCAATTTTAATCGCTTCGCGTTTGACCTCGTTGGCAGGTTCAAGAATTTTATCTTTTTCAATTTGTGAGAAAACATTCACACCAAAATTAGATTTAGCGTAAGCCCCGATCATGACTTGACCTGATTCAGGATCTCGGTACTGATTCTGCTGGGGGAGCTTTGAGGTCTCTTTTAATGCTTTCTCAACAATGGGCAGATGGGTCGCATTCATTCGGTTAATGGCCCTGGATTCTTCTTGGTGGGCAAGAAGAGTTCCACTTTTGTCAGTGAGAAAGAGTGTTCGCTCTGAGTTCTCTGAAAAGGCTTTTTGCAAAACTGAAAGTTGAATATCGGCAACGGCAACATGAGTGACGTTTCCGAATTCGTCCTGAAGAACGGGAATTCCAAATGTGAAAAGCGGTGGACGCTCAGAAAAGCTTGAATTGACTATTTCAATATTTTTCTGGGCCACTGAGCGAATAGGGAAGGGGACATATTTTCGTAGGTAAGTAATATAAGAAGGGCCCAGCTTATATGTTTTTAAGTAGTCTTCTTTGACTTTTGAGCCGACTAATTCAATGCCTTGTTGGGTGACTTTGTAAACTTCAATTGAGATTAAATTTTTATCTTTATTAAAGTTTATCGTTAGATCATCGTTTTCATTTTTATCTTTATTTTTCTTTTCTTGTTCTTGTTTGGCAAGCATGGTCCCGATGACTTCCACACGCTCTTTTGTGGATAAAAGAGCAGCATCGATTTCTTTTAAGCGAGCACTCACGGTGCTCATATTTCCATCTTCTTCCCGTTGAACGAGAACGCTTTCAAAAAGATTTGAGCTCTCACGGGCAAAAAAGACAGTTGTTGCAACTAGAAAACTGACAACAAGAAAAATCAGTTTAGAGGAAATGGATATTCTCATAGTGCCCACTCCAAGAAAAGATTAAGATAGTGGCCCGTGATTGAGGCTTTATTCTTTTTCCCCGTTGTCGAGTCAAATGAAAGCGAGTCCACTTTATAAGCGTAGCCTCCAAGCCCTGTCATTTTTCGATTTAATCGATAGGAACCTAAAAGACCAAGTTGATAAGAAAGATCTGGTGAAGCTTTATTTCCATTCGGGGTTTTCAGTGAGATCAGACTGAGATAAGTGTGAAGATTGGCTTGAAATCCAAATTTCGAATTAATCGCGTACCAATACTCAAGTCCATAGTGTGGGCCCATGGCGGTTACTTTTTCCGTAGTCGATGCGGTAGCGCCCTGAACTGAGAGATAGGGAAGATCTTTATAAAACCCACCAAACTGGTGACGCAGTTCTCCTCTTGTTCCGAGATTCACTCTGTAAATTCCATTTCCTTCAAGAGAAGCAAAATTATAAACCTTTGAATCAATATAGAATCCACTGTAGTCCACAATTCCTAAAAATCCCCAAGGAGTGGTCTCAGCCAGATACCCAGCTCCCACGCGTCCTGTTCCGCCCATCGCACTGGGAATGTTGGCCGCATATCCAGTTGAAGAGTCATAATTTTCACCCTTGTAACTGATTTGAGTGACTAAATATGAAAAAATGGCAAACCAGCCTGTGGTTCGGTCAATGGATTCTCGAATTGTCGCGGTTTCTTCAGCAGCAGGGGATCTGTCTCCACTGACAACATTGAATTGCATTTCTGAAATTTTTGAACTGGGTCGGTAATTCGCGTTTGCGCGTACAGCAAGCTTGTATTTTCCCCCCGAATTTTCTTTTCCAAAACCCAGCTGATTTTTATCAGTTTTGTTTTTCTCAACGGGTTCCCATTTTTTTGATTTGGGATCAAATTTTTGAAGTGCGTATTCAAAGGCTTCTGCGTTTTCAGGCTTTGACCAATTCAGTTCTCGAACAAATCCGTTTGGTGGGCTTTGAATTGAAGGAGAGCTTAACTGTGGGCCCATCAAGATAAAGGGATTTATGCTCGTGCTGTCGCTTGAGAAATTTTCATCATTATAAGCTGTGACTTTCCAGGTGAATTTTTGGGCCACTGGTAATTTAACTTGAAAAGGTGGCTTTTTTACAGTCTCTTCAATTTTGATTTTTTCATCTTCAGATTGAATCTCAACAACGTATTTTGTTGCACCTTTTAGTGGAGTCCAATTGAAAGCAATCTTATCTTTACTCTCATCTTTTGATTGGATGTTTGAGTTCGCCTTGGGGTAAATAATGGAAACAGGCTCAAGACCAACTGTAAACTGCTCAACATCACCCCAGGGGCCAGGGACTTTTCGTTTATCTCGTCCGCGAATTTTCAAAGTGTAATTTCCAGGGCTCAGTGGTCCAGTCCAATCGGCACCTTTTACTTTGTGAACGACGGCCTTTGTTTCTGTGTCATTTTTTATGGGTTTAATTTCAACATCATATGAAATGGCCCCTTCAATGGGTTCCCACTCAAGATTAATATAGCGTCGATAATCCTGAGCAAAAACAATTGTTCCAGAAAGAGCGATGGCAATCATGATACTAAAGAGAAGAAGGTGCTTTTTCATCAGTTCACCTTCACTTTCTTCAGTTTTGGAGCCTTTAAACTACTCATCTCGGGGACAACAACAACTCGGGCGGGTTTTCTGACGCTCTCGCGACCGTATTGATCAATGGCTGCGATATCGATCTGGTACTGTCCAGGCAAAAGATTCACCAGCGCCGTTGAAGTGCTTGTAAACTTCGATTTGCGCAGTTCTTTACCGGTGCTGTCTTTCAAACTGAGATTGTATTCTTTTGCTCCATCGACTTTTTCCCATTGAATGGGAAGTTTCCCGTCGTTATTTGCTTTAAGGTCTCCTGATTTTGGTTCAAACTCAGGGCTTGGAAGTAGTGGAAGAACTTTTGTCTCTTGAGTTTTATATTCTGTCTTTGCAAGTAATTTTCCTTTTTCATCATAGGCCTCAACAACGGCGGTGTAAACTCCAGCCCCAGGGACTGTGACATCGGCCACTGGCTTAACGTGTTCAGTTGTGGATAGTGGTTCTGAAGCAGGACTTCGAGAATTGACTTCACCTTGGTGAACGATGAGTTTCCATTTTTTGACTTGGTCTAAGTGTTCTCCTGTCCAGGCCCAATTTGTTTTGGCTTCTTTCACAAAATAGCTGGGTTTTCCCTGATTGGGGTCAAGCCATGTGAGAAGAACTTTTGGTTTTTCAGGTTGATTAGAGAGCGAGAATTTATTGACTCGGCCGACCACGGGCTTTGAAAGGCCCTGGTAGTTTCCGCTCAGTCGCCAGTAATAATCTCCTGCGGGAAGATTTTGAGAAATGGAATCTTCTTTTTCAATATTTTGAGAAAGTATTTTTGTTTTAAAGGATTCATCTTTTGAAAGTTCAAAATGAATATTTTGAATTCCCTCAGGACGAGTCCACTTGAACTGAACATTGGCTGGAAATTTTTCAAGTTTCTGATGACTTTCAGCTTCTGGAGCAACAATGGCAGGAGCGTAGCGAGCGGCGACCTCGAGACGTTGAAGACTTGATTCGCCAATGGTTTTTTGTGTGACAGAGTCTTTGCCAACAAGTTTCCAAAAATATTTTCCGGACTTTAGCTTGCGGTCAAGGCTAGACATATTTGTCGTTTTCGTGACGGCAACTTCTTTTAAATCTTTTCTTGAGCTTCCAATCCACAGACTAACGACTGTGTTAGAAGGAAATCCCTTCCACGAGAAAATCACAGGTTCAAGATTGTCTGGGTTGATAATAGTGGGTTGATCCTGTTGGGGAGACAAAATTTGAATTGCACTTTGATTAATGCCTTTCAGTTCTTTTCCATCATCAGTTTTCACACTTCCTTTGATGACTTGAAGGTCCACTCCACCTGAGGCTGATTTTGATAACGATGCTGTGGCCTTTGAGAGATCCACTTTTCCTTTTGCTGAATTTAAAGTCAGTGCGGGGCCATTTCCAGAATTCGAGCTCCCATCTCCACCAGCGACGAAAAGAGAACCATCCATCAAATCCAACGAGATTTCATTTTTATTCATGCTGATCACGATCAGTGAATCAGGATCAAGATCAATGTAACGATCGCTTTCGGCAAACTGAATTCTGATTTCGCCTTTGTTGGATGTCTTGATGGCTTCACCGGGATAGAGGGGTTCGCCTTGATCGAGCATCTGCCAAATCAAGCGAGAGGCCGGTCTGCGGGTAACGTCCTCTTTCACAGTGCTCACAAATGCGACAGGTTTTGTGTCGACATTTTTATCGAATTTTGTCGCCGAGGCTTTGTACCAATAATACGTGCCGCCATAGACACTCATGGACATGAGCGCAGCTACAATGAGACGTCGACCGTGTTTATTCAATACATCCTCCAATAGGACAACCCGGTTTCTTATCGGAAACATGTGGAATTACATGAAGATATTGATGCTCTAAACAAGTAGAATTGGACCAAACGACGGGTCATGATAATGAAAGAAACCGGTGGCAAAAGTGCATCAACCAGTGATAAAGTGCCCCCTCTAGATGAAAGGACAGTTTATGCCTCGACAATTGCCTAAGATGACTATCCGAAAGACCGATGTTCGGGTTCCCATTATTCAAGGTGGAATGGGTATTGGTTTATCGAGTTATACTCTTGCCGGAGCCGTTGCTCGCGAGGGTGGGATGGGAGTTCTTTCTTCTGCGGCACTTGATCGCATTGTTTCCAAACGTCATGGAAAAAGACATAACTTTCGAGAGGCCGCAGCTCAAGATGTTCGCGATGCCAAAATTCTTGGCAAGGGCGGAGCTATCGGAATGAATTGCATGGTGGCGGTTCTGAACTCTTATGAAGATTCTGTTTTAGGTTCAATGGATGGCGGTGTGGATGCCATCATCAGCGGTGCAGGTCTGCCAATGGCATTGCCTGAAATTGTGAACAATCACGAGCGAAAAGATGAAGTCGCTCTTGTTCCAATAGCTAGTTCTGGTCGGGCTCTTGATCTCATTTGTCGCCGCTGGAGCCGCTCAAACCGCTTGCCAGACGCGGTTGTTGTCGAGGGCCCTTTGGCGGGTGGCCATATTGCGTGGCGCACTCTTGAAGAGGCCAACGATCCTGCCAATAAACTTGAGAATTTACTTGCTGAAGTTTTTGAAGTTGCAAAAAAATGGGGAAATTTCCCCGTGATTGCCGCTGGTGGAGTCTACACTCACGAAGATATTTGTCGCTATTTGGACATGGGCTGTGCCGGAGTTCAAATGGGAACTCGGTTCCTTGCAACATATGAAAGTGGAGCCAACGAAGCCTACAAAAAAACATTAGTGGAGTGTCAGGAAAGTGATATTGAATTGGCATCAAAGCCGGGTTCTCCTTGCGGAATGCTTTTCCGAGTCTTGAAGCAAAGCCCATTCTATCAGCAAGCTCTTAAGCGTGAACGCGCACCCAAATGTGATAAGGGCTACTTGCTCAATAAAGGAAATTGTCCTTCAAAATACGAGAATGAAAAAACATTCTGTATTTGCAACGGACTACTATCTTCGATTGATCTCAATAATCCTGAAGAGAAGGATCTCTACACAGTTGGCTCAAGTGCCTACCGAATTGACCGAATCATGAGCGTTCATGAGTTGATGCGTGAACTTCAGGGCTTGCCTGCTGAAAAAGAAACTTCAAGACCGATCGAGATCCGACCACAGTCAGACTTGGGTTTGCATCAGAGCACATAATCACCTACATAGCGAATTTATGGATCAGGCGAAGAATTATATTACTCCTGTGGGTTTTCAAAAACTAAAGGACGAGTACCACCATCTTTTACATGTGGATCGTCCCAAGGTTGTTGAGACAGTTGCTTGGGCTGCTGGCAATGGAGATCGATCTGAAAACGCCGACTACATTTACGGAAAACGCCGTCTTCGGGAGATTGACTCGCGCTTAAGGTTTCTCACGGGCCGTCTTGAAAAGGCCTTTATCGTTGATCCGAAAACTCTCTCCGGAGACAAAGTTGTCTTTGGGGCTACGATCACTGTTCTTAACGAAGATGAAGAAGAAATCACCTATCAAATTGTGGGTGAGGACGAGTGGGATATTAAGCTCTCAAAAATTTCTTGGAAGTCCCCTGTGGCAAGGGCCCTGCTTGGTAAAAAAGTGGGGGATGAAGTCATTGTGAAAAAACCCCAGGGTGAAGAAGTTCTGACGATTCAAGCTGTTGAATTCAAATAAAAAACCCGCCTTTTCAAGCGGGTTTTTTGAACCGACAAACTGTCAACAGTAAGCAATTACTTGTGAGTAGTTGCAGGAGCTGCTGGAGTAGTTGTAGTTGCTTTAGCAGCTTTAGCTACTTCAGCTTTGCAAGTAGCAAGGTCTTTACCTTTTTTACCAGCGCATTTGTCTTCAACTTTAGCAGTTGGAGCTGCAGGAGCAGCTGGAGTTGCAGTAGTTGGAGCAGCAGGTGGGTTAGCAAGAGCTGCAGCAGCGAAAACAGTAACGATTGCAGATGCGATCATTTTCATGTGATTCTCCTTTTATAGGGTTGTTGTTTAATGACAGGGCAAGAATACTGCCCCCTGACTTTGAGTAAAGTAAAAATTACTTAATCTCATTGGGGTTTTGGGTATTAATATTCATTCGACGCAAGATATTATTGCCTAAGCGCATGAAAATTAGATACTTTACTCGACAGAGAAAACACTCAGAGGATGTGGTTTACGCCAACTGAGCTGTGTTTGACGGGATGGGGGTCTCATGAAAAGAGCCATTTTGCTTGGCGCTTCGGTACTTAGTCTTCTCTTTGTTACACTCTCAGCGGACACGAGCGTTGCTCGTAAAAACCGCGACAATGGCGGATTTCAGAATCCTCGGGATCTTATTAGTGATCTTCGTGAGCAAATTGTTAACGGCAATGGAAATCAAAATCAGTCAGGCCAAGAAGATGGCCAGTTTATCAATGCGGTGAATAACAGAAGAGATGCCTACTTCATCCAGGGAAAAGGAGTGGTGGTTTCTCGAATTCTACCTGATGACAACAGTGGGTTAAGACATCAGCGATGGTATGTTCGTCTTTCAAACGGCAAAGAAATGTTTGCCGTTTATAATATGGACATTACTCGCCGAGTCCCGGTTCAGGTTGGTCAAAAAATGAATATGGGCGGAGAGTTTAAATGGACACACCAGGGTCCTCTTCTTCACTGGCTCCACGAAGATCCCAGAAATAAACGACCCCATGGATATGTTGACGTGAATGGTCAGCGATACGGCGAAGTCCACTAATTCTCGACTAAATTCTCGACTTTTTCCCATAGTCCTCACTAAGCTTGAGGACTATGAGTACACTGATTCTCCTTACAGATATCATTGAAAAATTAATTCTGATTTCACTTTTTGGTCTTTCGATTTGGTCCGTTTCGATCATGATTGATCGAAAGCGGTATTTTCAAGCTGAGAAAAAAGACTTCTTAGCTTTAAGAAAAATGATTTCCGAGCATCGGTGGAAAGAAGTCATTTCTTGGTGTGAAAAAGACCAGGGCTTTGTTGCAGGGGCTTTATCTTCAGCCTTGTCTGATTGTCACACTGATTATCGCAGTGAAGGCATTGACCGTGCGGTCTCAAGTTACCTTAAAAAAGAGCGGAGTCAGATGGAAAAGGGGTTGGGGGTATTGGCCACCCTTGGCTCCAATGCGCCTTTTATCGGACTTTTTGGAACGGTTTTGGGCATTATCAGAGCCTTTGCTTATTTGGGTTCCCAGAGTGGCTCAGCAGCGGTGATGTCAGGAGTTTCACAAGCCCTGTACGCAACAGCCATGGGTTTATTTGTGGCTATTCCTGCCGTTGTGGCATTTAACTTTTTTTCTAAAAAAGCAAAGGATCTCATTCTTACAGTGGAGTCATTGCGAGACCTCTATGTCGCTGAACTGATTAAGTCAGGAGAGCAGAGTGGCCGGTCTTGATCTAAATTCAGATTCAGAAGAATCCTCATTTGTATCAGCAATTAATATTACTCCTTTTGTGGATGTGGTTCTTGTTTTGCTTGTGATTTTTATGATCACAGCTCCGATGCTGGTTAAAGATGTTCTCGAACTGAAATTGCCAAAAACGGCGACCGGAGATGGGCAAGTGGTTCAAACCTTAGGTGTTGCTGTTAACCGAGAGGGAAATATACTTTTGAATGGTCAGATCACGGATGAAGAGGGTTTGAAAAAAGCAGCCCAAGAGACCTTAGCGAAAAATCCAGAAGCACAGGCTATCGTGGCAGCGGATGTGGAAGTGGCCTACGGCAAAGTGGTTAAGGTTATTGATTTGCTCAAACAGGTGGGACTTAATCGCTTCGCCGTTCAAATTGAGAGAGAAAAATGAGATTAGCCCGTCACCCCTTAGCAGTCTCAAGTCTTGGGCATTTGACGGTGATTCTCATTGGCTTGGCTCTTGTTTTTCGTCCCGATCTGCGTCCAAAGAAAATTGAAATCGAGGTCTTCGAGATGCCCAAGGTCGCGCCTCCATCGGTGGTGCAAAATCCTACTGCAACTCCAAAGCCAAAGACTGTACCAAAAGAAGAAAAGCGACAGGTCTTTGGGGTTTCACGAAAAGCGATTACGACAGAGTCTGAAGGGGCTGCCGAAATCAAGCAGGGAAATACAGTTGCCAAAGCTCAGGATGATTTGAAACTGAATAAAGATGATGAGGATTCTTTACCCATCCCCACAGATGATTATCTCGTGACTGCTATGCCACGAATTCAAAAAGAATTTCGAGTTCCCTACCCCGAGGAAGCGAAGAAAGCAGGCGTTGAGGGGCCAGTGGTGATGGATGTGCTGATTGATGATCAGGGCCGGGTCAGGCAGGTGGAGTTGATCCGGGGACCGGGTTTTGGTTTAAATGAAGCTGCGATGTCAGCTCTTCGACAATTTGAATTTGCCCCAGCTCGTGTGAGCGAAAAAGCAGTAGCGGTGAAGATTCGATACACCTATCGGTTTGTGTTGGAGACAAGATGAGATTTTTTTTCGCGATCTGCATTTTTCTTTTTTCAGACTTCGGGATTGCACAAGAAGAAAAACCTGTAGAGGTGAAAACTTTAAAAATCGAAGGCCGTCTGGTTGAAAAGGGGACAAAAATTCCACTCGCAGACTATCAAGTTGTGATTTTGCCCCATCAATTCAAAACAAGGACTGATTCAAAAGGATATTATGTTTTTGAATCCGTTCCCGAGGGAGAAGTCGACTTTGTTGTTGTGGCTGCGAATTATGAAAAGCTTGAGAAGAAACTATTTCTGACTGCCGATGGGGTTAAGGCCTACACAGTTGACCTTTATCTGGCAAAAATCTCGTACTCTGAATTTGAAACCACAATTGTGGGTGAAAAAAATAAGCGCGACAGCACGGTTCGAGTTCTTCAACAAAAAGAATTTTTAGCTCTTCCAGGTGCTGGGGGAGATCCTGTTAAAGCTGTACAAAATTTGCCCGGCGTGAGCCGAGTGGCAGGGTTTTCTTCTCAGGTCGTGATTCAGGGCTCAGAGCCCAAAGACACCCGGTATGATCTTGATGGCCATGAAATTCCTTTGGTCTTTCACTTTGGGGGATTGACATCCGTAGTGATGCCCGAGGCTGTGGAGCAGGTGGATTATCTCTCAGCAGGATATGGACCTGAATATTCACGCGCGCTAGGTGGGATAGTCTCTTTAAAAACACGAAAACCTCAAATTAGTGATCGTGATTCAAAGGGCTTCGCGTTTATGGATACGATGAAGATGGGGGGACTCTATGAATCAAAAATTGATGACCACAGTTCTTATCTGATCAGTGCCAGATATAGCTATATCGGAGCCGTTCTGCGAGCTGCGCTCAAGGATAATTCTTCTTTCGATCTGACCGTGGCCCCAGAGTTTGCTGACATCACGGGGATTTATGTCAATCAACTCAACGAAAGGGATGAGCTCAAGATTGTGACCCTGGCCTCAAGAGACACTCTTGAGTTTTTACTCAAAGAACCCTTAAAAGAAGAGCCCGGTTTAAGAGGGACTTTTTATAATGAGACCTCTTTTGTACGGGTTGTTCCCCATTGGACACGAAAGTGGGACACAGACAGAACATCAAGGGTTTCTCTTGGGGTGGGAACAAATAAAATAATAATTGATATCGGTGATCAGTATTTTAAAAATGATGTGAACACGCTGACTCTTCGGGGTGAGTGGGATCAGAAGTTCACAAAAGATTGGAGCTCGCAAATTGGTATTGATAATCAATACTATCAAGCCAAGTACAATGTGCGTTTGCCGGCAGGAAGAAGTGAGACCAGTCAAACTCCGTTTTCGGCCTCTGAAATTAGAGAGGTCGAAGGTCAATCAAACATTAATAATATCGGAACCTATTGGAGGAATGAGTGGAATCCTGAAGGATCCAAATGGACCTATTTGCCCTCTCTTCGGCATGATTATTTTAATTTAACGAAGGAACATCGGATTTCGCCAAGACTTGGAGCAAGATACAAATGGGATGAAAGTCTTTTGATCAAAGGCTCTGGGGGAATGTATGCCCAACCACCGCAACCCCAAGAGGTCAGCACCTCGTTTGGAAATCCAGAGATTAAATCTCCGCTGGCGATGCATGCGATGTTGGGTTTTGAAAAAGATTTTCGTCAGGGTGCCACAGAGGGCTGGATTTTAAATGGTGGAGTTTTTCACCGGGATTTTTCACGCCTAGTTGTGAGCTCCAGTCAATACATCGTTCGAGAGGGAACGCTGGTGCCTGAAATTTATTCGAACAAGGGACAGGGACGGGCACAGGGGCTGGAATTCTTGCTCAAAGGTGAAATGAATCCTTGGACAACATGGCTCAGCTATACTTTGACCCAAAGTCGTCGGTGGGAGCCTGGGGTTGCAGAGCATCCCTCACAATATGATCAAACACAAAATGTGAATTTGGTTGGGTCTTACCAATTTCCAAAAGAGTGGAAACTTTCAGGACGTCTCAGATATGTGACGGGGAATCCGAAAACTCCGATTGTAGGGGCCAGTTTTGATTCAGACAATGATGTTTATATCCCTAAGCAGGGACCCATTTACTCAGAACGAATGCGGGATTTTTCGCAATTCGATTTGAGAGTGGACAAGAAAATCATCGATGATAAAGTTCTTTGGTCATTCTATGCAGATATTCAAAATATTCTGAATTCAAAAAATCCAGAGACCATACGCTACTCTTATGATTACTCAACGAAAGAAGATGTCACAGGTCTTCCGATGTTTTTTGCAATCGGCGTGAAGGGAGAATTCTAATGAAGCACATATTGCTTTCTCTTTTTGTGATCACACAACTGGGCTGCTCCGAGGACAAATTACCAAAATACGTGGAATTAAATAGTCTCAGAGTTTTAGCTCTCGTAGCCGATACTCCCGAGGTCGCTCCTGGGGCGACAGTGACGCTGACTCCAGCGATCAGTGACATCAATGGCAGTGGGGGACTAATGTTCACGGCAGAGGCCTGTGTGGACCCCGGCGTTTACTTTGGTGTTGAGCCCGCTTGCACAGCGACGATGACCGGGTATCAGTCTCTAGGTGTGAACGTGCCACTAACAACTCCCACAGTTGCGAATAATTATACAGGCGCTGCAAATTCTTTTACGGTGACGGTCCCAAGTTCATCGACAATTTTTGCCAATAAAAGCACAAGGGATCAGTATAACGGTGTCGCTTATTTGGTGACCTATACCCTGGATTCAGGGGATGGTCGACGGGTGAAAAGTTTCAGGCGGATCAGCGTGGTGAATACCGCTTTAAGACCGACGCTGAATTCAAATCCTACAGTGACAGATATTCTTTCAAACGGCACCTCATTGACGACCTATCCAGCAGGGCAGACGGTGACTTTGTCAGCACAGATCTCATCAACTCCAGAGACCTATTCAGTAATGAATACAGAGGGTGGTCTTAAAAGCATAACGGAAACCCATCAGACGACCTGGTTTATTTCAGACGGCAGCTTAAAGTATTATAGAACCCTGAGCACAGATGGAAACGAATACGCAGCTGTGGCAACGGCTCCGTCAACCCGTAAAGCCTTTATCATCTCGGTCACCCGGGATGGCCGGGGAGGGATGGCCGTTGTGACGAAAGCTTTTCCTTAGTCTTAGTCCTAAAATGAGCCATAAATTGGACATTTATGCCTTGTATTTTGACCAAAAACTGGATAAAATACAAGGATGAAGAGAAATCATAGTGACCACCTCCTGAAATGGAAAAATTCAAAAAACAGAAAGCCACTCTTATTAAGGGGGGCGAGGCAGGTGGGTAAAACCTGGCTTGTGCGCGAATTGGGTCGACAGTTTTCTTCATATGTCGAGGTGAATCTGGAAGAAAGCCCCGAGCTGATGATCTATTTTCAGGAGCATCGGGGAGAACCTCAAAAATTAATTCAAAAACTGCAGGCAAGTCTGAATAAAAAGATAACACTCAAAGAAACATTACTCTTTATCGATGAAATCCAAGAGTGTCCTGACGCAATTTTGAGCCTCAGATATTTTAAAGAAAAAATGCCCGATCTTCATGTGATAGCTGCGGGTTCCTTAATTGAGTTTGCATTGAATGAAATTTCCTTTCCAGTTGGTCGAGTCGACTTCATGCATGTTTTCCCAATGAATTTTACAGAATATTTGCAGGCTGCAAATTTGGAATCCTTTGCAGAGATCATTCAAGATCAACCAATAGCATTGGATCAATTGATTCATGAAAAAATCATGAATGAATTTAAAACCTATACTTTGCTGGGTGGACTTCCAGAGGTTATCTCAACCTATCTTGAAGAAAAAGACCTTGGGCAGGCCCAGTCTATTCAGCAAAGCCTTGTTGCGAATTATCGAAGTGATTTTGCGAAATATGCATCAAAAGCCCAAGTTAATTATATCAAGTCTGTATTTGACTCCATTCCTCGTCAGCTTGGGGGTAAGTTTATTTTCGCAAAAGCCTCGTCTGAGTCCAAAAGCCGTGATTTAAATACTGGGCTTCAGCTTTTGCAAGATGCTCAACTGGCTTATAAATGCCATCACTCTTCAGGGAACAGTCTGCCGTTGGGAGCTGAAATCAATGAATCGAAATTTAAAGTCTATTTTGTGGATACGGGATTGTGTCATCGAATTTTGGGTCTTCAGCTGAATCAGCAGTTTTTGAATGAGTTCATTCAATTTGGCGGGATTTGTGAAAATGTTGTGGTTCAAGAAATTTTTGCAAAAACTCCACCGAATACAGAGCCTTTAATTTATTATTGGCACCGTGAAGAAAAGTCCTCAGGAGCTGAGGTTGATTTGCTACTCGACAGACAAGGTGAAATTTTACCCATAGAAGTTAAACGTGGCAGTGGGGGGAGACGTAAAAGCCTATCCCTGTTTTGCGAAGAGAAAAAAGCTAAGGTCGCTTATATGGTCGCTGATCACCCCTTTGAGGTAGGGTCTATCAATAATCGAAAAACTAAATTAATAACCCTGCCATATTATTACTCATCCTCACTGATGGAAAGCTTGACGGAAAAGTAAAAGAGTGGTGAATTCCCGCCAATTCAATAAAACGGAGAATTCTATGAAAACAATCGTATTTTTAGCTACAGCAATCCTATCAATTTCAGCTTTCGCATTTCCGACAGTTGGAGACCGTGTGACCTTCAACGGAACTTTCACTTCAGCTCAGGGATCAGCAAACTTTATGCAAGATCTAGAGTTATCAGCCTTTGATAAGGCATCCAACAAATTCACGATGAAGATTGCCATCACTTTACCAAACGGCGAAATCAAAGAAGAAGAAAAGCAAGTGGATACATCAGAACTCATGAGTGAAGAAACAATCAACACCATCATGAGCGTTTGTGATTCTCAGGGCGGAAAATTAGAAAAAATCACTGTTGTGGCAGGCGAGTTTGAGACCTGCAAAATCGACCATGGCGACGGAAACGTCTCTTGGCTCGGCAAAGTTCCATTCGGGGTTGTCAAAGAGCGAGTCGTGGACGCTGAAAAGAATGTGGTTGAAATGGAACTGGCTATGTTTGAGAACGGTCAGAAGTAATTATCCAACAAAGCAAAATACAAATAAAAAAGGCCGCTAAGAGCGGCCTTTTTTCGTACTATAAACAAAAAATTACTGCATATTATCAACCATTGAACCGTATGCAGTGTTTGCGTCTGTGAAGATGAATGTGAAGACAGCAGGTTGACCAGTTGTTGGAGTTCGAGCTGTTGCGCCACCTGCAAATTTCGCAAGAGTTGTTCCGTTGTTTCCATAGAATAGGCAAGCACTTCCGGTTTGGTTTGCACCTAGAATAACTGTGTAGGCACTTCCCGCAACTGCATTTGTAAGAGTAACCTTCTTTGTTCCGTTGCAGACAAATGCTGACATATTAAAGACATTCGATGTTCTCAGATCAATTGTTGTGTCAGCGTTATCAGTGTTTGTTCCAAGGGTTCCAACAAGGGCTTTGTTGACAACAACAGTGCCCGTGCCATTTGGTGAAAGAGTGATATTGCTGTTGGAGGCTGTAGTTACAGAAAACCCTGCAGCGGCATTCACACCTGGAGCTACAATTGCGTTGGAGAATGTTTTGTTGCCATCAATTGTTTGATCAGTATTACCCTTTACAACTAGACCTGCCGCATCAGGAGTTCCAACAGCCCATCCAGTTGCATCTCCGTAGATTACGGAGCCGACTGCAGAGGATACGTTGTACATTGTACCGGAAGCGTTTTTTGCTCGGAACGAGGCATTGGCATAATTACCTTCAGCGACTAGCGGAGTTGTAATGCCGTCCAGTAAACCAAGTTCGGTTGTGGTAATTGCAGCGCTTTCAACGATCGCAGTCCCGCTGGATACCATAACTTTACTGCCGCCAAGAGCAGTTGTTGAATTCGTACCACCGTTCGCGATAGCAACAGTGCCTGTAACGTTTGCGGCAGTGCCTGTTGTATTTTGGTTCAGAGTAGGAATATCAGCTGCAACAAGAGCTCGGAATGTTGGAGCACCAGCGCTTCCGTTCGGAGCTGCAAGGACGAAGTTAGCGGTTTGTGAGCCGAAAGATGACTGCGGAGTAACCCACGAAGCATTAGTGCCATCAGTTGTTAAGATTTTTCCGCTATGAGTAGCTTGTGAAGGAAGAGAGCTTCCAATGCTTGCCCACTGAGGATTAGCGCCAGCGCCTTGAGTTTGAAGATATTGACCGTTGGTTCCAGCAGGAAGAGCAACCCATGTTGTTGCATTTCTGTAAAGGATGTCTCCTTGTGTTGCGGACACGGAGTTCAGAAGAGCGGGAGCAAGAGTTGAATAAGAAACTGCAGAAGGGGCAGCTAAGCCACCTGTATTGTTCGCAAGTACTGAAGTGGCTGCGATGTCCGCGAGGCCAACAGTGACTCCGCCTGATATGCCGCCGCCAGTAAGACCTGTTCCTGCTGTTACCCCAGTGATATCTCCACCAGGTGAAGCTTGCCAGCTTGGAGCTACGCCGGCGCCATTGCTTGTTAATACGTAGCCACTTGTTCCAGCTGCAAGTTTAGATAAGGCTGTCGTTGTTGAAGCATAAAGGATATCACCAATAGTATAGCTCGTTTGGCCAGTACCACCATTTGTTGCGGCAACGGTGCCTGTGACATTCGCAGCAGTGCCAGTGGTATTTTGGTTCAATGTTGGGAAGTCACCAGCTGTGGCAATTGATAGAGCGCCTGTGCCAGTTGTCGATTTTAAAATACCAGTAGCAAGAGCCGAAGTACCTGCAGAGTAGTCTGTACCTGCGACTGCTGCAGAAACACCAGTACCATTTCCTTTTAAGAGACCTGTTACGCTTGTTGTGATTGTAATTGCAGGTGTCGTTGAATCGTTGGCGACAGAACCGCCAAAGCCATTGGCTGAAGTAACAGAGGTTGATGTTACAGTTCCTGAACCACCACCCAGTGTCGTGGGGACCCAAGTCCCTGAGGGATTGTCATAGATAAGAGCTTGACCGTGAGTCGGTGCAGTGGCTGAAATCGCTTTTCCGCCAACTTTTGCAGCTTCATCAGCCTTTGCTGCGTGCATTGCAAATGGAACAGATTTAATATCCATGGGGTTCAGTGTTTGAGAACCTGAGCCATCATTAAATGAAACCACAATTTGACGATCATCATTTGCGCCAGGAGTATAAGAAGTTCCGCTGTCGCAGGTGAGCGATGCAAATGTTGTCGAGTTATTCATAGCATCGGCAAGAGCAGAGACTGCTGCAGGAGTACTGGCATGCTTATTTGCAGTTTTACCAATCATTAATGAAAACACACCATCAGAATCAGCCATTGGCACGACTTGAGTTTCTCTCCATAAAAGACACTTGCCAGGATTTGGACTATACACAGATATAGAAAAGGTCACACTTGAGGCTTCAAGTGGTGTCCCATCCGGCTTCACGATGCGCCCACTGTAGTTGAGGAGCTTATTGCCCTCAGCATCCATGGCGGCAGCCCAAGTGGTTGTGGATGTTAATAGAATCGCGAATAGTGTGATAGTCATGACTTGTGTTTTCATAGTACCTATAGGATCGGCTAATTCTTGGTGAAGCTTGAGATTAATTGTAGGCCGAGGTTGAGTTTGTCAGCAAGATCATGCTGCTTTTTTGAGATCAGCTACTAGTACTTGCCCCTGTTCGGTGCTTTCGCAAAATACTTTATAGTCCCTGAGATACTCATGAGCCGTTCTC
>BOLD01000020.1 GCA_016861345.1 Oligoflexia bacterium
ACAATCCAACCACTGCCATTCTCAACCTGAGACTACAATATTTTCAATTGACCCCCTTTACCTCTTCCAAAGTCCAGCCGATAGATCTTATGTACAGCAAAAGGTCTTTCAAAGATCATAGAGAAAGGAAACCCAATGTCTGAGAAAAAGAAGTCAAATACACCTCACCCCGAGAAACAGCTCCCCTCAAATGTTGTTCCCCTAACGGCAGCAAAATGTGTCGGAGAGGACTGCAAGAAAAAGCCCGAGAGAGCTGGTTTCTGTAGCGAGCACTACGAATGGTTTAAAGAGGGACTTCTCACCATTGACGGTTACAAAGCTAAGGATTTTGACAAAAAGTATCATGCTTGGCTTTTGCGAAAACAAAAAGCCGCCTAATAGGGAACCCAAACTGAAAAACACTAAAGAGCTGACTGCGACAAACAGTCAGCTCTTTTTTTTCTTTTCACCTCATTCAGAGCAGAATATGATGACCTCTATCAAAGAGAGGTCAGATATGAAAAAACTTGTTGTCATTACCGGAGCCGGATCTGGAATTGGCGAAGCCACGGCCCTACTTGCTTCGCAAAAAGGCTGGACACCTGTACTTCTCGGTCGACGGCTTGAAAAATTACAAGCCGTCGAAGTCAAATGTTCAATTCCAGCTTATTCAATCCCCTGCGACCTTTCTCAAAGTCGGGATATTGAACAAGCCCTCCAGAAAATTTTAGCTATCCCTAATTCCAGTCTGATTGGCTTAGTGAACAACGCCGGAATTTTTCTTCGTCATGGACCCACTGAAAATGGCCTTGAGCCCTGGAGAAAACAATTTGAAACAAATCTTTTTGGCCATATCCAACTGACTCAAGGATTAATCCCCATTTTTCAGGAACAAAAACAAGGCTCTATTGTGAATGTTTCATCAACATTGGGACTTCGACCCACGGCTGGAGTATCTGCTTACTCGGCCTCAAAAGCAGCAATGAATAGTTGGGCGCAATCACTTGCTCTTGAGTTAGGTAAAGATCATATTCGAGTCAATTGTGTTTGCCCTGGGCTTGTCGATACACCTATTCATGCCTTTCATGATTTAAAAAATGATGAGAAAATAAAAGCCTTAGAAAATATGAAAGACCTTCAACCTTTAGGAAGAATTGGAAATCCAGAAGACATTGCTAAAAGCATTATTTTTTTACTCGGTGAAGATTCCAGTTGGACCACTGGAGCCATTCTCTCTGTTGATGGAGGAATTAACCTGACATGATCAAGGGACTAGAGACCTCGTTTAGCTGCGCACATTTTTATAATCAGCCTGCATGGGCAATAGATAAAAATAAAGCCACCTTTGGTAAATGTTATTCTCAGTATGGCCACGGACATGATTATCGGCTTCAAATTGAATTCATTGAAGCAGAAAATACAAAATCAGAGGTCCAAAAAATTCTCAATCTTCTCAAAGAAGAATTAGATCACAAACATCTTAATTTTGACATTTCTCATTTTCAGAAGACAATTCCAACAACAGAGAATATCGCTCTTTACTGCCGAAAACGAATACTGTACTTAGCTCCTCATATTGAGATCAAACTGATCAGGCTCTATGAGCGGCCTGATCTATGGGTCGAGTTACGTTAATAAGAATATACGACCTCTGCATCAAGATCCTTCCAGGTATCACCAGACTTTTGCTTTAATGGAACTCGTCCTTTCATCTCGATCAGCCGACTGCCATCACTTGTAAATTTAAAAAAGAGAGGTTTTACCAGTGCTGCAATCACAAAGCTTGAGGGCTTCATCTTTAAAACAACAAGATCCTGACCATTTTTCTTTTCTTCTGAAACTTTAAATATTTCAAATCCCACAGTCTCCATTCTCTCCCATGAGCCAAATCGAAAAGAAACTTCTTTCCCAGCTAATATATCAGCCCAGTTTTCTTTTATGAATCGACTAAAGTTAGCAGAAATCACAAAATTTTTACCTAATTTCTCATCAGATTTCTTAACTTTTCCCCCAGCCAATATTTTTGTGAAATAAACTCGACCATCCTTAATCTCAACAGTAGCATTTTCACTGAGCTGATAGTGAGTTAACTCAAGTTTAATAAACTCAGCCCCCTTTAAGACAGATTTTTCAACAAACAGTTCTGCACCATTCAAATCTTTATATGTAACCGTTTGATCAGTAAGACCATCTTTTTCAATTTGGGTATTGGAATATGTGTAAATCTTCTTTTGTTGATTCGAATCAAGTTCAAACAAAGTTCCAGTGTAGTCTGCGCTTGCACTCGCAGATACAAATAGCAATGCTAAAATGAGCTTTTTCATTTTTCACCTTTCTTGTATTTGACTATAGATTGTCTCATTTCCTCTATAAATTGAAGCTCTGAATCTGAAAAACCACCTTTTTTTCTTAATTCGACAGATATATTTTCAATTCTTTTTGGAACTTGATATCGAATCTTGATCATTCTCTCTCGAAAATCAATTTCGGGATCTCGTTTTTCCTGCTGACAAAGTGTGCGGTACCAGTCTGAACCAAATCGAACATGATTCACTTCTTCTGTGACAATTGTATTCACTATCGACTTAAGGCCATGATCAAGAACACCTGATAGCCTTTTCATTAATGTTTCACCTGCATCTAAACCTGACCCCTCGAGATATCGATGCACAATCAAAATTCTATCCAGCAATGAATCTTCCCGGCGAAGCGATTGCCAAAGAGCCATATGTACAGGCCAGTGGCCCCACTGATAGCCAAGCTTCTCCATTCCATTCAGACAAAGCTCAAGATGGCTAGCCTCTTCAAGAGTGATTTGAGCTAAATGCTCGCGGAATTCTGAGGGTGCATCAGGATACTCGATGAGAGAGCGAAAACACATTTCCATAGCTTGAAGTTCAATGCTAGCCAAATCATGAAGAAGTCTTCCCTGCCCCTCTCTTAACGATAGTCCCTTTTTGGGTGGCAAAGCGTCAGGAGCAAGCACAGTGACATCACGAGCTGATTGTTCACTGACCCTAAAATCAGTTGGTCGATGAAGGGCCTGAATTGTTTGCTCTCGAACGCTATCTATCTTTGATCGAATGGGTGAAATAAGAAAGACCTCTTGCATGTTGCAAAACTACCACTTTGATTCCATCTAGGCATGCTGCATTGCAAGTTGTAGAGTTACCTCTCATTCGATAGCTTAACTTCCTATGGGACGCGGATGGATTAATACACATAAGACAGCAGTTGCACAAAAAAAAGGTGCTATGTTCACCAAACTTGCCCGTGAGATACAAGTCGCGGCGAAATTTGGTGGTCCTGATCCGAACTACAATGCCCGACTGCGAATGGCGATTGATGCAGCCAAGAAGCAATCTTGTCCCAACGATACAATTGATCGAGCCATTAAAAAAGGTTCTGGCCAACTTGAAGGCTCACAGATTGACGAAATTGCTTACGAAGGCTACGGACCCCATGGCGTTGGTGTTATCGTTGAGGTGCAGACAGATAATAAAAACAGAACAGCATCTGAA
Organism: Oligoflexia bacterium; assembly: GCA_016861345.1. Classification (GTDB taxonomy): domain Bacteria; phylum Bdellovibrionota; class Bdellovibrionia; order Bdellovibrionales; family Bdellovibrionaceae; genus BOLD01. The sequence continues at coordinate 3,501 of BOLD01000020.1, forward strand.
ATCAGAAATCTTTTTAAATCTCACGAAGGTGCCCTTGGTGAATCTGGATCTGTAGCTTGGATGTTTGATCGAGTTTGTTTACTTGAAGGAACAAAAGCTGGCCAATTTGATCCAGAAGAAGAGGCCATTGAAGCCGGAGCAAACGAGGTTGAAAAACACGGAGACAATTATTCTTTCTATGGTTCATCAGACCAACTGGATGTGATCCGCAAAGCCCTTGAGGCTCGGGGCTGGCACATTTCAACTGCTGAACTATCCTATAAGGCAAAAAACATCACAGAATTAAGCGAAGAACAGAAAAAAGACGTTCTTGAGTTCTTAACTGAGATGGATGATCACGACGACACCCATCGCGTGCACGCGACGATTGCTTAAAATTGACTCATCACTTTTTCTGCATTTGCTGAAGAGCTTGATAAGCCATTGCATAATGGCGTATCTGTTTAATCATTGAAAACAGTCCATTTGCACGACTGGGCGATAAGTTACCTTCAAAACCTAAGGCTTGGATAAATGAGGGCGGATGCAAAATAATATCTGAAGGAGTCGCTCCTGAATATATCTTAATCAAGACCGCCACTAAACCTTTGACGATCAAAGCATCACTGTCACCTTGAAATTCAATCTCACCTTTATCGTTCAACTGAGCATGAAGCCACACCTGGGATTGGCATCCTTTAACTCGATTGTCTTCTGTTCGATACTGTTCAGGGAATTCAGGCAAGGTTTTGCCATAGGCAATTATTTTTTTGTAACGATCTTCCCAGTTAGATGAAACTCCGAATTCTTGAATCAGAGCTTCTTGACGAGTTTGTATAGACATAAAACCTGTTTAACTTTGATTAGTCCCGATGACAACGTTTAATGATAAATGAAACATAGTTTTCAGGTAATCCCTTTGGTAATTTGATATCACGGCAATCCATCCACATCGGAAAAGCCACACTTCCATCTGATTTATCAAGTGGCGCCTTCAAAATAACAGGAACTAATTTCGATATAAAACTATCCTTAGCCTCAACAGAAATTCGCTTTTTTTCATGTAAATCCTGAATAACCTCAACCGGAGTAACAAATCCAACCTGTTGCCCTCTTAACAAGGTACCGTCACCCAAGGATGTGTAGGCAAGATGAATATAAGTCTCGTAGTGATACTCTGGAAATTCTTTCTGAATCTGGTCATAAATCACAGAATCAAGCTCACCATTATCGCCAAAGAAAATAATTCGATTAAATTTTCGCGACGAGAGAAGCTCACGAAGCGCATTGATCTTATGATCTTCTGCAAGATAAGTATCCGACAACCACACACGACCTTTTGGAAAACGGTTGCGATTTAAAAATTGAGTGTGAGACATCTGCATCAAGTCAACAGGCGCGTTACTCAGGTAGACAAAAGATCCCCCCTCTTTTTTGAGGATTTGCTGTCCTAAAAAGTTATACAGATCATTCATTCCAAGAAATAAATTTCCTAATTTATAGGCATTATCAGTGGCATCTTGAAAATCAATCACATGCGAAATTTTAATTGTGTCATCAATATCGGATATAATTAGCGTTTGAGAAAAAGATGAAAAACTAACCAGCACTGAGAATAAAAAGCCTAATATCTTCATGTGATCTAACCTCCAATGAACACACTCTTGCATAAAAGATAAACAGGTGTCGAGCCCCTTCTTGTCAGCTTATCTATGAATCAAATTGAGATATATATTCAACAATAATTACATATAGTTAGACCGTATTACATTGAGAAAAAGATCAATGAACTGGCACCCCTCTTGAATAGTTAACTGTAAGCAGCATATTGGAGGGTCCTATGAAAACAATTATCTCAACACTGATCATACTTGCATCTGTTCAATCCTTTGCGTGGGTATCGACTCCAACAATTGAAAAAGAGTACAATTTTAAATTCAAATTCGAACAAGAAGTCTTTGAGTATTCAACAAAATCACCTTCTTACGAAGATGCCTATGAAAAAGCCGCACAGGCCTGCTTCTCTCATTACAAACATGGACGCCGCGTCAGCATGGAGAGAGGGGTCGACATCATAGATGTTTGCGCAAATCCCCGATCCATGTAATATTTTAGACCTGATTTTGCCTTGATTGGAGAAATGCAATGGGTCTATTAAAAGCTGTTGGTGATTTTTTATTTGGACGTAACCCAGACATTTACGATGACAACGGACAAGTTGTTCATAAGCACCCCAAAAAGAAATGGGATGCTTGGCAAAATAAATTTAAAACCGATTCTCAATACAACTGGCGCAATCACACCGGCACTCTTGCTGGTGGCGGAAAGCAAAACCAAGAGCGCCGTTAAGACTTAATATTCACCCGGCTCATCAACATCATCTTCAGTCAAATCTGGACCTGTTGATTTTGGTAATTGAGCTATTCGTTTTTGAAGTAACTCTTGATGCTGTTTTTCTTCGCTTCGAAGCTCTTCGAACAACGATCGCACTTCTTTATCTTGAACATGACTTAAAGCCTGATCAAAAAACTGGTAAGCCTTAATCTCGGACTGAAGAGCTAAATCCATTGCCTGACGTGGAGACATATAAGAACGCACAGAACCCTCGCTTGGAGCCTCAACATCCCAGATCATATCCATCTTCACGCGACTGGGAGATTGCCCAAACAGCTTTTCACGGCGCTTTCGAAGTTGACTGGCATGTTCTAATTCGTAACCCGCCATTGTTTTAAAAAAATCACCTGCGTCGTCTTTGTATCGATTTCCCAATTGTTCTGCGAACTGAGTGTATCTCTCATAAGCCTCTTGCTCAATTAAGACTGCTAAATCAAGAGCATCTTGTAGGCTCAGTTTTTCAAATTCGATTTTTGTCATCATGATCAATACTCCTTATTTTGTCAGACCAGAATAATTCCCAATGGTCACTAGATCATCTTTAAGAAGATCAGGACTGAGACATTCTTTTTCTTCTGAATCCATATCCTCATAAAGGTCGCTCATAAATTTTTCAACCCTGGGTATGATCTGCATCATCTTTCCTTGTTTTAGTTCTGAGACCAATAATTGGATTTCCTGACGCTGGTGGGCATGTTCTTGCTTCATGCGATCAACACGAACTCCACCCCAGGAATCAATTTCTTGCAACACAGGAGCGAGAATTGATTCTTCTCTCTCGATATGTTTCAAGAAGAAATCAACCATTTCTTGAGTTGCTTTGATCAGAAGATCTGATTTCTTACTCTGAAGATGAGTTTCAATATTCTTTAACATCGTTCTTAATTGCGCGTGATCCTCAAGAATTGTTTTACGTATGGCACTTGGCTTTAGTTCATTTTTTGTTTCCACATTTCCTCCAGTGCTTTTGTTTATGTGAAAGACATCATCAAATACATTATTGAGTTTATCAAACACTTAAGCTAATGGTTATAGTTCATTTGTAGTTTCAGCTGGGAGTGAAGAGCATGCAAGAAAATAATGTGCAATATTCAAGTGGGTCAAAACCAACAGAGTTAATCGATTCTTCAGTCATCCGTTTAGGCGGAGACTCTGGGGATGGAATGCAACTTGTCGGTGATTTATTTACCAATACCTGCGCCATCTTTGGTGATTATTTTGCCACACTTCCTGACTACCCTTCTGAAATTCGTGCTCCTGCAGGAACAATTTTCGGAGTTTCAGGATTTCAACTTTGCATTGGTGGATCAGAGGTTTTCACTCCAGGAGATATGTACGACACACTGATTGCAATGAATCCTGCCGCACTAAAAGTCAATTTACCTCAAGTGCGAAAAGGCGGAACTGTGATCATCAATGAAGACGCCTTTATTCCCAAAAATCTCGAGAAAGCAGGTTACACCGAGAATCCTCTTGATCAATCAGAAACATGGAAAAATTATCGTCTCGTGCGAGTGCCGATGACGTCCGCGACACAGAACCTATTATCTGATCTGCCTTTAAGTTCGAAAGAAGCTGATCGATGCAAAAACTTTTTTGCTCTTGGTGTTCTCCTTTGGCTTTACAATCGCAGTCCTGAATATTCTCGAAAATGGATGACTAAAAAATTTGAGCGTAAAGCTGATATTTTAAAAGCAAATATGCGCACATTTGAAGGAGGACTTCAATTTGGTGAAACATGTGCGGCATTAAATCACCGCTGGAATCTGAAAAAATCTGGCCCTGCGCCCAAAGCCGGTGTTTATCGAAATATTACTGGAAACCAAGCCGCTGCAATGGGACTTATGGCGGCCGCAGAGAGATCAGGATTACGTCTCTTTCTTGGTAGCTATCCCATCACTCCTGCGACAGATATTATGCATGAACTTTCAAAATATCCTGATTTCGCCACTGTCTTTCAGGCAGAGGACGAAATTGCAGGTATCGGTTCTGCTATCGGTGCCGCTTTTGGTGGAGCACTGGCTGCGACAAACACATCAGGTCCTGGTTTTTCACTGAAGAGTGAATTTATGAACTTGGCTGTTATGACCGAACTTCCACTAGTTATTATTGATGTTCAGCGAGCCGGACCATCAACAGGTATTCCAACAAAGACAGAACAATCTGATATGATGCAAGCGATGTTTGGTCGCCACGGTGAATCTCCGATGGTTGTTATGGCTGCCAGCACTCCAAAAGATTGTTTCGATACGGCTGTTGAGGCCTCACGGATCGCTTTAAAATATATGACTCCGGTGATTATGCTCAGTGAAGGCTATCTCGGAAACGGCTCTGAAGTTTGGAGAGTTCCTGAACTTGATGAATTGCCATCTTTCCCAGCTAAATTCCGCACTGATCCAACGAACTTTAAGCCCTATGAAAGAGATCCTGAAACATTAGCTCGTCCTTGGGCAATTCCTGGAACTCCTGGACTTGAACACCGACTGGGAGGTCTAGAAAAATTAGATGGTGCCGGAACTGTCAGCCAAGATGGACCAAATCATGAGAAGATGACTCATCTTCGCGCAGCTAAAGTTGCAAAAGTTGCTCAGGATATTCCAAAGACAGAAGTTTACGGTCACCCTGAAGCTGAATTACTCGTTCTCGGATGGGGAGGAACTGCAGGAGTCATTAAATCAGCAGTTCGTAATCTCTCAGGTCAAGGATATAAAGTTGCTTGTGCTCATATTCGTTATCTCAATCCTCTACCACCTGATCTTGAATCACTCTTAAAGAAGTACAAAAAAGTCCTTCTTCCTGAATTAAACTCTGGACAACTTTGGTACCGATTAAGAGCTGAACTTCTGATCAACACTGAAAAGTTAAATAAAATGCAAGGTCAACCTTTCCGTATCGATGAGATTGAATCAAAAATTAAATCTTTATTAGGAGCACACTGATGAGCACACCAACTAACACAGAGACATCTCCAAAGACTGTTCCAACCTATTCTCGTAAAGATTTTCTGAGCAGCACTGAGCCACGCTGGTGTGCGGGTTGTGGAACCTTTGCCACATTTAATGGAATCACTCGCGCCTTTGTGAACGCTGGAATTGAAAGAGAAAAATTTGCCGTTGTATCAGGTATCGGCTGTTCTTCACGATTGCCCTATTACTCAAATACATATGGCTTTCACACGATTCACGGTCGTGCCCCTACTGTTGCTATGGGATTAAAAATGGCTAATCCTGACTTGAATGTTTGGGTTATTACCGGTGACGGTGACGGATTATCAATCGGTGGAAATCATTTTATCCATTTAATGAGACGTAATCCCAATATTAAAGTTGTTCTTTTTAATAACCAAATTTACGGACTCACAAAAGGACAAACTTCTCCAACAAGTCCATTAGGAGCAAAGACAAAATCAGCTCCTTACGGCTCTGTGGATCGCCCTATGCATCCGCTCACTGTTGCCTTAGGCGCGGGAGCGACTTTTGTTGCACGAGTGCCTGATACAGATAACGAACTGATGTATCAAGTTCTCAACGCCGCTTCAAAACACGAAGGGGTTGCTATCGTTGAAGTTCTCATTAACTGTGTGATCTTTAATGACAAAGTCTTTGAATCAATCACAAACAAAGAAACTCGACCAGACACCACAGTTCTTCTTGAAGCCGGAAAACCACTTTTGTTTGGAGCCAATAAAGATCGTGGCATTATCATGAAAAATGATCGTCCCACTGTTGCAAAAATTGGTGAAGGCGGAGCTCGCTTAGAAGATGTGATTATCCATGACCCACAAAATCCAAATTCTGGCTACGCCTTTATGCTTGCTGAAATGGGTGATAGTGAATTACCTGTTCCATACGGAATTTTCAGACAAATTCACGAACACGTTCATAAGCCACACGCGGGTAAAGGCAACAAAGAAGGATTACTGAAAACACTGCGAGGCTCAAACACATGGAGCGTCGATAACAGTGGAAAAATTAGCAGTCTTGAAAAGTAATATAAAGAGTTGATCATGATGGAATATATTTTTGTTCTACCGGTGATGTTATTGGCTGTGCTTATGGTATTCGGTGGACTTCTTGCTTCGAGACTTCTCGCTCCAAGAAGACCAAATCCAACAAAACTGGATACCTATGAATGCGGAGAAAAAACGATAGGGCCTGCTTGGATTCAGTTCAATGTGGGTTATTATCTCTTTGGTCTCATTTTTTTGATTTTTGACGTTGAAGCCGCCTTTTTATTCCCCTGGGCAGTGGTTGTTCGTGATGTGGGAATAGCAGGACTGATCGAAGTCATCGTCTTTATTCTTATTCTTGTCGTTGGACTTGCCTATGCTTGGAAAAAGGGAGCCTTAGAATGGGTTTAATCACTGATCAGATGCCTCCAATGATCGAGGCTTTTCCTGGAGGACCTGCTTTTTTAACCAGTCTTGATTCCATTATTAATTGGGCAAGATCAAGCAGTCTTTGGCCTCTGACATTTGGAACAAGTTGTTGCGCAATTGAAGTGATGATGGCTGCAGGGGCAGCACACCACGATCTTGCTCGCTTTGGAGCAGAAGTTGCCAGACCTTCTCCACGGCAAGCCGATCTTCTTGTTCTCGCTGGCACAATTGTGAAGCGAATGGAGCCCCGCCTGCGCACGCTTTATGATCAAATGGCTGAGCCAAAATATGTCATTGCAACTGGAGCCTGTGCGATATCGGGCGGACCTTTTATCTACAATTCGTACTCAACTGTTCGCGGTGCACATGAGATCATCCCCGTTGATGTGTATGTTCCTGGATGTCCACCACGACCAGAAGCCTTTTTCTATGGACTATTAACTTTACAAAAAATGATTCGAGAGGGTGAAACTATTCGTAAACCCAATGAAAGAAGAAAGCCAGTCTTGGCAAACCTTCCCCCTGGCTTGACTCTAGAACAACTTCGAAAAGAGATGATTCAGAATCTCGAATCACATTCTGTCACAAAGTTCTCAGACAAGCCTACCGGAGGCTTTTAACATGACTAAAGAAGAACTCTTACAACAGGTCTGCGGTCTTGCAGATGGAATGACAATTCAAGAACAGAGCAATCAACCCACAGTCAACGTACCAGTGGAAAAATGGCTCTCAATAGCAAAAACATTAAAATCAGATCAGCGTTTTCAATTTGATATGCTTTCCGATCAAGCTGCTATTGATTGGCCTCAGGAAAACCAGATTGAACTTGTTTATCAATTCTATTCAACCAGTCTCGGTCACAACCTGATGGTCTGTGTCCGGGTTTCAAGACAGAATCCCATTGCGCCAAGTCTTTATCAGTTGTGGCCAATTTCAGAGTGGCAAGAGCGAGAAATTTTTGATTTGTTCGGAGTTCGTTACTCAGATCATCCCGATCTTCGCCGTCTATTTTTAGAAGATGATTGGAAGGGGTATCCACTTCTTAAAGATTACAAAGATGACTTCATGTTGGAGCGACCATGGTAAATCCTGAAATTTCATCTTTAGAAAAAAGAATTCAGCAAAGCCCATCAAAGACTGAACTGAATACCCAAGAGTATTTTGTCAATATGGGACCTCAGCACCCCTCAACCCACGGAGTTCTTCGTCTTGTGCTTCGTATGGATGGAGAAACCGTCCAAGACATCATCCCCGTGCTGGGATACATCCACAGAGGAATCGAGAAAAAATCAGAATCCGTTGGTTACCGTCAGCAGGTTCATTTAACAGATCGACTGGATTACCTTTGCTCTTTGATGAACAACTGGGGGGTCTCTGCGGCTATTGAAAAAGCCATGAATATCGAGCTCAATGATCGTATTGAAACTGTGCGAACCATTGTTGCTGAGCTTCAGCGTATTCAAAGTCACCAACTTTGGTGGGGCGTTTTCGGCATGGATTTAGGGGCTTTCACTCCCTTTCTTTACGGCTTTCGAGACCGAGAAAAAATCACTGCCATTTTTGAAGAAACCATTGGCGCTCGTTTGACGATGAACTACTTTCAGCCAGGGGGGATGATGTATGACATTCATCCTGACTTTGTTCAAAAAGTAAAAGAGTTCATTAAGTATTTCCGACCCATTTTGAAAGAATACGAAGATCTCTTCTCGGGAAATATCATTGTCCAAGAGCGTTTGAGGAATGTGGGTATCATTGATGGAAAAACAGCTCTCGCTTATGGAGCCACAGGGCCAGTTTTGCGCGCCAGTGGAATCCCCTATGATCTTCGAAAAATTGAGCCCTACGGCGTTTATTCAAAAGTTCAATTTGAAGTTCCTGTTGGAAAAGTGGGTGACTGCTGGGATCGGTACCAGGTCCGTATGCAAGAGATGCAAGAGTCGCTTAAAATCATTGAGCAACTGATTGATAATATTCCTGAAGGCAAACACATGGTGATGAAATTCGGGGCAAAAATTCGCCCACCAGCAGGTCGATTTTATAGTCAGATTGAAACGGCTCGTGGAGTCTTTGGAACATTTTTTGTCTCTGATACGACAGATAAACCTTATCGAATGCACTTCAGAACTCCGAATTTCCACAATCTTTGGTCTGTTTTGAAAATGGCACCTGGGGGAAGAGTTGCTGACCTTGTTGCTATTTTATCTTCAATCGACGTTGTCGTCCCAGATATGGATAGGTAGTCATGATAAGTCTGAGTCAAAATGTGTTTTCAAACTATCAAAGCGGTCAAATGGGTCAGACTCTAGGTCTTCTTGGTCTGGGTTTAGTCTCTATTATCACCTTTATGTCTCTGACAGCGATGGTGCTCGTTTATGTGGAAAGAAAGCTAGCAGCACATTTTCAATGTCGACTGGGACCAATGCGTGTGGGATGGCATGGAACACTTCAAACCATTGCTGATGCGCTGAAGTTACTTTTAAAAGAAGACATTGTTCCAAAAAATGCAGATCGTTTTTTACACGCCCTCGCTCCACTTTTAACAGTAATGGGCGCGTTGTTGGCATTAATGGCTTTGCCATTTTCACCCTATCTGACTGTTGCTGATATGAACATTGGAGTTCTGTACGTCTCAGCCGTCAGTGGAATTGGAGTTCTTGGAATTCTGGTTGGTGGCTGGAGTTCTAACAACAAGTGGTCACTTCTCGGCGCTATGCGTGCCGGAGCTCAGATTATCTCCTACGAATTATCGATGACTCTTGCAATCTTAGTCGTTGTTGTCTTTGCAGGATCAATGAAGTTTTCAGATATTGTACTTTCTCAGTCTCAGGGGTGGTGGGTCTGGAGAGCTCCACTTGTTGGGATTGTTGGATTTATTATTTTTCTCATTTCCTCAACAGCTGAGGTCAACCGAACTCCATTTGACCTCGCCGAGGGTGAAAGTGAACTGACGGCTGGATTTCATACGGAATACTCTGGTCTTCGTTTTTCATTTTTCTTTCTTGCCGAATACGTCAATTTGTTTATCGTTTCCGCAATCGGTGCCACCTTATTCCTCGGCGGATGGATGCCCTTTCATATCGGTAACTGGGAATCATTTAATCAAGTCATGGATCTGATTCCTGCCGGCTTATGGTTTGGGTTAAAAGTAGCATTTATGATTTTCATGAGCATGTGGTTTCGATGGACGTTTCCAAGACTGCGGGTAGATCAATTGATGAAACTGGAATGGAAAATTCTACTTCCCATTGGATTTGTTAACCTTATTCTTGCTGCTGCTTTAACAATTTCTAATTTTTACTTTTTTGCAAATTAAGGATTTGAACATATGGAAGTCACCAATACTCCTCAGCAAAAAACACTCAATGATGTGCAAACCCAACCTGTTCACCGTTGGGCAGAAATGGCTTTTGTTCAAAAAACAGTGACCGGCTTTCAATCTTTACTCAAAGGAATGAGAATCACTTTCCGTTATTTGATTGATCAAAAAACTGTGGTCACCCAACAATATCCAGAAAATCGAGAAACTCTCAAACTTGCTGAACGAGTAAGGGCTCAGCTTGAGTTGATTCATGATGAAAAGGGATTTCATAAATGCACCTCTTGTCACATCTGTGAAGAGGCCTGCCCGAATGCCTCGATCCATGTCATTGATCGTAAAACTCCAGCTGTGAGCAAAACAGAGCTTGATCATTTTATCTGGCGCATGGATAGCTGCACCTTCTGTAATCTTTGTGTCATGGTTTGTCCCTTTTCATGTTTGAAGATGAATTCGCAATTTGAATCTTCCGTCTTTGACCAACGACTTCTTGTTTACAATTTGACAAAGTACGCTGGACCGACTTCTGTCGCCCTTGCAAAATTACCTGATGATGAATCCCGACAAAAGGCGATCGAACCCAGAACAGCATATGAGGGCCCAACTTCATTGAATCATTATTATCTGGCTGGTATTCCAAAGGATTTACAACCTCAGCCTCAAAACAGCGCTCAAAATAGTGAAAAATCGGAGAATCCAACATGATTTTCTATCTACTGACTTTTGTTATTTTAGTTTTAGCTCTCGCCACAGTGCTAACCCGCCATATTTTCAGATCAGCAATCTATCTGATGGGCGTGCTCGCTCTGAGTGCTGGTTATTATCTTTTATTAGGAGCAGAGTTTTTAGCTGGTGTTCAGATTCTTGTTTATGTTGGTGGTATTGTTGTTCTGATTGTCTTTGCAGTGATGCTCACTCAATCCCAAGACCTCATTCATGATCATCCATCCAGGCTTAGAAAAATGCTTGGCTTTTTGACTTCAGCCACTTTCTTTGGAGTGTCCGCGTGGGCCCTACTCAATTCACATCTAAATAAAAATATAGAGATGCCAAGCGATGCACAGTTTTCAGCTCAAATTATGGGAAAGGCTTTTCTTTCAACAGAGGGAAACGGATACATTTTACCCTTTGAGCTGATCTCAATTTTACTGTTAACAGTTCTCATTTCTGGAATCGTTCTTGCCAAAAAGGAGAAAGTCTAATGTTGATTTCATGGGTTCTTGTTTCTCTATTACTCTTTTCTCTTGGAATCTACGGGGTTCTGACCCGTCGAAGTGCTGTTGGTTTACTGATTTCAGTTGAGCTGATGCTCAATGCAGCGGCATTAAATTTAGTTGTTTTTAACCGGTTCTTATTTGCATCTCGTATGGATGGACAAATTCTGACTATTTTTGTCATCGCTTTGGCTGCAGCAGAGGTCCTCATCGGAATGGCTATTTTAGTCATGCTCTTTCGAAGAAAAAAATCTGTTGATGTCACTCAACTTTCTCAACTGAAACATTAAGGAAAGGATGAAGTCATGCATATGATTTTAAATTCTCCCTGGATTATACCCGCCCTTCCTCTCTTATCATTTATCATCGTGGGGCTTTTCATACGTCCTTTATCACCTAAAATAGCTGCAGTCGTTGCAACTTTATCTGTTGGCTGCTCATTCCTTCTCTCGCTCACTCTTGCCTGGCTCTTTTTCACAGGTCCAAACCCCTCTCAACTTTCAATTCCTTGGAGTTTTGAGTGGCTCAGATTTCAACCAGGCTTAAACATTCAGATGGGTTTTTTACTAGACCCAATCTCGGCAATGATGCTTGTCGTTGTGACGAGTGTTAGCTTTTTAGTCCACCTTTATTCGATGGGATACATGCATGATGATCCTGGTTATGGTCGGTTTTTTACCTACTTAAACCTTTTCACATTCAGCATGCTTGGCTTGGTTATCTCTCCGAACATTTTTCAAATGTACGTTTTCTGGGAACTTGTTGGCGTCAGCTCTTTTCTTTTAATTGGATTTTACTATGAAAAACCCTCTGCCGTGGCCGCTTCTAAAAAAGCATTTATCGTGACCCGCTTTGCAGATCTTGGTTTTCTAGTTGGAATTCTTTTACTTGGATTTTTAGGATATCAAGTTCAGCAGAAGCTTGGTTCTTCAGATTCCCTGATTGCAGGACTTCAATCTTTAGATTTTCAGTTTTTAACACATCCAACAGTACTTTCTGAATTATCCAATACCGGCTTTTTAGCCATAGCTCTTGTTTTGATTTATATTGGAGCCGCTGGAAAGAGCGCCATGTTTCCACTGCATATCTGGCTGCCAGATGCGATGGAAGGTCCAACCCCTGTCTCAGCATTGATTCACGCTGCCACTATGGTTGTAGCCGGTGTATATCTTGTTGCTAGGATGTTTCCAGCTTTCTCGACAGCTCCATCTGCTCTTGAGGTTGTCAGCTGGATTGGACTCTTCACCAGTGCCTTTGCTGCTATTATTGCCTGCACGCAGGATGATATTAAGCGAGTCCTGGCATTCTCAACTCTCAGTCAATTGGGATACATGATGTTTTCTTTAGGTGTAGCTAACCTTGAACACCCACTTGGTTACACAGCTTCGATGTTTCATCTGTTTACCCATGCCTTCTTTAAAGCGCTCCTTTTCCTCGGAGCTGGGGCGGTTATTCATGCTGTTCACACCAATGATGTTTGGGATATGGGCGGGCTGAGAAAAAAAATGCCCATTACTCATGCGACTTTTCTGATTGCTGTGTTGGCGATTGCGGGTGTTTGGCCTTTGGCTGGATTTTTTTCAAAAGATGAAATCCTGACAGCAGCTCTAGAAGGCGGACACTATGTTCACTTCATTGGTGGCCTGGCTGTTGCTGGATTAACTGCCTTTTATATGGCAAGAATTTACTTTCTCACCTTTTGGGGTAAAGGTCGCACAAAAGCCACAGACCACGCTCATGAAGCTCCCTTTGTGATGCTTCTTCCTCTTCTGATCTTATCTGTTCTTTCAATCAGTGCGGGTTGGATCCCCTTTGCACAGTACATTCATCCACTTGTGCAATCAGCACAAGAACATAGCGGACATCATGGCCTGAACTGGACCGTTGTTCTTTCTGGATCTTCGATGGCAGCAATTGGTCTATTGATGTCTTGGTTTCTCTATGCCCAAAATGATTTTAACAGAGTCAATAATTGGATTTCAAATTTTCAAGGCTTATATCAAGTCATTAAAAAGAAATTTTATTTTGATGAAATCTATCTCTTCATCACACATAAAATTATATTCCGACTAATAGCCGGTCCGATAGCTTGGTTTGATCGCCATGCTGTTGACGGCTCAGTGAACTTAACGGGCGACGCTGTTCAAAAATCAAGTTCTATCATAACACTTATTCAGACTGGTCAGCTGCAAACTTATGGAGTTTGGTTTGTTCTTGGTACAGCTGTAACTTTAATCTTTTTTTGGATGACATTGCTCTAGAGATACGAGGGACATCATGGGAATACTGAGCTTACTTATATTTATACCTTTTTTTACTGCAATGGGTGTCGTCTTTGCTCCATCACCAAAATCCGTACGCTGGGTTTCTTTGATCGGAACTGGAATTCATCTTATTCTCACATTTTTTGTGACTATTGAATATTTTAACCTCGCCTCTGCGGACTCTCAACTTGCCATTCAGCAACTATCGACAAAGCTCTATATGGTCGAAAAATTTGATTGGTTTAAAAGTTTTGGCATTCAGTATTACCTGGGTGTCGATGGAATTTCGATGTCCATGGTGGTTCTCACATCAATTATTATTTTCACAGGTGTTCTGGCCAGTTGGAATGTTGAAAACAGATCAAAAGAGTTTTTTGCTCTTCTTCTTGTGCTTGTCACTGGCGTCTTTGGAGTCTTTTTAAGCTTTGATTTATTCTTATTCTTTATGTTTTACGAGGTCGCCGTTCTTCCAATGTACCTTCTCATTGGCATCTGGGGCACAGGACCTAAAGAATATTCAGCGATGAAGCTGACACTGATGCTGATGGTGGGCTCTGCCCTGCTTCTCGTTGGCATATTGGCTCTTTTTCATGCCAGTGGACTTCACACTTTTGACCTTATTCAGTTGGCCAATGTGAAATTTCCAAAAGATTTTCAGAATTGGGTTTTCCCAACTATATTTATTGGATTTGGTATTCTGGGAGCTCTTTATCCTTTTCACACTTGGTCGCCAGATGGTCATGCCTCAGCTCCAACAGCTGTTTCTATGCTTCATGCTGGAGTTCTAATGAAATTGGGCGGCTACGGTGCCCTTCGCATCGCCGTCTATCTTTTGCCAGAGGGAGCTAAAGAGTGGGGATTGTTCTTTATGGGACTGACAACCATCAACATTCTTTACGGCTCACTTGGAGCAATCAAACAAAAGGACTTAAAATACTTCACTGCCTATTCATCTGTCAGTCACTGCGGAATGGTCTTATTTGGAGTCGCGACTTTAAATTTGATGGGCTTTAAAGGAGCCGTTCTGCAAATGTTCAGCCACGGAATTATGACGGGTCTTTTCTTCGGATTAATCGGAATGGTCTATGGCCGAACTCACACTCGAATTATTCCTGAAATGGGTGGTCTGGTGAAAGTCATGCCATGGCTGGGTGTTGCTTTCTATATCGGTGGACTTGCCTCACTTGGATTACCGAGCCTTTCTGGATTCGTCGCTGAGTCTCAAATCTTCATGGGAGGCTTTTTCGGAAATCAGTGGCACTCAGTCACCGCAATGAGAGTTCTCACAGTTCTCTCGACCATGTCGATTGTTGTCACCGCTGTTTACGTCTTAAGAGGTCTTGGAACTGTCTTTCTTGGCCCGATTCAGGATAAACACCATGAAGAACTGACTGACGCCACATTTACCGAAAAATTAACCACGGGTATTTTGATCTTCACAATGTTTGTTGTCGGCATTTATCCACGAGTACTGGTGGATATGATTGAACCTGCAATTTACCCCATACTTAATCGATTGAACATGTAAGAGAGGACCTTAAAATGAACTTATCTCTTGAACTGATGGCTCCAGAAATCATTGTCCTTGCTACAGGATTTTTGATTCTCATCTCTGACCTCTTTCAAAAATCAAAAAACGAAAACAAGGCCTCATCCATCCTTGCAATAGTTGGCATTATGCTGGCCGCTTGTTCAGGATTATTCCTGACAGATGCTCCAAAAGAAACTCTGGGTGGACGATTTGGACTGGATCAACTGGACTTGATCTTAAAAGAAATTCTTCTTCTCTCAGCTGGTCTTGTTATCATGATCAGCCCCGCTGCGATGAAAGAAAAATCTGAACAAAAAATCACTCATTTTTCAGAGTTCTTCACCGTCATCCTGTTTACTCTCTCTGGAATGATGTTTTTAGTTTCAAGCCGTGACCTTGTCACACTTTACGTGAGCCTTGAGCTTGCCACAATTCCACTTTTTGCCCTTACTGCCTGGACCAAGACAGACAAATCAGGAGAAGCTGGCGTTAAATATTTAATCATGGGAGCTATTGGAAGCGCCTTTCTTCTCTACGGACTGGGTTTCATTTACTCAATCACAGGAGATCTTGGTCTGAAAGCTATACAAACAACTTTGACAGCAAGTCAGCTAACCAACCCCTCTCTTTATCTTGCAGGCGCACTTATTTTAGCGGGTGTTGGATTTAAATTAACTCTTTTCCCATTTCATATGTGGGCACCAGATGCTTATCAAGGTGCACCAACTCCGATCACTGCGTTCTTATCAGTTGCCTCAAAAGGGACAGGCCTTATTCTTGCCATTCAGTTACTTCTGAAAGTGATGGGATTTCTCTTACAGCCCTTTGTCTTTGGCATCGCCATTCTGGCAACGCTCACAATGACTCTTGGAAATTTGGTTGCTGTTAGACAAAACAATTTAAAGCGATTCATGGCCTACAGTTCAATTTCACAAGCTGGTTATCTGCTCATGGGCTTTATGACGACCAAACCAGAAGGCTTAACAGCCATGGTCTTTTACATGCTCGTTTATGCTCTGACAAATTTAGCTGCCTTTGGCGTACTGATTGTTCATATCCATCAAACAGGACAAGAAGACATCACAAGCCTAAGGGGCATATCAAAAGCAAATCCGCTCTTAGCACTTTCTCTGATGATTGCCCTATTTGGACTAGCCGGAATTCCACCGCTTGCGGGCTTTGTTGGAAAATTCTTTCTCTTTAGCATCGCTGCACAGGTTGGATACTATTGGCTGGTTGCAGTTGCAGCACTGAACTCAACTGTCAGCTTATATTATTATCTTCGTCTTGTTCGTCAGATGTATATTGAACCAGAAAATCCGCAGTCACAAAAGCTGCAGATTTCTCCGATGAGCATCCTTGGCTTAGGCATCGCCACTGTAGGATCTGTTGTCGCAGGCTTAATTCCATATATTTATGATGGAATCCTCGCAACCAGCTCTCAGTGGCTTCAGGTGTGGCTGAAGATATAGGAGAAATCCTCAGTAAAAGGAAATGGCTTAGGACAACTACTTCTTCTGGATTCAATGAAAAGAATCCAGAAAGCCTCAGAATCTGTAGGTGTATATGCACTACTTGTTGATGCAAAAGGCGAAAGTGCAAAATCATTCTATAAAAAATATGGGTTCGTTGAACTAACAACTGATCCTGAGCCTAGTCCCATTCTTTGAACACTTTGAAGGTTAGTCAACCTGCATTAGTTCTTGTTCAAATTCCATCGGCGTCTTCATCCCAATCGAGGTATGCGGACGTCGTTCGTTATAATAGCTCCACCA
>BOLD01000021.1 GCA_016861345.1 Oligoflexia bacterium
TGAGCCTAGTCCCATTCTTTGAACACTTTGAAGGTTAGTCAACCTGCATTAGTTCTTGTTCAAATTCCATCGGCGTCTTCATCCCAATCGAGGTATGCGGACGTCGTTCGTTATAATAGCTCCACCAGTTTCCAATCTTTCTCTTCGCATCTTTGAGATCCATGAACACCTGCTCGTTCAAACATTCAGTTCTGATCCGCGAATTAAACGATTCAATGAATGCATTTTGTGTCGGCTTTCCTGGCTGAATATATTCTATCTCAATTTTGTTTCTATATGCCCAGTCCAGAAAATCTTTTGATGTCATCTCTGGCCCATTATCGCACCGAAGACGTTTTGGTTTTTCGCCAAGCTCATCGAAAAATTGAATCATTCTGTTCGATGTAATTGAAAATTCCGTCAGCAATCCAGGGCATCGCTTTGTGAAATCATCCACGACCGTCAGGATTTTTAATCTTCTTCCTGACTCTGTTCGGTCGGAAACAAAATCAAAACTCCAGACTTCATTTGGCGCAACTGGTTTTGGTCTTGGCATCCTCACAACAGCACCTTGCTTTGTTCGGCGCTTGCGATTTTGAATTTGTATGCCCATAGCTCTGTAAATCCTCTTGGTGCGTTTTTCATTTTGGACAAGACCTTCTCGCTTCAAAAGATAATGAAGCCTTGGCAATCCAAATCTGCGATGAATATCGATCAGCTCAGAAATTCTTTTTCTGATTGGTTCATCATTTTTAGTTCGTGGTTTATAAAATGCTGTGGACGAGCCAAGACCCAAAACCTTTGAAGCCCGACGGTGGCTAATCGGATATTTACCATGCAAATATCCAACGCCCAATCGCTTGGCTTTGGGTCTTACCATTTTTTTGAATTAACATCCTTAAGCATGATGATGTCGAGAGCTTGATCTGCAACAAGACGCTTGAGACGTGAATTTTCAAGCTCAAGCTCGCGCATTCGTTTTGCTTCGCTGACGGTCATGCCAGCAAATTTCTTTTTCCATTGATAGAACGTGGGCTCCGCCACGCCGATCTCTCTTGCCAAGTCCTTGGCTTTCTCTCCGGCTTCGTGCCGATTGAGAATTTTGATAATCTGTTCTTCCGTGAACCGCTTCTTCATTTTGCTCTCCCTTTGGCTAGGTTGATGCAAGATGACTAATTATGCAAGTGCTTCAGTTTTTGGGACTAGGCTCA